>NZ_SRMQ01000001.1 GCF_004768785.1 Caproiciproducens galactitolivorans
ACGCAAACACCACCCAGCAGATCAGCGGCGTAATCATGTCGCTGGGTGCAGTAATCGCGTACATAGTAGGCGAGGGGCTTGTGGATTCCGCAGCAGCCGGAGCAAGCAATACGCCGGATGAAGTAACAAAGCAGGAATAACGAAGAAATCCCCGCTTTCTTTTCGGAGGGCGGGATTTTTTTTGTTTACTGGATTAATTTCTGTGTGATTTTGATTTAATTATTTTTGGTTGTTTTATCAAGTTGTTCTGATGCCGCTTTTGGTTTTGCTTGTTTCTCTTCTTTTATTTTTTCTTTTATAAATTCAATTATATTAATCATTGGCAAAAGAAGTTTACCAGATTCGTAAATATTAGCTGATATATTGCAAATAAATGATCGAGCTATAGAATATAAAGCACTACCGCCATTTATATATAGCATAGCTTTGAATTTATCTTCCGATAACTCTGGATTTGCTGAGGAAAAGCATCCTTGTATTAATATATCGATTTTTGTTTTTTTATTATTTTTTTTATCTTTTACATTTACAATAATACCTAAATTAACTATTCCAATCAATGCAAGACTTTCGTTTCGTTCTATTTCGGGAACATCGATGTCTATACCAAATTCTCGTACAGCATCATCATCAAGGCGAATAATATTATTTGAAATTTTAGTTCTTTGAATGCAACTTCCAATAAATTGAATGTCTGCAGTTATTTGATTATTAATTTTCATTAAGCAATCGCGCTCTCTTTTTCTAGAAATTCTTCTGATAGAATATTTCTAACATCTTCTGATGGTATTGTTTTTGTTTTCTGTGGCATTGTAAATCTAAATGGAGAAATACTATTTTGCATATATTGGTTTTGCGGATTAAAGACTATATCAATATCAATACCTAGTTTATTAAATATTTTGATTACTTGCAAAAAAGTGAAGTTATTGTCGCCACTTTCCCATTTGGATATTAAAGACTGTTTAACGCCAAGTTTTTTTGCCAAATCTTCTTGTGATAAATGATTTTTAGTACGCTCTAAAATTATTTTGCCTGCTATTTTTCCCATTAATTTTCCATAAGCGATATCTACTTCTGATAGCTCACTAAAAAAATTATTTTCAACAGGGACTTTAGCTAATTTTTCTTCCAAAGTCATAAATCAAATTCCTCCCTAATCATGACTATTCTGTTTCTGGAGATACGTTTAGGAGAATCATAATCTGAAGAATTTTGTTCTAAAAACGCGGTTAATAATATTACATTTTGTTCACCTAAACAAAATGTAAAGATTACTCGTGGATTGTGCTTACTTTCAGGAAGACGTATAGAATAAATGTCTTGATCAATATACTCAAAAGATTGCCCATTAATGCAAGCAGTTCCTTTTGATTCCAACATGCCTAATCGTCGGGTTAGCCATTTTTGATACCTTTTTAAAGAGGCTTTGTCGTTTTTGAAAAGTCGACAGAATTCATCACTAAAAGACTTGTAAGCATATATGTGGTTATATCCTGGTACTCTATGTATTATATCCATATTTGTGCTTCCTAATCATATAATATAACTTATAGGTTATATTTGCAATGATTTTTTTAAAAATATTTTATTATTAATTTTGAAATTACCTATATAAATTTTATACCTATTATATAATATATTTCGATAAATTCAAATATAAAGCAATAAAATTTTCAAAGAACAAAACCATCCCCCGTTGGCTGATTGGCTGACGGGGGATTTTTTATTTGGATTGATTACTGTTCAACATATACACCCCTACTGATCTTGACCGGTTGGCAGGTGATTTTGTTTCGCTCCTTACTGCAGCCACAGAACACTATGCAAGTCAGATGCAAGTCAGGCGCTTAAAAAAATCCAGTATTTATGCGAGTTTACAGCGTTTCTGATGTAGCTTCCCAAGCTGATGACGGGGGTTCGATTCCCCTCTCCCGCTCCAATCAAAAATCCGCACCAGGTAGCCATTTTTCGGCTGTTTGGTGCGGTTTTATTTTTTTCTCTTTAAAATACGATTTTACCCGTTTAACCCGCCGACCGCTCGGCGGGCTTTTATCTTGCAGATTTAGTGCTTACCGATTCTGTTGCCGGAAACAAACGCTGGTTGTGATTTTCGTTATTCCGGATCGAAGCGGAAATAGGGATTTTCAAAATTACCCATTATCCGCATACTTTGCAGAGCCTGCTATGTCCGGCACGGTTTGCCTGCTTTATGGTTCCGTTATGTATTGCTTTTGATTTTCTTAGCGTTCTACAGTTCTTTGAGGAATGATATATATTTGTATGATCTACCCAATAAACCGTTTGGGACTGAGCAGGCGCGCTTGCTTTTTGCGCAACCGTTTTATTTTTAACAGCGGGCCTTTTGACAGTTTTTGTAGCGTTTTTTTTACCGGTAGACTTTTTGGTGACCTTTTTGACGGAAGCTTTTTTCGTTGTTTTAACTGGTTTCTTTATGGCTTTTTTAACGGTTGCCGAGGATGTGGTTTTTGGATGATAAGTAGCGCGTTTTGCCGCATAGCCCGTATTGGGCACGAAAGAAAAGCACATGATGAGACATAGAAGCAGACTAACCAATCTTGTTTTCATTTTCTTTTCCTCCAAGTAATTGATATATCGGAACAATATACTACAATGTATTTGAGGAATTCTCTGACAGAATTTCTCTTATTGCCGCCTTTCCCTATCGCAAGTAGGGAAGGGCGACTTTTCTATTTCAAATCGGTTATGACTTGCTTTGCAATGCCGATAATCTCAGCATATCCGTTCTCAAAATCAGAGCATTTTACGACGATCGGCTGAAAATCAGGATTCTCCGGCATGAGTACGACGGTATCTCCAATTTTTTAAAACGCTTAAGCGTTGCTCCATCGCCATTAATCCGGCAAGCGACAATTTGCCCATTTTCAGCGCATGGCTGTTGATGAATCAGCGCAAGCGACCCGTCCGGGATACCTGCGTTTATCATGCTTTTTCCATGGACGCGCAAAGCAAAATATTCTTCTGGGTTTTTAACCAAGGGAGGCATATAACCTCAATATTTTCTGTAGCTAGAACAGGGGTCCCGGCAGGAATAGTGCCTACGATTGGACCATTCCAGTAATGGGGAGGATGTTATGATCATTTTCTTTATCCCAACCCATCAGGTCGGACGGAGAACATCCGAGAGCGCTGGCCATTTTTTCAATTTTATCGGACGGAATATTGCTGATAACTCCGCTTTCGTATCGCTGTATGGTTTGCCGGTTTACGCCAACTTGCTTTCCCAGGTCATCGAGAGTCAATCCTTTTTCTTTTCTTTTTCTACGGATATTGTCCCCTATCGTTCTTATCACCTGCTCTTGTTTTCTATAATAGCAAAAATCACTTATTTTGCAATATGTTTTTCAGATTAAAAAGTTACTTGACAAGGGAAGTTACGCGCACTATTGTTTGTTACGCGATAAGTTACAAAATTGGAGGCGAGAGATTGATAGCGGTTAATGAGAGTTAAACTCGGTGGGAAGGGCATCATTTCCTTATACTGGCGAAATCGCCTGCGGCGGACCTTTCCGGTATCCCCATTCATAGGTTATCAGAATCACGAAATCGGCGATTCGGCCGTGCGCTGGATAATCGTGGGCTTCGTACAAAAGCCCCGACTGCTCCGGTTCGATTTCCGGTGCAACGGCGGTGGGAAGGAAATAACCGTTGGCGTGCATCCACGTCGCAGCTTGCTTCAAAAAGCGATTATAGGCCATACGGTCATTCGGAAGTACGTTTTCAAAATCGATGTTCAGGCCTTTATACCCTTTTTGCCGCATGATATCGATGATATTGTCCAAAAGCTGTCCGGTTTTTTCAGGGTTGTTCAATAGAATCGACGCCAGATTCTCGCCTCTTGAGGTTGCGGTAAAGTTTGTGACGGCCATCATCGGAACGCCCATCTGCGATACCGCAGCTTGAAGGGCCGGGCCGTTGTCAATGACCTGCAGGCTTGCGTCCTCCTTTATTAAATGGGTAAACGGGCTAAGGTAAGTCAGATAACCGCCGTCCTTACGGACATCGGAACGGCAGCCCGCCCGAGCATGTAGATGTGCCCGTTCACGCGGATGACCGGCCTCGTCTTACTCGGAATGACGAGCAGCATGCCGGGGGCTATCCTGTTCGGGTCGTCGATTCGGTTTACCTGTATCAGGTTCTGCAGGGGGATATTATAACGCTGCCCAATCAGCCACAGCGTTTCCCCCGGCTGCACGATGTAAACGACACCTTCCAACGGGATGACCAGCGTTTCGCCCACGACCAGCACATCCGGATTATAAATCCCGTTGGCGGATATGATGGACTCCCATCGGGACGTTGTAGCTATTCGCAATCTGCCATAATAGCATAAAAAAACCAGAATATTCCTTGCAATTTATGCCCGCAGCCCCAATATGCCTACGGAAATAAAATTCCTGTGGTCTTCTTTCTTTAGGGCAGCAGGAATCAGGCGATTTAGAAGCGTACGCCAAGGGTGGTTCATGATTCTGATTTTCCGGGAAAGCATCCGCATACAGTTTGCTCTTCTTAATTTAATTTACGGGCGGCATATAATGGTATACTCAGTATATTTGTCTGTTTCCGTAAATGCAGTTGTCAAGCTGCTCATCCGTACAGCGGCGTGCAGCCTCGCGGTCGCGGGCAATAACGCATTCCGCAAGGGCACGCGTGCTGTCGGAAAGCGAATCCGCACCATAGCGGCGGCAGTACCGCAGCCAGAGCTGGGAAACAACGGGCTTAAAGGATATATAAATCAGCGGCAGGATACTGTTGCTGCCTACCACGGCCAGCTCGTGGTGGAAAGCAAAGGCCGCCTCAATCGTCTGGTTGATTGAACCGGTGGCTTCCACATTCGCGGCAAGGCGTTCAAGGCAATCCATATCCTCTGCGCTGGCGTTTTCGATTGCGGCATCCGTCGCCAGATGTTCCAGCGCGCGGCGAACCTCCAGTATGGAACGAATCTCGGCCCGGCCGAGCGTTTCGCTGTGGTATTCCATAATGGCGTTCAGCGTGCTGATATTGCCGTTCCTGCCGTAATCCGCCACGAACACGCCCTGGCGCGGGCGTATTTCAAGAAATCCCTGATGTTCAAGCTCCGTAAGGCCGCTGTTTACCACCGCGCGGCTGACCTGCATCTGCAGCGCGAGCTCCCGCTCCGGCGGCAGCCGCGTGCCGACCGAAACCTGCCCGGACAAAATGCTTTCTCGGATTTGGCGGATAAACAATTCCTTAAGGCTTGGCGCACTAAGTTTTTGAAATTCCATGGAAAAGCCTCCTTTGTGGGCAGTGGTATGACCAAGACCAAGGCGATTTTACCATACAATACAACTGGATTCAAGGAATTATAATTGTATAAAATGTTGAAATTATAACAAAATTATTGTGATTTTTTTATATTTATTATACTATCTACATATGCATAAATGGTTAGATGATTATCTGGTAAAGCCACAGCTTAGCTTTACGTCAGATCGTATTCATTCAAAAGGAGCGTGAAAGAATGAACGGATTTAAAGTTCTGCAGGTCAGGCAGAGTGTTTTTGCGGACAATGATCGTCGGGCCGAGGAGCTGAGGCAGGAGTTAAAAAAACAAAAGGTCTTTCTACTGAACCTGATGTCAAGCCCCGGCGCGGGAAAAACCACCCTTCTGTCCCGAACCATTGAAGCATTGGACGGAAAGCTGAAGGTGGGTGTGATGGAAGCGGATATTGATTCGGATGTGGACGCCAAAACCATCGAAAGCTTCGGCGCGAAAGTGATTCAGCTGCATACGGGCGGTATGTGCCACCTTGACGCAGACATGACCCGGCAGGGGCTTGAAGCACTTGGGACCGACGACGTGGAACTTGCGATTTTGGAAAATGTGGGGAATCTCGTCTGTCCGGCGGAGTTCGATACCGGCGCGGTGAAAAACGCAATGATCCTCTCCGTGCCGGAAGGGGACGACAAACCGCTGAAATACCCCTTGATTTTTTCTGTGTGCGATGTCGTAATCATCAATAAAACAGACGTCCTTCCATACTTTGATTTTGATATGGAAAAATGCAGCGCGAATATCCGGATGCGCAACCCGAAGGCAAAAATCATCCCGGTATGCGCGCGTACGGGAGAGGGAATAGACAAGTGGATCGACTGGCTGTGCAATGAGGTAACGGCATGGAGGAGCCCGTAAACGATACCGGTAACATTCTGAATGGAGGGAAGCAACAATGGCAGAATTAAGACCGAAGATTGTAAAGCTTGCGAAAATGGTGGGCGGCATTGCAGGGGCGATGAATAAGATAGACGAAAACACCCCCGAATATTATTCACTCAATGCTGTGGTAACGGATGACATGGCTGATGTGGCGCTGGCAATCGGGCTGCGTAAGCCGCGTACGTTCGAGTATGTCGTTGAAAAATGCGGCAAGTCCCGCGAAGAGACACAGAAGCTGCTGGATAAACTGGCGGAAACCGGTGTTTGTAAGGTTTGGACGGAGAAGGACGGCAAGGACCGTTACTTTGTGAATATTTTCGCGCCCGGCATGCTTGAGATGATGGTAAATAACCGCGAGCAGCTCGCAGCTCATCCGGAAATCGGCAAGGCGTTTGAGGAATACACCCGCAGGCGGCTCGCGCCGATGGCACCGCTCTTTCCGGAAGGACTTGCCATGATGCGCGTAATCCCCGTTGAAAGCGCAATCAAGGACATTCCCGATACGGAGCCGTGGGAACACCTTTCCTATTACCTTGACAAATATGATACATATAGTGTTTCGGACTGCTCTTGCCGGCAGTCCCGCCGGGTGCTGAACGAAGGTTGCGGTCATCTCGAAAAAGAAATCTGCATCCAGATGGGGACCGGCGCGGAGTATTATATTCGTACCGGGCGCGGGCGGCAGGTCAGCCGTAAAGAAGTCGAAGAAATCCTCAAATTTGCCGAGGACAACGGTTTGATGCACGAGATGCCTCATACGGACGGACTCGGCGAATCTGCGGCAATCTGCAACTGCTGCGGCTGCGCCTGCTTTTCCATGCGCTTAGCAACGCTCTTTAATACGCCGGATGGGATCCGCTCCAACTTCACCGCCGTATCCGACCCGGAAAAGTGCGTTGCCTGCGGCCAGTGCGTGGAAAACTGTCCCACCAATGCGCTCCGGCTAGGGCAGCGTTTATGTGCGAAAAATCCCGCGCCTGAACATAAGGTTCATACGGCGCGGAACCATGTCTGGCGCGAAACGAACTGGAACAAGGACTACCGCGAAAACCGCAAGGATGTTGCGGAGGAGGGAACAGCTCCCTGTAAAACAGCCTGCCCTGCCCATATTGCCGTTCAGGGATATATTAAGCTGGCGGCGCAGGGCCGTTATAGAGAAGCCCTGGAACTGATCAAGAAAGAAAATCCTTTCCCGGCTGTTTGCGGCCGTATCTGCCCGCACGCTTGTGAAAGCGAATGCACCCGTGGCAACATAGATGAGCCGATCGCCATCGATGAAATCAAGAAGTTCATTGCGGATAAGGAGCTTGAGAGCTCCTCGCGTTACATACCGCCCATGCGCTATCATCTGGGCAATAAAGTTGCAATTGTAGGCGCCGGCCCGGCGGGCCTTTCCTGCGCCTATTACCTTGCAATTGACGGTTACCGCGTTACCGTCTTTGAAAAGCAGGAAAAACTGGGCGGTATGCTCGCACTAGGAATCCCCTCTTTCCGTCTGGAAAAAGATGTGCTGAACGCGGAGATCAGCGTTTTGCGTGACATGGGTGTAGAGTTTAAAACGGGCGTCGAGGTCGGCCGCGACATCACGCTTGACGAGCTTCGACGCGAAGGCTACGAAGCGTTTTACCTCGCCATCGGCGCGCAGGGAGGAAGAAAGCTCGGTGTTGAGGGCGAAGACGCACAGGGCGTGATTTCCGGCGTCGATTTCCTGCGCGAAGTCAACCTTGGGCACGAAGCAAAGCTTTCGGGCAAGGTTGTGGTCATCGGCGGCGGCAACGTGGCGGTTGACGTGGCGCGCACCGCTGTGCGCGAAGGGGCGGACTCCGTGTCCATGTACTGCTTGGAAAGCCGCGAGGAAATGCCCGCGCTTGACGACGAAAAAGAGGAAGCGGAACGTGACGGCGTTGTGTTTCACAATAGCTGGGGGCCGAAACGTATCCTTACAAAAGACGGGAAAGTAACCGGTGTGGAATTCAAGCGCTGTGTTTCTGTTTTTGACAAAGATCACCGTTTTGCCCCGCAGTACGACGAAAAAGACACAATTACTGTCGAGGCGGATACGGTGCTACTTTCCATCGGCCAGTCCATTCAGTGGGGCGGCCTGTTGGAAGGCAGCAAGGTGAAGCTTGGAAGGGGAAACACCGCGCAGGCGGACGGCCTTACCTTCCAGACGGACGAACCGGATATTTTTGTGGGCGGAGATTGCTACACGGGGCCGAAATTCGCGATTCACGCGATTGCGGCCGGAAAAGAGGGCGCGATTTCCATTCACCGCTTTGTGCAGCCCGGGCAGACGCTGACGCTTGGGCGTGACAGGAAAGAGTACCATGCCTTTGATAAATCGAATATTGACCTGTCGAATATCAGCTATGACATGACGCCGCGCCAGCGTGCCGGACATTCCCCTGTAAAAAAAGATAAATTTGCAGATGACAGGCTGACCTTTACAGAGGAACAGCTGAAAAAGGAAACGGAGCGCTGCCTTGGCTGCGGCGCGGTGCAGGTGGATAGCTATATGTGCGTTGGATGCGGCATGTGCACGACAAAATGCAAATTCGACGCCATCCACCTTGAAAAAACCCGCCATACCGTGCCCGGCTTTTACGAAAAGCTGCCCGTTAAAATTGCGGGCAACGCCATTCGCCGCAGCGGAAAAATCGTTGCCACAGCGGTAAAGGAAAGGCTCGGAAAGGACTGATTTCATGCATGAACTCGGGATCATCAGTGCGCTTGTCCATACTGTGGAGGGAATTGTGCGGGAAGAAGGGCTGACCGAAGTCGAAAAGATCGTGATCGAGGTCGGAGAGCTTTCCGGTATTGTCCCTAGCTATTTGGAGCAGTGCTATCCCGCCGCCGTTTACAAAACCTTTATGGAGAATACGAAACTGGAGCTTGTTGTTGTGCCGGGCATTGTTAAATGCCGCGGGTGCGGACGGATTTTCAACGCCGCGGCGAATGATCTGCAATGCCCCGGATGCGGCGGCCAGGATCTGGAGATTCTTGAGGGCAATGACATGATCGTCAGAGAAATCGTCTGCCGCTAAAAACAGATGGTATATTTTATTTTATAAAGGAGGAGTTTGCTATGTTTGTGTTTTATGAAGGTGTTCCGACCATATTGGTGCTTTTAGTCTGGCTTTGTGTTTTCGTAAGCCTCTTTGCGCTCAATGAGGTGACCCGCCGATACAAATGGGTCGGTTTCAGTTTCTTTGTGATACTGCCAATTGTGCTTACGGTAATGTGGCTGACAGTTTTCCGCGACAGCGCATATATGGACTGGTTCCATCTGGCGAAAGTCTATTCCGCAACGGCCGGCAGCATCGGTTTCTGGTGTATCCGCCATGTGAAAGGGCTTTCTCAAAACAAGGCTGCCCTTTGCTTCCCTCCGCTCATTCTCGCGATCAATATCTGCGAAGCGGTAACGCGCGACTTTCAGGTCGGCCGTTACACTACCCCTGTTGTTGAATATGCCAACAATCAGATTCAGTATTACATCGGCGGTTCATGGAACTATATGAACGGAATCGCCGGAATTCTGAATATCATTACCATTACCGGCTGGTTTGGAATCTGCATCCGTCAGGAGACTGAAAAAGATAAGAGCCGCGATATGCTTTGGCCCGATATGCTCTGGTTCTGGATTATCGCCTATGACGTATGGAACTTTGCCTATACGTACAACTGCCTGCCGACACATGCATGGTACTGCGGCTTTGCGTTGCTTCTTGCGCCGACGCTTTGCGCATTCACAGTCGGAAAAGGCGCATGGCTCCAACATCGCGCGCAGACGCTGGCCCTTTGGTGTATGTTTGCCCAGACCTTCCCTTCTTTCCAGGACGCCAGCAAGTGGATGGTGCAGTCTACTGCAAGCCATGACATCGCGCAGGCCGCTATGCAAGAGGGGCTCCTTGCGGCGGACGGCTACACAATGCAGGCGGCGCCCGGCATCTACACGGTTGCTTCAGCTTCGCCGGACACGACGGCACTCTTTATCTGGAGCCTGATGGCGTTGCTCATCAATGTGGCGGTCTTTGTTTACATGATAGCCCATGTAATCAAGACAAAACGCAATCCGTATACCTCGGAGCTTTACACAGACCTTACGGCATACAGCAATATTAAAGACCTTGCCGCTTAAATGCTAACCGTAAAAAGCGCGGGAAGTCCGGATTTCCGGGCTTCCCGCGCTGCAATGAAAACCGGGAGAATTTTGGATTGACATTGCTGCCTCTTGATGATAGAGTTAATTTCAATGGAATTTTGTTGTGGAAATCATTTGGAGGGTAAAGGTTATATGCTTAAAAAGCTGACAGAAAGGATATACTTTCTTCCGGGGGAAAAAAGGACGGACAGGCCTTATTTGTATTATATAAACGGGGATACGATGAGTCTGGCGGTTGATGCGGGAAATTCAAAATGGCATGTGGAAAAATTCTATCATGAATTAAAGGAGCATGGTTTTCGGAAACCGGCGTATACCGTTCTTACACATTGGCATTGGGACCATACGTTTGGAATGCATGCAGTCACCGGGAAAACAATCGCATCTGTTTTAACAAACCAAAAGCTCAGGGAAGTCCAAAATTGGGAATGGACGGAACAGAAAATGCGGGAGCGGGAAGAACGCGGCGAAGACATTGCTTTTTGTAATCAATGTATTTTGTGCGAATATGAAAATCTGGGGGACATCACCGTTATTCCGGCGGACATTGAATTAAAAGAAAAAGTGGAGATTAACCTCGGGGGGATACATTGCGTGCTGGAACCGCATGATTCCACACATTCCAGGGATTCGCTCTTTCTTTATATCCCGGAAGAAAAAGTTCTTGTTGTCGGCGATTCGGACTGTGAGGATTATTATGGCGACGGCAAGTATGACCGGGATCGATTACTGGATTTGATCGCCTATATTAAATCATTCGATTTTACAACCTATTTAATCGGACATGATGTGCCCCGGAGCCGGAAAGAAGCGATGGACTTTTTGCATTCACAGCTTGAAATGGTGTCGGTATAGAACGGGCGCATCCGGAAAGACCAGCATATGCGCGAAAAGAAGATGATAGTTGACAATTTCCTATTCTATGCTATTATAAATAATGACAAAAGAATAGATGGAAAAACATTGACAGAGACAGTAGGCTTTCATTAAAAATCACAGCGAACCGGGGGGAGTGCAAGCCCGGCATGAGTAGATGAATTCGGAAAATCCCTCTGGAGTTGCAAGCTGAAAGGCACAGCCGAGTAAGTGAAGCCGGCTTTCCGCCGTTATCGGGAAAACATATGGTGGTATGTAAATAGGTGGTATAACAAAGTTTCGTCTTTGTCCTGTGAATACGGGGCAAAGACTTTTTTCTTTTTTAGGCAGCAAAGAATGCCAAACCAATACGAAGGATCGGAGATTGCAGTATGTACAAAAAAGTATCAACAGACTTGAATTTTGTTGAACGCGAAAAAGCGGTAGAAGCCTTTTGGGAAGAGCATCATATTTTTGAAAAAAGCCTTTCCCTGCGGAAGGACGGTAAGTCCTATATCTTTTTCGAAGGCCCGCCGACGGCCAATGGAAAGCCGCATATCGGCCATGTTTTAACCCGCGTGATTAAGGACCTTATCCCGCGCTACCGCACCATGAAGGGGTATGAAGTGCCGCGCAAGGCTGGCTGGGATACCCATGGCCTTCCGGTGGAGCTGGAGGTTGAAAAGCTTCTGCATATAAACGGCAAGGAACAGATTGAGCAGTACGGGCTGGAGCCGTTTATCAAACAGTGCAAAGAGAGCGTGTGGAAATATAAGGGTATGTGGGAGGATTTTTCCCGCACCGTTGGTTATTGGGTCGATATGGACCATCCGTATGTTACGTACGATAATGATTATATTGAGTCGGAGTGGTGGGCGCTTAAGCAGATTTGGGAAAAGGGCCTGCTCTATAAAGGCTTTAAAATCGTGCCGTACTGCCCGCGCTGCGGAACGCCCCTTTCCAGCCATGAGGTAGCGCAGGGCTATAAAAACGTAAAGGAAAAATCTGCGATTGCAAAATTTAAGGTGAAAGACGAGGATGCGTATATCCTTGCCTGGACGACCACGCCGTGGACGCTGCCTTCTAATGTGGCGCTCTGCGTCAATCCCGATGAGGCGTATGTGAAGGTAAGCTGCAACGGGGAAACCTATTATTTGGCGAAGGAGCTCGCACCCACCGTCCTTGGCGAAGAATTTACCGTATTGGAAACCTATACGGGAAAAGAACTGGAGTACAAGGAATACGAGCCGCTTTATCGCTTTGTGAATCCGGATAAAAAGTGCTGGTATGTCACCTGTGACCGTTACGTAACCTTGACGGACGGTACCGGCGTGGTTCATATTGCGCCCGCCTTTGGTGAGGACGACGCAAACGTCGGCAGAATTTATGATCTACCGTTTGTGCAGCTTGTGGACGGCAGGGGGCAGATGACGGAAGAAACCCTTTGGCCCGGCGTTTTCTGCAAGGACGCTGACCCGAAAGTTTTAAAGGATCTGAAAGAGCGGGGCCTTTTATTCTCCGCTCCAGCTTTTGAGCATAGCTACCCGTTCTGTTGGCGATGCGACACGCCCCTCATTTACTATGCCAGAGAATCATGGTTTATTAAAATGACAGCGGTCAAAGAGGATTTGATCCGCAATAACCATACGGTAAACTGGATTCCGGAAAGCATCGGCAAGGGTCGTTTTGGCGATTGGCTGGAGAATGTGCAGGATTGGGGCATCAGCCGCAACCGCTACTGGGGTACGCCGCTGAATATCTGGGAATGCTCCTGCGGGCACCGTCATGCTGTCGGCAGCATTGAGGAACTGAAGGAAATGTCCACGAACTGCCCGGAAGACATTGAGCTCCACCGTCCGTATATTGACGCGGTTACCATTACCTGCCCGAAATGCGGCAAGCCGATGAAACGTGTTCCGGAGGTAATCGACTGTTGGTTTGATTCCGGCTCCATGCCGTTTGCGCAGCATCACTATCCGTTTGAAAATAAGGAATTGTTCCACCAGCAGTTTCCCGCGGATTTCATCTCCGAAGCGGTGGACCAGACAAGAGGCTGGTTCTATTCCCTTATGGCGATTTCCACGCTTCTGTTTAATAAGGCTCCGTTTAAAAATGTCATCGTGCTGGGGCATGTGCAGGATGAGAACGGGCAGAAAATGTCCAAGTCCAAAGGGAACGCGGTTGATCCGTTCGACGCGCTGAAAACCTATGGCGCGGATTCGATTCGGTGGTATTTTTACAGTAATTCCGCTCCATGGCTTCCGAACCGGTTCTACGCGAAGGCGGTGACGGAGGGACAGCGCAAATTCCTGTCCACCCTGTGGAACACCTATGCGTTCTGGGTTTTGTATGCCGATATCGACAAGTTCGACGCAACCAAGTACAAGCTGAACCTGGAGAAGCTGACCGTAATGGATAAATGGCTTCTCTCGAAGCTCAATACGCTGGTTCTGGATGTCGACCGCTACCTTGGGAATTATCAGATTCCGGAAACGGCTAGAGCTTTGCAGAGCTTTGTGGAAGAAATGAGCAACTGGTATGTACGCAGAAACAGGGAACGCTTTTGGGTGCAGGAAATGACGGAAGATAAAATCAACGCCTATCTTACCCTGTACAAGGCGCTGGTTACGGTTGCCAAAGTCGCGGCGCCAATGATTCCATTTATGTGCGAGGATATTTATCAGAATTTGGTGCGCACGGTGGATCCCGATGCACCGGAGAGCGTCCACCTCTGCGATTATCCGGTTGCCGACGAAAGCCTTATCGATAAAAAGCTAGAAGAGGACATGGAAGAGGCCGTGCAGGTGGTAACCCTTGGCCGTACGGCCAGAAACGCGGCCAGTCTCAAGAACCGCCAGCCGCTTGCAAACCTGTATATCTGCGCAGCGCATGATGTTGGCCCGCTTTACCATGAAATTATCCGGGAAGAGCTGAATATTAAGAAAGTGCATTTTGAAGAAGACGCTTCCCGTTTTACCGCATACCTTTTTAAACCCCAACTTCGGACTTTGGGACAGAAATACGGGAAAAAGGTTAATGCGATCCGCACCGCCCTGCTGGAGCTGGACGGCAGCAAAGCGAAGAAAGAGCTTGACGCCAACGGCTATTTGGCCCTGCAGATTGAAGGGGAAGAAATCCGCCTGAGTCCGGATGACTTACTCATTGAAACGGCCAAGAAGGAAGGCTTTGAATCCGCGTCCGACAATGGAATCACCGTTGTGCTGGATACGGTGCTGACGGATGAATTGGTGGAAGAAGGCTTTGTGCGCGAAATCATCAGCAAAATTCAGTCCATGCGCAAGGAAGCGAAATTCAATCTGACCGACCATATCATCGTCTATGCAACCGGAAGCCAAAAAGTGGCGGATGTTATGGCGAAAAACCGGGAAGCGATTCAGCACGATGTCTTGGCGGATGAAATCCGCCTGAATGAAATGGACGGTTTCCGCATGGAGTGGAATATCAACGGCGAGGAAGCTGTTTTCGGGGTAAAAAATAAAAATGAAGTGCTTTGATTTTGAAAGCTGCGGTTTTCTTTTCGGCCCCATTCCACCTCTTGCTTTTTGAAGATTTAACCCGCACAATATAGTGATTTATTTCATGCTGTCAGCCTGCTGGTAGGAACCGCCCTTTCCGGATTTTACCCGGAGGGGCGGTCAGCTTTTTATGGAGAGAATTGTGTGTAGGCTATAGATTTATTTCAATAACAAAGCCCCCGTCAGGATGGTATCTGACGGGGGCTTGTGTTTTCCCACTTGGAAAAAATATCAAATTCTTCCCTTGCTGGCACACTATTATTATAGATATTTTTCTTGTTATTATACGTATCTTTTTTTTGCGGACAGCAGAGAATTTTAGGAAAATAGGATCCGTTCATTTTTTATGGTTCTTTTTTCTTTATTTTGCGGCTTTATGCGCAAAATAATAAAATCGAATTGCTCCCGCAAGGCCGATTACGGTAATTCCTGCGAGTATGTAATAGGCTGTGCCAAAATTGAATTTTCCTGTGATTGTTCCGGTAATCACAGGGAAGGCAGTCATCCCAATCGCATAAACCGCCTGATAAAAACCCATTGCTGTCGAGCTCTTTCCTTTCGGGATTTCCTTCATGGCTTCACTTGTACAGAAGGAGAATAGAATTCCGGTGGAAAGCCCGGATAAAATCTGCACCGCATAAATCCATTCCACCGTCGGAAGATTCGGGGTGAGGACGCAATACGCCGCAAGGCAAAGCATAATGGCAGGTATCCAGATACGGGCTCCCGTTTTCTGCGCTGCTTTTGAAGCGGTGAAATACGAGCTGATTACAGCGGTCAGAATATAAATTATGCAGCAGATGCCGATCTGAACGCTGTTAGCTCCCCGGGACTGCGCAATTTTGGTGGTAAAGGACATGGAAGTGGAAAGCTGTACGCCTTGCTGAATGAGGGCAAGCAAGGAAAATAGAATCAGCCGCTTGTTGAAGTAGACCTCTACCAGTTCCTTTACGGGAAGCGCTTCTTCGTCCGTGTCCGCTTCCTGAATAAAGAAAGACAGGAAAAATGCGGGGATTGCAAGGAGGAAGCTTAAAGTGCAGAGCAGGTGCATTCCGTATTTTTCATGAAGCAGAGTACCGGTCAGAAAGCCAATAAGAATCCCAAAATTGTTTGCACCAACCGCTAATCCGGAGGCCTTTTGAAGCTCCTCCTTATCATAATATGTAAAAAACAGGAGCATGAATGAAATCCATGTGGCGGATGCGCAGCCCGAAAGGATGCTGCCAATCAGGTAGCCCCATTCATTCGGAAGGAGAATCCGGAACAAAGAGGCGGTGCCGGCCAGCAAAACGCCGAGCAAAATAAAGGGCTTATGCCTGGCTTTCCGGTCAGCCATCAATCCGGCTGGCATTCGCAAAGCGAGCTGGGAAAATCCGTAAGCACCTACAATTAAGCCGATCAGCGACGGGGCAGCCCCAATGGATGACAGGTATGTTGCCTGATAGGGAATATAAACATATTGCGAAAACCAGAATACAGCGATCACGGTCAGTAATAGCAATTTTTGCCGCTTATTTGATTGAAGCATGAGAACATCCCTTCCATACGGTTCATTTAAAGAGAGAAATGAGGAAAAGGGAGACTATTCCATTGGCGAATAGTCTCCCTTTCCTTTATAATTAGGGGATTGGAAAAAGAATAGGCTTATTGGTTCGTTATTGCATGGGAAATCAGATGGTTCCGTCCCATGTGCTTACATTTGTGGATTTGCTCTCTTCTTCGTCAAACCAGCGGGTAGTAACAACCTTGCTTTCCGTAAAGAAGCGGAAGCCGTCTTTTCCAAGGCAGTGCAAGTCGCCGAAGAAAGACTTCTTATGGCCTGCAAACGGGAAGTACCCTACCGGTACCGGGATACCAACGTTTACGCCGACCATGCCGCCGTCCGTATGGCGTGCGAATTCTCTGGCATAGTGGCCGTTTTGTGTGAAGATAACGGAACCGTTTGCGAACGGATTGGCGTTCATGATCTTAAGGCCTTCTTCAAAGGTCTTTACCCTTTTTACGCAGAGAACCGGCCCGAAGATTTCGCGGTCGCCGATTGTCATGCCGGGCTTTACGTTATCGAAAATGGTCGGCCCAAGGTAGAAGCCGTTTTCATAGCCTTCAACTGTCACATTTCTGCCGTCAAGAACCAAGTCTGCGCCTTCGTCAATACCCTTCTGAATCCATTTCAGGATGGACTGGCGGTGCGCTTCGTTGACCACAGGACCGAGTTTCGTGGATTTATCATAGGCCGGACCGACTTTAATTTGCTTGGCTTGTTTTACAATTTCGGCAACCAGTTTGTCAGCAATGCCTTCCTGTACAACAATAACAGGGAGAGCCATGCAGCGTTCGCCGGCGCAGCCGTAAGAAGCATTGATAATGCCGGCCGCCGTTCTCTCAATCGGAGCGTCGTTCAGAACAAGTGCGTGGTTTTTCGCTTCGCACAGGGCCTGTACACGTTTGCCGGCAGCAGCAGCGGTTGAATAAATGTGGAGACCGACTTCTGTGGAGCCAACGAAAGTGACGGCTTTAATATCCGGGTGCGTCAGAAGGATTTCCGCTTCATGGCGGGAGCAGGTAACAATGTTAATAACGCCGTCCGGCAAGCCGGCTTCTTTGTACAGTTCGGCAAAACGGAGCGCGGACTGCGGGGTAAAGGTAGCCGCTTTCAGAACGATGGTGTTTCCGCAGGCGATGCAGATCGGGGTCATCCAGCCCATCGGAATCATGGACGGGAAGTTAAACGGAATGATTCCGGCGCATACGCCGAGAGGCTCGCGGTACAATACGGTGTCGTATCCCTTGGAAGTGTCCATCAGGCTTTCGCCCATCATCAGGGAAGTTGCTGAAATAGCCTGTTCCGTGCCTTCTTTTGCCTTCAGAACGTCGCCCTGTGCTTCCGCCCAGTTCTTTCCGTTTTCCTTTGCCACCAGATAGGTAAGCTCATCCATGTGCTCTACAATCAGCTCGCGCATTTTAAATAAGATTTGTACGCGTTTTGCAACCGGGGTTGACGACCAGCCCGGGAATGCCGCTTTTGCGCTTGCAACAGCCTGTTCTACTTCATCCGGTGTGCAGCAGGGAACCTGGGCAATCACTTCGCCTGTGCTCGGGTCATAAGCATCGCTGTATTTGGAAGTTTTGGACTCCACAAATTCACCGTTAATATAAGGCTTTAGTTTTTTAACTTCGCTCATTACATAGCTCCTCCTTCAGAATGATCAAGTTTTGAGTATGTTGACAACTTTTAGGTTCATTATATCCTGCCTCGAACCAAAAGTCAAGAATTATTCAAAACTTATTCACTTTTTTTGAGAGCCTTGTTGAAAAAGCAGAAATATGACAATTGATTATGATATCAGAAAATCGAAAGCTACTTTGCAATGAGGATTCTTCCCCCGTGGTCCTCAATATAGTCGCAGATATCTTCCGGCGGATATTCGTCGGTGATCAGCGTATTTATTTTGCTGAGATTACAGTACGTAATCAGGGACACCACCCCGCACTTGCTGCGGTCCGCCAACAGGAATACCTGCTGGCTGCGCTGCACGGCCATGCGCTTGATATCCGATTCCAGAGGTGAGGAATTCGTGCAGCCGCTGGCGATGGAAAATCCGGTGGCCGCCATGAACGCCTTGCTGATATTGTAGTTTTGCAGAACCTGGGCGGCGCTGGATCCGGTAAAGGACAGCGTTTTCCGGTTCAGCGTGCCGGAAAGTGAGATAATGTTCAGATTGTTGTAGGGGATTGCGTGAATGATGATTTCGACATTATTCGTCAGAATGGTAACTTCCTTCTTGGTTCCGATATGTTCGATGATCGGGAGGGTTGTTGTGCCGGAGTCAATAAAGATGATGTCCTTGTCTTCCACCAGTTCTGCCGCGGCCGCCGCAATGCGCTCTTTTACTTGCTGATTGGATATGTTCCTTTCTTCGAAAGGCGTCAGCTCTTTTTCCGGAAGCACCGTAACGCCTCCGTAAATCTTCTTGATGTCGCCGTTTGCGAGGATTTCGCTCAGATCTCTCCGAATTGTGCTCTTCGAAATCTTGAAATTATTGCAGATTTGATCTAGTGTAACGGTTTTGTTTTCGTAAATGTACTCCTTGATTTCTTCTATCCTTTTTGATCTCATAATATAGCTCCTTATGAAATGATGAAAAACAAAAGGCATTACAGCGATAATTCGGGTATTACACGCACAGATTTCATTCCTGTGAAATGAATATATCGTTGTTTGTATTATAGTAAAGTTATTCAAAATTTGCAACAGTTTTTCAATTTAATATTCTGACGATATTCCGCTATCGAATAATAGAAAATTTATAAATCCTGTGCCCGAAGATAAAATTTGAATATTTTGATAAAGTGTAATTAGAAACAAGCACTAAATATTAGACTATTGTCAGTTTTTGGAGCGAAATTATTCTTTGATGTGCTTTTTGCACAAAAAAATAAAATATTTTAAAAATAACTATTGAAAAATTTAAAAGCATATGATAACATATAGTCAAAAATTGACCAAAACGTTACAGAGAGAAGGACGAACATGTCTATCTGCTATATGAAAGAGCTTTTAAAAGAAGCTGAGAAACAGGGCAGGGCGGTCGGGGCCTTCAGCGTGGGAAACATGGAAATGATCCTCGGCGCGGTAAAAGCTGCGGAAGAGCTTAACACGCCGATCATTCTGCAGATTGCCGAAGTGCGGTTGCCGCACTCCCCGCTGCACCTGATGGGGCCGATGATGGTGAAAGCGGCAAAGGAAGCAAAAGTGGATGTTGCGGTTCACCTTGACCATGGGTTGAAAATAAGTACTGTAAAGCAGGCGCTTGATCTTGGCTTTACTTCCGTCATGTTTGACGGTTCACGGTATGACCTTGCGGAAAATATCCGGCTTACGGCGGAAGTTGCGGCAATGGCTTCCCGCAGCGGGGCGACAACGGAAGCGGAACTCGGAGTGGTGGGCGGCAGCGAAGACGGCAGCGAGAATCATGAAATTGTCTGTACGGATCCGTTGGTTGCGAAACGCTTTGTAGGCGAAACCGGTGTGGACGCGCTTGCGGTTGCAATCGGCAACGCGCATGGGCATTACGTGGCGGCACCGAAGCTGCGGTTTGATATCCTGAAACAGATAGCGGATGCGGTCGGGATCCCGCTGGTGCTGCATGGCGGCACCGGTATTAGCCCTGAGGATTTCCGCAGATGCATTACCTTGGGAATACGGAAAATCAATATTGCGACAGCAAACTTTGACGCACTTACGGAAGAGGCCGGATTTTATTTTCAGGAACCGGGTTCACACAATTACTTTAAATTAAACGAAGCAATGGTGCGCGGCGTTTATAAAAATGTAAAACGGCACATTCAAATCTTTAATAATCAGATGCCGCTTGATCAAATAGAAAATGCTTGAAAGGAACGGAGTTAAAGATGAAATACATAGAATTTGACGCGAACCGCAAGTTTGACATGACTCTTTTAGGAAGAATTACGATTGATTTTAACCCGGTGGATTACTACATGACGCTGGCGGAAAGCACAACCTTTAAAAAATATCTTGGCGGATCGCCCGCGAATATTGCGGTGGGACTTTCCCGCCTGGGTAAAAAATGCGGTTTCTTCGCTCGCGTTTCCGATGACCGGTTCGGCGATTTTGTAACCGAGTATTTCGAAAAAGAGGGAATTGACACCTCAAGAATCCGCCGTTGCGAACACGGGGAGAAGCTGGGGCTTACCTTTACGGAAATCCTGAGCGAAACCAGCAGCAATATATTAATGTATCGCAACCAGATCGCGGACTTGCAGCTTCGCGTAGACGATATTGATGAGGAATACATAAAACAGAGCAAAGCCCTTTTAATTTCCGGAACGGCATTAGCGGCAAGCCCGTCCCGCGAAGCGGCACTAAAAGCGCTGTTCCTTGCAAAGAAAACCAATACCCCAATCATTTTCGATATTGACTACCGTCCTTACAACTGGGTATCGAAAGAGGATATGGGCATATACTATGCATTTGTTGCTAAGCATGCGGATGTGATTCTGGGTTCCCGGGAAGAATATGATTTGACTGAGCAGTTGATTGAACCCGGCCGTACCGATCCTCAGACAGCGGATTACTGGCATAAGCAAGGCGCCAAGATCGTTGTGATCAAGCACGGAAAAGAAGGCTCCACCGCCTATACCTGCGATGGCCAGAACTTTACGATCAAACCATTCCCCATTAAGATGCTGAAGGGCTTTGGCGGCGGCGACGGCTATGCTTCCGCTTTTCTGTACGGGCTGCTGGAAGGTTGGGAGGTTATCGACAGCCTCGAATTCGGCAGCGCTTCGGCTTCTCTGCTGGTGGCAAGCCATTCCTGCGCCGACGATATGCCCAGCGTGGATAAAGTAAAGAATTATATTGCGGACTGCAAACAAAAATACGGCGAAATGATAGCACGAGCTTAACGGAATTCAGGAAGGAGCGTTATTATGGGCACGATCAGAATGACAATGGCACAAGCGCTTGTGCGTTTTCTGGACAACCAATACATCTGTGTAGACGGGAAGGAAATAAAATTTGTCGAGGGCGTTGCGACGATTTTCGGCCACGGCAATGTTTGCGGGCTTGGTCAGGCGCTTGACCAGAACCGCGGAGCCCTGAAATATTTCCAGGGCAAGAACGAACAGGGCATGGCCCACTTAGCTACTGCATTCGCAAGGCAGAACAATCGGAGAAAAATCATTGCATGCTCTTCCTCCATCGGTCCCGGTGCGGCCAATATGGTGACGGCCGCCGGCTGTGCGACCGTAAACAATATCCCGCTTCTTCTGCTTCCTGGCGACACGTTTGCTACCCGGCAGCCGGATCCGGTATTGCAGCAGGTGGAGCAGCCGAGCAGCCTGACGGTAACGACCAACGACGCGTTTAAGGCCGTCTGCAAATATTGGGACAGAGTGCAAAGGCCGGAGCAGCTGATGACGGCAATGATCAACGCGATGCGCGTTCTGACGGATCCGGCGGAAACCGGTGCGGTCTGCATTGCCCTGCCCCAGGATGTTCAGGGTGAAAGCTACGACTATCCCGATTATTTCTTTAAGAAAAGAGTACACCGCATAACCCGCTCCATTCCATCAAGCGAGGAATTACAGGATGTTGTGGAAGCAGTTGTAACCAGCAAAAAGCCTCTGGTTATCTGCGGTGGCGGCGTAAAATATTCGGAAGCCGGAAAAGCACTTCTTGATTTCTGTGAAAACTTCAACATTCCGTTTGGCGAGACGCAAGCCGGCAAGAGCGCCTGCCCGTCCGGTTCGGAATATAACCTTGGCGGAATCGGCGTGACCGGCAATCTGGCGGCTAATCAGATCGCGGACAAAGCAGATTTGGTTATCGCGGTCGGTTCCCGTCTTTCCGACTTTACAACCTCTTCCAAATGGCTTTTCAAGAATCCGGATGTCAAGTTCGTTACCATCAACGCTTCCAGATTCCACGCATACAAGATGGACGCGATCAAAGCGGTCGGCGACGCGAAGGCTACGCTGGAAGTGCTTACCGAGTTGCTGCGGGAAAGAAATTACCGTTCGGCTTATAAAAATGAAATTCGGGACGCAAAAGCGGCATGGGATAAAGAAATGGAACGTCTGGCTGCGTGCTCCTATGGCGAAAACTTTAAGCCGGAGATTGAAGCCCGCAATCCTGGCAGCATCGAGGAATTTGCAGAGATGACGGGAAGCAGCCTGACACAGACGGCGGCCATCTGTGAAATCCGAAGGACGATCGCCGATGACGCAATCGTGATTGGCGCTTCCGGAAGCCTTCCGGGCGACCTGCAGAGAATGTGGACAACGGATGTGCGCGATTCCTATCATATGGAATACGGCTATTCCTGCATGGGCTATGAAATATCCGGTGCGCTCGGTGTGAAAATTGCGGAGCCGGAGCGCGAGGTTTACGCGATGTGCGGCGACGGAAGCTTCCTAATGCTGCATTCCGAATTCTTCACATCCATTCAGGAGCACCAGAAGATCAATGTCCTTCTGTTTGACAATGCCTCCTTTGGATGCATCAATAACCTTGAAATGGGCAACGGCATTGGGAATCTGGGAACCGAGTTCCGTTACCGCGAAGCTTCGGGTGATTTGACAGGCAGCTTTGTGCCGATTGATTTTGCAAAGATTGCTGAGGGCTACGGCGCGAAAAGCTATACGGTACGCAATCTGGCGGAACTGAAAGCGGCGCTGGAAGACAGCAAAAAGCAGAACGTTTCCACCCTCATTGATATTAAAATTCTGCCGAAAACGATGACACACGATTATCTGTCATGGTGGCATGTCGGAATTGCAAGCACTTCGGAGAAACCTTCCGTTTGCACTGCCTGCGAAAAGAAGAATCAACACCTCGCGCAAGCACGGAAGTATTGATAAACAGGAGGATTTAAAATGTTCGACAAAGAAAAGGTATTTTTAGGGATTGCCCCAATTGCATGGACGAACGACGATATGCCTGATTTAGGGAAGGAAAATTCTTTTGAACAGTGCATCAGCGAAGCCGCTTTGGCCGGCTTTCAGGGAACGGAAGTCGGAAACAAATATCCGCGCGACCCCGATACGCTGAAGGGCTATCTGGAAGTCAGGGGCCTTCGCATTGCGAGCGCATGGTTTAGCTCCTTCCTTACGACAAAGCCGTACGAGGAAACGGAAAAGGAATTCCTTAAGCATCGTGATTTCCTGCACGCAATGGGTGCAAAGGTCATTGTTGTTTCCGAACAGGGGCACAGCATTCAGGGCCAGATGGACACCCCGGTTTTCGACGGCAAATATGTCATGAACGACGAGGAGTGGAAGCTTTTGACCACCGGGCTTGATAAGCTTGGAAAGCTGGCCGCCGAAAAGGATATGAAAGTGGTTTATCACCATCACATGGGTACCGTTGTCCAGACAACAGCGGAAATCGACCGCCTGATGGAAAATACGGATCCGAATCTTGTATACCTTCTGTTTGATTCCGGCCATCTCGTTTATTCCGGTGAAGACGAGCTTGCCATTTTAAAGAAATATATCCATCGCATTAAGCATGTTCATTTGAAGGACATCCGTCCGGAAATTGTGAAACGCGTCAAGGAAGAGAAACTTAGCTTCCTGAAAGCGGTTCGGTTGGGTGCCTTCACAGTACCGGGCGATGGCTGCATTAATTTCAAACCGATATTCGACGTTTTGGAAGAGAACCATTACGAGGGCTGGCTTCTTGTGGAAGCCGAGCAGGATCCTGCAGTAGCAAACCCGTTTGTTTACGCAAAGATGGCGCGTGAATACATCCGGAAGACCGCCGGAATCTGATCTGTATTGTTAATTGGTGTGTTTCAATATAGTATCCGGATTTGAAGGGATCAAAGCGGAGAAAGAGAGATCGAAATATGGATAAAGTAAGGATAGGATCAATCGGATTGGGCCGCTTGGGCGCCCAGCACGCGGAAAACATTGCAACAAAAATTCCAAACGCAGAGCTGGTTGCTCTGTGCGACATGGATACCGTGAAGCTGAAGGAAACAGCGGAACGTTTGCATGTTTCCAAGACGTTTACAGACTTTGATGAAATGATTGCCTGTGACGATATTGACGCAGTCGTCATTGTGTCGCCCTCCGGCCTGCATACGGAGCAAATCGAAAAGGCACTGGCAAAAGGAAAGCATGTTTTTTCGGAAAAGCCCCTTGGCACCACGGTGGAACAATGCATACAGGCGGAAAAAGCAGTTGAGAAATACTCCGGCAAAGTGTTTATGCTTGGCTTTATGCGCCGGTTCGACGATTCCTACCGCTACGCGAAAGCAAAGGTAGACGCGGGTGAGATCGGAAATCCGATTTTATTCCGCGCTTACAGCCAGGATCCGGAGAAATTTATCGAAAGCTCCATTGCTTTTGCGGCGCATAGCGGTGGTGCATTTCTGGATATGGCCGTGCATGACA
The DNA here is from genome assembly GCF_004768785.1 of Caproiciproducens galactitolivorans. GTDB lineage: Bacteria > Bacillota > Clostridia > Oscillospirales > Acutalibacteraceae > Caproiciproducens > Caproiciproducens galactitolivorans. The sequence continues at coordinate 24,698 of NZ_SRMQ01000001.1, forward strand.
TTGACCTTGCCCGCTGGTTTGTAAAGAGCGAGCCGGAAAGTGTTTATGCAATCGGCGGGTGCTATGCCCATCCGGAATTTGGGAAGTATAACGACGGGGACAATGTTTCCTGCCTGATGAAATTCCAAAACGGAGCAATGGGATTCCTGCTCGCGGGTCGTACCGCTCCGCACGGTTATAATATTGAAACCGAAATCATCGGCACAAAGGGAACCTTACGGATCGGTTCCGTGCCCCAGAAAAATCTGGTCGAGATCATGGATTCCTATGGTGTGCGCAAGGAATGCAGCGAAAATTTCCTTGAGCGTTTCCAACAGTCCTATGTGGAGGAAATGAAGGAATTCGTCGATTGTATTTTAAAGAACCGCAAACCCGACGTAACGGTGTATGACGGCAGACGTGTTTTGGAAATCGCGAATGCATGCAAGAAGTCCTTTGAAACAGGAGAACTGGTGAAAATCTGATTTGGTTTAAATGAATGGTACAAAGTTTCCTTTCGTCGCTTATTCAGACCGTAAATAATCACAAAGTTTCGGCCGGACGGCCGATTCCAACGGGTAGGAGCTTATTTCATGTAAATTGGACACAAGGGTCCTATTACATATTTAAAAAGTATTGAAAGGAGATCACTATGAAAACCAAGAGAATTTTAGCAGCACTAATGGGAGGAATCATGGTCCTAAGCATGGCCGCCTGCAGCGGCTCAAGCGGTTCCAGCACCGCGGCAAGCACAGCGGGCGAGAGTACTGCGGCCAAAGAAACCGCTAGTGCGGGTAAAGACAATTCAAACATCACAATAGGCGTCATTTTAAAGACATTGTCCAGTGAATACTGGGGCTATGTTGCCGCTGGTGTAAAGCAGGCGGAAAAAGACCTGGGTGTTAAAGTCGAATTGCAGGGACCGCCTTCCGAGACTTCTTACAATGAGCAGAGCAACATGATTGAAACCACAATTTCCGCGGGCAAAGTGAACGCGCTTGTTATCGCGCCGCTTCAGCCGGACATGGTGGTAACAAAGTTGCAGGATGCGACAATGCCGATCCTTTTTGTTGACACAGACGCAAACTATGACAAAAAAGTTGCCTTTATTGGAACCAGCAATGAAGCTGCTGCAAAAACAGGCGGCGAATATATTGCAAAGTTAATCGGCAAAGGCAAGAAAGCGGTTCTGATTGGCGGTGTACAGGGCGACACAACCTGCGAAGCCCGTATGAAGGGCTACAGGGAAGGCCTTGAAGCCAACGGCGTTGAGATTCTCGGCATACAGTATGCAAATGCAACGGCGGACAAGGCTGTGCAGGTTATGGAAAACTTCATGCAGACATACCCGCAGATTGATGCCGTCCTCTGCAACAACGACGATATGGCAATGGGCGCACAAAGAGCTGCCGCGCAGGCGGGTCGTGCGGATAAAATGAAGTTCATGGGCTTCGACGGCAATGCAACCAGCGTCCAGAGCATCATCGACGGTAAGGAAACCGCATCGGTTGCTCAGTCCCCGTATGACATGGGTTATCAAGCAGTTGTCAACGCAGTGAAGGCAGCGAAGGGCGAAACAGTTGAAAAGAACATCATTATCGAAACAAAGCTGATCGATTCCTCCAATGCGAAGGAGTACCTGGACAAACTGAACAAAATGTTAGGCAAATAAATATCTCCTCATTGCCTTGGGAAAGTTCCCTGCTGCAAAGCAGGGAACGGATTCCCGGGGAAAAGCAATAGTGATTTCATAATGTGGTAGTGGGATTCGGAAATTTCGATTTCATAGGGAATTATGGATACAATTTATTATCCTTCACAAAAAATTGTTCCATTTTAAGCAACTATACAGAAAGCAAGATCAATATTACTTTGAAAATACTGGATAAGCAGTGCTATCCAAATAATATGGGGAGGACCCTTAGAGACAGGTGAAGCTATGAGTGAATATGTAGTTGAACTGAAAAATGTTACGAAACGCTTCCCCGGTGTAGTAGCGTTAAGGGACATGTCAATTCAGATTAAACCCGGCGAAATTCATGGCCTTATCGGAGAAAACGGTGCGGGCAAGTCCACACTTATCAAAGTGCTGACGGGCGTGCATCCTGCCGATGAAGGAGATATCTACGTCGACGGCGAAAAGAAAATTTTTAAAAACCCAAACGATGCGAAAGCAAATGGAATTGCGTGCGTTTATCAGGAACTGAGTATTGTTAAGCTGCTTTCCATTACTGATAATATATTTATGGGTAATACGGTCAATAAAAAAGGAAGCCCTTTCCTTGATTACGATTATATGCATAAAAAAGCAGCGGAACTGATGGAATCTCTGGGCCAGAAAGTGGATCCCAGAAAGCTGTGCGGTACCCTTGGCGTTGGCGTGCAGCAGATGGTGGAAATCGCAAGGGCAATATCCATTGATACCAAATTGATCATTATGGATGAACCCACGTCCAGTCTAGGAGAAACCGAAGTTAAGCAATTGATGAAGACCGTAAGGATCCTGAAATCCAAAGGGGTTGCCATCCTGTTTGTCTCCCATAAGCTGGAGGAATTGTTTGAGCTGTGCGACCGTGTAACGGTTATGCGCGACGGCGAGCATGTTTTTACGGACGATATCGGTAACATAGACAACGACAGGCTTATTACAGCAATGGTGGGCCGTTCAATGGATAAGCAGTTCCCGAAAATAGAGACCAAACGCGGGTCGGAAGCGCTGCGGGTAGAGCATTTAAGCTCGGCAGGTGTGCTTCATGACGTCAGCTTTACGGCTTACCACGGCGAAATCCTTGGCTTTGCTGGTCTGGTCGGCGCAGGGCGCACGGAAACATTCCGGGCGATTTTCGGGGCGGATCCGATGGACGGTGGGGATATCTACATAGACGGGGAAAAGGTGAAGCTGAAATCCCCGAAGGACGCAATCGCCCATAATATTGCCTTCTTAACGGAAGACAGAGGCAGCCAGGGTCTTGTGCTGGCGATGGACATCCGCACGAACCTGATCCTTGCCAACATGAAGCGGTTCCAGAAGGGGCCGTGGCTTAATAAAAAGATGATCGATCAAGTCGGAGAGGACAATATCAATTCCCTGAAAATTAAGACAACGGGACTTGACGAATCGGTTGCCCAGCTTTCCGGCGGCAACAAACAAAAAGTGGTTATCGGAAAGTGGATCAACACGAGCGCAGATATCTTTATTTTTGACGAGCCTACAAGAGGTATCGACGTCGGCGCGAAAGTGGAAGTTTACAATGTTATGAACAGTCTTGTTAAGGCGGGAAAATGCGTGATTATGATTTCCTCGGAGCTTCCGGAAATTCTCGGGATGAGCGACAGGGTAATCGTTATGCGTTCCGGTCGGATTATGGCGGAAATGGACAACAAGAGCGGTCACTTTAACCAAGAAGACATTATGAAAGCTGCCTGGGGAGGTACATTGGAATGACTAAAGGAAAATTGACTATAAAAGACATTATGGGAAAGTTGGGTTCGCTTCTCGCACTCTTTATTCTGGGAGTGATTTTATCCATCGCAACCCCAAACTTCTTAACCGTCAGCAACCTTTTGAACATATTAAGACAGACAGCGGTAAACAGCCTGATCGCTTCCGGTATGCTGCTTACGTTGATCACAGCCGGTATTGACCTTTCTGTAGGCGCCAACTGTGTGCTTTGTACCTGTGTTATGGGTACGCTGGTCAATAACTTCGGCATGACCAATCCGGTGCTTCTGATTATCATTGGGCTTGCAACCGGCTTGGTAATAGGCCTGTGCAACGGCCTTCTGCTTACAAAGCTGCATTTGCCGCATCCATTCGTTTCTACTTTGGGTATGAAAAACGTACTCTGCGGCCTTGCCCTGCTGGTTGTATCCAGCAAAACGGTTGCGGGTTTCCCGGACGGTGTTACCGCCCTTGGCGCAACAAACCTTTTTAAGGTTCCGGGCAAATTTTCCGGCTTCCCGCTTTCCTTTGTTGTTGTAATCCTGCTATTTATCGGATTCCATTTCTTCCTGAACAAGACGGCGCTCGGCAGACAGATTTTCTGCGTGGGCGGCAACCCGGAGGCAACCCGTCTTTCCGGTATTAATTCGGACAACGTTCTGATCTTTGTTTACGCACTTTGCGGCCTGATGAGCGCAATTGCAGGTATCGTGCTGGTTGGCCGTACCGGCGTTGCAAACCCTGCTTCCGCAATTGAGCCGTATGATACCGACGCGATCGCGGCGTGCATTATCGGCGGCGCTTCGTTCATGGGCGGCAAGGGCACCATCTGGGGCACACTAATCGGCGCGGTTCTGATTTCTACAATCCGCAACGGCTTGACCTTACTTGAAGCATCCAGCGATATCCAGTACATCGTAATCGGTCTGGTTATTATTACAGCCGTATTTATCGACGTAACCCGTGGAAGAATGGAAGCAAAGGCAAGACGTTTGGCTGCAAAATAAATTCACAAGGAGAGATACTTATGTTAAACATCGGCATCATCGGCGCCGGAAGAATCGGTAAGGTTCACGGGCAAAGCATTAAATTCCATGTTAAGAACGCTCAGGTGGCCGCGATCGCGGATTCCTTCTGGACGGAAGAGTCAAGGCAATGGGCGAAAGAGATGGGCTTCACCACATACGACGATTACCATAAAATTTTAGAGGACGCTTCCATTGACGCCGTTATGATCTGTTCCTCCACGCAGACACATGCGCCGATTTCCATTGAAGCAATCCGGGCGGGAAAACATGTTTTCTGTGAAAAGCCGGTTTCGAAGGATCTGGGGGAAATCAAGGCGGTTATGCAGGAACTCGAGAAAACCAATTTGAAATACCAGGTCGGTTTCAACCGCAGGTTTGACCATAACTTCCGTGCGGTGAGAGAAGCCGTAACTTCCGGCAAAATCGGAGATCCCCAGATTGTAAAGATTACCTCCCGCGACCCGGACGCGCCTCCGATCGAATATGTAAAGGTATCCGGAGGTATCTTCCTTGACATGACCATCCATGACTTTGATATGGTCCGCTACCTGACCGGCAGCGATGTCGAAGAAATCTACGTTAACGGCGCGGTTCTGGTTGACCCGAGAATCGGGGAAGCCGGCGACATTGATACCGCGATCATTACCATGAAGCTGAAAAACGGCGCGCTTGCCGTAATTGACAATTCCCGCAAGGCGGTTTACGGATATGACCAGCGCGCGGAGGTCTTCGGCTCCAATGGCCAGGTTGCCGTATCAAATGATACGCAGTCCAGCGCGGTAATCAGCACAACCGATGGAATTATTGGGGAGAAGCCGCTGTATTTCTTCCTGGAACGCTATATGGAATCCTTCGCCCGCGAAGTATCGGAATTTACAGAGGCGATTCTTAACGATACTCCGGTGCCTGTAACGGTTGTTGACGGACTTCAGGCGGTTCTGATTGGCATGGCAGCGGGGAAATCCTTTAAAGAGCATCGTCCGGTAAAAGTATCGGAAATTCAATTTTAAGTAAAACAAATTACAGGCTATAAGAAATCTCCCTTTCATAAGGGCGGTTCTTTTAGCCTGTAAATGATTGTGAGGGTATTTTTTTATGAGTGATCTTTTTGGTTATCCTATGTTTAACGACGAAGGCGTGAAAGTGCTCACGCGTACAAACGGGGCTCATGCGGACATGATGATGAATATTACCGTGTTTCGCATGGAAGAGGGGAAAACGCTTACTTTTTCCTTCCCCACGGAAGAAATGGCGCTGCTGCTCATTCAGGGCGGAATAAAAATCAGTTGGCAGGGCAAAGACGTGACCGCCGAGCGGTCGGATTTTTTTCGGCAGGGAACAACCTGTATTCATGTTTGCAAAAATGTTCCGGTTACCGTTACTGCAATGAAGGAAAGCGAAATACTGGTACAATCCACGGAAAATGACCGTACCTTCGACAGCGCTCTTTATACGCCGGAAAACTGCGTGGAAGAAACCTTCGGGCAAAGCCAGTTTGAAGGGAAAGCACAACGTACGGTCCGCACCTTCTTTGATTATCATACGGCCCCGTATTCCAATATGGTAATGGGCGAAATTTTGGTCCCGCAGGGCGGCTGGTCAAGCTATCTGCCGCATCATCATCCCCAGCCGGAGGTCTATTATTACCGCTTCGAAAAGCCGCAGGGCTTTGGCGCCTGCTTTATCGGCGATGACGTGTATAAAATCAAAGACGGAAGCTTCTGCGCGATTCCTGGCGGCAAAACGCATCCGCAGGTAAACGCGCCCGGTTATCCGATGTACTACGTATGGATGATTCGCCATTTTGACGGGGATCCCTGGACGGACCGTATTTTCGACCCGGCGCATGCCTGGCTTTTGGGTGAAGGCTGATAGAATGCGGCATGGAAAGGGTATCTGTGCTCTTTTTAAAAAAATCTGATCCGTTACATAAAAGCAATTTTAAAAAGCATACTAAATAAGTAGAAAAACACTTGAAATGAAGCATTCGGTGTGGTATGATATTAGCGTTGAGAGATTGTTATGGTTTTAACAAATAGGTAACAAAAATTTCTAGGAGGAATCAAAATGGCACGTTTCACTTTACCAAGAGACATTTATTTTGGCCCGAATGCCCTTAGTGAACTGAAAAACTTAAAGGGCTATAAGAAAGCCTTTATTGTAACTGGCGGACAGTCGATGAGAAAAACCGGATTTCTGCAGAAGCTGGAAGATGTGTTAAAGGACGCGGGCTTACAGACTCGTATATATGACGGCGTTGAGCCGGATCCGTCGATTGAAAGGGTATACGACGGCGCCAAGGCCATGCGCGAATTTGAGCCGGATGTGATCGTTGCAATCGGCGGCGGTTCACCGATGGACGCTGCGAAAGCAATGTGGGTTTTCTATGAGTATCCGGAAAAAACCTTCGAGGACATCAAGAATCCTTTCACAATGCCGAAGCTGAGAAAGAAAGCCATTTTTGTTGCTGTTCCTTCCACTAGTGGCACAGCTTCCGAAGTTACGGCGTTTTCCGTTATCACGGATTATTCCACCGATATTAAGTACCCGCTTGCTGACTTCGAAATTACGCCGGATATTGCCGTTTTGGATTCCGATATCCCGATGACAATGCCGAAAACGCTGACCGCCCACACAGGGATGGACGCGCTGACCCATGCGATTGAAGCGTATGTTGCCTCCGCGCGTTCCGACTTTTCCGACGCGCTGGCGCTGAAGGCAATTTCAAGCATTTTTGACAATATTCTTGATTCCTACAATGGCGACGCGGAAGCACGCGGGAAAATGCATATTGCACAGTGCCTTGCCGGTATGGCGTTCTCAAATGCCCTGCTCGGTATTGCGCACAGCCTTGCGCATAAGACCGGCGCGGTATTCCACATTCCGCACGGCTGCTGCAACGCAATTCTGCTGCCGAATGTAATCCAGTACAACTCCAGAGTCTGCATGGAAAGATATGCGCAGATTGCCAGAGAAATCGGCCTTCCGGGCGCAACGGACAAGCAGCTTACCAACGCGCTGGTGGAAGCGATCCGCGAGCTGAACAAGAAGCTGAATATCGCTCAGACCTACAAGGACAACGGCGTAAAAGAAGAAGACTTTAAGGCGCACTGCCAGTCCATTGCGGAAAACGCTGTGGGCGATCCCTGCACGGCTTCCAACCCGAGAGAAACAAACGCCGAAAATATGCTTAAGGTACTTACCTGCGCATATTATGGGGAAGACGTTAACTTCTAAATTTTCTGTTTTTTTCGAATTCCATTTCTTAGAGGAAGCGCCCGGCATAAGCCGGGCGCTTTTTGCATATAGGGCCGTCCCGTACGATTTGTATGGGATGGCCTGTTTTTTGTAATTCCAAAACTTCCGGCTGCTGCGCTCTCTTCCGTGTCGCCCCCTTCCGCACCGAAATGCTTTCGGTTTTTACCTTGCTTTCCGTGCGTGCAGGGGGGGGATTATTTATAATCACGGAAATGAAAGTAAAGAAAATTACAGCATTCCATGGTATTAAAAAATTGCGGAACAAAAATATTTATAAAAAAATTAAAAAAATTCACTTCTTTTAAATTTGTGACTGGGGCGTGACCGAAACATAATATAATCTTTTCAAAGAAGTTTACAAAATTATACAATTTTTTTAGTAATTTATGGAATACTATGTTTTCATACCGAAGGAAAAGGAGCGGTGGCTAAATGAACGCAATGAAAAAAATTCAGCTACGCACAACCTCGCTGGTTCTGGCATTAGCAATACTTGTGGGCTGCTTTTACTGTAAGGGAGGGTTGAATGCATTTGGTTCCGCTTTGGATTCCAAGCACGATTCCGGTCATCCGGCTCCAATTGTTTACGACACGGGCAAACCCGAACAGGTTACAATGCATAAAACCGTGGACAGCGCAGCGGATCGCGTTTTCGATATCCATCTGGGAGTGGAAGCAAGGAAACAGATTGTATCGGAAAAGATTCCCTGCGATATTGTATTAGTGCTTGACCGCTCCGGCAGTATGGAAGATCCGATGGATGCCGGAAAATTGAAGCCTGTAAGCGGCGTCCCGACAGATCACAGCAAAATGTATTACGTGAATGTGTCGCAAGAGCGTCATCTTGCGAAGTATGAAAATGGAGCATGGTACTATTATTCTCCGGAATATAATAATTCTTTCCGTTGGGTAAAGCTTAATAAGCCCAACCGCTATCAATTTTATGAAGGAGATTCGAAAATTGCTTCTTTGAAGTCGGCCGCGAAAACATTCGTCAGCCAGGTTGCCGCTTCTTCACCGGACAGCCGCATCGGAGTGGTTGCTTTTGGAAGCAACGCCGTTTTCGCTTCCAATCGGGGCAGCCGTTATCTGCTTAGAACGGGAGAGGAAAAGTCGCTGAAAGCGATTAATGACGGAATTGATAAAATTGAGATTGGCGGTGCGACCGCATCGGATTATGCCTTTTCTTATGCCCAGGATTTGTTGAAAAATGAAGCATGGTGGGAAGATGTTCCAACAGAGGATAACCGCAGAAAGATTGTGGTGTTTTTTACGGACGGCGAGCCGAATCATTCGAACGGTTTCGATCAGGATGTAGCGGATAAAACCATTTACGCGGCGGATCAGCTGAAAAGCGACTTCGATGCGATTATCTACTCGATCGGCGTATTTGGTGATCTTTCCGGTTCCCGTTTGAAGAAGGTAACGGGCTTTATGGAGGACGTTGCCTCTGAGGATAAAAATACGGGAGAAAAGCTGTATTACCCGGTTGTGGGCATGGAGACCATCGGGGATGCGTTTAACAAAGTCCAGGAAACGGTTGGCGGGCTTGCCGGCGTACAGGTTCGGGATTATATTGACAACCGTTTTTCGCTGGTTTTAAGTACCCTTCCAAAAGGCGCGACGGTTCATAAGGATGAGCATGGACAGTATATTTGCTGGTCCGGTTTGACAATTGACAATGACCACCTGTTTTCGAAAACCTTCCAGGTGCGTGCAAAGAATTCGACCGGTGGAAAGGACTATATCCCCACCAATCAGGCAGAATTCTCAGGGGTGTATTCCGACGGGGAGCTGTTGTATCAATTCCCGGAACCAAAGGTTCGTATTGATAAAGTACCGGCAACGGCCGGCCTGACCGCTACGAAAACCTCGAAGCTGAAGGATTGGGACGCGCGAAAATATCAAATCGACTTGACCGCGACGGCACAATCAGAAACAGAGGAGATCGAGAGCGACCCTTGTGACATTGTTATGGTTCTAGACTGCTCCGGAAGCATGGCATGGCATATGTATTCTCCGGAAAACGACCCGGATACTTCCAAGTCCTATTTCATTTACCGAAGCGGTGCAAATGCTACGGAATGTCATTATCAGCTTGTGCAATACTGCAAAAAAGGCTGGTACCAATATCAAGATTATTGGCGGTATCATGACCGGGATGGCTGGTATTATGATGACTATTCCGGCAACGTAAGGGTAACGCCGGCCGTCGACGGCGACGGGGCGCTCAATCAATATCAGTTCTTTACACAGGAATCGCAGACAAGAATAGAAGCCTTGAAATCCGCGGCAAATACTTTTGTCAGCAATGTCCTGAAGAAGTCGCCGGGCAGCCGTATTGCGGTGGTTTCCTATTCAAATGAGAAGGATACCAAGAACCTTACCGATGGTTTGGTTTTGGTTTCCGATACGGATTCGGATAAAATCGGAGCCGCGATAAACGGGCTGAGCGCCGGGGGCTCCACTTATTCCAACAAGGGCCTTGAGGAAGCAAGGAATATTTTTGATACCGACGAGGTTGCGTCAGACAATAAACGGATGGTTATTCTGTTTACCGACGGCGAGCCGGGTTACAGCGGGTTTGATTCTTATGACGGTTACAAAACGGCTGCCGCAACCATCGACCAGGCGGAAATCCTGAAAGGAAATAAAGGCGAGGAAATAATCAGCCACACGTATTTCAATGATTTTCAGAGTGATAAAGCGGCCAGCGGGCTCGGCTGTGGGGCAACGGTTTACACGATCGGCGTGTTTTCCGGAGTTACCGGGGGGAGAAAGGCTTTGGACGATGAATGTATGAGCCGGATCGCCTCTTATAAAGAAGGCTCCAAAACAGAAAAGCTCTATTATTCAGCAAGCAATACCGCCGCTTTGGAGAATATTTTCACCGTTATATCGCAGGAAATCGGAAATATCTCCAATGCTACGATTACCGATGTGCTTGACCCGCGGTTTGATTTATGCGACGAAGTAGGAAACGTGCTTTCCAGAAGCGGAAAGCATGCGGTATACGGCGCACAGGCTTCGTATGATGCAGACCAGGGTTGTTGGCAGATTACGTGGAGCGGCACTTCGATCGGAGTCGGCACATGGGAGAATAACAAATTAACCGCTCCCGGCTGGCAGCAGTCTATTCAGATTCAGGCAAAAAATGAGTTTATAGGCGGAAATGATATTCCGACCAATATCCCCTCCATGTCGAAAATAACAATCGATGGCGATTCAAAGCTCTTCGGAAAGAAATCGCCGACAGTCAATGTGAAGCCGGTTTTCTATGCGGGCAATGATCACACAATTATTTTCCGCGGGGAAAATGTACCGGATGTCCAAATCGATCCTTATAAAGTGCCCGGGCAGGATCTGTTCTGCGGCCAAGAGGAAACAGGGGCTTTCCGTTATCAATGGTATAAAGTGGCATGGGAGAATAATTCGTGGGTTCAGAAGGATGCCCTCGGCGTTTCTTCTGATTCACCCGCTTTCCCGTCTGGAATCACACCCGACGACAGCGCGGACTATATGCTTGCCGTGACCTTCTATCCTTCCAGTAACGGCGCGGATTCCAAGGAAAACTGTACGGATGTGGGCCATCCCAGCGGTCGGGTTGCGCAAAACACCCTGAATACGACGGTTTTGACCGATAAAACGGCACCCAACGGAATCTATGCTGTTCAGGTAGTGAAAGGGCAGCTTCAAATCAGCAAAACGGTCAATGACAAATATCCTGCTCCGGACAGCGTCAAAGCAAAGCAGAGCTTTGTATTCCGGGTTGAACGCCGGAACCATCTGGATGACCCGAAGCCGGCGGAGACCTTCTACGAAGTGATAACTCTGTCCGGTAATGACCTTTCTGCAAGCAAGACCATCACCGGATTGAAAAAGGGTTTCTATAAGGTAACGGAAGAAACCGGGGACGCATGGCGCTATACCCTGAGTTCTGTTGTGAACAACGATCCGGAGAGCAGGCAAAACAAAGATATGCTGTATATCGGCAGAGAGGAAGCTCCCCAGTCGTCGGCACAAAAGGCTTATTTCGGCGCCGCTCCCAATTCCTATGGGGTACCGGAAAAACAGGCGGAAATCGAGTTCTTCAATCATCTTAAAAACGGCAAATGGCTCGGTGATACAACCGTAAAGGTGAATACGGTTCATCCCGCCGGATAAATCTCCGCAGGGGTAAATCAAGGAAACGATTACGGAGGATAACGTGAAAAAAGCATCAAAGATATTCGATAAAATTTTCTCTGCCATTGCCCTGCTGATCGTGCTGGCTGCGGCTGTCATCGTCGCGGGCCCCAGAATCATCGGTTGGCAGCCGTTTGAAGTGCTCAGCGGGAGCATGGAGCCAACGTATCCCGTCGGCAGCGTCATTTATGTGAGCAAGGCCGACCCGCAAAGTGTGAAGGTAAACGATCCAATTACCTTTTATCTGAGCGACGGTACGACGGTTGTTACGCACCGTGTAATAAAAATTGACGCAGAAAACCAGTTGTTTTACACGAAGGGCGATGCCAATAAAGATGCGGACGCAGGGCCCACGCCCTACTCACGTCTGATTGGAAAACCGCGGTTTTTCATTCCGGGCATGGGATTTTTTACCTCTTATGTAAATACCCCAAGGGGCCGGATTATAACGGCAACGGCTTTGGTGTGCTTGGTCATCATCGCTTTCCTTCCCGGTCTGCTTATGAAGATCGGCCGTAAAGAAAGCAATACCAAAGCTGACAATCGGTCCAAGGAGGGATAATGATGAAATTTCGTATTAAAAAATTCACTTCGAAGATTTCTTCCCTTTCCATTGCGCTGGTTCTCGTTTGCACGATCGCCGCAGGCGGTACAACAGCCTATATGCTGGCGAAAACAGGTTCAAAGACCAATACGTTTATTAAAGGGGACGCGAATATCGAAGTCAGCGAACCGGGGGATGGGAACTATACCCTTGACTGGAACAACCGGATCGCCAAGGAAGTTTATGTTACAAATGACAACAAAACAACGACGAATGCGATTCCGGTTTACGTCCGCGTAAGGCTGGTGCCGATTGTCAGGGATGCGGATGGAAACGGAACCGGTGATTCGGTACAAGTGGAATATCCGGATCTGAACACGGCCAATTGGGAACAGCATGGCGATTATTATTACTATAAAGGTGTCCTGCAACCCGGAGAAACCACAAAGGCTTTGATCAAAACAGCATGGATTAAGGACGGAATCCCCTCCGGTAAAACGGTGGAGATTCAAGTAATCGCTGATTCGATTCAAACGGTTGGCGGCGTTTCGAAAGAAGCGTGGGGGTTGCTTTACGGCAACGGCACTTGGCACTCTTAATTTTGTTAGTCTGCTGAGCATTCAGCTTAATAAATATCCATTATAATTTTTAGGAGGATAATGAAAATGCAGAAGAAACTTGTAATCGGTTTAACATCCCTTGCTCTTACGGCGGCGGTTGCTGTAGGAGGAACCATGGCTTTGATGACAGCGAAAACAAATGAGGCGAACAACGTTTTCACCGTCGGCGGCGGGGCAAACGGCCTTACAGGCGAATTAAAGGAGCCTCTTTTCGACCACGTTAATTTCTCGGTAAACCCGGAAAAGATTCCCGACGGTCATGTGATGGGCTCCACCATGGCGACCAATTTTACAGCGGGCACGGTCATTGACAAAGATCCGGCTGTTTTGAACACAACCACCCCGGATACAACGCCGAATAAGCCCGATGATCAGAAATCTTCCACGGCATGGGTAGCAATTAAGCTCGAATATACCGGCGAAGCGAACTCCTATGCGGCAATCGACAAATTTGCAGAGATTGCATTCAATACGCAGGACTGGGTAGCAAAGGATTCCACCAATACCGTTTTCTTTTACAAGGTTCCTCTTGCTGCGGGTCAGAAAACAACTCCGCTGTTTAGCAATGTTACGATTGATAGAGACGCGATCGGCCAGAGCAACCAGGCTGCGGATCTTACCAAGCTTATGAAGAGCTTTAACATCAAGGCCACCGGTTATATGGTTCAGCGCGCAAATGTAGCGGATCTGGAAGCTGCCAAAACAGCATTCCATGATGCATACGGCATCTAAACACGGCGGATTTTGAACGGCGCGGGCGTCTGCCCCGCGCTCCCTGGGAGGGACGAGAATGAACAAAAAAATAGCCATTATGATGACCTCGGTCATAGTCGCGGGGGCAATGGCCGTCGGATCGACGCTCGCTTATTTTACCGACAAGGGTACGGCAACGAATATTGTAACGATGGGCGATGTACGTATCAAACTGACGGAAACGAAAAATGGAGATCCGGTGGAGTCGGGGTTAACATTTAATAATGTTATGCCCAAGGACGTTATTGCAAAGGATCCAACGATTAGCAATATCGGGGACCACGACGCGTATATCCGCTGCAAAATCAACATTAACCAAGGATCGGATAATGTGGCTGCGTTAACGGATGAACAAAAGCAGCAGGTGCTGGACGGCCTTAATATCGATAAGCAGTACCTCGACGGTGACCCTTCTAAGCCCGCATGGGTACTGAATCCAGCCGATGGCTATTACTATTATCAAAAAGTGTTGCCGAAAAAGACAGAACAGGGATCCGTTTCCGTGAATTTCTTCACACAGTTTACGGTACCGGAAAAATGGGGCAATGAAATGGCCGGTAAAACATTTACCATCGGCATTACCGCAGAAGCCATTCAGGCGGATAATTTCGCTCCGCATAAAACAGGCTCTGTGATAGACGGTTGGAAATATACCGATAGCACCGATGTTCCGGTTATGTCTGCGCCGGCCTCAAATCTTGTGTAACCCATAAAATGCAACGTGGAAAAGCGGAGAAACCGGCTGCCATGTTAAAGAGGGAATGCTGCAATGAATAGCAATATAATAAGAAAATGGAATCGGATTGCACTCATCTCAATAGCAGTTGCGGCCCTAACGGTCTGCAGCTCACTTACTGCTTTTGCCGCGGCTGCAACTTCGCCGATAAAGGTGATTTACAGCGGAAACAGTACGGCATCCCAGAGTGTTTCCGTAAATCCTACGGTTTTAAACACATTTACCGATCTGATGCCCGGTCAGACAACGGATCGGCAGGATATTCTCATTCAAAACAACAGCAGCCAGAAGATTCAGGTGTATTTTCACGCGGATCCTACAGCGAATATTTCCAATCAGGAGATCTCCAAGAAGCTTCTGGATACATTAATCTTGAAGATCACGTTTAAGCTGGATGATAACACAGCGGAGCAAACGCTGTATGAGGGTCCTGCCTCCGGAAAAACGGGTACGAAGGATATTGTCACCAACCCGATTGCACTAGGATATGTTTACGGAAATTCAACCTCCGGCGTTATTTCCGCAACATTAACGGTTCCCCAGACCATGGGGAATCAATTCCAAAAAGCCTTAGCGAAAATTGCATGGAACATTCAATTTGATGTTCCGTCGCCCAGCAGCAACACTCCAGGCGGTGGCGGCGGTGGTGGACACGGCGGTTACGGTGGCGGTGGAACGGAACCGGTCGCGGTGCCGGAAAATGAGAGCATTGACCCGGATTCTATTCCCCATACGGGTCCGGAATCCTCTTCCCCGTCATCGTCGGCGGTGGAGATAATCGGCAATGACGATATCCCGCTTTCCCACCCGCCAAAGACAGGAGAAAACGCTTTTTATCTTTGGCTGGTTGTGATTGCTGCACTAACTGCCGCGATGGTTTTTCTTATTACAAGAAGAAAGATAAAATCGCAGACCAAATAAAATGTGAAAAAGCCTCTGTTATGGATTCAATCCGTAACAGAGGTTTTTCTTGTATAACGAAAACTCCCAGATATGCCGGGAGTTCAAAAAAGCTTTCGCGGCGACCCAAAATGCGAGCTAAATCTTTTCCGCAATCCTCTTGTTTCGGTTTCAAAGCAAAAATAAGCATCTTCCACGAAACGAGAAGGGCTTTGGCAGGCAGCGGCGCAGCCCCCTCCCGTATGAATCCCCTTCCGCACCGAGGTGCTTTCGATTTTTACCTTGCTTTGTGTACGGGAGAAGGAGGTAGTAGGAGAGCAAGAATTGTTGCAAGTGTAAGCCCCCTAAGCGTCTTGAGACGCCGCCAGTAAAACAGGGCTTTGCTTGCATAGGAACCCCGGCTGTGTGGGGGTAACTCATCATTAATTTTAGCACTCTCAATCTTAGAGTGCTAAAATTAATAATTCTGTAATAAATCGTATAATAATTTTTCATAAACATAAGATATAGTATGAACTGTAAAAGGGAGCAAGGCTCCCGGACAGTAATTCAGTTTTTAGGAGGTTTTGATTATGTTTGATTTAATGCCGTTTGGACGTAGGGAAAACAGCTTATTCAATTACATTGATAATATGGAGAAAAACTTCTTTGGCGATTTCGCGCGGAGTTTTTCGACCTTCCGTACCGATGTAATTGATGAGGGCGACCGCTATGTGCTCAAAGCAGAGCTGCCGGGATTCAATAAAGAAGATATCAAGATTGATATTGAAGGCAGTTATTTGACAGTAAGCGCACAGCACAGCGACGATACCGAGGAGAAGAGAGAGAATTACGTACGCAGGGAACGCAGATACGGCTCATTCGCCCGCAGCTTTGATATTTCCGATATCAAGAGCAATGAGATTACAGCGGAATACACAAATGGGATCCTTTCACTCAATCTTCCGAAAAAGGAAGGAACTGTGCCGGAGAGCCGCAGAATCGAAATCAAGTAATCCATTCATCAATGAAAAGGACCGCTTGAATGAAAATTCAAGCGGTCCTTTTCATTATACCGCGAAAACTCCCGGCTGCGCGGGAAGCGTTCTTTTAAACGGTTAAAATATTAAGCGCGCGGTTTTTATTTGTTATACGCACTTCGCGCAACGAACCCCCGAATTCGCCGTCGAGCGTCCATGGAATATCGGTTTCGGATACAATATGCAGTTTATCCGTTTTAAAGGTGTAAATAAAATTGCTGTCTGCTTCCTGATGAAGAAGGGAATTGATAATCATTTGGCGCTCAATCAGGTTTTTTGCGCTTTTCACCAGCGTAACTTCAAACAGACCGTCATCCATGAAAATATCCTTTTTATTGTTTATCTGGAACCCGCCCACCGAAGAAGAATTCGTAATCATACCGAATGTAAAATCGTCTTCAATTGAGCCCCCGGAGTGTTCGACGAGGATATGATACGATTTTATATTGGGGAGCTGTTTGATCCCTTCTAAAATATAGGCGATCCGACCCAATATATTTTTGGCCTGCTGCGGCGTTTGATAGGAAACTTCTGTAAAAGCGCCGAAAGCCGCGACATAGGTGAAATACTTCTCGTTAAACAAACCAATGTCACAGGCAAAGACAGAACCGTTCATAATTTCCTCCGCGGCTTCAAGGGGATTTCTTGAAAGACCGAGGCTTGCGGCAAAGTCATTTACCGTTCCGCCTGGAATATATCCGAAAAGCGGGCGGGATTTCAATTTCATATATTCGTTCACGGCTTGGTTCAGAGTGCCGTCCCCGCCGCAGCATACGATCAGATCATATTGTTCGTCGTCCTCCTTCAAATTATTTTCGGACGGGTGCGTTGTGCGGGTGGTGACAGAAAAACATTTTTTTGTAAATAAATCAATGATGTCCAGCAGGTAATTTCGGATTTCCGATTTTCCGGCATGCGGGTTAATAAGAAAGAGTATCTTTTTCTTCATTTCAATCACCTGTTCTCTCTGTTGCCCATTATTTTAGCATGGTTCTACTTAAAATTCAAATTCGGAACATGGGTATCCGAAGCCTTCTTTCATTTGATTTACCTCCTATGTGTTGATATAATAGAATTTATAGTTGGATGTAACGGGAATGGTGAAAATATGAATCAAATCAAAATCCTTCATTGCGCGGATTTGCATTTGGGCGCGGAGCTTACGTCGATCGGAAACGCCGCAAGGCAGCGCCGTGAAGAAATGTTGCTGACCTTTGACCGCATTGTTTCCCTTTGCAGGGAGGAGAAGGTGGAGCTGCTTTTAATAGCCGGCGACCTGTTTGAAAGCTCGGGGGTGGATATCGGCGTGGTTCATTCCGTCCAAAAGTCCCTTTCCGAAATTCCGGATACCATCGTTGCCATTGCCCCCGGGAACCATGATTATCTTTCGGCGGATTCCCCTTATTTTGAAGAGGACTGGCCGGAGAATGTACATATTTATCAGGCGGGCCTCACTTCCTTTGACTTGCCGGAAAAGGGCGTGCGCGTGTGGGGAACCGCATTTACGGGAACGTATGTAACGGAAACGCTTCTGCCGGAAAGAAGCATTTCCGAGGACGACACCATTCAAATCTGCGTGATGCATGGGGATTTGGTTGCGGAAAATCAGACAAGCAACTACAACCCGGTTTCACCCGTACAAATCCGTTTCAGCGGCTTTGACTATCTTGCTCTCGGTCATATTCATAAGCGCACCGAAATCCTGAAAAGCGGGGCAACCGCATACGCTTACTGTGGCTGTCCGGAGGGAAGAGGCTTTGATGAGCTGGGCGAAAAGGGCGTTTATATTGGTACGGTCTATAAGGGCGGGGTGGATCTTTCGTTTCTTCCCGTCTGCAGGCGGATGAACCTTGAGGAGCCGGTGGACATTAGCGGGGCGGTTAGCAATAATGAAGCAGCGGAGATCGTTCTGCGCACCCTGCGGCAGCGGTATGGAGCGCGCTGCGCGGAAAATCTGTATAAGGTGATTCTGAAAGGGGCGTTGGATGCTTCCTATACGCCGGACTGCGCGGCAATTGCCATGCGCCTTGAGAAAGAGTTCTACTATATCAAATTAAAAGACAAAACGCATGTACAGGCGGACTTGAGCGAATTAGCAAAAGAAAATTCGCTCAAGGGAATTTTTGTACGGAAAATGCTGGAGAAGATAGACGAATGCAAGTCGGAGGAACAGGCGTCCCGTTGCAAACGGGCGCTTTATATCGGCTTAAAAGCGTTCGACAGCGAGGTGACGCTGCATGAAAATTAAGCGAATCCATATTGACCATTTTGGAAAGCTGAAAGATTTTGAGCTTGCGTTTACGGACGGCTTTCAGGTTATTTACGGAAAGAACGAAGACGGCAAAAGCACCATTATGGCGTTTATTAAAATGATGTTTTACGGTTCGGCGGGGAAAAGCTCCGACCTGACCAAAAACAAACGGAAAAAATATATGCCGTGGGACGGCTCGAAAATGTCCGGTTCCATTGAATTCGAATGCGGCGGGACAGTTTACCGGCTGGAGCGCCTTTTCGGCGCGTCGAACGCGACGGATAAAATCAGCCTTTGGAATCAGACGACCGGGGAAAAGGAGAAAATCGCGAGCGGTACCAACCTTGGGCAGAGGTTTTTGGGAATGGGGGATACTGCGTTTGAAAAAAGCGTGTTTATCGGGCAGGCGGGCAGCATGGCCGGAGCGGATAAGGACGATGAGATCACCCAGAAGCTTTTGAACCTTGTTTCAACGGGGGATGAAAGCGTTTCGCAGAAAAAGGTGGACACCCGCCTGCAAAGTGCAAAGGAACAGTTAAAATCCAAAAGCGGGAAAATCGGGATTCTGGATAAACAGTATCAGCTTCTGGATTCCCTTTCGGACGAACGCGCACAGGCTTTGCGGCGAGAGGAAGAAAAAAAGCAGATGGAAGCCCGGCGCATACAGATGGCGGAAGAGAAGGATGTGCTGGAAAAGGAATATCAGCAGTATCAATCCCAATACAGCCTTCAGGAAAAGTTGCGGCAGCTTGAAGGCTTTGAAAAATTGGTCCAGAAAAAGCAGAAAATTGAGAAAGAGCTTCTGGATTGCGACAACAGGGAAACACAATTGGCAAAGTGGGACCCCGCTTTTGTTCCGGAGGTTTTTGTAAGCGAGGGCGAGGAACAGATTGCCCGGATTCAATCTTTGAAAGAGGTTGCCAGCGAAAGGGATCGAAATGTCCAGGCTCTGGAAGAGGAGGAGGTCGCCGTTCCAGCGAAAGCTGAAATTCCGCCGGAACAGATCAGCAGTATCATCAAAATGGGCAGGGAACAGGCTTCGGTACAAAAGTCCCTGAGCGCCTTGAAGGAAACCATACAGAAGCTTTCGCAGGCAGAGAAGCTGCGCTCCGAATATGAGCAGGAAGTGGAACGGCTCCGGATTCAGAAGGAGGAGAATTCCAGACAGGAAGCTTCGCTGAGAAACGCCGCTGCGCAGCATGAACAAATCCGGGATACTGTAAACCGGCTGAAAGAGGAAGCGAAAAAGAGCCGGCAAAAGCTGGATTCCCTGAAACAGGAACAGGAAAGCATAAATACGCAATATCAGGTTGCTCTGCACAATTTAAAATCCGTGCAGCAGCTTTCCAGCCAAAAAATCGAAGCGGCGGAAGAAAGGCTGAAGCAGGCTCAAACGCCCAAACAGGTTCTTGTGAAGCAGGATGTCGGACGAAAAGGAAATGTGCCCCTGTTTGCCGCGGTGGCGCTTCTCCTTCTTTTATCCATATTGTTGGGCGTATTTCTTCATCCGGCCTGTTTTGCAGGCGCTGGAATCGCGGCAGTTTTGCTTGTCCCTGCGCTTGGCAGAAAACAGGAAAAAGAAGTTGCCACTACGGTGATTGATGAAGAAGAAGCGGCGCGTGCGAAAGCCGGGCTTGAGCAGGTGCGCCGTTCGGCGGATTTGGAGGTGGAAGCAGCCGAACGCTCGGTGAGCGATGCGGAAAGCAGGCAGAAGGAATTACAGGAAAAGTTCGCGCGGATGCAGGAGAAAGCAGAAGAAGTGCAACAAAGGCTTCAAAGCGCGCTGGAGGACTTGTCCTTTGCGGAGCAAAAAAGAACGGAGCTTGAAATCAAGCTGCGTTTTGCCGGTGAAAAGTTGACGGAGCTTACAAACAGCGTTAAGGAAAAACAAGCTGCGCTTGCCGGAAAAGAGGAAGCCCCGTCTGCTGATCTTCAAAGCCTTCAGGAGCAGTTTGAAACCCAATCTGCCTATGACCAAGCGCTTGACAAGCAGATACAGTCCCAGCTAAAGAGAATAGGCTGCGAGACCCTGGAGGAATTGCAGAACAGGCAGATCGAGCAGAAAAGCCGGCTGGCGAAAACGCTGGCAAAACAGGAAAACCTGGCAGGGGCCAAAGCGGATGCAGCACAGGCGAGGGAGGACTTGAACCAAGGCATCCAAAGACTGATTTCCTATATTCGGAAATATATTCCCGTATCCACTTTCGAAGAAGCGGTTCATGCCTTTCAACGGTTAAAAAAGGAATTGCAGGCCATTCATACCGCACGTGTAAAAATCAACAGTCAGCTGGAGTATTTGAAAGAGGAGATGCAGGGCCGCACGCTGGAACAAATACAGCGGGAAGCGGAAGAAATCCGCAACGAAATTCTTCGCCTGAATGGCGGAATCCTGCCGGAAAAACTGGAAGACGACGAGGCGGAAAATCTCAAACAAAAAAGCATGGAAAGCCTGGAACAGTACCAGAAAGCTTCGGAAGAGATTGTCCGGTTGAGTTCGGAGATAAAAAACCGCTATGCCGGGCAGAAAAGCGTCAGTGAGCTGGAAAATGGAATGGAACGGTTAAAACACGAGATTGACGAGAACGAAGATACCTTTGCGTGCCTTGACATGGCGCAAAAAACCATAATGGAAGCGTTTAATGAAATCCGGCAAAGCTTCGGGCCAATTTTAAATAAGAAAACCGCTGAAATTTTCCAAAAACTTACCGGCGGAAAATATAACAAGGTAATGATTTCCAGAAATTTCGATATTAATGTACAGGATGTGGATAGCGCGGTTTCGCATGAATGGCAGTACCTGAGCAGCGGTACGGTGGATCAGGCTTATTTGGCGCTGCGGCTGGCTGTGGCGGAGCTGTTGTCGCAGAATGGGGAAAAGCTGCCTTTGTTTCTGGACGATGTTTTTCTGCAGTACGATGACGGTCGGGCGGAAGAGGGGCTGCGTTTCCTTTCCGAGTATTCGAAGAAAAACGGCGCATCCCAGATCGTTTTATTTACCTGTCGTCAAAGTATTCGCTCTTTTACAATCGACAATAATTTAGGGACGGCGATAAAGTCCTTTTAAGTTTTGTTAAGCAAATTTATATTCAATTATTTCTTTTTATGGGAAAATATGGTACTATAAGTTTGTATACAATTTGATGAAACCCGCATGAAGGCTTTCGCTATGTCTTGGGGGGATATATGTTGAAGAGTAGAATTAATACATCCATAACCGCAATTCTTGTTATGGCCGCAGCTATTTTGGTTATAATTCTGTCTTTCAGCCACTATACCCTTTTAGTAAAAAATACGTTTACTGAAGATAATCAGAAGAATTTAGCGTCGGAAGCGGGCCAGGATGCTCTGATTGTAAGAAATGAGTTGCAATTTGCGGAAGCCTCTGTCAGAGGGCTTTCCAAAGTGATGGAAGCACAGTACCATTCCCTCGGTAAGGAAGAAATCCAAAGCTTTTTAAAAAAGATGGATTCATCCGACCCCATAATTTCTCTATCGTATGTGCAGGCGGATGGCACCTGCTATTTTCAAGATGGGCGGATCCTTCCAATTGCCGACCGTGCGTATTTTAAAAAGGTAATGGGCGGTTCCATTGTGATAGCTCCCGTTGAAGATTCCAGACTGGACGGGAAGAATATGATCGTTGCAGCCGCACCGGTTCGGCTTTCAGGCAAAACAGTAGGTGCAGTTCAAGCAATTATCCCGGCGAATAAAATCGACGCGCTTCTCAACGTAAACGGCAATGAGGATTTTAGTGAAACAAACATCGTTCTTGGGAATGGGACGATTATCTCCACAACCAATCCCGAAAAACGGAATAGCAATATCTTTTCCAATACGAATTTAACCTTTGAAGATTCCAACGGTTTGAATCTTATCAAATCCAACATGCGCGGTGGAAAATCCGGGAATTCCCACTATTATACCAATAAAAATGAATATTTCGTTTTTTATATGCCGTTGGGAATCGAGGACTGGTATATTTTTAAAACGGTTTCCGTAAGTGAGATAGCCTTCAAAACCAATAAAATCATGCATTATACCATTCCTCTTATGGCCCATCTTATAGTCGCTATGCTTTTATTCATCTTATATATGGTACTTTCTGATCGAAAGAACCGAAAGATGATCCGCAATAAGAATGATGAGTTGCGCTCCACAAAGGTTGAGCTGGAAACCTTTATTGCCAACCTGCCCGGCGGCGCGTTCCGATACAATGACAGCGAGGATATGGAGTTCCAGTTTGTAAGCGACGGGCTGTTGAAAATGTTTGGTTACTCGCGGGAACAGTTTTTAGAAAAGTATCACAATTCCTTCTGCAATATGATCTATGGGGAAGACCGCGTTCAGACGTTGAACAACCTTCGCCAGCAATTTACGCAAAGCAAATTTGCAGAAGTAAAATACCGGATTGTCACTTCAGAGGGAGAAATACGCTGGTTTTTAAACCGTGTTCAGATTGTTACCTGCGAGGACGGGCAAAGGCAGTTTTATGCCGTTGTGATCGACATTACGGAATCCAAGCAGGCCCATAAAAAGGCCAATGACGCCATGAAGCAGCTTCTGACCCTGGCAAACAGTATTCCGGGCGGCGTTGCCCAGTATGCGTACGAGGACGGAAAACTAAAGCTTGTTTATGCCAGCGAGGGATTCTACAGGCTTTGCGGATATACGGAGGAAGAATACAAATCCAAGGAGCATGAAGGCATCGAGAACGTTCATCCGGATGACGCCCGTTTTTTGTCCAGTATGATATCCAGGCAGATTGCGGAAAAAAGGCCGATTATGGCGGAGTTCCGGATGGTGCAGCGCGACGGAAAAGTGATTTGGGTGTCTTTAAGCGGAACCCGCACGGTGAATCAAAACCAGCAGGTTTTCTATCAATGTGTCTTTTCGGATATTACAACGCTGAAAATGACGCAGGAAGAACTGGAAGTGGAGCAGGAACGGTACCAAATAGCGGAAAACCTTTCCGATGATATTATGTTTGAGTATGATATTCCGGCCGACTGTATGGAGTTTTCTCCGCTCTTTACCGCTTTAACCGGAAGGCACCCGAACATTTCCGGGTTTTTAGAAAATATTTTACAGAATGAAAGTATATGCGATAAGGATTTGCCCGAATTTAAGGCTTATTTAAACAAATTGCGGATGGGCAATGCGGATTCGGAAACCGAGGTCCGCTTTATAACAAAGTCCAATGAGTTTATTTGGCACCGCATAAAAGCGAAAATTATCTATGATTCGTACGGCAGGCCGAGCAAAGCAGTTGGGAAGGCGTACAATATTGATAAGCAAAAAAAGGAGATGCAGCGGCTGCTGGATAAATCCCAACGCGACCCACTGACCAATCTTTTCAACAAAACCGCGACACAGTCCCAAATTGAAGACCATCTGGCGGAGTCGGCGCCTGTTGAAAGGCATGCGCTGATGATGCTTGATATTGATAACTTCAAAGCGATTAACGACCAGTTCGGCCATATGACCGGCGACGAAGTCATTATGGAAATATCCCACAGGCTCCAGAAGCTTTTCCGAACGTCGGATGTTGTCGGACGTATCGGCGGGGATGAATTTGTTGTGTTCTTGCGCGATATTTCCGCCGATGATCTGATCGAACAGAAGGCAAAAGCCATGTGCGAGATTTTCCGCACCACGCATGCAAGCAAGGATTTATCGTATCAAATATCAGGGAGCATCGGAATCGCGCTGTTCCCGGAGGACGGGAAGACCTATCAGGAGTTGTATCCAAAGGCGGATGCCGCCCTGTACAAGGCGAAACGGCGCGGAAAGGATTGCTACGAATTTTATTCGGAAGAGGATGATTTTTGCGATTAGACGGCATGGGAAACCATACCGCCTTTTCTGTTTTCATGCGGACTCCCCGGTACAGCCGGGGTGCCCGTAATGTGTAATTCCGTCCTTTTGTGTGAGGGGAAAAGCGCCCAGCGGCAATAAAAGGAAGTAAACGGTATATACTACTTTCAGATTTTGCATTGAAAGGCGTGTATAAAATGGCGGTAAACCGGCTTATGCGGGCTGCGCTGCGTGCACTTTCTTACACGGACGTCGATTTTGGGGATCAATATAAGATGCAGAAAAAGATTATCCGGATAGCAAACCATCACCGCAAGCCACCCTACAAAATGTGGGACCATGTTGTCGCTTATGAAAATCATGCGATTCCGGTGCGGATCTTTACCCCTTCTGATAGTGAAAGCAAATCCATTATCCTCTTTTTTCACGGGGGCGGGTGGATAACCGGTTTTATTGACAGCTATGACCGGGTCTGCGCCAATTTAGCCGAGATGACCGGCTATACCGTTGTGTCGGTCGATTACCGGTCGGCGCCGGAATATCGTTTCCCAGCGGCGCCGGAGGACTGCTATCGCGTTACGCGCGAAATATTCCTTGAACCGTCCCTGCTTCAAACGGAACCGGATCGGATCACACTTATGGGCGACAGCGCCGGCGGAAATTTGGCTGCTGCGGTGTCCCTAATGGCTCGTGACCGGGGCGAATTCTTTCCTGCGCGTCAGATACTTCTTTATCCCTGTGCCTATCACGACCATACGGAGCAATCCCCCTATGCTTCGGTACGGAGCAGCCATAAAAAATATCTGCTTACCGCAAAACGGATCAACGATTATATGGCGCTGTATATGGCGGATGAAAAGGATTTGCAAAACCCCTATTTTGCCCCGCTGGCATCCAAGGATTTCAGCAATCAGCCGGACACGCTCATTATTACGGCGGAGCACGATCCCCTGCGGGACGAGGCGGAGGATTACGGCAAAAGGCTGAAAGAGGCCGGAAATACGGTGGAGGTGCACCGGATTCCCGATGCGCTTCACGGCTTTTTTGCAATGCCTCCGGTTTTTTCCCAGGTACGGGACTGTTATAAAATTATTTTGAATTTCCTAAAGATTGAAAAATAGGATAAATTCACCAAACTCAGAAAAAAGAATCCGTCAGAATTATGAAATTATTGTAAGATTGTGTAGAAAATAGTATAATAAGGACGGAATAAGCTTGTGAAATTGCCAAGGGGGATTTATAGATGAGCAGCGTAATTTCAATATCCAATCAGAAGGGCGGGGTAGGGAAAACAACCACTACCTGTAGTTTGGCGGCGGGGCTGAAGAAAAGGGGGTTCCGCGTCCTAATGATTGATTTGGATCCGCAGGGAAACCTCGGCTTCAGCGTAGGTGTAGACACCGACATCTGCGCGACCATTTACGATGTTCTGAAAGGCGATGTGAAAACCCAGTTTGCCATACAGAAATCCGATACGGCCGATCTGATCGTCTCCAGTATTCTTCTGAGCGGAATTGAATTGGAATTTACGAATACAGGAAGAGAATATTTGCTGAAAGAGGCCCTTAAGCCGGTTATGGACCTTTACGACTATATTTTGATCGATACGCCCCCAGCGCTCGGCATACTTACGATCAACGCGTTTACTGCCTCCGATACGATTATCGTGCCCGTTCTGTCTGATATTTTCAGCCTGCAGGGGATTGGTAAGCTATATGAAACCGTCGAACGTGTGAAAAAATATTGTAACCCAAATCTGGATATTGCCGGGATTTTGCTTACGAAATTTAACCCCCGTACCCATTTGTGCAAAGAAATTCGCGGTACGGCCGCGATGATCGCGGAGGACTTAAATATCCGCCTTTTTGACACATACATAAGGAGCAGCGTTGCTGCCAGCGAAGCACAGTCGGTTCAGCAGAATATTCTGGATTATTCCCCAAGAAATAATATTGCAAAGGACTACCAGAGCTTTACAGATGAATTTCTGAAAAAGGAGGCCTAATCGTATGGCAAAAACCAAGAAAGATATTGATAAGGATTTAATGTATAAAATGCTGATGCCTTCCGGTTCCAAAACCATTAAGGCCTCATTGCAGGAGGAACAGGAGGTTCAGCAGCCGTCCTCAGAAAAAAGCACGCAGGCGGAAAAATTGTCAAAGGAAGAGGAAGCGCCGAGCCCACACAGAGCCATGATGCGCCGCGAGCTTGGGATTCCGCTAATGGATACCCAGCAGACGGTTCTGGTGAACACGATGGAAGCCGTTGTGCTGGAAAAGCTGGAGGAAGCATTAAAGCGGTTTCAGTGTTGCCGGTGCGACCGGTGTAAAAAGGATATGGTTGCTCTGGCGCTGAACCGGCTTTCACCCCACTATATGGTTCTAATGGAAGGGCAGCCGGCGCCCCGGTTGGATGCGCAGACCAACGCGGCGGTTGTAACCGCGGTCATTAAGGCAATTTTGGCGGTACGTTCCCATCCGAGGCATTAAATACACAGGCACCTTTGCGGGTGCCTTTTTTTGAATTTTCATGAATCCTGCTGGCCAGACATATTTTCCATCCTTTTTATTCATAATAATCCTGTTATGAATAAGGCGTGTGAGAAAGGTTTTGCGGTCAAGATGGAGAATGAAATCTACTACTGGGGAAAACGGCGGAGACGCGCAAAATTGATTTTTAATCCTGCATCGGGTTCGGCAAACGCTTCTCCCGTCCAATTAATGAATATTATCAGCATGTTGCAGGAATGGAAGTTCATTCCCGAGGTGTACCTGACGGAACCCGACAGCGATTATGCCAAAATGGTTCAGGAAACCCTTGTACAGGGCGTGAACCTTTTTGTTGTATGCGGCGGGGACGGAACCATTTCCGCGGTTGCCAGGGAAATTGCCGGCTTGCCTGCAACGCTAGGGATTATTCCAACGGGAACACAGAATAATATTGCGCTCAGTCTGAATATACCGCAGGATATACCGTCCGCTATTTCCATCCTTCGCTTGGGGGAACGGGTGAAAATCGATATGGGAATGGTGGTTTATGGGGATATGAAAATGCCGTTTTTGGAAGTCTGTTCCGTCGGACTGATGTCGTCCCTGTTTTCGGCCGGGGATGACATTCAGCATGGCCATTTCGAGCGGGTGGGGGACTTCCTTGCAACGCTGGTTTCTTCTACCCATTCAAAAATCAAGCTGTCAATGGATGACCGACGTGAAATTGTCCGGATGGGGCATGTTGTGCTGGTAACGAATATGCCGCACGTTGGGCGCAACTACCGGGTAGGGAATAAAGCCGCTTTTAAAGACGGGCTGCTGGATGTCCTTCTCTTTTCCAACCTGAATAAGATAAACCTGCTCGGCTGCGCTTTAAAGGGTTCGGATATAAGCGAAGTGGAAGATCCGAGAATCGAACATTATCATGTTCATAAAGTCGATATTGAAACCATGCCGCCCATGCAGATTATGGCGGACAGCGTTCCGCTGGGGACCGGGGCGGTTCATATCGAAATGAATCGGCGCGCGCTTGCGGTGATGCTTCCGCGTTCCCAAAAAGAAAATAAGCAAGCGAGGAATCAAAAGAAAAATGACTGATATTTTCAACCATCCGAAAGTGAAAAAGTGCGGGAAGCTGATCTGCCGGCTCCGGTGTTTGCACCCTTCCGTCTGGCTCCTTGTGATCCTTACGGCGCTCGCTTTTTATGTAACGGTTGTCCCCCTCAATTTTTGGAAGCATGTCTGGCTTACCATGCGGGAGCACTCCGTACTGCTTGCCATGCTCTTGTTTTTTTGCCTTCTGGCGGTTTCGCTGGTATGGACGGAAGGCCAAAACATAGACGCCTATGTCTTTACGTTTTTTAACGGATATGGAAAACGGCCGCGCTGGCTGGATCGTACCATGATGGCGTTGACGGAACTTGGCAACGGTATTGTAACCGTTGTAATCGCTTTGGTGCTTTACTTTGCGGTGAATCCGCATCTGGCGTATGAGTTTGTATTCGGAACGCTGACGCTTTGGCTGGTTGTGGAAGGAATCAAATCTTTCATAAAAAGGCCCCGCCCGTTTTCCTATCTGGAAAATGTCCGTGTTGTTGGCACACGCGCAAGAGGAAAGTCCTTTCCCAGCGGGCATACCGGTCAGGCGTTCTATATGGCCACCATATTATCGCAGTATTTTAAAGGACATATGTTTGTTGCGGTTGTGCTGTATTTGCTGGCCGCTCTGGTTGGGACAACGCGCATGTATATGGGGATGCATTATCCCCGGGATGTGCTTGCGGGAGCAATTTTAGGAATCTTCTGGGGGTTCATCGGCGTAGTTGTAAATGCAGTGATTTTCAGGGTGATTGGATTTTATTAAATAAAAGCTTTTCGCAGAAAAGAAAAAATGATGAAATTGTAACCCAATTGGTTCGATAGCCAATTGGGACTTTTTTTAAAATAAAATAAATTCAAAAAATTTGCAGCAGAGTTCCATAAACAAAGGAAAAATATGGAGATTGGACATTCTGTCAATGACTTTGGTCATATTTTTCACCAAAATTTTTAAAAGATTTTAAACAAAGTAGTTTGTGTGACAGTTTAAACAATATTCGTAAAATGTTTATTTACTTTTTGGCAAATCCTACCTATAATTCTGTATAGAACATTTCCAAGAATTACCTAAAACATAGGATTGCTGTTGAATTTTAAAAATTAAAAAAGGAAGCGCAGATGAAAACACCTTGCCTTTAAGGAAACGATTTTTAAACGGAAACAGGAATCTCTATTTTTATGTACTTCTAAGAATGTTCAAAAAAAAGAAAAGAGGATTGTGAAATGGTGAAGAGGTCAAAATTCAAAAAGCTTGGCGCACTCATTTTAACGTTCGCGTTAACAATGTCCGTGTTCCTGCCGTCGGCGGCTGCGGCTGCACAGAAGAAGGAGTCGCGCCAAAACGACTACCCGATTGTTCTCTGCCACGGCTGCAACGGCTGGGGAAGAGACGAAGCCTTCGGAAGGCTTGCGTTCAACGCCAAGTATTACTGGGGAGGCAATGTCGATTTTCAGGAAGAATTGAACGACAGGGGCTTTACAACCTACACAGCCGCTGTAGGTCCGCTTTCCAGCAACTGGGACAGAGCGTGTGAGCTTTATGCGCAGATCAAGGGCGGTACGGTCGACTACGGCGAGGCGCACTCGAAACGTTACGGCCACGCCAGATTCGGCAGGACCTATAAAGGCTTTTTGCCGAATTGGGGTCAGGAAGATGAAGACGGAAATATTCAGAAGGTTCATTTGATCGGCCACAGCCAGGGCGGCCAGACGGTAAGGCTTTTGTCGGCGCTTCTTGGCGAAGGTAGTGCGGAAGAGAGAGCTGTTTCCGGTGAGAATGTAAGCCCATTGTTTGCAGGCGGCCACAACTGGATTAGCAGCGTTACCACCATGGCAAGCCCCCATGACGGAACCACTCTTGCCGATGTGAAGGGAACAAACAAGGTTGCCGCTGTTGCTCTTGCCGCAGTTGGATCCGGTCTTGGCAATATTCCAAATGCCAATGAAGTCTACGATATTAAGCTCGACCAGTTCGGGTTGAAGAGAAAATCCGGAGAAAGCCTTAAGAAGTTCCTGAACAGGGTTCTTAATAGCAGTATGTGGACAAACAGCAAAGACAACTGTGCTTATGATTTAGGCACGGACGGTGCAGTAGTGCAGAATAGATGGGTCAAAGCCCAGCCCGATACCTATTATTTCTCATGGGCATGCTTGGGAACAAAGAAAAATCCAATTTCTTTCGAGGGCCACCAGATTGCCGATCCGCTGCTTATGGGTGACAAAAAGCTTTACAACGCGCAATGGGCGGCACAGGCGGCGTTCATGGGTTCGTATCACCGTAAAGATTATTCCCGTGAAATCCCCATTATTGATGAAACATGGTGGCCGAATGACGGTTATGTCAATACCATCTCCCAAAGCGGTCCGCACTATGGTTCCACCGATATCATCGAAGATTTCGACGGTACGCCGAAGATTGGCCAGTGGAACTTCATGGGTATAAAACATATCGACCATGAAGACATCATCGGCAGAAACTGGGATGGAGCTTTGGACTTCTTTATAGAGACAGCAACAATGCTCAGCCAGCTTCCGAAATAATTCTGTTTTTACATAAAAAGCTTCAGTTGGTTTGTTTAAACCAACTGAAGCTTTTTTTAGATAAATTAAACGGGTTATTTTATTTCCAGGATGGCCCCTTTATTCGCGGAAGAAACCATCGAAGCGTATCTTGCCAGAGCGCCCTCCGTAATTTTGGGCTTTCTGGGCTTCCAATTTTCGCGGCGTTTCTTCAGTTCTTCGTCGCTGACGGCAAGGTGAATGGTATTTGCCATGATATCAATTTGGATGCGATCGCCTTCCTCTACAAGGGCGATATTCCCGCCGACCGCTGCCTCGGGGGAGACATGGCCGATTGCTGCGCCGCGGGTTGCGCCGCTGAAACGTCCATCCGTAATGAGCGCGACGCTGCTTCCAAGTCCGGCTCCCATGATTGCGGAGGTGGGATTCAGCATTTCCCGCATACCGGGGCCGCCTTTTGGTCCTTCGTAGCGGATAACAACAACATCGCCGGGTACGATTTTCCCGGAAGTAATCGCGTCAATGGCTTCTTCTTCGCTGTCGAAAACCCTTGCCGGACCTTCGTGCTTCAGCATCTCTGGTGCCACCGCAGAGCGTTTGACAACGCAGGAATCGGGAGCCAGATTTCCCCTTAATACGGCAATGCCGCCTGTTTTGCTGTAAGGATTTTCAACCGGGCGGATTATCTCCGGGTTGCGATTCATACAGTTTGCAATATTTTCTCCCACCGTTTTGCCGGTGCAGGTGATCAGGTCGGTTTGGAGCAGCCCGAGCTTGTTAATTTCATGCATTACGGCGTAAACGCCGCCCGCCTCGTTTAGGTCTTCCATATAGGTGTGGCCCGCAGGGGCAAGATGGCAGAGGTTCGGCGTTTTGTCGCTGATTTCGTTCGCAATATCCAGGTTTAGAGAGATGCCGCATTCATGCGCGATTGCGGGAAGGTGGAGTATGCTGTTTGTGCTGCACCCAAGAGCCATATCAATCGTCAGCGCATTGCGGAACGCGCCCTCGGTCATAATGTCGCGCGGGCGGATATTCCTTTTCAGCAGCTCCATAATCTTCATGCCCGCGTGCTTTGCAAGCTGAAGGCGCTGCGAATAAACTGCCGGAATGGTTCCATTCCCCTTTAAGCCCATGCCCAGGACTTCTGTCAGGCAATTCATACTGTTGGCAGTATACATACCGGAGCAGGAGCCGCAGGTGGGGCAGACCCTGTTTTCATATTCCAGCAGTTTTTCCTTGGTGATTTTTCCTGCGCGATATGCTCCGGAAGCTTCGGAAACGCTGGAAAAGCTGGTCTTTTGCCCGTCAACGCGGCCCGCGAGCATCGGCCCGCCGCTGACAAGAATGGTGGGGATATTCAGGCGCGCCGCGGCCATGAGAAGGCCGGGTACGTTTTTATCGCAGTTCGGAACCATTACGAGGGCGTCAAAGGCGTGCGCAATCGCCATTGCTTCGGTGGAATCCGCGATCAGCTCCCTTGTGATGAGGGAATATTTCATCCCGCGGTGCCCCATTGCAAGGCCGTCGCACACCGCAATGGCCGGAAATACAATCGGGGTTCCGCCCGCCATGGAAACGCCTGCTTTTACTGCTTCAACGATTTTATCCAAATTCATATGTCCGGGGACAATCTCATTTTGTGAACCGACAATGCCGATCAGAGGCCGTTCAAGCTCCTCGTCGGTTAATCCAAGCGCGTGGAACAGGGCGCGCTGCGGTACGCTTTTGGTTACTGCATCACTATTCATTTTGAGCACCTCTCTCTATGTAGTTGTTTAATTAATTATATATTGTATGATGTCTTATGTCAATTGAAAATAAAGCTTCCCGGGAAGTTTCCTAGCGGGCGGAAATGACAGCAGAAAACAAAACGCCCATACCGCTATCAGCAGTATGGGCGCGCTTTTTGCATGGGATTTGTTATTCGTTTTCTATTCCGAAGCCGCGCATTGCGTGGATAATATGAAGCTCCATGGCTGTTTTCGCACCGAGGGCATCCCGCTTTGCAAGGAACTCCATAATCATTCGATGGTCATGCAGGGTATTTTGAACGATGTCCTCATTTGCATAAGATAAAATGACCCCCTTGCCGATTGCCTGATACAGGATCGGCATCAGCCGGTTCATAAATTCGTTGTGGGTCGCTTTTGCAATGGATTTGTGGAATGCCTGATCCACTTCGGTCCGATCCATTTTTTTCAGAATCTGTTCCTCTTCCAGCTTTCCGTAGTATAAAATACGTTCCAGCTCTTTATCGGTCGCACGTTTTGCGGCATAATAAGCCGACTGTGGCTCAAAAATCAAACGCATTTCATATAAATCCTTCACGTCCATAGGGAATCCGGAAAGTTCCTCCAGCTTCATCGAATCATTCAGGGACGGATTCCTTTTTACGAATGTTCCTTTTCCGCGCTGAATCTCCAACACATTGTGGGCAACCAAAATGCGGATGGCTTCCCTAAGCGTAGTGCGGCTCACCTTTAATTGGGAAGAAAGTACATTTTCATTTGGCAGCTTGTCGCCCAGAGAGAATTTTTTATCAATTGTGATCATTGCAAGAATATCATCGGCGATTTTTTCAGCAAGGCTTTCCCCTTTTTTCGTCATTGGTGAATCCCCTTAATTCTGTCTTTTGTTCATTATAAACGAAAAGACATCGTTTTTCAATATGGTTGTCCGATGTCTGATTTCATTTATCTATTCTTTTGCGCAAGCGGCATGTTACGAGGGCCGGCAGGAAGGTACGCAAAAGAGCGAAGGAAATGTCTCGCAAATGGATTGTCGGATTGAAAAACGCCCATC
This sequence comes from Caproiciproducens galactitolivorans, assembly GCF_004768785.1. Lineage (GTDB taxonomy): Bacteria > Bacillota > Clostridia > Oscillospirales > Acutalibacteraceae > Caproiciproducens > Caproiciproducens galactitolivorans. The sequence continues at coordinate 58,139 of NZ_SRMQ01000001.1, forward strand.
CCGCCGGTTGGAAGGATGAGCGCTTGCTATGTATCCGTAGTTCTAGATTGCTTTTATGTTTCCTGTTCAGAAAGTTTCTTCCGTCCGAAGCTTATGGAATGCTGATTTCCCCAACATAATTTGTTGTAAACATACGCTTGATTTCTTCCGGCTTGTCTGTTTTCCCAAGCGCCCACATCAGCTTTGTGACGGCGGCTTCGGTTGTCATGTCAAATCCCTGCACGACGCCGCTTCTTAAGGCTTTTTGCCCGGCCTGGTAAATCGTGAAGTCGCTGCGCTCATACAGGCATTGGCTGCAAACCACAACGGAGATGCCGCATTCCACGGCTTTTTGTAATTTCGTAATCAAATCGCGGCGGACAAAATTCAGGCCGCCCGCGCCGAAGGCTTCAATCACAATTCCCTTATAATTCATTTTTAACAGCATATCAAAAATTTCGGGGTTCAAACCCGGTGTGAGCTTAATCAGAAAGACGCGGTCGCTCAGGCGGTCATCCAGAGCGAAGTCCCCTTGGACCTGCGGCAGAACGGGATTGTTTAGCTGCAACCCGTTTGCGTCGATGGTTGCCGCGTACGGGCAATTGACGCTTTCAAATGCGTCGAATCCGGTGGTCCGCACTTTTACTGCCCGCGCGCCTAAAATCACCTTGCGATTGAAAGCAACGTACACGCCCGGCGCCCCTGTGCTGGCCATCGCAAAGGCACAGCGGAGATTTTCAACGCCATCCGTCAGCGGATGGAGGATGGGAAGCTGGGAACCGGTAATCACCACAGGAATAGGCAGATTTCGCAGCATAAACGACAGTACCGAAGCGGTGTAAGCCATTGTATCCGTACCATGTGTTAATACGACGCCGTCATACTTTGTGTATTCGCGGGCAATTGTGCGGGCAATGCACTGCCATTCCTCCGGCTGGATGTTCGAACTGTCTAGTTGGAACAGATCTTCTGTTGTTATGTCGTATTCGGTTGCCAGCCCGCCAAGAAATGCCGCCAATTTTCCGCTGGTAAGCGAAGGGGCAAGGCCCTCGTCCGTTGGTTCGGAGGCAATGGTGCCCCCGGTGGTGATAAACAGTATTTTTTTCATTTCTGTCCTCCTGATTTCACAGCGGTTTCGCCAAATTCCGCTTATAATCCTACCATGGCGGCGACGCAAAGTAAAGAAGTTCCTTTGGTTAGAAAGAAAACGGACGGGCGATTGATTGATTTGCAAGGATAAACTATAATATAGGACAAGATCTATCTGATTGGTGAAAAAGAAAAATAGAGAAGAGGCTGAGAAATATGCCTACTGTTTTTATTGTTGAAGATGATGTGAAAATCCGGAATGAATTGAAGCGCCTGCTTGAAAAATACGGATATACCTGTGTTTCGTCGGATGATTTTGCGCACATGCCGGAAATCATCATTCGCGAAAATCCGCAGCTTATTTTGCTGGATATTAATCTTCCAGTTTACGACGGCTACCATATTTGCCGGGAAATCCGCCGCCAAAGTGAAATTCCGATTATTATCGTAACCAGCCGGGACAGCGAAGTGGATGAACTGATGAGTATGAACCTTGGGGCGGATGATTTCATTACAAAGCCATACAATACCCAAATCCTGCTGGCGCGGATTTCTTCCGTTTTGAAGCGCGTTTATTATTCCGATCCGCCAAGCGTCCTTTCGCACCGGGGGGTAGAGCTTGATTTGTCCAAAGGCGTTGCCCGCTGCCAAAATAAAGAGGTGGAGCTTTCCAAAAATGAGCACCGTATTTTACTTCTGTTGATGCGGAATAAGGAGCATATCATTTCTCGGGAAGAACTGATGAATGACCTTTGGCAGTCGGAGGAATTTGTGGACGACAACACGCTTACGGTGAATATTAACCGCCTACGCCGGAAGCTTGAGGAAATCGGCGTGCACGATTACTTAATCACCAAACGGGGACAGGGGTACATGGTATGAATTTTGTGGACTTTTTAAAAGATAAGGCCTTTTCGGTCCTTTTCGTTGTGCTTTCATCCTTATTTGCGGTTGTCCTGATGAATATGCTCGGGGTTGGCGCTTACGCGGCCGGGTTTATCACCGGCCTTTTCCTGCTGGGGCAGGCCGCTGCGCTGGGAATGGAATATTTTCAGAAAAAAACCTTTTATAATGAACTGTTCCAGCATTTGGAGAAGCTGGATAAAAAGTACCTGCTGTCGGAGCTATTGGACGAGCCGTCCTTTTTGGAAGGAAAACTCCTATATGAGGTGGAAAAGACAACCAATAAGGCGATGAACGACGAAATCGCCCGCTACCGTCTTGCTTCCCGCGAATACCGGGAATACATCGAAACCTGGGTTCACGAAGTGAAAACGCCGATTTCCTCCAGCAAACTGATTATTGAAAACAACCGGAATAAAATAACGCTCAATTTAAATGAGGAACTGTCCAAAATCGAAAATTATGTGGAACAGGCGCTTTTCTATTCCCGCAGCAATTCGGTTGAGAAGGATTATGTCATCAAGCAGACGACGTTGAAAGAGCTGGTGAATTCTTCCTTGAAAAAATACTCTGCCCTTCTGATTGAGAGCAAAGTGCATGTGGAAACATCAGCGCTTGATAAAACGGTGTTTACCGACGTAAAATGGACGGACTTCATGATCGGGCAGATCCTGATGAATTCCATCAAATACCGGAAAGGGAATCCATTCCTGAAAATCTGCGGCTTGCAGAACGAAAACAGCGTGACGCTGATAATTGAAGACAACGGGATCGGTATTCCGAAAAAGGATTTGGGACGTGTTTTCGAAAAAGGGTTTACCGGCGAAAATGGGCGGAAGATAGCAAAGTCCACCGGGATCGGCCTGTACCTTTGCAAAAAGCTGTGCGATAAATTAAACCTCGGCATCTCAATTGCGTCCAATGAAGGCGCCGGCACAATGGTATCGCTGGTGTTCCCTAAAAGCAACATGTATCTGTAATGAAAAGCTTACAAATTTGTAAGGAAAACGTAAGGTGAATCGATGGTTCAAACCGCAAAATTGTATTATAATACTAATACAATCGAACAAAGGAGAGAGATGCAATGGAGAACGTTTTAACGGTTGAACATATCGAAAAATATTACGGGAACAAAGGAAACGTTACAAAAGCGGTTGACGATATCAGTTTTGGAGTAGCAAAAGGCGAATTCATCGGAATTATGGGCGCTTCCGGAAGCGGAAAAACTACCCTGCTGAACTGTATTTCCACCATTGATTCTGCAACAGCCGGCCATATCTTCATTAACGGAATGGATATTACAAGGCTGAATCAGAAAAAACTGTCCCGGTTCCGCCGCGAGCAGCTCGGTTTCATTTTCCAGGACTTTAACCTGCTGGATACGCTGACCGCCTATGAAAATATCGCGCTTGCGCTATCCATCATCAAAACCGCACCTGGTGAAATTGATGTCCGTGTCCGCCAGGTTGCAAAGCAGCTGGAAATTGAGGATGTTTTGCAAAAATACCCGTACCAGCTTTCCGGCGGGCAGAAACAGCGCGTTGCGTCCGCAAGGGCGATCGTAACAAATCCCTCTTTGATTCTGGCGGATGAACCGACCGGCGCGTTGGATTCCAAATCTTCGCGCATGCTGCTGGAAAGCTTTGAAACGCTGAACCGCAATCTGGACGCCACTATTTTAATGGTTACGCACGATGCGTTTACCGCAAGCTACTGCCACCGTATCCTGTTTATTAAGGATGGGAAAATTTTCAATGAGATCGTCCGCGGCGACAATACCCGCAAGCAGTTCTTTAATAGGATCATTGAGGTTGTAACTCTGCTCGGAGGTGACAATTCCAATGTTTTGTAAGCTTGCTTTAAAAAATGTAAGGAAGAGCATCCGCGACTATACGGTCTATTTCTTAACTATGGCCTTCGGCGTATGCCTGTTTTATATGTTTAATGCGATTGACTCCCAGACGGCCATGCTCCAACTTACCAAGTCGCAATATAACAGTATCAAAGCACTAGCGCAGGCAATCGCATACGTTTCTGTTTTTATTTCTGTGGTCCTTGGTTTTCTGATCGTCTATGCGAACCGGTTTTTAATCAAGCGGCGCAAAAAAGAGCTTGGGATTTATATGACGCTCGGAATGGAAAAGGGCAAAATTTCGAAGATGATCGTTTTTGAAACGCTTTTAATCGGTCTTTTTGCCCTTGTAACCGGACTGATCGTCGGTGTTTTTGCCTCGCAAGGGTTGAGCGTTGTTACCGCGAAACTGTTTGAGGCGAACCTGAAGGCGTTTGCATTTACTTTTTCGATTAATGCGTTCTATAAAACTTTGCTTTACTTCGGTATCATATTTTTGATTGTCATGATTTTTAATACGGTTTCGATTTCAAAGCTGAAATTGATCGACCTGCTTTTGGCAGGAAAAAAGAATGAGACTTTGAAGATCAAGAAACTGTCCGTTTCTGTGTTCGTGTTTTTCCTTTCCGTTATTTGTTTGGGAATTGCCTATTATCTGATTATTAAAAACGGCATGATGCAGTTTGACAGCATGTTTGCCGCTTCGATCATATTGGGCAGCCTCGGTACGCTTCTTTTTTTCTTCTCCCTTTCCGGTTTTTTACTCCGTGTGGTGCAGATGAATAAGGGCCTGTATTTTAAAAACTTAAATATGTTCATCCTGCGGCAGATCAATTCAAAGATCAACACCACCTTTCTTTCGATGTCGGTCATCTGCATCATGCTTTTAATCACAATCGGAACGCTTTCGACCGGCATGGGCCTCGCCAATGTCCTGACCAGAAACCTGAAAGACACAACCCCTTATGATATTTCTTTAATGTGCTTTTTGAATGAAGACAGGCCGGAATTCGTAAGCATTGCCGAAAATCTGAAGAAAGAAAAGGTTGACCTTAATCAATTTTTCAGGGGATATACGCAGGTAAACGAATATGTCTCCGATATCCAATACAAAGAAATCTATGACATGGATAAGATTCCGGAGTATTATAGGGATTCCCTGAGGTTTCGAGAGGTTCCGGTGACCATTCTATCGATTTCCGATTACAACAACGCGGCTGTTCTACAGGGAAAACCCGTTATCACCTTAAAGCCCGGCGAATTCGCGGTGAATTGTAATATAAGCCAGCTTGTTCCAGCGATTGAATCCTTTCTCAATAAAACAGGGAAAGTTAAGCTGAACGGTACGGAGCTGGCCTACGCGAAAAATGGGGTTCAGACGCTCTGTGTTTTCACGACCTCTTCGCCCCAGGATCCCGGTACGCTGATTGTTCCTGACAATCTGGTGAAAGGGCTGAAGGTGCAAAGGTTGGAGCTGAACGCGCAATATAAGAAAGGGATTAACGAGCAGGAATTCACACAGCTTCTAAAATCAAAATGTGAATCAGATACGGAATGGCCTTTTGACGAGATGTTTACGAAAACCGACATGTATGAAAATGCATCCGGGCTGAGGACAATCGTTTCCTATCTGGCTATTTATATCGGGCTGGTATTCCTGATTACCAGCGCGGCAGTTCTCGCCCTTCAGCAACTTTCCGAAGCGTCGGACAATACGGAGCGCTACGGGCTGCTTCGGAAATTAGGCGCGGAGGAGAAAATGATCAACCGTGCACTGCTGGGGCAAATCGGTATCTATTTCTTCATCCCGCTTTCGCTCGCGCTGATCCATTCCGTAGTGGGAATCCATGTGGCCAATAATGCGATCATGCTTCTCGGCCATTTGGATATTTTGGGGAACATTTTATTTACCGCCGCTGTCATTCTTCTGATTTACGGGGGCTATTTTCTCGCAACCTATTTCGGAAGCAAGAATATGATCAGGCAAAAATAAGGATAGCAATGGCCGCCGAAAGGCGGCTGTTGTATTTTACAGGGAAAGAATATATAATGGGATTGACAAAATTTGCAAGCAGGTGAACGGATGAAAGAAAATTTCCAATATACTGGTCCCGCCGCGCTGACGGAGCACTTGAAAACCTTAGCGGACGAGTCTTACCGGGATTTTCAGTATAAATTAATTCCAGGAGCGGAAAATATCATCGGCGTACGCGTGCCGAAACTTCGCGCGCTTGCAAAGCAGATTGCAAAGAGCGATTGGCAGGCTTTTTTGAACGACGCGCAGGATGCAAGCCTAGAGGAGATTATTTTACCGGGACTTGTGATCGGATATGTAAAAATGATGCCGGACGAAGCGCTTGAACGGATTGCGGCCTTTGTTCCGAAAATCAGCAACTGGGAAATTTGTGACATCTGCTGCTCCAGCTTTAAAACAGCGGCGAAGGACAAGGAAAAACTGTTTGCCTTTTTGCAGCCGTATCTGAAAAGCGAACGGGAATTTGACCTCCGGTTTGCGGTCATTATGCTGATGGATTATTTCATAACGGAGGAATATATCGACCGCGTTTTGAAAATATGCGATGAAATCCGGCATGACGGCTATTATGTAAAAATGGCGGTGGCGTGGGCGCTGTCTGTCTGCTTTGTGAAATTTCAGGACAAAACCATGCATTTCCTGAAGCAGAACAGCTTGGACGACTGGACTTACAACAAGGCCTTGCAAAAAATAATCGAATCCTACCGGGTGGACGACCGTATGAAAGCCGTAATCCGGGGCATGAAGCGCAGGTGATTTGATTGGAATATAAGCTCATCCGTTCCCGCCGGAAAACCATCGCAATTTGCATAAATAGGGAAGGCGAGGTTGTCGTACGCGCTCCTTTGCGTGCGGCGCAAAGGGAAATTGACCGTTTTGTCTGCGAAAAACAGGACTGGATTCGGGAAAAATCCGCGCAGGTCATGCAGGACGCGGCGGCGCGCCGCAACTTGCGCATCGGCGCCGGCTCTGTGCTGCCCCTGATGGGCTGTGCGTATCCGGTAAAGCTCGCCGACCACTACGGTTTTGACGGGATATGCTTTTCGGTTATGCCACAGGAGCAGGAACAAATGTTGTTGCAGATTAAGCACCTGTACCGGTTGATTGCCGAACGGTTCATTCAGGAACGGATTGCCCGCTTTTCGAAAGTTATGGGGGTGACCCCGCCGGGTGTCCGTATCGGCTCGGCGAATACGAGCTGGGGCTCCTGTTCGGCAAAAAACCGGCTCAATTTCACATGGAAGCTGATGATGGCCGCGCCGGAAGAAATTGATTATGTCGTTGTCCATGAGCTGGCACATATACGGGAACACAACCATTCCCCGCGGTTCTGGAAGCTGGTGGAAACCGTCTTTCCCGATTACCGCGAACGTCGGAAGCGGCTGGCAGAGACAGGGAAAAAGTTGCGAAGGCAGGGATGGGGCTAGCTTCATTTGTATAAATGCGTTCCAGTTTCGGAAGATTATTAAAAAAACGGAGGTTGTTTTATGGTTTCACAGGATATATTACGGAAATATGCAAGGCTTGCGGTCTGCGTTGGCGCAAACGTGCAGAAGGGGCAGATGCTGGTGATTTCTTCCTCTGTGGAGTGTGCATATTTTGCGCGCATGTGCGTGGAGGAAGCCTATAAGGCAGGCGCGGGGGAGGTGCTTGTGCTCTGGGATGACGAGAAGATCACGAAAATGGCTTTACAAAATGAAAGCACGGAAACGCTGGCGAATATCGCCCCGTGGCGCATCGAACAGAAAAAGAACTGCATTGACAAGAAATGCTGTTTCCTATACATTGAATCCGCAACGCCGGGTTTCATGGCGGATATTGACGGGCAGAAAATGCAGATTGTCCGCATTGCGAAGGAAACCGCGTTCGAGCCTTTTGAATATTACACCCTGGCGAATGTCGGTCAGTGGTCCATTGTCGCAATCCCTACTGTGGATTGGGCGAAGAAGGTGTTCCCGAAGCTCGGCGAAGAGGAGGCACTCGAATCCTTATGGGACGCGGTGCTGAAAAGTGTGCGTATTTCCGCAGAGAACGACCCCGTGGAAGAATGGAAACGGCATAATCAGAATCTGCTGCGCCACAATCAAATCCTGAACGACCTCCGTTTTCAATCGCTGCATTTTACCAACGGGGCCGGAACCGACCTGACGGTGGAACTGATTAAGGACCACATCTGGGCGGGCGGCTGCAGCCAGGCAAAGAACGGCGCGGTGTTTAACCCCAACATGCCAACCGAGGAATCGTTCACCATGCCGTATAAATTCGGCGTGCGGGGGCGCGTTTACGCAACGAAACCGCTCAGCTATCAGGGGAAAATGATCGAAGATTTTTACCTGGATTTCAAAGACGGGAAGGTAACGGATTTCCACGCGAAAAAAGAGCAGGAAACGCTGAAAAACCTGATCGAGTTTGACGAGGGAAGCTGTTACCTCGGAGAAGTCGCGCTCGTTCCCTACAATTCCCCGATTTCCCAGTCCGGAATCTTATTTTTGAACACCCTGTTTGACGAAAACGCCTCCTGCCATCTTGCGCTGGGCACTTCTTATCCCGACAACCTGAAAAACGGTACGGAAATGAAACGGGAGGAGATGGAAAAGCTCGGTTCCAATTATTCCAAAATCCATTGCGATTTCATGTTCGGCAGCGCCGATATGAGCATTGTTGGCACGACTTTTGACGGACGCAAAATCCAGGTTTTCAAAGACGGTGATTTTGTAATCGATTAGTCTTTTTATGCGATTCTAAAAAGGGAGGGAATGTAAATGGTAAATGTTCGGAAATGCGCGATGATCGGGTGCGGGCTTGTCGGTTCCAGCGCCGCGTTCAGCCTTGTGGAAAGCGGGCTTTTTTCCGAGCTGGTCTTGATCGACGCCAACCGCGACAAGGCAGAGGGAGAGGCGATGGATTTAAGCCATGGCATGCCCTTTGCGCGCCCGATGGAAATTTATGCCGGAAGTTATGACGATATCCGGGACTGCGGGTTGATTATCATTACCGCGGGGGCAAATCAAAAGCCCGATGAAACGCGCATGGATCTTGTGAAGAAAAATGTGGGGATTTTCAAGAGAATTATCCCGGAGATCAAAAAGCGCCAGTGCGAAGGAATTCTGCTGATTGTATCGAATCCGGTGGATATCCTGACCTATGCCGCCTTAAAGCTTTCCGGTTTCCCGCCCAATCGCGTTATCGGTTCCGGTACAGTATTGGATACGGCAAGGCTGAAATACCTTTTGGGGCAGCATTTGAGGGTGGACAGCCGCAGCGTCCACGCGTTTATTATCGGCGAGCACGGCGACAGCGAGCTGGCTGTCTGGAGCAGCGCAAATGTTTCCGGGGTTGAGCTGGATCATTTTTGCGAGCTGTGCGGGCATTTCAAGCATATGGAAACCATGCAGCGGCTTTATGAAGGCGTTCGGGACAGCGCGTATGAAATTATCCGCAAAAAAGGCGCAACCTATTATGGCATTGCCATGGCGGTCCGCCGGATAGCCGAATGCATTCTGCGCGACGAGCACTCCATCCTTCCGGTTTCCAGCCTAATCGAGGGGCATTACGGCATCAGCGGCGTCTGCATGGGCATCCCTGCGATTGTCGGTAGTAGTGGGATCGAAAAAGTCCTCGATATCCCTTTAAGCGAGGAGGAGCAGAAGAAACTGCAGGCTTCCGCGCAGGCGATTCAAGCGGTGCTGAATACGATAGAATTCTGATTTGCAAGGCGGTTCGTTCGGAACCGCCCTTTCTTTAACTTTATTTCCTGCTTTGCACAATGATTTTCCGACCGCATATTCTGTAAATAGCAGCAGGGGATTGTCGTGATCTTTCATAGAAGTTGGAACCAAAATAGGAGAATTTCGGAATATGTTAACAATTTTTATCTGGCGCTTGACAAACCCCTGCGGGGGGCATACAATATAAGTTAGCAATGGCTAACAATCAATCGGACACGGAGGCTTTTGTTATGACATTAGATGAACTGGGAATAGGCCGGAAATCAAAAATTCTTGCAGTAAATGGCGAGGGGGCACTTCGGCGCAGGCTGCTCGACATGGGGCTTACTCCTCATACAGAGGTTATGGTCCGCAAGGTGGCGCCGATGGGCGACCCTATTGAAATCCATCTTCGCGGTTATGAACTTACGATCCGGATTGACGATGCCAAAAAAATAGAAGTGGAGGAGAGATAAGCGGATGATTTTTGCGCTTGCGGGGAATCAAAACTGTGGCAAAACAACGCTTTTTAATCAGCTGACCGGCTCCAACCAGCATGTGGGGAATTTCCCGGGCGTTACGGTTGAACGCAAGGACGGGGTCATCCGGAACCATCGGGACGCGACGGTAGTCGATCTTCCGGGAATTTATTCGATGTCGCCCTATACCAATGAAGAAATCGTGACGCGCGATTTTTTACTGAAACATCACCCGGATGGGATTATCAATATTGTGGACGCGACCAATATCGAACGGAACCTCTATCTTACCCTGCAGTTGATTGAATTGAATCTGCCGACGGTGGTCGCTTTAAATATGATGGATGAGGTTCGCGCGAACGGCGGGACCATTAAGATACAAAAATTGCAGGAAGAGCTTGGCGTGCCGGTGGTTCCGATTTCGGCCAGCAAAAACGACGGGATTGACGAGCTGATCGAAACAGCGATTGCGACTGCGAGTGCAAAACAGATTCCGAAGCGGCAGGATTTCTGCTCCGGTGCGGTACATAGGGCGATTCACTCCGTTGCCCATCTTGTGGAGGATCACGCGGAACGGATCGGTGTGCCCGCGCGTTTCGCAGCGACCAAGCTGGTGGAAGGCGACGAACCGATGCTCAACGCGCTGGGACTTTCCGAGAATGAAAAGGATATGGTCGGGCACAGCGTTGCGGAAATGGAGCATGAGCTCGGAACCGACCGTGAAGCCGCGCTGGCAGATATGCGTTATAGTTTTATTGAAAAACTCTGTGCGGATACGGTTGTGAAAACGGGGGAATCGAAGGAACATTTGCGCAGCGTCGCAATGGATAATATTCTGACGCATAAGTATTTAGCCATCCCGATCTTTTTGCTGATCATGATGCTGGTTTTCTACCTTACCTTCGGCGTGATCGGAAGCGCGTTAAGCGCAGCTTTGTCCGCCGGAATTGATTTTGTAACCGGTCTTGCCGACGCAGGGCTTACCGCTTACGGGATCAATCCGGTTGTGCACTCCCTGATTATTGACGGCGTGTTCGCCGGAGTGGGGAGCGTGCTTTCGTTCCTGCCGACCATCGTCGTCCTGTTTTTCTTCCTTTCGATTTTGGAAGACAGCGGCTATATGGCAAGGGTCGCGTTCGTTATGGACAAGCTGCTGCGGAAAATCGGCCTTTCCGGGCGAAGTTTCGTCCCCATGCTGATTGGGTTTGGCTGTTCCGTACCCGCTATCATGGCGACGCGCACGCTGTCGAGCGAACGGGACCGCAAAATGACGATTTTTCTGACGCCGTTTATGAGCTGCAGCGCAAAGCTTCCGATTTATGCGGTGTTCACCATGGCTTTTTTTCCAAACCATCAGGCGCTTGTAATGACGTCCTTGTATATTATCGGGATACTGGTTGGCATTGTCACCGGTTTTATTCTAAAGAATACGGTGTTTCATGGCAATCCGGTTCCTTTTGTAATGGAACTTCCCAACTACCGTTTTCCAAGCGCGAAGAGTGTCGGGCTGCTGATATGGGATAAGGCGAAAGACTTTTTAGTCCGCGCGTTTACGGTTATTTTTGTGGCAGCCATTATCATCTGGTTCCTGCAAACCTTCGATACAAGAATCAATGTCGTATCAGACAGCGCAAACAGCATGCTTGCCGGTATTGGCCAGTTAATCGCTCCGTTGTTTGCGCCGCTTGGTTTTAATGACTGGCGTGCGTCCACGGCTTTAATTACCGGCTTTACCGCAAAAGAAGCGGTTGTCAGCACGCTGGCTGTTTTAACGGGAACCAGCGTTTCCAACTTATCCGCGGCGCTGTCGTCCCTCTTTACGCCGCTGAGCGCATGGTCGTATTTGATTTTCACCCTGCTGTATACCCCGTGTGTCGCTGCAATCAACGCGGTCCGGTACGAAATGGACAGCAGGAGGAGTGCGGTTGCCGTTGTACTGTATCAAACGGGGATTGCCTGGATTGTCGCGTTCCTGGTTTATCATATTGGACTGATTTTTTACCGTTGATGGCGAATAGGAGGAATTATGCAGATAGCGGATTACATCCTGATTACAATTATTGCCGTGATTTTTCTGTTAGCGGTGCGCTATTCCATAAAACACAGGCATAGCTGCTGCGGGGACTGTTCGAAATGTTCCTGTTGCCAAGCCTGTAATCGCAAGGAGAAAAAATAGTATTTTGTTTCATTCTGCTTTTCAATGCGGTTCGTGTATGATAGAATAATCATACTGAGATTTGAAGAAGGAAGAATGAAAATTTGGATAGAATCAAACGGAATTACGGTCTTTTCACAACCATTGCGATGATCATTGGGATCTGCATCGGTTCCGGCATCTTCTTTAAGAGTGATAATATCCTCGCCGCTACCGGCGGAAGCGTTCCGCTTGGTGTAGCCGTCTTTTTGCTGGGTGCCACCAGTATCATATTCGGCGGACTCTGCATCAGCGAGCTTGCCTCTCGTACCGACCGCCCGGGGGGCGTTATCACTTATGTTGAAGAATTTGTAGGTGAAAAGTATGCCTGTGGCATGGGCTGGTTTCAGATATTTGTTTATTTCCCGACTATTACGGCGGTTGTTTCTTGGGTTGTGGGAATTTATATCTGCCTTTTGTTTAGCTGGGACGGTACGCTGGAAAATCAGATGCTGGTCGGGTTCCTCTTTTACACTTTCTGTTTTTTGATGAATTCGCTTTCTGCAAGGCTCGGCGGTGGATTTCAAAACCTTTCCACTATGGTGAAAATGATCCCTCTTGTTGTAATTGCCGTGTTCGGCCTCTTTTTTGGCAATCCTTCCGCAGGATTCCAGAGCTTTCCGGTGCAAAAGCTGGAAGGTGCCGAGTGGCTTTCGGCCATTGGCCCGGTGGCTTTTTCCTTTGACGGATGGACAATCTCCACTTCTATTGCTTCCGAAATCCGCGACTCGAAAAAGAACCTGCCGAAGGCGCTGGTTATAGGGCCGCTAGTCATTCTGGCAACCTATGTCGCTTATTTTATCGGCGTTTCCAGCTTGCTCCCTCCGCAAAAAATCATCGAAATGCAGGATGCGCACGTTTATGCGGTTGCAAATAAGCTGTTCGGCAGTCTTGGTGCAAAATTAATCCTGATCTTTGTCATTATTGCGGTAATGGGAACGGTTAACGGCATTATCCTTGGATACATTCGGATGCCGTACTCCATGGCGTTGCGCGGCGAAAAGGTGTTTCCGTTTTCGAAGTTCCTGGGAAAGCGCTCCGAAAAGCTGGACATGCCGGTGAATTCGGCTGCTTTTTGTTACGGTGTGACCCTGTTCTGGATGGTAGTGCATTTCTTTACCGTAAAGTTTTCTGTGCTTCCCAATTCCGATATTTCGGAAATCTCTATTGCAATGAGCTACCTGTTCTATATTGTGCTTTATTACAAGGTGTTTTCGCTGTATCGGAAGGGGGATATTCAAAGCGCTTTCCGCGGTGTGGCCGTACCGCTTTTTGCAACGCTTGGCTCCGGGTTTGTCCTTTCCGGCGGGCTGCAAAGCAAGTTGTTTTTGCTTTACGCGGGAATCTGCATTTTAACGGTGATGATCTCTTTCCTTTACTACAATTTTCATCAGATGCAAAAACAGGCCTGAAACATTTTGATTCAGGCCTTATTCTTATTTACTGGTAATATTTTATTGCATATTTATGTTATATTAAAAGTTAGGGTGTAACTTCAGGTAGAAGAAAAGAAAATGTATACGATGGATAAGGAAGCTTAAAAGCGGTGTAAACTACCCATTTTATGAATAATAAAAAGCAAATTAAGCATTAGTCTAACACCTTGAGTCATTCGCCGCCGTTTCCGCATAATCCAGTATATGGCTTATTGGAGGAAATGGAATGCAATATTATGTGGTGCTGCAATTAAATATACAAAACGGACAGTGGATTCGTGCAGGAGAAATCCATGTTATTCCATGGGCTTTCCGTGACTTGATTGCTGCGTCCAGCGGATGGGTTATTTTGAACGAGGAAAATTTTGGCCCGGCGAACGATTTTATTTCCCGTCTCCAAAAGGGAGTTTATGAGCTGTCGCAGTCCCCGGATTCCTATCGGCGCTTCGAAGTGGAGCATGGGTTTGGGACGATTCAGGAAACCCTTCAGTTTTACGAAGGCCTTCTCAATGACTGTAAAGATCATCCCTCGTTTGATCTATATGGATATATCGGTGGGAAAAAATAATGCTGCTTTAAAAAATGTACCCTCTGTGAAAAGCAGAGGGTACATTTTTATGTGGTCAGATTTCGTAGTCGGCGCATTCCCTGCCGCAGGTAAGCGAATGTACAATTTCCTTTATCGCTACATGCGCGGGATGCATTTGGTACTTTTCCTGCGCTTCTTTTGAATCAAATACGCAAAGTAGTACCAAATCGTATTTTCCCCCGTTGTAATTGCGTCCGACCTCAATTGCTTTCAGTCCGTCCACAACACCCAGCAGCGACTTGAACCGATTTTGCAGGTCGGCTGTGATTTTCTCGCTGTCCTTTTTAGCGTCTTCATTCAATGCCCACATGACGATATGCTTGACCATAAATCTCACCTTTATCTTTTTTTCTATTATACCATATCTTGTAAGAAAATGGAGATAAAATATTCTATCGAAAGCGGCTCCGGAAGTGTACGCTTCCAGAGCCGCTTGTTCTTAAAAAATTCAATTATAGGGAGAACACATTCAGACCGGTTTCATCATCCGGCTTGCGCCCGACATTCCCCGGCAGGGTACGGATGAACATTTCGCATGTGCCGCTGATTACTGCTTCGTTCAGATGCCCGCCGACAACATGCCCGTCAGCTCCCGCAAAGTTCGCGTGAAGATGCAGGTATACCTGACCTTCCTGTTCGGTAACATTGCCGGTAAGGGAGGTCATTTCCATTTCCCCGTCAAACGTGTTTTTATAATATTTTTTCTCTTCCACCCGATAAAGTCCGATGACCGCGTGGTCAACCGCGCCGATTGCGGAAACGCTTGCGAGCCGGATGTTCTCCTTCTCGCAAATGGTTTTCAGGTTTTGCAGGATTTCTTCCCCGCGGTCGATACGGGCGACAAGGGTGTCTCCGATTCTTTTGTACTCCATAATTTGCTCCTTTATCGTTCTTAGCGCAGCATTAGTTTGCCGTCGGCGTAATCAACGGTCAACTCGGTTCTCGGTTTTAAATCCCGGGCAATAATTGCTTTTGCAATCAGCGTTTCCACCTTGCTTTGGATAAAACGCTTTAAGGGGCGTGCGCCGTAAACTGGGTCGTAACCCTGGTCGACAATATAGTTCTTCGCCACCGGCGTCAGTTTTACCGTCAGTTGCTTTTCTTCCAGCCGGCGCCGCAGGTCTGCGATCAACAGTTCGACGATCTTGTCAATTTCCCTGCGGGTAAGCGGCTTGTAGAAGACGATTTCATCCAGACGGTTCAGAAATTCCGGCCGGAACTGCTGTTTCAGCAAGGCGTTTACCTGTGCTTTTGTATCCTCGCTGATTCGGCCGTTCGAATCTATTCCGTCAAGAATGCAGCTGGAGCCTAAGTTTGAAGTCAGAATGATGATCGTATTTTTAAAGTCTACCGTGCGGCCCTGTGAATCGGTGATGCGGCCGTCGTCGAGCACCTGAAGCAAAATGTTGAATACATCGGGATGCGCTTTTTCTACCTCGTCGAAAAGGACGACGGAATACGGATGCCTGCGAACCGCTTCGGTGAGCTGGCCGCCTTCCTCGTAACCAACATAGCCTGGAGGCGCCCCGATTAAGCGGGATACGGAGTATTTCTCCATATATTCCGTCATATCGATTCGCACCATATTGCGCTCGTCGTCAAACAGCGCCTGCGCCAGTGCCTTGGCAAGCTCGGTTTTGCCCACGCCGGTGGGCCCGAGGAACAGGAACGAGCCGATCGGGCGGTTCGGGTCTTGGATGCCCGCGCGGGAGCGCATGATCGCTTCGGTTACCTTTTCCACGGCTTCGTCCTGCCCGACAACGCGCTGATGCAGGATGTCGTCCAGCTTGAGCAGCTTTTCACGCTCACCTTCCATCAGCTTGGCAACTGGGATGCCCGTCCAGCGGGCGATGATTCTTGCAATTTCTTCGTCGGTTACCCGGTCACGCAGCAGGGAACCGGTTGCCTGTGTTTTCTCCGCAATCTGTTCTTCCGCTTCCAGCTGCTTAGTCAATTCGGGCAGCTTGCCGTATTTGTATTCCGCCGCTTTGTCAAGGTCATAATTGCGCTCCGCTTTTTCGATTTCCGCGTTGACCCTCTCGATTTCCTCACGCAGCTTTTGAACCTTGGAAATCGCCTGCTTTTCGTTTTCCCATTTTGCCTTCATTTCCTTGAACTTTTCGCGCAGATCGGCCAGCTCTTTTTGAATTTCTTTCAAATGTTCTATTGAAAGCGAGTCGGTTTCCTTTTTCAAAGCCGCTTCTTCAATTTCATGCTGCATGATTTTGCGCGAAATTTCATCGAGCTCAGTCGGCATGGAGTCGATTTCGGTGCGGACCATGGCGCATGCTTCATCCACGAGGTCAATTGCCTTATCTGGCAGGAATCGGTCGGAGATATACCGGTTCGACAGTACCGCCGCGGCGATTAGTGCCTGATCCTGTATCTTTACGCCGTGGAAAACCTCGTACCGTTCCTTTAGGCCCCTTAAAATCGATATGGTATCCTCCACGCTCGGTTCTTCCACCATAACCGGCTGGAAACGCCGTTCGAGCGCAGCGTCCTTTTCAATATACTGATGATATTCGTTCAAGGTGGTAGCTCCGATACAATGCAGCTCCCCGCGTGCGAGCATGGGCTTCAGAAGATTGCCCGCGTCCATGGAACCTTCGGTCTTTCCTGCGCCGACGATGGTGTGCAGCTCGTCGATAAACAGGATAATCCGTCCTTCGCTTTTTTTGACTTCATTGAGGACGGCTTTCAGCCTTTCTTCAAATTCGCCGCGGAACTTTGCGCCCGCAATCAGCGCGCCCATATCGAGCGAAAACAGCTTTCTCTCTTTCAAGTTGTCCGGAACATCCCCCCGCACAATCCGAAGGGCAAGCCCCTCGACAATGGCGGTTTTGCCAACGCCCGGTTCGCCGATCAGCACGGGGTTGTTTTTGGATTTACGGGAAAGGATGCGGATAACATTGCGGATTTCTGAATCCCTTCCGATTACGGGGTCGATTTTATGATTTTTTGCAAGCATTACCAAATCCTGCCCGTATTTTGAAAGCGCGTCGTAGGTTTCTTCCGGTGTATCGCTGGTTACCCGGGTGTTTCCGCGGACGGTAGAAAGCGCGGAGAGAAATTGATCCCGGGTGATGCCGAAAGAATCAAAAACCGCGCGCACAGCGGAATTCGGCTTATTTAAAATGGAAAGCATGATATGCTCAACGGAAACGTATTCGTCCTTCATGCGCTCGGACTCTTTTTCCGCTTCGACCAGAACGGCGTCAACGTCTGCGGAAACGTAAATTTTTCCCGGTTCGCGCCCCGGACCGGTTACGCCCGGAAGCTTTGCGACCTGTCGCTTTACGCTGTCCAGCACCGCTTCCGTGGGAATGCCCATTTTTTTGAAAAGCTGGGGGATCAGGCCGTTTTCCTGGGATAACAGCGCCTGAAGCAAATGCTCTTCCTCAATTTGCATGTTGTTATTCTGAATCGCGATATTCTGCGCTTCCTGAATGGCTTCTAGTGATTTCTGCGTGAATTTTTGAGCGTTCATAAAATCCTACCTCCTTATTTACAATTGTTCAAATCACTTCACTAATTTTTACATAACGGGAATAATTTTCTTCGATTGTTTCCTCTGCCGCTTCCAAATCATCCAACCCGGAAAAATAGAGCTTCAGGTTCTTATCAAAAGAGCGGATATAATCGGATATGGCAGCCGCAAGATTTTCATTGGTTCGCTGGGATTCGTCGCGCGGCAGAAGGAACTGCCGTGTGTACCGGCCTGTTTCCACCTCGCACAATACCTTTCCTTCCGGGAAATAGGACGCGATATACTTGTTTTCCAGCGCGGACCAAAAAACAAAGAAATCCGTTAGAATCGAAAGAAGGGACTGGCTCTGCGTGCGCGCAGAAACCCGCAGCTCGCCGAGGGTCGGGCCGCAGAGGCGGTATAGTTCCAGCGTATAGCGGATGGTCGGCTTGTACCGATACCGAAGCGCGCTGCGTATCGAGATCATGGTATCGCTCGGCTGGAATTGGATCTGAAAACTGCCCAGTCCCGTCATCAGTCTGTCCACGCTTTCAAAAATATCCCGCATTCGCATTTCCGGCGTTGGGCAGGAAAGATATTCTGCAAGAATCTGGTTAATCAGATTGCTGCGACTGGTATTTTTCTCATACGCCATTTTATCGACTGCATCCACTACCTCATCAATCAGCACAAGACTATATACATTTCGATCCATCCTGCTCATCCCAATCAAATTTTTTTGCTAACAATAATATTATATTAAAATTATATAACTTGTCAATACAATTATATAATTTTAAAAGCGAAATTGAGATGGCGCTCCGAATAAAAATTCGTAAACTTAGTACAAATCCTTCCCATGAAGTTTTTCAGCCCATAACTCCCGAAGGGTTTCCACACGTCTGAAAATTCCTTGTTTGTCTAGGTTACTTTTTTCGAAAGTTCTTCCAGTACTGTAAAGTCAAAAGCGGCATTTCCGTATTTGCGCCAGTCTTCCGTTAATTTCAGGTTTATACAGGAGCCGGTTTCTTTCGCAAATGCAAAGCGGTTCCTGCTCCCCTGCAGATCGCAGGTGGAAAGCAGAAGCATTTTCCCGTTCTGCCTGTTCACAATGGCGTAAATTCCGCCGACAACTTTTCGTCCCCTATAGGCAGCCGTCAGCTCCTTTTTATTTTGCTTATCCACTTTAATACCCCATCTCTTTCAGAATGTGTGAAAGTGTTTTTAAACGTTCACTAATGAACTCGTCATTGTCGCTGAGCACCTGTGTGAAGAGTTTAATATCCTCATCAATCATGGGGTTATCCGTGCAGACAGACACCGTCATTGCGTCCCCTTGAAGGCCGATGCGGTCGATTGTAGTATGCTCCGGATCGTACAGCTTTTCAAAACGGTAGGAATCTGCGCAGAATTGTTTTGCCCTGCAAACCAGGATGGCAAGATCAATTACGCGGTGAAGCGGCAGTTCCTCGGATTGGCGGGACCATTTTTCCCCTGTGTAACGCCATACTTTCGCGGAAATATCCACTTTGCCGCGGTCGTTCCACTATGCAAGACCTAAAGACAGTCCCTTTGCGTCGGACTGGTACGCCGCTCTGCCATCAATATTTTCATAGTTTTCCGAAACAATGACCGGTTTATGTTTTAAAGTTGTTGAAAAGCACCTCGAATACTAAATTAGTAGATAATAATATGCTTAAATGAATTCGTTGTCAAGGCAGTTTTTAGGATAAAAGAAGAGGGTGAAGCGGAATTTCCGCTTCACCCTCTTCTTTCTCATTCGTGAAAGCCTTTGCCGATGATTTCGCTTGTATTGGATATCAAAATAAACGCTTCCGGTTCGACCCTCTTGATGTAACGCCGGAGCTGTACCGCCTGCGGACGGCGCAACGCGGTTAAGACTACATAATTATGTTTGTGTGAATATGCGCCCTTTGCATCCAAAACGGTAGCGCTTCGATGGAGTTCATTCACAATATAATCGCAGATGGTATTCGGATTTGAACAGACCACGTTAAAATACTTCGCGAGATTGATGCTTTCGATAACGTTGTCGATCGCAAGTGATTTGGATAAAAGTCCGAGTGTTGAAAACAGCGCGGTTTTAATATCGAACACAAAAAACGCCGAAAGAGTGATCAGCACGTCGCTAAAAAATAATGCCCTGCCGATGTCGCAGGTCGAATATTTTTTCAGAATTAAAGCGACGATGTCGGTACCGCCGCTGGAAGCGTCAATATTAAATAGGAGCGCGGAACCAAACGCCGGCAGCGCCACGGCAAATACCAGATCCAGCATCGGCTGGTCGGTTAACGGCTGGCGCAGGGGGTAAATTTTTTCTAGTGCGGAGAGGCACCCCGAAAGCAGCATACTGGAGTATACGGTTTTTAAAGTAAAGCCCTTCCCGATAAAGATGAAACCAAGAATCAGCAGAAGGACATTCAGAATCAGGTTTACTGTACCGGGGGTAAACGGAGTAATCCTTCCGATTACAACGGAAATGCCGGTAACTCCTCCAAAAGTAAAGTTATTGGGGAATTTAAAAAAGTAAACACCCACAACAATAAAAAGAGTGCTAAACGTAATTAGCGCATATTCTTTGGCAATCTTCTTGATTTTCATAAATTCCCCTTATTTACTGTTTATTTTTATCCTTACCTATTTTAGCAAAAAAATAAAAGAAATCAATCCATAAAAAAATAAAAAAAGCCCTTTACAAATTAGGGAAGACGTGCTAATATATAAAACAAGAACAGTAATTATTATTATTTTGAGGAAGCGAATATGAAAGAAAACAAAATTATAGCAGAAAACGCGAAGCCATTTTAAAAGCGATACGGAGTACGACCATCCATCCGACAGCGGAATGGGTTTACCAGAATGTGAAACCGGAATATCCGGATTTAAGCCTGGGAACGGTTTACCGTAATATCGCGCAGTTTAAGAAAGATGGTACCATCCTCAGTGTCGGTATCGTAAACGGGCAGGAACGGTACGACGGAAACGTTAATCCACACACGCATTTTGTCTGTTCCTGCTGTGGAGCTGTGATTGATATTCCCGGCAGTTTTATCTCATCAAGCACAAACTCTGAAATTGCCGAGAAATTCCATGTTCGCGTAGATTCTAGCGAGGTACTGTTCCGCGGAATCTGTTCCAATTGTTTACAAAGGCAAAGGCCTTTCTAAAATACTAAATTGATAATGGAGGATAAGAAAGATGAAAAAATTTGTATGCTCAGTATGTGGTTATGTTTATGAAGGAGAAGAAGCTCCCGCTGCTTGCCCGCAGTGTAAGGCGCCAAAAGAGAAATTTGTGGAGCAGACGGAAAATGCTCCCTTTGCCTGTGAACATCAGGTTGGCATAGCAAAAGGAATTGATAAAGAAGTTTACGACGGTTTGGTAGCGAATTTCAACGGCGAATGCTGTGAAGTCGGTATGTATATTGCCATGGCGCGTCAGGCTGACCGCGAGGGCTACCCGGAAATTGCCGCAGCGTTCAAGGAGTATGCGTATCAGGAAGCGGATCATGCCGCCCGTTTTGCGGAAATGCTTGGTGAAGTCCTTACCGACAGCACGAAGAAGAATCTTGAGATGCGTGCGGAAGCCGAAGCTGGAGCCTGCTCAGGGAAACTCGAACTTGCGAAGAGAGCCAAGGAGCTCAACTACGATGCGATTCACGATTCCGTACATGAAATGGCAAGGGACGAAGCACGCCACGGCGCAGGTTTCAAAGGTTTGCTGAAGAGATATTTTAATTGATTATAAGACTCCCCTTTACATGTGCGTCTGAAAACCGGTGCGGTACGGCCGTGCCGGTTTTCTTTTTCAGTTTCGGGGCAGGATAGAAATGGGAAAAGTACTCGCCGAAAGGCTTGCCATTTTAAAAGGGAATGGGCTATACTAAGATTATGATGTTGCAGAATATGAAGTGGTTGAATCAGCAAGAACAGTCTGCTTGCTGCTGTATGTTTCTCAGTAAGCTTTGGTGACCGCTTTGGAGGATCTATGGAATATTATGATATTGGAATTATTGGTGGCGGCGCGGCCGGGCTGATGGCTGCGGTCTGCGCGGCGCAGGAATGCAGAAAAAACCGGATACCAGCAAGGATTGCCGTACTGGAAGCGAATCCGCGCGTCGGCAAAAAGCTGCTTGCAACCGGCAATGGGCGCTGTAACCTGACAAACCGCAATCTTTCCGCCGAGCATTACCACGGGGACACAGACCTTGCAATGCCGCTTTTCAAGAAGTATACGACGCAGAGAATTATCGATCAGTTTTCCTCGCTCGGCCTGCTGTGCAGGGAACGGGAGGAAGGGCGTATTTATCCGAATAATTTACAGGCTTCCGCCGTATTGGATATCCTGCGCTTTCAGCTTGAAATCCTTGGCGTGAAAAGCCTTACGGATTTTCACGCCGCTACTGTGAAAAAATCGGGAGCGACTTTTACGGTTCATTCCCAGTCCGGTGCCGTTTCTGCAAAGCGCCTGATTTTTGCCTGCGGGGGAAAGGCGTATCCGCAGTTTGGCTCCAACGGAAGCGGTTATCCAATCCTGAAATCATTGGGACACAGCCTAACCGAGTTGTTCCCCGCCTTGGTACAGGTAAAAACTGATCCCGCCCGCGCAAAGCCCTTAAAGGGCGCAAGGAGCGCGGTTTGCGCAACGCTCCTCGCCGGGGGAAAGCCCGTAAAAACCGTTTGCGGAGAAGTGCAGTTTACGGAAAACGGGCTTTCCGGCATTTGCATTTTTGAACTGTCCCGTTTGGTGGGAGAACTGAAAGCGGCAAAAAAACTTGAAATCGCCCTGGATCTTCTTCCGGATTATACAGAGGAAGAGGTATTCGCAATGCTGAAAGCGCTGCGGGAAACCCTCGGTCTGATGCCGGCTGAGGAACTTCTGGGCGGCTGTGTGAACAAGCTTGTCGGCCGTGGGGTGATTCGGGCGGCTTTGCGTCGTATCCCCCGTCAGGCGAATGAATATTGCACAGACGACTTAAAAGCGATTGCAAAAACCGTGAAAGACTTCCGGTTTGAAGTGACCGGAACGCTTTCGTGGAAGGACGCGCAGGTAACCGCTGGCGGGGTGCCGCTAAAGGAAGTGGACGAAAACCTTCAGTCCAGGTTCTGCCCCGGTCTTTATCTTGCGGGCGAGCTGTTAAATATTGACGGCGACTGCGGCGGCTTTAACCTGCATTGGGCTTGGAGCACCGGCATGGCGGCGGGAACCGCCTGCGCTTTATCATTACGGAAAAATAAGGGTGGGACATGATTCGAATATCGGAAATTCATTTAAAACTGGATGGCAGCGAGGAAGATTTAAAAAAGCAGGCGGCGGCCCGTTTGAAGGTTGCCCCCGAAAAGATCAAATCCTTAAAGTTGTATAAAAAATCAATCGACGCGCGTAGGAAAGACGACGTTCATTTTATCTGTACGGTTGAGGTGGACTGCGATTTGAAGTTTCTGCCGAAGGACCCCAAAATAACGAAGGTCGAGCCGTATCGTTATCAGCTTCCTGCGGGGAAGCCGCGCACCTTGCGGCCCGTGGTTGTCGGTTTCGGCCCTGCAGGCCTTTTTGCCGCGTTGATTTTGGCACAGGCAGGGTGGCGCCCGATCGTTTTTGAGCGCGGGAGCGCAGTTGAAAAGCGAAAGGAAGAAGTTGAACACTTTTGGAAAACGGGAAAACTGAATCCCGGCTGTAACGTCCAGTTCGGCGAAGGTGGGGCGGGCACTTTTTCAGATGGGAAACTGAATACCGGCACAAAGGATCCCCGTTCCCGCAAGGTTCTGGAGGAATTCGCCGCAGCCGGCGCGCCGCCGGAAATTTTGTATATGGCAAAGCCCCATATCGGGACGGACCGGCTGCCGGCTGCGGTAAAGGCAATCCGCGAAAAGATTCTTTCCCTTGGCGGGGAAGTCCACTTTGATACCGTCTTAAAAAAGATCATTCTGAAAAAAGGAAAAGTGACAGGCGTGGAGGTGCAGCCGCAGGACGGCTCGTCCTTCACCTTGGATGCCGACCGGCTGATTCTCGCGGTGGGGCACAGCGCGCGGGACACCTTTGAAATGCTGTATTCCCTCGGCATACCGATGGAGCAGAAACCGTTTTCCGTCGGCGCCCGGATCGAGCATCCGCAAAGATTGATCGACCATGCGCAGTACGGAAAATTTGCCGGCCGCCCGAACCTCGGCGCGGCTGACTACAAGCTGGCGGTGCATTTGGAAAACGGCAGGGGTGTTTATACCTTTTGCATGTGCCCGGGCGGCAGCGTTGTCGCCGCGGCAAGTGAACCGGGGCGCCTTGTTACGAATGGAATGAGCATTTTTGCGCGCGATGGAGAAAACGCGAACGCGGCGTTGCTGGTCGGTGTTGGCCCGCAGGATTTCGGCGATGACCACCCGCTCGCCGGTATGACGTTCCAGCGCAGGCTGGAAGCGGCAGCTTTCCGTCTCGGTGGAGAAAATTATCATGCTCCGGCGCAGCGTGTGGAGGATTTTTTAAAGAGGGTTCCTACCAAAGCTCTGGGGGATGTAAAGCCAACCTATCGCCCCGGCGTTACGTTGTGCAGCTTGGACGACTGCCTGCCGGATTTTATCACTAATTCCATGCGGCAGGGGATTCTACAGATGAACCGGAAGCTGAAGGGTTTTTCTTTTCCGGACGCATTGTTAACCGCCGTTGAAACCCGAAGCTCCTCTCCGGTGCGCATGCTGCGCACAGAGAAGTTCCAATCGCCATTGGCGGAGGGGCTTTTTCCATGCGGCGAAGGCGCGGGTTACGCGGGCGGCATTATTTCCGCCGCGGTGGATGGAATCAAATGCGCAGAGCAGGTTATTCTGGGGGTTCAATAGAAAACGGGTGTCCCGCAGCTTGCGGGGCACCCGTTTTTTAAATTCTCGCTACTCTGTGGCATCGGTTAGCATATCCCGGATGTAATTCGGAATTGCAAAGCTGCCGACATGAACGTCTGTGTTGTAGTACCGGGTTTTTAGCCCAAGCGCTTTCCATTTTGTGGACTGTAAATCGGAAACCGGATCCAGCCCCTTGGAGGCAAAGCCGAACACCCAGTTCCCGGATGGATAAGAAGGAATCTGTGCCTGATAAATCCGGCAGACCGGAAAAATTTCCCGCATGCGTTGATACGCCCGTTTCATGAATTTGGAATAATCCGCGTAATACGCGCATTCCTGCTGATTTACCAGAATGCCGTTCTCCTTCAGCGCGTTGCAGCAGCTTCCGTAAAATTCTTTGGTAAACAGCCCTTCGCCCGGGCCGGACGGATCAGTAGAATCCACTAGAATCAGGTCGTATTCCTTTTCCTTTTCGCGGATAAACTTTAACCCGTCTTCAAAAGAAAAGGAAACGCGGGGGTCGGAAAGGTTTTGGGATATCCGGGGGAAATACTTGCGGCTGACCTCCAGAACGCGCTCGTCCAATTCCGCCAGATCAATCCTTTCAATCGAACGGTACTGGGTCAGCTCCCGGACGGTACCGCCGTCGCCGCCGCCGATCACCAAAACGTTTTTTATGTTGGGATTTACCGCCATCGGCACGTGCACGATCATTTCGTGGTAAATAAATTCGTCCTTTTCCGTCAGCATGATTTGGCCGTCAAGAGTTAGAAGACGCCCGAATTCATCCGATTCAAACACGTCGATGCGCTGATATCTGCTTTGCTCGGAATGAATCTGTTTTTCCACCCGGATGGAAAAACGGACGTCCTTTGTATGTTCTTCCGTAAACCATAAGTCCATATCTTTACACATCCACTACTTTTAGATTTTCAATCGTGATGTCTTCCGTTCCCGACAGAAAGCATCCCTTCGCTTTTGCATAGAGAATATAATCGATGATTTCTTCCGTTATCCGCTCGCCCGGCGCCAGAATCGGGATTCCCGGAGGATAGCACATGACAAATTCGGCGCAGAGGCAGCCCGCCCCTGCTCGGATGGAAACCATCTTTTTCTCCGCATAGAACGCGTTCTGCGGGGTCATTTCCACCTGAGGGCTGATGTATTCGTGGTCGAACATTCCGGATGGGTCCTTTGCATACCGGCGCTTGATTTCCGCCAGCGCGGCGACCAGCCGTTCAATCGTAAATTCGCTGTCGCCGGGGGAAATAATCGCAAGGATATTGCCTATGTCGCCGAATTCAATCTGAATGCCGTATTCATCGCGAAGGATATCGTACACTTCAATGCCGGCAAGGCCGATATCCCTTGTAAAAACGGAAAGCTTTGTGGTGTCGAAGTCATAAACCGCTTTGCCGTCGCAGAGTTCGGTGGAAAACGCATAGTATCCCCCGATTTTGTTAATTTCTTCCCGCGCGTACTGCGCAAGGGAAACGACCTTTCGGAACATGGCTTTCCCGTCCAAAGCAAGATTGCTGCGTGCAATATCCAATGAGGTCAGCAGAAGGTAGGATCCGCTTGTTGTCTGCGTCAGATTGATCGTCTGGCGGACACAGCCGGGATTCATCCTCTTCCCCGTTAACAGAAGGGAGCTCTGTGTAAGCGAGCCGCCGGTTTTATGCATGCTGACAGCCGCCATGTCCGCGCCGCAGGACATGGCGGAAGGGGGAAGACCTTCGCCGAAATAGAAATGGGTTCCGTGCGCTTCGTCCGCAAGCACTAGCATATTGTGCGAATGCGCCAGCTCCGTAATGGATTTTAAATCGGAGCAGATCCCGTAATAGGTCGGATTATTTACCAGAACCGCTTTGGCGTCCGGATTTTGTGAGGCCGCTGCTTTTACATCCTCGAGTGTCATTCCAAGAGGAATGCCGAGCCGGGCGTTTACGCCCGGATTCACATAGACGGGCTGTGCACCGCATAAAATCAGCGCGTGGATTGCGCTAATGTGCACGTTGCGGGGAAGGATGATTTTGTCGCCCCGTTTGCAGGTCGCCAGAATCATCGACTGTACGGCCGCCGTTGTTCCGTTTACGATGAAAAAGGCGTTTGCGGCGCGGAATGCATCTGCCGCCAGTTCTTCCGCTTCCTTAATAACGGAAACCGGATGGCAGAGATTGTCCAGCGGCTTCATGGAATTTACGTCCACCGAAAGGCATTGTTCCCCTAAAAACTGGGTCAGCCGGGGGTTGCCGCGCCCCTGCTTATGGCCCGGCACGTCAAACGGGACAATACGATCCATACGGTATTTATTGAGGGCCGTCAAAATCGGCGTTTTTTGCTGAGACAGATGATTCATTTTTCCTCACCCTCTCAGTAAACATTGGTGCCGCTGAAAATTTCAATCATTTCGCGCCGCAGGCTGTCGGTTATGGTCAGCCGCTGCATGGGCGGCAGCTCATAGGAATCGGTATTGAATAAATAATTCTGTAGAACGATTTCCTTAATCAGCATTTTTGTATGGAAAATATTCGCCTGATAGACGTTGATGTCGGTTGCGTCATATTTCTTTAAAGTTTCTTTATTTATATAATCCTGTATCGAGGTAATATCATGGTCAATAAATAATTTCTTGCCGTTCACATCCCGAGTGAAGCCACGCACGCGGTAATCAATGGTAATAATATCGGAATCAAAGCTGCCGATTAAATAGTCGAGCGCGTTTAAAGGTGATATTTTCCCACAGGTTGATACGTCAATATCCACGCGAAAAGTTGCAATCGAGTTGTCGGGATGGTATTCCGGATAGGTATGCACGGTAACATGGCTCTTGTCCAGATGAGCGACTACCGTTTCGCGGCTGTCCTGCAAATCACAGAGGCTGTGGCTGCAGGATTTGTCGATCATGTGCCTTGGAATGGCTTCTTCCGAAATTAGAAGTGTAACGGAAGCGCCCTGCGGGTCATAATCCTGTTTGGAAATGTTTAGGACATGCGCACCTATGATATCGGTCACATCGCATAAGATTTTCGTTAATCTTTCCGAATTGTATTGCTCGTCAATATAAGCAATATAGTCCTTTTGCTCTCTCTCACTTTTTGCATAGCACACATCGTAGATGTTGAAGCTAAGTGTTTTTGTGAGGTTGTTAAAGCCGTATAAAGCCAGCTTTTTTTCCAACCCTAACACCACAACCTTTCCTATTGAAATTTTTTCAAAGAAAAGCCAAACGATCTTCCTGCGATGTAAGATTGGCGGAAGCTGTTCGGCTGAAACGGAATTTTACACAGTATAGCATATCCTCTTTCATATATCAATAATTCTTATAAATATAATAATAGGTAATTTTTAACAAATAAATACAGTAGTAAAAAAAGCCGCATGAACACAGGACTCATGCGGCTTTCCATGTATTTGGATATGGGTTAATAAGTGGCGTTGCTTATGTTTGGTTTCTTAGGCGTTTCTGGAGCCGGTTGTCTTTCCCGCAGAACAGCACGCGGACGTAATCGCCCATAATCCGGGAGGCGAAACGTTCTGTGTACCGTTCCTGAAGCTCCTGCAGGGATAGATTGGTACTGATAATGGTTGGTTTCTGCGTCATTAATCTTGTGTTTACGATATTATAAATTTCTGCGCAGGAAAACGCGCTGCGGAATTCCGTCCCCAGATCGTCCAGAATCAGCAGGTCGCATTCCAGAAGGAGCCTGTCGGTATCCCCCTGTGCATCGCGGCCGAAATGTTCGTGTTCCAGCTGGGTGATGATGTTGTTAACGGAACAGTATACAACGCCGAAGCCTTTTTTGATCGCTGTATTGGCAATTGCTAGCGACATATGGGTCTTGCCGAGCCCCGTACCACCCTGCATAATCAGGCTGGGGGAGGAGAGCGAAAAATTGCGGGCGTAATTCTGGCAGTTGTAAAAAACCTTTTCCATAATTCTGCGCGGGGACTCCCTGCCGTTTTCCGCAATGTCGGGGTAATAATCGAGCGAAAAGCTCTCAAAAGTGGAAAGGGAAAGCGGCGTCAGCTTGTTCAGATTTTCGTAAGCCTGCGCCCGAAGAAGCTTTTTCATGCAGGAACACATCCTGCCGTCAATATAGCCGGTGTCGCTGCACTTTTTGCAAACATAGGGCGGCTCCAGATAATCCGAGTTGTGCCCGGCGGATGCGAGCAGTTCGTTCATCTGGTTTTGCAGCATCTGATTTTCCTGCTTCAGCTTCGTTAATTGCTCCTTTGCGTTGCCGCCGCCGAAAATGGCGCGCGCCGCGGCAATGGCGGTTTTAGACAGTGCGGATTCGATTTTTTTTGCTTCCGGGTAACAACTGTAAAATATGGATTTGCGCTCGGCCGCGGCGTTTTCGGCCGTTTTACGGCGTTCTGCAAGAATCCTTTCCGCGCTTTCATAAATTTCCCTGCTGTAACCCAATGCAATCACTTCCTGTCAAAATTATCAAAAACGCCGGAGCGTTCGTATTCCTCAATATCATAGGTTGTTATCGGCTTCCTGCCGCCTTTGCGGGCCGCCGCACGCTCTTCCTTATCCTTCTGCGCCTGTTCCAGCGTGGAAATTCCTTCCTTGTGCCAGCGCTCCAGGATTTTATTCATATAGCTGGGACTGAATTTGCCGGTGTTGTCCACGCTGCGCTCATACGCCTCGTGGATCAGCGCGGTGTTGAATTTCCATTCGTTAATCCAGACAGAGGCGAAAGCCTGCTCCTTCGAGGAAGGCGCGCGGTGCATAATCCCGATTGCCTGCTCCACCGCATGCCATGCTTTTTTGCTTTCATCCAGGCGGCGCAGCTTTTCCTCCGCTTTTTCATGGGTAAAGATTTCTTCGTCGGCCCAGTTCATGGCCACTTTTTCTATGTACCTAGAATTGGCCTTGCCGATGCTGACAGCGTATTGCAGCAGCATGATAATCACGTCGCAGGGAAGGCCATAATGGTCGTGCAGCATTAACAGCATGGCGGAGTCGCCGTTGGAAATCAACCGTCCGAGAATCTGTTCGGCTTCCTGCATCAGGCAGGCAATTTCTTTGGACTCCGCGATTCGCTTTGCAACGAACGCGTTGTCGGGCTTCTGTGGGCGGGAAAGAATCCTTTTAGGCTTCTCCGGTGCCTGTGTCGGTTTCGCAGCCGGGGCCTCTTCTGCCGTTTTTGTGGTTTCCGCTTCTGAGGTTCCCCCGGCAGGAACGAATTCCCCGTCTTTTTCAGCGAACAGCCCGGTTTGCTGCCAGTAGAGCATCGCGTCGCTCACATCGGCCCGGTCAATGCCCAGCGCCTTTGCAATATCTGCGGCATCAAAGCGTTCCCCCGCATGCCGGAGTTCCCACAAAAGGACTTTCAACTGGACGGAACCCGCTAATTTAATATGTTTATCAACAACGGAGCAGGGAACGGCAAAGATAGAGTTCCACTCTCCAAGATTAATAGAACAGCTCATACAGGTCACCTTTCAAAACGAGTAAATTCACTTTGTTATTATAACATAAGCTTGTCAAATAAGGAATTGCTAAAAAAACACATTTGAATTAAAAAAAGAGGCTTGACAAAAGATCGTCTTTTGTCGTATAATAACTCTCGCACCAAGCAATGCGAACGTAGCTCATCTGGTAGAGCGCCACCTTGCCAAGGTGGAGGTAGCGAGTTCGAGCCTCGTCGTTCGCTCCAGTTAAGGACATACCTTCCAGTTAGGTATGTCCTTTTTTCATGCTTTGCTTGATGGATAAGACACGAAAATTCATTTTTCGGAATTTGCAACCTTATAGATGTTTTCATTTTGAAACGCCATCTGTATCCAAGCCGGGACGCGCATGATTTGCAGTGGGTATCGTTGGCGAAAAGTTGGGCTATCAATTGAACCATCCATATAAAAAGTAACAAATCTTTCCTTAAAATGCAAAGCGCCGGTGTTTTACCGGCGTTTTTTCGAACAATTTTTTCTATTTAGCTTGTCTTATTCACAAACAGGATGTTTTATGCTATAATAAAAAAGTTTTGTGAAATTATTGTGAATGAATATAATTATTAAAGAGGTAATATCAATTATGGACTCTAGAATCGACATTCGGAATGTGGCGATCATTGCGCACGTCGACCACGGGAAAACAACGCTGGTTGACCAGCTTTTAAAGCAAAGCGGTATATTTCGGGCCAACGAAAATGTTGTGGAGCGCGTGATGGATTCGAATGATCTGGAACGTGAACGCGGCATCACAATCCTCTCCAAGAATACAGCCGTTATGTATAACGGCGTTAAAATTAATATTGTCGACACGCCCGGCCACGCCGATTTCGGCGGCGAGGTGGAACGGATCCTGATGATGGTTGACGGCGTTCTGCTGTTGGTCGACGCGTTTGAGGGATGCATGCCGCAGACGCGGTTCGTATTGAAAAAAGCGCTTGGCCTTGGCAAAAGCCCTCTGGTTGTCGTAAACAAAATTGACCGCCCGGGTGCTAGGCCGGCTGAGGTGGTTGATGAAGTCCTCGATTTGTTTATTGAGCTTGGCGCAAATGACGATCAGCTTGAATTCCCAGTAATCTATGCTTCCGGGCGCGACGGTTACGCTACAACGGATCCCGAAGTTCCGGGTACCGATATGAAACCGCTTTTTGACGCGATTCTGGAGCACATCCCCGCGCCGAAGGGCGACCTCAACGGTCCGACGCAGATTCTGTTTTCCAATATCGATTACGATGATTATGTCGGAAGAATCGGTATCGGCCGCGTGGAACGCGGAGAGGTTCACAACGGGGATAACGTGGTTCTCTGCTGCCGGGACGGCGAGCAGAAAAATGCGAAGATTACGAAGCTGTATCAGTTTGAAGGCTTGAAGCGTGTGGAAGTGCAGGAGGCAAAATTAGGCGATCTGGTCGCTGTTTCCGGAATTCCGGGGCTGAATATCGGCGAAACCGCCTGTTCGCCCGATTGTGTCGATCCCCTTCCGTTTGTTAAGATTGATGAGCCGACTGTTTCCATGCTGTTTATGGTAAACAACAGCCCGTTTGCGGGGCGGGAAGGAAAATATGTGACATCCCGCAATTTGCGCGACCGTTTGTTTAAAGAAGTGGAAACCAACGTGGCAATGCGCGTGGAGGAAACCGATTCCCCCGATACCTTCAAGGTGTCCGGAAGAGGGGAACTGCACCTCTCCATCCTGATTGAGCAGATGCGCCGCCAGAACTATGAATTTCAGGTATCCGCCCCACAGGTTATCTATAAAACCATTGACGGGAAAAAATGTGAACCGATTGAGCTTCTTATGATAGAGGTTCCGGATAATTACGTGGGCGTGGTTATGGAAAAGCTTGGCACGCGCAGGGCGGAAATTGTGAATATGGGCACCCGCGATACCGGGATGAGCCATCTGGAATTCAAGATTCCGGCGCGCGGGCTTATGGGTTACCGGCAGGAATTCCTGACGGACACCAACGGCAACGGCATCATGAACAGCGTTTTCGATGGTTACGAACCCTATAAAGGCGACATCCAGACGCGTCCGCAGGGCGCGCTGATTGCGCATGAGACCGGCGAATCCACCGGATACGGCCTGTTCTATGCACAGGATCGCGGCCGCATGTTTATTGGGCCGGGCGTTGAGGTTTATGAAGGCATGATCGTGGGCGTAAGCCCGAAATCCGACGATATTGTTGTAAATGTCTGTAAGAAGAAGCATGTTACCAATACCCGGGCCGCCGGTTCGGATGAGGCGCTGAAGCTGACGCCTCATACCGTTTTAAGCCTGGAGCAATGTCTGGAATTTATTCGCGACGATGAGCTGGTTGAAGTGACGCCGAAAAGTATCCGCATGCGCAAGAAGATTCTGAGCAAAGAGCTGCGCATGAAGCAAGCCAGCAAGAAAAAATAAAATGTATATTATACTTGATTTGGAATGGAATGGTACCTACAGCCGGAAATTGAAAGGCTTTATCAACGAAATCATCGAATTCGGCGCCGTGAAGGTTGATGAAAACCTACAGATTGTAGATACCTTTGAATCCTTGGTGCGGCCTCAGGTTGGGAAGAAACTGAGCGGTAAAATAAAGACGCTGACCAGCATAACCAATGAAGAATTGCAGGACGGCCTTCAATTCATGCAGGTTACCAGCCGCTTTAAAAAATGGGCGGGTGACGCGATTTTTATGACATGGGGCACCTCCGATATCCTCGCCTTGATTGAAAACTGCCGCTATTTCTGCGGAAATGAGCGCATACCTTTTCTAAAGCGGTATGTTAATTTACAGGAATACTGTGAAAAATTGCTGAATTACGACAAGACCAAGCAGATGGGCTTGAGTACCGCAGCGCAGCTTTTAAACATTAACGAAGAAGGCTATGACCACCACCGCGCTTTGGGGGACAGCCTTTTGTCCCTCCAGTGCTTACGAAAGCTGTATGACCCCGAAACAATTAAACCGCTGATTCAGGACGCGACTGCGCAGGAGTTTTACGACAAGCTGCTGTTTAAAACGGTGATCATCTGCGACTTAAACCATCCGCTGATCCGGCGGAACGACCTGCGCTTTACCTGCGATTTCTGCGGGCGGCGTGCGCACCGCACGGGCGACTGGCAGCTTAAAAATAAAAGCTACCGCGCGGAGTTTGTCTGCTGGCACTGCCATCACCGGTTTTACGGCCGGGTTCAGTTTAAACTGAAATATGAGGGCATGGTTGTAAAAAAAGGGATCCTTCCGGTTCCATCCGACAAGGATCAAAGAGAGGAGCAAAATCCTCAAGAGGAGAGCTGACGGCTCTCCTTTTTTTGTGCCCTGGCGCTTGCTTCCGCTCGCGGCCTTCCTGCAGTATTATATATAAGTATAGCGGGGGAGGAAAGGGGAGCCGCTGCCCGTTTGCATTCCGGATTTCCCTATGCTACAATCAAAAAATCATCAATTGTTGGAGGCATTATGAATTACGACAGTAAAAATATGAAATTCTATGAAAAAGGGGGCGTTGCCTATCTTACGTTCCTGGAATTTGAAAAATACGGCTTTGTAAGGCATGCCTTTTCTACCCGGATCGGCGGGGTCAGCAAAAAGGAATTTGCCTCGATGAATTTAAATTTCGGGCGGGGCGACTCTGACGAGGATGTAACGGAGAATTTCCATCGCTTCTGTTCCGCTGCGGGATTTGATTATACCACGCTGGTAGCTTCCGCGCAGGATCACGGAACCTTTATTCGCAGGGTGGGTGCCCGGAACCGGGGAACGGGTATCTGGAAACCCAAGGATATCCAAAGTGTGGACGGCTTGATCACGGATGAAGCAGATGTCACGCTGGTGACTTTCTATGCGGACTGCGTCCCGCTGTTTTTCCTTGACCCCGCAAGGCGTGCGATCGGATTGGCCCATGCGGGCTGGCGTGGTACGGTCGCCGGAATCGGTGCGAAAATGGTTAAAGCTATGGGGAGGGAATTTGGGAGCAGCCCCCGTGACCTTGTTGCCGCGGTCGGACCGTCCATCGGCCCCGAATGCTTTGAAGTGGACACGCCGGTTTATGAAGAATTTTCCAAACTAACAGAACTGAACCCGCAGGAATTTATCGTAAACAACGGGGGAGGAAAATATCATATCGATTTATGGGAGGCAAATCGGCGCATACTAATGCACGCCGGTATTCCTCAGGAGCAGATTTCGGTTGCGGGACTGTGTACGCGCTGCAACGCCCAATGGCTTTGGTCGCACCGCGCAACCGGCGGAAAACGCGGCGGGCTTGCCGCAATGATGTGCCTGACGGAGGGGAGAGCATGACGATTCAGCACTGCACCCTTTGTCCGCGTGGCTGCGGTGCGCTTCGAACGGAAAACCAAGGCGCCGGCTTCTGCGGGATGGGCGCAAATCCGGTTGTCGCGCGCGCAGCGCTTCATTTTTGGGAAGAACCTTGTATCAGCGGGAAGCGCGGCTCCGGCACGGTTTTCTTTACCGGCTGCTGTCTGAAGTGCGTTTTCTGCCAGAATTATCGGATCAGTACGGAAAAAGAAGTGGGGAAAATTATCAGCGCGCAGGAATTGGCGGACATATTTGACCGTCTTGCGGAACAGGGGGCGCACAATATTAATCTGGTGAATCCAACGCATTTTGTTCCGGCGATTTTAAAGGCACTTGCACTCCGGAAAACAAAGCTGCCGGTCGTTTATAATTCCGGCGGGTATGAAAATCCGGAAACGCTGAAAATGCTCGACGGGTGGATTGACATTTACCTGCCTGATTTTAAATATGCGGACAACCTGCTTGCGCAAAAATATTCCGGCGCGCCGAATTATGTAGAAAACGCGAAGGCCTCCGTGCTTGAAATGGCGCGCCAGACCGGTCCGGCCGCGTTTGACGCGGAAGGCATGATGACGCGTGGCACCATTGTGAGGCATCTCATTTTACCGGGGAATACGCGCAATTCCATCGCCGTCCTAGACTGGCTGGGGGAAAGCCTGCCCGCCGGCGTTCTGGTCAGCTTGATGGCGCAATATATTCCCTGCGGTAAAGCGGAGGATTTTCCCGAAATCAACCGCCGGATTACGGCACGGGAATACCATAAGGTACAGGAGCATCTGTTCCGACTGAATTTGGACGGTTTCGTTCAGGAAAGAAAATCGGCAAGCCGGGATTTTATCCCGCCGTTTAATTTAGAGGGAGTTTCCCCTTGACAAATCCATTGTACCGCGATACACTATTACCTAGTATTAAATACTACATAATATAATATTTAAAAGATGGTGATATCATGGTAGACAACAGTATAAACAAAATAAATAAAACGGCGTGGAGGGCGGTCCGGAGAAGCGAACTGGAACTGCCGGATTATACGGTGCTGGAGGAAATCCTCAATGCCGCAACGCACGGCGTGGGCGTGGGGCTTGCCATTGCCGGTTTGGTGGCGCTGCTGATGTACGGGCGGCATGATGCGCTGACGACAACGGCGGTGTCGATCTTCGGAGCGACCATGATTCTGTTGTATGCGGTTTCCACCCTGTATCATGCGCTCGGTATCTGCAACGGCAAAAAAATCTGCCGGATTCTCGACCATTGTACCATTTTCCTGTTGATTGCGGGTACCTATACGCCGATTTCCCTGTTGTGCTTCGGCGGGGCGACCGGATGGCTGATGTTTACCATTGTATGGACGGTGGCAATCATAGGGGTTGTTCTGAACGCGATCAATTTGAACCGTTTTAAAACATTTTCCATGGTTTGCTACATCGCGCTCGGCTGGTTTGTGATATTTTTCTTTCAGCCGCTGATGCAGAAGCTTGACTCCCGTTCCATTCTGTATTTGCTTCTGGGGGGCGTGCTTTATACGGTCGGTGCGGTCATATACGGCTTAGGCAAGAAGATGAAATATATGCATAGTGTGTGGCACCTTTTTGTCCTTGGCGGGTCGGTTTTTCATTATTTTGTCATTTATAATATTGCCGTCTAGAATTGTTTACAATTCATACGATCTTTTTTCTCCTCTTTGCGATATAATATGGTATAGGATGAAAGCAGCGTGAAGAGGTGGGAAAGTTGGATATCAAGAAAAGAGAACTGTCTTTTGATTCCTGTGTGGAGGATGAACGGATTTTTGTAAGGATTTTGGAGCCGGCGGAAAAGGCAAACGTCAAGGGCGTTTTGCAAATCGCGCACGGCATGTCGGAACACAGCCTGCTTTACGTTGAATTTGCAAAATATATGGCATCCAAGGGCTTTGCGGTTGCGGTAAACGACCATTTGGGGCACGGGAAATCTGTTTCTGCAGGAGGCTCCTACGGTTATTTCGGAAAAGGCGGCTTCCAGAATCTGGTCCAGGATATGCACAAGCTTTATACGCTCATCCACAGGGATTATCCCGAAGCGCCCTATATTCTCATGGGCCACAGCCTTGGCTCCCTTTTGGTCAGATCCTACTGTGCGCAGCACGGCAGCGAACTGGCCGGCGCGGTAATTATGGGGACGTGCGGGAGTGTGCCGAAATCCGCTATAAAAGTGCAGAAGATGATTTGCAATACCGCCGTGAAAAAGAAGGGCGAAAAGGGACACGACGAGATATTCAAAAAGATGGCTTCGGTCAATAGCACCAGGAATTTTGCCCTGCTTTCCATTCCGGCGGACTGGATTTCGCGTGATGCGGACGAGGTGGAAAAATATATAAAGGATCCGCTCTGCGGTTTTGATTTTACCGTGTCCGGTTACCGGGATATTCTTCTTTTACAGGAGCGGGTAGCTTCCCCGAGCTGGTTTAAAAAGATGCCGCAAATCCCTATTTTGCTGATTTCCGGGGACAGCGACCCGGTGGGCGGGTTCGGAAAGGGCGTGCGTCAGGTTGCGCGGAAGCTGAAAAAGACCGGCCATGATGTGCGGCTGATTTTGTACCCCGGCGCAAAGCATTCAATCTTATGTGAAATAAACCGGCAGGAAGTTTTTACGGATATTGAGAATTTTCTGGATGACATCCTTGCGGGGAATGCATAGAAAAAGGACAGCGCGAAGTTTCTTCGGCGCTGTCCTTTTGTAATATCTTTCCGTTTGGTTCTATCGATTAAAACCGGATTATCTGGGTTATGTTAGGAACATTAACTTGAAAGGTCTACTTTGCTTTTTTCATAATTACTTTTTCAATCATATGGTAATACAGAGCCATTAAACTGGTGGCTGCAAGCAGCAACGGAACGAGAATTAGCAGCATGGGTAAGGTTAAATTCACAAGGGAGAAAAACGGTTTAAAGAAGAGCATGGCAACCACAAAAATGCCCGTCATCAGCCAAAACAGAACGGCATGCTTGATATTAAACGGGATGCAGACCTTAAATAGGGTAAGCAGCCCGGTATAACCGGTGACGATTACTGCCATTGTGGAAATTTGCTCGTGGGAAAATTTCAAGCTGCACGCGATTAATACGAGGAAGAGTATATTTGTCGACATGGTTAGCGCGCCCGGCAGCGATTTCCGCATGACGTTGATCATAAAGCTTCCCTGTATGCGTTCCCGGTTCGGTTCCAAAGCAAGGATAAAGGATGGAATCCCAATGGTCACCGCATTGATCAGCGTGAATTGAATCGGTTGGAATGGATAACCGCAGTTTACAAAGATAAAAAGTACGGCAATGATTGCGGAAAAAATCGCCTTGACAAGGAACAGGGAAGCGGAACGCTGTAAATTATTAATCGAACGCCTTCCTTCGTTTACAATCCGTGGCATGCTTGCAAAATCCGAATCCAACAGGACGACTTGCGACACCGTTTTCGAAGCGTCGCTTCCGGAGGCCATGGCGATACTGCAATCGCTTTCCTTTAAAGCGAGCACGTCGTTCACACCGTCGCCCGTCATGGCAACCGTATGCCCCTGTTCCTTCAAAACTTTGACAAGGTCCAGTTTTTGCTGGGGGGTTACGCGTCCGAACACAGTATATTTTTCCGCCGCGTCTTTTAAATCGTCCTTGGTCAATAGCAGGGAAGCGTCGATGACCTTGTCTGCGTTTTTCAATCCCGCCTTTTTTGCGATATTTGCAACGGTTACCGGGTTATCGCCGGAAATCACCTTAATGTCGACACCCTGGTCGGCAAAAAACGACAGGGTTCTTTTTGCGTTTTTCCGAATTTTATCGCTTAATAAAATCAGGGCAACAGGCTCGATGGTTGCCGGAAGCTCGCTGCCTTGGATCGGGTCTGGGGAATGGGCCAGAAGAAGGACGCGCTGCCCTAGAGCAGAATGCTCCTTTACAAGAGCGCTGATTTTCGAAAAATCGTCTTTTAGAATAAATTCCCCCGCGCCTAACAGATAGCTGCCCTCGCTGCGGAACGTGGCCCCGCTCCATTTGCGGGCGGATGAAAACGCAACTTTGTGCGTGTATTCCCAATCCGGCGTGGCAAGGCCGAGCCCCCTGATTGCGTTGGCTGTTGGGTTTTCATCGTTTAACGTGTTGATTAAGGCGGCGATGGCGTTTTCGATATCTACTTTTGTTCGATCGGAAAGCGAAAGGATTGCGTCCACCTGCATGATCCCTTCCGTGATCGTGCCTGTTTTGTCAAGGCAGAGCGTATCCACGCGCGCAAGCGTTTCAATCGAATATAACTCCTGCACCAGCGCCTTATGATACGCCAGGCGCATGACGCTGACGGCCAGCACGACACTAGTCAAAAGGACAAGCCCCTCCGGAATCATGCCGATCAAAGCGGCAACGGTGCCGACAACGGCGCGCTGAAAAGGTTCCCCGGACAGAAAATACTGCTTGTAAAATAGAAGGGTACCGATCGGGATGATGGAAAAACCAATATATTTTATGATTTTATTAATCCAGTTCATAATTTCGGAGTTCGGCTTTTTTAAATATTTGGCGTTTTTCGTGATTTTTGACGCATAATTTTCCGCACCGATGTGTTCAACCCTTGCACAGCAGCTTCCGCTTGCAATGAAGCTTCCGCTTAAAAGGTGATCCCCGGCTTTTTTTAAGATAGGATCCTGCTCGCCGGTAATTAACGATTCGTTGACTTCGCATTCGCCGTCAACGACCACGCAGTCCGCGCAAACCTGATTTCCGCTTGTCAGAATCAGGATGTCGTCCAATACCAGGTCCTCAACGGGGAGCTCCTGCTTTACCCCGCCCCGCATGACGCCGGCTTTCGGCGCCGCGATCAGCTTCAGCCGGTCGATTGTTTTTTTTGCCCGGATTTCCTGTATTGTTCCAATAAGGGTGTTGCAGATGATAACACCCATAAACAACAGATTCTTGAAGGACCCTACCATAACGATTAAAGCGGCAAGCGCTACATTTAAAATATTAAATGGCGTAACAAGGTTATTTAATATAATCTGTCCGATCGATTTGGTTTTTATTTCATCTGTTCCGTTTACAAGACCCCGCTGTTGGCGGGATTCCACCTCCTCCTGCGTTAATCCTTTGGAGCAGCTTTCATCAAGTGTCATGTATTTTGTCCCCTATTCATGTATGTTTCGCATTGAAATTCATTATACTATATACGACAAAGCAAAACGTAATTTGCAAAAAACTTTAAAGATTGATAACAATTTTCGTCAAAACACATAAATTATGAATCGTTAAAGTCGCATATTCAATCATAATTTATCTTGTTTCCAAAAAACGTTATGGTATAATAAAAAAATGTGAAATGCTGAGTGGATTAAATTTCACAGATCGTAAAATGAGAAAAGGGGGTCTGAATCTTATCGAATATGTTGAATATGATAAAATTTGACTTTCGAAAATTAAAACTTCCGATCCAGGATATTGACAGCATGCTCGTTTTATTGTTGGCGGCTTCCGTATTTGTACCCTTTTACTTCAGCGTTGTTGTAACCTGCGGAATCGCCATTATGACGATGATTAACTGTAAAGTAAGGACAAAAGCATTTTCTTCTCCTTATTCAAAGTTTCTTCTTGGTTTTCTGATTATTCCGTTTTTTATATCCGCAATCTATAATAATTACTGGGGAATGGTGTACGCAATCGTTATTCTCGCTGCAGCTACCTGTGCGTTCTATGTTCGAAGCGTAATGAACCGTTCTCTTTTTAACAAAGTAATGGATCTTACGTGTATCGCGAGCCTCTGGTGCGTTGCGATCGCCGTTTACCAGAAAGTAACCGCTTACGGTCTGGCGCCGCGATACCGCCCGGTTTCCGTATTCCATAACGCGAACTGTTATGGAATGATGATTGAATTTATAATCATTATTGCCATATATCGCATATTTACCAACAAACAAAAAAAGAACTTTTATCTTGCCGTTATTGAACTCAACTTGATTGGACTTTATCTGTCGGCTAGCTGTTCCGCCTTCATAGCTACCGCATGCGCCGTCATGACGATGCTGGTGTTGAAGAACCGCTATGCCCTTGCGGTTGGGTTGGTTTGTGTTGCAGCGGCCTTTGTTACGGTTGGGGCTATTTTTCCCTCGATTTTTCCGCGGGGCCTTGAAGCAATCGACAGCACCTGCGGCCAAAGGCTCTCAATTTGGACGACTGCGCTCCGCGGCATTACAAGGCATCCTTTCTTTGGAACAGGCGCGCTTTCCTATCAGATGATCTGTGAACAGCTTGGAGGCTACAAAACCTATCATTGCCATAATTTATTGCTGGACACCCTGTTGAATTTTGGCTTTGTCGGTTTTGGAGCAATCGGAATTTACTGTCTTGCTCAGCTAAAGCTTTTGTTGCTTCGTTTCAAAAATAATATTGGGATGAATATGAATATTCTTTTTACAGCGGCATTGGTTGCTACCGCTGTGCACGGTATGACCGATGTGACGATTCTTTGGATTCAGACCGGCTTATTGTTTATTTTTATGTATTCAGCGATGGGCATCGGTTCGGAGTGCCTGGAAAGCCAGCTTCGCCTGCCTTCGCTTGTGCCGGACTACGCGGAGAAAGCACCCGTCCAGCCTGTGTACCTGAAAAACTGATTTCTCTAATTCGGTTGCCTTGTCCCGAAAGCAGGGCGGTAGTCTGCTGAACTCAATATTAATTGTATGTGATTGCACAACAGAATCTTTCGTCCCTTGCCCAATCAGGCAGGGGACTTTTTTCCTTAAAAACCCCGCAGGAGGTGTTAAAATGAAGAAAACACAAATGACAGATATCAGCGCGCAGGCCATTGCAAAGAAACTCAAAGAATATTCGAACATGGAAAAATATATTCTGCTTTCTACCCTTAAGACAAGGGAAAAAGGGTTGGATATTGTTGACGTTGAAATGTTCTCCGAACAGTACGGAAGCAATGAAATATCCCATGAGAAGCCAAAGCCATGGTATATACAATTAATAAAGGCGTTCGAGAATCCGTTTACCTTTGTGTTGCTTGTAATTGCCGCAATCTCCTTTATTACCGAAGTCGAGCTTGCAAAACCGGAAGAAAGGAGTCCGGCTGCGGTTATCGTGATTCTGACCCTTGTGCTGATCAGCGGCGGCCTGCGCTTCTTTCAGGAATTCCGTTCCGGAAAAGAAGCGGAAAGCCTGAAATCTATGGTAAAAACAACAGCAACGGTTATTCGCCGTGAAAACGGACGCGAAGAAATACCGATGGCCGACCTACTGCCGGGCGATATCGTTGTTCTTGCGGGCGGCGACATGATCCCCGCCGATTTGCGGATCTTAAAGGCAAAGGACTTATTTATCAGCCAGTCGGCGCTGACGGGTGAATCCGAACCAATTGAAAAATTCTCCGATCCGGACCGAACGAAAAAGGAAGACAACCTGTTTGATCTTCGGAATATCTGCTTTATGGGTACCAATGTCGTGAGCGGTTCCGCTCTTGCCGTTGTGCTTGCCACCGGGGATAACACGTATTTCGGCAACATGGCCAGGGCACTTTCCGGCGAACGTGCACCCACCAGTTTTGATAAGGGTGTGAATTCCGTAAGCTTTCTGATGATTCGTTTTATGCTGGTTATGGTTCCGGTTGTATTCCTGCTGAACGGTCTTACGAAGCACAACTGGATTCAAGCGCTTTTATTTGCCATTTCCGTTGCCATTGGTTTAACACCGGAAATGCTGCCGACGATCGTAACGACGAATCTGGCCAAGGGAGCCGTCAGCATGTCCCGCCAGAAGACCGTGGTAAAGCATTTGAATTCGATTCAGAATTTCGGTGCGATGGACATTCTCTGTACCGACAAGACCGGTACGCTGACAAGGGACGAAATCGTTATTGAGCGCCACTTAAACGTACAGGGCATAGAAGACCAAAGAGTTTTGAAGTATGCTTATCTGAATAGTTATTTTCAGACAGGGCTGAAAAACCTGATCGATCTGGCGGTTATTGATAAAGCCAATGAAGAAAGCATAACTTATTTAAATAACGAATATATCAAAGTAGATGAAATTCCTTTTGATTTTGCGCGCCGCCGCATGAGCGTCGTGCTGAAAAACCGTGAGGGAAAAACACAGGTTATTACAAAGGGCGCGGTAGAAGAAATCCTCCAGATTTGCTCCTGCTGCGAATATCAGGGTGAAGTCCTGCCGCTGACCGAAGAGCTGCGCAGGCAGGTTGTCAATATGGCGCAAGAATTGAATTCCCAGGGGATGAGGGTAATTGCCGTTGCCCAGAAAAGAGACCCGTCCGTTGAGGGCGTCTTCGGAGTAAAAGACGAGAGCGATATGACACTGATGGGCTATCTCGGCCTTTTGGACCCGCCGAAGAAATCTGCCGCCGCCGCTATAAGCGCGCTGGGAGAATACGGCGTTCAGGTAAAGGTGCTTACAGGCGATAACGAAGGAGTAACGCGGAAAATCTGCGGTGACGTCGGGCTGTCGGTCGATAAAATCCTTCTCGGCTCTGAAATAGAGGAAATGAGCGAGGAAGAACTGATGCGGCAGGCAGGGGACACCACTGTTTTCGCCAAGCTTTCTCCGATGCAGAAGGCTCGCGTTGTCAATGCGCTGCAGGAAATCGGTCATACGGTTGGGTTTATGGGTGACGGCATCAACGATGCACAGGCGCTCAGCAAAGCCGATGTAGGTATCTCTGTCGATACGGCGGTGGACATTGCCAAGGAGAGCGCGGATATTATCCTTTTGGAAAAGGATTTGATGGTGCTGGAGCATGGCGTTATTGAAGGACGCAAAATCTTTGGAAATATCATTAAATATATCAAGATGACCTCAAGCTCCAATTTTGGGAATATGCTGTCTATGCTGGTCGCGAGTGCGTTTCTGCCATTCCTGCCCATGATGCCGGTTCAGATTCTTGTTCTGGATTTACTGTATAACATTTCCCAGATTTCCATTCCGTGGGACAACATGGATGTGGAATATCTTTGCGTACCGAGGAAATGGGATGCTACGAGCATCGGCAAGTTTATGCTTTGTATCGGGCCGGTAAGCTCTGTTTTTGATATTGCGACCTATCTTTTGATGTGGTTCGTATTTGGCTGCAACACAGCGACGAACCCCGCTCTAATCGCGCTGTTTAACGCCGGATGGTTTGTTGAAAGTCTGCTCTCCCAGACTTTGATCATCCACCTGATCCGTACGCCGAAACTTCCGTTCGTGCAAAGCCGCGCAGCAACTCCTGTGGTGCTCCTGACGTCCGTTATCATGGCGATCGGTATTCTTATTCCATTTACACCGCTCGGCGCTTATGTGGGGCTTGCAAGCCTTCCTATGGCATACTTTGGCTGGCTTGCGGTGATTATTCTGGGATATATTACATTTGCGCAGATTGTGAAGATGATTTATATTAAAATCAACCGTTCGTGGCTGTAAATAAAAAGGACTTGAGCCAACCGGCCAAGTCCTTTTTTGCTATAAAACTTTTTTGATGGTAAACATATTGTCCTGTACCACCCAGTTTTGAGGGAAGAAGCTGTTAATCGTCCAGTAGCTTACCCCGCCAAGGTTGTATTTGGCAACCACTTTCATTTTCGCTTCAATGCTTCTGGCGTCTTCAAACCAAACAATGTGCTGCTTTCCGCTCCTGTCGTAATAATTAAAAAATGGGGACTGCGCGGTTTGGTCAAATTGAATGTTCGCGCTGACCTGTGAGGCAAGGTTTACTGCGCCCACATTGGTCATCGGACGCGCCGCGGTGCCCTGAATATAGGGGAGGGTCCAGTCGTAGCCGTAGTTCGGGATTCCCATGAAAATCTTTCTGCTCGGCATAACCGATACCGCATACTGTATTACATCTTCCACAAGGTTAACCGGGGCGACCGCACGGGGCGGCCCCATCAGATAGCCCCATTCGTAGGTCATCAGGATAACATGGTCAACCAGAAGTCCGTGGGTCGCATAGTCGTGCGCTTCATACAGAAGCCCCGCTTGGCTCCCGCTTGTCTTGGGCGCAAGGGCTGTTGTTACGATATAGCCCAGAGAATGCAGGCGATCCACCGTTTTTTTCAGAAAATTATTGTAGTTTTCCCGGTCGCGCGGGAAGATATATTCAAAATCGACATCCAGCCCGAAATAGTTTTTTTCCTGCATAATGCCTATGACATTGTCAAGAAGGGTGTCCTGAAGCGTCTCGTTGGTCAGGATCGTATTCGCAAGCTCGCTTCCGAAGCCGCCGCCCTCTTTTATGTTGGTAATAACCATCATCGGAGCTACGCTCTGCCGTCGGGCCACCTCGATAAGCGGGCCATCCTGAATGGCGGTCAGGCTTCCGTCCGGTTTGACCTGATAGCTGAAAATGCTAAGGTAGGTTAAGTGCGGAAGGGTGCGTTCTAGTGTGGTGTTTTCGATATCCGTTTGCGCATAGCCGTTTACTTCAATCGTTCCTGATTTTTCAGTTGCAAACGGGATGATAATAATCTGACCTACGCTGATGGAGGAAGG
The DNA here is from genome assembly GCF_004768785.1 of Caproiciproducens galactitolivorans. GTDB lineage: Bacteria > Bacillota > Clostridia > Oscillospirales > Acutalibacteraceae > Caproiciproducens > Caproiciproducens galactitolivorans. The sequence continues at coordinate 102,982 of NZ_SRMQ01000001.1, forward strand.
GTCGGTAATCCCTTCGTTTGCGCTCAATATACGAAAGACCGTCGTATCATACATCCGCGCGATGGAATATAGTGATTCGCCGGGTAATACGGTGTGGCGCACGCTGTCTACGTCAATTACAATTGCTTGGCCGATGACAAGATGGTTGATGTTTTCCAGACCGTTATCAGCTATTATCTTTTGAACGGTCGTACCATACTTTCTTGATAAAGAATAGATGGTATCTCCCTGCCGGACAGTATGTATTACCAAACCCATCACACCTTTTCATTCATAATTTGTTAGCGGGTACCGTTTTCTAACAGTATATGAAATCCGGAGACGGGGTATGCCTGCCCTGTTGGGACGCTGTGTGGATTTTCTGGGATTGATATGAAATATCAAACTGTTCTATTTGTTTAACGGAAAAATAGATAATAAGCGGTGACGATTTGCAGCGTAATAATCACCGGAATGCCAAACATAAATTTTTTGTGATGCGTTTTGTGGCGAATTGCATACATCGTAAGCAGCATGCCAACGGAGCCGCCGAATGCGGCAAGAAAAAGCAGAGCATCCTCCGGAACGCGCCGGCGATGCTTTTTCGCGTTATGCTTGTCTACGATTGTCACAACGATTGCTATGAAATTAATAATAATCAGATAAGAACACCAGTATATATAAGCAGGCATGTCTTTTCCTCTCTTTTATCGCAGGTTTGCGCCGCAGTTTGGGCAGTAATTGCAGTTTGGGTCAACAGGGCAGTTACAGTTTGGGCAGGTTCTTCGGTAAGCGCCTTGGATGATATACATCTTCCTTGGATCTATTTCAACTGTATAATCCTTTTCAACGCGCTTTCCCTCATCGGCCGAAAGCTCGTAAACCGCGCCGCAGTTTGGACAGGTGACAAAATAGCGCTTGCTGAAACGGAACAGGGGAAGGAAGAAAAAAGTAAACTGCTGGAAGGTGCAGGTGACCAGAGCCATCGCCCCATTTGCGGAACAGCAGGGAAAAAATCCACATTTTCTGACTCCCAGATCGTGTGCGCCGTTGGTGATCCCCACGATAAAGAACATGGATATGCCCCCTTACGAAATGTATTAAATGGTATCCTACACGATGGAAACGCTTCTGTCAATATCTCTATTCCGCGGAAACAGAAGGCGGAACGGACAGTAAAAATGAAAGGACGGGTTTCTATGGTAATCAAGCTTTTCGACCGGCATAGCATTTTCGTCTGCATATGCCTGCTTGCGGCGGCGGTCGCTGTTTCCATGGCGTTGAATATGGAAAACAAAAAGGGCGGAGGGATTCCTGCCGTTTCCGCACAACAGGCTTCTGCCTTTCAGCCGAATGCTGCAACCGGTCTGCAGCAAAGCATTCCGGAGCCGGACACAGCACCCGTGGTTGCGTCCGCGCCGGCTGAACAGGTGAAAGCACCGGTCGATGAAATGCGCGCGGTGTGGGTGCCGTATATGAGCTTGGATATGAGTAAAAGCAACGATAAAAGCGAGGCGGCCTTTCAAAAGAAATTTGACGCCATTGTGTCCGGGGCGAAAAATTGTGGAATGAACACGCTGATTGTGCAGGTGCGTCCGTTTGGCGACGCTTTGTACAAGTCTGCGTATTTTCCATGGAGCCATGTAGTCGGCGGCACACAGGGCGTTGATCCGGGCTACGACCCACTCGCGCTGATGGTCGCGTCAGCACATAAGGCAGGCATGAAGCTTCAAGCGTGGATCAATCCCTTGCGCATTCAGACGTCGGCATCGCCGTCCATTCTGGCGCAGGGAAATAACTATAATCTATGGAAAAAGGATTCGGCGAAAGCCGGATGGACAGTAGACTGTGCAAACGGGAAATATTATAATCCCGCCTACGCACAGGTCCGCAAGCTCATTGCGGACGGCGCCCAAGAGATCGCGAAAAATTATGACGTGGACGGGATCCAGTTCGACGATTATTTTTATCCCACACAGGACGCATCCTTCGATAAAAGCGCCTACGACAGCTATTGCGCGGCCGCTTCCCAAAGCGGTACGCCGGTCAGCCTTCTGGAATGGCGGCAGGGAAATATCAACGCGCTGGTGTCGCTTGTTTATAGTGAAATCAAGGAAGTAAAGCCGAATCTGCCGTTCGGAATTGCGCCCCAGGGCAACATTGAGAACGATAAGAAAATGGGGGCTGATGTTGCATCTTGGTGCAGCGTCCGGGGCTATGTCGATTATATCTGCCCGCAGCTCTATGTGAATTTTGAAAATCCGGTGCTCCCGTTCGGCACGGCCGCGCAGAACTGGCGAAAGCTGGTCGTAAATAAAGATGTAAAGCTGTACCTCGGCCTTGCCGTTTACAAAAGCGGCTCCGACGCAGACAGCGGCACTTGGAAAAAATCCAATAACATTCTGGCCCGTCAGGTTGAAACGGGAAGGAAGGCTTCCTGCGACGGCTTTATGTTCTATTCATGGGATTATCTGAATGCCGATCAGACAAAGGAAGAGGTTCAGAATGTTATGAAAGTGCTCCGTTAAATCTCTCCAATGCAGAAATCGTGCTGGGCCTGCGTGAGCTTTACCGGAACAATACGCCCGGCAAGCGATTCATCGCTATGTGTTTTTACCGGGGTGTAGTTTTCGGTGTAGCCTTCGTAAACGCCCTTTTCACATTCACGTTCAAAAAGAACCGGTTCGGTTAAACCGACCTGACGGCGGAAAAAGTCCTCTTTCGTTTTTTGCGTTATTTCAATCATCCGCTGGCTGCGCTGTTCTTTAACCGCCTGCGTAACCTGATCGGGTGCGTCGTTCGCCTTGGTGCCGGGGCGGCGGGAATAAGCGAAGACATGAACCTTTGCAAAGCAGATTTCCTTTGCAAAGTCCAGTGATTTTTGAAACTCTTCCTCGGTCTCCCCGGGAAAGCCAACCATAATATCCGTTGTAATGGCGGCGTTTGGAAATGCCGCGCGAAGGTTTTTCACGATGGTGCGGTATTCATTCGTATTGTAATGCCGGTTCATGCGCCGTAGTGTTTCATCACAGCCGCTTTGAAGCGAGAGGTGAAACTGTGCGCAGAGTTTCTTTTGGCGGCTCAAACGGGCGATCACGTCCTCGCTGAGCTGTTCGGGCTCCAGGGAACCAAGGCGTATCCGCGCGATGCTTTCGGGCGCGCAGGCAGCTTCCACAGCGTCACAGAGATGCAGTCCGATATCCTGTCCGTAAGCGGAAAGGTTGATCCCGGTCAATACAATCTCGCGGTAGCCGTTTGCGGCGATTTCGTTTATTTCCTTTTTCAGCTCATCCATGGGTTTGGAGCGCACCCTTCCGCGCGCGTAAGGAATAATGCAGTACGAGCAGAAGCGGTTGCAGCCGTCTTCAATTTTCACAAAAGCGCGCGTTCGTTCATAAAATTGATTAACCTTCATCGATTCAAATCCGGATGCCTCTTCATGGGGGACAATATCCACGATGCGCTGGCGTGAGGAGAGGTAATTCAGAATGTCCGGAAGAAGTGAGGAGCGGTTGGAATTGCCGAGAACGATATCCGCGTCCTGCAGCTTCGCCGCGGCTTCGGGAAAAGCCTGCGGCATGCAGCCCGTAAGAACGATGACGGCGTCCGGGTTTTTGCGCCTTGCGCGGTGGAGCGCCTGGCGCACCTTGTGGTCGCTCATTGCCGTTACGGTGCAGGAATTAATTAACACAACGTCGCTTTCCTCATCCGCGCCGCAGGCGCTGAAGCCCGCGGTGGTAAGCTGGGACAGCATCGCCTGCGATTCGTACTGGTTTACTTTGCATCCGAGCGTAATAACAGAAACTTTCATGTTTTCCCCTTTTAAAAATTTGAATATTTAATTTTGCTATTTGTCAAAAAGTCTGGTCATAATTGATATTGACCAAAATGCCGTAGTGCTATATCATGGGATATGAATTTTGTATATGGAGGGACTCTGATGTACACAACTTCTATCGTATTGTCAAGCATTGAGGCTGTAAAGAAATTTGTTACATTGACAAACAGCTATTCCTTTCCGATAAACCTTACTACAGATAAATATAAGATCGATGCCAAATCCATTATGGGCGTTTTCAGCATGGATCTTTCCAAACCGGTGACCATCGAGGTCCCGAGCGAAGAAGGAAAAGAATTTATTGCCCAACTTGAGCAGTTCAAACCTGTAGCAAAAAAATGAATCCCCAAGCCCGGCGAACACGCCGGGCCCTTTTTTATTCTTCATACTTTTGCGCGAGAATGCTCCATTGCTTATAGAATTCATCGTTTTCTTGCGTTAATGCGCTGATCTTTTCCGTAATTTCCATCGCGGCCTGATAATCGCTCGCAATTTCTGGCTTTAACAATTCCTGTTCCAGTTCGCTGATTTCCTTCTCGATTTCGCCAATCCGCGCTTCATAGCGCCGCATTTCCGCCTTTTCCTTACGAATAACCGCGTTGCGTTCCTTTTGTAGCTTGTATTCGTTCGGTTTAACATCGGGGCTTTCCGCTTCTTCGATTGTTTTTTGCCGGCTTGCCTTCAGGTATTCGTCATAGTTGCCGATAAATTCCTGCGTCCCGTTTTCGTCCAGATAATAGATGCGGTCCGCGATTTTATTGATGAGATACCGGTCGTGGGACACAATCAAAAGCGTGCCCTCGTAGCTTTGCAGCGCGGCTTCCAGCGCTTCGCAGGATCCGATATCTAGGTGGTTTGTCGGTTCGTCGAGCAGCAGGAAATTGTTGCGGGAGAGCATCAGCCGCAGCAGCAGCACCCTGGCCCGCTCGCCGCCGCTTAAGGCGGAAACCGGCTTGAACACGTCGTCGCCTTTAAATAAGAATACGGCGAGCGCGTTCCGGATTTCCGTCTGCGTCATGCGGGGGTAGGAATCCCAGATTTCATCGATTACGGTTTTCTCCGGATGAAGGCCCGCCTGAATCTGGTCGTAATAGCCTATGTCGATTCCTGCGCCGAAACGGAACTCTCCCGCTTCGGGGGGATAAATCCCTAGAATGGTTTTTAACAGGGAGGTTTTCCCGCAGCCGTTCGGGCCGATCAGGAATACCCTTTCGCGTCGGCGAATATGAAGGTTTACATCTTTAAATAAGTGTTTGCCGTCAAAGCTTAACGCAAGGTTTTCCACGGTCAGAACATCGTTTCCGCCGCGTTGGCTGATGTCGAAATCAAAATGGATGCTTTCCGGATTGTCGTCGGGCTTTTCTAGCGTTTTCCCCAGCCGTTCGATCATTTTCAGCTTGTTCTCGGCTGTTTTAATGTTCTTTTCCTTATTCCACTGGCGCTGCTGCGCGACAATTCCCTCAATCCGTTTGATTTCCTTCTGTGTATTGTCGTATTTCCGCTGCGCCGCTAAATGATTCTCTTCTTTCTGCGCAAGATAAGCAGTGTAGTTTCCCTTATAAACGGTAAGCCTTCGTTTTTCCATTTCAAATGTACGGTTGGTGATTTTATCCAGAAAATAACGGTCGTGGGAAATCACAAGATAGGCTCCGGAGTAGGAGCGAAGAAAGTCTTCCAGCCATTCTACGGATGAGATATCCAGATGGTTGGTAGGTTCGTCCAACAGCAGAAGGTTCGCGCCGCACAGGAGCATTTTTGCAAGCTGCAGCTTTGCTTTTTGCCCGCCGCTTAATACGCCAATCGGCATGCCCATCTGCTCGTCGTCAAACCCCAGCCCCAGTAATGCCGAGCGTGCCCTGCTGCGGCAGGTAAGGCCGCCCATGGCGACAAAGCGGTCGTTTAGCATGGCTTGCCTTTCAATAAGCTGGTCAAGGTCTTTCGGCTTTGTCTGCAGGCGGAGGTTTATTTCTTCAAGCTCTTTTTCCATTTGAAGCAAATCGGAAAAGACGGTTAAAACTTCATTGTAGGCGCTGCGGTCAAGGTCGCGGCAGACGTGCTGCTCCATATAGCCGAGCACGGTCGAATTCGCCTTGAAAATGTCCCCCGCGTCCGGCTGCAGCTCGCCGGTGAGCAGTTTCAGCAGGGTTGTTTTCCCCGAACCGTTTATGCCCACAAGCCCGATCCGGTCGTTTTCCTGTACTTCAAAGGAAATGCCGCTGAAAATCACGTTGGTGCCAAAGGATTTATTTAAATTGCTTGCGTTTAGCAAACCCATAATTTTACCTCTTTATATGTAAAGTGCGGAGCATACGGGCCCCGCTCACATATTATAATGAAATAACCCGATGAAATCAAGCATGCCACGTATGCAGCCTTAGCGCGTCAATGTTTTTTTGCTCGCTTAGGATATATTCTTCCGCCAGTTTTTTTGTTGGAATTTCAGCGCCGTCGAAAAGGTTCAGGTTCTTTGTCATATCGGAAATCCCGGCTTCGGTGGCGGTGATCATTACTTTTGCAATATGCGCCGGCTTTTTATTTGCGAACGTATTCATCCGCAGGGAACCGAGCGAAACCGCTTTTTTCAGTAATCGTCCCGAATCGGGTATCCTTCCGCTGTCACGCAGCATTTGCTTTGTTTTTTCGGCGATGAAAAGGTAGTCTTCCTTCTGATGTTCCGCCTGGCGGCGAAGCGGCGGCTCGTCCCGGACCTGGGGAAGAAGCATCTGAACCGCATCCAGCCTCAGCTGCGCCGTATGATAGATATGGTTGAGCAAGGAAGCGTTTTCATCCGTCTTTTTCCTTTGCATATTGTTCTCCCCCATCGTGTTTTAGCGTCTGCTGTTATCGTTTCCCGCCGCCGCGTGTTTAAACTGGACTTTTCCTTTTCCTCGGGATATAATTCATTTGAGGTGATTTTTCTATGCGTTCCGGCATTTCCACAGCCTGTCTTTACCCCATGCACTTGGAACAGGCCCTTTCGACGCTAATTGAGTTTGAATTCCACATCTTTGAGGTGTTTATAAATACCAGCAGCGAATTAAAGCCGGATTATCTCCGAACACTAAAACAGATGACGGAAGAAAGCGGTAGCTGTGTGAAATCCATCCATCCGTTTACCTCCGGATTCGAAAGCTTTTTATTGTTTTCAGACTATGAGCGCCGCTTTTGTGACGGTCTTGAGTTTTATAAACACTATTTTCATGCTGCGAACCTTTTGGAAGCAAGTATTCTCGTTCTTCATGGTCAGCGCAATGATAAGCGAAGCCGGATTACTGAAAATGAATATTTTGAGCACTACGCCAGGCTGTTTGAATTGGGAAAATCCTTCGGCGTAACGGTGGCACAGGAAAATGTGAACCTTTTCCGAAGCGACGATCCGGATTTTATTCGAAGAATGCGGAACTATCTCGGGGATGAATGTGCGTTTGTCCTTGATGTAAAACAGGCGGTGCGGGGAGGGGAAGACCCATATGAAATGTGCGCCGCGATGGGCGAAAGGCTGGTCCATGTTCACATCAATGACAATAAGCCGGGACATGACTGCCTGTTGCCGGGGAGCGGCACCATGGATTTTGATGCGCTGAAACGCATCATGTTGGAGCATGGTTACTCGGGGGATTTGATTATTGAGGTTTACCGGCGCGATTTTGACAAATTGCAGGAGCTTGTCCATGCGAAAAGGGTTGTGGAATCCCTGATCGGCTATGACAATTGCATATAGAAATTAGAAGGAAAAACGAATGGCTTCCGCAGTTTTTGGGAATTCCGATAATGTTTCATTAAATGCTTGAAACCGAATTATAAAATATGGTATAATTACACAAAATACAAGATTGTTAGAGGTGATCCTACAATGCGGTGCCCTTACTGCGGACATGACGAGTCAAAGGTTATTGACTCGCGCCCGACCGATGAAGGGGAGAGAATCCGTCGGCGAAGAGAATGCTTAAAATGTTCCAAACGCTTTACTACCTATGAAGTTATTGAAACGGTACCCATTGTGGTGATCAAAAAAGATAAATCGCGGGAAACTTTTGACCGCAACAAACTTCTAAACGGTTTGCTGCGCGCGTGCGAAAAAAGGCCGGTTTCCATTGATATGCTGGAACGCATTGTCGATGAAATTGAGAATATGCTTCAAAATTCGCTGGATCGGGAGGTTCCTTCTAGTTTAATCGGGAAATATGCGATGGAGAAATTGAAGGACATCGACGAAGTGGCATATGTCCGTTTTGCTTCCGTTTACCGCGAATTTAAGGATATCAATACCTTTATGGAAGAGTTAAACAGAATGATAAAAAATAAATCCTGATAAAACATACCCTCGGCTTGCCGGGGGTATGTTTTCGTCTTTATCAAAATGATCTGTTCGCCGGAAAAGCCGGGCGGCTGCGCGGGGAATAAATCCTTATAGTTTAATCACAATTTCATACTTTTTCAGCCAGAAATTGATTTGCAGTAAATATGCCATCAATTGCGGACCGGCCATCAGCTGTCCGAACCACGGCTTTCCGTAATCAGATTTTTGCCCAAGCAGCTGTGCGGCGGCCGTCTTATCAATCAACTGATGGATCGGTTCGCCCTCGTCGGAAAGCACAGCGGCCAGCCTTTGTTTTACAAGCAGCTCGTAAGCAGGGTTGTGTGTTTTCGGGTAAGGGCTTTTCCTGCGCGCCAGAACATCTTCGGGTAGCCAGTCTTTTGCCGCGTCGCGCAGTAAGCTTTTCACGACGCCGTTGTGGTTTTTATATTCCCATGGCGTGTTGAACACATACTGGACAATTCGATGGTCGGCATAGGGGACACGAACCTCCAGTCCGCTTGCCATGCTGGCGCGATCCTTTCGGTCCAGAAGCGTAGACATGAACCAGCGAATGTTTAAATAGGAGATTTCCCTGCGGCGTCTTTCGAGGGCGCTTTCCCCTTCCAGCTTTGGAACGGCTGCAATGGATTCCTCGTACCGCATATTGACATAATCGTCCATATGCAGGGCGTCCGCGATTTCCGGCAGCAGCAGGCCGGAGCGGAGCGATAAATCGGGGGACCATGGGAAGTAGTGCCCCTCGAACGCCTCTTCCTTATGGAACCAGGGGTATCCCCCGAAGATTTCATCCGCGCACTCGCCGCTTAGGCCGACGACATGCTTCTTTTTTACCAGGCTGCAGAAATACAGAAGGGAAGAGTCCACATCCGCCATTCCGGGCAGATCCTTCGCAATGACCGAATCGTACAGTTTATCGGCAAGCGTAACGTTATTGCACTCCAAAAAATGGTGGTTGGTTTGGAAGGTTTCCACCATTTTTTCCACCCACGGACGGTCGGCGCCCGGCTGGAACGCGGTCGGTTTGAAGTATTTTTCATTGCCGGTAAAATCAAAGGAATAAGTAGAAAGCACCTTTCCCAAGGCCTGGTAATTCCGTGCAGCAATGGCGGTAATGATGCTGGAATCCAGCCCTCCGGATAAAAATGTACAAAGCGGAACATCGGATATCAATTGTCTTGTTACGGCGTCTTCCACCAGATATTTTACTTTCTTGACGCTGTCCTCGTAGCTGTCGGGATGTTCATAGCTTTTCAGTTCAAAGTAAGGAACCGTTTCCAGCCCGAATTTATCATATACGGCGCAGTAACCGGGCTTGATTTCCATGACATTCCGGAAAACTCCGACGCCCGCGGTCCTGGCGGGCCCCAGACCGAAAATTTCGCAAAGCCCCTGCCGGTCAATTACGGGATTGATGCCAGGGTATTCAAACAGCGCCTTGATTTCCGAGGCAAATACCAGCCGATCGTTTTCGATTGCGTAGAACAGCGGTTTCACCCCGAAACGGTCCCGGCATAAATAGCAGCATTGCCGCCGTTCGTCGTCAACCGCGAAAGCAAAGATCCCGTTTAGTTTTTCCGCACAGGTAAATCCGAATTGGATATAGCATTTCAGCAAGATTTCCGTGTCGCTTTTGGTTTCAAATGTGTGCCCAAGGGCGGTCAGTTCATCGCGCAGTTCCTTGCTGTTATACAGTTCCCCGTTGTAAACAATGGTATAGCGGAAGCCGTCCGAAACGGCAGTCATCGGCTGTTTTCCGCCCAGTATATCGACAACGGCAAGTCGTGTGTGGGCAAATGCCGCGTGCGCCGACACGTGGATTCCGCTGTCATCCGGACCGCGGTGTTTCAGGCGGTTTCCCATCCGCTTTGCAAGGGAGCCCCAGAAATAAGATTCTTCACTCAGGTCATCATTGTAGTCGCAGAATCCTGCAATTCCACACATAGCAATCCCTCTCTTTCGTTTGCTTCTTTATAATATGCGGAATTGCCATTATGGTTCATAAGGGAAATTTGATTATAGATAAACAGGACCGCCCTCTTGCCGGGCGGCCTGTAAATACCTTATTTTATTTTTCTTTTTTTCCGCCTTTTTCCTTTTCTTCCCGTTCCTTTCTTGCCTTTTCCTCGGCAGTCGAAAGCTCGCTTAGAATCCTTTCGGACACGGTGCGGCGAGCGGTCGCTTCAATGGACAGTTCAATGGCGAGCTTCGTCAGCTCGGCGTCCCCCTGCCCGGCGGTTTGCGCAACGCGTTCGCAGACTTCCTTCAATGCTGCGGAGTGCGCGTTGCAGAATTGTCCGTACATTTCCTTTTTACCTGTGTTTTCCAGAAGTGTTTTCAGAAGGAAAGAAATATCCTGGATTGAAAGAACCTGTTTCAGCATACAGATGACTAACAGTAGTGCCAGATGCTCGCGGGAATATTTCTTTTGCTCGGGGCGGGGAAGGATGCCGTCCTTTACATAATTGTTGATCATGCTGGAAGTCAGGAGGCTTGTGTTTTCACTGCGCTCAAACACGCCGATCTGTTTATTCATGTAGGTAAGGACCTGATCCATATACAGATATATTTCGGGGAGCCTGTCCCATTCCACCGCGCTGTATTTTTCTATTTGCTCAGCCCATTTTGCAATACGGTCGACAGCTTCGCTCATTTTCTATTCTCCTTTACTTTTTCTGCCCGCTCATACCCGGTGTAACGGCTTGGCGGAGTGTTCATATATTTTTTAAATACCCGTGAAAAGTACAATTGATCGGAAAATCCTGCCGAATAAGCCACTTCGCCAACGGACAGGCTGCTGGTTTCCAACAGCTCACATGCCTTATTGATACGGTAACGCATAAGGTATTCGTTCGGCGGCATGGAGATATGCTGCATAAACAGCCGGTACAGATGGCTGCGGCTGATTCCGACGCTGGCGGCGATGTCGGTGATTCCAATATCGCTGGAATAGTTGTACTCGATGAATTTTATTGCTTTCTGCACGTACTCAAAGCCGCTCGGATGCTGCTGTGTCGGCGTTCCGAACTGATCCATCAGCGCGGCCAGAAAGATCAACAGGCCGGACTCCATGCGCGCTTCATCGCTTGGCTTCGGACCGGAGGCGTTGCAGACCTTTGTCAGCAGATCCTCAAAAAGCGAATCATTGTCATAGTGAAACACCGGGCTGCGCTCCAGCAGGCCGGTTTGCCCCATCAGCCTTTTCGCGTCGCTTCCGTTGAAGCCGACCCAGCAGTATTCCCACGGGTCTTCGCGGTCCGCGGCGTAATATACGACCTTTGAAGGAACCACCAGAAAGCCGTCGCCAGCGGTAAGGTGGTATTCGGTGCCGCCGCAGCAAAATGTTCCCTTTCCTGAAACGACGTAGTGGATCAGGTAATGGTCGCGCACGGCGGGTCCCCACGAATGGCAGGCGCCGCAGCGTTGAACGCCGCAACTGTATACGGCCAAACCCAGACTGTTGTGAAACGGAACGCGAAAAGAGCGCCTGAATTCGTCATTTGTCATCCTTTAGAAGCCTCCTGCCTGAATATATATAATTTCATTATAATTCGCATCAAAAGCTTATGCAATAAAAAGAGCGCCAAAAAGAATTGAAATAAATTTTTCCATCATGTATAATGATTGTAAAATGAAAAAAATTATCTGATTATGAGAATGGAGGAATACACTTGAGTTTGGATCAAAAAGTACAGCTTTCGATGATTGTTTTACTAACCGGCCTGGTTATCGTTTTTGTTATGCTGATATTCCTTACGTATATTATTAAAGGATATAGTGCGGTTATTAAGAACATTCAGCCGAATGCAAAGACAGATCCGGTTCCGAAATCCGTACCAACCGTTCAAAGGGCTTCTGCACCGGTTCCGTCTGTTGAAGCCGGTATCCCGGAAGAAACGGCCGCGGCGATTGCCGCTGCCGTATATGCGGTGTACGGTTCGTCCGCCGGAAAAATAAAGAGTATCCGCCGCGCGGCGCAGCCGGGACGTTCGTTGTGGAGAATAGCCGGGCTATTGGAGAATACCCGTCCGTTTTAATACCTGCCCGGCGGCAGGAAAGACTTGGAAGGAGCTGGTTTCGATATGGTTATTTGGGATGAATTTATACATTCGATTGAAGGAATTTTCAGGACTTCCGGTTTCGCTACAAATGATTGGCGAAATTATGTTATGATTGTGATTTCCGGAATCCTGATTTATCTGGCTATTAAAAAACAATTTGAGCCCCTTTTACTACTTCCTATTGCGTTTGGTATGTTGCTTGTTAATCTTTACCCCGCAATTATGGCTGCACCGCAGACCACGCTGCAACTCGTCAGCGATTATCAGGCTGCCCATGGCGGTGCAACGGCAAATTATGCGATTGTAACGATGGGGAATCAGCAATACTATCAGATTCCTCAGGTGGGCGGGCTGTTTTATTATTTATATCAGGGCGTTAAGCTTGGAATCTATCCGCCGTTGATCTTTCTTGGAATTGGCGCAATGACCGACTTCGGTCCGCTGATTGCAAACCCGAAGAGCTTTTTGCTTGGCGCGGCAGCGCAGCTTGGTATCTTTACTACCTTTATCGGCGCTGTATTTCTCGGTTTTACCGGCAAACAGGCCGGCGCGATTGGCATTATCGGCGGAGCGGACGGTCCGACCGCGATTTTTGTAACCTCAAAGCTTGCGCCGGAACTGTTGGGGCCCATCGCTGTCGCGGCGTATTCTTACATGGCATTGGTGCCAATTATCCAGCCGCCGATCATGAAAGCTTTGACGACCAAGAAAGAGCGAAGCATCGTAATGGAACAGCTTCGCCCGGTTTCCAAGCTGGAACGGATTCTGTTCCCAATTATTGTAACAGTAATTGTTTCACTCATTCTGCCGGACGCCTGTCCGCTGGTCGGGATGCTGATGTTGGGAAATCTCTTCCGTGAAAGCGGTGTTGTGGGGCGTATTTCCAACACGGCGCAGAATGAACTGATGAATATTATTACCATATTCCTTGGCGTTACCGTCGGCGCTACGGCGACCGGTTCCGTATTCCTGTCTTTGAAGACAATCCAAATTATCATCCTAGGTCTTCTGGCGTTTTCTTTCGGCACCGCCGGAGGTGTCCTTTTCGGCAAACTGATGTGTTGGGCTTCCCATGGAAAGGTGAATCCGCTGATTGGCTCGGCAGGTGTTTCAGCCGTTCCAATGGCGGCGCGTGTCTCGCAAAAGGTGGGCCAGGAGGAAAATCCCGGCAACTTCCTTTTGATGCATGCGATGGGGCCGAATGTATCCGGAGTAATCGGGTCTGCAGTAGCCGCCGGTGTTTTAATCAGCATATTGGGATAAGGAAAATAATTAATTTGGAGAAATACCCGCACGTTTCGTGCGGGTATTCTTTGTTTCATCGGCCGCTGGCTTTCATTTCATTTGCTATTGCATTGAAAATATTGTACAATGATAAGCATATCATACGAATAACGGATGGTTGACTGTCCGAAAGAATTTCAGGTGTACACATGAGCAATCTATCTACGAGCCAAATCTTTGAACTGCGGCAACAAGTTCTGAATAAAGAATTTTGCAAAATGAACGACAGGCAACGTGAAGCGGTGCTTCATGTAAACGGTCCGCTGCTGATTTTGGCCGGCGCCGGAAGCGGAAAAACGACGGTGCTGGTAAACCGTATCGCCAATATTATAAAATACGGAAATGCATTCAGCAGCCAGACGGTTCCAGGCGATTTGTCCGACGAGGAACAAAATTCCATCAAGGAATACCTTGACCATGACATTCCCCTGCCGCAGCAGTTGGTAGACAGGCTGTCGGTAGGCGCCTGCCGTCCATGGCAGATTTTGGCGATTACCTTTACCAATAAAGCGGCGGGAGAACTGAAAAACCGGCTGGTTAATATGCTTGGCGAGGATGGGAATGATATCTGGGCGTCCACCTTCCATTCCACCTGTGCACGCATGCTTCGCCGGGACGGAGACAGGCTGGGGTATTCCAGCCATTTCACCATCTACGATACGGACGATTCGCGCCGCATGATGAAGGAGTGCCAGAAGGCGCTGGGGATCGACGACAAGCTCCTTTCCTGCAAATCCATTCTGTCCGCCATATCGCATGCGAAGGACAACATGGTTCTGCCGGAGGAATTTATGAAGCAGGCCGGCAATGACAACCGGTTGGTTTTGATCGCTAAGGCGTACAAGCTTTATCAGGCAAGGCTCCGTGAAGCCGACGCGATGGATTTTGACGACCTGATCTGCAACGCGGTGCTTCTGCTGCAGAATAACCCGGATGTTCTGGATTATTATCAGAATAAATTCCGCTATATCATGGTCGATGAATATCAGGATACCAACCATGCGCAGTATTTGTTTGTAAAACTGCTGGCACAAAAAAGCGGGAACCTTTGTGTGGTCGGCGACGATGACCAGAGCATTTATAAATTCCGGGGCGCAACCATTGAAAATATCCTGAGCTTTGAAAGTACTTTTCCGAACACAAAGGTCATCCGCTTGGAACAGAATTACCGTTCCACAAAAAATATCCTAAACGCCGCCAATGCGGTAATCGAAAACAACTTTCAGCGCAAGGGGAAAACCTTGTGGACTAATAACAAAACAGGCGAAAAAATTAGTGTACATACCGCTTACAGCGAACAAGACGAGGCCGATTTTCTGGCCAGAACGATTTTGTCCGGCGTGGCGGACGGCCGGAAATATTCCGACTTCGCGATTTTATACCGCATGAATTCCCAGTCCAACATCCTTGAAAAAATCTTTGTGAAATCCGGAATTCCCTATCGGATTATCGGCGGGCAGCGCTTCTACGAGCGCAAAGAAATCAGGGACATGATCGCCTATTTAAGCGTGATTAACAATCCGAATGATGAGATCCGTTTGCGCCGGATTATCAATCAGCCGAAACGTTCCATCGGGGATAAAACGGTGGCGCAGGCAACGGAAATCGCCGCTGCAAGGGGGGAAAGCCTTTTTGACGTTATCCGGCACGCGGACCAGTACGAACCTTTGAAGCGATCAGCACCGAAGCTGCTCCAGTTTGCATCGATCATACAGGAGCTGATCGATGCTTTAAACGATGAAAATACCAGCCTGAATGAACTGTATCGTTTGATTCTTGATAAAACAGATTATATCGCAAGCCTCTACACATCGGAAAACGGCGATGTGCAGGATCGTATCGACAATATTAACGAGCTTGCTTCCAACCTGATCAAATATGAAGAAGAAAACGGGGAGGAAGCTTCCTTGGAGGGCTTCCTGGAAGAGGTATCCCTCATTACCGATATTGACAATTTCGACGAAAGCTCCGACAGCGTGGTTATGATGACGGTTCATTCCGCAAAAGGCCTGGAGTTCCCGGTTGTGTTTCTGCCGGGCTTTGAAGACGGCATCTTCCCCGGAATGCAGGCCATTTACAATCCGGTGGAGATTGAAGAGGAACGCCGCCTTGCTTATGTGGCGATTACCCGTGCCAAGGAAGAACTTTTCCTGGTTAACGCCGAAAGCCGTATGATTTTCGGGAGCACTTCCCGGAATAAACCTTCCCGTTTCATAGAGGAAATTCCGGAGGAACTGCTTAATCGCACCCGTACAAGGGAATGGAAAAAGCCGCAGCCGGGGACCCGGCTGCCGACCTCCGCGTTTGAGGCGAGGGCGATTACAACCGAAGCTGCGCGCAATTTCGGCCCTTCCGGTTTCTTTCACAGCGCCCCCCCTGCTGTTCAGTTTAAAGCGGGGGACTGCGTTTTCCATAAGACTTTCGGGAAAGGAATGGTACTGTCCGCTACGCCGATGGGGAACGACACCCTTTTGGAAATTGCCTTTGACAAAGTGGGAACAAAGAAGCTTATGGCGAATTTTGCCCGCCTGCAAAGAGAGCAGCCATAAAAATGTGAAGCCCGTCTGAATTCAGACGGGCTTCATTTGTTTTCTGTGCACGTTTGCTTCTTTTTATCTGCGGGGGCGATCACTATTGCAGCCGCAATCGCTGACCTTGGGCGGGAAAAATTCCTCGGTCGGAAATTCGATGCGGCGGAACATATCGCACGGATCGTCCGATGAAGTGACACATTCTTTTTCCGGGATGCAGAAGTCATAAGCTGGGATTAACATTTGAACATTTCTGACAATTTGAACGATTGTGAAAATACCGATTGTTACGTAAACGGAACGATTTGATGAAAAATCAAGCTGGCCGCCGAACTGCCTGCAGATGCAATCTGGAATTTGGCAACAGGCTTCGTTGCAATGTGACTGGCAGTCGCAGATGCGGGCCGAAAGGCAAATCGGTTCCGCAACCTGGCAGGTTGCTTTTGGAAGTACATCTCCGCACCTGGAGTTTTGTACGATTAAGTCCTCTTGTGTGCAATCGGAGCTGAACATCTTTACGTTGCCCTCGCTGCCGTACAGAATGACCCTTTTGCTGAATATGGACACACCATTTACAATGCAGGGACTTGTGGCCAGCGGACAAAATACGTCCACACAAATGTTGAAGAAAAAGGTCATATCTACCGAATAAAAGCCCCTGTTAAATGGTACCGGCTCCAAGTCGAGGAACACCGTAATGACTTCAGCGCTTCTCAGCCGGACATTGGTCGCGTGTTCAATCAGATCGTGCTTATCCGGTGGGAAATAAACCCTTAAATCTTCAAGGCAGTCTTTATCAGAAGGGGGAACGGGATGGAAGCTTTCCTGTATTTCAAAAATATAGATTTATCTTACCCGGTGTGGGTTTATGTATCAGATAAGAAGCCCTGTTCTAAGCCGGCATACTGACGTTCAAGTGCTGTGCGAGCGGGAGCTCATCAATGCTTTCATAGTCCTTGTATTCCCCTTTTGTCGAGATACCGGTAAAATGGAGGAATGCAGGGTTCGTGTATTTGCCGTCTGTCTGTTCCGCTATGATGCAAAGCTCGATCAGCCCCATACCATCCTTTTGAATTTCCCTTACTCTCTCCAATAAGGAATTCGCATTAATGTGAATCTTCTGCATTTTTAAAACATCCTTTCAAATTTTTTTTACACAACAGTTTGTATTTTACGAGATATCCTGTAAAATTGCAATAGCGAAAAAAGTCGTAATTTATGTGATTTTCGGTTATGTGGAAAAATAGGATATATAAACAAATAATAAAAACGATTTGAACAAAATTTTATGTATATTTAGAAAATAATGAAGTGAATCAGAAGAAAATATCAAATTTAGAAAGCGTTTGGAAACGATTCGAAAGGCCGCAGATACAGGTCCAGAGTAAATTGGAAGGGTTTGGCCCCTTTTTCCTTTTTATAAACGATCCGGTCGATAAAAGCTTTTAACAGCATGTTTTTGCCCTGCGGTGTGGCCGAATCGTACAACTCCCAAATGGAAGCTTCCGATTTTGCGATTTTTTCCTCGTTTTCATGAGAATCGCCAAGAAGCGCGCGCAAGGTTTCTGCAAGCTTCTTCTTTTTCTCTTCCAAAAGGAAAAGCCGGGAGTAATAGGTGTTTTCATCATAGATCCCCCGCTCCAGCAAATCGTGCAGCCGCCCAATCTGGTATTCCGTCGTGCGGATTTCCGATTCGCATGCTTTTTGGGAAATCCGGCTCTTTCCGGCGGGCTGCGGCGCCTTTTCCAATGTCACCATTACTTGTTGATAGGTTTCTTTCAGCGTGCGCACAATCGCATCCTCAACGGGCAGGAGAGCGGAAGACGGCATACAGCCGGGTTTTTGGCAAAGCAGATAGGGGCGGCCGCGGACTACCTGTCGCTGCATGACGGTCCCGCAATTCGCACAGTAAACCAAGCCGGCAAGGGAATTTTGGATGATGCCCGTATTGGAAGGCGGATGGTTCCGCCCGGCGGAAAGCTTCTGCGCCTGTTCGAACAGCTCCTTGTCGATAATAGGGGGATGGATCCCTTTTACGACCGTCCACTTTTCCTTTGGATTGTAAATCGTGATTTGCTTTGCATTGCCCCTTGCCCCTTTCCGGATCTGCGTCTTCCTGTTCCAGGCAATCAGCCCGATATAGACCGGGTTATGGATGATTTTCATAATGGAGGTCCGCCCGAAGCGGTCTGACCGTCGCGGCTTTGCACCCATCAGGCAAATCGTATCCGCAATTTTTTGGCATCCCCAGCCTTTTTGTACATACATTTCGAAAATCAGCCGTACGAACCGAGCCTCCTCTTCCTTTATGGCAAGGGTGGGGCGCTTATTGACCGTCGTTTTGCTGTAACCGTACGGGGCGTTCGCAATGTAGCACCCGTCTTCAATCGATTTTTGGATTCCACGCTGCAGGCGCCGTTTGATGGCTTTCAGCTCCTGACGGGCCATAAAGGTTTCAAATTCGGAGAAGGTTTCGTCTGTTTCAATATTTAAGTCATAGGTTTTGTTGGGCGTAATGATTTTGGTGTTTGCATTTTTTAATGTTTCCAGAATGATACCCTGATCGCTCATCGTGCCGCGGCTCAGGCGGTCAATATCCATGCAAAGGATGCCGTCATAGCTTCCTTTTTCTACATCGGACAGCAGTTTCAGCATTTGGGGACGCGCGTAAAGCGATTCGCCGGATACCACCTCCTCGTAAATCCTTTTTATATTTAGATGGTTTTTTTTGGAAAATTCCAAAAGCGTTTCCTTGTGCCTTTGCAGCGTTTCGCCAATGGAATTATTGAGTTCTTCCGCGCGGCTTTTGCGCAGATAAATAGCTATATCCATCCTAATCACCCGCTTTGTTCATTTGCAGATTTCGATTGGAATATTCCCTTAAAAGAAAATAAATGAAGCATACGGCAAATAGGGCGATCATATTCTATAGAGAGGTGGTCATCGTGCGTGACGCAGGAAATCCGGACATTACGATTCATTTACGCCCGGGAACGGCGGCGGAAGTAAAGCAGAATCTGGAGGATTTGCGATGCGCTGCCAAATGGATTTGCGGAGAAGCGACCGGCTGCCAAATAAAAACAACGATTGACTGGAACAGCTTACATACAGCTGGGGTAGACGAAGCATCCGCCGGTGCTGTTCCGGAAGGGGGAGAAGAAAATGATCGACATGCCGTGCAAAAAGTGTAAGAGCGGTTTCCAGAACCGGATCTGCCGGAAATTCTGTTCGGCATATAAGCGCGCTTTCAATCGCAATGTTGAGCGGCAGCTTGATGAATACCTATTCCGGCGGCTGGCACGGTTCACAAAATAATAAGCAGGAAATCCCTTGAGGGCACTATAAAATGTATTGTGCGATGCGCAGAAAAATGACTGTATGGACTGTGGCGTATGCTGCGGACAGACAGAAAAAAGGACGAAGCCGTTTACGGTTTCGTCCTTTTTATATTTCGCCCCGCTATGCAGGAAGTTCAAAATGCTTTCGCGCTCTTTCGGCTGTTTCCATCTTGATCAATGCAGTTCGCTGCATGAATCATAAACCCGTAACCCGTCTATGCATACAGCTTCATTGAAAGTTCCGTTGTTTTGCACATTTGCATTGCTTTCCGAGCAGTTTCCATCCATAGAATATCCTCCTTTATTACAGTTGTTGAAGCTTGATTCTCTATACCATTTTATGGTAGGTGTTTCATTGTGTTACAGAAATATTTTCGGTTTGAAAGTATATTTTTGGAAATAGGCGAATGCTTAGAATATTTTATATAATCATTAATATAGAGTATTATTAATCAGCAAATCATATCATAAATCCTATTAAAATGATCAATAAGTACAAAATACAAATCTATTTTGCGGATTAATTCGTCTTTTTACAAATTTTTTTCTGTTTCTATTTTGTAAAGATTCTGTTATAATTATGTTAAACTTAAGGACAATCTATACGACATGTAACGAAATGAGGTTATTAAATGTCGCTTGCACTTTTTGTGGCACTTATACTCGTTTGCGCTTCGATTTTTGTCAATGGCTGGACGGATGCGCCGAATGCAATCGCTACGGTTGTTTCAACCAGGGTTCTTTCTCCGAGGGTGGCCGTGATTATGGCAACGTTTTTCAACCTGGTCGGTATCATGTGCTTTGGCTCGGCCGTGGCCAGTACCATCGCAAACCTTGTCGATGTGGGCACCGGTTCCAATCCGCTGATCGCGATTTGTGCGGCGCAGCTTTCCATCGTTATTTGGTCTCTAACTGCTTGGCGGTTCGGCATTCCGACCAGCGAAAGCCATGCGCTGATTGCCGGCTTAATGGGGGCCGGAATTGCCTATAACGGCCTTTCTGCTTTTAAGCTGGCTGAATTTGAAAAAGTGCTTTGGGGCATATTTATCTCAACGGTTGTCGGTTTTACCGCGGCCTACTTTGTTACAAAGCTGGTTGGTTACCTTTTCCGCCGCGTGAAACGCGTAAAAGCAAACCGCTTTTTTTCGATCGGCCAGATGGCTTCCGCCGCTTTAATGGCGACCAGCCATGGCGCGCAGGACGGCCAGAAATTCATGGGCGTGTTTGTGCTGGTGATCTTGCTGGCAAACAATCAGCCGGTTCCTTCAACGGTTCACATTGATCTTTGGATCATGCTTCTGTGTTCGCTTGTTATGGCAATCGGAACTTCCATCGGAGGCTACCGTATTATAAAGACAATGGGAATCGATATGGTAAAACTGGAAAAATATCAGGGCTTTTCCGCTGAAATCGTCGCTTCCCTGTGCATGCTCATTACAACGGTGCATTCCGGTATACCGCTTTCCACAACCAATACAAAAGGAACGGCTATGATGGGCGCGGGCGCCGCAAGGCGGTTTTCCGATGTTAACTGGGGGATCGCCAAGGAAATGGTTATGGCGTGGGTGCTTACTTTCCCGGCCTGTATGCTTCTTGGTTACATTATGACCAAATTGTTTATACTCATTTTTTGATATATTATGTAGAGAATAAATAATCTGTTATTATTGAAGGGTAAGGGAATTCTATGAGTAGTTTTTTTGCTAAAGGGCCGGACTATTTTGAACTGTTTAAGAAAGGGATCAATATTTCGTGCAAGGCTGCAAAAGTGCTTCAGACCTCGTTTACGGACGGTCATATTGACAGGAATGAAATTGCCCAGCTGAAAGAGATTGAGCATGAGGGCGACCGGCATGTCCACTATTGTTCCAACCTAATTGCCGATTCCTTTATTACGCCGCTGGATCGTTCCGACATGATGGCGATGGTTCGTGCAATCGAGGCAATCACCGACAGCATCGACGATATCGGCAATCAGATTTATATGATGCACATTACCAAAGCAAGCGATTTTACGGTAAAAATGGTGGATTTGATCGTGAATTGCTGCGAAGGCCTGCAGGATCTGATGAATGAGTTTGAGCAGTATAAAAAGAATTATAAATCCATTAAGGAAAAAACTGTTTATGTTAACCATCTTGAAGAAGAGGGTGACGCGATTTTCAGCGAGGCTATGCGGGCGCTCTTTGACCCCGAGAACAAGATGGAAATGATTGACGTGATCCGGTTGCAGAATCTTTACAACACCTTGGAAGATGCGCTGGATTACTGCGAAGACGTTGCAGACATTGTGGAACAGATTATTATTTCAAACACCTGAAATTGAATTCTCTGAAGCTCACCTTTTGTTTGGGTGGGCTTTTCTTGCGCTTTGGGTCCTTTTATTTTGTGTTGAACACGTTACAATAGTTTGTTATAATACTAATATTACCGACTAAAAATGTAAAAAAGGGGCTATTTTATGGCAAAGGTAACATTGATTACATATACTCCAAATCCGGAAAAAACGGTTGCGCAGGCGGCAAAGCTCTGTTATTCTTCCGCTTCAATCGATACGATATCCGAAGGGCTGACACAGGAAAAGACCGCCTCCTTTGTTGACATGCTTTCTGACATTGGGCATGAAAGTCCCTTTGAACATGCATCCTTTACCTTTGGAATCGAAGGGGTTTCCCGCTCCTTTTTGGCACAGATTACCCGCCACCGCATTGCTTCCTATAGTGTGCAAAGCCAGCGTTATGTTACGGAATCCCATTTTGAATATGTAATTCCTCCCGAAATTGAAGCAATTCCGGAAGCGAAGGCGGAGTTCCTTGCCGCCATGGAGGAGGACCAGCGCCACTACGAAAATCTGACCGCGCTGTTGAAGGAAAAGCATAAGAAAGAGCTGTTGGCGTCCGGTATGGATGAAAAGTTGGCCGATCGCGCCGCGCAGAAAAAATCCATTGAAGACGCGCGTTTTGTGCTCCCGAATGCGTGCAATACAAAAATGATCTGCACCTTTAACGTACGTTCGCTCCAGCATTTCTTTTCCCTGCGTTGCTGCAATCGCGCCCAGTGGGAAATTCGCAGTGTGGCTGTGGAGATGCTGCGTCTGGTACGCGGCGTGGCACCGCATCTGTTTAAGAACAGCGGCCCGGCATGTTTGACCGGACCTTGCCCGGAAGGGAAAATGTCTTGCGGAAAAATCAACGAGATACGAGAGTTTTTTAAGGGAATAGGGGAAAACTGATGAATGGAAGATTAATCGCAATGGAAGGGCTGGACGGCAGCGGCAAGGCGACCCAGACCGCTCTGCTTTGCAAAGCCCTTGCGGAGCGGGGCATAGAGCTGCGCCGCATTTCCTTTCCGGATTACGACGAACCTTCGTCCGCTTTGGCGAAAATGTATCTGAACGGCGAATTCGGCTCGAATCCCAATGATGTTAACGCCTATGCCGCTTCTTCTTTTTACGCGGTTGACCGGTTTGCCAGCTATCGGCGTTTCTGGAAACAGGACTATCAGAACGGCGCTTTGATCATTGCCGACCGTTACACCACTTCCAATATCGTTTTCCAGCTTTCCAAATTGCCCAAAGAACGGTGGGATGATTTTATTGACTGGTTGCAAGATTTTGAATACAATAAGCTGGAGCTTCCCCGTCCGGATCTGACAATTTATCTGAGTATGCCGCTGAAGGTGTCCCAACGGCTGTTAACCGGCCGCTACCACGGGAACGAAGAGAAAAAGGATATCCATGAGAGCAATGAGTCCTATCTTGCAGCATGCCATGAAAGCGCGGTTTATGCCGCGCAGCATTTGAATTGGAAGATTATCCGCTGCGCAGAAGGGGAAAAACCAAGGGCAGTAGAGGCAATTCATAAAGAGATTTTGCAAAAGGTCATGGAAGGATCGCAATAAAGAATTTTCGGGACAGATGGCAAAGATGCTCCTGGTTCCCAGAAAGGTGCGGTTACAAGCTGTCATTTGTGCTGTCTGGAGTGTTATGGTATGATTTGTTTTGCCGATTGGGGGATGCGCCGGGAGCTTGCCCAAATATGGGAAACCTGCTTTCAGGAACCCTCGCGCCCGGCAAAGTACTTTTTAAATAATTGTTTTCGGCCCTGGGAATGCCTTGTTTATCTTACAACCAAGGGGATCGCGTCCGCACTTT
Source organism: Caproiciproducens galactitolivorans (assembly GCF_004768785.1). GTDB lineage: Bacteria > Bacillota > Clostridia > Oscillospirales > Acutalibacteraceae > Caproiciproducens > Caproiciproducens galactitolivorans. The sequence goes on from NZ_SRMQ01000001.1 coordinate 126,484, forward strand.
ACATGCTTCCCATTCAAATTACTACGGATGGAAAGCCGGTTCAGGCGCATTATATCTATGCGGCGGCCACACTTCCCGCCTACCGCGGCCGCGGCTATATGGCGGCTCTTTTGGCTGCCGCCGCGCTGGTCGGCGTAAAGCGGGGGGATCAGTATTCGTCCGTGCTGCCGGCAACGCCGGATCTTTACCGCTTGTATGAAAAGTCCGACTATACTTCCTTTTTTAAAGTCAGCCATTATACTGTGTTACAGGAAACCATGCGAAAGCTTGCCGGTTCTGCCAGCCCGTCAAAGAATATTTTTGATTTTAAAGAATTAAATCTGCTTCGGAATAAAACCCTGCTTTCGCGGGCCGGAAATGTTTTATGGAGCGACGAAGCCTTTGCTTTCGCGCAGGGAATGGGAAGGGTTTACGGTGACCGGATGATTTGCGCCCGAACCGGGAAAGAAGCAGCCTACGCTTTTTGCCGCCGAATGGAGGACGGTTCCTGCTTGATTTTGGAGCTGATGGCAAGCGGGAAGACAATGCGTAATTTGGCCGCCTGCATTCTTCATGAGATGCCGGCGCAGAAATATATCCTTCGCCTTCCGGCATTCAGTCCGCTGGGGCAGAAGGGAAGCGTTACGGATTTTGGCATGATTAAGCCAATCGGGGGCACAACGGTCCGTCAGATTGGGGCGGATACGGACATGCCCTACCTTGGACTTCCGCTTGATTAATCTTTGGGAGGGTTCTGTTATGATTTATCTTTTTCTTGCAAATGGATTTGAAGAAATCGAGGCGTTGGCAACCGTTGATGTATTGCGCCGCGCAAGCTTGGATGTGGTTACTGTCGGCGTAGGCGGGAAAAGAATCACCGGTTCGCATAAAATCGAAGTGACCGTCGATGTGGAAGAAAAGGATGTTTCTTTCGACGGCCTGGATATGGTGATTTTACCGGGTGGCGTTCCGGGTACACCGAATCTGGAAAAATCAAAGGTTGTCCGGGAAGTGTTACGGCATTGCGAAGAACATAAGAAATATATTGCGGCGATCTGCGCGGCGCCTTCTATCCTTGGGCATATGGGTCTGTTGAAGGGGCATGCCGCGTGCTGTTTCCCGGGGTACGAAACGGAGCTGGACGCGCAAACTGTTTCCATGGATCCGGTTTGTGTCAGCGGAAAAATCATTACAGCGCGGGGCGCGGGCGTAGCGGTGGAGTTTGCCCTGGCTATCGTCGGGGAGCTGTTGGGCTCTGAAAAATCAAAGTCTCTTAGGAAGTCGATGCAATGTATATAAAGAACATCAAAGAAATAAAAATAAGTCTGCGCGCGCGTTACCGGAAGTTTCGCAGCAGGCTGGGCGAAGACCAGAAAGCCGGGATGGATTCCAAAATCCAAAACCGGCTTCTTGCGCTACGGGAGTATACGGGCGCGGAGACCGTGTTTACTTATGTCAGCAAGCCGATCGAGGTTGATACAATCGCGTTGATCAAGACCGCGCTTGCCAGCGGGAAAAGGGTTGCGGCGCCAAGGTGCGTTCCGGATACATATGATATGGAATTTTTCTATATAACTTCCCTTGATGATCTGGAAAAAGGCAGCTTCGGCGTTTTGGAACCGTCTCCCTCCAAATGTCGAAAAGTGACGAATTTTTCAAAGGGGCTTTGTATCGTACCGGGTCTCAGCTTTGACTCTCAGGGGTATCGCCTTGGATACGGAAAGGGCTATTACGACCGTTTTCTTGCCGGGTTTGGCGGAACAACGGTCGGTATCTGCTATTCCGGCTGCGTGCAGTGGAATTTGCCCCACGGCTATTATGACAAACCCGTGGATATATTAATTACGGAGAAGTATATTCGGAGGATGGTAAATCAAAGGGCAGGCGGCTGAAATGCATTTGTAGGAGGTTGTATCCATGAGTGATGAGAGGGATCCCAACGGTTACCATCAGAAAAGGGTACAGAATTTTAAACTGAATATAAAGGACGAGGACTTTTACGCAACGCCGGGAGAAGATTATCCTTCCGCACCTGTGGGCAGAAGGGCGGACTCTCGGAATCGCGATGTGCTGCATAGTTACAGCGATCCCCGGGCGGCGCACCGGGCAAAGCTTTCGCAAAGTGAAGCCGCGATCCGCGCCGAACATGCGCACCAGGTTCGCAATTTGGAAAAGGGAAGGAAGAATAAGAATTTCTTCCGCTTTTTCTGGGTTATTATGGTACTTTTCACCTCCGTGCTGCTTGCGCAGTATATGATTACCGGAATTAACGACATGCTGGCAATCGGAAAGGAGAAGGTAAGCGTAACCGTCGAAATTCCCAAGAAAGCAACTTCCGAGCAGGTTGCCGGTATTTTAAAGAATGCCGGAGTGATCCGGGATGCGAATTTCTTCATGCTGTATTCCAAGCTGACCAAAGCGGATGGAAGCTATCGGAACGGCAGTTATAAAATTGACACGAATTTGGATTATCAGGCGATTATTACGGCGCTGCAGTCTAATCTGAACCGCATCGACACAATTAAAGTCACCATTAAAGAAGGTATGAATGTCCTCGAAATGGCGGGACTGCTGGAAAAGCAGAATGTTTGCAGCGCAAAGGAGTTTCTTGCCATTGCCAATTCCGATCAGTTTGACAGCGGCTATGAAATCATTCAGGCGATCAGAAACGGAAAAGAACGGTATTACAAGCTGGAGGGCTACCTGTTCCCGGACACCTATGATTTTTATAGGGAAGAAGACCCGAAGAATGTGGTGAAAAAGCTCCTGAATAACTGTAGCAAAAAACTGACCAAGCAAATTCAGGATAAGGCGGCGGCGCAAAATATGTCGCTCGATCAGGTAGTGACGCTGGCTTCCATGATTCAGGCCGAGGCGGCGGATAAAGAGGATATGTACAAGGTATCTTCGGTTTTCCACAACCGGCTTGCGAAGAAAGAGGGCGACCTTCAGCGCCTGCGTTCCGACCCAACTACCTATTATCCTTACCGTACAAAGGATGCGGTTCCGTCCGATCTGCGTTCCACTTATAAGAGCCGTTACGATACCTATACCATAAAGGGACTGCCGCCGGGTCCGATCTGCAATCCGGGAATGGATGCGATTGACGCAGCACTGAATCCGGCCAATACCAACTACCTCTATTTCTGCCACGATAAGAACGGCAAGGCGTATTACGCCACAACGAATGCGAAGCATGAGGCGAATTTAAGGAAAGCAGGATTGAAATAATTGGAGGGGGAAATTTGAAAGAAGAAAGCAATCGCGTTGAGCTGCTGTCGCCGGCCGGCGATACGGAACGGCTGGGCGCGGCCTTGGAATTTGGAGCGGACGCGGTTTATCTTGCCGGACAGGAGTTCGGTATGCGCACCGCCCCCTCCAATTTCAACCGGGAAGAGCTGCAGAAGGCTGTTCACTTAGCGCATGAGAAGAACGTTAAGGTATATCTTACCTGCAATACCGTACCCCATAACGAAGAACTTGCCCGCCTCCCGGACTTTCTGCGCTTTGCGCAGTCCGTCGGGGTGGACGCGCTGATTATTGCGGATTTCGGCGTGCTGGCAATGGCAAAAACCTATGCGCCGGATGTGGTGGTTCATATGTCCACGCAGACGGGAGTTGCGAATTACGCCAGCGCGAACGAGCTGTACAATCTGGGCGCTTCGCGGGTTGTCCTTGCGCGGGAGCTGAATTTGGAAGAGATCGCGGAAATCCGCGCGAAAACGCCGAAGCAGCTGGAAATCGAGGCGTTTGTCCACGGCGCAATGTGCGTTTCCTTTTCCGGGCGCTGTCTTTTGTCCAGCTATCTGACCGGGCGCGACGCGAACCGCGGGGACTGCGCACAGCCCTGCCGCTGGGAGTATGCGCTGGTGGAATCCAAGCGGCCCGGGCAATATATGCCGGTTTTTGAAGACAAGAACGGCACCTATATTCTGAATTCGAAGGATATGTGCATGATTGAGCATATTCCGGAGATGATTCAGGCCGGCGTAACCAGCTTGAAAATTGAAGGCAGGGCAAAATCCGCCTACTATGTGTCGGTCGTCACGAACGCATACCGGAATGCCATTGACGAATATTACCGCAATCCGAAGCAAAAACTCTCTCCGTGGATTGCGGAAGAACTGAATAAAATCAGCCACCGCGAATACAGCACCGGCTTCTATTTTGGGCACGAACCGGGCCAGGTTTATGAAAACGGTGGCTATGTGCGGGAGTATGACGTCATCGCGGTATGTGAGAAATACGAAGACGGCGTTGCGACGCTGTCCCAGCGGAACCGGTTTTTCAAAGGGGATACCGCCGACATTTTGGAAAAAGGGAAGAAACCCTATCTTCTTACGCTGGATGAGCTGTTTGACGAATACTGGAACCCGATCGGATCCGCCCCGCACGCGATGATGACCGTATATTTCAAAACGGATCATCCGATCGCAAAGGGCGCGATCCTGCGTAAAAAGCGCGTATAATTGCATAAAAATCCTCCATATTGGGAATCCTACCCAATATGGGGGCTTTTTTATGGAAAAAAGAACGGCAGTTTTTTTCGCTGCTATGATGATGTGTATGTTTCTGAGTATATTGAACATCTTTTCGATCTCCAGCGGCTCGCGGCTGGCGGCGACCGCCGACAACCAGAGCAGCTACAAATTGGTCCTCGCAAAAACGAGAGGTACGATTTATGACTGCCATAAAGTACCTTTCACAAGGTCGGGAAGCGAGTATGTGGCCGCGGTTTCGCCAAGCGTGGAAGGTGCCGCGGCGCTCAGCAAAACGCTGTCCGCCAAGGAAATGCAGGAAGTGTATCCGTCCCTGACTGCGGGCAAACCGTTTGCGCTGAAGCTTCTGAAAAACATTACCGCGCCCGGAATCGATGTGTTTCGCGTTAATAGCCGATACCATGAAAAGCAGCCGGCCGTGCATATTATCGGTTACCTGGACGGTACCGGAGCCGGCGCAACGGGGATCGAAAAGGCATTTAACGAGCAGCTTACAAAAAATCAGGGGGAAATATCCGTTACCTATCGGGTGGACGCCCTGAATCGGGTGCTGCAGGGGGAAAACAAAAAAATTAACGATACTTCCTATCTGGAAAACAGAGGGGTCGTCTTGACGCTTGATAGGAATATCCAGGACATAGCGGAGAAAGCGGCTGAAAAGTACCTTACCAAGGGAGCGGTTGTCATTGCGGAGGTACCGTCCTGTAAAATCCGCGCCATGGTGAGCCTTCCGGCTTTTTCGCCGAGCCATCTTGCGGAAGCGCTGAAATCCAAGGATTCCCCGCTTATGAACCGCTGCCTTTCCGCTTACAACGTCGGTTCTGTTTTTAAGCTCGTTTCCGCCGCGGCCGCGCTGGAGTACGGCATATCGCCGGATACGCCCTACACCTGCACCGGCTCGATCAATGTGTACGGCGATTTGTGCCATTGCTTTAACGGGGAAAGCCATGGCGCCGAAACCATGAAGGAGGCGATGGCGCAGTCCTGTAATACCTACTTTATCAATATTATGCAAAAGGTGCCGCAGGCGCAGTTCCTTTTGATGGCACAGAACCTGGGCTTTGGGCACGCGTTCGAAATCGCGCCGGGAATAGCTTCTTCCGAAGGGAATCTGCCGACGCTGGAAAGCCTGAACATCCCGCGCGCTCTTGCGAATTTTTCCTTCGGACAGGGCGATCTTACCGCAACGCCCATGCAGATTACCGCGATGATCAATACCATTGCGAGCGGCGGGAAGTTTACGCCGCCGAGCGTGTATGAGGGCTTTGTGGACGAAAATCTGAAATATACGTCGAAAGCCTCGGAACAGAAAAGTGCGCCGATTCTTTCCGACAGAACCGTGGAATTGCTCCGCGATTTTATGAAGGAATCCGTTGAAACAGGAACCAGTAAAAAAGGCAAGCCGGAAAAAGGGGGGGCGGGTGCGAAGACTTCTACCGCACAGACCGGGAAATACGTAAAAAATGTGGAGGCGGTGGAATCCTGGTACGCGGGATTTTATCCTTATGACAACCCGAAATACGTGATTACCGTTTTCGCAGAAAGCGGCACTGGCGGCGGCGCAACCTGCGGCCCTGTATTTAAACAGATTGCCGACGAACTTGCTGAAAAATAAGTCGCTATCTGCCAAATTTCATTGACAAGAGAAAGAATACAGTTTATAATCAAAATGAAATTCAATGTGCATTTTGGGTTGTTTTTAAGACGGCAGCCGGAATGTAATGGCGTTAAAGGGTACGAATGTGTCGGTTACTGCGAAAGAGAGGGGGTCCCTGGCTGAAAGATTCCTGCATTCCCCGGCGCTGGAGCCAACCCCAGCCCTGCGGCGACGAGCCGCGGCGTTCCCCGCGTTAAGGGATTCAAGCGGCGCGGCAGCGCAATTTGGGTGGTACCACGGATTTCTCCGTCCCATTGTGGATGGTGAAGTCTATTTTTTTTGCGGCGCACCGAACAAAGATATCTATTATTTTGGCCTGAGAGGCGGAATGGAGTTATTGCAATGAAATGGACTGGTTTGAACGAACTGCGTGAAAAATATCTGTCTTTTTTCGAATCGAAGGGGCATCTGCGCCTGCCAAGCTTTTCTTTGGTGCCGAAGGACGACAACAGCCTTTTGCTGATCAATTCCGGCATGGCACCGATGAAAAAATATTTTACCGGAGAGGTGACTCCGCCCCGCAAAAGGGTGACTACCTGCCAAAAATGCATCCGTACGCCGGATATTGAGCGCGTAGGCATTACCGCGCGCCACGGCACGTTCTTTGAAATGCTCGGCAATTTTTCATTCGGCGATTATTTTAAGCATGAGGCGACCGCGTGGGCGTGGGAATTCTGCACGAAGGTTCTGGAAATGCCCGTTGACCGCCTTTGGGTCACCATTTATACCGATGACGACGAAGCGTACGAAATCTGGACAAAGGAAGTCGGCGTTGCCCCCGCCCACATTGTCCGTATGGGGAAAGAGGACAACTTCTGGGAGCATGGCTCCGGCCCCTGCGGCCCCTGTTCGGAAATCTATTTTGACCGCGGCGAACAGTACGGCTGCGGTTCCCCAACCTGCGGCGTCGGCTGCGACTGCGACCGCTTTGTTGAGTTCTGGAACGTTGTGTTCTCCCAGTTTAACAGCGACGGCAAGGGAAATTACCCGCCGATGGAGCACCCGAATATCGACACCGGCATGGGCTTGGAGCGCCTGGCCTGCATTATGCAGAATGTGGACAATCTGTTCCTTGTCGATACCGTCCAGAATATTATGAAGCATATCTGCCGGATTGCGGATGTAAAATACGGTGACGACCCGAAAAAGGATATTTCCCTGCGCGTCATCACCGACCATATCCGCAGCACCACGTTCATGATTGGCGACGGCGTTATGCCTTCAAACGAGGGCAGGGGCTACGTCCTGCGCCGCCTGCTGCGCCGCGCCGCGCGCCATGGGCGTCTGCTCGGAATTCGCCGCACCTTCCTTTCCGAGGTTGCGAATACCGTCATTGATGAGAATAAGAACGCGTATCCGGAGCTGGATGAAAAACGCGCGATGATCTTAAAGCTTATCAACGTGGAAGAGGAAAGCTTTGCGAAAACCATTGACCAGGGCCTTCAGCTCTTAAACACATATATTGAAAACGCCAAGTCCAAGGTGTTTTCCGGTGCGGACGCATTTCGCCTGAGCGATACCTACGGCTTCCCGATCGACCTGACGAAAGAGATCGTCGCGGAGCGCGGTATGACGGTTGACGAGGAAGAATTTAAGCGCCTGATGCTAGAACAGCGCGAACGCGCCCGCGCGGCAAGAAAGAACGCCGGTGCGGATGCATGGGAGGGCGAAAACGACATTCTGGAAGGTGTTCCGGAAACAGAATTCCTTGGGTACGGCCAGTTTGAAACAACAGCAAAGGTGACTGCCATTGTCCGCGATGGTGAACGCGTGGAATCCGCGACGGCCGGCGATGAAATTGTGCTGGTGCTCGATAAAACAACGTTCTACGCGGAAAGCGGCGGGCAGATCGGCGATACCGGCACGATCGAGTCCGGCGACGCGATTCTGGAAATAAAGGACACAACCAAAAACCATGCGAAAAATTATCTCCATCACGCGGTGGTGTCCGCAGGGGAAGTCCGCGTTGGGGAAGAAGTTAAAGTATCCGTAAATAAGGAAAAGCGCCTTGCAATTATGCGGAACCATACGGCCGCGCACCTGCTTCAGGCGTCCCTGCGCAAGGCTCTGGGAGACCATGTGGAACAGGCCGGCCAGCTTGTCAATGAGAAGCATGTCCGTTTTGACTTTACCCATTTTTCCGCTTTGACAAAAGAAGAATTGCTGAAAGTGGAAGCGCTTGTCAATCAGGCGATTTTAAGCGGCATACCCGTGGAATGCCGCGAAATGGAGATTGAAGAGGCGAAAAAATTAGGCGCGATGGCGCTGTTCGGAGAAAAATACGGAAAGATTGTCCGCGTAGTTTCCGCCGGCGATTTTTCGAAGGAATTCTGCGGAGGCACGCATATCGATAATACCGCGAAAATCGGCCTGTTCAAGATTGTATCGGAAAGCTCCGTTGCGGCCGGCGTACGCCGTATTGAGGGTGTTACGGGAACGGGCGTGCTTTCGCTTCTGAATTCAACCTTACAGGAGATTCATGAAGCAGCGGCGGCGCTGAAATTGAACAATCCCTCTGAACTTGTGCAGAGGGCAGGCCAGCTTACCGCCGAGCTGAAGGAAAAGGATAAAACGATCGAAGCCCTGAACGCGAAGCTGGCCGCAATCCGGATGGACAGCCTGCTGGCGGGCGCAAAGGACGTAAACGGCGTGAAGCTGGTTACGGCGGTCATTCCCGGTGCACAGCCAGACGCCCTGCGCGCGATGTGCGACAAAGCGCGCGACTTTTCACCCAATATGGTAGCCGTACTGGCGGGAACGCACGACGGAAAGGCGAATATCGCCGCCTGCGTTGCAAAAGAAGCGCTGGCAAAGGGCGCGAACGCTGGGCAGATTGTGCGGCAGGTGGCACAGCTTGCGGGTGGAAACGGCGGCGGAAGGCCCGACAGCGCGATGGCTGGCGCAAAGGATCTTGCAAAATTGGACGAAGCGCTTGCCCAGGCAGAAAAAATAGTTGCCAATATGATTCATTAAGACTATAATGGTTTTTGTTGTATTGTTACAAAAGGAGGTATCATATGGACTGCGTATTTTGCAAAATAGCGAATGGGGAAATACCGAGCAATAAAGCGTACGAAGACGACAAAGTGCTTGCGTTCTACGATCTTGACCCACAGGCTCCGGTGCATATATTGATTATCCCAAAGGAGCATATCCAGTCTGTGGAAGAAATAACCCCGCAGAACAGCGCGGTTGTCGCCCGTATCTTTGAAGTCGCGGCAAAGCTGGCGAAGGAAAAGAACCTGACGGACGGATTCCGTGTAGTCAGCAATGTTGGAAAAGACGGCGGCCAGAGTGTTCCTCATCTGCATTTCCACCTGCTGGGCGGTCGCTCGATGAAGTGGCCTCCGGGCTGATTCTTCGATGATTTTATTTCTGAAAGGTCGATAAACAATGGGTGAATATTATAAGATGACGATTGCGGGCTGTGAACGGAGCCTTCCGATCTGTCCGATCAGCGACACGCTTGACATCGCGGGCTTTGTTATGCTCGGCGATGTAGAGATTACTGAGAAGGCTGCCGCGGCGCTCCTTGCAAAATGCCCCGAGCATGATGTGGTGGTTACCGCAGAAACAAAAGGAATCCCGCTTTGTTATGAAATGGCGCGCCAGGGCTGTCGGCGCTATATCGTAGCGCGCAAGAGCGTTAAGGCGTATATGCGCAATCCGATTCATGTTGAGGTGAAATCGATCACAACCGACCATGTGCAGAAGCTGTATCTTGCCGAGGATGACTATAAAGGCTTGAACGGCAAACGTGTGCTGATTGTGGACGACGTAATCAGCACGGGGGAATCCCTTGCCGCCATGGAAGACCTCGTCCGGCAGTTCGGCGGTAAGATTGTAGGCCGCGCCTGTGTACTGGCCGAGGGCGACGCGAAGGACAGGGACGATATTATTTATCTGGAACCCCTGCCTCTCTTCTTTAAAGACAAGAAGTAATCTTTGCATGCCGTCTGCTGTTTGGAATCTTGACGGCAAAGCTCCTGATCGGAATGGTTGCTTTTGGAGACGGAAACGGACTATTTCAAATTCGGAGGAATGTATATGAAGCGGCCGCTTGTGTTGGTGGGTTTTTGTTATCTGCTGACGCTGGCGGCCGCCGTCTATTTTGGCGCGAACATATCGATACTTCTGGCGTGCGTTGCAATTCTGGGTTTCATCGTGGCAATGTTTGAGCCGAAACTGCGCGCAACGGGTATCTTTCCCATCGCGTTTCTGACCATATCGGTTGCGTTCGGAAGCTTTTACGGCTTCCATAAAACCGTTATGGAACCGGTGCAGGCGCTTGCTGGAAAAGACGTGGTCGTTGAGGGAACCGTTTGCGAGCTGCCGGCAAAAGCGTACGGACGTTTTTATTATGTGACGGAAGTAAACAGCATTTCCGGAAAGAAAGTGGAACACCCGTTTAAAATCCGGTTTTCCGCGCACAATGCGTTGAATGTGGAACCCTACTCGAATGTAGAGGGGAAGGTGCATTTGTTTCTGCCGAATGGCGGGGAAGGCTATTCCTCCCGTTCCTACTATGCTTCAAAGGGAATCCCCCTGTTTGCTTTCCTGTATGAATACGAAGGGGTGAAGGTAAGCCCGCCCACGCGAAAACCGCCGTATTATTATGCCCTCCGGCTGCGGTCGGCACTTCTGAAATCGGTTCGCTCCATCCTACCGCCGGATGAAGCCGGACTTATAAACGGCGTTTTGTTCGGCGATACGGCCGGATTGCCCCAGCAGGTTACCGATGATTTCCGAACCATTGGAATTTCCCATATCCTGTCTGTTTCGGGCTTGCATATGACGACAATGGCACAGCTTATTTTGATGCTTTTGCTGTTCTTGAAAGTTCCGAAGCGGGTTGCCTCTGTAATCGCCTGCGCGGGGGTCGTCTGTTTTATGGCGGTTACCTGTTTTGTCCCTTCCGTTACCCGCAGCGGGATTATGTGCCTTCTCTATCTGGGGGGGATGGTGGTTTCCCGCCGCCCGGATTCGCTGAATTCCCTGGGAATCGCGGTTTTGCTGATTAGTCTTGGAAATCCGTATGCGGCTGCGGATGTGGGGCTTCTGCTCTCCTTTGCCGCTACACTTGGGCTTGTTTTATACTCCGGGAAAACAGCAGCTTTTCTGAATGTAAAGCTTGACCGTATCCCGAAAATTTCACCGCTGGTCCGAGGGGTCAACGGGATTCTTGCCACTACCGTATGGGCGGTGCTGTTCACTCTCCCGATTATCATTTTTGCCTTCGGAAGAGTTTCCCTCGCAGCGCCTGCCGCAAATTTACTGGAACTGGTTCCTTCCACATTGATGATGAATTTTTCCGCCATCGCTGCCGTTATGAATTTGCTCAGCCCTAAGTCGTTTCTGGCAATGCCGTTTGCGCTGGCGGCGGGGCTTTTGGCAAAATTCATGCTTTCCTGCGCATATTGGCTTGCACAGCTTCCGTTTGCGAGCGTTTCCGCGTCCGGGGGCTTTATCCTGCTTTGGCTTGCTGGGACCATCCTGCTTCTTGCGTCCGCTATGCTGATGAAACAAAGCAGGCGCCTTTACCGCAATGTCGCCCTGCTTTCGGCAATTCTGCTTTTCACCGGGGTTTTGTCCCATCAGGTTTTCCTTCGCGATGTGACACGCCTTGCGGTGCTGGATGTTGGCAGTACGGAATCGGTTGTCTTAACACGCAACGGGCGTGCGGCGGTTTTCGGCTGCGGCGGATTTTCTTCCGGCCCGATCAAAAGCTATTTGCAAAGCGAAGGGGTTACCCGGCTGGACTGCCTTCAGCCGCTAACGCTGTCGGACGAGGAATCGAAAAACGCGGCGGAGCTGATCCGAGCATTTTTCCCGCGCAGGGTGCTGATCCAAAGTGATGGGCTGATTGACGGCTTTTTGCAAAAAGAATTGCCGAATGCCGCGGAAGTTTCCACATTTCACTTGACCGCCCGCTTGCATTTGTGGGACAATACAGAAGTGGACGCACAATGGAGCGGAAAAGCCTGTACGGCGCGTATTTCGACAGGCGGGGTGTCCGTCCTTATTTGTCCGGGGGACAACCTTTCCGAACTGCCGCCACAATGGCTTGATGCTGATGTTGTGGTTACAAATTCCATGCTGCTGCAAATGGAGCTATTGAATCCGGTTTGCTGTGTGCTTTCTATGGATCAGGAAGACCTGTCCAAAGCGGGTAAAAGTCTGAACGGTAAAAATACCGTAATTACCGGCGGTGCGGGAAATATTGTTTTTGAAATACAGGAAAATCGAACCGTTAAACTGAGGAGGGAGTAACTTGCCGGAAATCACCGAAGCAGAACTGAAAAAACAAATAGAAAAGTCCAATTTTTCCAGGTTGTATTTTTTGCATGGCCAAGAGAAATATCTGCTTGCCCTTTATGCGAAGAAATTAATAGCCAAGGCAGGCGGAACCGCTTTTCCGGATTTTAACCTTCAGCGGTTCGGCGATACCGCTTCCATCGATGAAATCGCCTCCGCTGTGGAGGCTCTCCCGTTCATGGCGGATCGTAAATGCGTTGCCGTGTCCGACTTGAACGTGGAAGGCCTGCGGGCGCAGGAAAGCGCAAAGCTGGAAGAACTGGTGAAAAGCATACCGGATTCCACGGTGCTGGTCTTTTATCTGCCTTCTGTTGAAATCGATTATAAGGCCAATAAAAAATGGAAGAAGTTTATTGCGCTTGCTAATGAAGCGGGTGTTACGGTTCATATTGGCAAGCGTTCCACCTCGGAGCTTGAAAAGGCGTTGTGTTCCGCGGCTGCAAAACGCGGCTGTGAACTCTCGCGGCAGAATGCAGGGCGGATCATCCGCTCCTGCGGAAATTCTATGCAGACGCTTTTTAACGAGCTGGACAAGCTGTGCGCCTACGTGCAGGAAGGGGAAATAACCACTCAGACAATTGATCGGATCGTCGTAAAAAACCTGGAAGCGAGGGTCTATGATTTATCAAAAGCGATTGTTTCGGCCGATTACGACAGGGCCTATAAGGTGCTGGATCTTTTGTTTCAGCAGAATGAGGAGCCGGTGTCCGTTCTAGCGGTCCTATCCTCCGCATATGTCGATATGTACCGTGTCCGGATGTCCGTTCAAGGGGGCTTTGGCGTAACAGAACCAGCAAAGCATTTCGATTACGCTCGCAAGGAATTCCGGCTTACCAATGCGGAACGCGATGCCGCGCGGCTGACGACCTCCATACTTCGGCAGAGCCTGCAGGCGCTTCTGAACGCCGATACCGCGTTGAAAAGCGCGCGCGGCGACCGGCGGATCGTTATGGAAAAACTGATTGCGGAGTTATTGTTAATCGCAGAAAAGGAGCGGGTGGGTTGATTAAAATCAAGGAAGCGGTTATTGTTGAGGGAAAGTATGATAAAATCAAGCTGTCGTCGATTATAGACGGCCTGATTATTGAAACGAACGGCTTTCAGATTTTTAAAAATAAAAAACAGCTTGATATGATCCGCCGTCTTGCGGATGCGCGCGGCCTTTTGGTTTTGACCGACAGCGACTCCGCAGGTTTTCTAATACGCAATTACCTTTCCGGAGCAGTCAGCCCGGAGAAGATCAAGCATGCTTATATTCCCGATATCCTTGGCAAGGAAAAGCGGAAGGAAAAGCCCTCCCAGGAGGGAAAGCTCGGGGTAGAGGGCGTACCCGCCCAAGTGCTTGTCGACGCTTTGCGGCGCGCCGGGGTCACCTGCGATTCGGATGAAAAACCGGCGGGACGTAAAATTACAAAGATAGATCTTTATCTTGCGGGACTTTCCGGCGGGGAAAATAGTGCGCAGAGGAGAGCCGTTTTGCTCAAAGAGCTGAACTTGCCCGAACATCTGGCACCCAATTCCATGCCGGACGTATTGAACAGTATTCTCACGTATGATGCGTTTTGCTGCCTGATCGACAAACTTTTTAAAAAATTATAAAATAGGGTTGACATGATCATATGGATGATGATATAATACTCCTTGCTGAGTCGCGCGAGTGCTGGAATTGGCAGACAGGCACGTTTGAGGGGCGTGTGTTGCATGACGTATGGGTTCAAGTCCCATCTCGCGCACCAAACAAAAAAGCCGCATGGATACTGAGAAAATCAGTTGTTCATGTGGCTTCCTTTATTTTTTGTCTTCGCCTGAATTTACAGGTGTATGTCCACCGTTTTGAACATAAAAAAGGTTGAGAGGGTTTTAAAAACCCACTCAACGCTGTTTTGTGACTTCTTTATGATGGTAGCTGATTGTAAGTGGACAGAAGCTAAAAGGGCAAAGGGATCAAAACCGGCTTATACTTACACGAACCGACTGTGTGCAGGGGAAGAGCATCTATACTTTCATAATCCTTTCGAAATCCGTTTTTAGACAAACCATCGAAATGCAGAAAGGCAGGATGTATGTACGTATTGTCTACTTGCCTTGGAACAATGTTAAACTCAATATACTCCATATTATCTTTTTCAATTTCCGATAACTTTCTTTTCACAGAGTCAAGGCTTACCAATATCTTTTGCATTTACAACACTTCCTTTCTATTAAACGATCGATTATACAATCATCTACCACGATTAAATTATAGTGGATGCCCAGTATTTTTTCAATAGCGAAGAAAATCGAAAAAAAGGATGTTTTGCAAAATAAGGCTGCTTGAGAAAATATTTTTCAAATTTTATTCGGAACCGTTTCAATCGCATTGGAGTATATTGCTATATAGGAAATCCGCCCCAAGTGATTGAGGGGCGGATTTTTACGGGTCTTACTCTGCTATGTGCTTTTCGCATAATGCGCAGATTCCCATTGCCGGAATGGTAAGCAGGCACCAAAGCATGGAGAAAGGAACGCAGATTTGTCCCATTATATTGAGAGGCATGGAGGAATAATCCCACACGTCCATTTTTAATGCGACGTTTACAATCATACCGATGACGAATTCTACCGCTGTGATAATCGCTGAGCCTACAAAACATTTTACCGACATAGGTTTCGCTTTCATGTCATGGTTGCATACGCGGTTGATTAAGCACAGGCAGATTCCTCCGGCAGCGGCCATAGAGATATCCGTTTTGCCTCTGCAAAGGATTTCCAATGCGGGATAAATCGTTCCTCCCGTAAAAAAAAGCAATGCATTTTTTTTCATCCTATATCACCCCGTTTGGTTTTCTAATCGAATTGTTTGCAGGGTGGATGAATTTATGCATTTTTGCTTAAATTTTAAGGCGGCAGGCCGATAATATTTATAATACGATATTTGATAAATAATTATGGATGTAAATAGTCGAAAGAATTGATTATAAATAGAAGTGGGTGATTGCATGTCAAAAAAAAATAAAATGATGGTTGCAGTCACTATACTTATTCTATTGCTGCTTTTGTCAGGCGCAGGGCTTGTTTACAAAGTTCAAAGCCTTCTCACATCCGATGCCCTGTCGATGATTCAGGAAATTTCCGCGCAAGGGGCAAACGCGGTACATGTATCGATTACGGAAAATTTGGATTTTCTGAGAACTCTTTCCGATCAGGAGGAGTTTTTAAAATCGAATGATACCTTAGAGCAAATCCGCGCGCTTTCCAAAGGAGCAGAACGAAGAAATTTTACAAGGATTTATTTTGCGGATAAAACCGGCCGGGTGGTTACCAATGATGGAAAAACCGTAAGATTGGACAAACAAAAATATTTTCAGCAGGCCATGAAAGGAAATGCGAATGTTTCCTTCGGCCAGACCGATCTTTTTGATGTTGACCGTAAGGTGATTACGTATGCCGTTCCGGTTATCCGGTCTCATGCCGTTTACGGGGTTATCGCCGCAACGGCTGATAACGGAAATCTTGGAATACTGGACGGCATTGCCACCGGGCCGGATCGTTCCTTTTTTCTTTTATCCTCGGACGGTTCCGTGATTTCCAGAAGTGCCGGCGAAGACAGTTTCCAAAATTTTTTTCAATATTTCAGAAAACAATCGAATCCGAAAGAACTGGAAAGGATTCAGAGGGATTTCCAGCAGGATCGGCCTGGAAACGGCCTGTTAACTGTGGATGGTACGGCTAATTTGATGGGGTATAGTGCGATTCAGGGTACCGACGGCTGGATTCTTGCTGTCACAGCGGAAGAGAATACGTTTCAGTCGCAGGCGGGTAAAGTCCTGTTCATGAGTGAAATACTCGTCGCTTTTTTAATTTTGATATGTATTGCTTGTGCAATTAGTTTTTTAAAATTTAAAAAGAATACTTATGAAGCAAAGCTGCACCAGGAAGAAGAAATCAATCATTTTATTTATAGTGATGCGTTAACCGATCTGCCGAACCGAAAAGGGGTGAAAAAAAATATAAGGGAATGGTTTGAGTGCACCAAGTGCAAAACAGGCGGAGCTTTTTTTCTTGATGTGGATAATTTCCGTTCCGTAAACAATACGTTTGGGAATGATGTGGGGGACGAATTCCTTGCTGCCGCCGCTTCACGCTTGGCGATGCTTACCGGGAAGAATAACATTATCGGAAGAATCGGCGGCGATGAATATGCCTTGTTTATCTCGAATATCAGTACAAACGCCCAGTTGGAGGATTTCGCGAAAAAGATCGTCGAACTCTTTAAAAAGCCTTTTCTGGTTCGGAAAAATGTTATCCAGTTAACCTGCAGCATTGGCGCTGTCCTCTTTAATTACAGCGAGGTTGTCAAGGAAAATAAGTTTGACGATATCATTAACCGCGGGGAGTTTGTGCTGCAGGAGGCAAAAAAGAACTCAAAGGGAAGCTATGAAATCTACAACGACCAGTATGGGATGTCCATTGAGCGACGCTTCCAAATGCTTTCAGAGCTGAAATTGTCCATCTACAATAAGGAATTGGTCTGCTATTATCAGCCGCAGTACGACTATGATAAAAAAGCCGTCGTCGGCTTTGAATCTTTGGCCCGCTGGAACAGCAAGAAATTTGGAATGGTTCCTCCGCTTCAGTTTATCGAGCTGGCCGAGGAAACCGGATTCATTAAGCAGTTGGGGCGTTTCATGATCAACCAAGCCTTTGCTTTTGCAAAAAGCATAAGTGACCCCGGCATTTGTGTATCCTTTAATGCTTCGCCGATTGAGTTAATGCAGGCGGATTTTACGGATTATGTAATCGAGCGTTTCTGCTATTACGAGCTGGAGCCGGAGAGCGTGGCGATTGAAATTACAGAGTCCTGCTTGATTGAATCGTTTGATGATGTGGTAAAAAAACTGAAAATCCTCACGGATTGCGGCATCAGCATCTATCTGGATGATTTCGGAACCGGCTTTTCTTCGCTTTCTTACTTAAAGGAACTGCCGATCCATGCGGTGAAAATCGATAAAAGCTTTATTGACAACATCGTTTCCGATAGGGTAAGGAGAGACATTGTTGATATGATCATCCGGCTGGCGCATCGCCTGAATCTGAAGGTGATTGCCGAGGGAGTGGAAACAAAGGAGCAGGCGCAGTGTATTTCCGAATGCGGATGCAACCTAATTCAGGGGTACTACATCAGCAAGCCTGTCCCGGGCGAAGAGGCCATTGCTTTCCTTGATGAGCTGAAAACCGGATAAAAGATTAAACTGCAGAGCAGCTTTGTGTATTTTGCTCTGTAGTTTTTTTTTATTTTGTGTTATAATCTGTTGTAGAAATGATTTTTAATACAGTTTATAAAAATAAATTATTTTTTTATTTAAGGAAAGGGAGATTGAAATGAAAATCATCAGCGCACCGGATTACCAAAGCATGAGCAGAAAAGCGGCGAATATCATATCTGCTCAAGTGATTCTGTTCCCCCATTCGGTTTTGGGCCTTGCAACCGGTTCCACGCCGCTGGGTGTTTACAGCCAGCTTGCGGAATGGTACAAAAAGGGAGATATCGATTTTTCCAAAGTTCACACGGTTAATTTGGATGAATACTGCGGTTTGGCTCCCGACCATGAGCAGAGCTACCGCTACTATATGAATACGAACTTTTTCCAACATGTAAACATCCCATTAGAAAACACAAACGTTCCCAACGGGTTGGCAAAGGATATTGAAGCGGAATGCAAACGTTATGACCATGTAATCAACAGCCTTGGCGGAATCGATTTACAGCTTTTGGGAATCGGCCATACCGGCCACATCGGTTTTAATGAGCCGGATTCCGATTTTGACAAAACCACACACAGCGTCAGACTCACACAAAAGACCATTGATGCGAATTCCCGTTTTTTTGAAAAGCCCGAGGATGTCCCTCACTATGCGATCACAATGGGCATTAAAGCGATTATGCAGGCAAAAAAGATATTGCTGATAGCAAACGGGGAAAGTAAAGCGGATATTTTGTACCGTTCCCTTTTCGGGCCGATAACGCCGGAAGTTCCCGCTTCTATTCTTCAGCTTCACAATGATTTAACGGTGGTTGCCGACGAAGCAGCGTTGAAGATGATCCGGGAGAAAAATCCTTCCGCGATCGGCTGATCAGCCAGAAGTTTTACAGAGCGAACTCCGGTTCGCTCTTAATTTTTGGAATAATTTATGGTATAATAAATTAACATGAAGAAGGGAAGATGAACATTGAGCTTTGGAAATAAAATATTAAATTACCGTGAGGATATACTGAAAGATTTGGCGGAGCTGGTTGCTATTCCCTCTGTCCAATCAAAGCCGGAGGAGGGAATGCCGTTCGGCAGGGAAGTGGCAAGGGTCATGGACGCGTTTGCAAATATGGCGGATCGGATGGGCTTTGTAACGAAAAATGTCGGAGGGTATGCCGGCCACGCAGAATACGGCGAAGGAGACGAGGTTGCGGCTGTTGTTGCGCATCTCGATATTGTTCCGGAAGGGGAAGGTTGGGACACCGACCCGTTTACGCTTACAAAAAAAGGAAACCTGTATTTCGGGCGCGGCACCGCGGACGACAAGGGCGCGGCAATTGTCGCTCTTTACTGTTTAAAAGTCCTGAAAGATGAAAATATTAAGGGAAAACGCCGTCTTCGCGTCATTTTCGGCGGCGGGGAAGAAACAAGCAGCAATGATCTGGAAATGTATCTGAAATCGGAACAGATGCCGGTTATGGCCTTTACGCCGGATTCCGATTACGGTATCTGCAACCGCGAAAAGGGAATCATGCGCCTGACGATTTCCACAAAAAGCGACAGCTCCGTTATAAAGAAATTTACTGCCGGAACGGTCGTCAATGCCGTACCGTCCAAAGCGGCGGCGGAGATTCTCTGCACGGAAGATGTCTTCCGGAAATTGCAGGAGGCTGCGAAAACAACGCCCGGCGATTTCCATGTGGAGCGGACGGCGGACGGTGCGAAAATCACCTCCGCCGGAAAAGCGTCGCATGCCATGCAACCGCAGGAAGGATTTAATGCCGCAACCCATTTAATGAAGCTTCTCGGCGTCGTTTTTAAAGCAGAGGAGCTGGGTACGCTCGTTCGGTTTGTTAATACAAAGATCAGTACGGAGCTTTACGGCGAATCCCTTGGCATTTCGCAGCGGGATAAAGAATCCGGTCCGCTTACTTTCAATGTTGGTCTCGTAAATATAGGGGAGGGCGAGGATTCGATCGGAATTGATATTCGCTATCCTGTTACCGGAGATGGAGAGGGGATATTTGCAAAGATCGCAAAAAATGCCGCAGGTTTTGGCTTGAAATGCGAATGGCAAACACATTCTAAGCCTCTTTTCCTTCCGGAGGACAATCCGTTCATTTCCCTTTTGAAGGATTCGTATGCCGAGATCACCGGGAATCCGGCGGATCTATACGCTACCGGGGGCGGCACGTATGCGCGTGCATTTGAAGGCCGCGCCGTGGCGTTCGGTCCTTTCTTCCCGGACGAAGCAGATCGCCGGCTGCACAATACGAACGAAAACATTGACATTGACCGCTTTATGGTGCATGCGCAGATTTGCCTGGAGGCAATGTATCGCATGTTTACAAAATAAGCTGGTGGATTATAGGAGAATACGATAACCGAATTCTGTAAAAAGGGGCGTTCTTTTCCTCTCTCCTGGGTAAAAATGTGTGTATCGTATGTGAAAAGGGCTGACAACGTCTTTCAGACGGCGTCAGCCTGTTTTTTCCATAATATGTAAGAAAAAAGAGCCGCCAAAAAACTTGGCGGTTCTTTTTAATAGGACTCGGTTACAGAAGAAATTCGTAAAATTTCAGCGATGGAGCAAAATTTGTCCGAAAAGCTGACGATGTAAGCTTCCTTATATTTTGGAAATTTCACCGTCAACGGCCACATGTGCTTTACAATAATATCTTTTTCCAACTCATTCAGCAGGAAATGTTTTTCCGCGTTTGCAAGGGCGGTAAGCGGATGCTTAAAGCCGTGCAACCCTATTGGATTTTTTGTATTATGCCAGTCATATAGAAAAAAGTCATGCAGAAGCGCGCCCCGAATGATGCTTCGGTAATCAACTTGCAGATTTAGCTTACGGCAAATCCAGAAGCTGAGGTAGGCCACGGAAATGCTGTGTTTTAAACAGGAAACATCCGCATGCTGTATGAAAGTATCCATCAACTGCACATCGTCGGAATTCAATAATTCCTCTGCACAGCTTTTAAAAAACTGTTTTTCCTCTGCCGTTAGTTTCAGATTGCTCATCTCCGATTTTGTACTAGTATAATCATAAATCATTTTTGCGCATATAGCAAGGGGGGGATAACAAACTTTCCATAAATATGCCGTTATTGTCAGGGAGAGGGTTGCAATTAATTATCCTCCAATTTGCTTGACAGTTTCTCCATACAATCGCGGCAAATATTGCGGCCTTTAAACGATATAACGTCGTTCATACTGTTACAAAAAACACATGCAGGCTCGTATTTTTGAAGAATAATCCTGCCGTCGTCATCGACAAAAATTTGAAGCGGATCTTTTTCTTTTATATTAAGAGTCATTCTGAGTTCTTTCGGCGACACAATTCGACCTAATTCGTCAACTTTACGAATAATACCTGTCGATTTCATCCTTTATCATCACCTTTCTTTTCAGCTTCCTCATCTATGACAAAATTATAGTATATTTTTCCAATTATGTCAATTATTTGCATACCGAAAAAATTAATTTTATGTGCTAACCCGAAATTCTTTCGAATAGATATAAAAGAGACTAAATAGGGAAGGGTGAGTGCGCTGCTGAACTACATATGGGCGGGACTCATTATTATCAGCATTATCTGCGCCGTAGTAACCGGAAGAGTCCCCCAACTTTCCGCCGCAGTTATGAGCGGCGCGTCTGGAGCGGTTGAGCTGATCATCGCGATGACGGGAATGATGTGCGCATGGACCGGTTTGATGAAAATTGCGGATGAGGGCGGGATTACTCGAATTTTGTCCAAGCTTCTGCGTCCGGTTATGCGGCGGCTTTTCCCGGATTGCGAAGAGGAAAGCCCGGCAATAAAAGCGATTTGCATGAATATAACGGCGAACTTTCTCGGGCTTGGAAACGCGGCCACGCCGATGGGCATTGCCGCCATGAAGGAACTGGCGAAACGGAACCCGACCCAAACCGCGGACAATTCCATGGCGATGTTTGTGGTGATTAACGCCGCGTCCATCCAACTGATTCCAACCTTTATGGGGACTCTGCGGGCAAAGTACGGCTCCCCTGCTCCGTTTGATATTTTGCCGGCAGTATGGCTTACTTCTGTCTGCGCGCTGGTTGTGGGGATTACTGTGGCAAAGCTTT
This sequence comes from Caproiciproducens galactitolivorans, assembly GCF_004768785.1. Lineage (GTDB taxonomy): Bacteria > Bacillota > Clostridia > Oscillospirales > Acutalibacteraceae > Caproiciproducens > Caproiciproducens galactitolivorans. The sequence goes on from NZ_SRMQ01000001.1 coordinate 148,275, forward strand.
TGGAGGGAAGGTCAAGTGGATAAGTTAGGTGCTTACGCTATACCCGCCACGGTCTTCCTGATTGTGCTTTTTGGGCTGATGCGCGGCGTGCCGCTGTTCGACACCTTTGTTGCAGGGGCGAAAGAAGGCTTGTCGTCGACAATTTCCATCCTGCCGTCCCTCATCGGGTTGATGATGGCGGTCGCTATGCTAAACGCCTCCGGCGCGCTGGATATCCTTTCCTCGATGTTTTCCCCGGTCGCGAAATTTTTGGGGCTTCCGCCCCAGGTGATGCCGCTTGTGCTGATCAAACCGATTTCGGGAAGCGGTTCCACCGCTGTTTTGGCACAAATTTTCCAGGATTGCGGGACGGAAAGCTTTGCGGGCCGTGTTGCTTCGGTCATGTCTGGCTCTACGGAAACGACTTTTTACGCAATTGCGGTCTACTTCGGCGCAGTCGGTATTAAGAAAACCCGCCACACCATTCCCGCCGCGGTAACGGCGGATTTTACGGCCTTCGTCGTATCGGCCTTGTCGGTACGCTTATTTTTTCAATAAAAAGGATGCACTATGAATCGTCAGTCATTTCATTATGTTGTCGCGCTCGTCGGAAATCCAAACTGCGGAAAAACGACGCTATTTAATGCCTTAACCGGCTCGACGGCTACGGTTGGAAATTGGCCCGGCGTAACCGTTGAGAGAAAAAGCGGTACGGTGTGCTATCACAATGATACGCTGGAAATTGTGGATCTTCCGGGGATTTATTCGCTGGTTCCCTATTCGCCGGAGGAGGCGATTGCCGGGAATTTTCTGAATAATAAACCGGATTTAATTATCAATATTGTGGACGCCTCCAATCTTGAACGTAATCTTTACCTGACCACGCAGTTAATGGAACTGCATATCCCCATGGTAATTGCATTGAACATGATGGATGTGGTGAAAAGGCGGGGGGATTTCATTGACTGCGCTATTCTTTCCAAGCTATTAAACGTAGAAACCATCCCGGTTGCCGCCTCAAAAGGAGAGGGGCTGTCCGAATTGCTCAGGGCGGCGGCCAGCGCGGTAAAAAAAACGGCGGTTTATCCTACGGTAAAAAAGCCGGTCGGCAGTCGCGACCCAGAAACGGCGCTTGCAGACGCCCGTTATCGGTACATAGGAGAACTTACGCAGAAAGCGGTGAAAAAGCACAGCGCCTCGAAAAAAAGCGTGTCGGAAAAGATTGATGCTGTGGCAACCAACCGCTATTTGGCTATTCCGGTGTTTCTTCTGCTGATTCTGGCGATTTTTTATATTACATTCGGCCCGGTAGGGTCTTTTTTGGTGCGCTGTGTGGATGCTTTTCTTACGGGCTGGCTTTCGCCGCTTACCGATTCCGCTTTAACGGCAATCGGTGCCTCCGTAGGGGTGCGAAGCTTGATTCTGGATGGTATTCTGGCCGGCGTTGGCGCCGTGCTGAAGTTCCTGCCGCAGATTCTCCTCCTGTTCCTGCTTCTGTCCCTTTTGGAGGACAGCGGCTATATGGCGCGCGCCGCTTTTATTATGGACGCGCCCATGCGGAAAATCGGGCTTTCCGGCCGGGCGTTTGTGCCGCTGCTGATGGGCTTTGGCTGTACTGTGCCGGCGGTAATGGGTACGCGCATTCTGGAAAACGAGAAAGACAGGCGCTTAACGATTCTGATTCTGCCGTTCATGTCCTGCAGCGCCAAGATGCCGGTTTACTCCCTGTTTATTTCTTCGTTTTTCGCCGACTGTCGGCCAATTGCCATGCTTTTGATTTATTTTTCAGGCATGGTGATGGGGTTGTTATCTGCGCTGCTGTTTAAAAACAGTATCCTGAAAGGGGAACCCGCGCCGTTTGTAATGGAATTGCCGGACTACCGGTTCCCGACTGCACAAACGGTTTGGCTGCAGGTAGAGCGGCGTATCCGGGATTTTTTGCAAAAAGCGGGAACAACTATATTTGTCGCGACGGTGGTTATCTGGCTGTTGCAGAGGTTCACCGTCGGTTTGAGGATGACCTCGGACAGTTCATGCAGCATCCTTGCGGAAGTGGGCAGGAGGATTGCTCCGCTGTTTGCGCTTTGCGGTTTTGGCGATTGGAAATCCGCCGTATCCCTTCTCGCCGGACTCATTTCCAAGGAATCGGTGATCAGCACGATGAGCGTGCTTTACTCGGGGAAGCTGGAGATCGCCCTTCAATCGAATTTTACGCCGCTGAGCGCGTGCTCTTTTCTGATTTTTGTCCTCTTTTACACACCGTGCGTTACTGCTCTGGCAGCTGTTCGCCGGGAAAGCGGCAGTTTACGATGGATGGCCCTTTCGGCCGCCTATCAGTTTGCCGCTGCCTGGTACCTTTCTGCCATGTTCTACCAGTGTGCGCTCCTTATTCAGCATTTACAGAATTGCATATAAGAACCCCGGTACAACCCGGGGCTTTTTTTACGTAAAATACGCGTACATGACGATAATTATAGCGTAAAATATTTCCAAGCTCAACAATTGTTAAGTTTTTGTCAAGCAAATATTGCATATTGCATTGCAAATTGCTATAATTGCAAAAGAAAAAGTAAAAAGCGGGGAATAATTATGATTTTAGCTCTGGATATCGGCAATACAAACATTACGATTGGCGTTTACGATGAGAAAAAGCTTCTTTTTGTGTCTCGAATGGCAACCGATTGCTCCCGCATGGAGGATCAGTATGCGATCGAGCTTCGCGATATCTTGGATATTTACGGAATATCGCTGAGGGACATTGCCGGGGCTGTAATCAGTTCCGTGGTGCCCCCGCTTACCAATTACATCATCAGGGCCGTCCAGCGACTGACGCATGTGAACCCCATCTGCGTGGGGCCGCATACGAAAACAAATTTGAGAACCGATATCCAAAACCCGGAAAGTACGGGAGCGGATTTGATTGCCGGATGCGTTGCTGCGGCGGAGATGTTTGATGGTCCCTGCATTATTCTCGACATGGGTACTGCCACGACGTTCGTTGTTCTGAGCAGGGAGAAAACCATGCTGGGTGGCGCGATCGTCCCCGGCGTGGGGATCTCAATGGATGCCTTGACGCGGCGTACCGCGCAGCTTCCGAGCATCAGCCTGGAAGCGCCGGAAAATGTGATCGGGAAGAACACAATCGAATGTATGCAGTCGGGAATTATCCTGGGTACCGCCTGCATGATTGACGGCATGATTGAACGGATGGAGGAGGAGCTCGGAGAAAAATGCGAGGTTGTCGCCACAGGCGGCTTGTCCCGGGAAATTATTCCGCATTGCAGACGAAGCATCCGTTTCTGTGACACGCTTCTTCTTGAGGGCCTTCGGATTATTTATGAGATGAACAGATAGTGAAAAACAGCGCCGTGCGTTTACACAGCGCTGTTCCTGTACTTTTTTGTCTGTTATTTGTGATATTTTTCTACAATGTCTTTTACCGCGTCGATCACATACTGTACTTCTTCGTCGCTCATGGTTGGGTAGAGCGGCAGAGAAATCAGACGTTCAAAATGCTTTTCCGCGTTCGGGAAATCACCCTTCTTGAACCCGTAGCGGCTAGTGTAGGCGCTCATATAGGTTACCGGGATAAAGTGTACGCTGGTTCCGACGTTGCGCTCGTTCAGCTCCGTAATGAACCGGTCGCGGTCAATGGTAAGCAATTCGGGAACAATACGGATGACGTACAGATGCCAGCAGTGCGTGGTGTAGTCGGGAACAAACGGCGGGTCAATCGCGTCGATTTTATCGAATTCCCTCTGATAGACTTCCGCGATTTTCAAACGGGCGGCCTGCATTTCGTCCATGCGGGCGAGCTGCTTCAAGCCAAGCGCGGCCTGAATGTCAAACATATTGTATTTGAAGCCCGCCTCACAGATATCGTATTGCCATGTGCCGCCCTTCGCGTAACGGTTCCATGCATTTTTGCTCATACCCTGTCCGGAGAAAATCCTTGCCTTGTCTGCGATTTCCTCGTTGTCGGTAACGAGCATGCCGCCGTCGCCGGTGGTAAGGTTTTTCGTGGCGTAAAAGCTGTAGGAAGCCGCGCCTTGCAGCCCGTTGCCGATCATTCTGCCCTTGTAACGGCTGCACAGCGCGTGTGCAGCGTCCTCGGAAACGAACAAGCCGTGTTTGTCTGCAATTTCATAAATCCGGTCAAGGTCGCAGACCTGTCCGCTGTAATGTACTGGCACAATGGCTTTTGTTTTCGGCGTAATTTTCTTTTCGATTTCATCCGGGTCAATGCAGGCTGTTTTATAGTCTACATCGGCGAAGACCGGCGTTGCCCCCGTATGGATGATTGTGTTTGCGGTGGAGGCAAAGGTCATTGGGGTGGTGATTACTTCATCGCCCGGGCCGATGCCCTTTGCAAGCAGCGCCACATGCAGCGCCGCGGTGCAGGAGTTCATGGCGACGGCGTACTTGGCGCCGACGAATTGTGCAAACTGCTTTTCAAATTCGTTTGTGCGCGGCCCTTTGGCAATCCATCCGGATTTTAAAGTATCAACCATCTCGTTGATTTCAAGGTCGGTAATATTGGGTAGATTGTATGGAATAAATTTTTCTCTTTTTATGAAACTTCCCATGATTTAACCTCTTTTTCGATTTTCGATTCTCAGGTTGTGCTTGTACAATAAAAATCATGCTCTGTGATCGGTATTTTTAAATTTCCCATCCCATTCACCTTGCGGATTTTTCCGTAAGCGACACGATTATTATAATACAAACAAGGCCCTGCTTAATCAGATTAGACAATAAATCAAACTAAATCATAATACGATTGATATTTAAAGTCAACTATATTGGTGCGTAAAATATTGACTAAAAGACGTGTTGGTTATATAATGTACAAGTTATAACAGGATAATTTTTTTGATAAGTTTAGGTAAAGAATGGTGTTCAAATGAGTGAAACAAAGGGCTTTTTTGCGCATCCGAGCGCTTGCGTGGATGATGGCGCGGAAATCGGGTCCGGTACGAAAATCTGGCATTTCTGCCATATCAGCAGCGGTTGCAAAATTGGCGAAAACTGTACTGTGGGGCAAAATGTATTTGTTGCACCAGGTACAAAAATCGGAAATAACTGTAAAATACAAAATAATGTATCCATCTACGAAGGCGTTGAATTAGGCGATTTTGTCTTTTGCGGTCCTTCCATGGTGTTTACCAATGTTCAGCGCCCGCGGTGCAAATATCCACAGCGCGGCGCGGCTTTTTATGCACATACGCCTATTGGAGAGGGTGCGAGCATCGGGGCGAATGCAACCATTGTCTGCGGCCACCGCATCGGGAAAAATGCGTTTATTGCAGCCGGCAGCGTGGTAACCAAGGACGTGCCCGATTATGCCATTATGATGGGGGTTCCCGCCCGTCAGAATGGCTGGGCCTGCGAATGCGGGGAAAAGCTTGGCGAGGACTTAGTCTGCCCGAAATGCGGAAGAAAATATCGGAAGACGGAAAACGGTCTTCAGGAGGAAACAAAATAAATGAAAAAGATAGAATTTAATGACCTTGGCGCACAATACCGCCATTTAAAGGATGATATCGATAAGGGGATTGCCGAAGTGCTCAGCGACTGCCACTTCATTTCCGGCCCGCAGACGGTGGAACTTGAACAAGAGCTTTGCAAATATACTGGCCGGAAATACTGCATCAGCACCAGCAACGGAACGGACTCTCTGCTTATGCCGCTGATGGCAAAGGGAATCGGCCCTGGGGACGCAGTTTTCGTACCGCCCTTTACCTTTTTCGCCACCGCAGAGGTAGCGAGCCTTTTAGGCGCGACACCCGTATTCTGCGACGTGGAAGAGGATACCTTCAATATGGACCCGAAATGCCTTGAAAAAGAGGTGGAAAGGGTTGTAAAAGAGGGTAAACTAAAACCGAAGGCAGTCATTGCGGTCGACCTGTTTGGCCAGCCTGCGGCTTTTCCAGAAATTGAACCGATCTGTAAGAAATACGGCCTGACGCTGATTGAGGATGCCGCGCAGGGATTCGGCGGCCGGATTCAAGACAAGAAGGCGTGCAGCTTCGGCGATTTCTCCGCCACAAGCTTTTTCCCGGCAAAAGCGCTGGGCTGCTATGGCGACGGCGGAGCCGTTTTTACGGACGATGAAGAACAGGCGGCTCTGCTGAAGTCCATCCGCGTTCACGGCAAAGGCTCTTTTAAATATGAAAACGTGCGCATTGGCTTAAATGCAAGGCTGGATACCCTTCAGGCGGCGATCCTTCTCCCGAAGCTGCGTGCGTTTGATGCGGAAACAGAGCACCGCAACTGGGCGGCACAGCGCTATTCCAGCCAGTTAAAGGATAAATTTCAGGTTCCGGTTGTACGGGACGGATATTTTTCCAGCTTTGGATATTATACTCTTAAAGCGGAAAGCGAGGAACAGCGCACCAAAATCATGGCGGCGCTGGAGGCGGCGGGAATTCCATCCATCATTTACTATCCGAAGCCGCTGCATCTGCAAAAGGTTTATGAGCCCCTCGGTTATAAAGAAGGGGACATGCCTGTAAGCGAAAAGCTTTGCAAGACAGTATTCAGTCTTCCTATGCATGGTTATATAACAGAGGATGTTATCGATTATATCTGCAAAACCCTGCGAAATATCTGAAGATGAGGAGAAATACAAATGTCCAGTATGAAAGAAGAATTAATGAATAAAATTCAGAACAAAACCGCGGTTGTCGGAATCGTTGGCCTTGGCTACGTTGGGCTTCCGTTGGCGGTCGAGTTCGCAAAGGCCGGCTACAAGACCATCGGCTTCGACGTGCAGTCCAAAAAGGTCGACGCCGTCAATGCCGGGCACAACTATATCGGCGATATTGTCGGCGATACCTTGAAAGAAGTCGTTGAGAGCGGCGCCCTTTCCGCAACCAGCGATTTTGCCTTTATTAAAGATGTTGACGCGGTGGCAATTGCCGTACCAACCCCGCTGGACAAATACCAGCAGCCGGACATAAGCTATGTAAAGGGCTCTACGGAATCTGTTGCGAAATATCTGCACAAGGGCATGGTCGTTGTGCTGGAGTCCACAACCTATCCCGGCACAACCGAGGAACTGTTAAAGCCGATTCTTGAAACAAGCGGGCTGAAATGCGGCGAGGATTTCTACCTTGCGTTCTCGCCGGAGCGTGTTGACCCAGGCAACAAGCAGTATAAGACAAAGAATACGCCGAAGGTGGTCGGCGGCGTTGGCAAGGACGGCACGGAAATAGCGGCCGCTTTATACCGCAATGTGCTTGAAGGTGGCGTTTTCGAGGTTTCTTCCCCGGCGGTTGCCGAAATGGAGAAGCTTCTGGAAAACACATACCGCAATATCAATATCGGATTGGCGAATGAAATGGCCATCATCTGCCACCGCATGGGCATTAACGTTTGGGAGGTAATCGATGCCGCCAAGACAAAGCCGTACGGCTTCCAGGCATTCTATCCGGGACCGGGGCTCGGCGGCCATTGCATTCCGCTCGACCCGTTCTATCTTTCCTGGAAGGCCCGCGAGTTTGATTATCACACCCGCCTGATTGAAACCTCCGGCGAAATCAACACCAGCATGCCGGAATATGTCGTTGACCGTTGCATGAAAGTGCTCAACCGCAAGAAAATAGCGATGAACGGTGCGAAGGCGCTGGTTCTCGGCGTTGCATACAAAGCAGATATCGATGATTACCGCGAAAGCCCGGCGTTAAATGTAATTGATCATTTAATTCAGGAAGGCGCCGAAACCAAGTTTTATGATCCGTATATTCCGGAATACAAGCATAAAGGCGTTGTTCACACCGGTGAAAAGGAATTGACGGATGAGCTGCTGAAAGAGGCGGATATCGTCATCATCTGCACAGCGCATGCCTGCTTCGATTACAACCGGATTCAGAAGCTTTCCAAAGCAGTATTCGACACCAGGAACGCGATGAAGGATGTACAGGATCGTTCCAATATTGAGCTTTTATAAACCCATTTACCCCCGTTTCTTGTAAGTGACGGGGGCATTTTGTGTTGTGTCCGCCCGGTTTGTAATGGCGAAAGAACGATATGCATTAAGATTGATAAAGAAAAGGAGACCCGATATGGAAAAACTTCGTTTTGCCCTGATAGGATGCGGAAGAATTTCAAAGAACCACATAGCCGCAGCAGTTGCAAATTCAGATACGATGGAATTGGCGGTCGTCTGCGACCCGGTATTGGAGAATGCGGAGAAGAAGGCAAAGGATTATCAGGAAGCCGCCGGTACAAAGCCGGCAGTCTATGCCGATTATAAAAAAGCTTTGGAGGAGCAGAAAATCGATTGCTGTGCCATTGCGACCGAAAGCGGATACCATGCAGAAATCGCGCTTTACTGCATTCGCCACGGCAAGAACATACTGGTTGAAAAGCCCATGGCTTTAAGCACCGCCGATGCGGAACAGATGATCCGCGAAGCAAAGGAGCATGGCGTTACTCTCGGCGTCTGCCATCAGAACCGCTTTAACGAGCCGGTTCAGGAGCTGCATAAAGCCATTGAAGACGGCCGCTTCGGCAAGCTGGTAAACGGTACCGCGCGCATTCTTTGGAACCGCGGCATGCCGTATTATGAGCAGGCCCCTTGGCGCGGAACCTGGGCGCAGGATGGCGGCACGCTGATGAACCAGTGCATTCATGACATCGATCTGCTCCAATGGTGCCTTGGCGGCGAACCGGAAACAATTATGGCCATGACAGGGAACTACCTGCGCGATATTCAGGCGGAGGATTTCGGAAGCATTCTGATCCGCTTTAAGAACGGCACAATTGGGATTGTAGAAGGCACCGCCTGCGTATATCCGAAAAATCTGGAGGAAACTCTCTCCATTTTCGGCGCAACCGGCACCGTGGTCATCGGCGGCATTGCCGTGAACCGTATCGAGACTTGGAATTTTGAAACACCTGCCGAGCAGGATGAGCATATCTCCGCCCTTTCCGGCAAAGACCCGAAGGATGTTTACGGCAGCGGGCACAATATGCTGTACGCCGATTATATTCGCGCTGTTCATACGCACACCGATCCGCTGGTCAGCGGAACCGAAGCCATCAAGGCCATGAAGATCATTCTTGCGGCTTATAAGTCGCAGAAAACCGGTCAGCCGGTTGCGTTCGACGGACTCAGCTTTTCCACGCTGGACATGGACAATTCCGACGTCCGTTATCATTGATACGGGGGAATTGGAATGAAAATCGTTACCGTTGTCGGCGCAAGGCCGCAGTTTATCAAGGCTTCGGTAGTTTCCGCGGCGCTTCAAAAGAATTGTACGGAGGTATTGGTTCATACCGGTCAGCATTATGACCATAATATGTCCGACGTGTTTTTCGAGGAGCTTGGTATTCCGAAGCCGGCCTATAATCTGGGCGTGGGTTCCGGTTCGCACGGCCGCCAGACCGGCGAAATGCTGATGAGAATCGAGGATGTCCTGCTGAAAGAAAAACCGGATGTCCTGCTGGTTTACGGCGATACCAATTCGACGCTCGCGGGCGCGCTTGCGGCTTCCAAGCTGCACATTCCGGTTGCCCATGTGGAAGCCGGGCTGCGTTCCTACAATATGCGCATGCCCGAGGAGCAGAACCGCGTGTTAACCGACCATATATCCACGTGGCTTTTCTGCCCGACGCAGACCGCGGCGGAGAATCTGAAAAAAGAGGGAATCACAAAGGGCGTAAGCATCAGCGGAGACGTGATGCTGGATTCCGTTCTCCACTTTTTAAAGGTGGCGCAGAATAACCCGGAGAAAACCGCTATTTTCGACCGGCTTCAAATACAGCCGAAAAAATACCGCCTTGCCACGCTGCACCGGGCGGAAACAACTGACGGCGGGCTGGACGCCATCATCCGTATTTTCAACGCGTTTGAAAAACTCCCCCAGCTTGTCGTTCTGCCGATTCATCCAAGGACAAGGCCGCTCGCGGAAGAAGCAATTGCAAAGTGCGGCTTCCGGAACATTAAGCTGATCGATCCGGTAGGCTACCTTGAAATGCTTCTTCTCACCTCAAACGCCTGCCAGGTTATGACCGATTCCGGAGGGCTCCAAAAGGAAGCATGGTTCATGGAAGTGCCGTGTATCACGCTCCGGCAGGAAACCGAATGGGTGGAAACGCTCAACGGGAACTGGAATGTACTGGCAAAGCTTACGACCGAGGACATTTACGAGAAAGCGATGCATACTGTTCCGGAACCGGCCGCCCGCGGTCAGATGCCGTTCGGCGACGGAAAAGCGTCTGAAAAAATTGCGGCTGCATTGCTGAACGGCTAGTTTCGAATCCTTTTTTCTGAATGCAAGGGGTTATGTATGAATATTATTTATATCAATCATTATGCTGGCTCCACTCAGCACGGCATGGAATTCCGACCGTATTTTATGGCGAAGCGATGGGCCGCGGCGGGGCATAACGTTACAATCGTTGCCAGCTCCTATTCTCACCTGCGTACGAAGAATCCGGATATGCAGGGGAACGACACCATGGAGCAAATGCTGGACGGCGTGCGTTATTTTTGGATAGCCGGCCCGGAATACCACGGGAACGGCGTAGGACGCATTAAAAATATGCTTTCGTTTTTGCACGGGCTTTACAAATACGGTGATGAAATTGCGGCGCAGGGGAAGCCGGATGCGGTAATTGCGTCTTCCACCTATCCGCTGGACATTTATCCCGCGCATAAGCTCGCGAAAAAATACGGCGCTATGCTGATTTACGAGGTGCACGACCTTTGGCCGCTCAGCCCGATTGAGCTTGGCGGCATGAGCCCGTACCATCCCTATATTATGGTAATGCAGGCGGCGGAAAATTACTGCTATAAGCACAGCGATTATGTGGTTTCGCTGCTCCCGAACGCCAAAGGGCATATGGTGGAGCATGGCCTGAAGCCTGAAAAATTCATCTGTATTCCAAACGGGATTATTAAAGCGGACTGGGAAAAGCCGATGGCGAACCCGCCGGTGTATTACGATAAGCTGAAAAAGTATCATGACGAGGGCTATTTCCTCATCGGCTATACCGGCGCGCACGGAATTGCCAATGCACTGGACAGCTTTGTCGAAGCGGGGGAAATGCTTCGGGAAGAGAAGATCAAGCTACTCCTGATCGGCCCCGGCCCCGAACGGGAACGGCTGATTCAAAAGGTGAAAGACAGAGATCTGGGCGAAACAGTAGAACTGCTGGAGCCGGTAAAACGCGGCCAGATTCCGGAGCTTTTACACCAGATGGACGCGCTTTATGTTGGCCTGCAAAGACAGCCCCTGTTCCGTTTCGGTGTAAGCCCGAATAAGCTCATGGACTACATGATGGCGGCGAAGCCGGTTATCTTTGCTATTGAAGCGGGCAACGATATGGTTGCGGATGCAAACTGCGGTATTTCCATCCCGCCGGAGGACAGCGAAGCGATTGCCGAAGCCGCGCGCAAGCTCGCGTCCTTATCCAAGGAGGAGCTTAGCGCCATGGGCGAGCGGGGGAAAAGGTATATCCTCGAGAACAACGAATACGACGTTCTTTCGCAGAAATTCCTGGATGTCTTTTCCATGCCGTATTAAATGATAGCTTTTCAACTATGCGTATTTGATTTCCTATACGATTGCAGCGAAAAAGGGCGGCCGGACGGCTGCCCTTTTTTCTTATATTCCCAGTTCGGTCATTTTGTCGCGCAGCTTGATGAAGTCATCAAAAGCGGCAGGTTTGTTGCCTGGGTTTCGTAAAAGCGCGGCGGGATGAAGGGTCGCCATCATCCAAACGCTGTTTTTCTCAAAAAACATACCATGCTCCTTGGTGATTTTTATATCCGGCTTTATCAGCCTCATCGCGGCGATTCGTCCAAGACAGACAATGATCTTCGGACGTATCAGCGCCACTTGGTTACGCAGCCACTTAATGCAGACGTCCTGTTCTTCCGGCAGCGGATCCCGATTTTGCGGCGGCCTGCATTTCACAATATTCGCTATGTAAATATTGGAATGCCGGTCAAGATCGATCGCCGCAAGCATTTTATCAAGCAGCTGGCCGCTTCTGCCGACAAACGGCTCCCCTTGTAAGTCTTCATTTTCGCCGGGTCCTTCTCCAACAAAAAGGACTTTTGCCTGCTCGTTTCCAATACCGAATACCAGGTTGGTTCTTTTTTCGCACAGCCCGCATTCGTGGCATTGTAAACACGCGGATTTCAATTCTTCCCAGTTATCGTACAAAATGTATTGCCACCCTTCGTTTTTATAGATTTATTATAACATTTAAATCGGAAATGAAACAGCAGAAAATCTTTGCTGTTAAAAATATGGATTTTCTAATTTTTATTTTAATGAAAGCTTTTTGAATAGCAATAATTGTGAAAGTATCAAGAACTATTGGCTGTGATTCTATTTTTTGTAAATATAGCTTTTACAAATTATAGAAACGGCCCAAGGCCGGGATTTTTCACTTGAACCGTTCGATCGAAAATAAAAAAGGGTTGTCTTTTTTGCAGGGATCGTTTATAATATATTGGCTGGTATAAAAGCAAGGCAGATGCGTGCAATAGGATATGCAGGCGGGCGGGCTCTGTACGGCAGGGTACCGTGAACCATGTCAGGCGGGGAACCGAGCAGCATTAAGCGGATTTCCCTGTGCGATACAGGCGGTCTGGTCGTCTGCATATCCTAGTGCATGATATACCGTTTTCAACGGTCTGTCTTGCTTTCAATTTGTTTAAAGGCGGTGTTCGCTTGTATCAGGTTCTGTACAGAAAATGGAGGCCCAAGGTGTTTGCCGACGTTGTCGGCCAGCTGCAGGTAACCGTTACGCTGAAAAATGAACTGATGGCCGGACGTATCGCGCACGCCTATCTGTTTACCGGTTCAAGGGGAACGGGGAAAACCACCTGCGCCAAAATTTTGGCAAAAGCGGTAAACTGCCTGCACCCTGTGAACGGGGATCCCTGCGGGGAGTGCGAGATATGCCGCGGAGTGGAAAGCGGTTCCGTCATGGATATTGTGGAAATAGACGCCGCCAGCAACAACGGTGTGGACAATATCCGTTCACTCCGTGAAGAAGCAAATTTTACTCCTGCCGCCGCAAAATACAGGGTATATATCATTGACGAGGTGCATATGCTTTCCGCCGGTGCATTTAACGCGTTGCTGAAAATACTGGAGGAACCGCCCGTCCACGTCATCTTTATCCTTGCGACGACGGAGGTGCATAAGCTGCCGGCTACGATCCTTTCGCGCTGCCAGCGCTTTGATTTCCATCGTATTCCGCCAGAGGACAGCGCGGATCGTCTTATTTACGTTACGCAGCAGGAGGGCGCGGAGCTTGACCGGCAGGCCGCTCTTTTGATTGCCCGGCTTGCGGACGGCGCTATGCGCGACGCGCTTTCGCTCTTGGATCAATGCCTTGGCCGGAGCAAGCAGATTACCGTTGAAGTCGTAAATGAAACCGCCGGACTCGTCGGTAGGGAGCACCTTTTTGAATTGACCGATGCGATCAAAACAAAGGATTCCGGCCGCGCGCTGGAAATCATTGATCAGCTTCACAATGCATCCAAGGATATGGCAAGGCTGTGCGAGGAGATGTCTTCCCATCTCCGCAATTTGATGCTCATAAAGACCACAAAGGATGCGCGCGGGATGATCGTTGTGTCCGATGCGGAATACGAAAGCCTGACAAAACAGGCGCTTTCCATGCCGCTTTCGGCTATCCTGCACGGGTTGGACACTATGCAGTCCGCGCTGGAAAAAATGTACCGCGGCGGCGACCGGCGCATTGAGTTCGAAATGGCGATGATACGCCTTTGCGCGCCGGAGCTGGACACCTCGCCGGAGGCGCTGATACGGCGCATAGAGGCTTTGGAAAGCGGTGTGGTAAGATCCGCAAGGATCGGTTTACCACAGAAGCCGAATGAAAAAAAGGCAGCTCCAAACGGTGTGCCTGCGGATTTGCAGGAGAAATCCATACCGGCAGAGAAGGCGGAAGAAAACGAAAAAACTGCTTCCCTGCTTCTGCAGAAGTCTGTGCAGGAGCTTCAGGAAAACGCGCAACCTTTGGCGGAATGGCCGGAAGTGCTGCAGATATTAAAGAATTACTCCCATGTTACCGCAACCGCTTTTAATGGTTCAACCGCGTACATCAGCGGATCCTATGTGCTGATTGATGCCCCGAATGAAATCGCGTTCCGGCTTCTTCGGGAACAGACCCAGCGTGACCATATGCGCCGCGCGATTCAGCAGGTGACGGGGAAGGTGTATAATTTAGGACCATATAAAGGCCGGAAAGCGGAAAAGACAACGGATCCGCTCGCGGAGCTTGCCGGATTAGCGGAAAGCGAAGGAATTCCGGTCATTAAGAAATAAAGAAGACAAGCAGGAGGAGTTTTGATATGAAAGCAAGATTGCCACAAGGTTACGGTGGGGGCGGAGCTGCCAATTTACAGCAGTTAGCGCGTCAGGCCCAAAAGATTCAGGAAGATATGGATCGGATAACGGCGGAGCTGGAAGTGAAGGAATATTCCGCGACAGCCGGCGGCGACGCTGTGAAAGCAACCGTAACCGGTAAGATGGAAGTAAAATCCATCGATATTAAACCCGAGGTTGTTGACCCGGAAGACGTTGAAATGCTTTCCGATCTGGTGATCGCCTCTGTAAACGAGGCGCTTCGTGCGGCTGCAGCGGACAAGGCGCGGAGTATGGAGAAAATTTCAGGCGGCATTAATATGCCGGGGATGTTCTAAGTCCTATGCCGACGTATAATGTAGCGCCGCTTTCACGCTTAATTGAGCAGTTCGAGCGCTTGCCCGGAATCGGGCACAAGAGCGCACAGCGGTTGGCGTATTATGTCCTGGGGCTTTCCAAAGAGGAAGCGCAGAGTTTCTCCGATGCCATTATGGACGCGCATGAAAAAATTCATTACTGTAAGGAATGCTGTAACCTGACCGATCAGGAGCTTTGCCCCATTTGCCGCAATGAGACGCGGGATCAGTCTATTATTTGTGTGGTGGAAGACCCGCGGGATGTGATTGCGCTGGAACGCACGAATGAGTTTAACGCCACCTATCATGTTTTGCACGGAACGATTTCGCCGCTGAACGGGATTGGCCCCGATCAGCTGTGCATTAAGGAGCTCTTGGCAAGAGTCAATGACGGTAAGGTAAAGGAAGTCATAATGGCCACGAATCCTACGGTAGAGGGCGAGGCAACAGCAATGTACATTTCCCGCCTTTTAAAGCCACTTGGTGTAAAGGTTACACGGCTTGCTTACGGGATTCCCGTGGGCGGGGATCTGGAATATGCCGATGAAGTCACGCTTTCCCGCGCAATAGAAGGGCGGAGCGAAATCTAGTTTACATAATACTTGACTTTTTTTCGTGCCTGTGTTATGCTCATATTCCGGTAAGAATGGAGGCTTTTTATGCCCAAAGAAAATTTAAAAACATTAGCGCAAAATAAAAAAGCCTTTCATGATTATTTTGTTGAAGAAAGTATGGAGGCTGGTATTGAGCTGCGCGGTACGGAAGTGAAGTCGCTCCGTAAAGGGCAGGTTAATTTGAAAGATGCATGGTGCTCGATTGTAAAGGGTGAGCTTTTAGTAAACGGAATGCATATCAGCCCATATGAGCAGGGAAATATTTTTAATCAGGATCCGATGCGCGTTCGCCGGTTGCTGATGCACAAGCGGGAGATTATGCGTCTGTTTGGTTTGGTAAAGCAGGACGGGTATTCTTTGATTCCGCTGTCGGTTTATTTGAAAGGCTCCATTGTGAAGGTACAGGTGGGGCTTTGTAAGGGCAAAAAACTGTACGATAAGCGTGCCGTTATGGCGGCAAAGGCGGCGAAGCGCGATATTGACCGTGCGCTCAAAGAGAAAAACAGAGGATAAGGCGTATTTTTCGTTGCATTTACGTAGAATAGAATCAAAATCGATTCTGTTTATAATGGGGATGTAAAGGTTTCGACGGGGATTGTGAGCCTTAGTAAGCGAGTAGCGGTGCGGGACCGCTATAAAATCCGCAATTTAAAAAATAAACGACAACAATACAGTTGCGTACGCAGCCTAATTAGGCTGCCGTCTTTACCGGGAATACCGCGGCCCGGATAAAGGCGTCGATTAGCGGTGAACGTGACCGAAGAACGCCTTTACTTTGGTCTTGATTGAAAGGCTACTGAACCGCAGAGCCTGCCTTTGGGCGCTGCGCGGAGGGAATGTAAAATCAAAGGCTACACTCGTAGAAAGCTTTGGTAAGCGATTTTCGGACACGAGTTCGACTCTCGTCATCTCCACCAAATCAAAAACCCGCATGAGTGCTGAAAAATCCAGTATTCATGCGGGTTTTGCTATATATTACATCGGAATAGTTCAGAATAAAAAAGTGCCATAACGAACATTTTAAGTAAGCGTTTTGATAGGCGTTGTAGGCGAAAAAATAAGAGCGTCAAGTTTCAATTTGGTGTTCTTAACCATTTTGAGTTTAAGGCTCATATGTACCAATTTTCATTTCCATTACTTTTTCTTTATAAACGCCTGCAACTTCTTTGAAAAGAGGCCCAGCCTGTAGCTTTTCTGCTTCAATCGCTGCGTTGGCAATGGCTTCGTCTTTTTTCTTCCATACTTTACCTGGATCCATTGATGAAAACCATCGCATTTTTCCATTGATTTTTTCTTTGCACAGCTTGATTGCTCAAAGGAGTTCCGACTTCCCAATTTTGGGGCGTCCACCTTACATTAATGAGCAAGGTAAAAAGCAGCCATGCATTGCAATGACCCGTGATGGATTCATGTTTCTAGTAATTGGGCTACAGAGGAAAGAAAGCGGCGGCAATCAAGGAAGCCTACATAAAACAGTTTAACGAAATGGAAGCCTTTATTCGAACGCTTGTTACAACCCGTAAGGAGTTTCCACTTCTTACGGATATGGTATCGATGTTTTAAGAAAAACAGAATGGCTTAAGACAAAAGAAGTCTATTATTGGGAAGGTATTGATACACATGGATTTGCTATTTTAGATGAAGCACGCAGTTTTCTCCCACAAATTAAATCAATACTGATGGATGAGACAACGTTGCTTTCTCATCGCAATTTATGGTGTGTAGAGGAAAAACCGTTCCATGGACAGCTAAATCGACTGACAGATGATGAATACCGACTTTTTTTATGCTTCAGGGTAATGTATGGCGATATGGCGTCCGATTAGAGCTAGAAAGAATTTCTTTTTCTTATGTGGAAAAAGTAGTGAAACGAATCATTATTAGCACTCGGCAATTTAGGCCGTTTGCCATTGCTGTAGTAAAAAACGAAACATTCGCGGAATGCGGGTGCGAACCTAATCTTACCGAAAATACCCTGTATCTCTTTATCAGAGATGCAGGGTATTTGATACATAACACAACATAAAAGCTATGATTTGTGTTTTCCAACCATCGGTGGAATTATAGGTAAATTATAGAATTTTGTAGTAAGGTGTCGTTGAATTAATTGGAATATAATACTATAATGGAAAAATATTGAAGGAGAGAAATGGGCCTGCGCCGCATGGCTTGGGCTCTTAATATATTTCTTCAATACCGTGACGCGAAAAATGGTCGGAACATTCCTAGCTGTTGCGTTTGTATTGTTGGACATTATGATTTCCAACGAATGGACGCCGGGGGCCTATGCCTTTTCGCCCATAACTCTTGCTCAGCTTTCGTCTTTATCGGGTATGAACCAACGGTATGGAATTACGCTGACCTATGCGTCTAAATTTTTTGTCATATCTCTTTGTGTGCTCATTGCACTCTGCACAAGCAGCGGACATTTTGAAAAATTGTATCAACGCCTTAGACGAAAGTTTGCAAAGAGTAATTTTGTACGGAGAAAGGAGATATGACGATGGATGATAGTATTATTTCAGTTAGAAATATTAGTAAAAAATTCGAAGAACAATATGTTTTAAAGAACATTAATGTAGAATTCCATAAAGGGAATATTTATGGCTTGATGCCGGAACGGTTCCAGTAAAACCGTTCTGCTGAAGACAATCTGCGGTTTTGTTCCCCCCACCGAGGGAGATGTATTTGTCTGGAACAAGCATGTGGGACGGGATGTGGATTTTCCCGATAGCTTAGGTTTTGTTATTGAATCGCCGGGATTTTTGCCAATGGATTCCGGATTAAAAAACTTGAAATATCTTGCTTCAATCAAGCAAGGAATAGGGGCGGATCGTATTTGGGAGTGTATGGAGCTTGTCGGCCTTGACCCGAACAGCCGCAAGCCTGTCGGCAAATATTCTCTTGGAATGCGTCAGCGTTTGGGTATTGCACAGGCGATTATGGAAAATCCAGAAATTTTAATTTTGGATGAACCGATGAACGGCTTGGATAATCATGGCGTGGAAGACATACGATCTTTACTGCTTGGTTTGAAAAAGGAGGGAAAAACCATTATAATTGCGAGCCATAGCGCCGAGGACATTGACATCCTATGCGACGCCGTTTATGAGATGGATGCCGGAATGATTCGTCTCGTAAGATGATTTTTTGCACCTTCCATTCTATTTTATGTACATCGAAAGAAGCGCGAGCCTCCCGTCATCTCCACCTTCTTCCTTTGGTAATGTTTGATTGATGAAATTCCTTTACTTCAGAGAAAATAGCGGTATAATAGGTTGGTAATACATCGTTTGAGAGAAATAAGTGTTGGAAAAGAAATTGCGATTCTGAAAAACTTTTTTTCGATAGTAACCATCTTTTACGTATTATATCAATATCCTTTTCTGCGGATTATATGTGTATATTTTAAAAAAAGGAAATATAGACTGGATGCATTTGAATTATAATGGAAAAAGCGGATATCAAGAGGATATCCGCTTTTCAATCTATTTACTTGTTGTTCGTTTTTTATTCATTACTCCGAGATATAATAGGAATAATCGTTTGAAATGCAAGGCTGAAAATTTGAAATAGGAGAATTAAAATTGGATTTTAGTACAATTGTGGATCTTTTTCTTCATCTGGACCAGCACTTGTCCATATTGATTAACCAGTATAATACATGGGCTTATGTCTTTCTATTTATTACCATATTTATTGAAACCGGTCTAGTCATCACGCCCTTTCTTCCAGGGGATTCGCTTTTGTTTGCCGCGGGTGCAATTGCGGCTACGGGCGGGCCGATCAACATTCCGCTCATTATTCTGTTGCTCTATATTGCCGCGATTTCAGGGGATACCTTAAATTACCATATCGGCCATATGCTGCGGAAAAAAGTTCAGAAGCGTGAAAAAATCCCCTTGGTGAGCACAGAGAATATTGATAAGGCGCAGAATTTTTTCATTAAGCATGGTGGAAAAACGATCACAATTGCACGGTTTGTCCCGATTATCCGTACCTTTGCTCCGTTTGTTGCGGGGGCAAGTAAAATGCCTTACCGAAAATTCCTGATGTATAATGTAATCGGCGGCATCACATGGGTATCCCTGCTCTTTGGTTTCGGCTATTTTTTTGGAAACATCGGCTATGTAAAAGAGCATTTCAGCCTTGTGATCGTTGCAATTATCGGAATTTCCGTTGTCCCTGTACTTGCAGTATATATCAATAATAAATTGAAAATGAAAAGGGGAAGCATGGATTAATCCCTTTTTTGCCGTCTGCAGAATGTCCGCGGGATAGCAACAGATACGGCAAACAAATACGGGCCAGACGCCATAAACCGCCGGCCCGTATTTGTTTCATTTAAAGGGAGGTGCGCACTATCCGTAAAAAACGGATGGTGCGCACATGTGGTAATTATGGATTAAAGGTGTAATCCAATTTATTACAAAGCCTGGAAATTCCTATCACAAATGTGATTATGACTGTGTGTGCAATCATATGAATTCCCGCTTTATAAGCAGGTTTATTCTGTGTGCGCTTCGCAGCGCACTTCATGGTTTTTTTGCTCCAAGTGGTTTTTAAAGCATTTTTCAATGATTCCCTCCGGGAATTTCAGCATGGATACCCCGCAATCCTGCAGCTCGCGGAACAGCTCCGGATTCACGAAGCTCGCGACGGAGAAAGGGGTAATGCAAGCCATGGATTTTTTTCGAAGATAATCGTTATAGCTGATCTTCCGGCAAGGATACTCAATGTTCAGATTCTCTACATCTTCAATAAACAGCGTGTCGGAAAAATCACAAATGCCAAGATTGAGACCGGGGAAACTCTTCCCGGAAACCGCATGGTAGTAATTGCATAATTTACAGTCCAGCATAGGAAATATCCCTCCTTTATGTACTATCTCACTTTGACGGATTCTTTTACCCCGCGGGTGGCCTGTTTTGCGAAGCTTTCAATTCGCATCCTGTTTTTCGCGGGTTGATTCAGGCTGATACAGGCGGCCCCGCCGACACAGCCTCCAACACAGGCCATCCCTTCGATAAAGTTTTCCACCAACTTCCCTTTGGAAGCTTTCAGAAGGGCGGCGCGGCACTCTTCCAACCCGTCGCAGACCGCCGGGTTTACCTGAAAATCAATATTTTTTTCTTCCAGGGCATGAAAAACAGCCTCTGTTACGCCTCCGTTTCTTGCAAATATTCTGCCGAAGTAGGAAGCGTCGTTTAGCTCGCTTTCCTCCAGTTCTTCCAGATGGATGTCCAAACCACCGAACATGGCCTGAAGTTCTTCAAAAGTGATTACACAGTCAACCACGCCTTGCAGTTCTTCTTTTTGAAATTCCATCTTTTTGGCGATGCATGGGCCGATGAATACCACTTTTGCGGTTTGATCCCGCTGTTTGATCAGCCTCGCGATTTGCACCATGGGAGAAGGATTGCTCGATATATGCTCCTTCAAGTCGGGAAAATTGGATTGAATAAACTGAACGAACGCGGGGCAGCAGGAAGTCGTGAGGAATCCTTTTTCAGCGAGTTCCTCTGCTTCTTTATCTGCGACAATGTCCGCGCCGAGTGCGGCTTCCACTACCTTGTCAAAACCGATTTTTTTCAGACCGGTTACAATCTGCCCGATGCTCGCATAGGAAAACTGGCTTGCAATGGCAGGCGCAATAGCGGCGTAAACCCGGTAATTTTTTCCGTGATCGGAATCCCGTATCATCTTCATGGCATTCAAAACATAGGATTTATCCGCAATTGCGCCAAACGGGCATTGGCGGACGCACGCGCCGCAGCGCACACATTTGTTTATATCGATTTTCGCTTTGTTTTGCTCATCCATAGAGATGGCATTCGCCTTGCAGGCGCTGATGCAGGGGCGTTCTTGTTCCGTAATGGCGTGATAAGGACATGAACGCATACATTGACCGCATCCCTTGCATTTTTCATGGTCGATAACCGCTTTATGGTTTACAAAGGTAATTGCGCCTGCGGGGCACACGTTTTGGCAGCGGTGAGCAATGCACCCCTGGCAGGTATCCGTAACGGTAAAGCGTTTTGTTGGGCATTCCTCGCAGGCGACATCAAGTACTTCCACAATATTTTTGTTATTTGGATTGCCGCCCATGGCCAGCTTTACCCGTTCTTCTATGATGGCCCGTTCCCGGTAAATGCAGCAACGCATGGTTGCTTTCGGTCCCGGGATGATTTTGCGGGGTATCTCATATAAATTTGCGTTAAGCTCGTCTTTTGCCGCGAGCCGGATAACTTCTTTCAGAACCCTGTACTTCAGTTTCTGTACATTGGAATTAAATTGCAACATATCACATTCCCTTCCATAAACCCGGTGGCGCCGATTGTTTAGTAATTATAAATTCTGACGTCTCAAAGGTTGATCGGCTGCAAAATATAGGTTCCGAACACATTTTCCAAGTTGTCTTTTGAAACATATCCCGTCAAGTATTCACCGATTTTTACCGGTACGCCAGAGTTTGTAAAATCTCCCGTGCAAAGCGAAGCGCTTAGGGAAACCTTGTTTTCAAGGTGATGTTTCTGGATCAGCCGCCGAAATCCTTTCAAGATATCCAATGATTTTAGTTGGGATGATTTTTCGATGTAAACCTCAATGTTCATAAAAACACTCCACTTCCTAAGTCCCAAGTTCAAAAGCTCTGACAATCTTGTAACAAAACATAGCATGTCGGAAACAGACCGTCAACGAAATTTGCTTTAATTTTGCTAATTTGAAATTTTAAAAGCCGAAAGTATGCCGCCAAATCGTCATTCGTGCCCGATGAACAGTAGATTTTTTGCTGTTTTTCTTTTTGTTTTTTTTGTAAAAAACGTCTAAAAATAAAAACCATATTTATTATAGTAACACTTTGTACTTGCATAAAGATTATTGTTTTTTATTTTGCTTCGCTGTGACAAAACGTTATAATAATTTGATACCCAAAAATTCATACAGGGAAGAATAAATATGTTCTTCATATTTGCACAAAAGATTGTAAAGATTCACAAAAATAGAATAGGACATATAGATGTTTTCACAATTTATATCGTTGTTTTTCGGAATAGTTTGTGATATGATAGAAAAAACGAGACAAAGGTTCGCCTCCGATCAAATGAATATGCTTTTTGCCCGCGCAACGTTGTGGGACGAAATCCATCGCTTGCATCGGAACGGCTGCCTGCCCTGTGGAGCGTTATTTCATGGAAGGAATCATTGGTTTAAATAAATCGGATTGTAAAAATTGTTATAAATGCATTCGCAATTGCCCGGTAAAATCGATAGCCTATCGGGATGAGCAGATACAGATTCTCGGGGATGAGTGCATCTATTGCGGGAATTGTTTGCTGGTTTGCCCGCAAAATGCGAAATATATCAATAGTGATCTTCCGAAAGTGAAAAAAGCGATTGAAGCAGGGGAGAAGCTGTATGTATCTCTGGCTCCGTCCTATATTGCCGCATTTCCCCAGACGGGGATTCTGAAAATGTCGGCGGCGTTAAAGCAATTGGGATTTACCCATGTGGAGGAAACAGCGATCGGCGCCGAACAGGTGACACGCGAATATGAAAAATTGATCCGAAAGCATAAAATGCAGAATATTATAACTTCGGCCTGTCCCTCGATCAATCTGCTTATCGAAAAAAATTATCCCTTACTTACTTCCCAGCTTGCGCCGGTTGTAACGCCGGTGATAGCGCATGCGCGTATGATCAAACAGATTTACGGCGTTCGGGCGAAAGTTGTGTTTATCGGTCCCTGTATATCGAAAAAATATGAATGCCTTGACCCCGTCAACGGCAATCTGCTGTTTTCCGCTCTGACATTCGACGAGCTGCAAAATTGGTTCCAGGAGGAAAATGTGGATTTTTCGCAGGAGGACCAAAACAGCCGGGCGATGGCAAATACCCTGCCCCGCTATTATCCGGCGCCGGGGGGCATTATAAAAAATCTTAACCGGAAGGAACGCGCGGCGTATGAGTGTCTGAGCGTTGACGGGGTGGACCGCTGTATTGAGGTGCTGGATTCCATTCAGCGGGACAAACTTTCCGGCTATTTCCTAGAGCTGAATGCCTGCGCGGGCGGCTGTTTGGGCGGCCCGATTTTAAGATCCATGAATATCAGCTTCCTGCTTTCAAAAAATGTGCTGGTTCGCAATGTGAAGCGTGTGAATGAAGCGCCTCCGGCCCTTACGGAGGGCGTTTCCTTGCAGTTTATGAGAAAGCATCGAAGCCGCACCGTAAAGCGGAAATCGATTGATGAAAAGAAAATTCGGGAAATATTGGCGTCTACGGGAAAAACTTCTCCCGAAAAGGAACTGAACTGTGGCTGCTGCGGATATAATACCTGCCGCGAAAAAGCGATTGCCGTGCTTCAGGGAAAAGCAAATATTAACATGTGTATCCCCTATATGCGCGATCTGGCGGAAAGTATGTCCAACACGGTTGTGGAAAATACCCCGACCGGTATTTTGATGATTAACAGCCAATTGAATATTGAACAATACAATCCGGCCGCAGCGAAATTACTAAACCTCAGCGAAGAAGCCGTCGGCCGCCCGGTCAGCAGCGTCCTCTCAAGTAAAGATTTTGAGAAGGTTCTGAACAGCGGGAAAAATATTCTCAATCATAAACAGGCTTACCATTCGCTCGGCTTGGTTTTAGAGCAGACAGTAGTTCTTGTGCGTAATGCGCAGACGTTGTTTGTGCTTTTGAAGGACATTACGCAGGAAGAAAAAATGCTGGAAAAGCACCGGAAGGTTACGGAAGAAACGGCGGCATTCGCAAAAGAGGTAGTGAATAAACAAATGCGCATCGTGCAGGAGATTACAAATCTTCTTGGGGAAACTACGTGCGAAACGAAAGTGGCCTTATTGCAGCTTACCAAAAATATCGTTTCGGAAAAGGACGCTGAAAATGTACATAAAGATTGACGCTTACGGCGAATGCATTCAAAAGTACGGCGAGGAGCTTTGCGGAGATCAGGTGAAAATTATCCGGAATCCATCCGGCGTCACCGCCATCCTTGCCGACGGACTCGGCGGCGGGACGAAAGCAAGCCTGCTGACCTCATTTACCGCGAAAATAATGGAAACCATGTGCAAAAGCGGGGTGCCCATCGGCCAGGCCGCCGATATGATCGTTGAATTCCAGCCGGAAACCGGGGAACAGGACAGCGCTCACAAGGTACCTTTTACGCTGATACAAATTCCTTTCAATGGAATGATGCATGTGGAGCAGTTTGAAACACCGGATGTCATTCTGCTGCGCCGCGGCAAGCCGGTTCCAATGCACGTAAGCTGCAGGGGCTTGCGGGGAAAGACCCTCCGCAGCGGGGTAATGTCCATAAAGCAGGCGGATACGGTGATTGCGGTTGGCAGCGGCATGCTGAGCGTCGGCGCGAAAAGGAATCTGAAAAACGGCTGGCGACTGGAAACCCTTTCGGCCTATATGCAGAACGCCTACCATCCCCGGGCGTCAGCCGAGCATTTGGTTCGGCTCCTTCTGAATGCGGGGAATTCGCTTTCCTTCGGAAAGCCGGAAAAGGATTTATCCGCGATGGTTTTCCGTCTGGGAACCTAGTGGCTTCCGGTGCTATTACATACTTTTGCTTTGAAACAGGAATACGGTTATGACGTTTAAGACATTGGTGCTGCAAATCTATAAACCGACGAGACAGAAAAAAGAGCTGATGGATACGGCGCTCCTGCGCTATTCGCAGGCCTTCCAGTTTCTGATGGATCGGTACCGTAAGGAACTTGAGGAACTGGCTGAATCGAAAAGTGCGATCACACAGCGGATCTTGTTCAATTTGATCGACAAAGAAACAGCGAAAAAATTGAATGATTATGATGTACAGCCGTTCAAGGATTCTTTGAAAATAGAATTCGCCGCCGTTTCGGCTTCCTATATTGCTCAGAAGCGGAAAAATCCAAGTGCGAGGTATCCTCTCCTGTTTCTGGACGATACCCGTTTTGCTTCCGAGATTGCGGACTGTATCCGTCAATTTGACGGCGTGCGGATTCCACCGCAAATCTTTGCGTATCGCTGCTCAAAGCTGATCAGCCAAAAGGGAAATCTGCGTTCCCTCTATTTCGGACGGTATGCGATGAACCGCAATTACTGTTTGCTTTATGATGAATTCAAAGACCGGTTTTACGCAAAGCTGTACCTTTTGAACAGAAAGGAAAGCATTCCGGTCGGAAACTGGGCAAGCGGCCTGTGTTTAAAATACGTTTGGGCGGGTATGCCACCGCTGATTCCTAAGCCCGGCAGGCGAAGCTATATCGTCGTCCCGTTGGCTTTTGGGAAAAGGCAGTATGCCGACTTGAAGAAAACCCTTGAAAACCCCGGTATGCTTCACTCCGCCCGTTTGGTGAAAAGGGAAAGAAGATACTATTTAATGATCAATATGGAATGCGGCCAAAGGGACGCTTTAACGGTGGCGACAACAATGGGGGTCGCTCGCAATATGCCCGGCGGATTGCATTACACCGTTTGCGGGGAAAACGGGGAAATTCAGGAAAACGGCAGAATCTGCGTGGCACCGAATAAAGAGGATTTGTTTCATCTGGCCAATAAAATAGTAGGCTTCGCGGAAAATTACCGTTCGCAGGTGGTGATGGAGGCAAATGGGGGAAGAAACGACCAGTTGCCGCTCCTGCCTGAAGAGGCCTTGTCGGCCGACCAATACGGGGCTCTTGTAAAATTACTAAAGTATAAGCTTCCGGAAAGAGGGTTGCCGGCGCCAATTGAAGTAAGCGCGAACGGCCTTTTCCATACCTGCCCCGCCTGCGGGAAAAGAACCCGGCGCAATCTGGTATCATCGGAGCTTTTTATCTGCATTTACTGCGGGTACGCGTCGGAATTGGAATGGATCGGCAGCGAGAGCCTTGCGAAAAGGCTTGAGCAGTACCACCACGATAAAATACCGCTTTCCATCCGAAAAACAGAAGACGGGCTTCTTTGCTTCAACAAAGTCCTTGGCTTTGAATGCCTGCTTCCGCAAGGGGGAACGGATTATACGCCTGTATATGATAGGCTTAGGCAGTTTCTCGAGAATATGGATGGTGAATTTATCGACGATCCGAAAAAATATGCTGTTTGGAGAAAACTTTTTTATGCAGCAAATCTGAAAGAAGCCGTCCGCTTCTGTTGATGATTTTTGCTTTGGATGCATTAGCTACCGCATCATGCTTCCGCGTATGTGGCGTAATCCCCTATGCAGAGCATTTCCGCTGAGCGGAGACGGCTGAGCCGTTCAAGTGTAGCTATTTACTATATGGCCCGCTTAAAACGCAGATGTTGAGAGCGGGCTTTTTTCTAAAGTTGGATATGAAAAAATTTTGTTGGTGCATTGACAATTGTGTAAAAAAATAGTATAATTATAAATACCGCTGAAAAACTATGGGAGTATAGCTCAGCTGGTTAGAGCACCTGCCTTACAAGCAGGGGGTCATAGGTTCGAGTCCTATTGTTCCCACCATGGAATGGCTCGGTAGTTCAGCTGGTTAGAACGCTAGCCTGTCACGCTAGAGGTCGTCGGTTCGATCCCGATCCGAGTCGCCAAATGCCTCTGTAGCTCAGTTGGTAGAGCAGGGGACTGAAAATCCCCGTGTCGGTGGTTCGATTCCGCCCGGAGGCACCAAATACGCGAACGTAGCTCATCTGGTAGAGCGCCACCTTGCCAAGGTGGAGGTAGCGAGTTCGAGCCTCGTCGTTCGCTCCAGCAGAGTAAGCCTGCGGAAAAACGCTCCTCACACGGTGGGGAGCGTTTTTCTGTTCGTGCGAAACTCCATGCTGCGGGGGAATTTAAAAAATTTTACTCAAATGCTTGACATTTCCAGTTAGCACGAGTAAACTGTAATAAGCGGAGGTTAGTGTACGCTTACCTCCATATAAAAACGGCGAGAGTTAGCCGGAGCTAACTAAAAGGAGTGATCGAAATGCCGGAAGAACAGGCTGTACTGCATACGCTTTATAAGGGGAAGAATCCCCCTTCCGCATCCATTTCAGGCATGATACCTTTAAATATGGTACGTCCGGGGACAGAAGTATCCGTACATTCCATTCGCGGGAAGGACGAAACAAGGCGTTTTTTGGAAAGCCTTGGGTTTGTCGAGGACGCTGCTGTTACCGTAATAACCGAATTGGGCGGGAATCTCATCGTGAATGTGAAAGGAACCCGCGTTGCAATTAGTAAAGCAATGGCGAGCCGTGTTTATGCGGTTTAATACGCTGCAAAATATTATTGGGAGGAAGCAGAGCATGAAAACCTTAAAAGAAGCAAAATGTGGCCAAACGGTAACGGTCAGAAAACTGACCGGAGAAGGTGCGCTGAAACGCAGGATTATGGACATGGGGATCACGAAGGGCGCTGAAATTTTTATCCGCAAGGTCGCCCCTTTGGGGGATCCGATCGAAGTAAGTGTTCGAGGATATGAGCTTACCATCCGGAAATCGGAAGCGGAAAATATTCTACTTGCAGAATAGTGGATTTCCCTATTTTTTGGATACATTAGTTAGCTTTAGCTAACTAACAATAAGGAGGAAAATAGATGAAACTCAGAATTGCTTTAGTCGGTAATCCGAATTGCGGCAAAACTACGATGTTTAACGACCTGACAGGTTCGAGCCAATACGTTGGAAACTGGCCGGGTGTTACGGTTGAAAAGAAAGAAGGGAAAATGAAGGGACACAAAGGCGTCTTTATTACCGACTTGCCCGGTATTTACTCTTTATCCCCCTATACGTTGGAGGAGGTTGTCAGCCGTAACTATCTGATGCATGAAAATCCGGATGCAATCATTAACCTGGTGGACGCAACGAATTTGGAACGCAATCTATATTTGACGACGCAGGTTGTGGAACTGGGTATTCCGGTTGTTCTTGCCTTGAACATGATTGACTTGGTTCAGAAAAACGGTGATAAAATCGATACCCAGGCGCTGAGCGCCGCGCTGGGCTGCGAAGTTGTGGAAACCTCCGCTTTGAAGGGCGAAGGCTCTATGCAGGCGGCGGAGATGGCAATTGCTCTGGCAAAGGCGAGAGAGAAAACAGAGCCCCGGCATCGCTTCAGCGCATCCGTGGAGACCGCTTTGGAGGAAATCACAAAGCTTACTTCCGGGTTATTTTCCTCCGAGCAACAGCGGTGGTATGCGATCAAGCTCTTTGAGCGCGACGCAAAAGTAATGGAAGCCCTGAATTTGCCGCAGGACATAAAAGACAATCTGGAATCGATTGTTCAGGAAGCGGAAAAAGAACTGGACGACGATAGTGAGAGTATTATCACAAACGAACGTTACATATACATTGCGGAACTGATGAAAAAATGTGTTTACAAAAGGCACAGTAGAATGACAACTTCGGATAAAATCGACCGGATCGTAACAAACCGCTGGCTTGCCCTTCCGATCTTTACTCTTGTTATGTTTATTGTATATTATGTTTCGATTTCATGGCTTGGCGCGATCGTAACCGACTGGACAAACGATACCTTGTTCGGCGAATGGATACAGCCTTCTGTCAGCGGCTGGATGGCCAATATTGGGGCTGCCGAATGGCTGAACGGATTGGTGGTAGACGGAATTATCGGTGGCGTCGGCGCGGTTCTCGGTTTTGTACCGCAGATGTTTATTCTGTTTTTCTTCCTTTCAATTTTGGAAGATTGCGGTTATATGGCCCGTGTGGCGTTTATTATGGACCGTATTTTCCGTAAATTCGGCCTTTCCGGAAAAAGCTTCATCCCGATGCTGATTTCCTCCGGTTGTGGAGTGCCCGGAATTATGGCGACAAAGACCATCGAAAACGAAAAAGACCGCCGGATGACAATTATGACAACGACATCCATTCCCTGCAGCGCAAAACTGCCGATTATTGCGCTGATTGGCGGCGCAATGTTCCCGGATATTGTCTGGCTTGCACCCGCCATGTATTTCATGGGTATTTTTGCGATCGTTATTTCCGGTATTATGCTGAAAAAGACCAGAATGTTTGCCGGAGCCCCCGCGCCGTTTGTAATGGAGCTCCCACAGTACCATGTTCCCGCCCCAAAGGGCGTGCTGATCCACATGTGGGAACGCGGGAAAGCGTTTGTCATTAAAGCGGGAACAGTTATCTTTGTGGCCTGCGGTGTGATCTGGTTCCTTTCCAACTTCGGATTTTCGGATGGCGGCTTCGGTATGATCGAAGAAAACGCCAGCTTGCTTGCGGTGATCGGCCGATTTATTGCTCCGGTATTCTCACCGCTGGGCTTCGGCAACTGGCAGGCGGCGGTTGCTACGGTTTCCGGCCTTGTGGCGAAGGAAAACGTTGTGGGCACCTTTGGTGTGCTGTTTGGCTTAGGCGGCGATGTTGCTGAGGATGACGCCGGTTTGTTAAAGCAAATCGCGGTTATGTTCCCCTATGGTTCGGCCGCGCTTTCCTTCCTGGTATTCAATCTTTTCTGCGCCCCTTGCTTTGCGGCAATCGGTGCGATGAAGCGTGAAATGGCAAGCTCGCAATGGACCTGGTTCGCTTTGGGGTATCAAACGTTCTTCGCCTATTCGGTCGCTTTGATGATCCATCAGTTCGGCGGCCTTCTCTTTGGCGGCGTAAACTTCGGAACCGGCTCTGTAGCCGCACTGATTGTTTTAGCGGTAATGCTTTACCTCTTGTTCCGCCCGAACCCGCAGGCCAGGCTGAAGAACCTCTCCGCCGAAGTGGCAGCATAAGTAAATATGGAAAGAGGTATGATTGATTATGTTGCAATGGCTTGCAGCAAACGCGGCAACAATTATTATTTGTGCTATTCTAGGAATTTTGTTTGTAAGGGCAATCTGTTATCTTCACAAAACCCGGAAAAACGGGGGATGCGCCGGGTGCGGAGGATGTAGTGGTGACTGTTGCCATTGCGCTCAGGCATTTCGTAAACAGAAATAGGGAAAATACATTCTGCTGTTTCCCGGATTCCGGGCAACAGCAGCTTTTTATGTTATTCAGGCGTGAGTCGGTGAACCCAGTTGCTTTCTTGAAAAAGAGAATTATAGAAAAGATGCGGAGTAAGAAAAACGGAGAACAGGACGATCTGTTCTCCGTTTTTGTATATTACGGTATGATTTCGTCTTTATTAAAGCATTGACCGTCAGAAGCCAAACAGATTCCTTCCTTTGTTTTAATCAAATCAAAATCAATTGATTCAATGTGGAATCCGGAGCGTTCCAGCAGGTTTATCAAATGCTCTCGATCCTTTCCAAGTCTTCCTAAGTAGACGCACTCAAGCCCGCTGTCCAGCGCGTCGGCAATATCATCCCGGAAGCCGTGGTATTCATTGTACAGCATGCGGTAAGCTCTGTAAGCCATAACCGTTTCCATTAAATATTCCCTTGATACATTTCGAAGCGTAGATTCCCGGTTCTGGTTGCTTATTAAAGAATTAACATCATTGTAGGAGTTGTATTCCACATAGTATTTTCCCTGATATTTTGTGACGGAAACGCTGCATTTTTTCCCGTCCTTCAAATAATAAAAGACCACACAAGGCACATTATCCCTTGATTTTGTTTCCAGTACATCGTAACCGGGGTCACCCTGCCCGAAACCGACGATATGGCGGATGGTTCCGTTGTCCGGTACCTTAAGTCTGTTTATATACTGAGCCATTTTTATCCTCCTTGCATCTTGGTTATATATTTATTATATAACGCTGTATTTTGTCTGTAAATGGAGAATTTTGTTACTATATTTCTAAGAAGAAAACTGACTGCAGTAAAGATCTGCATAATAGCCTTTTTTTTTCAGCAGTTCTTCATGGGTGCCGCTTTCGACGATACGGCCTTGATGCATAACGAGAATTAAGGCCGCGTTCCGGATGGTGGAAAGCCGATGAGCGATGACAAAGCTGGTCCGGCCCGCTGTAAGTCGGGTAAAAGCCTTCTGGATTTTCATTTCGGTGTAGGTATCGATATTGCTCGTGGCTTCGTCCAGAATCAGCATGGGCGGGTTGGCCAGCATTACGCGGGCGATGGTAAGCAGCTGTTTTTGCCCCTCCGAAATATTTTCGCCGTCCGCCGAGATTTCCGTATCGTACCCTTTCTCAAGTTTTCGGATAAAGCTGTCGGCGCCGGCTTCTTTTGCCGCCGCGACGATTTCCTGCATGGAAGCGTTGGGCTTCGCATATGCGATATTGTCGCGGATCGTGCCGTCAAAAAGCCAGGTGTCCTGCAGGACCATGCCGAACCTCGCCCGAAGGCTGCTGCGGGTCAGGTTACGGATATCGGTTCCGTCAATACGAATGCTGCCCTTGTCTACATCATAAAACCGCATCAGCAGGTTTACCAGAGTTGTCTTTCCGGCGCCGGTTTTTCCCACTATCGCTATGCTGCTGCCCGGCTTCACATCCAGATTGAAATCTTCAATCAGATGCTGCCCTGGCTGATAGGCAAAGGAAACATGTTCAAATTCCACATGTCCGCCGCACGATTCCAGGGAAACCGCGTTGGGTGCGCTGGGCGGCTCCGGCGGCAAATCCAGAATATGAAAAATACGCTGGGCGGACGCAACGGCGGACTGCATCTGCGTGAGTACGTTTGTAATATCATTGAATGGCTTTGCAAAAATCACCGTGAAAATCAGGAAGCTGGAAATGCCCCCCGCTGTAAGGTGCCCGTAAATAGCCGCAATACTGCCGCAAACGCCTACTACCGTGTAAGCGAGATTATTGATCACACGGGTTGACGGGTTGGACAGCGATGAGATAAACTGCGATTTTACGCCGGCTTCATATAGTCCGGCGTTAATCTTCCGGAATTGCTCGATGGCCCTTTTGTCATACAAAAAGGCTTTTACGATTTTCTGTCCCTCAATCATTTCTTCCGCATACCCGTTCAGATCCCCCAGGTATTTTGCCTGTTCGCGGAAAAGGTTCTGCGACCGATTCGTAATGAACCGCGCGGTAAAGAAGGAGGCCGGAGCGGAAAGCACAACAATCACGGTCATGGCCGGATTCAGGTAAAGCATGAACACAATGGATCCCAGGATGGTTACGATTCCTTGCAGCAGCGCCATAAAGCCTTGTAGCAAACCGTCCGAAACGGTGTCCGCGTCGTTGATAAAACGGCTGATGGTGTCCCCATGGGCGTTTTGGTCGTAAAATTTGAGCGGTAGAACCGAGAGTTTGTCAAAAAGCGATTCCCGAAGCCGGTTTACCGTATAGTAGGAGATACGGTTGGTTAGGTAATTCAGCAGCCAAAGGAAAAAGCTGTTGCACAGGTAAACGGCCAGCAAAAGGCAAAGGGAGTAAAAGACCTCTTTGGCGCCGTTCCCCGCGGCCATATCGTCTATGGCGCGGCCGATGATGAGCGGGGCGAACAGCATACCGGTTACGCTGATCAGCGCGCTGAAGGCGGAGAAAAAAATCAGCTTTTTGTATTCGCCCACATACTCCAAAATTCTTCGAATGGTTTGTTTCATTGCAAAGCCTCCTCGCTGGAAAGCTGTGACAAACAGATTTCCCGATAGACAGCGCAGTTTTGAAAGAGTTCGCTGTGAGGGCCGTTTCCAACGATTTTACCGTCCTCAAATACAAGGATCCGGTCCGCGTCCTTTACGGCCCCTACGCGCTGCGATACCAGCAGGACGGTTTGTGTGCGGCTGTTTTTTCGGATTGCCTTGCGCATTTTGGCTTCCGTAAGAAAATCAAGCGCGCTGGAAGCGTCGTCTAGGATGAGGATTTCCGGATTGGAAACCAGAGCCCGGGCGATGGTCAGCCTTTGGCGCTGTCCGCCGGAAAGATTGCTTCCGCCGCGCTGTATGGGAAAATCGTATCCCTGCGGGAGGGTCTGGATAAATTCATCTGCCTGCGCGGTTACGGCGGCGGCCCGCACCGCTTGCATATCCGCCTTTTCATTGCCCCAGCGGATGTTTTCCGTTATGGTGCCGGAAAAGAGGAGCGCGTGCTGCGGTACAAAACCGATCTTTCCGCGCAGCTGGGCAATCGGATACTGCTTAACCGGGATTCCGTCCACAAGGATGACGCCGGACGTTGCATCGTAAAACCGGGCGATCAGGTTTACAAACGTGGATTTCCCCGAGCCGGTGCCGCCGATGATTCCAACGGTTTCCCCTCTGTGGATGGTTACGTCGATGTGTTCCAGCGCGCGGTCCCCGGTTGGATTATACCCGAAGGAAACGCCGCAGAACTCCACCGCGGGTGCGGAAGGATCCTCCTTGACGCTCTCCGCCGGATTCTCCATGTCCGGCTGAACGTCCATGATTTCATTGATCCTTGCGGCAGACGCGATGGATTTTGTAAGAAGGATAATTAAATTGGATACGACCATCAGGGCGAGCAGAATTTGGTTGGCATAATTGATAAACGCGATGATCTGTCCCTGGGAAAGCCGTCCTGTGCGGATATGGATGTTTCCCTGCCAAAGGATTACGACGATAATGAAATTGACGGCCATGGAGGTAAGAGGATTGAACAGCGAAGAAATGCGTCCGATTGCAAGGCCGTTATCCATCAGATCGTTGTTCGCCGTGCGAAAGCGTTTTGTTTCCACTTGGGTTTTTGAAAAAGCGCGGATAACGCGGATTCCGGATAAATTTTCCCGGAGGATGACGGCAAGCCCGTCTAGCTTTTTTTGATAGGAACGGTAGAGCGGAGAAGCATTTTTTGTAATGAAATAAATGATCGCGGCCAAAACTGGCGTTGCGGCCAGCAAAATAAGGGCGAGCTGATAGTCCAGAAAGAAGGACATAATAATCGACCCGATACAGATAAACGGTGCCCGGATCATTAGGCGGATCATCATGGCAACCATTTGCTGCAGCTGGTTGATATCGTTTGTGATCCGGTTCGTGAGCGTAGGTGTGCCGAAGTGATCCGCCTGCAAATAGGAAAAAGACAAAATATGTTCAAACACCGCATTGCGCAAATCCGTCCCGAACCCTTGGGACGCACGGGAGGCCAGGAACTGGCAGACCAGCGCGCAGCCGTAGCCGCAGAGCGCCATACCGGCCATCAGGCCGCCTGTTCTTAAAACATACCCGGTATCGCGCTGTCCGACGCCGTTGTTAATCATCGAAGCCATTATCGTAGGCAGAAGAAGTTCGAAAATGGCTTCCATAAATTTAAATATGGGCCCGATAATGCATTCTTTTTTATATTTTTTTAAGTACATCGCAAGTCTAAGCAAGCGCAATCCCTCCATCACTTTCTGGATTTATTATAATCCAGACGGATCCATATGAAAAATACTTGTTTTTGTGGTAATATATATAAAAAATGTATGGAATCAGTTTTAGGGGGAAGGGGTATGAATTTAAAACAGTTGAAATATTTTATGGCGATTGCGGAAGAGCGGCAGATCACCGCCGCCGCAAAAAAACTGCATATTGCACAGCCGCCGCTCAGCTATCAGCTTAGTCTGCTGGAACAGGAGCTCGGCGTAACCTTGATTAAGCGTGGCCCCCGTAATGCGGAGCTTACCGACGCGGGCAAGCTCTTGTATAAACGTGCCGAACAAATACTGAGCATGACTTCGTCTGCGGTGCGTGAAGTGGAAAACTACGGGAAGGGCCTGCACGGTGTGCTGTCGCTTGGGGCCGTATCTTCCTCCGGCGGGGTTGTGCCGAATCTCCGTATGCAGGAATTCGCGAAGCATTACCCCGATATTCGGTTTGAGATTCATGAGGGAAATACCTTTGCGATTATTGAAATGCTGGAAAAAGGCATTGTGGATTTAGGTATTGTGCGCACACCTTTCCAGTATGATCGGTTTCATTGTCGTTATTCTGCCTTGGAACCAATGGCAGCGGTTATGACCAAAGACCTTGCCTGCGGCCAAGGAGAATCCGGCATTACGCTTGAGGAATTAAAAAACAAGCCGCTGATTATTTACCGGCGGTTTGAAGCGCTGATTCAGGAAGCCTTTGCTGAGGAGGGGCTGACCCCTTTTATCTGTTGTCTTAATGACGATGCCCGTACAACGTACACCTGGGCGCGCAAGGGCTTCGGGATTGGAATTATACCAAAATCCGCTTTGCAGGTGCTGAATCCGGATCAGCTCATCTGCAAGGATATTTTAAATGAGAAGCTTCGGACACAAGTGGCGGTAATCTGGGAGAAAAAACGGTATCTGTCCCCTTTGGCGCAGCGATTTGTAAGCTTTTTTGAGGACAGCGTGGACTGGTAATAGACCATGACAAAAAGGGACATCGGCGGGCAAGTGTATTGCCTGCCGATGTCCCTTTTTTATTTTATTTCGTTTCTATTTTGATAATTCCATTTGCCCGCGCATGGCACCCGGATGCCCTTCGAGGGCATTTCCTTTCGCTTGCGCGGGAATGTTGTAATTTATTCAGCTTCCGTTTCCCTTTTGTTGAAGTCCGGGCCGAATTTCAGCTTGGCGCATTCAATAATTAAGCGAATGCAGTTATCGTCCCCTAGCCGTTCACTATTTAAGCAAAGGTCAAAGTTTTCGGGGTTGTTCCAGTTTCTTCCGGTGTAATACTTGTAGAACTCTGCACGATAGCGGTCTATTTTTTCAATGCGGGATTCCGCTTCCTTTTCCGAACATCCCATAAGATCCATAACGGCTTTTACACAGAATTTTTGGGACGCCTGAATATTTACGCTCAATACGTTAGGATAATCCTTCAGGATAAAGTCTGCGGCGCGGCCCATAACGACGAAGGACTCCTTTTCCGTCAGGCTGCGGAGAACCTTTGCCTGATAATTAAAGAGGTTTTCGTCCGAAGTGAAACCGTTTTGCTCTGGCTTCAGAACATCGCCCAAATGGCTGCTTCTCCGGATGTTTTTAAATAACAGAAGCGATTTTTTCACCCGTTCGTCGGCCTGGCCGAAAAGCGCTTCGTTGATTCCGCTTTCAATTGAGGCAAGCTGCAGCAATTCCCTGTCTACAAAGTCGATGTTCAATTTATCGGCCAATTTCTGCCCGATGCGGCGGCCGCCGCTTCCATATCCTCGTGCGATCGTTATTGCATAGTTCATAAAAGATTCCTCCTGTAAGTGAAATACTGCTCCGTTATTTAATACTATTATCAGTATAAATGATATTAAAATTTTGTCAATATTTCATAATGAATTTGATTAACAGAATTTGAGAAGCCGGGAAATGTTTTTGTGAGAAAAAGCCCGTGTGCAGGCCATCATGGGGGGATTTTACCGGAACCCGGTTTGTAAATGGGCTGTTTATTATAATAATTCAAAATAAATCAATTTACAACTGTTTATGATTCCATAAAATTAGGAAATACTAGTCCTATAAACTGACATTTGAGGTAGTGAAATTGAGGTACTGTGGTTTTTCTTCAAATATTTCAGAAAATTTAAGACAAATAAAGAATACAATCGGCAACGATCTGGATTTTGTTGTCCGTGTTTTTAATATTCTATCGGATCAGCGCATTTTGAAATGTGCGGTTGTTTATATAAATGAAATGGCGGATAAAAGTAAACTGAACAGCTTATCCGTCGAGTTGAACGAAACGATCCTGTCGGAAACATGGGACGGGCTGTCAGTCGAAGACTGCTTTGTAAAATTAAAAACCTCCCTGTTGTGCCAGGTGAAGGTTTCCGTAAAGGCCGACATCGAAACCCTGTACGACGAAGTGCTGTCCGGCAATACCATCCTGCTGGTGGACGGGATGAACCAATTTTTGCTTCTATATACCAGCGGGACAGAAGGCAGGGCAATAGGGGAAACAACCTCGCAAACGGTTATCCGTGGGCCTAAAGAAGCATTTACGGAAAATTTAAATACAAATATCTCGCGAATCCGAAGAATTGTCAAGGATAAATCCCTCAAAATCGAAAAAATGTCCCTTGGGGAGAAAACTAAGACCAAGATTGCGATTTTATATCTGGAAGGAATAGCAAAAGAAGAAATCCTGAACGAGCTCCGGGCAAGGCTGAATAAGATTAAGGTGGACAGTATTCTCGACAGCGGATATATTGAGGAATACATTAAGGATGATCCGAATTCCGTCTTTCCCGAATTCCTCAATTCTGAAAGGCCGGATACGGTATCGGCAAACCTGCTGGAAGGGAAAGTGGCGATTTTTGTGGAGGGTTCGCCCTATGCGTTAACGGTTCCAGCTTTATTTATTGATTTTCTACAGGTGAGTGAGGATTATTACCACCATTATATTATTTCTTCCTTTATCCGTTTTGTGCGGTACCTTGCCTTACTGCTTACTTTGGTTGTTCCGGCATTATATATTGCTTTGACTACGTTTCATCAGGAAATGATACCCACTACTTTACTGGTCAGTATAGCGGCGCAGCGAGAGGGCGTTCCGTTTCCCGCTTTTGCGGAAGCTTTTCTGATGGAAATTATTTTTGAAATCCTGCGAGAAGCGGGCATTCGGATGCCCAGGGCGGTCGGCTCCGCAATTTCAATTGTCGGCGCATTGGTCCTTGGCCAGGCTGCAGTTCAGGCTGGAATCATATCCGCTTTTATCGTGATTATTGTATCCATTACAGCCATCGCCAGTTTTGCTATCCCGAATTATGAATTGTCTAATGCGATCCGGTTAATCCGATTTGCTTTTATGATTTTGTCCGCTTGTTTTGGCTTGTTTGGCATTTTTATTTGTTTTGTTATATTAATCCTGCACTTAAGCAAGCTAAAATCCTTTGGGGTTCCTTATTTGACTCCATTTGCGCCTGCAGAGGCAATTGGAAATAGAGATGCAGTAGTTCGTTTTCCAATGTGGAAAATGAAATACCGGCCGCATGTCATGGTTGGCGCCGAGTCCGTCAGGGTGCAAATAGACCCGCCTTTAACAGATAAAAGAAAGGATCAGGAAATTTTTTGAACCGGGTACCGGGGGAGACATTTATGAAATTAAAAAAAATATTTGCTATTCTTCTTTCGGTTGCATTGTGTTTGGGCTTGACCGGGTGTTGGAACAGCCGGGAATTGAATACGTTGGCTTTTGCCACCTCCTTGGGACTTGATAAAACCGATAAGGGTATTCTTATGACCGTACAGGTGTTTAATCCAAGGGCGATCGCTTCCCAAAAGACAGTAAATGAAACGTACGTTATCATTTATACGCAAGAGGGGAAAGATATTATGGAAATGGTGCGAAGAATGATTACCCAAAGTCCCAGAAAGATTAATGTTACCCATCTTCAGACCGTTATATTCGGGGAAGAGTTTGCCAAGGAGGGGATTGGTCCGGCTTTGGATTTTTTTTCACGCGAGCATCAGTTTCGAACGGATATTTATTTTACCGTTGCTTACGATTCCACAGCGAATCAAATCCTGAGAACTCAGTCCAAACTGGATGCAAACCCCTCGAACAACCTGTTTTCCTCCATAAAGTCATCGGATCAAATCTGGGCGGGAAGTAAGTCCGTAAAAATAATTGAATTAATTAATTCCATTATATCGGATGGAAAGGAGGCGGTGGTTACAGGGGTGGAAATTACCTCCCGTCGTCCGGGTAGAGATACCCTAGGTGAATTGGAGAAAATGGAGGATGACCCGATTCGAGTAAGAAATCTGGCGTTTTTTAAAGGGGATAAATTTGCGGGGTGGCTAGATGAGGATGAGTGCAAGGGATACAATTATTTGATGGGAAATGTTTGGGATACCGTAGGCTATGTTGAAGCCCCAGAAATTGGAAAAATAACAACAGAGATAACCAATATGGAAGCGGATCGGAATGTGGAATTGGTAAATGGAAAGCCGGTCATCCATGTATCTTTAAAATTTCGAAGCAACATTGAAAATGTAACGGGAACATTAGATATTTCAAAGGTAGAAAATCTGCGAAAAATCGAAATGCTATGTGAGAAAAAATTAAAAAAGCAATGCCTGAAATCGCTTGCACACACAAAAGAGTACGGCAGCGACATTTTTGGCTTTGGGGAACTAATCCATCGGAAATACCCCAGCTACTGGAAAACTGTTAAAGAGAATTGGAGCGAAGAGTATAAGCAAGTTCCGGTAGACTTGAAGATTGACTATGAAATCCAAAGAACAGGTACGTTAGGAAATACCTTTTTTAAAGGAGGAAGCAAAAAATGAAAGTTGCCTGTATGGTATTTGTAATCCTTCTGGCGATTTTTCTATCGATTCGTGATATACCGGAGATGAAACGACAAAAATCATACAAGGAAATGGCTGTTTATGTAATTATACTATTCCTTGGTGTCATGCTTACGATCTTAAAAGCGAATGGGGCAGATCTTCCCAATCCTGCAGATGTTGTTGTTGCGGTTAATTCACCGTTTGTTGCCATGCTAAAAGGCGTTTTGGAGTGATATAATTGGACAAAGTAAAAATAAATAACCACCAGGTTTTTTCATTGGTTGCGGATTATACCATTGGGACAACCATCCTTTCTATAATTTCGGGCGTCGCGGAGTATGCCGCTCAGGACGCCTGGATCGTTGCACTGATTACACCATTGATGGGCTTTCCTTTTCTGTTGATTTATTTTTATTTGGCAAAATTATTTCCCGGAAAAACGCTGGTGGGAATCTTACAGGATGTTTTCGGTAAATGGCTGGGAACGATTCTGTCCGCATACATTGTTTTTGTATGTTTTTTAAGTGTATCTCAGGTTGTTTTTTATATAGGGAATTTTATGAAAACAGAATATATGACGGAAACGCCTTTATACGCCTTTAATACGTTTTTAATCATTGCCATGGCAATAGGATTAATGTATGGCCTGGAATGTATTGCCCGTACTTCTGAAATTTTTTTTTATATAATTACTTTTCTTGTCCTTCTTGTTATTATACTGGATCTTCCCAATGTCAAAAAGGAAAACCTATTCCCTGTTGCTGAAAATGGGATAATTCCGATTCTTAAAGGCTGCCTGTATCTGAACAGTTATGTAGCATGGCCGCTTATTGTTTTTATGATGTTTTGTCCCATAAATGTTGAAGATATCCAGAAAACCCGGAAGTCGTTTTTTTACGGTTATTACTGGGCGTCGTTTCTGAACTTTTTATGCACGATTATGTCTATTTTGATTTTAGGTGCCACAATAACGGCGCAGACAAACTACCCTACTTACCTGATTTCAAAAGAAATTGATGTTTCTGTCATTACCAGAGTGGAAGGGATTGTGACCTTTTCCTGGATGTGTTCCGAGTTTATAAAAGTTTCCGTCTATTTTTACGCAGGGCTGGTGGGATTTACACAAATATTAGAGCTGAAGGATTACAAAAAAATGATTATCCCCATCAGCATTGTACTCTTGGTCTTTTCGGGTGTAGTCTATCCGGATGCGCAATATCAAAATATGTGGGATTCTACAATGTGGGAGCTTCTAATCGGCTTCATCGCGGCTGTCCTTCCAATTACTATAATTATCATGAAAAAAATAAAAGATGGGGTTAGACATATCCAGACGATGAAAATAAATGAAAAAGAACACTATGATAGCGTTCAAAGCTTATTCTATCTGGGGCTTGCAGCGTTTATTATCATTCTCTCCTTCTTTTTGATAAAATTTTTATTAATGTAGCTGAAGATGTATCAATTTGCGGAAATGGGGCGGGTTTTTTACTGCCCCATCTGTTTTTTGAGATTCGTCAACAATGAAGTTTTACAGCGGATTATACATATTTCTATATTGGTATTGCGGTCGGCTCCATTGGCTGCGAAAGACTTTGTAGTAAAATATAAGTAAAATAGTTTTATTTTACAACTAAAAAAATCAGCGCAGAAAATGGGAAAATTCATTCTGTAAAAGATTTTACCGTAAAAATATAAGTAAAAAACGCGTAAAAATTAAGAAAAATATTGAAATTTTTATTAAACCATGATACAATTCAATCAATCAAAAATTACACGCAGGAGGTTGTATTATGAAAAAGGTCGTTTCAATTATTCTGTCCCTCAGTATACTATTGACGCTCATGGCAGGGTGCGGCAGTTCACCCAATACCGAGAGCGGGGGCGCAAATACAAACGGTGGAAGCTCTTCGGGAAAGGTGACCATCCGTTTTTCATCTTGGGACTCTGCTGAGTCTTTTGAGCAGCAGCAAAAACTGGTCGATGAGTTCAATAAAACCCACCCGAACATTCAGGTGAATTTTGAAGGTTACGGCGATCAGTACGACACGAAGATTTCTGCAGCCATAGGCGCCGGAGATGCGCCCGATGTTATGTACATGTGGAATTATCCGAAATACAAAGAGGCGCTGGAACCTTTGGACAGCTATATTCAGAAAGAAGGCGACAGCTACAAATCCAATTTTTACGAAACTCTTTGGAACTACAACTCTATGGAAGGGCAAATTCTGGGCCTTCCGGTAGGATATACCTCGTTTGTCCTGTATTACAATAAAGATCTGTTCGATAAAGCAAAGGTTGCGTATCCGACAGACAACTGGACATGGGATGATTTACATGCTGCGGCGAAAAAATTGACCGATCAAGGAAAGAAGGTCTATGGCTACGCCGTTCCTGCAAAACCGGATCCGTACGATTATGAAATGTTCCTGTGGTCAAACGGAACATCTTATACCGGTGTAAACGGTACCGTTCAGGGCTATCTCAACAGCGATAAGGCGGCACAGGCGTTTACTGTTATGCAGGATATGCTGAAGGACGGTTCGGCTATTTCGGTTACTTCCAGTAACTATGGTGAAGCAGAATTTAAGTCCGGCAAAACAGCTATGTACATCACGGGTGCCTGGTCGGTTAATACCTTGAAAAATGCAAAAGTTAACTTCGGAGTAGCCCTTTTACCCCGCTATTCCTCAAATCAGAAATCCGTCAGTGCGGTTGGGTCGTCCGGTGTTGCAATTTCGAAGACTTGCAAGAACAAGGAAGCCGCTTGGGAATTTGCAAAATACTGGACGAGCGAGGAACTAAACAAGGCCCGCATCGGCTATGAGCTTCCTGTACTTAAATCCGTAGCAGAATCGCAGAATTTTTCCAGCGATCCGATTTATTCCAAATTCTATACCATGTTGGAGGAGAGCAAAAACTATACGCCGACTTTATTGAAGTATTCGAATTGGAGCGATCTTTCTGACAGCCTTACACAGGCATTTGAGCAGATGTTTAATCCAAGCGTCTATAAGAACCCGAAAGATGCATTAAACGATGTTGCAAATAATTTCTAAAACTCCCTTATTTTCCGGGTTCAAGGAATCAATCGTCGGGCATGGAATCTTTGACAGGCGCCATGCCCGGCGGCAACTATTGAAAGCAGTTTAACGGGAGAAAAAGATGAAAGAATTAACCAAAAAGAAAAAGATCAATTTTACCCCATGGATATTTATTTCGCCATGGATCATAGGGTTTCTGATTTTTACCGCGATGCCGCTTCTCTTTTCCCTGATCATGAGCTTCTTTAACTGGCCTGTGATTGGTCAAAAGGTTTTTGTGGGATTTCAGAACTATATAACAATGTTTACGAAAGACGCGCAGTTTTACAAATCACTATTTATTACGCTGAAATTTGCCCTGATTTTTGTGCCGTTCAATTTGATTATAGCGCTGATTCTGGCGGTGATGATCTCCATACCGGTACGCGGGGTCTATGCGTACAGAGTTATTTTCTATCTGCCTACGGTTGTGTCAGGCGTTGCCGTGTCCATCATCTGGGGATGGATACTTAACGGACAATATGGTGTGTTTAACTATATTCTTTCTTTTATCGGAATCAGCGGGCCGGACTGGCTGAATAACCCTTCTTGGGCAATCGTTGCGATTGTTATTGCAGGTGCATGGGGTGTCGGTACCATGATGCTGATTTTCTACACGGCGATAAAAGCAATTTCAAAGGACCTTTATGAAGCGGCCTATATTGACGGCGCGTCCAATGTCCGCTCTTTCTTTTCCATTACGCTGCCCCTAATTACGCCGACTCTCCTATTCAACCTGGTTACGTCTATTATCACATCTTTGCAGGAAATTACGCTGGTGCTGTTGCTCACAAACGGAGGGCCGATGAAATCCACCTATTTTTACGGGCTGTACGTCTTCAACAATGCGTTCGTTAAAAACAGGCTCGGCTACGCTTGCGCGAACGCGTGGTTTATGTTCCTGATCATCCTTTTGCTGACAGCGCTTGTTTTCAAATCTTCGGATGTCTGGGTTTACAACGCGGCGGGGAAAAACAAGAAAAGGAGTAAAACATCGTGAAATTAAGTAAATTGGAAAAAACCATATTTTACATTCTGCTTACGGCGTTTTCTCTCTACTTTTTGCTGCCTTTTGTCTGGATGATTCTTACCGCATTGAAGTCGGAAGCGGAAGCCTATACTTTTCCGCCGAAATTTTTCCCGTCTGTTTGGCATTTTGATAATTTTAAGGCAGCTTGGAATTCGCAGCCGTTCGGCACATATTTGGCCAATTCGCTGATTGTTGCCGTTTTGACTACAATCGGGCAGATTGTGTCCTGTTCTATGGTGGCATATGGCTTTGCCAGATTCAATTTCAAAGGCAAAAAAGTGCTTTTTACCCTTTTGCTTTGCACAATGATGCTTCCATGGGACGTTACAGCGATTCCCCTTTATATGGAGTTTAAGATTTTCGGCTGGATCAATACGCTGAAACCACTAATTGTA
Organism: Caproiciproducens galactitolivorans; assembly: GCF_004768785.1. GTDB lineage: Bacteria > Bacillota > Clostridia > Oscillospirales > Acutalibacteraceae > Caproiciproducens > Caproiciproducens galactitolivorans. The sequence goes on from NZ_SRMQ01000001.1 coordinate 192,121, forward strand.
CCCGCGTTTTTTGGCTCCGCGTACTATATTTTCCTTCTTCACCAGTCCCTTACCAGTATTCCGCGGGATTTTGAGGAAGCGGCAAAAATTGACGGCGCCAATGAATTTCAGGTGTTTACCCGCATTTTCTTACCCATTATGAGACCGGTTCTGAATTTAATCGGCGTGCTGAATATTATTACGGTCTGGAATGACTATCTTGGACCCTTGGTTTTCTTAAATGATCGCAGCAAGTACACGCTTGCCCTTGGGCTGGCAGCATTTAAGGGTGTACATACGCAGCAGATTGTCCCAACAATGGCGATTACAGTTGTTATGGTAATACCTCCTCTCATTGCGTTCGGATTTGCCCAGAAATATATTATAGAAGGAATGAGCGGTGCGATTAAGGAATAAACGAAGAGGGCAGTTTGGAATTTATATGGAGGTTTATGAATGTATGCAGGAACAAAAGAAGGATTGGGAAAATGTAGGACTTATCGGGATTAACCGCAGGGAACCGAGAGCTTATTACGCTGTTTATAGCGATGAAACCGCCGCGGCTTCCAACAAGGAATCCGTTCTTTCCCTCAATGGGGAATGGAAATTCCTGTATTTGGAATCCCCGGAGCATTCTCCGGCAAATTTTTTCCGGGCGGATTATGATACTTCCAAAATGGACACGATCCCGGTGCCGTCGTGTTGGCAGTTGCACGGGTATGGCGCTCCGCATTATACAGATTTGTATTATCCTTTCCCGATTGATCCGCCGTTTGTGCCGTCCGAAAATCCAACGGGGATCTATAAGCGGAAATTTTCTCTTGAAGAGAATTGGTGCAAACGGAGAACCGTTCTGCGCTTTGGTGGAGTGGATAGCTGTTTTCACGTCTGGGTCAACGGAAGTTTTGTCGGTTACAGCAAAGGAAGTTATTTGACTTCCGAGTTCGAGATCACGTCTCTTGTACATCCCGGGGAGAATGAGATTACCGTACGTGTTATCCAGTGGTCGGACGGAAGCTATCTGGAAGATCAGGATATGTGGTGGCTTAGCGGGATATTTAAGGATGTGGAGCTTATCAATGAGCCATATATTTGCGTGGATGACCTTTTCGTGCGCACAGAGTTTGAGAATGGGTTCGACGAGGCCATGCTGCAAATCGACGTACTTTGCTCCGATTATCAGGAAAGCCATCTTCCTGTTGAATTGCATTGCAGGTTAATGGATGAATATGGGCAGACAGTCGCCGTCCTGAACGGAAATGGAGTTCCCAAAGAAAGGGGAATCCATATCCTCTTGAATTCTCCGGTGGAACATCCGCTTTTATGGAGCGCGGAAACCCCGCATTTGTATCAACTTCAAATCGAAGTAAGAAGCGGTTCGGAGTTAATGGAAGTCGTTCGCACCGACGTCGGGTTCCGCAAAGTCGAAATAAAAGACGGCAATCTTCTTTTGAACGGACGTGCCATCCTCTTTAACGGAGTCAACCGGCATGATTTCTGCTGTGACACCGGAAAGGCTTTGACCCGCGAGCAGCTTCTGGAGGACGTGCTGATTATGAAACGCAATAATATCAATGCTGTACGTTCTTCCCACTATCCAAATGATCCGTATTTTTACCACCTTTGTAGCAAATACGGATTGTATGTGATCGAGGAAGCTGATCTGGAGTGCCATGGCTTTGAGCTGACGGGAAAATACAACTGGCTCAGCAACAGCAAGGAATGGGAAAAGGCTTACGTGGACCGTGCGGTTCGCATGGTGGAACGCGACAAAAACAATCCCTGTGTCCTAATGTGGTCGCTGGGGAACGAGTCGAGCTTCGGAAGCAATTTTATCGCGATGAAAGAGGCGATCCGTCGCATTGACGACACGCGTCCGATTCATTACGAAGGGGACGCTGATACATTGATTTCTGACGTTTACAGCACAATGTATACAAAGCTGGATAAGCTGCATGAAATTGGAAAGGATGAGCTGCTGGAAAAGCCGCATATTCTGTGTGAATACGGCCACGCCATGGGCAATGGGCCGGGAGGTCTTGCAGAATATCAGCAGGCCTTCCGCAAATACAGAAAATTGCAGGGCGGCTTTATCTGGGAATTCTGCGAGCACGGCATCCGGCAGAAGGCGGAGAATGGCAGCGAATATTTCGCCTACGGCGGCGATTTTGGCGACAAGCCAAACAACGGGAATTTCTGTCTTGACGGCCTGTTGTTTTCCGACCGTACGGAGTCCCCGGGAATGAAGGAATACCGCAAGGTCATTGAACCGGTGAAAACCGAAGCGGCCGATCTTTCAAAAGGCCTGTTTGACATTACCAACCTGTATGATTTTATGGATTTATCCCATCTTGAGCTGCGCTGGAGCGTTGCTTGCGACGGGCAGACCCTTGAAAAAGGCAAGCTTCCGCTTGAGGGCATTCATGCCGGGGAAACCCGCCGGATTACCGTACCCTTCCATGCTGTTCATCCGAAACCGGGAAGGCATTACTGGTTGAATTTCTCTTATGTGCTGAGCAGGGACTTTCCTTATGCCCCCTGCGGGCATGAAACGGCAAACGCGCAATTTGAACTTCCGGTATTCCTTCCGGCTTGCGCGCAGCGCCCCGCTTTTCGAGCACCGAAAAGGATCCGGGAGGGCAGTAAGCTAAGCTTTACCGGAGCAGGCTATCAGATAACCTTTGATGTGTTAAAGGGAACCCTTCTGGAATATTCCGCAAACGGCCGCCCAGTGTTGACACGCGGGCCGAAACTGTGCTTTTGGCGTGCCCCGATTGACAACGACATGTATGTAAAGGATAATTGGAAAAACAAATATTTCCTTGACCAGATGCAGGAAAGTGTCCGCAGTTATACGGTTGTAGATAAGGACGACTGTGTTTCGGTAGCCTTTCATGTAAGAGTCGGGGCACCGAGTCAGGCTTGGGGATTTTCCGCCGTATATGAATATACCATCTATCAGAACAGCATTTTGCTGCATGTGTATGGGGAACCAAAAGGGCTTCAGTTTGACGCCCCGCAGAGTATTCCGCGCATCGGCGTGGAAATGCAGCTGCCGCGCTCCTATGATTTGGTAACATGGCTTGGGCGCGGTCCAGGGGAATCTTATCCGGACAGCAAAACCTCTGCTCTGTTCGGCCTTTACCGGAATACGGTGGCTTCCATGCATACGCCGTATACCCGTCCGCAGGAAAACGGGAACCGGAGCGACGTATACTGGGTGACCCTTGAATCACCGGACAATGCGGTACTGTTTAAGGCAAAGGATACCTTCGACTTTACGGTACATAACTATACGAAGGAAGCACTAGAGAAAGCGCGCCACTGCAATGAAATCCAGACGGCAGATCAAACGATTCTCAATATTGATTACCGGCAGAACGGTCTTGGCAGCGAAAGCTGCGGTCAGGCGCAGTTGCCGCCTTACCTGCTGAAGCCGGAACCGTTTGAACTGACATTTGAAATTGTGCCTTACCGCTTCGGCGATGATCTTTACGAACTCATGTCTCTGTGAGAAGCAATAGGTGAGAAAGAATGATTGATTTAACGAAAGTGCCAATGAGCCGGTTCGGTTCTTATTTTGCTATATCCCAGGATGCAGAGAGCGGGGAGGTTATCCTTCGCGATCTGCATGGCGGGGATGAATGCCCGGATAAGCTTTTTACGCTGGAAATCCCGGGAGAAAACGAAAAGGCAAAAACAGCGGTGCGGGCGGAGCCAACCTTCCTCACGCTCAGCGCGGGAGAAGGAAAAGTCGAAGTCTGCTTCGGAACACCGGATACCGTGAACATCTACGGAACAAACACAGGCTTGCGCCTGCTTACGAAAGAGCCGACGCGCTACGACACCGTTCTTCCGCTTCCCGATGGAGGATGGGAGTTTATTTCTTATAAGAAGGATTATAAATATCGGTTCGACTGTGTGGGCGGCACGATCCTTGTAAAGAAGCAGGAGGACGGCATATCGCCTGTTTTTGAAATCACCCCTTCGGGAAACTACTTTGAGCTTGCGATTACCGGATACAGGGTAGTGTGCGGACACAGTCCGCACACGGATTATCGGCAGGCCAGGCAGGAAACCGATCGGTCGTATGCCTGCTGGCTCAGCAGTATGAATGTACTGGGCGGTGGAGAAATGGCAGAGCTTGCAGCCTATATCGCATGGTCCTGTGTGGTGGGCGCGGAAAGCAATCTGACCCGCCCCGCCATGTATTCCTCCAAGAATGTTATGGCGAACGCGTGGAGCTGGGACAACTGCTTCTGCGCGTTGGCGGTGGCGGGCAGCTACCCTGAACTGGCGCTGGACCAGTTGCTGTTGTTTGCGGATCATCAGGATGCGTCCGGCGCTTACCCGGATTTCGTCAACGATCGGTTTTCCTCTTATAGCTGTGTGAAGCCGCCTGTTTTCGGTTGGACATGCGAAAAGCTGCAATCCATCCATCCTTTCTTTAAAAGAAGAGAGGTGGTCGAACAGCTCTATCGCACCGTTGAACGCAACACCCGGTTTTGGATGGATTATCGAAAGGTGGACGGCCTGTTCTTTTATACTCACGGCAATGATTCCGGATGGGATAATGCCTCGGTTTTTGGAAAGGGAGTTCCTTTGGAGGCGCCGGACCTTACCGCCCATTTAATCCGGCAGGCGGATTCGCTCGCTTCGATGGCGGAAAAGCTCGGGGACAGAAAAGCCGCCGGCGAGTGGCATGAACGGGCACAGCAGTGGACCGGAATGCTTTTGGAAAGGCTCAGCGACAGCGATGGCTTTTTTGCAAGAGTGCAGGGGGAACCTTTAGAGTGCCGAAGCAGTCTGCTTTTGTGTCTCCCCGTTATCCTCGGAAACAGGCTGCCCGGCGCAGCGATAGAGAAGCTGCTGGATTCGCTCGAAAATCGCTTCTTGACGCCATACGGCCTTGCGACGGAGGAAGTATCCAGTCCCTATTACCGGCAGGACGGGTACTGGCTGGGACCGGTTTGGGCGCCGGTTATGTATCTTGTTACCGATGCGCTTAAGCAGCTTGGAAGGCTTGATTTAGCGAAAACGTATGAGCAGCGATTTTTGTCGGCCATTGAAAAGAGTGGCATGTCTGAAAATTTTGATCCGCTTACAGGCTGCGGAAACTGCGATCCGGCCTTTGCTTGGACGGCGAGTGTCTGTCTGCTTTATTTAAGGGATATTTCGGATTGGAATGAATGGATTTGAAGAAATATAAGGGAGAACTCGGTTTGCTTGTAACCGCGATGATTTGGGGCGGGGGATTTGCCGCCTCGAAAGCAGCCTTGGAAACGAACCTTACGCCTTACCAAATTACCGGAATTCGTTTTTTCATTGGCGCGCTTTTGCTTTCCGCAGTATACCACAAGCATTTCAAAAATTTGAATTCAAGGATTTTGCTCTCCGGTATGCTGTTGGGATTCTTTCTTTGTGCAGCGTTTACTTTGCAAACCATGGGCTTGCAATACACTACTGCGTCAAAAAACGCTTTTTTAACAGCGATCAATGTCGTAATGGTGCCGTTTATCGGTTTGGCTTTTTTTCATGAAAAAATCGATGTCTATGGGATCGCCGGAGGATTCCTCGCCGCTGCAGGCGCGGGCGTACTGATGCTCAACGGCGCGTTTACCGTTAACATAGGGGATGTGCTGACGCTGCTTTGCGCGCTTTGTTTTGCCTTCCATATTTATTGCGTTGGCATTTTTGTGAAAACATGTGATGCTGTTTTACTCACAATTATACAGTTTGCTTTTGCATGCGTTTTTTCGGTTCCGATGATACTTCTCTTCCCGGGTGGGCAGAGTTCCATTGGCGTCAACGGCGTGTTCGCCCTCCTTTATCTTGGGGTGCTCAGCACCGGCGTAGCGTTCCTGCTGCAGAACGTATCCCAGACATTGACAACCTCCACGAGGGCTGCGATAATATTATCTAGTGAGTCGGTTTTCGGGTCTCTGGCTTCCGTGCTGTTTTTAGGAGAAGCGCTGACCTTCCGGACGGTTCTCGGATGTCTCATGATTATTGCGGCAGTATTGATTGTGGAAACCAAGCTACCGTTTTTAAATAGAAGTAGGCCTAAAGAAAACGTATTGGGTCAAGATGGAGGCAGAGAGTAACTTATGGCTTTAATAAAAGATGTCGCTGAACGGGCCGGCGTTTCAATTGGAACCGTTTCAAGGGTGCTGAATTATGACGAAACCATCAATGTGACGGATGATACCAGAAAACGCATTTTCGAAGCGGCACAGGAACTGGAATATACTCCCATTCAGCATAAAAAAAAGAGAAAACAGAAAATCGGGTTGATTTATTCCTACTCTCTGGAAGAGGAATTGGAGGATATTTATTATTTATCGGCCCGTGTTGCAATTGAAAAAACGATTCAGGATGGCAAAGAAAGCGTTGTACACCTTTCGCTTTCCCAAAATCTGGAGAAGCTGAAAGGGATTGACGGTATTATCGCGCTCGGAACATTTCATAAAGACGAAGTGAAGATGATTCGGCAAGCCAATAAGCCGGTCGTTTTTGCCGACTGCTCACCGGACGAAGACTCTTTTGACTCCGTTGTGATCAACCTTGAAAAGGGTGCCCGCAAAGTCATGAATTATCTTTACGACCTTGGACACCGGAAAATTGCGTTTCTGGGCGGGAACCTGCCCGGGGAGGAAGCTGTCGATTTCCGTGAAAGGGAATATGAGCTTTTTATGCGGAACCACGATTGCTTTTCCGAGGAGCTTGTGATGGCGGGAGGCTACACGCCGAAGGACGGCTATCACATGATGAGCGAACTGTTGCAAAAAAAGCAAGGGGTAACCGCGGTTTTTGCGATTAATGATTCGGTTGCCGTGGGTTGCTATAAAGCAATTTACGAAAATTCCCTGCGGATTCCGGAAGATATCAGCGTTGTCGGATTCAACGATATTCCCACCGCACAGTTTATGCTTCCGCCGCTTACGACCATCAAGACGCATGTTGATCTGATGGGTGAAACGGCGGTCGCCCTTATTCGCGAAAAAATCAGCATGCAACGCACGGTCTCCAAAAAAATCGTTATCCCGACTGCCTTGGTGGTCCGCGAAAGCTGCTGCGATATTGGCGGCAATACAGATTGATTATGCTGGAGAAGAACAGAAATAATTTGAATGAAGAAAAAGCCTGCATGGCGCGAAGCAAATCCGCTATGCAGGCTTTTTGATGTCTCATGATAATATTTAAATTTTTTTAAATTTTCGAAAACTTTTTACCAATCAGCAGCGTCTAATAGAAGTAAACAAGTTGATACGTATCAAAACAACAGGAGGGAGCGGTTCGCACGAATGGGAAAGAAAACAATTGAAATGCAAATTGCGGACTATGTAATGAAATATCAGGATAGCCATTACCGGTTGGCTTATAGTATAGTAAAAAATTCATACGATGCACAGGATGTTGTTCAGGAGTCTATAACCAAGGCCTTTTCCTCAAAAAAATCACTAAAGGAACCGGATTACATAAAAACATGGTTCTACCGAATTGAAGTGAATACTGCTTTGGACTTTCTGAGGAAACGAAACAAAACGGTTCCGTCCGATGAAGAGATGCTTACCGGTCAGGATTCAGGGGAATATGATGAGTACCAGAATTTTGACTTACAAAAAGCGTTGGATGAGTTACCCGTCAACTACCGGAGCGTTGTGATTTTGCGGTATTTTGAAGATTTGAAAATCGAAGAGGTTGCCGAAGTGCTGAACGAAAATATAAATACCGTCAAAACCAGATTGTATAAGGCGCTCCAAAAACTGCGCATAACGATGAGTGATGTGAAGGAGGATTAACGATGCGTGATCAAAAACTGGATCAACTGAAAAAAGAATATATGGATACGCCGATTCCCCAGGGACTGGATGCTTTAGTGCGTAAGACATTAAGGGAAAATGGCGTGTATTCCATCCCCAATAAGAAGGTTTTCCGAAAACTTGGCGCGATTGCCGCGTCGATCGCGATTGTTTTCGGCGTGTTTGTAGCGGAAATCAATTCAAGCCCCGCTTTTGCAAAGTCTATGGAGGAGGTTCCGGTGGTCGGAAACCTGGTGAAGGTGCTGACGTTCCGGGAGTATACGGTCAAAGATAAAGATTATGAAGCGGAAATCAAAGTGCCCCAGATTCAGGGACTGAAGGACAAAAAACTGGAGAACAGTATCAACGAAAAATACCTTCAGGAGAGTAAAAAGCTGTATGAGAAATTTATGGCGGAAATGCAGGAGATGAAAAAGGCGGGTGCCGGTCATAAAGGAGTGTACAGCAGCTACGAAGTGAAGACGGATAACGATACTATCCTGTCGGTAGGTCGTTCGGTTCTGGAGGTTCAGGCGGATTCCTACGAGAGAGTGCAATACGATACCATTGATAAGAAAAAGCAGGTTTTACTAACCCTTCCAAGCCTTTTTAAAGACGACCAATATATTCAGGTCATCAGCGACAACATTAAAAAGCAGATGAGAGAGCAAATGAAGAAAGACCAAAATGTCGTGTACTGGCTGGACGATAAGGAAATCGACCCAAGTGAACTGTTTAAGCAGATTAAGAAAGACCAGAGTTTTTATATTAATAAAGATGGAAAGCTTGTCATCGCGTTTAATCAATTTGATGTAGCGCCCGGATATATGGGGGCGCCTGAGTTTACAATTCCGACGGACGTTTTGTCCAATCTATTAGTAGGAAACGAATATATCCATTAAGCTTTTCTTGATGGAAAGGAAAGCCGCTGTCAGCACAATTGGTGAGACAGCGGCTTTCTGTATTAATTAGGAGTGGAGCAATCATTTATAAAGCGGGCCGTAAGTGGCGCACGCTCTGTAATCCGCGTCTTCCAGGTCCTTTGTTCCGAATGCGGACCAGGAATGGGGGCGGTAAATATCTTCGTCGGGAACATTATGCAGGGAAACGGGGATTCGCAGCATACTAGCAAGGGTGATTAAATCCTTTCCGATATGCCCATAGGCGAAAGCGCCGTGGTTGGCTCCCCAGTTCGCCATTACGGAATAAACATCCCGAAAGGCGCCCTTCCCAGTCAACCTGGGAACAAACCAGGTTGTTGGCCATGTCGGGTCGGTGCGGATGTCGAGCTTGTTGTGAATCTCGTCCGGAAGGACAACAGTATAGCCTTCGGCAAGCTGAAGCACCGGGCCAAGGCCGTCGATAATATTCACACGAATTAAGGTGATGGGCATTTCCGCTTGTGTTTTGAAGTGCGAAGAGAATCCGCCGCCCCGGAAGTAACCGAGGTTTGCCGGGCACCAGTCTGTCGCTTCTGTCATGGCCCGGATATCCTCATCGGTAATATCCCACCATTTTTTCATAACGCCCTTGCCCTGCTCGTTTTTGCAGGCACCGGTACCGTCGAGCGCGGCTGCTCCGGAATTAATTAAATGCATGAATCCATTTGCAGCCATGCCGGTCGGATTTTTGTCCGTTACGCGTTTTACCGCTTCAGGACTCCAATAGGTTCTGACATCCGCAAACACGCAGGCGGTTCCGGTTAGCAGCTTGCCGAATAGCATAGCAGTACCGTTCAGCCCGTCATTTTCCGTTGCCAGCGTAATCGGCTGGCGTTTACCGTTCCAGTCAAAGCTTGAATTGAGGATAGCTTCCGTAAAGTCGCCGTTCGGAAGCCAGTCCGTCCACATCCGTTGCCCTTGGAAGCCGCCGAGGATGGCATTGCGGCCAAGGGCTTCCTCGTGTTTTCCGATCTCGTTGAGCTTTTCGTTGCCGAGCATGATATCGCGGCAGACTAACGTCATCTTTACAACAAATTCCCACTCTTTTTCCTTCTGCTCTCTGGTACTGGGATGGGCGTTGTTGTCCACGCCCTCCTTGCAGTTTGCTTTTGTCCAGGCAAGCGCTTTTTCATATTCTTTATGATCGTAAATGCCGAGATGGATTCTTCTCAGGATTTCCGTCATATCCACCCATTCCGCGCGGATACCAAGGTATTTCTGGAAAAACTCCGCGTCGCAGTAAGACCCGGCGATTCCCATGGCTACCGCACCCAGCCCGACATAAGCTTTATTGCGCATCTGCCCGACGGTAACGGCGCAGCGAGCAAAACGAAGGATTTTTTCGGCAACGTCGCCGGGGATCGACCGGTCGTCCATATCCTGTACATCCCGGCCGTAAATGGAGAAGGCCGGAAGTCCGCGCTGCGCGTGAGCCGCCATGGCCGCGGCCAGATACACCGCGCCGGGCCGCTCTGTCCCGTTGAAACCCCATACGGCTTTGATTGTGAGCGGGTCTAAATCCATCGTTTCGCTTCCGTAGCACCAGCAGGGCGTTACGCTCAGGGTTGCGCACACGTTCTGCCCGGAGAAATACTCGGCGCACCGGGCGGCTTCCGCGCCCCCGCCGATGGTGCAGGGGGAGACGACGCATTGCACTGGGGTGCCGTCCGCGTAGGTTATGTTTTCTTCAATTAAAGCCTTTGCGGCGTTTGCCATGCCCATGGTCTGGCCTTCCAGACCTTCACGGATTCCGCCCCAGCGACCGTCAATAACAGGCCGGATTCCAATTTTTGGATAATTCATATTGCTTTTCCTCCTAAATCTTTTATTTGCTTTCCTTTTCTTCCGATCGAAGTTTTCTGATTATTCCGATTCAAGCAATTGCCTGAATTTTTTAAAGTTCTGTTTCCATAAGTTGTGGTTTTCAGGAAGATATGTGTATGGTTCAAACGAGTTCCGGACAATCCTTCTTGCATGGGAAAGGTTGGGTATGCGGCCCAGGGCGATCAGTTGAACCGCCGCGTTCCCCAAAGCGGTTGCCTCCGCAGGGCCTGCGATCACTTTCCGGTTGGCGGCGCTGGCGGTCATTTGGCAAAGGAACCGGTCTTTCGTACCGCCGCCCGCCATGTAGATGCAGGGATACTCTTTGCCCGTGCATTCCTGTATCTTCTCCAAGGTATACTGATATTTCATAGCGATGCTTTCGTAAATACAGCGGACGATTTCCCCGTCGGTACGGGGGACATACTGCCCTGTCCTTTTGCAGAAATCCCGGATTCTGCCGGGAATATCGCCCGGCGGCACAAAGGTCGGCGCATCCGGGTCAATCAGGCAGGCAAACGGCTGGCTCGCTTTCGCCATTTGTTCCATGTCGGTGTAGGAATATGTTTTGCCCGAACAAATAAATTGGCGGCGGGTTTCCTGAATCAGCCATAACCCGGTGATATTTTTTAGGAAAGTGGTTGTTCCCCCATAGCCGGACTCATTTGTCAGGTTGAAAAGACGCGATTTTTCATTAATAATGGGAGCCTGCAATTCGGTTCCGAACAGGGACCACGTGCCGCAGGAAATAAAAATAAAGTCCGCTGTTTCGGCGGGAATGGCGGCAACGGCGCTCGCGGTGTCGTGGGAAGCCACGGAAATTACGGTTTTCGGTTCCGTTTCCAGTTCGCGGCTGAGTTCCTCTGTGAAAGTTCCCACGACTGTACCGGATTTCACGATAGGGGGAAATAAAGAAGTTCGGAGTCCCAACTGTTCAATCAACGACGGATTCCATTGTTTATGGACGGGGTCCATGAGCTGCGTGGTGGAAGCAATGGAACATTCAGTGTGTTTTTTGCCTGTTAGCAGGAAATTGAACAAATCCGGCATCAGAAGTACCGTTTCCGCACTTTGCAGAAGCTCCGGCCTGTTTTGAGCAATGGAACAGAGCTGAAATACGGTATTGATCTCCATCAATTGGTTTCCTGTGAGCTGATACAAACGCTCTGCGCTGATCTTTTTGCAGACGGCGTCCAGCATCCCCGTTGTGCGCCGGTCGCGGTAGTGTACCGGATTTTCCAAAAGGGTATTTTCTTTGGAAAGCAGGCCGAAATCCACACCCCAGGTGTCGATTCCGACGCTGTCGAATCCGCCCGCATGATTTGCCAGAACGATTCCCCGTTTGATTTCGTGAAAAAGCCGCAGAACGTCCCAGTAAAGTGTGCCGTGAACCATAACGGGCTCATTGTCAAAACGGTGGACTTCTTCCAGCTTGATTTTTTCTCCGTCAAAATGCGCCAGCATGGCTCTTCCGCTGGAAGCGCCGAAATCAAAGGCCAGTACTCTTTTTTCTCCCATATACACGCCTCCTTCTGCGCTATTTATGCCTTAGCGGTTGTATTTTTTATAACCGGGATGTTTTCCGGTTACATGGTAATAGGACGTTCTTAAATCCAGAAGTTTCTTTATATTATCCTGCGAAATTTCTTTCGCGCCCCCCAACAGGTGCGCGGTAAGGCTGATTTTTGCAAACAGCTCCAGCGTTTCCATCCGGTAGTAAGCCGTAATCAGGTCAGTCCCGATAGAGAGTGCGCCATGGTTTTCAAGCAGCATAACGTCGTGTTCCTTCAGATACGGCGTAATGGCTTCCGGTACTTCCATGGTGGAAGGTGTGCCGTAGGGAGTAAGGGGAATGGAACCGATCGCAATGACGGTTTCAATCATAGAATACTCGTCCAGGCTTTTGCCGGCGACGGCATATCCGGTCGCTGTCGGCGGATGCGCATGAAGCACCGCGCCAACGTCGTCCCTCTCTTCATAGCAGCGCAAGTGCATTTTGATTTCGGAGGAGGGGCGGTATCCCTCCTCTCCCTCTAAAACTTCCCCTTTGGCGTTGATTTTGACGATCTTTTCCGGCGTAATAAAACTTTTGCTGATGCCGGTGGGTGTGGCAAGAAAATTGCCGTCTTCCAGTTTTACCGTAACATTTCCGTCGTTTGCCGCTACCCAGCCCAACTGCCACATTCTGTGGCATATATCGCAAATCTGTTCTTTTATTTGCTGAATTTCCATAAAAGCTCCCCCTCATCGATATTTTTAAAAATTCTTGTATTACTTCAAATTATAAATATACTGAAACAAAATGTAAACAATTTGAAATATTGTTGCAAATATTGAGCGAATTCAGCTATAATTATTTCATAATTATTCAAAATGTTTCAGTGAGTGGTAAAGGAGTTTTGGATATGTTTGCGGAAGACCGATATGATAAAATCATGGCGATTTTGAAGGCCAAAAAGCATGTTTCGTTAGAATATCTGTGCGAACAGCTCTATTGCAGCCGGGCGACCATACGGCGCGACTTAATCGGATTAGAAAGCATGGGGCTGGTTATCCGAAAGCGTGGCGGTGCGGTGCTTGCCACGGGTGGAAACTGGGAATATCCCTATACATTCCGCAATATGGAAAAGAAAGATGAAAAAACATATATCTGCACATTGGCGGAGAATTTTTTAGCAGACGGTCTTTCCCTTTTTTTAGATTCCAGTACGACGGTAATGAATATCTGTCCCATCTTAAAAAAATATAACAATATATCTGTAGCGACAAACGGAATCGCAACCGCCCTTAGCTTAATTCAGAATGATTGCGCGGATACTTATATGGCGGGCGGCCATGTAAAATACGGCTCAACCTCCATTGTGGGGGAACAGGCAAGTCATTTTTTTACCGAATTTAAAGCGGATTTAGCGATTATATCCTGCCGGGGGATAGACCCGCAGGGTGTGTGTGAAGCGAATCAGCAGCAGGTTATGGTAAAAAAGCAGATGATGAAAAACGCGGCGTCTACCATTTTGCTTTGCGACAGCAGCAAATTTAATCAATCTTACTTTTTTCGGCTAAGCGGTTTTCAAGGCATCGACGCAATCCTGACGGAGAAAAAGCCGCCGGCGGAAATTGCAAAGGCGGCGGCAGAGGCATCATGCGATATTTTGTTTGAATAAAATGTCACAACAGTAATGCCGTACATGCGTAATGGCTGGCATTTTTACTACATTTCTTCACTATTGCTGTAATCGCGGGGAGAGCATCCATAAAATTTTTTAAATTTTTTACTGAAATAAAATACATCGGAATAGCCGACCATTTCCGCAACCTGAATGATTTTATAATCCCTTGTGGTCAAAAGTTCCATGGCTTTTCCCATTCGCAGAGCCGTTATCGACTGTACAATGGACTGGCCGGTGACTTTTTTATAGACGCTTCCCACATAAGCAGAGTTAAGACCGAAAAATTCAGAAATTTTCGATACGGAAAGTTCGGGATCCGTACAATTCTTTGTGATATAATCCCTTATTTTTTTGACCAAAACGGCATCCGAAGGTATCGTGACGATATGCTCCATACATTGCACGCCGTAGGATACGATAACTTCCGCGAGTGCCTGTAAAGAATAGCCTTCATCAATCAGTTCCCAGGCAAACGCATTCAAATTTTTTGCGGGCAGGAATACTTGATGGGAGTTTACGCTGTAAATAATGAGGATTTCCGTCACAATCAGGCTGAGCTGATGAGGATTCCCTGTTTTCTGAATATCGTCAAACAAATGATCTAGCAATTTTTCCAGATTATCTTTATCTTTTGCATTCAAATAAAGTACGATATTTTCCCGCAGAGATAAAAAGGCTTTTTTATCAATTTTATAAATCTCGCTGTTTTTCTGGCGAACCAGTTTTTTTCCGTCGTAAAAATACCGTTTCACAAGGTCATCTAATACCATCTGATACTGGGTTGCCCAAACAGACTGAATCGGAAAAGCTTCCCCAAGGGATAGAAAGAGATACCCTGTAAATTCATCTAGAAAATCATTGCAGAGAGCAAAAATTTCCTCGGAATTGCGTTCTTCTTCTAAATAAAACTGAAGGATTGCTATATGTTCGCTTTCCTGAAAATACTCAAAAGCAATGTTTTGGCTGCTAATCTTTTTACTGAACTGTTCAATGCAGGACTTCATTCCTTCATAGCAGTAAATACCCAGAAAACAACAGAAGCGGAAAGATGAAAAATCAGGATATGCCTGAAACAGTTCGCAAACGTCGATTCCTCCGGTCGCCACTTTATAAATAAAAGAGCGTCTGAGATACTGGTTGTATTTTCGAATGCCTTCCTGGCTTTTCAGCGATGACAGGATATTATTCCTGCAGGAAATCAGGGCGCTGTCCAGGCTTGCTTTGTCGATGGGCTTTAATAAATAATTTACCGCCTGGCACTTAATCGCCTTTTGGGCATACTCGAAGTCGTTGTATCCTGAAAGAAAAATTACTTTGGTGTTGATACCGTGTTCATATATATATTCCAGGACTTCCATACCGGATTTTATCGGCATTTTAATATCCAGCAGCAGGATGTCCACAAGGTGCCTCGTTACAAAATCGATTACCTCCTGCCCGTTTTCCGCTTCGCCGACACAGCGCAGTTCCAGCTTGTCCCAGTCGATAATACGCTTCAGACGCTGACGGATAAAAAATTCGTCGTCCGCTATTAAAACATTCAGCATGATCGTTTACACCTCCTTTGCGATTTCCAGCGTAATTGTGCAGCCGTTATCGGCGTTTTGCTCAATTTTCAGGCCATATTGGTCGCCGTAATACAGTTTGATTCGCTGATCTACATTTTTCAAACCAAAATGGCTGTTTTGTTCTTCCCAGATTTCCTCAATCCTTTTTTGGGAAATTCCAACGCCGTTGTCACGGACAGTAAAGCGAATGCCGTTTTCCGATTCTGTGATATCAATATTGATCATACCGGTGTAATAGATTTGCGCAATCCCATGGTAAATGCTGTTTTCTACAATCGGCTGCAAAAGAAGCTTCAGGCAGGGGTATGCTTTTAAATAATCCGGACACGAGATGGTGAATTCAAACTTGTTAAAGTACCGGATGCGCATGATATTCAGATAGGCGGTTGTAATGGAGATCTCATCCTTAATGGTTACGTAAAAACTTCCCTTGCTCAAGGTTTCACGATAAAATTTGGAAAGATTCATCACCACTTCAATTAGTGTTTCATTTTCATTGATTTCAGCCAGAGAACAGATATTATCAAGCGTGTTATATAAAAAATGAGGATTAACCTGTTCCTGCAATAAATCGAGAGAAAGCTTCTGTTTCATTTTCTGCTCTTTCAGAAGATTGTCTTTCAGCTTTGCCTGAGCGGCCAGCATATCGTTGAACCGGTTAAACAGAAAGTTGATTTCATTCTGGCCGGTGTGATTGGGGACGGGCTCCCACCTGCCCTGAATGACCTTTTGGATATGCTTGATAAGTTGGTTGATGGGTGACGTAATCGTCTGTGTTATTTTATGTGACAGAATGGTGCAGATTACAACTCCGCAGGCGGCAATGAAAACAGAAAGGAAAATAAGGAAGTAAATCGGCTGCAAAAAAAATATTGCTGCTGACCTGGGTAATGATATACCAATTCAACTTTTCAAAATACTTATAAAATACAATATTATTGTTTATAAAGTAAAACCCGGATTTGTTTTTAAAAAGCGCGTTGTCCAAATTTGGATAAACGGAATACAAGGGGTACAGGCCGTCCGTGCTTTGGATGGAACCGGTTGAATCAACAATACAGGTGTTGTTCTCGTTTTCCGTATTCTCATAAATACTGGAAATGGCCGTTTCCGGTATAGATATTTCAACATACCCTAACATTTTTCCTGTGCTGTAGCTGTAAAATCTTTGCAAAAGCATTAAGACTGGTATTTTTTGATTTCGGTCATAAATGGATATCTTCTTCGCAGTAAGCCAAATGCGGTCGGACGAAATTTCAATGCCGCTTAGGCTGTCTTCGTTGGTGGGAACTTCGGTGGAAGCGATTAGCTGTTTTGAATCGCTGTATATGTTGACACTATAGATAAAAGAAGTAGATTGAATAATTGTATTTAACTCGTCCTTTAGCCGCATTTGATCCATTTCGCTGAATTTTTGTCTTTTTGTATTGAATTTGTTTGTCGTGTCCTGAACCGCCGCGTTTACAATAATGCTTTTCGAGTAATTATCAACGGAAGTCAAGAAAAAATCCAACTGGCTGTTGATGTGCTCCAGATTTTGAATAGAGGATTTCGTTTCCAGATCCATCACATTTGTAAAAATAATACTGCAGGTAGCGATGGAAATTAATAAAATAATGGCCGATGAAATGGCAAACATGCTCCCGAAAATCTGTTTGTTCAACGGCATACCTTCCATTTTTGCAGGGATTCTCATAATTTCTCTCCTTGCTGTTTATATCTGCATTATTTTAACATGTTTTTTTAAATAGAGTTGCATATATGAATTAATAATTCGATATTTTTTAACAGAAACAAAAAAATATATGAAAAAAGTACAAATAAAAAGGAAATTGTCCATGTTCTTAATAGGTAAATTGTTGTTATGATAAAGTCCAGAGAAAGGGAAGATATTCCTTTATTAAAAAATGGAGGTATCATTATGAAAAGGTTTTTATCCCTGTTTCTTGCGGCTGCCCTTTGCGCCGGCATGACGGCATGTTCCGGGAGCACCGGAAGCAAAAGCGACGGCAATTCCGATGGGGAAAAAATTGAGATCCGGCTTTTAACAAGAATGGCCGGTACGACCAAACAGGTTGAAATTTTTAAAGACATTATCAAAGAGTTCGAAAGCAAACATCCGGATGTGAATGTTATTGATGAGTCACAGGGCGACGAGTCTTCCTTTAACAACAAGCTGAAAACCGATCTTTCTTCCGGCACGCTCCCGAATATTTTCCGGATTCAGGGCGTTGCGAACCTGAGCGAATATATTGACAACGGCTTGATTATGGATCTGGACCCGGTTCTGAAGGCGGACCCGGAATGGAACAAATTCGTGCCCGGCGCGCTTTCTTACTATCAGGTTCCAAACCATAACGGGACTTACGCGATTCCAATGGAATCGGGCCTGATCGGTATTTATTATAACGAGGCTCTCTTTAAGAAGGCCGGAATCGATTCCTTCCCGGAGACATGGTCCCAGTTTAAAACAGCCATTCAGAAATTAAAGGCAATCAATGTAACCCCAATTGCTCTGGGTGCAAAAACAACCTATATGGCAGGCCATCTCCACGACCAGATTTTCTACAAATGGATGGGAACCGGGGCAGCAAAAAAGCTTGGAGCAAGAAACATGAACTGGACGGACCCCGACGTTGTGAAATCGCTGAGTTTTGTTAAGGAGCTCAATGATATGGGGGCGTTCCCGTCCGGAGCGGCCGGTATCAGCGACGATATCGTACTTTCACAGTTCCAGAAGGGACAGGCGGGTATGATTATTACCGGCACCTGGAACATAAGCAATTTCACAAACAAAAAAGACTGCCCGGTCGCGGATGATATTAAAGTTGCGAAATTCCCGTATTTCGATGAAAAACCACAGTACAAAAATGAAGATATGCAGGTTATCAGCCCGTACATGGTGAATGGAAAACTGACGGGAAAAGAGAAAGATTATACGATTGAGTTACTGAAAATGCTCACCTCGAAAGATGCCGCGAAACGCTTTGCGGAAGAAGCTTCTTTCCTGATTCCAAGAACGGATGTTGATATTGATACCCAAAAGGTAAATCCGTTGCTCTTGGATAACATAGAGCTCGGTAAAACTTCCACGGGTATTGCCGTCGACGTTTTTGATTTTGATCCGCTTGCATCCATGCAGGATACAACAAGAAATGCAATTGTAAGCATGCTGGTTGGAAGTTCTCCTGAACAGGCGGCACAGCAAATTCAGTCTGAAATTGACAAATCGAAATAAGCAGCCTGTAATGTTTTAAAGCGGAATTCCAGAGATGAAAATCTCTGGAATTCCCTTTATGGGAGGAATGAAGATGATTTATTTAAAATCGAGAAAAGATAAGTTTAAAATCTTTTTGTTTATCTTGCCAGCGCTTGTGCTCTATGTTTTATTCCAGATTGTTCCTATGATAGGCGCTTTTTACTTTTCCGTTGCGGATTGGAAAGGAATCGCAGGCACCTCGATTAAAATGGTTGGCTTAAAAAATTACATAACCGTTTTCAAAGACCCGGGATTCCTGATTTCTTTGCAGAATATGGGGAAAATGGTCTTTTTCAGCGTGCTTTTTCACACCCCGATTGCCCTTTTGCTCGCAGTTGCAATCAACACAAAATGCAGGGGATACCGCTTTTTTAAGGCTGTTTATTTTGTTCCAACCGTATTCCCACTTACAGCGGTCGGTCTGTTGTGGTACTTTATTTTTATGCCGAACGGCTCTTTTAACGCACTTTTGACGAACTTGGGGCTTGCCAATCTGGTTACCCCTTGGCTTATTAACACTTCGACAGCAATGAATACGATTATATTCGTTAACATATGGGCTGGAATCGGTTATTATATGGTCATTTTAATAGCAGGGTTGACGACGATTCCGGATGATATCTATGAGGCGGCTCAAATCGATGGGGTTACTACTGTGCAAAAATTCTTTCTCATTACGGTTCCCATGCTGAAACCGATTATCAGTCTGTGTATCGTAATGGATATTATCGGAACGGTTAAGGTGTTCGATCTGATCTTCGTCATGACCGAGGGCGGTCCGAACGGCCTAACGAATCTGCCGACGACCCTGATGTATTATGAAGCCTTCCGTTACGACCATTACGGAATTGGTAGTGCGATCGGCATTATCATCTTTTTAATCGCACTAGTCCTGACGGTTGGCAGCGAATATTTAACCAGCCGGACAGAGAATTGATGGGAGGTTAAAAAATGAATAAAAATTATAAGGGCAGGAAAGCGCTGGGAAAAGCCGGCCTGGTTGCTTTTTTAATTGCCATGGCGCTGATGTTTATTTGCCCGATGGTCTTTACCGTACTGTCCTCTTTTAAGGACAACACCGAGATTTTCAGCGATCCTTTTGCCCTGCCAAAATCATTCCGCTTCAACAATTATGTGGAAGCGTGGAACGGCGCAAATATGAGTACCTACTTCATAAACAGTCTGGTCATTTCGATTGCTACGGTTGTGATTTTGGCGGTGGTGTCCTCCATGGCGGCATATGCGCTTTCCCGTTTCAATTTAAAATGCGGAAAAGCCCTGACAATCTTTTTCCTCGCCGGCATGATGATCCCGGTTCACACCATACTTGTGCCAATTGCCTACATGATCGGCAAGTTCAACTTAAAAAACAACCTTGTCGCGTTGGTGCTGATTTATGTTGCTTTTTCCCTTTCGTTCAGCATCTACGTTCTTCAACGTTTTATGAAAGGAATCAACCGTTCCCTTGAGGAAGCGGCGATTATAGACGGGGCCGGATATTTTCAGATTTATGCCCGTATCGTGCTTCCGCTGACGGTTCCAGCAATTTCGACGATTTCCATTTTTAATTTTTTAGGTGCGTGGAACAATATCCTATTCCCCTTGCTCTTTATCAATGATGATAAGCTGAAGCCGGTTGCCTTGGGGCTTCTGAATTTTAATGGAGAAAGAGGCTCCGCCTACGGTCCGCTGATGGCGGCAATTGTCATTACGGTTTTTATTCCAATGGTAATTTATCTGCTGTTCCAGGAAAAAGTGGAAAGCGGACTTGCCGCAGGAGCGGTAAAGGAATAAGTGAACAGGGAAGGAGAAAAAAGAATGGGCGAATTACGATTCAGGCAGGTTCATCTCGATTTTCATACAAGCGAATATATTCCGGATGTGGCGAAAGATTTTCAAGCCGAGGATTTTGCACGCATACTAGAAGAAGCAAATGTTGACTCGGTCACATGCTTTGCCCGGTGCCACCACGGCTGGCTTTATTATCCGTCGAAAAAGTTTCCGGAACTGATCCATCCTGCGCTGACCAACCATAACCTGCTTCCGGAGCAAATTCAAGCCTGCCACAGGCATAATATACGGGTTCCGATTTACACAACGGTTCAGTGGGACGGGCGCATCATGCGCGAACATCCGGAGTGGCTGGCAGTTAGCGCGGACGGAAAATACATAGACACACAGGGCGTTCCGAAGCCGCATTTCTACTACACAATTTGTCTGAACAGCGGATACAGGGATTTTTTTAAGGAGCATTTGCAGGATATTATTGATGTAATCGGCGTGCAAAACATCGACGGATTTTTCATGGATATTCTGTTTAAGGCCGACTGCGACTGTCCGCACTGTCAGGCGAAAATGAAGCCGTTTGGATATGACCATACAAAAAAATCCGACAGGTTGGCCTACTCGATCCATATGTTGGAGGAGTTCAAAACAGAAATTACCGCCTTTATCCGCGAACGGGTTCCCGATGCGGAGATTTTCTATAACAGTTCCCATGTAGGCCCTGCTTCCAAAAACAGTTTTAAAGATTACACGCATCTGGAACTGGAATCCCTTCCGAGCGGAGGCTGGGGGTACGACCATTTCCCTGCAACCGCCCGCTATGCAAGGACTTTGGGAAAAGATTTTATCGGGATGACCGGAAAATTTCATACCTACTGGGGCGATTTTCATTCCTTAAAAAATGAAGCCGCTCTTGCGTTCGAATGCTTCAATATGCTTGCAATGGGTGCGGGGTGCTCGATTGGCGAACAACTTCATCCTTCGGGGAAGCTTTCAAAGGGCTCTTACGATCTTATCGGGCATGTTTATTCGCAGGTAAAAGAGAAAGAACCTTATTGCAGGGGAGCCGTCCCTAAGGCAGAGATTGCTGTTTTGACGCCTGAGGAATTTTACACGGAGGAAGAGCATGATCTGGGACTTCCGTCGGCGCTTGTAGGGGCGGTTCGCATGTTGCAGGAGCTTTCCTACCAGTTTGATATTATTGACAGTACAACGCCGATGGATAAGTACCCGCTGATTATTCTCCCGGACGACATCCTTTTCCGCAGGGACGTGGAGGAAAAGCTGAAAGACTATATTGCAAAGGGCGGAAAAGTTATCGGTACGTACCATTCCTGCCTGGATACAAAAAACGGTTCGGATAGTATCTATGGGGTGTCCTATATAAAGGAGTCGCCGTATTACAGGGACTTCATACTGCCGAATGACATAATCGGCAAAGACCTGAACCGCGAAGAATACGTAATGTACCTGCGGGCGGCGGAAACGCGGGTCAACGACGCCGAAGTGTTGATGGATAGCATCCAGCCCTACTTTAACCGCGAAGGAAACACTTTCTGTTCCCACCAGCATACGCCTTCTTCCGGCAGAAAGGGCTATGCGGCGGCAGCCAGAAAAGGCAATGTGATTTACTTTGCCCACCCGGTTTTCCGCATATACCGTAAAAACTGCGCAAACTGGTGCAAACAGATTATGAAGGATGCCATTGAGCTTTTGCTCCCGTACAAGCTGGCGTCGCACAATGGACCGTCTACTGTGATTACTTCCCTGAACCGTCAGGAAAGCGAAAATCGCGATATCCTTCATGTGCTTCACTATATTACGGAAAAGCGGTCGGAGGATATTTATACCATTGAGGATGTCCTGCCTTTGTACGATGTGACCTTCCGTCTCTATGTGGGGGACAGAAACGTGCGCTCTGTTCAGCTTGTTCCGCAGGGACAGAACCTTGCGTTTGGGCAAAAGGATGGGTATCTCACTTTCACGCCGGACAAAATCGAAGGCCATGCGATGGTAAGTATACAATATTCATCCGGATCGTAAAAAAGCAGTTGACAGAAATGCGATTAACTGGTAAAATAAAACTAACCTGAGGGAGTAGTTTACTTACGTTTTTGCGTATGTGCCAAGTCAACATACATGGCCGTTTTGGCCTGGCTTGTCTTAATGAACGAGACTCATGCATAACTTACATAAAGTTGTGCATGAGTCTTTTTGTATATATAAATTGAGTTTTTGCATTTGGAAGGAAGGAAAAAATGAAGTTTTATCTGGAAGACACAGAAAGGGTATTTCAGTATTTGAACAGCTGCCAGGAAGGGCTTTCTGCAGCGCAGGCGCAAGAGCGCCTGCAGGCAAACGGAAAAAACAAGCTGGCGCAGGGAAAAAAAGAATCCCTTGTGAAGCGTTTTTTTCAACAGCTTTTAGAGCCGATGACCGTTATTTTGATTGTAGCCGCGGTGATTTCCGCGATTACTTCGGCTTATTCGAATGAATCCTCGGCGGATGTGTTCATCATTCTCGTTGTGGTTCTGATCAATGCCATATTGGGTGTTTATCAGGAAAGCAAGGCAGAAAAGGCGATTGAGACATTGCAGGAACTGGCGGCGGCAACCTCCAAGGTCCTTCGCGACGGTGCGGTAACTACCATAAAAAGCGAGGATCTGGTTGCCGGCGACGTCATTATTCTGGAAGCCGGCGACGCCGTTCCGGCGGACTGCCGGATTATTGAAAGCGCCAGTATGAAAATCGAGGAAGCGGCTTTGACGGGCGAATCCGTTCCGGTCAATAAAATAGTCGATACCCTTGGCCTGAATAAGGAAAAAGAAATCCCGCTCGGCGACCGGAAAAATATGGCGTACATGGGCAGTACAGTCGTATACGGCCGAGGCAGGGCGGTTGTATGCGCAACCGGCATGGAAACAGAAATGGGCAAGATTGCGGATGCGCTTGCTAATGCGAAACAGGGCGAAACCCCGCTACAAATAAAGCTGACCCAATTGAGCAAAATATTAACATACATGGTCATCGGAATCTGCATTTTTATGTTCGCGTTCAGCCTTCTGAAAGAAGGAAATTTCACCGGAGAGATTGTTTTGAATACCTTCATGGTGGCGGTCAGCCTGGCTGTGGCGGCAATTCCGGAGGGGCTTGCCACCGTTGTAACCATCGTTCTTTCCATCGGCGTAACGAATATGTCAAGGCGCAACGCGATTATCCGCAAATTAACGGCGGTGGAAACACTCGGCTGTGCGCAGATTATTTGCTCCGATAAAACCGGAACGCTGACGCAGAACAAGATGACGGTTGTTGAGCACTACGGCGATGATGAACGTCTGCTGGCGGAAGCGATGGCGCTTTGCAGTGACTCGGAGCTAAACGAAAAAGGCGAGGTGAAGGGGGAGCCGACCGAAAACGCGCTGGTGAATTACGCCAACGCTTTATCCCTAAAAAAATATGAGCTGAAAGAGAAAATGCCCCGTATCGGGGAAGCCCCGTTCGACTCCATGCGCAAAATGATGTCTACGATACACGCGGCGGGAAAGAAATTTATACAGTACACAAAGGGCGCGCCGGATGAAATCCTAAAAAAATGCACCCATATTCTTCAGAACGGCAAAGCGGTGCCGTTAACGCAGGAACTTCGTTCCAAAGTGCTTGCGGAGAATAAGAGAATGGCGGACCAGGCGCTCCGCGTTCTGGGCGCCGCGTATAAAACCTATCCGCAGGCTCCGGCTTCGTTCGAGCCGGAATTTCTGGAACATGAGCTTACCTTCATCGGCCTTGTCGGGATGATTGACCCGATTCGCCCGGAAGTCATTGACGCGATTGCGGAATGCAAGGGGGCGGGCATTCGTCCGGTTATGATTACGGGCGACCATAAAGATACTGCGGTAGCCATTGCTACCCAGCTTGGAATTATAACAGACGCTTCGCAGGCGCTGACGGGTATCCAACTGGATGAGATCGGTGATGAAGAATTTAACCGGGATATTGAGAAATATTCCGTTTACGCCCGAGTACAGCCCGAACATAAGGTGCGGATTGTCAACGCGTGGAAGAAGCGCGGCATGATTACCGCCATGACAGGGGACGGGGTCAACGACGCTCCTTCAATTAAAAGCGCGGATATCGGCATCGGAATGGGCATTACCGGTACGGATGTTACCAAAAACGTAGCAGATATGGTTTTGGCGGATGATAACTTCGCTACCATTGTTTCAGCAGTTGAGGAAGGCCGGGTTATTTACGACAATATCCGAAAGTCCATTCAATTCCTGCTTTCGTCCAACCTAAGCGAGGTTATTTCCGTATTTGTGGCGACAATCCTTGGATTTACCATTTTAAAACCCGTCCATCTTCTTTGGATTAACCTGATTACGGACTGTTTCCCGGCCTTGGCGCTCGGTATGGAGCGGGGGGAAAAGGATTTGATGTCCCGTAAGCCCAGGGATCCCAAAGCGGGCATTTTTTCAGGCGGCCTTGGATGGGATGTGCTTTATCAGGGTATCATGGTTTCCTGCCTGACGCTTGCCGCCTATTTTATTGGCCATTTTATGGAGAACGGCAGATGGGAGATTACCAACAGTCCGGACGGGGTTACCATGGCGTTTCTTACTATGTCCATGGCGGAAATCTTTCATTCGTTCAATATGCGTTCGCGGCACGCGTCCATCCTGGCAATTCCGCACCACAATCTTTTCCTGATCGGTGCGATGATCGGCTCTTTGGTCCTCACTACAGCCGTAATTTATATTCCGGCACTTTCCACGGCGTTTGGATTTGAGGAGATTTCTTTTGTGGAGTATTGCGTGGCCTTAGCACTTGCTTTCTCCGTTATCCCGATCGTTGAAATTGTCAAACTGTTTAAAAGAAAGGCAGTAAAATAACAATAAGGCTGCATCCTTGAAGAGATGCAGCCTTATTTTGTATGCAAGTATTTCTTTCTTATACCGTACGGATTGTTTCATGGTATAATAAAAATAAAAAATAATAGGGGAGGATATTATGAAGTTTCAGCTGGCGTTATTAGCCGTAAAAGACGTTGAAATATCGAAGAAATTTTATTCGGATTTGTTTGAGCAAAAAGTAGTATTGGATTTGGGTTGGAATGTTACGTTCAGCGGCGGTTTTGCCATCCAGCAGAATTTCGCATGGCTGACGGGCCTTTCGGAAGGGGATATTGTCGAAAAATCCAATAATATGGAGCTGTATTTCGAAGTTGATGACTTTGACGAATTTTTAGAGAAATTACATGCTCACCCGGAGATAAAATACGTCCATCCTCCTAAGAAGCATGAGTGGCAGCAAAGGGTCGTCCGTATTTATGACCCGGATTATCATATGATTGAAGTTGGCGAGTCCATGGAGGTTATTGCGCGGCGTTATTTGAAAGACGGGTTTACCGCGGAAGAAACGGCGAAAATCATACAGCACCCGCTTGAATTTGTAAAAAGGGTCCAAGAATCCTTAAAATAAGGCGGGAATTACTGTTTTACGGATGGTAGCATACCTAAATTATTGTCTTCCGTTTCATCCGGCAAAGATTTCAGGTATTCATTTCCATTTCTTGAAGCGATGCCAACCCCGCGGATGCCGCCCTGCTTTGCGAGCTGAACGCCTTCCTCCTTATTCAAAATGCGTCCGTCCGCTAACTGGTAGCCGGTAATGCGGCCTCTTTCTTTGACTAAAGCGGTAATTTTCTGAGCGTCTGCTTTTGGTTCCGGGATGTCCTTCATTGCCATCATCGGCAATTTTGATAAGTCCATTTGATCTGACATAGAATTACCTCCCAAACAGAATTTAGCAGTAGTTTTCCACTATAACGGGAGGATATGCAAATGATTGCTTGAACGCACCCCGTCGGTTGATTGCCGGCATGATGGTTATTGAAGTGAGCAATAGAGTGAGCAATAAAGTGGAAAATAGGAATCAATTTTATCATTTTTCGTGCCATCTGCCGCCACTATTGCGTAAAAGAAAAACCCGCATGAATTCAGCATTCATGCGGGTTTGGCGGAGAAGAAGGGATTTGAACCCTTGCGCCGGTTACCCGACCTACTCCCTTAGCAGGGGAGCCCCTTCACCACTTGGGTACTTCTCCACGTTGTGAATAAAAAGATTGTATTGAAAGAGATGGCGGAGAGGAAGAGATTCGAACTCTTGGTCCCTTGCGGGATCACTAGTTTTCAAGACTAGCTCCTTAAACCACTCGGACACCTCTCCATCACAAGTGCGAGATTAATAATATCATATTTCCTATGCATATGTCAATGGATTCTGCAAAAAATCTTTATTTATAGTAATAAATTACAGGCATTTTTACTTTATACTCAAAATAACTCCCGCAAATCCGGCTATTTTGCCGTTTCTGCAGGAGTCCTTTTGGAAATTACAAAATGTTTGCCAAGCTTGGCAGTTGTGATTCATTCAAAAACATAATTTGGGTAATTGCCCGGTCGCATTCGGCCTCAAATTGGTCCGTAGCATTATAATAACAAAGCATGGGCAGGGTGGACAGCGTCTGGTCGATTGCTTCCAGTTGGCTGTGCGGCATGAATGTACAAAGAAAGGAGTGCTTGTTATGCCAGTCTGATAATGCTTTCCGGCTTAGCTCTAAGGCGGTATCCGTGTCTCCCTTTGCTGCCGCTTCCTTTGCGCTGCTGACGGTCTGCGTCATTTGGCCGCTGACCTTTTTCGTAGTAATTGTGCCGATTGTGCAGATTGTAACAAGAAATACAAATATGATTACCGAAGCCCATATACGCTTCATTGCTGATCATCCTTTTTAATGATATTGAAATCTCCCTTTCGGTTTGCCGTCATAATAAAAACATCTTCCGCTTTTATATTTTTGCCGCGCAACACGCCGTCAAGCCAATCACGGGTTTTATTGCAGAGCTGCAGGGAAAAATCCGATATAACGCCGTCGCTGATGACAACGGTTTCAATCCCAGTATCCGGAAGCGCAACGCCCAGCATACCGGCGGTCGGCTGCTCCTTATCCGGTTTCTTAATCACGCTCATTTTTCCGTTTGTTTCGATAATCGCATAAGCCACGTCTTCGATGCTGAATACATTTTTCTGGCGAAGCTGTTCCGAAAGATCCTCGGTGCTCATGCGAAGGCGGCGCATTTCCTTCTGGTTCACCTTTCCGTCGTTTATCACAATGAGCGGGCGACCGCAGATGAGCCTTCTGAACTTCGTGCTTTTTAACATCAAAGCAGATATTACGATTTCACACATGACCAATACCGCAATTGGGATAAATCCGCTTGCGAGCGGCTGTCCCGTGTCTTGCATAGGGATGGCCGCAATATCGGAAATTAAAAGTGTGACAACCAGCTCACTTGTCTGCAGCTCGCTGATCTGTCGTTTTCCCATCAGCCTTACTGCTGCAATAATCACTATGTAGAGCAGCAAGGTCCGTATAAATGAAATCGTCATTCTTATCACCTAAGGATAGTATCAACCGCTGTTATCCGCTTATTCATTTTGCTTTCGTAATTTTTGGAAAAACGAAAGCCCCAGCTGTAAAGCCGGAGCCAAAACTTTCTAATTATGAAATAGGTTTGATTAACTTTGCAAACTTTGCAAAATTGGTTTCTGCACAAAAGTTTTGCAAATACAATTCACGGCAGTTCTTTCTTAATTTCGCCATGTTTTCCGCTGGAAGGGAAACGGCGGACCGAATGGTTTCTGCCAGCTCGTCCGGCGTGATATCTGCCGGGACTAAGAATCCCGTTTCACCATCTTTTACAATTTCGCCTGTACCGCCCACGTCTGTCGCAACCGCCGGTATTCCAAAGGAGCAGGCCTCCATAATACTAACCGGAATCCCTTCCGTACTGCTTGTGTTTACAAATAAATTCACAGGGGTGTTTTTGTAAAACTCCATCAGTTCGCTGTTTCGCACCGCGCCGGCGAATTTCCATTCCATAAACTGCAAATTTTCAGCCGCGTACCGTTTGAGATCTTCCAGCGCGTCCCCGCCCCCGAAGTGGGTCCATTTCAGTTTCAGGCCGCTGCCGCTAAGTTTACTGAGCGCCTGGGCGAGCAAATCCACCCGTTTTAAAGGAACAATATGGCAGCAGCTTACGATATGGAACGGATCGTGTCCGCTTGCGCCTTTTGTCCCGAAATCGCGTGTCCCAAGATACGCGGTTTGGATTTTGTTCTCATAATCAGGATACCGCTCCTTTAAATATTCGCTGCCGTTGTTCGAACACGGGTAGACCATGTCGACATTTTTTAAAATATAATACCGGAGCGGCAGATAATTCATGGAATTCCGGTAGGCGTACAAATCGTAGCCGTGTGCGCGGCAGACAACGCGGCCGTTGATGGCACCGTAGTATTTTTTCAGCTTTGCGGCAACCATAGCGGTATCGTAAAACCAATAGCTGTAAAAAGTAATGCCGTCAAATTTCTCCATGGCGTATTTTGCAAGAATTTTTACGGACTCGTCATAAATAATTTCCGATTTTGCAATAAAATAGCTTAAATACAACCTTTTTTTTAAGGAGCCTTTTACAGCCCTGCGCTCATCTTTTCCGGAATAGCCCTTATAATCCTTAAAGGGAAATTGCCTGGCCATGGCGCCGGCAAGGCCTCGCTTTACTTTCGAAGCGGGGATAAAGTGAACACTTACGTTTTCCGGAACGCTTCGCGTTTGTTCCGGTTGGTCGGTAGTGCTCGTGGCGATCAGAATGACCTTTTGAAATTCCTTTGCCAGGATGGCGATTTCGTCTTCTATAAATTCTTCCCCTTTATCGAAAGGAAAGGTTTTTGTTAATAGCAATAGGCAGTCCTTCATTTTAAAAACAGCCTCCTGATAAGCATTAATACTCTAAGAATAGCATAACGAATACCGCAATTCAACACGGTATTACAAAATATTCTTGTATTGGGTGTGGGGAAATGGTATTATTTTAATATACAAACTTTAACAGCATACCCGTTTTTTGCGTGTTTTGCTTGTAAAAACAGAAAAGTTTCATCGTATTCGATTTTGCTTTGGAGATACAGTATTTAAGTGTGAAGGAGGATCGGTTTTGCCGAAGGTAAGTGTTATTGTACCTGTCTATAATGTTGAGAAGTATTTGGCGCAGTGTGTGAACAGTATTCTGGCACAGACGCTGACAGATATCGAAATCTTTTTAGTAAATGATGCATCAACCGATAATTCCCTTTCTATAGCCCGCGAGTTTGAGAAGGATCCGCGGGTAAAGGTTCTTGATAAACCCCACGGCGGGCTGGGGGACACGCGCAATTACGGTGCGGCCCGTGCTTCCGGCGATTATCTGGTTTTTATTGATTCGGACGACTGGGTTGACCCGGAGATGTTGCAAACCCTATATGATTCCGCCGAGCAATGCCGTGCCGATATGGTTGTCTTTAACTTTGTGCGGGAAAATCTTATGGATGGCGAACAGCGTGTTTGCAAGCTGCCCGTCAGTTTTCCCGCGTTCGATAAAGAAACCCGGGAAACATTGCTTACCCAGCTGATCGGTCCGGACCCCGGCGACAGCCAATGGCGGCAGGTGGAGATGCTTGGGTGTGCATGGCGCAGGATGTTCCGGCGTGAATGGTTTGTGCGAAATCATCTGGTGTATTTTAACGAGCAGGAGATTATGCTGGAAGACCTGCCGGTTTCCATCATGGCGCATTGTTTAACGGATCGTGTGCTTGTTCTGGGCGGCGCTTATTACCATTACCGCTATAACCCGCAGTCCCTGAGCACGAAATACCGTCCGCGCAAAATGGAGATGTTGACGGCCTGCTTTCAGATCGTGCGCGATTTTCTGGAAAAACAGAATTTATATGAGAAGTACAGCGAAAGGCATCTGGCGTGGCTGCTGCGCAGCGCGGCGCATTCTTCACTAGTGAACTGCTTTAGCCCGATGAATCCCGCGCGTTTTCAGAAACGGTACCGGGAGGTGCGGGGTATCCTGAAAAACCCGCTGCTCCGGCAGGCGGCGAAGTCCGATTATCTGAAAAACGGCAGCCGTGCGGATCGGATTATCCTGCGCGTTATCCGGTCGAAAAACACACTACTTGTTTATCTCTTTTATCGGTTTTATTCCAATATGCTTTTTAAAGATACGGGGAAGAAATAATGACGAAGAAACGCGTTCTATTTATCAATTACAGTTTGCACAGCGGCGGTATTGAAAAAAGTCTGGTTACTGTGCTGTCGCTTTTCGATTATGAAAATTATGACGTGGATTTGCAGCTTTTTGCAAATGAAGGGCTGTTTCTCAGCCGCGTTCCGGCAAAGGTAAACCTTTTGCCTCCGCTTTTTCCGGCGGAATATAAGCTGAACATCCGGCAGGCCTTTTTTAAACTGATCTTAAAAGGGCATCCGCTGATTGCTTTCTGCCGTTTGATGGTCACCTTTGCGGGACTGAGGGGTACAATGGGAGAACGTTTGACCCGCATGTGGAATGTGGAACGACGGTTTATCCGCCCGGCAAAAAAAGAATATGATGCGGTAATTGCCTTTATGGAAGGCCAGCCGATCTATTATGCGGTTACAAAGGTAAAAAGCAAAACCAAAATCGGTTTTATCCACGGCGATTACGTTGCCATGGGTTTAAACAAAGAGTTTGACTATCCCTTCATCAAACAGCTCAATGCCTTGTGTACGGTTTCGGAATCCTGCAAGTCGGCGCTGGACAGTACCTTCCCGGGGTTTTCCGGAAAGTTCCATGTGATTTATAATATCATTTCCGCAACCTTCATGCGGAATATGGCGGAGGAGCCGGCCGATTTTGAGGATGGTTTTACAGGGTTGCGCGTGCTTTCG
This sequence comes from Caproiciproducens galactitolivorans, assembly GCF_004768785.1. Taxonomy (GTDB): domain Bacteria; phylum Bacillota; class Clostridia; order Oscillospirales; family Acutalibacteraceae; genus Caproiciproducens; species Caproiciproducens galactitolivorans. Next base: position 223,253 of record NZ_SRMQ01000001.1, read on the forward strand.
ATCGCGCGCCTTTCCCATCAGAAAGGGCTGGACATCGCGCTGCCCGCCGTTGCAGCGCTTAAGAAAAAGGGATTGCGCTTCAAGTGGTATATTATCGGGGTCGGCCCGGAGGAAGCAAACCTGCGCAATCAGATTCATGAGTTGGGGATCGAAGAGTATGTCCGTTTTCTGGGAGAACGGTCGAACCCGTATCCGTATCTGAAGGCATGCGATATTTACATGCAGCCATCCCGTTTCGAGGGCAAATCCATTGCCGTAGACGAAGCCATGGTCATGGCGCGCCCGATTTTACTGACGAACTTTTCAACCGCGGCGGATCAGATTGACTCCGGCAAAAACGGTTTAATCGTTCCTATGACGAGCGAGGGAATCGCCGAGGGGCTGGAGGATTTGTTGCTCAACGAGGAACGCCGCGCCCAGTTTACTGCGGCTTTGGAGAAATGCGATTATACGAACGAATACGAGATCAATAAGCTGTATGCCTTAATCGGAGGGGCTTCTCTGTAAGAATCTTCCGTCCACTTTTGCAAGGGCATGTATGGATCGGATTGTCCGAAACATCCCACAGGGATGAAAAGAAAAGTATTCGTTCTATTCAGAATAAGCTCAGGGTAAGCATAGAAAAAGCTCCTGCCCGAAGCAGGAGCTTTCTGCATGTCGTTTTAGCTGATTTTATCTTGAATAATCGGGTGGGAGGCTTCCCAAAGCTTCTCTGCAACCGGAGCCCAATGTTCTGCCGCGTCTTTGCATTTGGCGCTCAGTTCTTCCACATCCTCCGGGTTTGTCATATCGGTTGACACCGCGCCTGATTTTTTCACCATGTCGGTCAGACGGCCCGGGTTGTCGAGCAGGGGGCACGGGCGCAGATGGTTTTCGTTAAATGGCTGGTTCCTGCGGTACTGCATAAACAGCGGGGACTGATATGCTTCCAGAAGTGTCTTTTCTTTTATGTTGGAGTCCGCGTAATGGATGAACGCACACGGCTCGATATCCCCGTTCGCATTGATATGCAGGTAGCAGCGCCCCCCGGCGATGCAGCCTTTCACATATTCGCCGTCATTCCAGAAGTCCATGGTGAACAGCGGCTTGGTTTGCCTGAATTTCCGTATCTGATGGTACATAAATTCACGCTGCTGTGCGGTTGCCATTAGCTCCGGCACAGCGTCCTTGCCGACCGGGATATACGTAAAGAACCATGCGAATTTCGCGCCTTTCGCAATCATGTCGTCAAAATATTCTTCGTTTCCGATTACATCCACATTCTTGCTTGTATAACAGCAGGAAATGCCGAACGGCAGTTTCTTGTTCCTTAAAATTTCCATTGCCTTAATAACTGCCTGATAGGTGCCCTTGCCGCGGCGGTAATCGGTCGCTTCCTCGAACCCCTCCACGCTGATGGCGGGGATGAAGTTTTTCACCCGGAGCATTTCGTCTGCAAAGGCTTCGTCAATCAATGTAGCGTTGGTGAACGCAAGGAAGGCGCAGTCGTCGTGCTTCTCGCAAAGCTTGATAATGTCGTTCTTGCGGACAAGCGGTTCGCCGCCGGAATAGATGTACATATACGTACCGAGCTTTTTCCCTTGCTCAATAATGCTGTTGAGCATTTCCAGGCTCATGTTGAGCTTGTTGCCGTATTCCGCCGCCCAACAGCCAGTACAGTGTAGGTTGCATGCCGAGGTCGGGTCCATCAGGATAGCCCACGGGATGTTGCAGTCGTATTTTTCTTCATTTTTATTTTTGCGCTGGCACCCCAGAATAGCGGAATTTATCAGAAAGTTTTCAAACAATTTTTTCCGGACGCCGGTATCGATATCCGTATAAAGGCTCATAATCAGTTTGTACCAGTTGTTGTCGGGATCCTTCAGGGCTTCGTCCAAAAGTTCATACGCGTTGTGGTAATAATCCTCCTTGTCAAATTTCCTTACCCAGTTCAACACCTTCGGGACGTTTTCTTCCGGATTATTGTCTAAATAGCTCAACACTTTTTTCAGGCCGTAGGACTCCAGCATTTCATTGACTGTTCCCATCGTACATTCTCCCTTTCATATTTTCGCTATTTTTTTATATGCTAGCATTTTTAATGAAATAAGTATCTATACAAAAATAATGCTCAGTCAAAATATCATACACTTTTTGGAAACTGTCAGATTGCCGGGAGCTTTGGAATCATTTGACTTTGACTTTGCTTTATTGTATCATCAAAAAAGCGTAACGGCGGTTTTTCAATCGGATTGTTTTTATCGGTTTTTCAGGTATCATGGAGGATGAATCATAATCGTTGCCCTCCCTTTGTAGAATTGCTGTAAAAATAGTTTTGGAGGCTCATCATGAAATTAATCAGTTTGCTTGAGGGACTAAAATATTCCTGCCCCGGCAATATGGATGTTGAGATAACGGATATTATCTTCGACTCGCGTAAAGTGGTAAAAGGCTGTGCGTTTGTCTGCCTGTGCGGTTCTTCCGTCGACAGCCATGCTTTTGCACAGCAGGCGGCCGATGCCGGCGCCGCCGCAATTATTGCACAGCATGAGGTGGAGGTGAAGGGCGTTCCGGTCGTTTACGTGAAAAACACCCGCTATGCGATGGCGGTTATGTCCGCGGCGTATTTCGGCCATCCGGCCGACCAAATCCGGGTAGTGGGCATCACGGGGACAAAAGGAAAGACAACGACTTCGTATATGATTCGTTCCATCCTGGAATGCGCGGGTATCAAAACCGGTTTGATTGGCACAATCGGAACCGTCATCGGCGATGAAGTCATTCAGACGAACAATACAACGCCGGAGTCCTACGACGTACAGCGCTATTTGCGCAGGATGGCCGACAGCGGCTGCAAGGCTGCCGTAATTGAAGCCTCGTCCATCGGGCTGAAGGATCACCGGGTTTCCGGATTTACGTTTGATATCGGTTTGTTCACCAATTTTTCTCCAGACCACATCGGCGGAAACGAGCATAAGACGCTGGAAGAGTATATGCAGTGCAAAAATATGCTGTTCAAACAGTGCAGAACCGGCGTAATCAATATTGACGATGAAAATTACAAAGGAATTATCGAAGGACACACCTGCGAAATCGAGACGTATGGCTTCCGGGAGGAGGCCGGTCTGCGCGCGTCCGGGGAAAGGCTGATTTCACGCCCCGGCTATCTTGGGGTGCATTTTGATCTGTGCGGGCAGTTGAATTTTGGCGTGGACGTCGATATCCCCGGCCATTTCAGCGTATACAACGCGCTTGCCGCGGTCGCCGTCTGTCGGCATTTCGATGTTACGCAGCAGAATATCATCGACGGCCTGAATACCGTTAAGGTAAAGGGTAGGGTGGAGCCGGTACCGGTTCCTGGAAACTATACCTTATTAATTGATTACGCGCACAACGCGCTTAGCATGGCGAACATTCTGGAAACGCTGCGCGAATATAAGCCGAACCGTCTGATCTGCATGTTCGGGGCTGGCGGCAACCGCGCGCGTTCGCGCCGATATGAAATGGGGGAGACCAGCGGGAACATGGCGGACCTTTCCGTAATTACCGCGGATAACTCCCGTTATGAGGACGTAATGGATATTATTGAAGATATTAAAGTCGGCTTATCCAAAACAAAGGGCGAATATGTTGTGATTCCCGACCGGAAGGAAGCAATTAAATACTGCATGGAGATCGCGGAGGACGGCGATATAATCGTACTTGCCGGAAAGGGTCATGAGGACTATCAGGAAATTCGTGGTGTAAAATATCATCTGGATGAACGCGAGGTCATTGCGGATATTATTAATAAAACGATATAAGGTGATACAATGAAAATGACAGCACGGGAGATTGCCGAAGCCTGCGGGGGCAGGCTGCTTTGCGGCGATCCGGATACCGTTGTAACGTCGGTCAGCACCGACAGCCGGAAAATCGACAGCGGCACGCTTTTCGTTCCCATCAAAGGCGAAAGGACGAACGCGCATACATTTATCGGCGCAACCTTTGCGGCGGGGGCCTTGGCTACCCTGACGCAGGAGCATGACAGCATGGAAGACCGGCACGTCTGGATCCGCGTCCAAAGCACCGAGCAGGCTCTCCAGCAGATCGCGGCCGCTTACCGGAAGAGGTTTTCCATCCCTTTTGTTGGAATTACGGGAAGCGTGGGCAAGACAACGACGAAGGAAATGGTCGCTCTCGCGTTGTCGGCAGGCCTGAACGTTATGAAAACCGAAGGGAATTTCAACAGCCAGATCGGGCTTCCGCTGACTATGTTTACATTGGATAAAAGCCATCAGGTGGCGGTTGTTGAGATGGGGATGAGTGATTTTGGGGAAATGAGCCGCCTAGCGCAAATTGCCGCTCCTGATTACGCGGTCGTTACCAATATCGGTATTTCCCACATTGAACAGTTAAAAACACAGCAGAATATTATGAATGAAAAACTTCATATAACGGACTGCTTTCACAAAAATTCCGTGTTGTTTTTAAACGGGGACGACCGGCTCCTTACGCAGCTTCGCAATACGGCGAAGTTTAAAATTGTATGGTTTGGCACCCAGTCATGGTGCGATTTCCGGGCGGATAACATACGGACGGAGAAAGCGTCCACCAGGTTTACGCTGGTTGCTCCGGAAGGTTTGTATGAAGTACGGCTTCCTGCCTTAGGTATACACAATGTGACGAACGCGCTGGTGGGTTTGGCGGTAGCGAAAACACTTGGCGTGCCGCTTGAAAAGGCGATTGCAAAGCTGGCGGAATATCGACCGCTTGCCATGCGGCAGCAGATTCACCGGGTAAACGAGGTGACGGTGATTGATGATTCCTATAATGCAAGTCCCGATGCGATCCGCAGCAGCGTTGACGTGCTTTGCGGCTTCCATACGGGCAAACGGATTGCTGTTCTGGCCGACATGCTGGAGCTTGGGGAGTACTCACAGAAAGCGCATTTCGACGTCGGTGAATACGCGGCCAAGGCCGGCATTGACGCTCTGGTTACCGTGGGGGAAAGGGCAAAGGAGATTGTCCGGGGCGCACGGTCGGTTCATCCGGAGCTTCCCTGTTTTCCCTGTGGCGATAACAGCGAAGCGATCACCAAGCTTAAATCCATTTTAATGGGCGGGGACGCCGTGTTGGTCAAAGGTTCCCGCGCAATGAAAACGGATCAGATTGTAAAAGCGCTTCTTTGAAAATAGGTTTTATCGAATATCCTATGCGGCGGACGAATTTCGTTCGCCGTTTTTATGTCTTGAAAAGAAATGACAATTATTTAACAAATAATTTTATAGAAATTTAAAAGAAATTGTGAACTTTTTAATAATAATGTATTATTTCTATTGTCTTATTTCCAAATTTATGCTAAACTGTAACCAATTTGTAACAGTTGTAACGATTATGTTTTAAAATAGAGGATGTTTAAAGCGGGAGGATATTATGAAAAAGTGCCATTGGATTCTTTCAGCATTTCTTGCGGCTACGGTTGCTGTGGCATCTTTCGCTACCACGCCTACGCCTGCGGCTGCGGCGGAAGCAAAAACGGGTGTCGGCCTTTCAGAGCATGTATTAAAAGCTTACGAGGAAGGATGGCAATATCGTTCCAGCGGTTTTGGCCAGTTTTTCGGGTCATCCCGGGGGACGGATTGCTCCGGCTTAATTAAATCCTATCTCTGGTGGACGGATGATTCAAGCAATCCCAAACCGAATCGGATTGCCGTGGCGGGAAGCTCGGCCAGTATGCTGGAGTCCGCGAGCGTAAAGGGGACGATTAATTACTCGGATCCGTCTTCCCTGCCAAGAATCCATGGGTTGATCTTATACCAGCCTGGCCATGTCGGTGTTTACATAGGGGACAACATGGCTGTGGACAACCGTGATTATGGCGTTAATATGAAATGCGAAAAGGTATTTGGTCGTAGCAGGGCAAAATGGACAATGTGGTTCAAGCTTCCGCAGATTACCTACCCCACAAACGGTTTTGTTACATATAATGGAGAAAAATATTATTACGAAAACGGACAGTATGTGGTAAATGCCACCAGAACAATTAAAGGTGTAACCTATACCTTCGGGGAGTCGGGAACGGTTACTTCGACTTCAAATGCGGAAATTCGTACGGTGGATCAGGCGAAGCCGGTTGAATATTTCCCGCTTCAGTTACAGTCCCGTGGCAGCGAGGTGAAGAAGCTGGAGCAAAGGCTGAAAGAGCTCGGCTATTATTCCAGCAGCATAGGTGCCGTTTATGACGATAGTGTTTATAATTCTGTGCTGCTTTATCAGCATGCCGCCGGTTTAAAAGAAACCGGAATTGCGGATCAAAACACCTTACAGAGTATTTACGGTGCAAATGCCGTGAAAAATCCGGCAGCTTAAAGAAATGGCGATCACGGATATGCAGTCCGATAAATGAAATATTCTTTTTGTTACCCCTGTCATTGACGGGGGTAAATTTTGTCATACGGAAAAATTCGTGGCTGTGCCGGGCGTTCAAAAAGGGTTTTCGATTTTCCATCTGTAGGTGTGCGGAAAGGACAAGGATGAAGTGTGCAAATCACCAATAAAAAACAGAGTAAAATAGAGAAAATCAGAGGAAAATAAAATAAATTCAATGATAAATCAAAAAAACAATAGAAATTTGCTGAAAAATTCAAAAAAATCTTGACAAATAACGAACAGACCATTATATTTGTTATGTTGCGTTTGCATCTAAATTTTATATTGGCGGCGCTTCACTGCCGCGGTCACAGAATGATCGTGAAAAATCCTTTGCGGAGGGCAGTGGCAACGGCGTTGCCGGGATTGCGTTTAACCGCTAGGCTTAACGTAACTAATTTACCGCAAAGGGGATGCACTTATTGGAAAATACACCCATCATATCATTGGAAAACATCTCGGTATCGTTTGACGGAGAAATCGTGCTGAAGGATTTTAACCTCAGTATTCGAAATGGTGAGTTTGTCACCCTGCTTGGTGCTTCCGGCTGTGGGAAAACCACAACCCTAAGAATTATCGGCGGCTTTGTAAAACAGGATTTTGGGGATGTTTTTTTTAATGGTAAAAAAATCAACGACCTTCCGCCCCATAAAAGGGAGGTCAACACCATCTTTCAGAAATACGCCCTGTTTCCGCATTTAAACGTGTACGATAATGTGGCTTTCGGAATGCGGGTACACGGCAAAAGCGAAAGCCAGATTAAAACGACCGTACATGAAATGCTCAGCATGGTCAATCTGAACGGCTTTGAACACAGGAACGTCAATTTGCTTTCCGGCGGGCAGCAGCAGCGCGTGGCCATAGCGCGGGCGCTTGCGAACGAACCGAAGGTGCTGCTTCTTGACGAACCGCTTGGCGCGCTGGATTTAAAGCTGCGCAAGGATATGCAGGCTGAGCTTAAGAAAATACAGCAACAGACCGGTATTACCTTTGTGTTTGTTACGCACGATCAGGAAGAGGCCCTTTCCATGTCCGACACAGTTGTCGTTATGGACAAAGGGGAGATTCAGCAGATCGGTACGCCCCAGGACATCTATAATGAACCGGAGAATGCCTTTGTCGCTGATTTTATTGGGGAAAGCAATATTCTCGACGGCATTATGCACGAGGATTATCTGGTTGAGTTTGCCGGGCACCCGTTTAAATGTGTGGACAAAGGCTTCCAGACGGATGAACCAGTAGATGTGGTCATTCGTCCGGAGGACATTGATGTTGTGGAACCGGATGCAAGCCATCTTTCCGGAACGGTTACCAGCGTTAACTTTAAGGGTGTGCATTATGAAATCATCGTTGATGTCCACGGCTTTAAGTGGATGATCCAGTCGACCGATTACCAGGAGGTTGGAAATCGGATCGGGCTTTCTATTCAACCGGATGACATACACATCATGCATAAATCGGAATATTCCGGCATGTTTGGCGACTACAGCTCCTTTAGTGACGAAATGGATGAGGAGAGCCAGCTGGAAGGTAAGGAGGCTGAGATATAAGAATGAAAGCAAAATCTGCGGCCGCTCCCTATATCGTATGGATGGTCATTTTTATTATTGTTCCCATGCTTCTGGTTGTCATCTTTGCTTTTACGGATAAAAGCGGTTCGTTTACCTTGAAAAATATTGAGGAAGTGGGCCAGTATTCCAATGTGTTTCTGCGCTCCATTTGGCTAGGCGCAATCGCCACCGCGATTTGCCTGCTGTTGGGCTATCCGCTTGCCGGGATTATTTCCCGTATCAGTCCCCGGCGCCAAAGTGTGATCATTATGCTCGTGATGCTTCCGATGTGGATGAATTTCCTGCTTCGAACCTACGCATGGATGACATTGTTGGAGGATAACGGCATTATTAACAATGTGCTAGCTTTCTTCGGGCTGGGAAGGCTCCATTTGATCAATACGCAGGGCGCGGTCGTTCTGGGCATGGTCTATAACTACATTCCTTACATGATTCTTCCGATTTATTCGGTATTGACAAAGATCGATAAGAAAGTGGTCGAGGCCGCGCAGGACTTGGGCGCAAACCGGGTGAAGGTATTTTCAAAGGTGATTTTTCCAATGAGTATGCCTGGCGTGATTTCCGGGGTGACCATGGTCTTTGTGCCTGCCGTTAGCACCTTTATCATTTCCAAAATGCTGGGCGGCGGAGCAAATCTAATGATTGGCGACCTGATCGATATGCAGTTTTTGGGAAGCGCCTATAACCCGAACCTCGGCTCGGCAATTTCGCTTGTGCTGATGGTTCTGATCCTGATCTGCATGGGAATCATGAACCAGTTTGACGACGGCGAGAACAACGAAGGAGGAATTATGGTATGAAAGCAATCTCAAAAATTTATTCCATGCTTATATTCCTTTTTCTCTATGCCCCAATTGTCGTTCTGATTATTTTTTCCTTTAATAATTCCACGACAATGAGCCGTTCCGTCTGGTCCGGCTTTTCCTTGAAATGGTACATGAAGCTTTTTCAGGACGAAATGCTCCTCATCGCTTTGCGCAATACCCTTGTGATCGCGGCTATTGCTGCGCTTGTTTCGACTGTGCTCGGTACTGCTGCGGCGATTGGGATCGGCGGGATGAATAAGCTGATGAAGCGCATGGTGATGAACATAACCAATCTTCCCATGGTGAATCCGGAAATTGTTACCGGCGTTTCGCTGATGCTTTTGTTTGTATTTGTTGCGAAGAGCATGGGGAACCTGACGTTGGGGATGTTCTCTTTGATTCTGGCGCACATTACGTTCTGCCTCCCGTATGTGATTCTCTCCGTTCTGCCGAAGCTCCGGCAAATGGACCCGAATTTGTACGAGGCGGCGCAGGATCTCGGTTGCAGTCCGATTCTCGCCTTTTTTAAAGTCGTGTTGCCGGAGATTATGCCGGGCGTGGTTACGGGAATGATTATGGCGTTTACGCTTTCGATTGACGATTTTGTTATCAGTTATTTTACAAGCGGAACAACCCAGACCCTTCCGATTTTCATCTATTCCATGACGCGGAAAAGAATCAGTCCGGAAATTAATGCGCTGTCCACTTTGCTGTTCGGTACGATTATTATACTCCTTTTGATTATCAACTTCCGCCAGTCCAAAGACCAAAAGATGGCGGGAAAAGCGGGGGAGGCGTAAAATTGAAAAAAACAATTGCGGCTCTTGCGGCCGCTGTGATTTTTGTTACCGGCGCAATCAGCCCTTCGGCAGCGGCGGAAACGTCCGGAAAAGTTGCGCCGAAGACCGGGGTAACCATTAATGTCTACAATTGGGGGGAATATATCTCAAACGGAGTGGACGATACCATCGATGTCAATAAGGAATTTACCAGAAGAACTGGTATTGGAGTGAATTACACGACGTATGACTCCAATGAATCCCTCTATTCCAAGCTTGCGAACGGCGGGGCAAATTACGACATTATCATCCCGTCGGACTATATGGTTTCCAAACTGATTCAGGAACACATGGTAGAAAAACTGGATTTCAAGAATATCCCGAATTTTAAATATATTGATAAGCGGTTCCGTAACCCGCAGTACGATAAAACGAATGAATATTCCGTCCCGTACACATGGGGAGTGGTTGGCATCTTTTACAATAAAAAATATGTAAAGGAACCGGTCGATAGCTGGAAAATTCTGTGGGATAAAAAATATGCGGGCAAAATTTTGATGTTTGATAACCCTCGCGATACGTTTGGCATTGCACAGAAACGCCTCGGGTATTCTTTTAACAGCACGAATCCGGAAGAATGGGAGAACGCGGCAAAGCTGCTGAAAGAGCAGAAGCCCCTTGTACAGGCCTACGTTATGGACCAGATTTTTGATAAAATGTCCAGCGGGGACGCATGGCTGGCACCCTATTACGCGGGCGACGCCGCAACCCTTGTCAAGGATAATCCCGATATCGGCTTTGCCATTCCTACAAAGGAAGGCACGAACTTTTTTGTAGACGCCATCTGCATTCCGGCCGGATCGCAACATAAAAAGGAAGCGGAGGCATATATCAATTTCCTGTGCGATCCGGAGATTGCCGCCGCGAATATGGAATACATCGGCTACTCCACACCGGAATCGGCTGCTAAAGAGCTAATGCCGAAAGAAATGGTGGAAAATCCGATCTTTTATCCGGATGAGAACATTATGAAGAATTCCGAAACTTTCGTGAACCTTCCGGAGGATACCAATTTATTGCTCGACACCCTTTGGGCTGAGGTGAAGATGGGCGGGCCTGGTCAATCGGCCACCTTGGTAGCGGTTCTCTGCGGATTTCTGCTTCTTTATATAGGAATCGTCGTTTATAAAAAAGTTAAGGCAAAGCGGGAATTGCAATAAGATTTTTTAATTTAATATATTTTATAAGAAAAACCGCAGCGGAAAATGCTGCGGTTTTTGTGATTTTATGCCTTGTCATGTAAATGCAGCCATTCCGGGCCTAAGAATGCGGGGTTGGAACCAAATTTTCCATAAAAATCCAATAAAATAGATAATTGTCATAATATTTTCACCGTCCGGTGGCAGATTAATAATGCGGCGCAAGGAGGTGAAAATTTGAAAAATTTTCTAAAAGGTTTAACCGCATGCTCTTTGGTGCTGATGATTTTATATTCGGTAAGCATTGGAATGGCCAGCTATTTCACTCCGGATTCTTACCGCGTAACCGCGGGAAGCTCGTTACAATGGGGTTCGGATGCGATTACGGCAGTAACGGAAAACGGAGCGGATATATCGGCTGGGATTTGTTCCACGCCAAATAAAAGCTATAAAGCAAAATTAATGCTCTATCATGTAATCCCACTTAAAACGGTAAATGTAGACGTTGTAAAAGAGACCCTCCTCATTCCCTGCGGCACGCCGTTTGGCATTAAACTGTTCACAAACGGTGTTGTCATTGTCGGGGTAGCCGACATTAAAACCGCAGAAGGAACGGTAAACCCCGCGGCAATTGCGGGGCTGAAGGTCGGTGATGTTGTAACTTGTGTTGATGGAAAAAAGGTTAATACGAATGCCGAGCTTATTGAAACCGTGTCGAAAAGCCAGGGAAAAAATCTGACTTTTACGGTCCAAAGAGACAATAACTGCTTTAATGTGACCGTAAAGCCGGTGAAATCCGAAATCGATTCCGGCTATAAAGCGGGAATCTGGGTTCGGGACAGTACGGCGGGAATTGGAACGCTAACGTTTTACAATCCTGTTACAAAATGCTTTGCCGGTTTAGGACACGGCGTTTGTGACACGGATACGAATGAACTGATGCCGCTTTTAAATGGGGATATTGTTCCAGTTACCATCAGCGGAATTACGAAGGGCGAAAAGGGAAATCCCGGCGAACTCCGCGGATATTTTACCACGGATACTGCAATGGGAACCCTGGACGCCAATGTTTCCGCCGGTGTTTACGGCAAGCTTCGCACGGTTCCAAAAGGGGAAGCGATGGAGGTTGCCATGAAGCAGGAAATTACGACAGGACCCGTTCAAATTCTCTCTACAATAGATGGCGGCAAGCCGCAGTATTTTAATGCTGTGATCGAAAAAATTGATTACCGTGAAAATCTGCACAGCAAAAACATGGTGCTTCATGTTACGGATGAAAGGCTTTTGAACACAACGGGCGGTATCGTTCAGGGAATGAGCGGTAGCCCGATTATCCAGAACGGCAAGATTGCCGGGGCTGTTACGCACGTTTTCGTAAACGATCCGACGCGTGGATACGGCATATTTGCTGAGAATATGCTGGAAGTTTCCCAGAAGGTTTCCGCGTCAAATTCTTTAAAAGCGTCTTAAAAATAGAGCTTCATTGCTATAATTCCCCCTTAATAGAAAAATATTTTTACAACCTATTGCCATTTTTTCCAATATATGGTAATATAGCAGTAATAAAAAAACTAGTTGAGGGAGGCACCAGAAGATGAAGCATATAAAACTTCTTATTGCCAATGATAGTGCTGAATTTATCCGTGATTACGGTCGAGTTTTTGAACAATCGGGTATGGAAATAATCTATACGCAGAAGGATGGTATGAAGCTGCTGGAAAAAATCGAGTCGATTCGTCCGGATGTGGTGTTATCTGATTTGTTTATGCCGCGTTTGGATGGCATCGGTGTAATGAAAGCAGTTCAAACGAAGATTCCCGAATGCGTGCCAATGTTTATTATTATTTCCAACTTTACCAGCCCTGCCTTGGAAAGAGAAGTTATGATGTCAGGTGCTTCTTATTTTGCAATTTACCCATTTAATGCAACTGATTTGTGCGATCGGATTATTCAGTTATGTTCCATGTCGGGTTTAACTCCGAAAGCGCAAAATAAGCCCCAAACCCCGACAGCATCCGAACCGTCCCTGGAAATTCAGGTAACAGAGATCCTTCACCAGATTGGAGTTCCCGCCCATATCAAAGGTTATCATTATTTACGCGATTCCATCATTATGGCAATTGAAACCCCGGATATTATTAATGCTGTTACAAAGCAGCTTTACCCCAGCGTCGCAAAACAGTACGACACAACGGCATCACGCGTTGAGCGCGCAATCCGGCACGCAATCGAAGTTGCCTGGGATCGCGGCGATGTCGATATCCTGAATTCCTATTTCGGCTATACAATTCACAACACGCGCGGCAAGCCGACCAACAGCGAGTTTATCGCAATGATTTCAGACCGGTTGAGGCTTCACATGAAGAGCGCAAGTTAAAACAAAAAACCAGCCTGCATCGTACGATGCAGGCTGTGTTTTTTAATAAGCCTCCAAACGCCGCTGCTGTCTTAATTTCCGGCGTTTTTCGGCGGCGTGCCATTCCGCTTCTTCCTGGAAATTGTCTAAAATCAGTCTTGGAACCGGAACAGGCTTTTCATTTTCATCCAAAGCTACGAGTACAAGATAGGCGGTATTTACAAGCTTCCGCGTTCCGGTTAGGTCCTCGGAAAAGCTGTCTACGCGCACTTCCATAGAGGTTGTCCCCACATAAGTGATTTTTCCGTGGAGAATAACCAGACAGTTTGCATATACGGGGCTCTTAAATTGGAGCGAATCAATTTCCGCGGTCGTAACGTTGCGATTACAGTGCCTGCGTGCAACTGCTCCGGCAACAATATCAATCCAAGCGGCGAGTTGTCCGCCGAATACGCGACCCTGACCGTTCAGATGATTGTAGAAAATAGAGTGAACCTGTTCCACTTCGGAGTCTTTAACATGTTTAGCCGGTAGTTCGTTCATATCATCACCATTTCCTTTAATATTTGTACTACCAATAATATACTAATGTCGACTAGAATACAATCTTTTTTTCATCCATGAATTGTTAACGTAATTTGAATTTTTAGAGAATGATAATTTTATAATTGCGTAGAAGTGTGTAAAATATTATAATAAAAAGGATTCAGTTTAAAATAAGGAAAGGGACGGCAATATGGGAAAAGATTCCAACTGCTGTGCAATCATTGTTGCCGCCGGCGAATCCACGCGGATGGCACTTGGGTTTTCCAAGCAGTTTATTCCCCTTTGCGGTGTGCCCGCGATTGTTCATACACTTTTTGCGTTTGACGCGGCCGAAATGGTTAAGAGCGTTATTGTTGTATGCCGGCGGGAAGATATGCCGGAGATGAAGGATTTTATTGAAAAATATAGAATTAAAAAAGTCATTTCCATTGTAGAAGGCGGTATAACGCGGCAGAAGTCGGTTGAAGCCGGTGTAATGGCAGCCCCGGTGGATGCCGCTTTTTTTGCAATCCACGACGGAGCAAGGTCATTGATCACCCCAGAAGAGATAGATGCTTCCATAAAAGACGGGATCCGTTGCGGCGCATCCGCGCTTGCAGTACCTGTAAAGGATACAATTAAAATTACCGGAAAAGATAATTATGTTATTTCAACGCCGGAACGTTCCACCCTCTGGGCGGTTCAAACCCCGCAGGTTTTTGAGCGGGAACTCTATCTGAAAGCCATGCAGCAGGCGAACAAAGTCGGAGCGGATTATACGGATGACTGCCAACTGGTGGAAAAGATCGGAGTTAAGGTTCATTTATGTATGGGCACATATACAAATCTGAAGCTGACAACAAATGATGATATTTATACCGCGGAAGCGATTGTGAAATGCAGGAGGACGGAAAAATGAGAATCGGGCACGGCTATGATGTTCACCGCTTGGCAACCGGTCGGAAACTCATTTTAGGCGGGGTGGACATTCCGTTCGAAAAAGGGCTTCTGGGCCATTCGGACGCGGATGTGCTTGCTCATGCAATTTCCGACGCGCTTCTCGGTGCTGCGGCGCTTGGCGATATCGGCGGGCATTTTCCGGACACGGATCCCACTTATAAAAATGCGGACAGCCTGTTGTTGCTGTCCAAGGTGTGCGGATTGCTCGAAGAAAAAAACTATAAGATAGAAAATATAGACGCTACTATTATTGCACAGGCTCCCAAGCTGAAACCATATATTGAAAAAATGCGGAAAAACTTGGCGGCGGCCTGCAAAATTGGTTTTGATCAGATTAGTGTAAAGGCAACCACCGAGGAGGAACTTGGCTTTAGCGGCGCCGGGGAAGGGATCGCCGCGCACGCAGTTTGTATAATTATGTCCGCAGGGGACGGACAAAAGGCTTGACTATCGCATACTCTGTAATAAAAACAGAGAGGTGATAACCATGGGCAAGCCTATGATTATGGTCAACTCAATTACGTATGCGATGAAGGGCCGTGACATTTTATTCAGTCACGGAATAAAGTCATATGTAGAAAGAACACCGCGCGGCAATGAAATTGGCGGCTGCGGTTATAGTATATATGTTCCGGAACGAACCGACGAAGCAGAAAAAATTCTAACCGATATGGGTATTAAAATTCTTGGACGTGCGGAAAGAGACGGTATATCATGATTTATCTTGATAATGCTGCCACTACTTATCCAAAACCAGCTTCGGTGCAGAATACGGTTCAAATTGCGCTAAAAAAATACGGTGCAAACCCCGGTAGGGCCGGCCATGCCATGTCGCTTGCAGCAGCGGAGGAAATCTACCGCTGCCGTACGGCGGCAGCCGATTTTTTTAAAGCACCCGGCCCGGAGTGCGTTGCGTTTACCTTGAATTGCACCCATGCAATGAACTATGTTTTAAAGGGACTTTTAAAGCCGGGAGATCATGTTGTTACATCCAGCCTTGAACACAACGCAGTTATGCGCCCATTGCAAAAGCTTTCGGAGAACGGCGTTATGTTTACCGTAGCCAAGGTTTTTCCGGGCGATAACGATGCGACGCTGAACGCATTCCGAAATGCCATTCGCGAAAATACGAAATTAATTGTATGCACGCACGCTTCCAATGTGTGGGGAATCCGGCTCCCGGTGGAACGGATTGCCGCGCTTGGGCATCTATATAATATCCCAATTGTCGTGGACTGCGCACAGTCGGCTGGCGTTTTGCCGATTGATATGGCGGAAAGCGGCTTTGACTATCTTTGCGTAGCCGGCCATAAAGGCCTTTATGGCCCAATGGGAACCGGTATGCTGGTTACGCCCAACGGCTCGAATCTGGAAACGATTATCGAAGGCGGCACCGGAACAAGTTCTTCTTCCATGGAGCAGCCACAGACAATGCCGGACCGTATGGAAAGCGGTACGCAGAACATGCCTGGAATTGCCGGGCTTCTTGCCGGAATAGAATTTGTCAAAAGCAGGGGAATTCCAAACATTTACCGCCACGAAATGTCCCTTATAAAGTATCTTTATAAAAAACTGTCTGAAAATAAAAATATAAAATTATATACGGATGAACCGGATTGGCCGTACTTTGTACCGGTTTTATCTTTTAACGTAAATGATCTGCCAAGCGAAACGGTTTCGCAAAAACTGAACGCGGCCGGAATTGCGGTACGGGCGGGGTTACATTGTTCGCCTGCTGCACACGAATCCATGGGAACACTAAAACAGGGTACTGTTCGTGTCTCCCCTTCCGCGTTCACCACGATGAATGAAATGAACGCCCTTGTAGCGGCTGTTCATAAAATAATCTGAAAATACGGGATAAAGGGATTGCATATAAAAGGATATATGCTAAAATAAAAAAGGGTGTGTTTATTCTCGCGGAAGGAAGTAAGTTATGGATGCAGTCGTAAACATTTGGAATTCGTTTTTCAGCCTTGCGAAACAATTTCGGGTTTCGGATGCTTTGGACGTAATTCTGGTTTCCTTTATTATATATAGTGGAATAAAACTTGTTCGCGAAACAAGAGCAGAGCAGCTTGTAAAGGGAATCCTTGTGCTTTTGGCGGTATGGGGCGTATCCTATATTCTCAAGCTGTATATGATGAGAAACCTGCTTGCTTACTTTTTCCAGTTTAGTGTGATGGCGTTGCTTGTTGTTTTCCAGCCGGAAATCCGGCGCGCGCTGGAGCAGATCGGCCGAAGCGGCATTGGGAATAAGCCCTGGATGTTCGGTATGCCGCAGGACGATTATGAAGTGTTGGCTCAGCAGAACCGGAAGTGTGTGAACGCGGTTGTGGATGCCGCAGCCGTTTTACAGAAGCAAAGGACCGGTGCGCTGATCATTTTTGAAAGGAAAACGAAGCTGGGGGACATTATCGATACGGGTACGGTCGTAAACGCGATTCCTTCCGTTCCGATCATCTGCAATATCTTTTTCAACAAGGCTCCGCTTCATGACGGCGCCATGATTTTACGCGACGGGATGGTTTATGCGGCCGGGTGTATTCTGCCGCTTACAAAAAGCGACAATGTCAGTATCGAACTTGGTACAAGGCATCGTGCCGGAATCGGCATGAGCGAAAACTCCGATGCGGTTGTAGTCATTGTTTCCGAGGAAACCGGGCAGATTTCCGTTGCGGTTAATGGCGTGCTTACGCGAAATTATACCAGGGAAACGCTGAAAAGCCGGCTCGAGAACCTGGTCCTTACCAGCGAAACCGAGCAGAGCGAAAAACGACAGAGCTTTCTCCCTTCCATAAGGAGGGCGAAAAAGAAATGAAGATCAAAAAATTTAGCATCGGAAGATTGTTTTATAACGATAAATTTGTCATGTTTTTTTCCGTACTCATGGCAATTGGCTTGTGGATTTTTATGGCGTTAACCGATACGGAGGAATTCCCAAGACAGATTACCGACGTGCCGATTATAATTCGGCTTTCGGATGCTGCACAGGAAGATGGCTTGAAGGTTTTCAGTCCGGTGAATCAGACGGCGACGGTGTCGATCAAGGGGAACAGCCTGGTCGTAAAGCAGATACAGGCGTCTGATCTGGAGGTTGTCGCGCAGCTTGCCTCAACCATTACCAGTCCGGGGAATTATACATTTGATTTGTCTGTTAATAAAAAAGGAACGCTGTCGGATTTTGATGTTGTTTCCATCTCCCCGAGTCAGGCGAATATCAGCGTAGACCGTTACGCGGAGAAGACGCTCCCGATTGAAAATGAGATTAAGTATAAGCCGGATTACAAATCGGATCCTTCCTATTTTGTCAGCACTCCAACCTTCAGCGTCGATACGGTTACCGTTTCCGGACCGGAAAAGGAAGTTTCGCGCGTTAGCAAAGTTTCTGTACAGTATCAAATTAACGATACCCTTCGGGAGTCCAAAAGCTTTACCACCGATTTGGTTTTGACTGACGCCAGCGGGAACAAAATTGTAAGCAACAAAATTAAGCTGAGCCAAGATAAGGTGGATGTTACGATACCCGTCCTTTCCAGAGTTGTTCTGCCGCTCAGCGCCAGCTTTACAAATAAGCCGGCCGGTTTGTCGCTTTCTGCGGATCAGATAACCATTAGCCCACAGTCCATTGAGGTTGCCGGCCCGAAAGATGTGCTTGCGAATTTAACGGAGATCACCTTGGCGCCGATCGACTTTTCTGGAGTAAGCCCGACGACCAGCACCTTTGACGTTAACGTGAGCCTTCCGGCAAGCTGTAAAAACCTTAGTAACATCCCGGTTGCCAAAGTTTCGCTGAATTTAGGCTCCATGGCGACAAGAAAAATGGTTGTCAGCAATTTTGCCATAAAAAATCTTGCGGCGGGTAAGACCGCAAGCGTTTATACTAAGAACCTGACGGTTACCGTTGTAGGTCCGGAAAGCGAAATCACGAAGTTGACTGAAAACAGCCTTTCCGCACAGATTGATATGTCTGGAAAAGAAAATTTCACCGGGCATACGGAAATGCCGGTCAGCATTAGCGTGGGCAATTCTTCCAGTTGTTGGGTTTACGGGAGTTATATGGCGAATATCAGCGTAAGAGCAGTAGCAGTTAGTTAGAATACAGATGTCTTTCGGAAGCATATCCGGTTTGCCGGATATGCTTCCTTTTCTGAACCGGATTATTTTTACCTTTAATAGATAATTTACTTTAAACTTTATGCCGGTTGAGATATAATGAAGATATATTAAAACAGAAAGCAGGTGTTTTTTTGGATACAGGATTTACCGTGCCTCTGTCAAAAGTAATAAAAGAGCTTGCATTGGAAACGATTTTTATGCCCGGCGACCCGGAAAATATTTTGATATCCTCTATGGATGTAAACAGGCCGGGGCTTGAACTGAATCGTTTTTACGATTATTACGACACAAGACGGATTATTGTTTTCGGCAATGCGGAAACTTCGTTTTTAAAATCCATTTCCTCGCAAGAGCGTGCCGAAGTATTAAATGAAATTTTCTCTAAAAAACCGCCCGCGGCAATTGTAGCCCGGAATATTAAGCCGATGTCGGAACTTTTAAATGCGGTGAAAACTAATAAAATACCGCTTTTGGGCACACCGGAGACAACGTCCAGCCTGGTGGCTGCGCTGGTATCTTTTATGAACGTGGAACTGGCTCCCCGGATTACACGGCACGGGGTGCTGATTGAAGTCTACGGCGAAGGGATCCTGCTGGTCGGCGACAGCGGCGTCGGTAAAAGCGAAACGGCGATTGAACTAATTAAACGCGGACACCGCCTGATCGCGGACGACGCAGTAGAAATCCGCAGGGTATCCGCGAAATCGCTTGTAGGACAGGCCCCAGAAAACATCCGTCATTTTATCGAGCTGCGCGGCATAGGCATTATTAACGCGCGCCGTATTTTCGGCATGGGTGCCGTTAAGCTGACGGAGAAAATCGATATGGTTATCAACCTTGAGATTTGGGATAATCAAAAGGTTTACGACCGTATGGGCATCGACAGCGAATACACGGAAATTCTTGGAATCAAAGTGCCGGTGCTTACCATTCCGGTTAAGCCGGGCAGGAACCTTGCCATTATTATCGAAGTTGCCGCCATGAACAACCGCCAGAAGAAAATGGGATATAATGCGGCGCAGGAGCTGATGCAGAATCTGGGCATGGATATGTCGATTCTGCAGGAGCAGGAGAAAAAGAGGGAACTGGAATTTTAAGGGGCTTTTCAGTTTGCCTAAATGCATTTGTTTTGCTGAAACAACTGGAAAATTACTAAGGTATGGAATAGGAACAAGGAGTAAGAATGAATATCATAGCAGATACACATACACACACGATTGCATCTACACACGCGTACAGCACATTACAGGAAATGATACACGCCTCAGCGCAGAGAAAGCTGTATGCGATCGCGATTACCGATCATGGCCGCAGCATGCCGGGCGCGCCGGGACAATGGTATTTCGAAAATATGAAAGTGATACCGCGTTTTATGGAAGGTGTTCTTGTCCTGCGCGGGCAGGAAACGAATATTATCGATACGGACGGCAACATTGATCTTGAGCCGGACTGTGTGGGGAAACTGGATTGGATTGTCGCATCCATTCACGAAGAAGCCTTTCGTTGCGAAAACCCTACTGTAGAAGCGGTTACGAATGCATGGATGAACATAACGAAAAACCCGCAGGTTCATGTGATTGGGCACAGCGGCACAAAAGAGTATGAATATGATTTTGAAACAGTAATCCCCGAGTTTGGGCGTACGGGGAAGCTGGTGGAATTGAATGAAGGCAGTTTTATAGGTCGGAAGAAATCCATACCGAACTGCAAAAAAATCATGGAGCTATGTAAAAAACACAGCGTTCCAATCATTTTAAATTCGGATTCCCATATATCCGCAACGGTTGGATGTTTTGAACATTCCTTGGAATTATTGAAGGAACTGGATTTTCCGGAAGAGCTTGTGGTAAACGCAAGCGTGGATCGCTTCCATGCTTACTTAAAAGAGTATTCCGTAGTAAAGAACGATCCGGTCTTTCAATCCAAATCATGGAGGGCAAAATGAATCGACTGGAACAGTTAGCGAACACGGCGAAAGACTTGGGCTGCAAAGTCCGCCGCGACGAACCGATGAGCCGCCATACCACCTTCAAAATAGGGGGGCCGGCGGATCTGTTTATTACCATATACAGCAGGGAGGCCATTCAAAAGCTGTATAAGGCGGCCAATGAGCTTGAGGTGCCGTTGCTACCTATCGGCAATGGCTCCAATATACTTGTCAGCGACAATGGAATTCGCGGCGGAGTGGTTGCGCTGGCCGGAGAATTCAGCCAGATACAATTTACCGGCGACGATTGCACGATCCGCTGTGGCGCGGGCGCAACGCTGGCAGGGCTCTGCGTTTTTGCAAGGGAACATTCGCTTACCGGGCTTGAATTTGCGTGGGGGATTCCCGGCGCAGCCGGAGGCGCGGCGTTTATGAATGCGGGTGCCTATGAATGCGCAATGGAAAGCGTGCTGACTTCCTGTACGCATATTACCAAAACAGGGGAAATCGGTTCGCTTAGCGGTCCAAAGTTGGAGATGGGTTATCGCCACACAGCTTATACCGACAATGGCTGCACGATTCTCTCCCTTACCATTCGGCTGAAAAGGGGCGACCGGGATCAAATTGCGGCCCGCATGGACGAACTGCTTGCCCGCAGGAAAACAAAACAGCCCCTTGAAATGCCAAGCGCCGGAAGCGTATTTAAGCGCCCAAAGGGCCACTTTGCCGGGGCGTTGATTGAAAACTGCGGTTTAAAGGGCAGGAGCGTGGGGGGCGCCATGGTAAGCACGAAGCATGCTGGTTTTATTGTAAATACGGGTGGTGCGACCTGCCGCGACGTGCTAGAGCTGATTGACATCATAAAGGAAACCGTGTATCGGCAGACGAATGTGGAACTGGAATGCGAAATTAAAACGATCGGCTGATATGGAGGAACTATGGAATTTTTGATTGTAACGGGTCTATCCGGCGCGGGGAAATCCCGCGCGATTGACGCGCTGGAGGATATTGGCTTTTATTGCGTGGATAATATCCCGCCAAAGTTAATTACCGCATTTTATGAGCTTGCGAATCAGGCGAAAGGCTCGCTTTCCCGCGTGGCGGTCGTTACGGATATCCGCGGCGGAGATATGTTTTCCAGTCTGTTTGAAACGCTGGATGAGCTGAAAAGCGAAAAGAAGGATTACCGGATTTTGTTTTTAGACGCGAATGATTATGTGCTGATGAACCGTTTTAAGGAAACGCGGCGCAAGCATCCGCTTGCGGAAAACTGCCTTGGTTCGCTGGAGCAGGCGGTCAAACTGGAAAGGGATGTTTTAAAGCCGGTGCGGGAACGGGCGGACTATATCATTGATACTTCCCATCTTTCACCCGCACAGCTTAAGGAGCGCATTTCCAGCCTGTTTTTAGGCGATTCATCCGACGCGCTGATGATTCACTGTGTTTCGTTCGGGTTTAAATATGGAATACCCGCCGAGGCGGATTTGGTGTTTGATGTGCGCTGTCTTCCGAACCCGTTCTATGTGGAAGAACTGCGGAATTTGACGGGGCTGGACGAGCCTGTCCGCAGCTATGTGATGAAATGGGAGCAGACACAGGGATTCATCGACCGCTTATTAAGCCTGGTTGATTATATGATTCCGCTGTACTGCAATGAGGGAAAATCCCAGCTGGTTATTGCCATCGGCTGTACTGGCGGGCATCACCGCTCGGTGGCTTTGGCGCAGCTTCTGTACAATCATCTGCTGGAACAGGATATGCGCACCAGCGTGAATCATCGGGATATCCATAAACAATAAGTACCGGGGAGAAGGTTGGAATGTCATTTTCATCCGATACGAAAATCGAATTATGTAAAGAAATACCGCAGGGCTCCTGCTGCCGAAAGGCGGAGTGCTACGGTTTGCTTTTATTTGCGCGGGCATTTTCGGCCCATGTCATCACACTTACGACGGAAAGCGGGGCCGCCGCGCACCTTGCGGCACAGCTTACCGCTGAAACCATCGGGGTTATTGTTGATATTTCCGCCTCTATGCTGCGCAGAAAGGAGCGGAAAAACTCCTTTACGGTTACCGTAAACGGCAGCGAACAGTGTAGTGCCGTTCTTGCTTTTTTCGGGCATAATCAAAAGGAAATCAATCTGCGGATTAACCATTCGAATATGGAAGAGGACTGCTGTGCCAGCGCTTTTCTGCGCGGCGCTTTCCTGTCCTGCGGCACCGTAACCGATCCCAACAAGGATTATCGCCTTGAATTTACGGTCCCCTTTATGAATTTGGCAAGGGATCTGTCCGCTTTTATCAGCGGGATTTACGAGCTGGATTTGCAGCCTGGCCTTTTGAACCGCAAGGGTTCTTTTGTTGTTTATGTAAAAGGCGGCGAGCGCGTTGCGGATCTGTTGACGTACATGGGGGCGGGCAATGCGGCGATGGCCTTGATGCAGACCAAAATGCTGAAGGAAGTCCGAAACAATGTAAACCGGAAAACCAATTTTGAAACGGCCAATATTGATAAAACAGCCTCTGCCGCTGCCGCGCAGATTATTGCGATTGAAAAAATCATTAAGACAACGGGGCTGGACGCTTTGCCGGAAGAACTGAGGGAAATTGCCGACCTGCGTTACCGCAATCCCGAGATGTCCCTGCGTGAGCTCGGCGGGGCGTTGTCCGAACCGCTGAGCCGTTCCGGGGCGAACCACCGGCTCCAACGCATTGTTGACATAGCGCGGAGTCTATAAAGAACAGAGAGGGAGATACCATGTTTGTACATTTGCACCTGCATACGGAGTATAGCCTGTTAGACGGCGCCTGCCGTATCAAAGAGTTAATCGATACCGCTGCGGACAGGGGCGACACAGCGATTGCGATTACGGACCACGGTGTAATGTACGGCACCGTAGATTTTTATAAAGCCGCGAAAAAGCGGGGTATCAAGCCGATTATCGGCTGCGAGGTTTACGTTGCGCAGCGGTCACGCTTTGATAAGGTACATGAGCTGGATTCGGAACACCGACATCTTGTTCTGCTCTGTGAAAATAATACCGGTTATCAGAACCTGATTGCTATGGTCTCCAAGGCATGGACGGAGGGGTTTTACAGCAAGCCCCGCGTCGATTTCGAACTGCTAGAAAAATATCATGAGGGGCTTATTGCTTTATCCGCCTGCCTGGCCGGTGAAATTCCCCGTGCGCTTACCGCGGGGGATTACAACGGTGCAAAGGAAGCCGCCCTGCGTTATCGTGATATTTTCGGTGAGGATCATTTCTATTTGGAACTACAGGATCATGGAATCCGAGAGCAGAAGCGGATTAACCCGTCTATTATCCACCTGTCCGAAGAAACGGGAATTCCCCTGGTGGTTACCAATGACTGCCATTATATTAAGCCGGAAGACAACAGCATGCACCGCATTCTTTTATGTATTCAGACAAACCATACGATCAATGACGATGATACGATGGAATTCGGAAGCGACCAGTTTTATTACAAAACGGAAGGAGAAATGCGCGCGCTGTTTCCCAACCATCCGGAGGCGGCCGATAATACAGTAAAGATCGCGGAACGCTGCAATGTGGAATTCGAGTTTGGCCACACGAAGCTTCCGCATTTTGATACGCCGAACGGGCAGGATAACACAGCCTATTTCCGTGAAAAATGTTACGAAGGCTTATACAAGCACTACGGCAAAAATCCGGATCAATCCATTATTGACCGTCTGGAATATGAGCTGAAAACGATTGAACAGATGGGGTATGTGAATTATTATCTGATTGTGCATGACTTTGTGCGCCACGCGAAAGAAGTCGGAATTCCTGTCGGACCGGGAAGGGGCTCCGGCGCGGGAAGCCTTGCCGCCTACTGCATCGGGATTACAGGAATCGATCCCTTGAAATACAACCTGCTGTTCGAACGGTTTTTAAACCCGGAGCGCGTCAGCATGCCTGATTTCGATATCGATTTTTCCGATGAGCGCCGCCCCGAAATGATCGACTATGTTGTCGAGAAATACGGTGCCGATCATGTGGCGCAGATTGTCACCTTCGGCACCATGGCGGCGCGCGGTTCCATTCGTGACACCGGCCGGGCAATGGCGATTCCCTATGCTACGGTGGACAGCGTTGCAAAGCTGGTTCCGATGGAACCGAACATGACGCTTCAAAAAGCGCTGAATTCTTCCACGGAGCTGAAACTGCGCTACGATACCGACCCGCAGATTCATGAACTGATTGATATGGCGCTCAAGCTGGAGGGAATGCCCCGGAACGCTTCCACCCATGCCGCCGGCGTAGTCATTACGGACAAGCCCGTTGCCGAGTACGTGCCGCTTGCGAAAAACAACGATGCCGTCGTTACCCAGTACACTATGACGACGCTGGAAGAGCTGGGCCTTTTGAAAATGGATTTTCTCGGGCTTCGCAACCTCTCTGTAATCCGCGACGCGCAGAATATGATCCGGAAAAAACAGCCGGAATTTCAAATTGAGAATATACCGCTGGACGATAAAAAAGTATACGCAATGCTGGCAGCCGGTGCAACGGACGGCATATTCCAGTTCGAGTCCAGCGGCATGCGCAGCGTGCTGATGCAGCTGAAGCCGGAATTTATTGAAGACCTGATCGCGGTTAATTCGCTGTATCGCCCCGGCCCAATGGAATACATCCCGCGCTATATTGAAAACCGCCATCATCCGGAAAAAATCACATACCGTCACCCGCTTTTAAAGAACATTCTTGACGTTACGTACGGCTGTATTGTGTATCAGGAGCAGGTTATGCAGATTTTCCGAACGCTCGCCGGCTATTCGCTCGGTCGTGCAGACATTGTGCGCCGGGCAATGAGCAAGAAAAAAGCCGACGTAATGGAGCGTGAAAAGCAGATCTTTATATACGGCCTGAAGAACGAAAAGGGCGAAGTGGAGGTGGAAGGCTGTATCCACCGCGGCGTGGACGAAGCGACGGCTAAAGCGATTTACGGCGAAATGGCAAGCTTTGCTTCCTATGCCTTTAACAAATCGCATGCCGCGGCCTATGCATTGTTAAGCTACCAGACGGCGTGGCTCAAATGCTATTATCCGCATGAATATATGGCCGCCCTTCTGACCAGCGTTTTGGACAACAACAATAAGCTTTCGGCCTATATTGCCGAATGCATGCGCCTTGGAATCTGCGTTCTTCCCCCACATGTGAACCAGAGCTGCATTGGTTTTACCGTTTCCGGTAAGGACATCCGGTTCGGCCTGTTGGCGATACGCAATCTTGGGCGCGGGTTCATTTTGAACCTTCTGCATGAACGCGAAGCAAACGGTCCGTTTACCAGTTTTTACGGCTTTTGTAAACGCATGTACGGCGATTTGAACCGCCGTTCCCTAGAGAACCTGATTAAGTGCGGCGCGCTGGACGGCCTTGGGGCAAACCGCAGGCAAATGCTTACGAACGTTTCCAACATTATGGATTATCTTGATGATGATAAAAAGCGCAATGTGGACGGGCAGATGGGCTTTTTCGACAGCGTAAAAAACGATGAGCACGAATATGCCATTGCGCCGATGCCAGATTATAGCCTTTCGGACAAGTTGGCTATGGAAAAAGAATCCGCCGGTATGTATCTTTCCGGCCATCCAATGGCAGAATATATTTATACCTATGATACAATTCATGCGGTCCGGATCGGAGAAATTCTGGATGATGCAAGGGAGCAGGGCGGCCGTTTTCACGACGGTGACACCGTTACGCTTCTGGGGATTATTGTCGGTGTGAAAATGAAGGTTACAAAAAACAACAGTACCATGGCCTTTGTCACAATAGAGGATATGTACGGGTCGATGGAAGTGTTCGTTTTCCCGAAAGTCCTTTCGCAGTTCGCGGAATGGATCGCCGAGGGGAAAATTGTAAAGATTTTTGGCAGGATCAGTATGCGCGAGGACGAGGATGCAAAATTGATTTGCGAATCGGTTGGTCCCGCCCCGCCGCCCGCCGGGAAAAAGAAAGCCGCCCGGTCCGGAAAATCCGCGCGCCCAGGGCTGTATATTAAGGTGCCCGGCGAAAATTCCGAACAGTATAACCGGGCAAAGAAATATTTGGCAATTTTTGACGGTAGCACGCCGCTTTATATCTATTTTGTTGATTCCAAAAAGCTTATGCGCGCCCCCTTGTCAATGTTTGTAAGCGTGAATGATATATTGATTCGAGAATTAAAAAAACTTTTGGGAGACAAGAATGTGGCTTATATTGAACAAATGCAACAATAATCCATATAGGTGATACTTTTATCCATATTTTGCGGTTGATTCCGTACGACAGAATAGACTATAATCTATGGTGAGAGTAAAGCAAAATTAGGGGGTACAAGTATGAATACGAAAACGATTGCTGTTTTGACGAGTGGCGGCGACGCACCCGGAATGAACGCAGCCGTACGCGCCGTTACGAGGACGGGGATTTCATCCGGTATGCGGGTAATGGGAGTCCGCAGAGGATACAACGGCCTTTTGAATCGTGATGTGTTTGAAATGAATCTGCGTAGTGTTTCTGATATTATCAATGACGGCGGCACAGCGCTGTTTACCGCACGCAGCCCGGAGTTTAATACGCCGGAGGGCGTAAAGGAAGCTGCGGATAATTGCCGCGATATGGGCATTGAGGGGGTTGTCGTCATCGGCGGGGACGGTTCTTTCCGCGGGGCAAGGGACTTAACCAAAGCGGGGATTCCCTGCGTGTGCGTTCCGGGAACCATTGATAACGATATTGCCTCAACAGAATATACAATCGGCTTCGACACCGCTATGAACACGGCTGTGGAAATGGTTGACCGTCTGCGTGATACAACCGAATCCCACGACCGCTGTAGTGTTGTGGAGGTTATGGGCAGACGCTGCGGTGACCTGGCCTTGCAGACCGGAATTGCCGTAGGCGCCACGAGCATTTTGGTACCGGAAGTTCCCTTTGACTTCCAAAGGGATATCATCGACCGTATGATGTTTACGCAGAAAACCGGCAAAAAGCATTTCATTATTGTCGTTGCCGAGGGCGTAGGCGGTGTAGACAAGCTAGCAAAAGATATAGAAGCCAAAACCGGTATCGAGACCAGGGCGACCGTCCTTGGACATGTGCAGCGCGGTGGTTCGCCGACGCTGAGGGATCGTGTTGTCGGCACGGTAATGGGATACTATGCGGCAGATCTGCTTTACCGCGGAAAGGGCAACCGCGTTGTCGTTATGCACGATGGTAAGATTACGGACGTTGATCTTAACGAGGCTCTGAATATGACCCGCACATTTGACAAGCAGCTTTATGATATCGCTCATCGGGTTTCCATATAATTCTATATAATAAAGGGGTCCCTTTTCTGGGGCTCCTTTTTTATTTTGAGTTTTCATTAACTATTGACATTTTCCTTCAATTGTGTTATTTTGTTAACAAATAAAATAAAAAGAATAAATCTTCAGGGCAGGGTGAAATTCCCTACCGGCGGTAAAGCCCGCGAGCCGTAAGGCAGATTCGGTGAAACTCCGAGGCCGACAGTACAGTCTGGATGGAAGAAGATTGAAAGCGCGAAAAGCATTGGCAGTTTGCCAGGCTGTTTTTCTTGCATGATTCGCCCTGAGAATTTATTCTCAGGGCTTTCTTTATGCCGAGAAAGGAGGAAAGAATGGATATCAAATATATGCACAGGGCGCTGCGCCTTGCAAAGCGGGGCGCAGGCTACACAAACCCGAATCCGCTTGTCGGTGCGGTCCTTGTTCGGGACGACCGGATCATCGGCGAGGGATACCATGAAGCTTACGGGGCAAACCACGCGGAAATAAATGCTATCCTGCACGCCACGGAAGAGGTAAGCGGAGCGGATCTGTATGTTACTTTGGAGCCCTGCTCCCATTACGGGAAAACGCCTCCCTGTGCGCAGACGATTCTGGAAAAAGGCATTAAGCGGGTAATCGTCGCGGCGGAGGATCCGAATCCGCTGGTATCCGGCAGGGGGATTGCCATGCTTCGGGAAAATGGGGTGGAGGTTATTACGGGCGTGCTGGAAAAAGAGAGCCGGAAGTTGAATGAAATCTTTTTTAAATACATAACAACCGGAAAGCCTTTCTGCATTCTGAAAGCAGCGATGTCGCTGGATGGAAAGATTGCAACCCGAACTGGCGATTCCCAATGGATTACAGGGGAATGCGCACGCAGACAGGTGCATTTGCTTCGGCACCGGGTGGCCTGCGTAATGACGGGAATCGGAACCGTTCTATCCGACGACCCGCAGCTTACCACACGCCTTCCCGATAAAAAGGGAAAAGATGCGGTAAGAGTCATTGTGGACAGCAGCGCAAGAATCCCGCTCTCCGCAAAGGTGTTGAATGTGGATTCGGACGCGCCTGCAATTGTCGCCGTAACGGAAAAAGCACAGGATAAGAAAATAAGGGAGCTGGAGCGAATGGGCGCAAAGGTTATCTGCATGCCCCAAACGGGAAACGGGGTGGATTTGGCTTTTCTGATGAAAAAGTTGGGAGAGGAAGGCCTGGATAGTGTTCTGCTGGAGGGCGGAAGCACGTTGAACGAATCCGCGCTTCGCCAGGGAATTGTCGACAAAGTGAATTTTTTTATCGGACCAATTCTAATCGGCGGGGATACCGCGAAAACAGCGGTTGGCGGTAGAGGGGTTGCTTCCTTAAAAGATGCATATCGCCTGCGAAATCTGTGCACGCAATTTTTTGGCCGCGGCATTATGATCGAAGGTTACCTTGGAACCGGGGAGGAAGCGCCATGTTCACAGGATTGATTGAAGAAATGGGAACTGTTGAGGCGCTGAACAAGTCGGCTCAGTCCGCGCAGATTACCATTCGGGCAGAGAAAGTGCTGCATGGCTTGCGCATAGGGGACAGCATCGCGGTCAACGGCGTATGCCTTACGGTAATATCCTTCGATGCGCATCGGTTCACCGTGGATGCTATGGCGGAAACGTTGCGCCGGACAAATGAGAAGAGCTTTTTACCGGGCGTACGGGTCAACCTGGAACGCGCCATGCGGCTGGGGGATCGGCTGGGCGGACATATTGTAAGCGGCCATGTCGACGGAACCGGCGTGGTCCGGTCTGTGAAGCGGGAAGACAACGCGGTATCAATCGACATAGTGGCGCCGGAAAATATTTTAAAGTATGTTGTAGAAAAGGGCTCCATCGCGGTGGACGGTGTAAGCCTTACGGTGGCCCGGGCGGGCGACCGGCTGTTTCGGATTTGCGTCATTCCTCATACACAGCAGGAAACGACGCTGCTCCAAAGGAAACCCGGAGACACTGTGAATCTGGAATGCGACCTGATTGCCAAATACACCGAAAAGCTGCTGAGGGAAAATTCCCAATTCGCCGGGATCACCATAGAATTTTTACAGCAGCATGGATTTTAAGGAGGTTTTCGTAATGAACTACAATACGATTCCGGAAGCGCTGGATGCTTTGCGCGCAGGAAAAATTATTCTTGTCGCGGACGACAAAAACCGGGAGAACGAAGGCGACCTGATTTGTGCGGCGCAATATGCAACCTGTGAAAACGTGAATTTTATGGCAACATATGCAAAAGGGCTGATTTGCATGCCAATGGATAGTAAGTTGGGCCATAAATTGGGGCTTGCGCAGATGGTTGCGGAAAATACAGACAATCATACCACCGCCTTTACGGTTTCCATTGACCATGTGGATACTACAACCGGCATTTCCGCCGCGGAACGGTCGCTGACGGCGCTGAAATGTGTCGAGCTTGGCGCCAAACCCGAGGATTTCCGCCGGCCGGGGCATATGTTTCCGCTTGTTGCTAGGCGGGGCGGCGTTCTGGTGCGCGGCGGCCATACGGAAGCGACCGTTGACCTTATGCGGCTGGCGGGGCTGAGGGAATGCGGGCTCTGCTGTGAAGTAATGGCGGAGGACGGGCATATGATGCGTACGCTCCAGCTTTGGGAATTTGCGCGACAGCATGGGCTCGTTTTCATCACTATTCATGATCTGCAAGATTATTGCAGGCGCCATGACAAGCATGTTGTCCATATGGCCAGCGCCAAATTGCCCACCGCTTATGGCGACTTTCAGATTCATGGTTATGTCAATGACTTAACCGGAGAGCATCATGTTGCCCTGGTAAAGGGGGATATCGGCGACGGCGAGAATCTTTTGTGCAGGGTGCATTCGGAATGCCTGACAGGGGATGTGTTCGGTTCCCTGCGCTGTGACTGCGGGCAGCAGCTTGCGGCGGCGATGCGCCAAATTGAAAAAGAAGGGCGCGGGATTCTTCTTTACATGAGCCAGGAGGGGCGCGGAATCGGGCTTATCAATAAACTGAAGGCATACGAATTGCAGGAAAAAGGCCGCGATACCGTAGAAGCTAATCTGGAATTGGGTTTTGCGCCCGATTTGCGGGAATACTGGATCGGCGCCCAGATCCTGCAGGACTTAGGCGCTCGAAAAATTCGCCTGTTGACGAATAACCCAAGCAAGATTTACGGGCTGGACGGATTTGGAGTGGAAATTATTGAAAGAGTTCCGATCGAGATTGCTCCCTGTAAAGAAGATGCCTTCTACCTGAAAACAAAAGAGGAAAAAATGGGGCATTTGTTTTCCCATATCCCATCTTAAGCATGAAAAGGAGCGAGTTCACATGAGAGTAATGGAAGGACAACTGGTTGCGGAAAAACTGAAATTCGGGATCGTCGTTTCCCGGTTTAATGAGTTTATTTCAAGCCGCCTTTTGAGCGGCGCGCTGGACACTTTGAAACGCCACGGCGCGAAGGAAGAAGAAATCGAAGTCGCCTGGGTTCCGGGCGCATTTGAAATCCCGCTTGCCGCAAAGAAAATGGCAAAATCCGGGAAATATGACGCGGTTATCTGCCTTGGCGCGGTTATCCGCGGTTCAACGCCGCATTTTGATTATGTAAGCAATGAGGTTTCCAAAGGAATCGCCAGCGTTTCGCTGGAAACGGAAACGCCGGTCGCTTTCGGCGTTTTAACGACGGATAACATTGAACAGGCCATTGAACGCGCCGGTACAAAGTCCGGAAATAAGGGCAGCGACGCGGCGCTTACCACCATTGAAATGGCAAATCTGCTCAGGAAACTTTCAAATTAGGAAATATATAAAATATAACAGTATAAAGCCTTTTTCTAAGCACAGCATCCGCTAATTCCACATAAAATGGGATACGAAAGCAACAGAAAAAGGTGACATTATGCTCAATTCTGCGGGGCCGAACATCATTCGGTATAGTTATGATCAAAGCGTAAACATTCCGATCGAATTGTACGAATCCTTGAACGGCAATTATTTTATGGGTTATGGGGATAATTTAAGCCTTGGAAATGGAACCAGCGCCTGGGCCCGGCTATACAATCCGCCGAATTCCGGCGTCAATTTATATGTGAATGTTTGGACGGTAACCGATATATCGGATTCGCCCTTCCGCGCCCAATTCTGGTTTAACGCAACCCCGCCCAAGGGCTCGTTCGAATCCGTTCCGGTAACCCCGTCCAATACAGCGATTCGCCCCGTTCCGCATCCTCGTGTTCAATTGCAGGTAGCATCGAATGTATCCGGCGAACCGACCGGCGGGGTTAAAGCGTTTGTGCGCAGGGGAGAATCGGGAACAACTGTGGTGGATACCGAAAACGGGAAATTGATTTTTCCGCCCGGGGGTTCATTCCTTGTTTTCTTGTCGGTGACGGAGGATGTTTCAGCTGCGGCGGGGAGAATTGCCTTCGGTTGGTGGGAAGAAAAAATATCCTGTTTTGCATTTTATACGCAAAAGAACTGAGCGCAGGACAAGAAGCTATTATTTATAAAGAAGCAAGGTGCTTTCAAGGTACCTTGCTCAGACTGTCGAAGAACCCATCCGACGCGTTAAGCGAAGGATGGGTTCTTCGACAGTCTGAGAGGCATTGAATTTTACTTCAAAATTTTTCCGGGGTGAAATCCGGAGAAAATGGAAAGATGAAATTCACAGCGCTTGTAGCAGCAGTGTGAAAATAGAAAAGAGGAAATCTGTAAAAAGATTTCCTCTTGCATGGTGGACCTGGAGGGATTTGAACCCTTGACCTCTCGGATGCGAACCGAACGCTCTCCCAGCTGAGCTACAGGCCCATATTTCCGCGCTTCTCCCGCGCGACGAAAATAATTATATCACGTTGGCACGGCAATTTCAACTATTATTTTAATTTTTCCGACAACTTTTCTTTTCCAAATTTGCAGATGTCTTTTAGACAGCATTCTTCGCATTGCGGATTCCGGGCGGTACAAACCTTCCGGCCATGCAGAACGAGCCTGTGGCAGAAGTCGTTTGACTCGTCCATAGGCAGTACTTCGCGAAGCTGTTTTTCCACCTTAAATGGGTTCTTGCCCTCGCTCAGGCCGATTCTTCCGCAAATACGGATACAGTGTGTGTCTGTGACAACCGCCGGTTTGTGATAAATATCGCCGACCACCAGATTGGCGGTTTTTCTGCCCACGCCCGGCAGACGGGTCAATTCTTCGATTGTGTCCGGCACCACGCCACCGTATTCCTCCTTCAGCATTTTGGACATGGCAAGAATATCCCGTGCCTTTGTCTTGTAAAGCCCGCAGGTACGGATTAATTCTTCAATTTCTTCGACTGTTCCTTTCGTAAAGGCATCCACGTCGGGGAACCTTTCAAAGAGGGCAGGGGTAACAAGGTTTACCCTTGCGTCCGTACACTGTGCGGACAGGCGGGTTGCGACCAGCAGTTGAAAGGCGTC
This sequence comes from Caproiciproducens galactitolivorans, assembly GCF_004768785.1. Lineage (GTDB taxonomy): Bacteria > Bacillota > Clostridia > Oscillospirales > Acutalibacteraceae > Caproiciproducens > Caproiciproducens galactitolivorans. The sequence goes on from NZ_SRMQ01000001.1 coordinate 256,625, forward strand.
GGTATAGGTAAGGGAACAGATGGCGTCCGGATATTCTTTTTTTAAAGCTTCCACCGCCAAAGCCGCGCGCTGTTTCCGGGTCATAACCATTCCCTCCTGCAAAATGTTGATGTATTGTTATTTTATCTTAGATTTCACAAAAGTACAAGTTGACAGGGAAAAGTTTATCAAATATCATATTGGTAAATACATCAAAAAATGGAAGCTGGGGAAAATATGACCAGGGCGCAGATAAAAATTCTTGCAATTGTTACTATGCTGATCGATCACATCGGAGCCATATTTTTCCCGCAGATTCCGTTGTTCCGTATAATTGGCAGGCTTTCTTTCCCGCTCTTTTGCTTCTTTATCGCGCAGGGGGTCCTTTATACTTCCAATGTACGGGCCTATCTCGGACGCCTGTTTCTGTTTGCGCTGCTGTCCGAAATACCGTATGATCTTGCATTTTACAGTACGATTTGGAATCCTCAAAAACAGAATGTGTTTTTTACCCTTTTCTTTGGGCTGGCGGCGATTTCCTTTCTCCGGACATTTCTGGAAACAAAGCCCTTTCTAGCGTGTACTCTCGCGGTCATTCCTGTCTTAACGGCAGAGGTGCTCCACACGGACTATGGGTGGTTCGGCGTAACGCTCGTTATCCTCTTTTATTGCTTACGGGATGTAAAAACCAAAGGGGTTCTCCTGTTTGTTCTGTTTAATACGGGTTACAGTTTCTTAACGGGAACGATAAAATTGTATGCCGCGGCGGCCGGCGTTCCAATCCTGTTTTATAGTGGGAAGAAGGGAAAGCCGGACTGGAAATACTTTTTTTACGTATTTTATCCAGCGCATTTGTTACTGCTGTATTTTGTACGTATAGTTGCCTTTTAGCACATGATCGTGTATAATTATCAATAAATAATTCAGGGAAAGGGAATGATAAAATTGTACAGCGATATGATGGATACCATAGGCTTTATTTCTCAATCGGATCCCGCAGTCGGAGCGGCGATGAAGGAAGAATTAAAGCGCCAGCAGCGCAATCTGGAGATGATTGCCTCCGAAAACCTTGTTTCCCCCGCCGTCATGGCCGCTATGGGCAGCGTACTGACGAATAAATATGCGGAAGGTTACCCGGCAAAACGGTATTACGGCGGATGCCAGTATGTTGATGCCGTCGAAAATCTTGCGCGAGATCGAGCCTGTGAGCTTTTCCACGCGGAGCATGCCAATGTACAGCCGCATTCCGGCGCGCAAGCCAATATTGCGGTTTATTTTGCCCTTTTGAATCCCGGAGACACCGTAATGGGGATGAGCCTTTCGGAAGGCGGCCACCTTACACACGGTTCCCCGGTGAACATTTCAGGCAAATATTTTCATTTCATTCCCTATGGAGTAGACCCCGAAACAGGACGGATTGATTACGATAAAGTCTATGAAACCGCCATGAAGGAAAAACCGAAAATGATCGTTGCGGGCGCGAGCGCGTATCCGCGAATCATTGACTTCAAACGGTTCCGTGAAATCTGCGATGCGTGCGGCGCATATCTGATGGTGGATATGGCGCATATTGCCGGGCTTGTCGCTGCCGGTGAGCACCCCAACCCGGTTGAATGGGCGGATGTGGTTACTTCCACTACGCACAAGACCCTTCGCGGGCCCCGCGGCGGTTTGATCCTTTGCCGTGAGGAATATGCAAAAGCCATAGATAAAGCAATTTTTCCCGGCACGCAGGGTGGGCCGCTGATGCATATTATTGCAGGCAAGGCGGTATGCTTCGGCGAAGCGCTGAAGCCGGAGTTTAAGGATTACGGCCATCGCATAGTCGAGAATGCCGCGGCCCTTGCGGACGGACTGATGAAACGTGGCGTAAGGCTGGTCAGCGGAGGTACGGATAATCACCTGATGCTGATCGACCTGAGCGGGATGGAGCTGACCGGAAAAGAGCTTGAACAGCGCCTTGACGCGGTTTATATTACCGCAAATAAAAACACCGTGCCGAATGAGCAGCGCAGCCCGTTCATTACCAGCGGCGTCCGTTTGGGCACCCCCGCAATTACAACCCGCGGCCTGAATACACAGGATATGGATAAGATTGCCGAATGCATTAGCTTTGTTATCAATGATTTTAATGCAAGAAAAGAAGAAATTCGTGCGATGGTTACAGAAATCTGCAGCCACTATCCTTTATATGAATAACGAAAACAGGGTGGTGTGGTGACCATGGCGGCACCTTTAGCAGACCGGCTGCGCCCACAGAGTCTGGACGACATTGTCGGCCAGCATCATCTTCTTGATCCGGACAAGGCTCTGCGACGGATTATTGATTCCGGTGTTATTCCGAATATGATTTTTTACGGGCCGTCCGGAATTGGAAAAACCACGCTAGCTTCCATCATTGCAAAGAAAACCAACCGCAGCCTGTATAAACTGAACGGAACGACGGCGTCAACCGCGGATATCCGTTCGGTGGTGGATCAGCTTGACACCTTTGCCGCGCCGAACGGCATCCTACTTTACCTTGATGAAATCCAGTATTTCAATAAGAAGCAGCAGCAAACCTTGCTGGAGTTTATTGAGAACGGACAGATTACGCTGATTGCTTCGACAACGGAGAATCCGTATTTTTATATTTATAACGCGATTCTCAGCCGGGCTACGGTTTTTGAGTTCAAGCCTGTGGAAAAAGAAGATGTCCTGCTGGCGGTACAGCGTGCTTTCCGTTTCATGGAGCAGGAGCAGAACCGGAAAATCCAGGTGGAGGACGGCGCGGCCGAGGTGATTGCTTCTGCTTGCAGCGGGGACGTGCGCAAGGCGATGAATGCGGTGGAACTTTGCGTGCTTTCCGGCGACGAGAAAGACGGCTCTTGCTTTGTAACGCTGGAAAAAGCAAAGGAGCTGACTCAGCGCAGCGCCCTGCGGTATGACCGTGCAGGGGACGAGCATTACGATATCCTTTCTGCGTTTCAAAAGTCGATGCGCGGTTCGGACCCTGATGCCGCGCTTCACTATCTGGCGCGTTTGATTGTGGCCGGGGACCTGCCTTCCATTTGCCGGCGGCTGATGGTCTGTGCATGCGAGGATGTAGGCCTTGCCTACCCGCAGATTATCCCGATTGTGAAAGCGGCAGTAGATGCCGCGATGCAGGTCGGCTTTCCGGAAGCGCGTATTCCGCTGGCCGATGCGGTGGTACTGGTATGCAATGCCCCGAAATCCAATTCGGCGTACTGCGCAATCAACGCCGCAATTGCCGATATTCAAAAGGGAAGAATCGGGAATATTCCCCGTCAGCTTCAAAATAAACATTATGATGGGGAAGACAACCCCAATAAAGGGCAGTTTTATAAATACCCCCATGATTATCCGGACAAATGGGTGGAACAGCAGTATCTGCCGTATGAATTGAAAGACGTCCGGTATTATAAATATGGGCAGAATAAGACGGAGCAGGCGTATCAGGCTTATTGGAGCAGGATTAAAGGGGAAAATAAATGAAATTTATTTTAATTTTTTAAAATTTTTGTATTATCGTCTTGTGCGTAGTGCACCGGAGTGCTATCATGGATATAAATGGGAGGTGAACGTTATGAAAAACGAAATTCTCTTTAATTTGACATACGGCATGTATGCGATTGGTGTGAAGGATGATAAGAAAGCTTCCGCCTGTATCGTAAATACGGTTGCTCAGGTTTGCAACGACCCGAATATGATAGCGGTAAGCATGAACCACAATAATTATAGCCATGAATGCATTGTAGAAAACGGCATTTTTACCGTTTCCGTTTTGTCGGAGGATACCTCCGGCGCAGTAATCGGCGCATTAGGTTTTAATTCCGGCCGCGATATCGATAAGCTCAGCAATGTCCGCCATAAGATTTTGGCAGAGGGCGTCCCGGTTCTGAAAGAGAACATCTGCTGCTGGCTGCTCTGCCGCGTAGTGAATAGTGTGGAAACACCTACGCATACCATCTTTATTGCGGAAGTCGTTGCCGGAAGCGACGAAGCAAAGGGCAAGCCCATGACGTACGATTACTATCATAAGGTAATTAAGGGCAAGGCGCCGAAAAATGCGCCGACCTATCAGGCTGAACAGCCGGAAGAAGAACTGGATGGGAACAGTTGGGTCTGCACGGTTTGCGGTTATGTTTACAATGATCCCGATGTTCCTTTCGAGGATTTGCCGGATGATTGGGTCTGTCCGATCTGTGGCGCTCCGAAATCCGCTTTTAAACGTAAATAAAAGAGCTGCCGGTTTAAATGCCCCCAAACGTTGGGAGAGTATTAAAAGAAAGCAAAACCCGGAGAAGGCTTGCTGCCTGTGAAGAACAGGCGGCAAGCCCTTTTCTATGCTTTTCAGAAAGGAAGGGCAGCCTGCGTAAGCGGGCCGCCCTTTTTCATCGAACTGTAAATTTGTAAATGGTTGTGTGCTCGTATTTTTCACCCGGTTTCAGGTTTTGATACGGGAAATTTTCATGGTGCATGGAATCGGGGAAAAACTGTGTTTCCAGGCAGATCGCGTGGTGCGACCGATATTTTATGCCGCCCTTTCCCGTATCAACGGTAATACCGTTTGCAGTATAAACTTGTATGCCGGGCATATCGGTAAAAACGGACATTACCCGTCCGCTCACCTGGTCGTAAAGCTCGCCGGCTTTTTTCATCCCGTCCCCGCCTTTCAGCACGAAATTATGGTCATAGCCGCCGAAGCTTTTTAATAAGCTGTCGTTTGCCCGGATATCCTGCCCGATGGTTTTGGGCTTATTGAAATCATAGGCTGTACCCGCGACCGGCAGCAGCTCGCCAGTCGGAATTAAATCGGGACCGACCGCCGTGATATAATCGGCATTTATTTGCAGTTCCTGTGATAAAATATCTTTTTTGGCGTTTCCGCTGATATTGAAATATGAGTGGTTTGTAAGGTTAACCGGCGTTTCGTGGTCGGTTTTTGCGGTATATTCTATGATTAAGGCGTTATCGGTGGAAAGGGAATAGGTAACCGTAATATCAAGGTTACCGGGAAATCCGCATTCACCGTCCTTACTGCAATAGGAAAAAGTAGCGGAAGGCGCGTCGTCGTCATGATTGCTGCATTTCAATCTCCAGACGCGGTCCTGAATTCCACCGGGGGCGCTGTGCAGGGAATTCCTGCCGTTATTGGCGGTAAGAGCATAGCGCTTGCCGTCGATTGTAAATTCCGCTCCGCCGATGCGGTTTGCAAAGCGGCCCACAACAGCGCCGAAAACGTCTCCCTGTGCCAAATAATCCTCTAGCTTGTCATGCCCCAGCACCACGTCGCCGAAATTTCCCCGTTTGTCCGGTACAAGCAATTTCACAATCCGGCAGCCGTACGTGATGATTTGCGCGGTCATTCCGCCGGTGTTTTTAAGGATGTAGCTTTCAACTTCCGTACCGTCCGGCAGAATCCCGAAAATCGATTTATCAAGACTCATTTTGTTCTCCTCTTTATATTATGGAATAAAATTATTTTCCAAGTAAAGCGGCGCCGATGATTCCGGCGTCATTGCCGAGCATTGCCCTGCAGAGCTTTGTCCGCTTGTCCTCGCTGATGGTATAAGCCTGACTGGCAACATATTCGCGCAGGGGCTTCAGAAGGGTTTCTCCTTCATTGCAGATGCCGCCGCCGATGCAGAGGACATCCGGTTGGAATGTGTTAATGCAGTTCACCAGGCCGCATCCAAGGTAGGCTATGTATTCATCTACAACCGCTTTTCCGGTGGGGTCGCCTGCGCGCATTGCGTCAAAAGCGGTACGGCCGTCTACGTTGTTCAGGTCATTATTGACCAGTTTCCAGATCGGCGCGTTGTGATCGTTTACTTTTTCCATGGCTTCCTTTGTTGAACGGATCAAACCGGTGGCGGAAGCATAGGTTTCCCAGCATCCGTCGCGGCCGCAGGTGCAGTGGCGCCCATTATACGCAATAACCGTGTGCCCCATTTCACCGGCGCCGAAATTAGAACCGGCGTAGATTTTACCGTCAATAATAATACCGCTGCCAATGCCCGTCCCTAGCGTAATGGCAAGGGCGTTTTTGGTTCCTTTCAAAGCGCCTGCCTGATATTCGCCGTATGCGGCGGCGTTGGCGTCGTTTTCAACGATAACCCTCTTGTTCATTCTGGCTTCCAGCAGTTTTTTTAGCTCAAAATGCTTGAAATGCAGGTTGTTTGAAAATTCCACCACACCGGTGTCGCGGTTTATCGTACCGGGAGTTCCGATTCCAACCCATGGAACATCATCAATGGATATTCCGGCGTTTTCCAGCGCCTCGTAAGCAGTACTGGCAAGTTGTTCGCACATTTCGTCCGACGAACAGGGTACGCGGGTCTTTTTTTTCGCAGTCGCGATGATCCGGTTATTTTCATCAACCACACCAACTTTGATGTTTGTCCCGCCCAGATCAATACCAAGATAATACATTACCATATCCCCTTTATTCGCTGTTTCGCAATATTGCTTATAGTATAACATTTCGACGCATGAAATGTAAACATATTGCATAAGGAATGTGGTAAATTTGTTATCGGACTCAAAAATGTGCTATAATACTACAAACAAATCAGAATGGAGAGCGTATTGTGATTTTCGAAACCCTGCCAGAAAGTATGAAAAACGAATATACAAAAGAATATGTCGAAATACTGAATAAACGAAAATTTTCCCTTTTCTTAAAGCGGGTGTATGACGTCGTTGTATCCCTTATTATTTTAACTTTGCTGTCTCCTTTTTTTCTCCTGTTGGCGATTGCAATCAAACTGGATTCCAAAGGCCCGGTTTTTTACCGTCAGACCCGTGTCGGCCGCTATAATACGGATTTTAAGATTTTTAAGTTCAGAACCATGGTTCTGGATGCCGATAAGATCGGCCCGCCGCTTACGGTTGGGGACGACCCGCGCATTACCAGAATGGGCCGTATTATCCGCAAATTAAGGCTGGATGAATTTTCCCAGTTATTAAATGTATTGAACGGCAGCATGAGCCTGGTCGGTCCCCGTCCGGAGGTGCGGAAATATGTGGAAGCCTATACGCCGGAGTATATGGCGACACTTTTAATCCGTCCCGGAATAACCGCAACCTCAAGCATTGCCTTTAAGGACGAAGATCGCCTTTTAAATGCGGCGGAAAATCCGGAACAGGTTTATATTGAGCAGATTCTGCCTCCTAAGATGGCGTATAATCTGGAATACATGAAAAACATCACGCTTTTCAATGATATAAAAATTATGTTCCAGACGGTTGGGGCCGTTCTCAAATAAAAGTTCGTAATGCATTCATAATTTTCCCGTTGCCGCTCATAATAAGGGAGAGGTGAAAATCTATGGATGCAGACCGCAAACAACGTTGTGAGAGGAAAGAAGGAAAGGCTTACAAGATGGCTTCAACGCTTCCGAATATGGGCAGGGGCGATATCCCGTCCGATATACTGGGAAGTTATACGGGAACGTCCCAGGACGGGCAAAAACCGGATCAGGATGCAGATGATCTTTAATTTTTGAGCTATATTTTTCTCATTGTCATCATAATAATTGTAGGACAGTAGGTGATCGCTTGTTTTACAATTGTATGAAAATGAAAAAAATAATAGCTCTTTTTCTTTTGCTCGTTGCTGCAGTTGTTTTTGCCTCCTCCAGCTGCTTTAATCGAAGCGCGCCTGCCGTTGCCGAGACACAGGCTTCGGCAGGCGACTACATAAAATATGTTGAGTTTAATGTTCCCTATATCGCATTGAAAAAAGCAATGAACCTCGATATTTCTTCACATGACAAGGAGATAAAATATAATTGGATTGAACTGCTTGCTTATCTTGCGGCGAAGTACGGCGGGAATTTCTCCCATTATAAGAGCAATGATATGGATATCCTTGTCGAAAAGCTGCAAACGCAGAGCATCGATGAACTAACGAAGAATATGAAACATTATACGTATTATCATAAAGCATACACAGCCGTTTTGGGAGGCTTGCTGGGCAGTTACAAAATCAACGGCGAGGAAAAATACGGCCTGATCGGCTTTTCGCCAATTGCCAAATCGTTTCCCTATCATGATTACGATGATTTTGGAGCCGCGCGAACCTACGGTTATAAGCGGCAGCATTTAGGTCATGATATGATTGCGGCGACCGGAACGCCTGTCATTGCGGTGGAGTCCGGCGTGGTGGAAGCGCTTGGCTGGAACCAATACGGGGGATGGCGCATCGGGATTCGCAGCTTTGATAAGATGCGGTATTACTATTATGCCCATTTAAGGCAAAATCGCCCGTATGCGGCGGATTTGGCGGTTGGGCAGACAGTTACCGCGGGCGACGTAATTGGATATGTGGGCCATACGGGCTACAGCACAAAGGAGAATGTCAATAACATTAATCTAAGCCATTTGCATTTTGGGCTTCAGCTTATTTTTGATGAGAGCCAAAAGGAATGCAACAATGAAATCTGGGTGGATGTTTATCAGCTCACAAAGCTGCTGCGCCAAAACCAGTCAGCGGTTGTCCGTAACCCAACGACCAAAGAATACTGCAGGAAAATTCCAATCGAAATCCAATATGAGCAGTAAATTTTTCATTGATTTTTCCGCCACACTATGCTATAATAGCAAACGTTGAACCGCCAATTTGACAGTTTGCACGCTGGTGTGGCGGAATCGGCAGACGCAAGGGACTTAAAATCCCTCGGTGGCAACACCGTGCCAGTTCAAGTCTGGCCACCAGCACCAAAAAGCAGTCCAGCCCTTATGGGTCGGGCTGCTTTTTCACGTTGACGGATTCATAATGCGAACTGCGGTGCAGGTGGTGGGGGAAGCAGCAGAAAGGCGAATCATTTCGGAAAATGTGGGTACTCGCGGAACGCGGGCACAGTATGCAAAAAAAACACCGCAGCTTTTCAGCTACGGTGTTTTTGGCATATCTGAAGGATTCTATTTTTATATTATTTCTTTTGATCGCATCCCAGTTGTGTACCGGTGTTTCGTTCCCGATTTTGAAAAGAGCGGAACAGTTGGAAATGCAGAGTAGGATCGGACTGTAAAACATAGGAAATGAATTCGTTGGCACAATCACCTAAGTTTAACACGTTAAAATTGGTAAAAACAGAAAAATGGCGTTGATTATTGGTAAGTTTTTATACAAAAAAAGAGTTGACTTTTGTCAAATATTAAATTATTCTTTATGAAGAAAGGGAGTGGTGAAATGAAAATCGATAAAGTTGTCGTGATTGCCAATAAAACCTTTGAGGGAATCAGCGTAATTAACATTGAGCTTTACAATGAGAGCGGAAGACGATGCGCGCAGCCTACAAAGCATTTTATAGACAGCATCAATAAACTCCCTACGCTGGACGAGAAGAAAATTAAGACGGTAATCGCAAGGCAATATCAGATTCCCGCAGATATGATTTCCTTCTTTTAAAATGGAAATTGATGATAAAGCATCCGTTGTTTGACGACGGATGCTTTTTTTCATAAGGACGATGCTTGCTGTTCGCCTTAAACCACATATTTTTATTATTAAATAAATTATTTTTATAAACTTTATTACTTTAATGGTTTTACTGGCTAAATTATGATATAATCGGACAGAAGGAAAAAATAAAATCACATCATACTGAGATTCCCCTTCATCTCAAATTGAAAGAAGAAAGTTGATGTAAAATGGCAATTACAGATTTTCTTGAAAGAAACGCGAAGCTCTACCCCACGGAAATCAGTCTGGTCGAGATCAATCCGGCGAACCAGCCGGATCGTGCGGTTACATGGCGGGAATATAATTTAATTGAGTCCAGTTCTTCCGAGAAATATCGCCGTGAAATGACTTGGAGGGAATTCGATATAAAAGCGAACCGGTTTGCGAATCTCCTTCTTACCCGCGGTGTTCAAAAGGGGGATAGGGTGGCAATCCTCCTGATGAACTGCCTGGAATGGCTTCCGATTTATTTTGGAATCTTAAAGACTGGGGCGCTTGCGGTTCCGATGAATTACCGTTATACAGCCGAAGAAATCAAATACTGTCTGGAACTGGCAGAGGCGAATACGCTTGTGTTCGGTCCGGAGTTTATCGGACGTGTGGAGCAGATATTCGACCATCTGCATGGCGTGAAGACCTTTTTCTATGTGGGAGAAAACAAGCCGACCTTTGCTGACAGTTACGACAAACTTGTTGCGTATTGTTCATCTACCGCGCCGGCGGTTGATCTGAAGGACGACGATGACGCGGCGATCTATTTTTCTTCCGGTACGACTGGTTTTCCCAAGGCGATTCTTCATTCGCACAAGGCGTTGATTTCCTCCTGCCTTACCGAGCAGAATCATCATTCGCAAACGCATGAGGATGTCTTCTTGTGTATTCCTCCGCTTTACCACACCGGTGCGAAAATGCACTGGTTTGGCAGCCTTTTGACGGGCGGAAAAGCGGTGCTCCTTCGCGGGGTGAAACCGGAGTGGATTTTACAGGCGGTTTCCGAAGAAAAAGTCACGATTGTTTGGCTGCTGGTTCCCTGGGCGCAGGATATTCTGGACGCTATAGAGCATGGGGACATCCGGCTCCAGGATTACCGTCTGGATCAGTGGCGGCTGATGCACATTGGCGCCCAGCCCGTTCCGCCCAGCCTAATCCGTCGCTGGAAAAAGGTCTTTCCGCAGCATCTTTATGATACGAACTACGGGCTCAGCGAATCCATCGGTCCGGGCTGCGTGCATCTTGGCGTTGAAAATATACATAAAGTAGGCGCAATCGGCAAAGCGGGGTACCTTTGGGAGGCCGCGATTGTCGACGATCAGGGCCAAAAGGTTTGCCCGGGCGAAGTGGGCGAGCTGATTGTGAAAGGTCCAGGCGTTATGAAATGCTACTTCAACAATCCGGAAGCAACTGCGGAAACGCTGAAAAACGGATGGCTTTTTACCGGCGATATGGCGCGTATGGACGAAGACGGTTTCATTTATCTGGTCGACCGCAAAAAGGATGTTATTATCAGCGGGGGAGAGAATCTCTATCCCGTACAGATTGAGGACTTTTTGCGCGCACATCCGGCGATAAAGGACGTCGCGGTTATTGGGCTTCCGGACGACCGTTTGGGCGAAATCGCCGCTGCGATCATCGAATTGAAACCGGATGTTTCCTGTACGGAAGAGGATATACGGGAGTTCTGCATGAATCTCCCGCGCTATAAAAGGCCGCGCAGGATAATTTTTGCGGACGTGCCGAGAAATCCGACCGGGAAAATTGAAAAACCCCGTCTGCGCGAAATTTACTGCGGCGAGCGTTTGGTCGAAGCCGAAACGACAAAATAAAACCGAAGCGCAGCCTTCGCGTTCTGTTGTAAAAGAATCATAACTGTGTTACCATAATACATACGAATAAATGATACATCCATTTTCGAAGCGAGGGGCTTAACTATGTCTTCGGTAACAAAAAGAGCATTGGCAGCTTCCCTGAAAAAACTGATGGAGAAAACGCCGCTTGATAAAATAACCGTCGTCGATGTGGTAACGGAATGCGGGGTAAACCGTCAGACATTTTATTATCATTTTCAGGATATCTACGACCTTTTGGGTTGGATTTACCGTACGGAAGCGATTGACGGAATTGCCGGTTATCGAACTTACAGCACGTGGCCGCAGGGGTTTTTGATGATATTCCAGTATGTTATGGACAATAAAGCGTTTTGCAAGAATACGTTTCATTCGATTGGGCGCGAACATCTGGACCATTTTTTGCACGAGGTTACATATGATTTAATGATGGGGGTCATTAATGAAGTTGCCAACGGGAAGAACGTTTCCGACCGTGAGAAAGATTTCATGGCGAATTTTTATTCTTACGCTTTCATTGGCATTTTGGCGCAATGGATTTTGGAAGATATGCAGGAGGATCCGAAGCGTATCGTTGATAGCCTGTGCAAACTCATCGAAGGGGATATTCCCCGCGCAATAGAAAAATACGCAAAGGATTCCGTTTGATTCCAGAAATGACAAGCCCATGCAAGAACCCTCTAAAGATCGGAAAGGCTTCCTGCACGGGCTTTCTAAATATAATTAGAAAAAAATTATGTATTTTGTGTGCCTCAAAAGAAAACGTGCTATAATGGATAAAAAGAAAATCCGTGAAAAGGGATGTTGCTATGAAGAAGATATTGATTATCGTGGATTACCAAAATGATTTTGTTTCCGGAAGCCTGGGTTTTCAAGATGCGGTTTTGCTGGAGGACCAGATTGCAGAAAAAATAAAAGACTATCGAAAGAATGGCTGGGAAGTAGCCTTTACTTATGACACACATGAATCCAATTATCTGAATACACAGGAGGGAAGGAAGCTTCCCGTACCGCATTGCCTGAAAAACACCGAGGGCTGGAGGTTGTACGGAAAAATAGCCGCTCTCTGCCGTACCGAAGATAAATGCTTCGAAAAGCCGGCCTTTGGTTCCATGCAGCTTGCCGAATATCTCGCGGACAAGCAGTATGACTGCGTTGAGTTTGCTGGTGTTGTTTCCAATATCTGCGTCCTCTCAAATGCCGTGCTGGCAAAGGCGGCGCTTCCGGAAGCGGAAATCCGTGTGGATGCCGCCTGTACAGCCAGTAACGACGCGCGCTTGAATCAGGAGGCGCTTGATATTATGAAGGAATTACAGATTGAGATTATAAACGGATGAAAAAACACCCCGTGATTCCACGGGGTGTTTGCAATTTAGGCGCGAAGTTTTACTTTTTCGGCTTCGGACCTTAAAATTTTTGCCTGTGCGGAAAGTTCCTCGCTTGCGGCCGCGCTTTCCTCCGCTGTTGCGGAGTTTGTCTGGACGACTGCGGAAACCTGTTCGATTCCCTTGGTTATTTCCGAGATGGCCGTTGCCTGTGCGGTGGAGGCCTGTTCTATTTTCCGTATGGTGTCCTGCACATTTGCCATTTGCTCGGCTGCCATGTTCAATGCCTGCGCGGTGCTGTCGGCAATCTGTGTTCCATCTGTAACCTTTTCAATGGAGTTTTCAATTAACTGGGTTGTCTGTTTCGCTGCGTCAGCGGATTTGCTTGCAAGATTGCGTACCTCGTCGGCAACAACGGAGAAGCCTTTCCCTGCCGCTCCGGCTCTGGCGGCTTCAACGGCGGCGTTCAAAGCCAGAATATTGGTTTGGAATGCAATATTATCAATTACCTTGATGATTTTACTGATTTCGTTGGAAGAGATATTGATGTTATTCATCGCTTCAAGCATTTGCTGCATTTGCTGGTTACTGTGCTGCACCTGTTTTGTGGTTTCCTCTATGTAAGACGTTGCCTCGGTGACGTGCTCGGTGTTCTCTTTTACCCGCTGGGAAACGTCGGATATGGTTGCGGAAAGTTCCTGGATGGCGCTGGCCTGTTCCGTGGCTCCCTGTGCCAGGTTTTGCGCTCCGCTGGCTACCTGGTTTGAGCCGTTGCTGATCTGTTCGGAGGAGGTTAGAACATTTTTAAATGTCCCATTTAATGAATCTAAGATGGTATTTACCGCTGTTGCAATCGGAGCGTAATCGCCCGCATAACCCTTTAGCGGCTTTAAGGAAAGATCGCCTTCTGCAATTTTTACAAGTTTATTCGTTATTTCATTAATCGCGTAGCGTAGGCTTTGCATAGCAAAGCGGAAGGCGTCGGCAAGCTGGCCCAATTCATTTTGAGACCGGAAGGTAATGTTAACGTCCAAATTTCCCTCGGCGAACTGTGTAGCTGCCTCGATCAGCTCTTCTACTGGCTTGCTAATTGTTTTCACAATCGAGAAATATATGGATATTAAAGAAAGGATTCCTACGATCGTGATCAGAATTAAGACAATAGCGAAAGAGTTCAATGAACCGCTGCTGCTTAAAATTCCCAAGATGCCTAAACCACCGCATAGGGCGATAAAGATTGCTCCGATAATAAATCCAAGCAGCAGCCTTTTTTGGATTTTCATATCGGAAAGTTTTAAACGGGGCAGTTTCAAATCTTTTAAATTTTTCATTTGGTTTTAACCTCCTTGGAATGATTACTAGATAGAAATATTGGATTTAGAAGTAAAAAGTACGACCATCAATCGCCCCTTTCAGTCAAATGCGGTAAGAAGATAAATTATTCCTATAAAATATATTTTAACAGAATAAGTCAATTTATTCTATTTTATAATGAATTATAACGAATTTTTTACAGAAAATAACCAAAAAAATTCCCATAATTCTACTTCATAATCAAATTTAAGGATTTTAAATAAAGGAAAAGATCAATCGCCAGAATTCGACAATTTTTCTTATTCAGCGTGAAAACAGCAGTAAAAAGATTATGATAAATTAAAAATGATTGGAAAAAATAGTAATTGAAATTGGAAGGGCAGTATGCTATTATAATTTACAATTTGATCAATTTTAAATGAAAAGGAGAGCAAAGGATGGAGAATCCTCTTGTTGATATTCTGTACACGCAAAACTGGGACAGTAGCACAAAATTTTCGATTAAGGTAACAAAACCGCTTCATACGGAGGTAACGCCTTACCAGAGAATCGATTTTTTCGATTCGGAAACGTATGGCCGCTTCTTTACACTAGACGGTCTGATGATGGTTACACAGAAAGATGAATTTGCTTACCATGATATGATCGCCCATGTGCCTATGGCGACAAACCCGGATATCAAGCGCGTTTTGATTATCGGCGGCGGCGACGGGGGAACATCGCGTGAAATATGCCGTTATAAACATATTGAAAGTGTTGATCTTGTGGAAATCGATGAGCGGGTTGTGCGGCTTTGCCAGCAGTATCTTCCGCAGACAGCGGGCCATATTGCAAATGAACCGCGCCTCCATCTGCACTTTGAAGACGGCCTAAATTATGTAAAGAACAAGCCGGATGCTTCCTATGACTTGATCCTTGTGGATTCCACAGACCCGATCGGTTCCGGCGAGGGGCTGTTCACCACGGAATTTTACCGTCAGTGCTTCCGTGTCCTTTCAGACGAAGGCATTCTGATTAACCAGCACGAATCTCCTTATTATTCGTTCCATGTAAAGGAAATGCGCAAGGCGCACCGGAAAATCAAAGACGTGTTTCCGATCGTAAGGGTATACCAGTACAATATCGCTACGTATCCGTCCGGTCACTGGCTGTTCGGTTTTGCTTCCAAAAAATATGACCCGGTGCGTGACCATCAGGCAGAGCGCTGGGAAGCGTTCGGCCTGAAAACCATGTATTATAATTCCCAAATCCATGAAGGCGCATTTGCCCTTCCTACCTTTGTAAATGAAATGCTGGCTGGAACGGACCCGAATACGCTCCCGATTTTTCCCCATAAAGATTATGTCGAATAAATTCAAAATAATGGGCCGGCGCGAAAACCGGTCCATTCATTTTATCGGAAAAGGAGAGATGCAGGTTGCGCCGGAAGGAATTGGATTCGGAAGAGATGCTCCGCTTTTTATTGGACTTTTGCGCGGTGAACACCATAAACGGGCGAGAGGGCTGCGAAAACAACGGAACAAAGTTCTTGTATGAAAGCCTGAAAACAATACCGTATTTTCAGGAAAATCCGGAATGCCTATTTTTACAGATGGTTGAGGGCGATCCTTTAAAAAGAAAAAATCTGGTAGCTTTTTTGAAGGCAAATCCCACTACGAAAAAGACCATAATTCTCAGCGGCCACATTGATACGGTCGATACCGAAGCGTGCGGCCCGTTGAAGGATTTGGCGTTTCAGCCGCTCCAATATACACAAGCGCTTTCAAAAGCGGATATCCGCGAAGAAATCCGCAGCGAGCTCCAAAGCGGCGAGTATCTCGCCGGCAGGGGGGTGGCGGATATGAAATCCGGGCTGGCGGCCCAGTGGGCGGTTATGAAATATTATGCCCTGCATATGGAAAAACTGAGAGTCAATCTGCTTTGGATACCGGTTGTCGATGAAGAGAACAATGCGAACGGGATTCATCAGGCGGTAGAATATTTCTGTTCCCTGCGGGATGAAAAATACGAATTCCTCTGCTGTATTGACAGCGAACCGACCATTACTCCGGAAAGCAAGGAATGCGGACGGATTTATCTTGGCACAATCGGAATGGTTACTCCCTTTGTGCTGGCTGTGGGGAAGGAAAGCCATGTGGGCGAATATTTTGAAGGGATCAGCGCCGCGCTGATGGCATTTCACTTGGGAATAGCGATTGAGAATAATCCGGAATTTACGGAAATTTATATGGAAAAAAAATATCCGCCCATTTGCTGCCTGAGGACAATGGATTTTCGAAAGAGCTATTCCGTAACGGTTCCAAACCGCTTCGCTATGTATTTTAATTATCTGTTTGTAAGGAAAAGGCCGGGGGATATCCTTCATTTGATCCGACAACTTGCTGTTTCCTCTGCAAAAAATGCGCTGGAACAGGCCAACACGGGAAAAAAGGCTGTTAAAATACGGACTTTTGAAGAGCTTTGTACGGAATACGAGCAGAAATCGGGACGCAGCCATGAGGAAGGCTTAAAGGCATTTATCCGCCGGTGTCCGCAGGATATGGATATTCAGGACTGCTGTTTGCACTTTGTGAATGAACTTTGCGGAGAAGTCCAATTGGAGGGGCCGGCGTTTGTCATCGGTTTTCTGCCGCCATACTGCCCTTCCCGCGTGAATCTACGGATCAGCGAGAAAGAGCGGAAAGTGGAAGCTATCGCAGAGCAGTTGATCGAAGCCCGCAAAGAAGAAGGAATTGACATTCGGCTGTCCGAAGTGTATGAGGGCATATCGGATTTGAGCGAGCTTGGGTTCCAAGGCGACGACGAGGACATTTCCCTTTTGCGGAAAAACCTTGTGGGGCTGAATGTCGGTACGCCGTATCCGCTTGAAAAAATGCAGCAGCTTGATATCCCAGTTATCAATATCGGCCCCATCGGCAAAGATGCGCACAAAAGGGGGGAAAGGCTGTATCTTCCGTATTTTCAGGATGTGCTTCCGGGGCTTTTACTGGATTTCATTGAGAAAATGCAGAGCGATGAAGGCAAGTCTTAAAGGGCATAGATCCCTCTTAGAAAGAATGCCTGATTGGTCCGACCGACGTAACACATGCAGAAAGGAGAGCAGCTGTGAAAGTAATCTATCAAGAAGATTCAACACCCCGAAAAGACGGCTACCGAATGCCCGGGGAGTTTGAAAATCATACGGGCACATGGATGCTTTGGCCGCAGAGACCGGACAACTGGCGCAATGGCGGAAAGCCGGCGCAGGAGGTTTTTTGCAATGTTGCAAGGGCAATTGCGCAGTTCGAGCAGGTTACCATGTGCGTTAGCCCGGATCAATATGAAAACGCAAGCGCCATGCTGAAGGACAGCGGGCAAATCCGCGTAGTGGAAATGACCAGCAACGACGCGTGGATTCGGGACTGCGGACCGACTTTTGTTGTCAATGACAGGGGAGACGTCCGGGCGGTTGACTGGGATTTCAACGCGTGGGGCGGCCTTTATGACGGTTTGTATTTTCCATGGGATCAGGACGCGCTTGTTGCGGCCAAGATCTGTGAAATCGAACGAATTACCCGCTACAAGCCCGATCGTTTCGTTTTAGAGGGCGGTTCCATTCACGTTGACGGCGAAGGCACAGTTCTGGTTACGGAATCCTGTCTACTGAGTCCCGGTAGGAATCCGGGGTTTACAAAGGAACAGATTGAGGCAAATCTGCGCGAGTACTTAAACATAGAAAAGGTTGTGTGGGTAAAAGAGGGAATTGACCCGGACGAAACCAACGGACATATCGACGATGTCGCCTGCTTCGTGCGTCCGGGCGTTGTTGCCTGCATTTGGACGGATGATAGGGATGATCCGTTCTATCGGATTGCACATGATGCTTACGATTTGCTGTCCAACACCATTGACGCCAAGGGACGCAGGCTGAAGGTCTGCAAGCTCTGCCTGCCGAAAAAACCGGTTCGCATCACCCATGAAGAGTCCAAAGGCGTTGATATGGTAGAAGGAACCCGCCCGAGAATGGAGGGGGATCTCTGCCCGGGCTCTTATATGAATTTCCTGATTGTCAACGGCGGCGTAATTGTTCCCCAGTACGGCGATGAAAACGATGCGCTTGCTCTTGAGCAGATACGGGAGATGTTTCCGGAACGGAAAGTGGTGGGCGTTTTGACCCGCGAAATTCTTTTGGGCGGGGGAAATATCCACTGCATTACGCAGCAGCAGCCAAGCGGCAAAGAATGCACAGAATAAGCCTTTACGGTTGGAGGCCTATCGTTTGATCGGAAACTGCGGTTCCGGATTGATAATCTTTATCAATTCAATTATACTAGTAAAATAGAGGTATAAAAAATAAAGTGAGGTCTTGGTATGCCCAATGACAATCGGATAGCCGTACTGATCGACGCAGATAATGTTTCGGAAAAGTTTATCAAGTTTATTTTGGATGAGGTATCGAACGATGGCGTGGCGACTTACAAACGGATTTATGGCGACTGGACGAAGCCTGCGCTTAGTACATGGAAAAACGTACTGCTGGAATATTCTATCACGCCGATTCAGCAATACAGCTACACAACTGGAAAAAATGCAACGGATTCCGCTATGATTATCGACGCGATGGATATTTTGTATTCCGGGAACGTAGAGGGGTTCTGTATTGTTTCAAGTGATAGTGATTTCACCCGCCTTGCTGTCCGCCTGCGCGAATCCGGCATGTATGTTGTTGGAATGGGGGAAAAGAAAACTCCGCAGGCTTTTATCTCGGCCTGCAATAAATTTCGCTATTTAGAGGTTCTTGCGCAGACAACCGCTCAGGGTGAAGAAACCCAAACCGGGGAAGAAGAAGCCGTAACAGTAGAAACAACGCCGCTTGAGGTTATTAAAAATACCGTTCAGACCATTGTACAGGAAATATCGGATGATGATGGACGAGCATTTGTGGGTGAAATCGGAAACATGCTGCTGCGCCGTTATCCAGACTTTGACGTTCGCAATTATGGATTTAAAAAGCTTACCCCGCTCCTTCAATCCTTTAAAATTTTTGATATCTATTCAGAAAAAAACAGCGATGGGTATAACCGTCTTGTATATGTAAAAGAGAAAAATCCTTCGTCTTCTCAAAACAATAATAAAAAATCCCGTAAATAGGAAATTTTCTTGAAGGCAGCGAGATAGGGCAGCGGCTTAGCCGCTGCCTCTCGCTATTAGATTGTATTGGCGAACCGTATTTTTATTCAGATTGTATCGCTTTATTTGAAGCGCCGGAAAAGATGAAAATGGGATGGCTTTGACTGAAATACATGTCTTTCCGGATATAGACTTATAGTCACATTTTTCATGAGTAGTATTTAAAGTTGTATAAAACAGACAACCAAAAAGCATTTCCGACCGATAAAGGGCGCCTGTCTCAGTATACTGTAAATGTTTGCGCCGCACCAGTACGGCTTTCATACCGTGAGGATCCATTTCAGCGTGCTTTTTGGAAAAAGAAAAAGAGCGGACGCAACCGCGCGTTCGCTCTTTCTTGTTAAGTTGCAGGAATGTGAATATCAGTCGCTGCTGAAAGGGAGCAATGCGAGGTGACGCGCACGCTTAATAGCGACGGTCAATTCGCGCTGATGATGTGCACATGTTCCGGTTACTCTGCGGGGAAGAATCTTCGCCCTTT
Source organism: Caproiciproducens galactitolivorans (assembly GCF_004768785.1). Classification (GTDB taxonomy): domain Bacteria; phylum Bacillota; class Clostridia; order Oscillospirales; family Acutalibacteraceae; genus Caproiciproducens; species Caproiciproducens galactitolivorans. Next base: position 276,209 of record NZ_SRMQ01000001.1, read on the forward strand.
CAGAAATAAAACGGCGGAGCTTTGCAACATCCTTGTAATCAATCGAATCTACCTTGTCAACACAAAAACCGCAAACCTTTTTGCGGGACTTACGCCCGCCGGGGCGGCGGTCTTGCTTATCGTTTTTATCAGCCATGGCAAAAGCCTCCTTTTCTCATCATAATTTAAAGAGGAAATCAGAACGGCAAATCGTCGTCCAATGGAATTTCCTCAAAATCGCCTGTGTCTCCACTTGCATAAGCAGGAGCAGACTGCTCAAGGGCGGTATCTGGTTTCGAATGATAATTGCTGCCCTGCGTTCCGGTACTGTCGCGTTTTGATTCCGCAAAATGGACGTTATCGGCTACAACTTCAAACGCTTTGCGCTTGTTACCTTCTTTGTCTGTATAGGTTCTTGTTTGAATGGAACCCTGCACCGCAACCAACTGCCCTTTGTGAAAATATTTGCACACAAAGTCAGCTGTGCTGCGCCATGCGACAACGTCGATAAAGTCCGCCTGACGCTCCGCTCCGGCTTTTACATAGGAACGGTCTACCGCTAGTGTAAAGCTTGTTACCGAAATATCATTCGGCGTATGCCGAAGCTCCGGATCGGCAACAAGTCTGCCCATTAAAACAGCGACATTGAGCATTCAAATCACTCTTCCTTCTTAGCTATCTTTCCGGATGATGAGAGAACGAAGGACACCATCGGTAATCTTAAAGATTCTGTCGAGTTCCGCGGTGAATTCAGGCGCGCTCGTGAAGCTGATTAAAGTGTAGTAGCCTTCTTCCTGCTTCTGAATCGGGTACGCAAGTCTGCGCTTGCCCCATTCGTCAACGGTGTCGATGGTACCGTGTGCTTCAATCAGATCCTTGAATTTCTGCACCAGCGAAGCGATTGCGTCCTCACCAAGCTTAGTAGAAAGGATAAATACGGTTTCATAGGAATTTTTTACTCCAGACATAATTGCACCTCCTTTTGGACTTTGGCCCCGGAATCAATCCGGAGCAAGGATAAAAGCCGAAAATTGCGGCTTAACAGAATAATTATATCAGTCTGTTTCTACGAAGTCAATAAAAATTTATATTTCCTTGCACAGTTCCTTCAGGTAGGCTTTGAATTCCGCCCCGATTTCCGGGTGCTTGAGCGCGGCTTCCACCTGAGCCTGCATAATTCCGAGCTTGTTCCCCATATCGTAGCGTTTTCCAGTGTATTCAACCGCAATCATGCCGACGGAGCGCGCCAGCGTGCGCATTGCGTCGGTCAGCTGGATTTCACCGCCCGCGCCCGGTTCCGTTTTATCCAGAATATCAAAAATATCCGGCGTGAGAATGCAACGGCCAAGGATGGAATACAGGGACATAATCTTATCCGGAGACGGTTTTTCAATCATATCTGTGCATTTGAAATAATTGTCGTGAATATTTTCAACCTTCAGGGAGCTGTATTTCGTAATGGCTTCGGCGGAAACCTGCTTTACTCCTAAAACGCCTTTGCCGAATTCCTCATACGCGCGTATCAGCTGGGCACAGGCGGGGTCTTCTCCCATAATGACATCGTCGCCGTACAAAACCGCAAACGGCTCGTTACCGACAAAAGATCTTGCGCAGTTTACCGCGTGGCCGAGGCCGCGCGTTTCCTTTTGGCGCACAAAGTAAATATTTGCTTGATGGGCAATATCGATGATTTCCTTTAAAATTTTCTCTTTTTCCGGCCCGCTGCTGGTCAGGCGCGCTTCCAGTTCAGGGACGCGGTCAAAATGATCTTCAATCAGGCCTTTGCCGCGGTTTGTAATGATCAGGATATCTTTGATGCCGGAACGGACAGCTTCCTCAACAATGTATTGGATTGCTGGCTTGTCCACGATGGGCAGCATTTCTTTCGGCATAGATTTTGTCGCAGGCAGAACGCGGGTTCCCAGTCCTGCGGCAGGAATGACAGCTTTGGTTACTTTCATGAATTAACAACTCCTAAATATACAATTATAAGATTTGAGGAAGATACATTACAATCAGATAGCAGATTAAAAGACAGATTGCAAGTGCCGTGTTTACGCCGCCTTGTTCCTGGTACTGAATTGCAGCGTGGGTAGCATCCGGCGCCTCCTGGCGGATTTGCTTCACCTTACTCACGCAGTGCTTCAAATACCATTTATTTCCGTTAAATCCGACAATCAGCATAATAATAAACTGAATTACGGCGATAATGGTCGGCAGGCAGAATAAAAACACTTGTTGATCCGGCTGCTGGGAAAGCTGGGCAAGAACCTGCATCATCTGTGCATAAGTTACATTCGAGGAATCCAAGGAGAGTCCCTCTTTTTGAAACATGGCCTGCAGCAAAGGAGTGGCAAAATGAATCGATACGTATGTGGAGATCAGATACAGAACCGTCATGACGGCGGTTACAATGGAACCGGTTTTATACTGCTTCCGGTACAGCATCCAGCCCCCTGAAAACAGAAATGCGCTAAAATTGAACCGGTTTTTCCCAAAGCGTTTTAAATTCATAAAAACAGGTAGATAATAAGGGGTGTTGCTTTGCACCAGCCTGGAAATATCCCCGGCGGAAACATCGTCGATTTGCTCGTTTGGGTTTACCCCGCCCATTGGATCAAATAGAAAGGGAACCGGCCCTTGTTGAAAAGGAGCGCCGTACGGCGGGAAGCCGTTCTGCGGATTCGACGGATTTTGCTGGAATCCCGGTGTATCCTGCTGATTTATTGTAAGGGACTGCCCGCAACGGTCGCAGAACATCGCGTTTTGCGAATTCATGTTTCCACAGCGCGGACAGCGCTTTGTTTTACATTCTGCCCGATTCACAGGTTCCTTTTGGGCTTCCTGCTTTGGCGGCGCCCATGCGGTATTAGTGCCGTGTTTGTCGGAGAAAACACATTTGCCTTCACTGGCGTAACACGCGCGGTGATAAGGAGCGCCGCATTCCGGGCAAACCACAATATCATCGTCGCGGGCAAAAGGCTTTCCGCAAACAGGGCAGTGTAAACCTGTATAATCAATCATTCTTTAACCTCCTGTAGAAAATATAAAGCGGCTTATTACCCTATTGTATATAATTTCCGTTAAAACTGCAACAATTTATCCGTAAATTTTCATCTCATTCACAATTCACCGCCGTTTATGGCTTCGAAGCATCTCTTGGCACCCACCTTCGGCAAATGTCCTTTACATTGTATATAAAATACTTTATAATATTTTCGTTATAGCACAGTTAAATCGTGAATTTTTTGTAAATCTACTATTAGATGAGATTAGAAGGATGGTTTTATGCTTCAGTTTGAAGAAATGAAGCTCGCTTTACAGGAGTTGGAGCCGGATCTAAAGGATTTGGCGGAGGCGCTCGGGCTTGAAAGCATGCGCGAAGAAATCGAAAAGTTGGACGCGAAAGCTGCCCAGCCCGGTTTTTGGGACGATATGGAGACTTCGCAGAAGGTTTTGCAGCGTTCAAGCATGCTGAAAAACAAAATGGCCGCTTACGAACGATTAAAAAGCGCCTACGGGGACACGATGGCGTTGATTGAGCTTGCTGATGAGGAGGGCGATCTTTCCTTACTGCCGGAAGCGCAGGAAGAGATGAAAAAATTCCAGTCGGAATTGGAATCACAGCGCCTGTCAACGCTCCTGAACGGAGAATACGACAGCAAAAATGCCATTTTGACGTTCCATGCGGGCGCGGGCGGAACCGAAGCGCAGGATTGGGCGGAAATGCTTTACCGGATGTACTGCCGCTGGGGCGAGCGTCATGGTTATAAGGTGGAAACGCTCGATTATCTTGACGGCGAAGAGGCAGGTTTAAAAAGCGCGACCGTATTAATTAGCGGCGAAAATGCGTACGGATTTTTGAAAAGCGAGGTCGGGGTGCACCGGCTTGTCCGTGTTTCGCCTTTTGACGCGTCCGGAAGGCGGCATACTTCTTTTGCTTCGCTGGAAGTTATGCCGGAAATTGACGACGACGTTGAAGTGCAGATCAACCCGGATGATATAAAAATGGATGTGTACCGTGCTAGCGGCGCGGGTGGGCAGAAGGTTAACAAAACATCGTCCGCCGTCCGCCTGACGCATATCCCGACCGGAATCGTTGTTTCCTGCCAGGTGGAGCGAAGCCAGTACCAAAACCGCGATGTCGCTATGCGTATGCTGAAATCCAAACTCATGGAAATTAAAGAGCGCGAACATTTGGAGCGCATAGAGGACATTAAGGGCGTGCAGAAAGAAATCGCGTGGGGGTCTCAGATTCGGTCCTACGTTTTTATGCCGTATACCCTTGTAAAAGACCACCGCACAGGCTATGAATCCGGCAATATTAATGCGGTGATGGACGGCGACCTGGACGGATTTATCAATGCGTATCTGAAAGCGCAAAGCTTGAACGCGCTTGGGGAAAATGTCGATTAATAATGTAAAAAGTTACAATTTTGGAATGGAAGGTTTCAAAAGTTATCCTTTATATTTTAGAATAGAAAGAATATAATAGGGAATCGAACGAAATGATGGTTTTCATTGCAGTATCAGAAAGGTTATGATTCCCTTGAAATCTCGTTTGCAAAAATCCGTAATCACATGTATCTGTGTTTTTGTATGTTTGGCTCTTTTACTTTTATCTTATAGTGGTCGCCAGCCGGAATCTATATCTAAGGCAAAAAAACCTATGCAACATGTACCGGCTAAGCTCTTTACGCAGACTTTCCCTTCTTTCACTAAAAAAGTAGGATACCCCAAAAAAGTTCCTCTGGCTTTCTATGAGTTGCAGAAGAAATACAATCTGGTTGCGGTTCCGACTTATGACGGCTCCTTTCAGCTTACCCACCCCAAGGTGCTGTATTTTGCAAAAGGCTGGAACGGATATAAGTACTGGATGTCCATGACGCCTTATCCGTATGGAAATGATGATTACGAAAATCCGTCTATTGTTGTTTCGAACGACGGGAAAAACTGGAGCGCGCCCGAAGGACTGAAAAATCCTGTTTCCGGGTTACCTCCGGATGTAAAAACGGGCGGGCATTATTCAGACCCGCAGCTTGTGATGCGCGGAAAAACGATGGAACTCTGGTACCGTTACAATCCGCAGAAACATGGAAGCCGCTATCCGGATAACGGAATAAATATCTATTATAGAAAGCAAACGCAGGATGGCATTCATTGGTCGGCTGCACAAAAGCTCCTGCAAAGCCGCGACGGTTATTTGAGCCTGTGCGTGCTTTATGAAAATGGGATGTACCGCACTTGGTATGCGTCTTACGGCGGCGATTTATGCTATACGGAAAGTCGTGACGCGTTAACATGGTCGACTCCCATATGCTGTAAAGTACCCCTTCCCGCCGGACTGCAGTGTTATCATCAGGATGTCATTAAAAACGGCTCGGATTATTATCTGCTACAAACGGCTGAAAGAGCATCCAATTATTCATTTCGGCTTTTCCTCCTTAAGTCACAGGACGGAATTCATTTTACAATGCTTCAGCCGATTATTCCAACGAAAGATACGGCGCTTTGGAAAAATATTTCTTTTTACCGCAGTACCGTTTTTGTAAAGGATAATAAAATGGATTTTTATATTTCTATCATTATTCGTAAGAGAAAATGGTATATGACACAAATGGAGATGCCGATGCCGAAAGTATTGCCGGGTGTTCAGTTATAAAAATAAAAGATTAGAATCAACAAAAGGACCGCAAACTGCGGCCCTTTTGTTATCCGGTAAATTCTATAGGGAAGACTATGTATTATCCGAATCAAAATCATCGTGGTGTGGATTTTCACTAACCAGTTTTGCTCCTTGAAACAAAACGTTGAGCATATCTGTTTCGTATTGAATGGATAGCGTATCCAATTTACTGAAAACGGTTCCCTTTGTAGTAACAACATATTTTTGGGGAAGCCGGTTTAAAGCATAAGAAGCGATATCCATTCGGCATTTTTCACATTTGCAGCACCCCAGCGAATCAATTACTTCGTCTAATTTTAATTGGACCAGGGTTTCCATTAGGTTTGTCAGTTTAACCTCCATCATATTACTCCTTCCGGTCACATCATAACAATTACTAAATATTATCATAATTTTTCTAATTTGTAAATGCGCAATTCGAAAGAATTTTACCGACTGCTTTGCTTTACGCTTTTTTAGTCTGGAACATGTTTCCGATACCCTAGAATATGTAAGCAGCGTATCTTTTTGTAAATATAGCTGCTTAACGGCCGCATATAAGAATCGTAAGTATGGGCTGCTACAAAGATATCCTCATCCGTTTTACCGACAACGACGGGGGAGTGGTAAAAATGCTCCAGTTCATCTCCCAGTTGAAGAATGTCGCCGATTTCCAGATTGTCCGTGTCGGATACCTCCGCGTAAGGCCCGGTTCCTTTATTTGTTGTAAGGAAGTTGTATAAATACTGTACGCCGCTCCAGGAGGGTGTTCGGTCGCTGCTGCTTTTATAATACCAGCCGAAGACAGGCGTGTAATTCATAACTTTGCAGCCGGCATAAATACATTGGGAAGCAAAATTCGTACAATCTCCGCCCATTTTGTCAAAATTTATAAAGGCCGGATTCCGTTGAAAAGCCCATATTTTCGCATATTCGAATGCATTTTCGCGGTTATACGGAAATTCAGCCAGCATAGTACGCACCCCGCATTCTATTTCATACTTATAGATAGTATGAGGGAAAAACGGTCGCAATTCCATTCTTTAAAAATTTTTTTGCTTAGCGGAGCCATCCTTACGGCGGGATCTGATTTTAAGCAAAAAGCGAAGAATTTGTACTGCCGCACCGGCGCATAACCCGATTGTCATCCAGGTAAATAAGGTGATCAGTCCCACAAGGTCTTCCCAGCCGCTGACATTGTTCAGAAAGGTCAATGCCATTTCAAAAAAGCCGATCCCAAGCCCTGCAAGGAAAATCCAGAGCATGATCCGCAGGTTCAGCAGATATAGGGTGGATGTTACTGCTCCGAAAGTCAGGGACAAAACAAGGTAGGCAATCATATTTTGAATCGTGACGGGGTTGCCGAGCAGATAACCCACTTCAAAATAGAAGAGAACAAAACAAACGGCCGTTACCGTGAACCAGATAACCCAGAAGTACAGGCTCCGATTTTTCATAGCAATACTTCCTTTTTGTAAATGAATATGGAATATTATGCCCTTTCGTCCAGGAGCTTAGACAAAAAAGGAGCGCAGCGAAAAGCTACGCCCCGCGGTAGGAGTCATCCTGCATAAATGTTTCAGCAAAAAGATGCAGTGCGTCCGCGGTGGATATTTCCGCCGCCTTTTTTTTCGCCGCCTCTCTTGCATACTGGGGGAGGGACTCGTAATATTCCTTTGCTTTCGCATCCGATCGCAGAAGGTCGTTTAAATCTGCCATTTCATCACCTCTCCTTTAGTTTTGACGAATTACAAGTAATTAGACAGGAATTTTTTTCCATTCAATCGGCTGTTCATTGATTTTTCTTCCAAAAAATGATACAATTTTACAATCGACTTACATGGAGATACGGATATGGATTTTAATATCAATCAGCTTTTAAACTCTCTATCTTATACCTTGGATTTTGTAGAAAAGGACTTAATAAAAAACGTGACAAATCATGGCAGGCGTGTGGCCTATATTGCGGCGCGGATAGGGAAAAAAATAGAAATGGGCGATACCGATTTATTCGATTTAATATCTTACTCGCTTCTGCACGACAACGGCGTAACAAAATCATTAATTCAGTCAAAGGAATCAAAGAATTACATAAGGGTGGAACTAAATGTGCTTCACTGTGTGGAAGGGGAAAGAAATATTGCTTACTTTCCCTTTTTTCACAGTATTCCAAATGTAATTCTTTACCATCATGAGCATTACGACGGCAGCGGCTTTTTTGGTGTTACGGGGAAGGATATCCCCGAATTTTCACGTATAATCGCTTTGGCGGATTTCATCGCCATTGCATTTTCGGAAGGGAAAAGTGCGGAAGACATTCTTTCCTCTATAAGAAATTCAAACCATTTTGACTTGGAATATTGCCAAGTTTTTTATGAATTGAGCAGAAATGTTGAGTTTTGGCTGAATATGGATGATAACTTTGTATTCGACGCGCTGAATTCCCTTATGCCAAGCGTTCAAAGAGAGTTTTCCTATAAGGATATGCGCATGGTTTCCCGTATTTTCAGTAATATTATTGATGCGAAATCCCCTTTTACCGGTTCCCATTCAAGGGGAATAAGCAGGAAAACCGGTATTCTCTGCAAATACTATGACTTTGATGAAGAAGTATCCTGGAAAATGCGTATAGCGGCGGACTTGCACGATCTTGGAAAGCTAATGATTCCGAATGAAATATTAGACAAGCCGGGTAAATTGAGCCGGCAGGAAATTACTATAATCCAATCCCATCCGTTTTATACCCGTAAAACGCTGGAGGGGATCGCCGGATTCGAAGAAATTGCTGAATGGGCTTCCAATCATCATGAAAAGCTGAACGGCAACGGCTATCCGTTCGGCCTGGATGCGGATAAGCTGGATTTCAACTCCCGCCTTTTATGCTGTGTGGATATTTATCAGGCACTGACGGAAAACCGGCCGTATCGCAAAGCCTTGTCCCATGAAAGTGCAATTGCATTAATGCGTTCCATGGTGAGTAATAAGCTGATTGACGCTTCCATTGTAGAAGATATCCATTCCGTCTTTCATGCTCTGCCAGAAAATTTGTGAAATCAAAAAGACCCAAGCCTTCGCTTGAGCCTTTGTCATGAATCCGAATTTTCGATCTGTTCCTGGAGTTCGTCAATGAAAGTTTCGATTTGCTCCATGCGCTTCTGATCCTTTTTCCGTTCTGCATGCTGGTAATACACCTTGTATACCGTTAGTTTGCTTTGCAGTACTGCCTTTTGCTTGGTATTCATGAAAGCGCCTCCTTGTATATTACTATTATATAACATAAAGTTATAACTTTTAATGTAAAGCGGGAAATGGCTGATATTGTAAAAAAGTACGCCGGAAAAAGGGCGTACTTCATTTACCGCAATTTTCATTCTCTTTGCTTGGAAAAGCCTTAAACAATCGATATGCCTCGTTTTTAAAATATGCCTGACTTGCAGTCAGGCTTTTTTTATTATATATGAAATTTTATTGTTTGTCAAATTTTTCTAAAATATTTCTTTTTAAAAATTTCTATAATGTTTACAGATTTGTTCATTGTTTTCCGAATCGACATATTTTATAATAAGAAAAGAATTAGAAAATATTTCCTTTACATCGTTCGGAGGATTTATGAGCCTGATTTGCTTGAAAGACATTCGCAAGGTTTATCATATGGATGAAGAAAAAATAGTTGCGCTCGGGCGGATCAATCTCCGCATTGAGCAAGGGGAAATCTGCTGTATTCTGGGAACGTCCGGCTCGGGAAAATCAACGCTTTTAAATATTATGGCCGGACTGGAAAAGCCGACAAAAGGAAGCATTGAAATCGACGGCGTAAATGTGACCGATTTTTCTGAAAAGCAATGGGCGCTGTTTCGTCAGAAATACATCGGTTTTGTTTTTCAGTCCTACAACCTTTTGCCTACTTTGACAGCGATTCAAAATGTGGCGGTTCCGTTGATGTTTAAGGGAATCAAGAAGAAGGAACGCACCAAAAGCGCGGTTCATATGCTGAAAATGGTTCATTTGGGAAACCGCCTGACGCATATGCCAACCCAAATGAGCGGCGGGCAGCAACAGCGCGTGGGGATTGCGCGGGCTTTTGTTGCACGGCCGCCCATTGTTTTTGCCGATGAACCTACGGGAAATCTGGACAGTAAAACAAGCCGGGAGGTCATGGGGCTGATGGTTACCATGGCGAAAAAATATAAAGAAACGCTCATCCTCGTTACCCACGATACGGAAATTGCAAAATACGCCGATCGTATTATTACGATACACGACGGCAGCATTCTGAACGACCAAAGCAATGAATCGATTCTGAAAAACCCGGAAAACTTGGAGGAAAAAGTTGTATGAGACTGGAAAAAAGACGCTTGGCTTCCCTTTTCCTGACCTTTTTGATGGCGGTCGCATTTTGTATGGGGTATCCGCCTGCAAAGGCATCCAATACTGCAGACCCGGAAATTTACAGCGAAAAACAAACGGTTTTAAAAGGCAGTCCGTTTCAGGCTGTGTTTTATTTTAAACATGCCTATTACAGTAGCACATATGATATTGTAATTGACGTTAATAATACAAACGGGGCCATTTCTTTAGGGGAAAAGACATTTTCCTCGAAAAAAGGTGAAATTGATAAAGAAACCGGTGAAGTAAATACTGATTCGAGCAAGAGTTCGGATGATGACGACAGCTATTATAAATATGATTATAAACTTGTTATTCCCGAGAAATATATGAAGCGCGTCGGGGATGGGGCGGGTACTTTGAAATTTACCATCCGCTATTACGATAGCAACGGGGCAAAGCTGGGAACCTATTTGGTACAAAAGACCGTTTTTGACCCTACAGGGACGAATTCAACCGAGGAAAACGGCCGGCTTCAGCTGCAATCCTACCGTATGGACCATTCGCCCGTGAAAGAGGGGGAGAAATTCAACCTTATTTTAACCCTTAAGAATAACGGGCCCTCCGCCTGTAATAATGTAATGTCTGTTTTGGATCCGTCCAGCGCTGAGGGAATCAGTATCCATGGGATTTCCGATACACAGTACATAGACTCCATCGCGCCGGGGCAGTCCGTAAACATTACCTATCCGATGACATGCCTGTCCAAAATGGTTACGGGTAATTATACGGTGAGCGTGATCCTTTCGGCAGATGAACTGAGCAAATCCCTTACTTCCAAGATTTTTATTCCGGTAATCGGGACAAAAGCGGATAAGGATGCCGTAAGCAACATCAACGAAAGTAAGCCGCTGATCATTATTGAAAGCTACGATTACGGCGGGAAGCCGGTGATGGGCGGAAAAGAATTCAACCTTGCAATGCATTTCAGAAACACGAATACTACCACACAAATTGAGAATCTGAAAATTACGGTCTCTTCCGTTGCGGGTACGGATGATAAATCCGCTGCCGGTGCGTTTACACCGGCAAAATCCTCGAATACCTTCTTTATTTCCAAAGTTGCGCCCGGTTCTTCTTTTACAGAACAGATCGCCCTGATACCGAAAGCAGACGCCACGCCGAATTCCTACGGTGTTACGGTTGCTTTTACCTATGAAGCTGTTCTGGACGGCAAGCGGGAGGCTATTGAGGCGAATGAAATCATTTCCATTCCCCTTGTCCAGTCCGACCGCTTTGAAGCGAATGGGGCGGAATTGCAGGGGCCTATTTCCATGGGGGATGCCGGTCAGCTCAACATCAGTTATGTAAATAAGGGAAAAAGTAAGATATTCAACCTTTCGGTGAAACTGGAGGGGAACTTTTCTACAGAATCGCCGAACACCTATATCGGGAATGTGGAATCCGGCTCCGGGGATACTTTTCAAGCGTCCTTGAGTCCATTGGAGGAAGGAACGTTAACCGGAAAGGCGATCTTTAGCTATGAGGACGCCAACGGAAATGTGAAAACTCTTGTCAAAAATTTTTCCTGCCAGGTAATCGCCCCGCAGGAAAACGGGGAGGAGCTTGGCTCCGAACCCGGTTCTTCGCTGGACGCTTCGAAAAAACCGCCCCTCTGGATGATTTTAACGGGAGCGGGCGTTGTGATCGTTGCGGCGGTTGTTTTGTTTCTTGTCATTCGGAAGAAGAGAAAAGCGAAGAAGCAGAAAATGTTGGAAGAAAGCGATGATTATGATGAAGCGTCGTAGGGTGATGGGATAATGAGAATTCAAGATATGCTTTCCATGGCCTTTGGAAATCTCTTTAAACGCAAGGTGCGGACTTTGCTGACAGTAACCGGCGTTATCATCGGTACCTGCGCAATTGTTGTCATGATGTCTTTGGGGATCGGCATTAAGCAGTCCATGCAAGATACGTTGAAAAACATGGGGGATTTAACGGTTATTACGGTGAATAGTACTTCGCAGTCCCCGGATGCCGCGGCTCTTGATGATAAAATGCTGAAGAAAATGAAAAAAATGGAACATGTTGCCGCCTTGACGCCGATTTTAAGCCTGGATTCATCAATGATCAGCATACAAAGTAAGAAGTACAAGTTTCAAGGGATGATATACGGTGTTTATCTGGATACCCTGAAAGATTTCGGATACAAAACGGAGAACGGCGAACTTCCTTCCGCCGGCGCAGACAAAACAACGATTTTGTTCGGGAAAGACGCGGAATATGATTTTATAGACATCCGTAAGTCGAGCAACAATATGATTTATCCGCAGCCGGATAAGAATGGCAAGATGCCAGATCCGTATGTCCGCCCGATGAAGGATAAGTTTCAGGTAACCGTAACCCTGCCGGAAGATTCGACAGCGACCGTCAAGCCCCTAAAGCTTCGGTGTGTTGGCACCCTTTCCGAAGATGGGGGAAAAAATCCGTATCCGAGCCATTCGATCTTTATGGATGTGACCTATGCGAAGGAATTGCAGGCAAAATACAATAAACTGAACAACGTAAAAAAGACCTCAAAAAAAGAAAGTTATGAAAGCGCAAGTGTAAAAGTGGATTCGATAGCAAATGTGCCGAAGGTGGAAAAAGCGATTAAAGAGCTGGGCTTCACAACGTACAGCATGGAAAATATTCGCAAGCCCATGGAGGAGCAGATGAGAACCATCCAGATGATTCTGGGCGGGCTGGGCGGCATTTCGCTTTTTGTCGCAGCGCTGGGGATTACGAATACAATGATCATGTCCATTTACGAGAGAACGCGCGAAATTGGAATTATGAAGGTTCTTGGCTGCGTTGTAAGGAATATCCGGACCATATTCTTAATTGAATCGGGCGCAATCGGCTTTATTGGCGGCGTAATCGGGCTGGCGCAAAGCTATGCCATATCGTTTGCCATCAATACGCTGTATGCCACAAGTGGTGATCAAGGAGGCGGTGCAGCCGGAATGATAATGGAAGGCACCGCGGGCGCGGCGGGCCAAATATCGATTATCCCTCTATGGCTCGCGCTTGGGGCGTTGCTCTTTTCAACGATGGTTGGTTTGCTTTCCGGCTTTTATCCTGCGAACCGCGCGGTTAAAGTCAGCGCGCTGACGGCGATAAAACAGGAATAATTCTTTTCAGAAACTGGCAGAGCGGTTTCGAAAAAAATTAAAAATTTTTTATCGATAAATGTTGACAAGAGTTTGCCTTTTCAGTATAATAGTACACGTTGCTCATGGCAAATGGCTCGGTAGTTCAGCTGGTTAGAACGCTAGCCTGTCACGCTAGAGGTCGTCGGTTCGATCCCGATCCGAGTCGCCATTTGCTGCTATGGCTCAGTTGGCAGAGCACATCCTTGGTAAGGATGAGGTCACGCGTTCGAATCGCGTTAGCAGCTCCAAAACCACCGCTAGATGTAGGTTTAGCGGTGGTTTTTTATGCATTTTAATTTTATAAGAAAATCAGCCGTTTTTACAAATAACAATGGCTGCGAATTGCGCCAAGTTGCTGACGGTTGTATACACGTTGCTTACAATTTGCTGCTTTAAAGCCTTATGAAACACAACTGGCTATCCTTAATTTTTATAATTCCGTTCCGTACACTTGCGGAAGTTGTTCGGGTTTTTCTTTTTGCCCACGCCGCAAATGAAAAGGCTCCTACCTTAACCGGTAAGAGCCGCCGCAGAGTAAGTAATTTTAGGAGTCTACCTCACCTCCAAATCTCATAGCACGAATTCTATTTTACAGAGTTAATGAATCCAATTGATGAAGAAATTTTTAAGAATTTGAAAATAAGGCATGTTCAAGGAAAACTTACTGTGGAAAGAATGAAAAACTCCGAAACCTTTTCGCTTGCGCTAACCGAAACCGCTGTTGAATCCTGGGGAAAAAGAGGGGTCGATCTTTTTCTTCAAAATTCAACAAATTTTTTGAAACTTTTGTCTTGACATAGAATACATGTTATGCTAATATAATAAGGTCGTCATGCGAGAGTGGCGGAATTGGCAGACGCGCATGGTTCAGGTCCATGTGAAAGCAATTTCATGGGGGTTCAAGTCCCCCCCCTCGCACCATTATTATCAGGGTCGTCGATTTGACGGCTCTGATTTCTTTTTCCCGTATTTTCTTCTTAGCGTTTTGCTTTGCAGTTATTTACAAATCACACAATGAAAAATCCATGCGCCCGGTCTGTACCGGCACATGGATTTTTTTGTGCTTTTTTCGGGCCTCAGAGAACCTGTTTTTTCTATATGGGGCAAGAGATAGGGTAAGCGGCGCTTTTGTATAGGCAGGCCATAGTCGGGAATCCGATACCTCATAAAATTTATAAATAAATCGAATTTTGACCTTGCGTTTCGTTCTTTTTAGTGCTATAGTATTTTATAAATTATGACAAGACACATGTATATACATATAAAGTAGAGGCTGAGAATTCGAAATGACGGAGAGCATTCAAAATAGAATTCGGTTATTAAAAACCGAAAAAAATGCAATTATACTTGCGCATTACTATCAAAGCCCGGAAGTGCAGGAGATAGCGGATGCAGTTGGCGATTCTTATGCTTTAAGCAAGCTTGCAAAAGAGTGCAGCGAGGATGTGATCGTCTTTTGCGGCGTCAGGTTTATGGCTGAAAGTGCGAAAATATTATCGCCCGATAAAACGGTGATTCTGCCCGTAATTGACGCCGGATGCCCCATGGCGGAGATGGCCGGCGCCGCGGAAGTAAAGGCAATGAAAGCGCTTCATCCGAAAGCCGGGGTCGTCTGCTATATTAATTCCACCGCGGAGGTGAAAGCGGAGTCGGATGTGTGCTGTACATCCTCTAATGCTGTGGATATTGTGCGGAAAATGGAGCAGGAGGAAATCCTGTTCCTTCCCGACCGGAATTTAGGGAACTTTGTACAGGAAAAGGTGCCGGAGAAAAAAATAATACTGTGGGATGGCTTTTGTATAACGCATAAAAAAGTAAAAGCTGAAGTAATTGAAAAGGCAAAAGCAACCCATCCTGGCATTCAGGTATTGGCGCATCCGGAATGTGACAGGGCTGTCTGGGAACTGGCGGATTTTGTAGGCAGCACCGGAGAAATCATAAAATATGCCGCAGCGAGTGCTTCGGAAAAATATCTGATTGTAACGGAACAGGGCGTACTGTATGAGCTTCAGAAAAGAAACTCCAATAAGAAATTTTATACTCCGTATGGTTCTATGACATGCGTGGACATGAAGAAAACCAGGCTGGAAGATGTATATAACTGCCTGCAGAATATGCGGTATGCGATAACGGTTGAGGAAGAAATAAGGCTGAAAGCCTATAAAGCTTTGGCCAATATGCATATTTTGGGAAGGTGATTCTTTGAATGTGTATTTTGATGTACTGATTGTCGGAACCGGGGCCGCGGGAATGTACGCCGCTTTAAACCTAAGACAGGATTTAAAGGTGTTGTTAATTACAAAAGCGGAAGCGGCAGAATGCAACAGCTATCTTGCCCAGGGCGGCATTGCCGTGGCAAGGGATGAAAACGACCTGGATTCCTTTGTGGAAGATACCTTAAAGGCTGGAAAATATGAAAATAATGTTGAGGCTGTAAAGGTTCTGGCAAGAGAATCAAGAGAGAATATTAACCAGCTCATCCGATACGGTGTGGAATTTGACAGGGAACATGGGGATTTACAATATACAAGAGAAGGCGCCCACCGCATTAACCGCATCGTACATTGTAAAGACCAAACCGGAAAAAAGGTCACGGAAGCCCTTTATAAGGAGGTAAAGAGAAGGAGGAATATTACGGTTTTTGAAGGCACCTGCCTGATTGATATCCTCCGGGTGGGAAATACCTGTTGCGGAGGAATCGCTGTCAAAAACGGGGAAGTCTTTTTCATCCATTCGAAATTTGTCCTATTGGCCTCCGGAGGAATAGGCGGTTTATTTAAAAACTCCACGAATTATTGCAGCGTAACCGGCGACGGAATTGCTATAGCGTTGAAGAACGGGATAAAAGTAAAAAATCTAAATTACATTCAAATACATCCTACCGCCTTTTATGAGGAAGCGCCGAACGGAAGAAGGTTCCTGATATCCGAGGCTGTCCGCGGAGAAGGGGGAAAACTGATTAACAAAAATAAGGAAAGGTTTGTGGACGAGCTTTTGCCGAGGGATGTGGTTTCAAAAAAAATCTTTGAAGAGGAAGAGAAAACGCATATGCCCTATGTGGGGCTGGACATCACATTTAAACCGGCCGCCTATCTTGTGAAAAGGTTTCCGGGAATCTATCGAGAATGCCTGAAAAAAGGAGTGGATATTACGCGCAATGTGATACCGGTAACACCTGCGCAGCACTATTTTATGGGCGGAATCGAAGTCGATTTGTATGCCCAGACATCCATGAAGAACCTTTTCGCCTGCGGCGAGGTAAGCTGTACCGGGGTTCACGGGGCGAACAGGCTTGCGAGCAATTCTCTGCTCGAGGCTTTGGTGTTTTCCAGAAGGGCGGCTAAGCTTATCAACAGTACGATTGATTTTGTGAATAGGCTTGATGCGAAAGCGCCCGACATCCCTCTAAATCCGGATATAGAACAGAAAAGGAATCGGGAAATTGCCATTCAGAAATTCAAGGAAGTAATTGGGGGATTAAAAAGTGAATTGGTTTCTTGTTGATTCGATAATCAAAAATGCTCTTCTGGAGGATATTCCAAACGAAGATATTACCACGGTAAATACGATAAGCACGGACAGCAGATCCTCAGTTGACCTGATCGCAAAGGAAAACGGTATCATTGCAGGACTGGAAGTTTTCAAGCGTGTGTTCCGTTTATTGGGGGACGTCTGCGTGGAATGTAATGTTTCCGATGGGGACCGGGTTACGGAAGGACAGATTCTTGGAAAAATTACCGGGAATACAAGGGCCATATTAAGCGGAGAGAGGACGGCACTGAATTTTTTACAGAGGATGAGCGGCATTGCTACCCTTACGAATCAATTTGCCGCAAAGCTGGCGGGTACCCATACCAAGCTTTTGGATACCAGAAAAACTACGCCGAATTTAAGGATTCTGGAAAAGTATGCTGTTAAAGTCGGGGGAGGGTGCAACCACCGATTCAACCTTTCCGACGGCGTATTGTTAAAGGACAATCATATCAGCGCCGCGGGTGGAATCAGGAACGCCATCAATCTCGTGAGGGCAAATGCCTCATTTGTCAGAAAAATTGAAGTGGAAACCGAAACGATTGAACAGGTGCAAGAGGCTTTGGAAGCCGGAGCGGATATCATCATGCTTGATAATACGGATCTGAAAACAATGAAAGAAGCGGTAAACATGATCAATAAAAGAGCTGTGACAGAGGCATCTGGGAACATAACGCTTGACAATATTGCGGATGTCGCCGCGTGCGGAGTCGATTATATCTCTACCGGCGCTGTAACCCATTCCTTTAAAGTATTGGATATCAGCATGAAAAATCTCAAGAACATTTAAACAGAGTTTTACGATTCAAGTCCGTTTGCCATATGGAAGATTCCGTTTTATATCCTCATGCAAAAAACACCTTCAGCCCATCCAGCTGAAGGTGTTTTTTGCGTTACTTTCTTTCCAAGTTATTCCTGAGGGCTTTCTTCCCGAAACGTTACCACACCGTTTTCCATACGGTCAATAATAGCGAGGCTTTGTAAGTTGTACCCCTCGGCGCGAAGCCTATCCCCGCCGCCCTGGAATCCTTTTTCAATTACAATGCCGATTCCCGCGACAGAAGCGCCGGATTGGCGGGCAATATCCAGAAGCCCCCGCTGTGCCTTTCCCGTCGCCAGAAAGTCGTCCAGAATCAGTATACGGTCATTTGGGGACACAAAGCGTTTTTCCAGCATGGCGGTGTACTCGTTTCCATGCGTATAGCTCATGATTTTTGACGTGTAAATATCCCCGTCGATATTTTTGCTTTCTGTCTTTTTGGCGAAAACAACCGGTACACCGAAGTACTGCGCTGCAATGCAGGCAATCGCGATTCCGCTTGCTTCTATCGTGATGATTTTTGTGATTTTTTCCTTGCTGAATAAACGCTTGAATTCTTTCCCAATTTCATTCAGAAGGGCAATATCAATCTGATGATTCAAGAAGCTGTCCACTTTCAGAACATTGCCTTCTTTTACTTTCCCATCCCTGCGGATTCGTTCCTTTAATAATTCCATATTTCTTCCTCACGCTGCTTTAATTGTTTGATATTCCTTACATTTTACCCGATTTTCAGGTGAACTGCAAGGAAGTTTCGACACGAAAGGCAGGCGGCAAATTGGGCGTATGTACCTTCCTTTTATTGGAGCGAAGCTGTTTAGGGAGTTTTGCATTTCATTGGGATTGTGGCGCAGAGAAAATATGGAGAAAATGGAGCAGTACGCAAACAGGTGTAAGCACAATATTGTACTGTTTTAGCGCATTGCGAATGGGATTCTGCGGTTATCACGACTGCTCGGATGATGGCATGTTGGCCCCGGCAGATTCCACTTTTGGTTCCTTGCGGCGGTTGTACAGGCGGACTGCCGTAATGATAACGCCGACCATGCAGACGGTAGCGCCTGCAATATAGGCTAAGCGCATGCCGAAAATAAACGCATCATTGCGCCCCGGAACATATCCGGTTACGTGTTTTCCGATTTTCCAGCTCATTCCGGCGTACAGAATTGCGGTGGACATGGCGATGCCTATGGTAAATCCGACATTGCGCACCAGCGCGTTCACGCTTCCGCCAATACCGAGCTTTTCCGGGGGAAGCATGGACATAACAAGGGAATTGTTCGGGGACTGGAACAGTCCGTTCCCAAAAGACATAATGCCGATATATAACCCCAGTATCCAGTAAACGGGATGCTCATTCAGGGTCGCTATCAGGTACAGGCCCGTGCTGGTAAGCAGAAGGCCGATCAGCGTTAAGACTTCAGAGCCGATTTTGTCGGAAAGATATCCGCTGGCGGGCGCGACCAACGCGAGGATTACCGGGTAGATCGTCATATAAAGCCCGGCTTTGCCTGGGGACATATTCAGCGCGTTTTGCAGGTAAAACGGCAGGATGATATTGGAGCACGAAATTGCCACGAAAGAGGTAAAAGCGCAAAAGATACTTACGGTAAACCATTTGTTTTCGAAAATATGAAGGTCCAGCAGGGGAGCTTTTGCTTTCTGTTCAACCATATAGAATGCGGCAAAGGACACAACCGCCACGGCAAAAAAGAGAAGAATCAGCCAGTGCGTATAGCCTATGGTTTGTCCATACTCCAATGCGATAAACAGCGGGGCAATTGCAAAAATAAACAGGAAGCTTCCCCATAAATCCAGCTTTTCGTCAGATACGGTGTCCTCTGGCCCTGAAAATTTCAGGTTTGCAAAGTAAGCCAGCAAACCAATCGGTACGTTTACCCAGAACAGATACTCCCAGCTTGCAAAGGAAATGATCAGCCCGCCCAAAGCAGGGCCGACCATTGTTCCTAGGGCGACAAAGGTACCGTTGATTCCAAGCGCCCGCCCGCGTTCTTCCGGAGGGAACGTTCTGGCAATAATGCCTTGGCTGTTTGCCATGCTTGCCGAAGCGCCGACCGCCTGAATTGCGCGTGCCAACAGGATCAAAGGTAAAGTGCGCATCAAGCCGCACAAAAACGAGCCGATTGTAAAAATTAAAAGGCCGAAGCGGAAAATTTTGCCCTGCCCTTTTAAGTCGCCCAAACGGCCGAATATTAAAATACAGAAGGTAATTACAATTAAATAGGCGCTTACGACCCAGGTGATTAATCCGGTTCCTACATTCAGCGCTTTTGCCATGGAGGGCAGAGCCACGTTCACAATACTGCCGTCTAAAGTGTTCATAAAAGTGGATATGACGGTTATCATTAACACAATCCACTTGTTTCGATCATTTTCTGTTGCTTTCGTTTCCACTATAACTTATCCGTCCTCTTATTTTCAGAATTGTTAAGCCGGTTTCCTTGTTTCATCTATATTGGAAATTTTGTCCAGCTTTTATGATACAACAAAAATTTTGTAATTACAACCGGTACTGCCGCCAAAACAGTCGGAATAATGTGAAAATTTAAACAACTGATTTTACTGAATAAATGTCGATTTACATAAAAAGCCTGCGGGGGAGAAATCACCCTGCGGGCTTTTCAGATGTAGTTTTAAACTTATGTTTAGCAGAGTGCAGAAAATTATACCATTCTGTGCGGGCCTTTTTGACGGCTGTGCTGCGAACAAAGCTCCAGCCGGTCGCATTTTTCCTGGAGACATCGTATCTGATTTTTTAATTCGTCCAGGTCGCAACCGTTTGCTTTTTCGGAAGACTTCTCCTGCTGATCCAGTTGCGCGGCCCAGGATAATAACAAACCGCCCACAGCAACGATGAAATTGCCAAGAACGTTCAGCTCGCCGGCATCCAGATTGTCAGATAGTAAAAAAGCCAATACAGTTGCAAGAATCACCAGTTCACAGGGCTCTAAGGAAGTCAGGTTTTCCATAAATCATCACCAGTTTATTTTATGCTGGCTCGGTCGATATTGTATTTTGGATTCAAGCGAAAAAACGAAAAAATGGCTGCCCGCGACAGACTCTTTCGGCGGCGAATTTGCCAAATTGTATAATTTTATTTTCGGTGTTCTGATTATCCCTTTTTAAATAGTGAATGTGTGCGATTTATTTTTGCACATCAGAAATAAGATGGTGGCCGGCATTATAGAATTCAACAGCGTATGAAGACTGCATTAAGAAGGGAAAACATAAAAGGGACAATCGCATTTCCAAATTGACAGGAATACTATAGTACTAGGAATGGGGGATGTTATGCAGAAGGTAATGATTCGTTTTTTTAATAAAGAACTTGGCTATGAAGCGGCAAAATTTTTAAAAAATCTGGGTTATCAGGTAAGTACGGTTGGTAAGACGTATTGGATCGATAAATACCCGATTATTTCATGCCTGATTCTTGAAGTTGAGTACGAATAACAGGCTTCGAATCTTAGTGGAAAATGTTAACAAATGGCATTTGCGCTTGCTTCTTACTACATTTTGGTTTATAATCGAACCAGAATTTTGTATTGTTTATAGAAAGAAAACGGAATCAAATATACAATTTTTATTAATAAATTGGAGTGGTAGGATTGAAGCACAAAACAAAGCGCATTGTTGCGGCAGCGATTTCCTTTGCATGCACCGCCGCGGTTACGGTGAGCCTTGTGCCCACGATTGCGGTTACGGCTGCTGTCACGGCTAAAACAACGGATTATTTAAATCTTCGCGAAGGCGCGGGTATAGATAAAAAAGTGATTTTAACCCTCAGCAAGGGGGTTGCGGTCACAATCCTTGATAATTCCAATGCAACATGGGCGAAGGTACAAACCGCAAGCGGAAAACAAGGGTATTGCAGCAAGCAATATCTGAGTATCCCCGGTTCCGGGGCTACGAATTCCCCTTCTGTTTCGGGAACGGCTTCCACAGCGGTCACGACAGATCGTGTAAATCTTCGGGCGGGAGCGGGAACCTCGACAAAAATCATGGCAACGCTCCCAATTGGTACAAGCTTAAAAGTAATGGACGCTTCCAATCCTGCATGGGTTAAAGTCCAGACTTCCGATGGAAGGCAGGGTTATTGCAGCACACAATACATACGCATATTGGCTGCTTCTTCCGGCGGGGTCGCCTCTGGGAATACTTCCTCAGGGAGTTCTTCCTCCGCTTCTATAACGGCGGTTACGACGGACTATCTGAATCTGCGTCAGGGTGCCGGTACGAATTTTAAGGTGCTGGTTACAATCAGCAAAGGAACGGCGCTTACGGTTTTGGATAATTCCAATCCATCTTGGGCCAAGGTACAGACTCCGGATGGAAAACAGGGATATTGCAGCAAGCAATATTTAACATTTAAAAATAACAGTTCATCCGGAAGTTCATCCGGAACGCCGTCCAATTCCGGCTCTTCCTCAAATTCAAGCACATCCGGTTCGGTTACGGCGAAAACAACTTCAAATCTAAATGTAAGAAGCGGCGCGGGAACGAGTTTCGGGATTGTTATGACGCTGCTCAACGGCACGTCTGTTACCGTTCTGGATAATTCGAATGCGCAGTGGGTCAAAATTAAAACCAGCGATGGAAAAACAGGATATTGCAGTAAGGAATTTCTGCAGATAACAGATACTGGCTCCAATACAAATCCAAATCCGGATCCGGGTACAGGTACGGGTGCGGATACTGGTACTGATACGCCCCCGGACGTTGATACCGGCTCAGACAACGGTTCGGATTCCCATACCATCACGGGTGCCAGCGTTACTGCGGACATGCTCCGCTTGCGCCAGGATCCGAGTACGAGCGCAAAGATCCTTGCCAACCTACCGCGTGGAACTAGCTTGAAGGTTCTCGATACTTCGAATTCTTCCTGGACCAAGGTACAGACTTCCAGCGGGTTGACCGGTTACGTCAGCTCGGAATATATTCAGATTCATTATTCGGATGATCCCTCCAATGCCTCATCGCTTTCCCTGTCAACTACTTCCTCAAAAATTCCGGCGGGAAAGACACTGTACATAAAAGCCAATGTTTCACCAAGTGGAACCTATATTAACTGGACAAGCAGCAATAATAATGTGGCGACCGTTTCAAACGGGTACGTATCTGCCGTTTCCACCGGGACAGCCGTTATTACGGCGAGTTCGGGCTCTTACAAAGCAACCTGCAATATTACCGTTACAAGTGCGGAGCCGGTGAGAACCGCCTTTGCTTCGCCGAATATTGCC
Organism: Caproiciproducens galactitolivorans; assembly: GCF_004768785.1. GTDB lineage: Bacteria > Bacillota > Clostridia > Oscillospirales > Acutalibacteraceae > Caproiciproducens > Caproiciproducens galactitolivorans. The sequence goes on from NZ_SRMQ01000001.1 coordinate 298,985, forward strand.
AGCACAGGGGCGGCGGTTACGCTGACTGCTGTTACCGATACCAGCCGGGATGCGGTTCAGTTTGTCATCCAGAGTCCGGATGGAACAAAGCAAACCGTCAATGCGGATTCCTGTACGAATGAATCCTGCCAGAATGTAACGACAAAAAAGTGGACCGCTACGACGACTTTCTATTCGCCGGGAACCTATACATTCACCGCGTACTCCTCCCAGAATGGGAATATGAGTACAACCGGTTTTACGTCGAACGCATATGTATCCTCTCAGCAGGATTTTTCGACTACCACGAGCGAAGAGCGCCGCGTCAGCGACCAGATGATCGCCCTGATTGCCAAATGGGAGGGCTACAGCCCCACCGTTTACGCCGATCAGCTTACCGCCAATCAGGTGCCAACCATTGGCTACGGCTGTACCTTCGGAGCGAACGCAGTCTTTTACAACAATTTGACCGAAACGGAAGCCTGGTCGCTCCTAGTCAATAAAATCAATAATTCCTCATATACTACGGAACTAAATAAAATGATTAAGAACAACCATTTTCTGATGAATCAGAATCAGGCCGACTGTCTGATCAGCTTTGCCTATAATGTAGGCGCGGGCTATTTCAACACCAGTTCTCAGGTCGATTTCCGGACGATTATGAGGAATGCGGTCGTACCGCCGACGATTTCCGGCTCTTTGGCGGCAACTGTGACAAAAGATACGGTCGTTCGCAGCGAACCAAGCATTAACGGTTCCGAGGTTTGCAGTATATCCAACGGAGCCTCGATAGATGTTACCGATACCAACTTTTCGAATCCGAAAGACGGCTGGTACAAAGTACGGGCTTCCAACGGCAGCGAAGGCTGGGTAAACTCAGGCTATGTGTGCCTTTCGAATGCCGATTCCCTTACGCATGACCTGAACTATACCAACGCCTACGCTATGGGAACGGAAATGCTCCGCTGGAGTCAGGCGGGCGGCAAATTCTATACCGGCCTTTTCTACCGGAGGCTTGGGGAAGTTAATGTCTACAATTACGGCGATTATGACGCCGTACGGTATAACAAATACAGCTACACCTATCCCAGCGGTGCGGCCGGTTTAAGTTAAACAAAACCGAATCGTTTAACGCCTTCTGTCTGCCTGTCAGAGGGCGTTTTGCTATATCCGGATGATTTTATTGCACCTAAGGAAATACTGATTAATTGAATATAATATCCACCAATACAACTTTTACATCATTTATCTGTGTTGAAAACTTAAGCTTTTATAGCCTTTAATCAAGCAAATTGTTGAAAACTTCTGCTTTTAGGCGCACCTGTGCCACGAATTATGCTGGCTGTTTTTGCCAACCACCGCTTCGTGCACACATCAGGAGGTTTGCGCTTGCTGCAAGCAGGTACAATCTGTTCAGATTTTTAGGGAACCTCTGAATAAATGGCCAATATCTTCAATTTCACTCAGGTCTGAGCCAAGTTTGCTGAATTTCCCCCAAAAATGGTGTTTTTCCGCCGTTTCAACTTCATTTTCTCTTGTGCGCCCGTCAAAAAGGCGCACTATGCCCTTGTCAGGTTTCACGGAGACTTCGCCCGGCTAGTGCGAGAGCATACAGATTGGCGCAGGCAAACATGGCATACAGCCGGTTTTTATTCTTTTTCAATCCGCGGTACCGGGTCTTTTGATACCCAAACTGACATTTGATAATGCGGAAAGCATGTTCCACTTTGCAACGTACAGAAGATTTGCGATGTTCGATCATACGCTCCCAGTCCAGAAAAGGCTCGCGATCCGGAGATGTACTAAACGAAGAAAGGATGGGTTCTTCGACAGTCTGAGAGCCCAACAGGTACCGCCTGTGGGACTCTTTTTATAATGGGACAAAAAATTCTTTAAATTTTCTAAACTTTTCAGAAATTGTACCGACATATATAAATGTAAGTAACTTACAGTAAAAGTGTTTTCACTTCCTCTTTGATGGGCCCGTCAAGAGGGGAAATGGAATCCCCAATAAGGAACAGGGAAGTTCTTTAAAACGCACACAGTTATACAACTGTGAACAAAAATTCAGGAGGAATTATTATGCGTATACAACACAATATATCTGCTTTAAATGCAAACAGAATGCTGGGCATTAATAACGATAAGGTCAGCAAGAACCTTGAGAAACTGTCTTCCGGTTACAAGATTAACCGCGCTGGCGACGACGCTGCAGGCCTTGCGATTTCCGAAAAAATGCGCGGCCAGATCCGCGGCCTTGACCAGGCGACCAACAACGCGAACGACGGTATCTCCCTTGTACAGACTGCTGAAGGCGCTCTGAATGAGACTGCTTCCATTCTGCAAAGAATGAAAGAACTGGCAACACAGTCTTCCAACGGTACCTATCAGAATGCTGTTGACCGTGAAAATATCAGCAAAGAAGTCGAATCTCTGAAGAGTGAAATTACCAGAATCGCTACATCGACGAACTTCAACAAGATTAACCTGTTGGATGGCTCTTTGGATTTAGGATCAACAGCTACAGCTACTATTGGGACAACGAAAGTTACTCTCAATGGTGTGGCGAAATTATCAACAACAACTCCTGTTACAGGAGCAAGTGCTGCAGCTACAGTAACATTTGCAGATGGTAAGGACAACGCTTCCGGTTCCATTACGGCGGCTTTCAACGATGCAACAGGCGGACTCACCATTACGCTTGGTACAAAAGACACGGAAGCTTCCTTTACCGCAGAACAGATTACAGCTGCCGTTCGTGCAGCAGCTGCTGCTTATGCAAATGGAGGTACAACAAATGCTCTTGAAATCTCCAAAGCATATAGCAGCTTTGAAGTTAAATTTGAAGGCACAATTACAGGTACTGCAGGTTCTTCATTAACTGCGGCTGCGGCTACGATGGCTGCAAGTACAGGTAATAACGGACTCACTCTGCAAATTGGGGCAAGTTATTCAGCGGATCAGCAGGTAAACCTGAAGATCGGAAATATGTCGACAGCAGGTTTAGGTCTTACTAGTGTCAAAGTCGATACACAGGAAAATGCGTTAGCTGCTATTTCTACAATTGACGCAGCAATCAACATAGTTTCTGGCACAAGAGCTGACCTTGGTGCTCTGCAGAACAGACTTGAGCACACCGTTAGCAACCTCGGCGTAACAAGTGAGAACTTGACCTCCGCTGAGAGCCGTATCCGCGATGTTGACATGGCAAAGGAAATGATGGACATGACCAAGAACAATGTTCTTGCTCAGGCCGCTCAGTCCATGCTCGCTCAGGCGAATCAGCAGCCGCAGAATGTTCTCAAGCTCTTACAGTAATTTGTTTTCAGTTTCAAACTGTATTTTTCGAAAGCCCATGCAGGGATTCCCTGTATGGGCTTTCCTTATTGTATAACAAAAACTCCCGGCACAGCCGGGAGTTCCGAAGAGCATTAGCGCTGACCAAAATGCGGATTAAATCTTACCCACAATCCCGCTGTTTCGCTTTTGAAGAGAAGCTAGGCGGCATTCGAGAAACGGATAGAGCTTGGCAAGGGGAGGGGGGCGCAGCCCCTTCCCGTATTGGCCGACTTCCGCACCGAAATGCTCTCGTTTTTTCACCTTGCTTTCGTGTGCAGAAAAGGACAAGGGGAGTAGACCGCGTCGCAAGCGTAGGAAAAAAGCCCCCGAGCTACTTGAAGCGTTCCAGTAAGAACGCAAGGGATTTTAGCGCATAGAAAGCCCCGGTTGTGCCGGGAGCAACGATTGGAGAATGTAAAAAAACAAAGGAGTTATTTTAATAGCTTCTTCAGCTTGTCGAGGGTCTGTTTTTGCGGGATAACGCTTGCTTCTTCGTTCAGATTACGCGTTTCCACAAGCTCTTTGCGGAGAATTGGGACTTCCTTTGGCGCTTTTATGCAGATTTTTGCACGGTCGCCGCTGATTTCGGACAGCATAATTTCTATATTGTCCCCGATAAGAATAGATTCGGAGACTTTTCGGCTGATTACTAACACCGGAAATTCCCCCCCTATTCTTTATCTTCTTGATCTTGAAATAATTTATAACGGATCGGATAATCTGAGTTTTCCAGAATGATCTGCTTTGCTTTTTTCGTATTTACGTCGATAATAATCGGCGCTTTTAGGTTGATTACGGAATCCTTTAGATTCGGTTTAATGACAGCCACAACCAGTACACATAGGTTGTTGGTGTCTGTTTCGCCGAAATAGCGCAAGTCATCCGGCGTAAGTTCCGGGCTGTAATTACTGACAATCGGATACGGGTCAATCACAACAAAGGATGGAATTTCGGAATTTGCGGCCTGCAGATTCCAGATAACGCCGTCATCGTCTTCGTGATAAAGAAGATAGTCCTTAATATCTTCAAAACCTGGAATACCTTCGTCAAAATGGATGATATTTTGTTTTGAAGTCTGATTTTCAATTTGATTATCCATTTAGAAACCTCCTCCATGAAGTTAGCGTTCTTGTAAAAAACGCAGCCTCCGAAAGGGGGCTGCGTTATTGTTTCAGGCTGTGGCATCCAGCTTCGGCGGTTCGTAATCCGGACTTGCTGAAGGCGGAATATATTGCGGCTTGCCAAGATATTTAAATTCCACATGGGCATAGCCTTTGATAACATATTCTATACTGGCCGGGATAAACTTCAGCTTTGCCTTATTTTGTGTCAACCAGTCGAAAGTCTGCCTGTCGGATTCATACTGATTTGAAACCTGTTGTGAATCCCAATGAAAATCGGTGGGGTAAGAGGGAATACCAATTGCACTTTGCAGGGTTGGCTGCACATGCTGAATCGCAAGGTCGACCAGAGAACTGGTTTTTTCCTGCGCACTCATGAGCAAACTTCCTTTCCATGTATAATCCGCAATATCTGTCATAGACGATAGAATTTGATATTCATTTGCATAGGTTGCATATTGGTAAGAGTCCGCTTCCGTCTTCGTTTTAACCTTATTTTTGTAACCGTTTGTTTCGATAAAAAGATGGTCGCTATAAGGTATCAGATAATTGGAATCCATCGGGTCTGGCTGTGAGGGTTGAAAAGACGTATCAACCTCAAACTTTGCACGATGGACAATCATCTCAATGGAAATCGGAACGACTTTCATATCCAGCAATGGTTCCATCATGATTCACCTCTTACAGGAATCTTATTTCATGAAATCAAGGAATGTTGGTTGCAAAATTTGGTTGCCGATTTTCAAAGCAGCATTATAAGCGAATGCCTGCATACTATAATTGATCCAAGCATCTGTAAAATCAATAAATTCCGTATTGTCGTCTTTTTCCAATATCCGGTCGCCAAGATCCTCCAAATTTGTTTGTGTTGTTGTCAGGAAAGTGAAGCTGCAGTCGGTTTCCGTCATTTTTGAAATGACCTTATTTTGTTGCTGTGTAAATTGATCAAGATAAGGCTGTATCGTGTCTATAGAATAGGTGTATCCATTTTTTCCCTCTAATTGATCGGCAATTTGCCCCATTAGGTTATAGATATTGTTTGACATTCCCGTTCCGGATCCATCTACGGTTCCAAAGCCAATTACAGAAATACCGGGAACGGCAATATTGAAGACGCTTTGCTCAGTAATTGCACTTTCATTCGCGCCTGCCCCTGTATTTACCCTTAACCCTAATCCGATGTTGGAAAAGACCTGTTCATCAGCAAGCTTTTGTAGCCCATCAAGACCGATGGTGTCCGTTGCGGTTTCTGTCTGAACTCCGGTATCAACCGGACGGTTTTGGTCGCCGGAAAGGGAAACTTTCGAAAGATTATAGGTAACTGTACCATCCGTGCTGGTTAGGGAGGGATTTGCTTTCAGCGCGGCAAGTACGTCGCTGTTTTTCGCTCCGGTTGGAAGATTTACGGTCAGGATTTTATTGGTTGCGTCTGCTGAAATGGAAGGGGTTACTCCATCAGCGGTTGTAACTTGGATCTTATAGCCGTTGAAATTGCTGTCGCTCAATGTGATTTGTGCGCCGTTGTAGCTTAAAGTAGATCCGGCTTCAATTTTTCCTGTGTTCACATCAATACCGCGGTAAAGTAAATTACCGTTCGCACCGACGCTGAAGGGGGGATTTTCCGTCTCGGCTCCTCCGAAGATATATTTATCACCAAATTTCGTATTTAAAGAAGTTAAAATAGTTTTTTGCAATCCGCGAATCTTTTCTGCATATATTTTGCGGTCGTCTGCGTTGTTCGTACCGTTTATTGCCCCAAGGCAGCTTCCGGACGATGCTTCCGAAAGTACTTTAACAATCGATTGGATGGTGCTGTGCACGGTATCCATCTGATCTTTTGCATCGCCGACTTCACTTTGGTAACTGTTGTTATATGCATATTCCATTCTGAGCCGTGCGGCTTTTGCTGCGGAAAACGGATCTTCGGAAGCTGTATCGTATCTACGCTGGCTTATTTCCCGGTCGCTTGCCTTGTTTAGCTCATCGAGCGAACTGTTTAAGCTGGTCGCGTATTTTTTCATAATCATGGACATTGTGATTCTCATTTTCCAATTACCTCCTTCTTATTAAATTATCTTCCGACGATGCCCATTCTGTTAATAATGGTATCTATTGCTTCATCTAAAGTAGTCATAAAGCGGGAAGAAGCAGTTAAAGCCTGATTATACATAATCAAATTAATTCCTTCTTCATTTACATCAACGGACGATGTAGCCGCACGTTTTGTATCAATTTCGTTCAGAGTGGCGTTACATGTAGCGTCGCGGCGATTAACATCCGCTTTTTGAAGAGCCAAGATCGAAACGGAAATATCCGAAACAAAAGATTGAATGGAAGAGGTTAAGAGGGTGTTCCCTCCAACGTTGTTGTCATTGGTTGTAAAGGTTTTTGTCTCGGCAAGTTTGCTTACCATTAATAAAATATTATCTTTTGAAGTGGTAGTATCCCCGCTGGAAGAAGTTTGTTTCGTAGGAGTTAAGTAATTGCTTGTTGCTTTATACCAGGCATTGGAAAGGGAAATGTTTGCAGCGGTGATTCCGGTTGTTGTCGTCCCGTCGGCCTGGGTGAAAAGAGGTTTATTGTCTCCTTCCGGATTTGTGCTGTTTAGCGCATTCATTGTGTCTGCAAAATAAGCGGCTAATTTATCTAAAACCTTTTCGTAGTAACCGATGCCGCGCTCTGCTCCGCCTGCGGAATCATATTCTCCGCTCTCGTTTAGCATGGACAAATAGGCAGAAAATGATCCTTGCGTAATATCTTTATTACTTATGGCGTCGGTTCCGTCCGTCACATCTGCTCCGGTGGAATCCTTGAGCGTCAGATTGATTGTGCCGTCCGCTTCGGTCGTTGTGCCGAAAGTACTGTAATTGTTGTTTGAAACCAAGTTGAACTTTTTGCTGCCGGATACGAGATCAATCTGTAATTCGGAAACCGTGCGGTTTGATCCGACAGACACGGTTTTAGTTGAAACCTCAATATTTACGTATTGGGACAATTCGTCGATCGCCGTATTGCGCTGATCCATTAGTTCCAGAGCAGGGGTGCCGGAAATATCCGCGCTCTTAATTTCTTCATTTAAATGCGCAATTGTCTGCAGAAGCTGATTCGCTTTCTTAATGGAATCATTTTGAAATTCCTCTGTTACTGTTTTGCGTATGGTTGACAACTGCTGCGATGCAGTATTAAAAGCATGCGCCAGGAGACGCGCGGAACTTTTAAGGGAATTTTCATCCATTGTACTGGAGGAAGCCAGTGAATTGAGCTGCTTTAGAAAATCGGTAAAATTTGTAGTGATACCATCTTTTTTGGTTTCATCAAAGATATTTTCCAGCTCGCCTAATATATTCGCTTCCGTACCGGTTTTTCCAGTCAATGCACGTTCGGTCCGGTAACGAATATCCAGATACGGGTCACGGATTTGGCTCACTCTGTCACAGCTAACGCCTCCGCCAATCCCGATTTCACCGCTTGCATAACGCATGTTGCTTGAGTTTGGCCCAACCGTTGAACAATCCACACGCTGCCTTGTATAGCCGGTAGTGTTCACGTTTGTCATGTTTTGGCCGGTTATCTGTAAACTTGCGCGAGCGGCCTGGATACCGCTTTTAGCAACATAATATCCCGAGAAAGTTGATGACATTTTGTAAGTTCCCCCTTAAATTTTCATTGAAAGGACACTTGGAGGGATTTTTCCTTCCTTGGCTTTTGCGTTGTACATATTTTGCAGTTCCGGGTTGTTTTTTATCTTATTAAGAGTTACCTCAACGTTATGCAATTTAATTTCCGTAAGGTAATTGCAGCGGCGGTTCATTTCTCTTAGATCCAGCAGCACATTGGAAAGCTCATCATATATTGCTTTTATTTCTTTACGGTATGGTTCGTCAAACAGAGGGATTAGCTGGCGGAAGGTCGTTTTCGGGTCGCCTGTTTTTCCGACCAGCTTCTCGCGTTCTATTTCCAACCCTCTTAATTTTAACAAATAGGCTTGTTCCTGCTTAACCCGATCATCTAACGAACGAAGGTTATTGCGGGATAAATCTTCAAATTTTTCTGCCTCGATTGAAAGAAACTCTTTATAAAACAGAAGATAGTTCTGAAAAAAATGAAGAAGCTGTTCTGAAAGTTGTCCATTTATCATAAGATTTCCACTTCCAATTGCAATTTATCATTAAAAAAGTACATCTGCATGCTATAATTATTTTCAATTATTTTCTGTACCATTTATAAGCATTGTTTTTGCCAATTCAAATGGATTTAAATCGTACTGATTGCTGCTAATTTGTACCTTCAGATACTCGAGATATTTCGGATCTTTATCGGTTTTTAAATCGGAAATAATTTTATCGCGTGTATCCGATAAGGAAGGAATATTTGCCGTTTTGCGTTTCGAGAGGTTTATTGTATCTACTTTATGGGCATTTGTAGCCTTGTTTAATTCATTGCTGAAAGACGAATTTATACTGCTTTGAAGGGCGTCTGCCTTCTCCGTTTTTTTACCGATATAAGGACTGGATATATAATTTAATTTCGAATTTACATTCTTAATAACCATACCTAATTCACCTCGAATAATATATCGGCAACTGATAGAAAATCTTTAGTTCCCAATTTTAAAATTGAGTTTATTAATTATTTTTTTTTAAAAAAATGTTGAAATATATATTTTTTTATTGACATTTGACTTAATTTGTATAATAATTATGTAAATATTACTAAACAATATATAAATTGTGACTCATTTTTTACCGGTCATAAAAACAATGTTTAGTAGATTTCAATAACAAAATAGCGAGAAAAGTAAGACTATAATTACACATTGAGAAAAAAGGTGTTAGAACATGGATTGGTTAAACAACGTAACCTCCAGCTTATTAAGCAAAGATTTGGATGGGCTTTGGGTGAGGCAAAAGGAGATTTCAAATAATTTGTCAAATCTCGAAACCCCGGGCTATAAAAGCCGTACCGTCAGCTTTGAAGATCAACTGCAATCGCTTATGTCGAATTCCGATAAAACCGACATGGAGCAGATAAACGAAATTAACAAGGTTCAGCCGCGGACAACCATATCCGACGACCTATCGATGCGATTGGATGGCAATAATGTGGATGTGGAAAAGGAAAATATAGAGCTGGCTAGAACGCAAATCAATTATTGGTATTCTTTAAGAACACTTTCCGATTATTTTGCACGTCTTAAAACAGCGATTGACAGTAAAACTTAAGCTGTTTTACTGATGAATATAATAAGGAGGAATATGAGTGTCTTTTCTAAGTTCATTGAACATCAGCGGATCCGGTCTTACCGCGAGCAGATTGAGAATGGATGTCATTTCTGAAAACATTTCCAATGCTACCACCACCAGAACAGAGAATGGTGGGCCTTACCGCAGGAAGATGGTTATTTATGAACCTGCAGAGCAATCGCCTTTTCAGCGTATATTTGCGTCAAAGCTGCAGCAGAGCGGGGAACAGCGAGGGGTAAAGGTTACACAAATCGCAGAAGATCAAAGTGATTTTGTCCCTGTATATGACCCCAGCCATCCGGATGCGAATGCGCAGGGTTATGTGATGATGCCGAATGTCGATCCCATTAAGGAAACCATCGATATGATGTCGGCAACAAGGGCTTATGATGCAAACCTGACTGCTTTTAATGCCGTAAAGGGCATGGCTGTTAAGGCATTAGAATTAGGGAGGTAACAGAAATTGACGATTACACCGATTGAAAGTGTAAATTCCATTGCAAAGCTAAATGATTCCGATAAAGTATCCTCGTCCCAGTCATCCGGTCTACCGTTTCAATCGCTTTTTCAGGATGCTATCCAGAATGTGAAGGATACAGATTCTGTTTTAGATCAAGAACTAGTCAAGTTAACAACCGGGCAGTCCGATAATTTGCATGACATTATCATTGCTTCAACAAAGGCCAGTCTTTCCGTCCAAATGCTTGTTCAGCTTCGCAATAAAGCGTTAGATGCTTACAATGAGGTTATGAGGATGGGCGTATAGCCTCCAGCAGAAAGAAAAGGGTGATTGCGGGTTGAACGAATGAATATTCAAATTAATAAATACATAGAACCGGTTAAAAACTATTGGGGTTCTTTGACGAAGAAGAAAAAAATAATATCATGCAGCATTCTTGGCGGAATTGTCCTTGTTTCGGTTATTGCTGGAATTTTATTAAATAGACAGCCTTATGTGATCCTTTATCCGGGTTTGGACCACTCGGAAGCCGTAGAAGTGATGAACGAACTCAAGGAACGGAATGTAAGCTTTAAGGAAGACAATGGAACGATTTATGTACCGAAGGATCAGGAAAATGCGTTAAGAATGGATCTTTCGAATGAAGGGCACCCGAAAACAGCGCCGAATTACGATTTCTTCACGAAAAATATCGGAATCATGACAACCGATTATGAAAAGAAAATCATTGAGCAATATCAACTTAATCAGCGTTTGGAAGCGGTTATCAAAACGATTGATACCATTAAAAATGCAAATGTAACAATTAGTATCCCCGACAGCAGCGGATACGCTTTGGATGATAACGCGGAAAAGCCGACTGCTTCTGTCACCGTAACTTTAGACAATGGAAAGACCCTGTCGTCCTCACAGGTAAATGGAATTAAGCAATTGGTTTCGAAAAGTGTGCCGAACATGAAAGCAGAGGATGTTGCCGTTATTGACACGGCTACAGGAGATGAATTAAGCGGTAATTCAGAAAATGGAACGCAGATTAATATAACCCAGTTTAAGCTCCAAATTGAAAAAGAATATGAAAAAGATGTTGAAAAAAATATACTTAAAGTATTAACACCTGTTTTTGGAACAAACAATGTAAAAGTTACCGTAAAAAGCATAATGGATGTTGATAAAAAAGTACAAGAGATCATCACCTATAATCCATCGAAGGATAGCTCCGGAAATCCAACGGATAAAGGTGTGCTAAGCGATTCACATACGATAAAGGAACAGGAAACAAGCGGTAAAACGGCAGGAGGAGCGGCCGGAACCCAATCCAACGCCCAGACGACGACGTATCCCGGCGTTACTGTTAACGGAGATGTGATTTACACAAAGGATGATCAGACATACAAATATCTGGTCAGCCAGGTTAAGCAGCAGATTCAGGGCGATGCAGCTAGTGTGCAGGATATGACGATCTCAGTCGTAATAAATAAAGATATGATCGCCGACAGCCAAAAACAGCAGATTGCACAGCTAGTGGCCAATGCTGCAGCGGTTAAGCCGGAGAAGGTCGCTATTTATAATGGTACTTTTGCTACTTCAACACAGCCTACCAATGCACAGGCGTCCGGAACTCTGCCTTTGAATACGATTGTAATCATTGGAGGAGTTGTACTGCTTACATTATTTATTGTGGGGCTGATTATTTTCTTAGTGGCACGAGCAAAGAAAAAGAAAGAATTTGCCATGGGTTTGGCGGAACAGGAATTCCAGGAAGACGGTACGCCTTTGAAAGACCGTCTGCAGAATGAATTTTCTGAAGAAGAGCCCGAAAAGGAGAAAGTTGTTATCCCTGCAATAGAAGATGCCCGTGCGCAAAAGGCGACGAAGGAAGAAGCATTAACAAAGGAAATACAAGAATTCACTTCCCAAAATCCAGAAATCGCAGCTCAACTGATCCGATCCTGGCTGAAAGGAGAAGACAACGATGGCTAAAAATCAACTGAGCGGCCAGCAGAAAGCCGCTGCGGTTATTATATCCATTGGAGCTGAGACCGCTTCCAAGATTTATAAATATTTAAAGGAAGACGAAGTCGAACAGTTAACCTATGAAATAGCAAGAATGTCGCATATGTCTACCGAGCAGCAGGAAGAAATTCTGGAAAACTTCTATCAGATATGCCTGACGCAGAAGGTTATCACGGAAGGCGGCATAGAATATGCGAGAAATGTTCTTGAAAAAGCGTATGGCGCCCAAACGGCGGCTTCACTTCTTGAACGTGTTACGAAGTCGCTTCGAACCAAGGCATTTGAGTTTATCCGTAAGACGGACTATAAAAACCTCATGACGATGATTCAAAACGAACATCCGCAGACCATCGCGCTGATTTTGTCTTATGCAAGGGCGGATCAGGCGGCCATGATCATTGCGGAACTGCCGAAGGAAATCCGGCTTGAGGTAGTCGAGCGGATTGCAAATATGGACAGAACCTCTCCCGAAATTATTCATATTGTGGAAAGCAATCTGGAGAACAAATTCTCGTCCCTCATGTCTTTGGACTTCATGGAATTTGGCGGCGTAAACTACATTGCGGATATTATGAACAACATGGATCGTTCGAACGAGAAATATATCTTCGACGAACTCGCCCGCAAGGACGCAGAGCTTTGCGACGAGATCAAAAAGAGAATGTTTGTCTTCGAAGATATCACCTGTCTGGACGATATGTCCATCCAGCGCTTCCTGCGCGAGGTCGACTCCAAGGATCTGGTTTTCGCGCTCAAAGGCGCAAACAAGGAAGTTGCCGATGTTATCTTCAAGAATATGTCCAACCGTACAATGGAAACCATCAAATCCGATCTCGAATTTACGCATAATGTCCGTCTTAGAGACGTCGAAGAAGCGCAGCAGCGTATTGTGGGCGTTATCAGGCGTCTTGAAAGCGAGGGCGAGTTAATTATTTCGAAGGGCGGAAAGGATGAGGTTATTGCCTAAAATCATTAAGGCATCCGAATATGTCACAATTAAAAACGGCAATGCCTTTCCTTCCAATAACTCTTCTTTAAAGAAACCGTCTGAAGCTAAAGCGGCCAAACCGGACCCCGAAGAGGAACACAGAGCGATTTTAAACCATGCATTCCAAAAAGCGCAGCAAATCATGGAGGCGGCACAGAATTACAGCGCGAACAAGGTAAAGGAGTCCACTGAGCGCATGAATGGAGAGGCCGCTTTGTTGATGGCGCGGAGCAGGGAAGAAGGATATAGGAAAGGATTTGCCGAAGGAAGAACAAAAGGCAGCGAACAAGGTTACCGGGAAGGTTATCAGGATGGCTTTCAAAAAGCAGAAAATGATAATAAGGCAGTCTTGGACGAACTTTCCGGTATGCTTGAAACTGTGGAAGCAAGGAAGGAGGAAATCCTTCAGCGGTTTGAGAGCGATATAACACGGCTTTCCTTAGCCATTGCAGAGAAGATTATTAAAAAGGAAATAAGCCTTGATGCAAAAGCGATCCAGTCGATCATAATCAAGGCGATTGATTCCTACCGGAATCAGGAGTGGGTTCGTATTTATGTTTCTCCCAACACCAAGACCTTGCTTGCCGACACTACCCTGATAAAGGATCTGCAGGAGGTATCTGATAATGTCAAAATTGAAGCATCCGCTGAAATGAAGGACGGCGACTGCAAAATTGAAATGCCGAACCAAATGATAGACGCGGGTGTGGATACACAGTTAAACAATATAAAGAACGAGTTGCAAATATAACCGAATTCAAAAGTGGAGCGTGAGACATTGAATTTCGAAGAAGCCTATGAAGTTTTGGCAAAAGTTAATCCGCTCTGTTACATGGGTAAGGTTAAAAATATTGTCGGGATGATGATTGAAACAGCCGGATTAAAAGCGAATGTCGGCGATATCTGTTATATTCAGAATTCCGACAATGAGAAAACCGTTATGGCCGAAGTTGTCGGTTTTAAAAACAGCGAAGTCCTCTTGATGGCATATGGCGATATTAAGGGAATCGGTCCAGGCAGTTTCGTTCGTTCCACCGGACGAAAGCTGCGGGTTCCCGTCGGCGACTTTTTAATTGGCAGGACGATTGATGCGACCGGAATGCCAATCGACGGGAAGGGAAGTTTTGAGGCCAAGCAGTTTTATGATGTGGATGCTACATACACGAACCCGTTGGAACGCCCTAGAATCAGCCAGCGTTTGACCTTTGGCATTAAGGCCATCGACGGAATGCTTACCATCGGCAAAGGGCAAAGAATGGGAATATTCGCAGGAAGCGGTGTCGGTAAGAGCACCCTGCTTGGCATGATTGCGAAAAATGTAAAAACCGATATCAATGTAATCGCGCTTGTCGGAGAAAGAGGCCGTGAAGTTACCGAGTTTATTGAAAAAGACTTGGGCAAAGAAGGGCTGGCGCGTTCGGTATTGGTTGTTGCAACCTCCGATCAGCCGGCTATGTACCGGGCAAAATGCGCAACGGTTGCTACGGCGATTGCTGAGTATTTCAGGGATCAGGGAAAGGATGTCCTGCTGATGATGGATTCCCTTACCCGGTTCGCAATGGCGGAACGGGAAATCGGGCTGGCTGCCGGGGAACCCCCCATCGCCAGAGGATATACGCCGTCCATCTACGCGGAACTGCCGAAGCTTCTGGAACGAAGCGGAAATTTCAAGGAAGGTTCCATCACCGGGATTTATACTGTGCTGGTAGAAGGGGACGATACCAATGAACCGATATCCGATACTGTCCGGGGAATTATCGACGGACACATTGTTTTGTCACGTACATTGGCACATAAAAACCATTATCCCGCCATTGACACGAACGCGAGCATTTCCAGACTGATGAACGATATCGTTACGGAAGAGCACCGGCTTTTGGCCGCCAAAATACGGGATATTCTCGCGATTTACAATCAGAATTCCGATCTAATATCCATCGGGGCGTATAAACCGGGTATGAATCATAAATTGGACGAAGCGGTGAAAAAGATGGATTCTGTCAACGCTTTTTTGTGTCAGAGAACCGATGAAAGTTTCTCTTTTGAGGAAACTTTGAATCTTATGGAAGGTTTATAAGAATGAAAAAGTTTATTTTTAGCCTTGAAAAGGTCCTTAGCTTCAAGCAGCAGACGCTGGATATTCAAAAAAATGAGCTTTTACAGATGCAAACAAAGTTGGCGGAAATTGAAAAGGAAATCAATACTTTAAATACTCTGTTTGCGGAGACGAATCAAAAGATGAAGAAAGAGCTGCAAACAGGCCTGAACGCAAGCGACATGAGCATTTATAAAACCTATTTTAATACATTAAATCAGAAAATATTGCGGTTGGTGGAAGACAAAAGCAAGATGTTGGAAGCCATTACGCAAAAGAAAGCAGATATCATAGCCTTGAACAGCGATATCTCCGGGCTTGAAAAATTACGCGACAAACAGCACGAGGCATATTTAGAAGCCTTTAGGAAACGAGAAGAACTTGCAATCGATGAGTTCGTCAATCGCACACGCAGCGCAGCGAATTAAATGCTTATAAATTCTTTTATTATAGAATTTATAAAATAAATATTAAATAATGGAGGTGAAAATGTGATACAGCAAATAACTACGAACGTGGCCTCAAGCGCCGCTCTGCAGAAAACAAAAACGGCCCAAGCCAAAAAGGATGGCACAGGCAGTATTTTTGAAAGCTTGTTGCAGCAGTCTGGGAAAACAATAACCAAAGAGAATTCAAAGCAGACATCTTCCGTTCCCCCTAAGGATGAAAAAAATCTGGATAACATCACGGGAATGAATCAGCAAACGATCCAGCCGAACATAACGCCATTTGCACCAATCTGCCAAGCTCCTGCTTTTGCAGATGTCCCAGATGTGCTGCAGCCACAAGTCGGAACGCAGGCGGTGTCTTTCTTGCCCGCTTCCGGTTTACAAGCAGATTCGAAACAGGTTGTCATGGTGCACTCCATGGAAACGCAGCCAGCTTTCCTGCAATCCGTCGGAACACAGGCTGAAAATGCGATATCAGAAAAGGTTGCAGTCGGAAATGGATTTCTGCAGAGCAATGGAAAACCGGATGCCCCGGTTGCGCAGTTAGCAAGTTCCAATCCGACAGCCGCGAAAGCGGAAGTTCCGGTGCAGCCGTCAAATTCAGTATTTACCAACACACAGAATTCCACTTTGCAAAAAGAGCCGGCTGTAGCAATGGAGCCTTCCATGAATGGCTTTAATCGGCCTACGGCGGCGCAGGCCGAGCTTCCTAAACAGGACGGCAAAGTGCTTCCTAAGCAGGAATCCGCTTTTGCTGTTGGAAAATTGGATCAGGTTAAACCGGAAAAGCAAGCGGCAACGGAATTGCCTTCCGCTGAAAGCGATAAATTGCCGATGACAGCCGAGGACAAAAAAGAAACCATACCGATTCATACGGCGTCCCAGAGCAATGCGCGTCTTTCCAGTCTCTATGAGAATGGGAACGTGGTCATTAAGATTTCTGATGCAAAAGCTTCGGGGAAGGCCCTGTCCACTCAGCTTACTGACAAAGTCCTTTACAACTATAAGCAAGGGAACCATCAGTTTACAATGGAGCTTTATCCGAAAAATTTAGGCAAAGTTTCTATTAAGCTGGCGATGCAGGACGGTGTTCTGAGTGTGACCATTCAGGCGGCGAATCCCAAAACGCAGAGCTTGCTGTTGGAAAACAGCGCTGATATTAAAGCAATTCTGCAAACCTCTGTAAACCAGCCGGTTCAAATTAACGAAGCAGCACATGATCGCGCATGGTATGAACAAGGCCAGCAGAATCAACAAAATCAGCCGCAGCAGGAAAGAGAGCAAAAGCAGAACGTTCGGCTTCCATTGGATGACTCGAACGGCAGCACAGATGACTTTATAACTGTGATGCAGCAGCTCAGGAATCAGGTTTCAGCAATGTAAGAGAAAGGAGGAGTATTTTGAATCAGATTTATCCATATAGTCTTAGCGGGACCGCCAGAACTTCCATAAATACTACATCTGGCGCCACGGAATTAAAGACCGGTAAGTCCTCTTTGGAAATGACGGATTTTATGAAACTTTTAGCGGCGCAGATGGCTAATCAGGATCCGACAAATCCTACGGATAACAATGAGTTCATTGGCCAGATGGCACAATTTGCCTCGTTACAGGCTATGCAGGATTTAAGACAGCTTTCTTTAGAGCAGTACGGTGCTTCTCTTGTTGGGAAAAAAGTGGTTGTTGCCAGCTATGACGCCAATGGAAAGTATGTTGAAGATACGGGTGTTGTAGATTATGTTAACTATTCATCCGGTTCGCCTTGTGTGGTTGTGAACGGAAAAGCATACGATTTATATTCCGTTATGCAAGTCAATTCCGATACTTACAAGTCTCCGGAAACATCACCTGAATTGACAGTCCCGGAAGATTCAAATTAGGCTATCCGCTGTACGAACGGAATCGTCTTTACAGTTAGGAGTTTAGTCATGGATGATATTCAATTTAAAAAGAGCTATTCTGCGTTTATCAATCCGAATTACAACGTAACGCCGGCAAAAAGCAATCAGACCCCAAAGACAAACCCGGCTGATAGTGAATTCGGAAAGATATTTCAGAATGCTATTGAACAAAAGCAGCAGCTTACGTTTTCCAAACATGCGCTGCAGCGAATGGATTCCCGGAATATTCCGGTATCCGGGCAGTTGCTGTCCCAAATTAACAGCGCAGTAACAAAGGCAAGGGCAAAGGGAATTAAAGACGCGCTGATCTTAAGTGGGCAGACGGCCTTTATCGTGAATATTCCCAGCAGCACAGTCGTTACAACTATGAATGGTCAGGAATTGACCGACAACATTTTTACAAATATTGATGGAGCTGTAATCATATAACCGGACCTCTTGAGGAAGTTATTTGAGTCTCGAATGACAGAAAGGCTCATGCGGTTCCAAATAGAAAAGGAGAGAATTGTTTTATGAGTACAGGAATGTACTGCGGTATCTCAGGCGTAAAAGCGTATCAGACCGGTATTGATGTCATCGGTAACAATATTGCAAACGTTAATACCTACGGTTTTAAATCTTCCCGCGTGACTTATCGTGATGTTTTTTATCAGACACTTGCGAGTTCTTCTAAATCCGATGCGACGAACAGTATCGGCGGCGCAAATCCCTCCCAAGTTGGTTATGGTGCTACTGCAGCAACAATTGATGTGCTGAATACCCGTGCCGGAATGGCAACCACCGGAAACAGCAAGGACTGCTATATTAACGGCGAAGGATATTTTGTAGTAAAGGATGGGAACGGTTACCTTTACACACGCGTTGGCTCCTTCGGGTTTGACGGAGATGGCAATCTTGTCGATGGGAATAAAAAATTAGTTTGCGGTACGAATGGGGCAACAAAACCGACAGGTGCGATAAGTACTTGCGAGCCGATTAAGGTTGAAGATTATTCAACTTATAAAAACATTTCAATCGGCAGCGACGGAGCAATAACTGGTGAAAAAGATGGAGAAATTAAAACCTTGGGCTATATAGCTTTAGCGAATATCCCGAACCCTTCTGGCCTTACACAGCAGGGCGGTTCGTACTATAAAGCTGAAAACAATGTTGCAAATGATAGTTATCCCATCAAGTATTATACTCCTGGAGTCGGTGAGACCGGGAGCTTGGTAACAAGCGCTCTGGAAGCTTCCAACACCGACCTTGCCACCGAACTGACCCAGATGATTATCAATGAAAGAGGATTCCAGGCGAATACCAAAATCATTACCGTTAGCGACGAAATGATGGAAACTCTCGTAAATATGAAGAGATAAGGATTCTATAGCTGCCGTTTCTGGAACTGAAAACGGTTTCAGAAACGGTCAGTTGTGAAAAAGGGGTATTGAGATGATAACTGTCACCAATTTGAACGGCACTTCTTTTGTCGTTAATTCAAACCTTATTGAAACAATCGAAAGTATTCCAGAAACAAAAATAACATTAACAACAGGAAAATATTTTTTAGTTGCGGAGAATAGTGAGGAAATTGTTCAAAAAGTAATTCTTTATAATCGTGAAATTTTTAAAAATACAGTTAAGCTGAAGGACTAAAAATTATTATTATCGCAAGGATGTGTTTGTGTGGATTTTACAAGCATCGTGGGGTTTATAGCCGGGCTTGCGCTGGTAATATTCGGCATTGTATTTGATCAGTCAGCCGGTGTTATTTGGTCTACAATTTGGAACTTTGTTGATTATCCAAGTATGGCGATTACTTTCGGCGGCACAATTGCGGCAACTGTTATTTCTTTCCCGATTTCCTATTTCATGGGAATACCAAAGCATATGAAGGTTATTATGCGGGGAAATCAATACAAGCCACAGGAGTATATCGATACAATTGTAGACTTTGCGCAAGAAGCCAGACGAAAGGGATTACTTTCTCTGGAAGATAAAGCAAGCCAGTTAAAAGATACATTTATGCAGGACAGTATAATGCTGATTGTGGATGCGATAGACCCTGCAAAAGTAAAGGAGATTCTTGAAGACAAACTGAATGGCCTGGAAGACCGGCATTCGCATGTCTGGCAATTCTACGAGAGATTTTCAACTTATGCCCCCGCGTTTGGTATGATTGGTACGCTGATTGGCTTGATTAATATGCTTGCCAATATGGATATGAATTCCGACGGTGGCGCGACAAAAATGGCACGCGGTATGTCAACAGCGTTGATAACCACTTTCTATGGTTCTATGATTTCCAACCTTTTGCTGACTCCGCTGGCACATAAATTACATATGCTTCATGATGAGGAAATGGTTTGTAAAGAGATTGTTGTGGAAGGCGTTGTGGCAATACAGGCGGGCGATAATCCGAAACATATTGAAGAACGTTTGAATGCCTACGTCAATGAAAGCAAAAGGATCCAGAAGGTTGGGACTTTTGCGGGCGCTTCCTCCAGCAGCAACGATAAAAAAACAAAAGGAAAGCATTAAGACAAAGCAATCCAGGGGAATTTTCCCGTAAGATATAAAACTGAAGGGGTGATGTAATGGCAAGAAAGCGGGCAAATCCCGGAAGCGGAGGCCCGAACTGGCTTGATACTTATTCCGATATGGTGACGCTTTTGCTTACCTTCTTTGTTATGCTGTTTGCCATGTCTACCATGGATGCCGGCAAATGGGAAAAGCTTGTCAAAGCATTTTCCGCTAATAAACAGGCTAGTGCAGTCACACAGGAGGCTGCGCAGGAAAATATCCAAATTGCTGCCAACAGTACAAGCCTGCCTTCTTCCGGTTCAGAATCCGAAACATCCAGTAGTAAAGCAGGAAATTCCGATGACGGGAAAGTCACAGATTTTGACAGTCTGTATAAATATTTGGTCGATTATGTAAATCGAAATGGTTTACAGGATTCTGTGCATGTACATAAAGGGAAAAACTACACTTTCCTTACGTTTCAAAACAGCGTGTTTTTCTCCGGAGATAGTGCGGAATTACGCGATCAAGGAAAAAAGATATTGGACTTTCTTTGTGACGGAATAAAAAATATACCGGATCAAATTGGAGAGATTCGTTTTTACGGGCATACGGCCCGCGCGAACAACTCAACTTCCGTTACCGCCCAAGCCTTCGACCGTGCACTTTCTTCGGACAGGGCCAAGAACGTCCTGCTGTATGTTCAGTTGAAAAATATTATCAATCCGGCTAAAATGGTTTCCGAGGGGTATGGAGAATACAGGCCCATTGTTCCCCATGATGGAACAGAAGCTACCCGGGCCAAAAACAGGCGAGTGGAAATTTATATTTCGAAAGCCGGACAGAGCAGTTCTGTTTTGGATCAGGTATATGAAGATATTAATAATGCAGACAAGAATACAGACAAAAAATAATCCAACGCAAATAACGAGCTCTTACGTAAGCAGCGTTTTGTTTTCCGCATAGGATGAAACGTTTTAAATTTTAATATGCGGGAGTAGGAGGTCCTATGGCAGAAGTATTGTCTCAAAAGCAAATTGACGAATTATTGGGAAGCCTGCAAAGCGGACATGTAGACTTTAAGGAAATCGAAGAACAAACCGCCGGCCCTAAAGTAAAAGAATACGACTTTATGTCCCCAAAGAAGTTCACAAAGGAGCAGTTGAAGCTACTGGACAACGTTTTTGACAGCGTTTCACGAATGTTCAGTCTTCAGCTCGCCGGAATGCTCCGCTCCGCCTGCCAAATGGAGATTTTGCAAGTGGAAGAAGAAGAGTTCCGCGAGTTCAACAATGCCCTTGGCGATTCCATACTGGTTGCCATTATCGGTATGAACAGCGAAGAAAACCGGATTGACGACAAACCCGTTTTGGTTGAAATGTCACGCCAGATTTCTTTTTCCATTATGGATCGATTGTTGGGCGGAAATGGCATGGGGTATGAAATTGAAAGAGATTATACCGACATTGAGCTTTCTTTATTGGAGTATGTGTTTAAACAGCTTTTACCCCTGATGGATAATGCATGGGGCAATTATATGGAAATCCATCATACCTTAGACATGATTGAAACGAATTCCAGACTGATGCAACTGGTGCAGCCCGATGAAGCGGTCGCAATCATTGCCATTGAAGTAACGATTGAAAATTTAAAAGGGAATATCAACGTTTGTCTTCCGGCTTCCTCGCTTGAGGAAGTATTCCGAGTTTTCAATTCGAAATATGTTAAATTGCCCAAGAAGGAAGATCCTTCAGTGGAACAACAGCGTAAGTTTGGAATTATGCACACACTAAAGAATTCTCCGCTGACTATTAGCGCAATGTTAGGTAAAACAGAAATCAGCCTGAAAGATTTGCTTAATTTGCAGGCAGGCGATATTATTCCACTCAATACCCGGGTGGATCAAGATTCAATTGTTTTGGAAGTAGAGGGCTTGCCATGGTTTACAGGTGTTATAGGAACAAAGCAGAAAAAATACGCCGTTAAAATCAACAAATCTCTACAATAAATAAGAAAGGTGATTTCTATGGAGCCGAATAACGAAGAAATCTTTTCTGCTATGGACATTGACGCTATAGGAGAAATTCTGAATATCAGTTTGGGTTCTTCAGCGACCTCCGTTTCGGAAATGCTGGAACAGCGTGTGAATATTACAACCCCCCGCGTTGAAGTGATGCCTTCGAAGGATGTTCATTTTGAATCGATGGAACCGGCAATTGCGGTTGAAATCAATTACGTAAGCGGATTGGACGGCAAGAATATTTTGATTTTAAAAGAATCCGATGTAAAAGTAATTGTTGGTTTACTGCTTCATACCGATTATTCTGAGCAGGAATTCGTGATGGATGAAATGAGTATTGGGGCAATTTGTGAAGTTATGAACATGATGATGGGCGCTTCCGCTACGGCGCTTTCACAGTTCCTGAACATGGCTATTAACATTTCACCTCCGACATCTTTCCCAATTAATGATTCCGAGCAGTTTAAAAGTAAATATTTTGAAACCGAAGAAAATGTTGTTACAGTACATTTCAATTTAATGATCGGCGATATGGTAAACAGCGAGTTTATCAGCCTAATGAAAGCAGATCTGGCGAAAGAACTCATCCGCTCCTTTAATTTTGGGGCGCCTGCCGCAGCAGAGCAACCGGCAGAGGAACCTGTTCCGCCAAAACCGCAGCCGGCTCCATCCAAGCCGCAGCCCGCGCCTTCCAAACCACAGCCGGTACAGCAGCAAAAACCGGCGCCGGTGGCAAGCAAACCTGCTCCTGTAGTAGAAGCAGTATCAAGTTACGAACAGCCGCAGAATTACAATGTGGGACATGTTGCGTATCAGAGCTTTGATGCGGAAGATACCGTGCTAACGAACGATCAAAACAATAACCTGAATATGATTATGTCCGTTCCGCTTCAAATTACGGTTGAAATCGGCCGTACCCAAAAGCCGATTAAAGATATTCTGGATTTTACATCAGGGACCATTATAGAATTGGATAAGCAAGCCGGTTCTCAGGTCGATGTCTTTGTAAACGGCAAACGTATCGCAAAGGGGGATGTTGTCGTTGTAGACGATTTTTATGGTGTACGAATTACAGAAGTATTAAGCAATAGTGAAATCATGAAATTAATTTAACACGCACCGCAGGGTGCAAATAGGAGGAACAGAAATGAGTAAGAAGATTATGTTGGTCGACGATGCAGCTTTTATGCGGATGATGATAAAAAACACCCTTCAGCAAAACGGTTATACGGATATTATTGAAGCCGAAAACGGGGAAAAGGCGATTGCGCTTTATAACGCGGAAAAGCCGGATCTAATCCTTATGGATATTACGATGCCTGTTATGGATGGGCTGGAAGCTTTAAAAAATCTGAAGGAGATAGACGAATCCGTACAGGTCGTTATGTGTTCCGCTATGGGCCAGGAGGCAATGGTTGTTGAGGCGCTGAAGCTTGGCGCAAAAGACTTCATCGTGAAGCCCTTTAAGCCGGATCGTATCATGAAAACAGTAAACGGAATTCTGGGATAATCCTGTTTGCCGTAGGGGAGGAAATGCGTTGAAATTTCTTATGGTGGCTGTTTTGCCGCTTCTGAGCTTTTTTAGTGATATATTACCGCTTTTCTTTTCTTTGGCTGCCATTATTTTGGTTTTATACCTTTGTTCTAAATTTAGCCAGTTTATGGTAAAGCGCGTGAACAATATATCAAATTCAAACAATATGAAAGTCATAGAACGCTTAGCTTTAACGCAGGACAAGGGCCTTGCAATTGTTGAGGTTTGCAAAAAGTTATATCTTATCGGCTTTTCGAGCAATTCCGTTGAAATCCTGAAGGAACTGGATGAATCGGAAATGCATATCTTGGAAACCGTCCCCAAGGATGGTTTTCTGGAAACTTTAAATTCAACGTTAAAATCAGGATGGGATGTGAAATTGAGTGACGCAGTTTTCAGCAAGGCCAGAAAAACTGACAATGCCGAAGATGAGAAAGAACAAAAATAAAATCGGTAAAAAAACCTTGCTTCTGGTTACACTGTCCCTCGTGATGCTTTTTCTTCTTCCCTTACAGGCTTCTGCGGCTTCCGTTGGTGTGAATGTGAATGGCAAGAGCATGAATACGCTCGAGATTATCGAGATGTTCACGATTTTGGCTCTGATCCCATCCATTCTCATTATGACAACCTGCTTTACCAGGATTGTGATCGTGCTTTCCTTTTTGCGGAACGCACTTGGACTTCAGCAAACGCCGCCGAATCAGGTTTTGATCAGCATTGCACTATTCCTGTCTCTGTTTATTATGACGCCTGTTGTGAATGAAGTGAATACGCAGGCGTACCAGCCGTATAAAGAACAGAAAATTACGCAGGAGCAATTTCTACATAAGGCAGCCGTGCCGATGAAGACGTTTATGCTGAAAAATACAAAGAAGGAGGATTTAAACTTATTTGTTAATCTTTCAAAAGCCAAGCCGGTAAAATCCGTGAATGAGCTATCCATTACGGTTGTTATTCCCGCTTTTATGACAAGTGAATTAAAAAGGGCGTTTCTGATTGGCTTTTTGATTTTTATTCCATTTTTAATTATTGACATGATCGTATCCAGCACCTTGATGTCAATGGGTATGATTATGCTTCCTCCATCCATGATTTCTCTTCCGTTCAAGCTTTTGCTCTTCGTGCTTGTGGATGGCTGGGGACTGTTGTTTAAAACCCTGGCCGCAAGCTTTAATGTTTAGTCGAAACAGGAAAGGATTACGCTGCTTATGACAATATCGCAGATTAACGAGGTTTTACAGGCGGCGATGCTTGTGGCGCTGAAGGTTGCCGCACCCATTTTGATCGTCAGTATATCATTGGGGTTGATTGTTTCTATTTTACAGGCGGCAACCCAAATTCACGAGCAGACGCTTACCTTTGTACCGAAGTTAGTGGCAATTGGCGTAATTTTGGTGATTTTGGGACCATGGATGTTTGAGACGATGAACGATTTTACCATGTATATCTTTCGCATGATCGCGAAATTAAGTTAAGAGATAAAAGTTGGAAGGTGTGATCATAAGCTTTTTATGAATATGGATTATGATTTTACCCTTCTGCTTTTCATATTTATGAGGATGTCGGGCTGTATCCTGTTCAACCCGATACTGGGCAGAAAGAACCTGCCGGTAATTCTCAAAGTCGGGCTTACCCTGATGCTTTCGTTTTTTTCTTATCATCTCGTCCCGGCACAGACCATCCATATCGCGTCCTTTCTCGTGCTCTCCATCAGTTTGTTAAAGGAATTGCTCATCGGATATATTGTCGGGTATATCATCCAGTTGTTTTTATCCGTCATCATGATCGGCGGTGAAAATATGGACATGCAGATCGGCATATCCATGTCGAGGATTTACGATCCGCAAAGCAATATTTCCATGCCGCTGTCCGCGTCCCTTATGAATTTGACGTTTGTTCTGATCTTTTTTGCGGTGAACGGGCACTTGACTTTGATTCAGATTTTTACAAAGTTAAGCGTGATGATTCCCTACGATCAGTTTGAGCTGAAGCCGGAAATGACGCAGCATCTGGTCAGCTTATTTTCCCTCATTCTGATTTATGCGGTTAAATTGGCGCTTCCTGTTCTGGCGGCGGAGTTCATTGCAGAAATCGCTGTTGGACTGATTATGAAAGCCGTTCCGCAGATTGATGTTTTTGTAATTAACATTCAGGTAAAAGTAATCCTTGGATTCCTGATTTTTTTGATTATGGTGCCGTCTCTTTCTACCTTCCTTGAAAGACTGATTACTTTAATGTTCGATAATATCAGTCAGGTTTTTGTAATGCTGAAATAGCCTTCAGATCGACTTGCATCCGGTTTAAGGGGGGATGATATGGCGGACAGCAGCAAGACAGAAAAAGCCACCCCGAAACGGCGGGAAGACGAACGTAAAAAGGGGAATATTTTTCAAAGCAACGATGTAATCAGCGCACTTTCTATCCTATCGCTCTTTACAATACTAAAAATAATCTTTCCATTTATTTATCATTATCTTTCAAACTTTTTTTTCAGGTACATCACTTACACAAAAACCGTTCACGAACTTTCCGAATCCTTTACAACCGATGTCATGCGGGATGTTCTCATTTCCATCCTGTTATTGGCCGGTCCGGTAATGCTGACTTCCGTTGCGGTGAGTATCATTGGTACCGCCATGCAGACGAAACTGAAAGTTTCCAAGGAGAATTTAAAGTTCAAATTTTCCAGAATCAGTCCCATTCAGGGAATGAAAAGGCTTTTTTCCCTTCGTTCCATCGCGGAGCTTGTGAAAGCATTGATCAAAATATCGGTTATTTTTTATGTCTTATACACCGCGTTCACAGATATAGCGGCATCTTTCACAAAGTTAATGTTTCAAGATGTTTCCCAGGCGGTTTCGTTTATTTTGAATTCCTTGATGGATATTGTTATACGACTTTCCATCGCCTTTATTTTTATAGCGGCTTTGGACTATCTGTACCAGTGGTGGGAATACGAAAGAAGCATCCGCATGTCAAAACAGGAAATTAAGGAGGAATATAAGCAACTCGAAGGTGATCCGTTTATTAAGGGACAGATTAAGGAGAGACAGCGCAAGGCATCCATGCAGCGAATGATGCAGCAGGTGCCGACCGCGGATGTTATCGTTCGAAATCCAACCCACTTTGCAGTTGCTCTGAAATATGATATTGAAAAAAATAATGCCCCAATTGTTGTCGCGAAAGGGCAGGATTATATGGCGCTGAGAATTATTGACATCGCTGAAAAATACAATATACCCATGACGGAAAACCGTCCGCTCGCCCGGGCATTGTATGAAACTGTAGAGGTTGATAAGGAAATTCCCGAGCAGTTTTATGTAGTTGTTGCCGAGGTTATGGCGTGGGTTTACTCAATGAAGAAGGAGACGAAGCAATATTGAAGATCCGTGATAACGCAGTTGCGATTTTTGTAGTCATCATTATCGGATTTATCATCATTCCTTTGCCTGCTCCTTTGTTGGATATGATGTTTATCATAAATATATCCCTTTCCATTATGGTCCTTCTGATGACCATGTATGTAAAAAACGCATTGCAGTTTTCCATTTTCCCATCTATGCTGTTAATGACCACAATTTTACGGTTGGCTTTGAACATCTCCTCCACAAGACTCATCCTCACGCAATCCGGAAAAGCAGGCCAGGTGATTCAAACCTTCGGAGAATTCGTTTTAAGAGGAAACGTCGTTGTTGGTTTTATTGTCTTTATCATCATTGTTATCGTAAATTTTATGGTTATTACGAAGGGCTCCGAACGTGTTTCGGAAGTGTCGGCAAGATTTAAGCTGGATGCTATGCCCGGTAAGCAAATGGCGATTGACGCCGATCTGAATTCCGGTATTATCGATGAATCCATGGCACGCCAGCGCAGAGAAGATATCCAGCGTGAAGCGGAGTTTTACGGCGCTATGGATGGTGCTACCAAGTTTGTTAAGGGCGACGCCATTGCCAGTATCATTATCACCTTCATCAATTTTCTTGGTGGAACCGTGATTGGTATGGTGCAGGGCGGAAGCTCTTTTACAGAGGTTCTGAATATTTATTCGATTGCGACTGTCGGCGACGGCTTGGTTTCACAATTGCCCGCGCTGATGATCTCCACCGCAACCGGTATGATTGTTACACGCGCCGCGTCGGATTCCAGCCTGAGCATTGATGTTACCAAACAGTTTTTATCCCGTCCGATTGTCATTATCATTGCGGGATTTACGCTGATTTGCCTTTGCTTTATTCCTGGAATGCCGGTTGTGCAAATTCTGATTTTAGCCATCGGCCTGTTAGCGGCGGGTTTCAATTTGAAAAAGAGAAACGATATTGTCGCTGAAGCCCAGAAAGCCAATGTGCCGGAGGCAGCCGCGGCGGAGCAGGATGAAACCAGCTACTATAAAAATATTGACAACATTTATGACCTCCTACAAATTGATGCGATCGAAATGGAATTCGGCTACAGCCTGATTCCATTGGTCGATGAAAACAGCGGAAGCAGCTTTATTGAAAGGTTGGTTACCTTCCGCAAACAGTTTGCTTTGGAAATGGGCATGGTTATTCCGGCAGTCCGCCTGCGAGACAATGGGATGCTGAACCCGAACCAATATGTGATTAAAATTAAAGGAGAGGAAGTCAGCCGGGGCGAGATTCTGGTCGATTATTATCTCGCGCTTGACCCCGGGAATCTGACGGGAGAAATTGACGGAATTGAAACCATTGAACCGGCTTACGGAATCCCAAGTAAATGGATTACCAAGGACAAAAAGGAAATTGCTGAGATTTACGGCTACACGGTTATTGATCCGCTCTCCGTGGTTGTCACCCATTTATCCGAAACCGTGCGCAAACATGCGTATGAACTGCTTTCCAGACAGGATTTGAACCAGCTGCTGGATACGATTCGGAAAACCGGTTCTACGCTTGTGGACGATGTTGTGCCCAATATGATTTCCTTTTCCGGTTTGCAAAAGATTCTTTGCAACCTGTTGAAAGAAGGCGTTCCGATCCGGGACATGGAAACAATACTCGAAACCATTTCGGATCATGCCGCGAATGTGCATGATCCGGAGGTCTTAACCGAATATGTCAGACAGGCGCTGAAGCGCACGATTACTCGCAAGTGGTCGGACGGCGGACAGATCAGGGTTATTACGCTGGACAGCGAGGTGGAGAGACTGATTGTAAATTCCATCAGCAAAAACGATCAGGGCACCTATCTTTCGCTTGATCCGCAAACAACGCAGAAGATCGTATCAAAGCTGCTTGACTGCATTACCAGGGTAAAAGAAGTGATCAATGTACCGATTATACTCACTTCGCCCGTTGTTCGAATTTATTTCAGCAAAATGCTTGAACAGTTCTATCCAAATGCAGTAGTTTTGTCATTCAACGAGCTGAATTCCGATGTACAGATTCAGGCGGTTGCGAATGTAACGATCGAATGATGGACATGCTGAAATCAATTTATCTTTGAAGGGAGGGACGGCTGAATTGAGAAATTTGGAAACAGAACAGGTTTCAACTGTGGATTTATGGAAGCAATACCATGAGACAAAGGATCAGGAAATCCGAAATCTGCTTGTTATACAATACAGCTATATCGTAAAATGCATCGCGCTCAAGACAGTTGGCCGCTACCAGTATTTTAACTACATGGAGGATATCGTCAATGAAGGTCTGATCGCGTTATTGGACGCGGTAGAAAAATTTGACGCGGAAAAGAATGTAAAGTTCGAAACCTACGCATCCATTAAAGTACGCGGTGCCATGATTGATTACATACGGAAGCAGGATTGTTTTCCAAGAAGACTGAAACGGATTGCCAAGGATATTAGCGAGGCGGAAAATGCTTTAAGCCATCGTTTAGGCCGTGGCCCGACCGATGAAGAAATGGCCGAATACTTGAATGTGAGTTTATCGGAATATGAAAAAATGCAGGCGGAAACCTGCGTATTGAATATGCTTTCCTTCGAAGAGATGATCTATGAAAAGGGAGTCGAAAATATTCAGGTAAGCCAGTCCAGCGATTCCATTCACGGCCCGGAACAGGTCGTAGCCGAAAAGGAGCTTCAGGATGTCCTTGCCGAGGATATTAAGCTTTTAAATCAGAAGGAACAGGTTGTCATTTCGCTGTATTATAAGGAACAGCTGAAAATCAAGGAGATATCGAGTGTCATGGAAATCAGCGAGTCGAGGGTTTCCCAAATTCATTCCAGCGCGCTCCGCAAATTAAAGAAATATTTGGCTGAATATTTGAATCAGTAAAGGAGAAGGAAAATGGACAGAGGTTTTTATTCCCTCGCTTCCGGTATGCTGACGCAGAGCAGGGTTTTAACCGGAATCAGTAATAATCTTGCGAATATTGAAACTCCCGGATATAAAAAGAAATTGGTAACCACTTCTACATTTGGGAATTTGATGATAAACCGGTTGGATACACAGCGGACAGAACTCGGAAGTGTGAGTTTAATAACTGTGGCAGATAAAACAAATACCATCCATACGGAGGGTGTTTTGAAGAATACCAACCGGGCGCTGGACTTTGCGATTAAGGGCGACGGATTTTTCGCGGTTCAGGGAACCAACGGTACGGTTTATACCCGCAACGGCAGCTTTAATGTTGACAGCGAGGGTTATCTTACCCTGAACAATGTCGGGCGGGTTTTAGGCGCCAACGGCCCGATTCGGGTGGGAACGGACCAAATCGAGGCGGACGAGCAGGGAAATCTGTTTGCGAATGGTAGAAATGTTGGCAGAATAGCGGTTTACAATTTCGCGGATTATACTGCTTTGCAAGCTGCCGGAGAAGGGATGTTTTCTTACACCGGCGGAGCGCCTGCGCTTATGCAGAATCCAAGCATTCTTTGGAAAACAGTAGAAGGTTCCAATGTGAATGCGGCGGAAGAAATGACAAGAGCAATTTCCGCGCAGCGGAATCTGCAAAATTGCTCTCAGGCGTTAAAAATGTATGACCAAGTACTTACCAATTCGGTAACCAATATTGCAAAAATATAAGAGCAGAGGGTGATATGGTATGATCAATTCTTTTTACACGGCCGCGGCCGGCACGATTAATTTGCAAAACGGGATTGACGTTACGGCAAATAATGTTGCGAATCTTGCAACAACAGGTTATAAGGCGTCTACTGCCACGTTTTCCGATCTCCTGTATACGAACATCCAGTACGGAAATCAGCAATTGAAAAGCGGGCATGGCACCAGGCTTCAGAAAACGGATACGCTGTTTGAACAGGGGGCTCCGAAGCAGACCGGCCGTGCCTTGGACTATTGTTTGATGCAGCCCGACGCTTTTTTTGCCGTACAGACCAAAGATGGCGTACAATACACCCGCAACGGGAATTTCCATATTTCTCTCGAACATGACAAGGGCTATCTCGTTGATTCCGCTGGAAATCATGTGTTGGACGCCAATGGGCATCCCATTTCTGTGGCAAGCGAAAATGAAAGCCCCACGGTTGGCGTCTTTTCGTTCTCGAATACAGGCGGACTTGAACGTGCGGGAAATACCTGTTTTAAGGCGACTACGCTGTCCGGGAATGCCAGCGTAGTGAGAAATCCGGAGGTGAAAAACGGATTTCTTGAGGATTCCTCCGTTGATAATGCAGATCAAATGGTTTCCATGATCGAATATCAGCGTGCGTTCCAGTTTAACTCGAAAATTGTACAGATTTCCGATGACATCATGCAGACGGTGAATTCTTTAAGATAAAATCATATGGGGATTGAGAGGAGATAAAAATGAGTTTGGATTCGGATTCGCATTTGGAAGAACAAGAAGCGCAAAAAGAAGAGCCAAAGCCTCAGTTTGATCTTACGGTTTCGGTTGACAGCATGGCTGCCTACTTAAGAGTAAAGCCGGCTGCTGCCGATCAAGTCGTTACATATGACGAAGTGCTCAATTACCTTACGGAAAAAGAAGTTACGTATGGCATCCGCGAAGCGGCAATACGCGATTTTTGCGACGGGAAAAAGTACTATATGGAACTCCTTTGTGCCCAGGGAGATCCGCCGGTGGACGGGGAAGACGGATATATTACCTACAACTTCGACACGGATACGGATTTTCGTCCGAAAGAAAGAGAAGACGGTACTGTGGATTTCCGTGATTTGGGTACAGTAAAAAATATCTCGAAAGGGGAAGAACTTTGCCGTATTGTTCCTCCGACTCCCGGAAAAGACGGAAGGGATGTTTATAACCGGGAGGTTTCTTTTAAGCCCGGGCGTTCTCCGGTCCTTCCTGCGGGACTCAATACCGAGGTTTCCGAAGATGGGCTCGCTCTGGTTGCCGGAGTGGATGGCTGCATCGAATTTAAAAAATCCAGAATTGATGTAAATGAAGTTTTTATTGTTCGCGGAGACGTTAATAGTGCTTCCGGGAATATTAAGGCGATCGGATCCGTAATTGTACAGGGAGATGTCCGGGAAGGGTTTTCCGTAACAGCGGGGAAAGACATCACCATCCGCGGCATGGCGGAAGGAGCCTTCATAGAAGCGCAGGGGAACATAACCATATCCAACGGCATGAACGGAATGGGAAGAGGGACCTTAAAAGCCGGCGGTAACATTGTCGGGAAATATTTCGAAAATGCGGTTCTGGAGGCAGAGGGAGACATCTATGCGGATGTGCTGATGACCTGCAGGGCGAAGGCGGGCGGATCTATCATTCTAAAAGGGAGAAAAGCTTCCTTAATCGGGGGGAAATATGAGGCCGGTCAGAAGATCGTGGCACGAAATATTGGAACAGGAACCTCTGGAAAGACGGCGGTTTCCATTCAGTCGAGCACACTCAATGATTTGCTTACCGCCAATTCCGATCAAGAGAGTAAGGAAGCTTTGGAACAGCAGTTAACCAACGCGGAAAACGATCTGGAGGATTTCCAGAACAAGTTTTCAGAATTAAGGGTACATATTAAAGCGGATAGTCAGTTAAATCCGGAACAGAAAAACCAGATGATTAAGGCTGCAATTCTAAGGAAAGCAAAAATGGCTGAAGAAATACAGGAGATCAAGGATAAAATTAAACAGACAGACGAGAAAAGAAACAGCCTTTTCCAATTTAAGATTGTCGGAACTGGCGTTGTGTATATTGGTACAAAAATGTCAATCGGTCCCTATAATCTTACGCTGACGGCTGATTACAGCAATATGAAATTCTATATAAATTCTGACCAAATCGTATTTAACCCTGTTTTGCCTTCGGATTTCTGACTTTATATCAAATGCAGCCTCAGAAGGTTGGAAATTTTGGTTTATTGCCGAAATACGGCGGAATGGAGAAATGAGATGACAATTTTAAATTTAGAACAACTCAACGACATGCACATTGACGTATTAAAAGAACTAGGAAATATAGGAGCGGGAAACGCTGCTACATCCCTTTCGCAGATGCTGAATACAGAAGTGGACATGTCAACACCGATTGTTAAGATATTGGATATCAGCGATGCGGCAAATTTGCTGGGCGGTCCGGAGAATGTGGTTATTGGCATTTTGTCAAAACTGAGCGGCGATATTGAAGGGATTATGATGTTCATTATTGAACAGGATTTTGCTAAAACCATTTTGACATCCCTTCTTGGGGTCAAGGAAGTAAGTTGTGATAAGTTGTCGGATATGGAGCTTTCGGCCATTTCCGAAATCGGAAATATTATGATTGCAGCATATACCGGTTCAATTGGAACGCTGTCTCAGATGAATTTAAAAACGACGGTGCCCGCGATTACAGTTGATATGGTGGGTGCTCTTTTAAGCGTCCCGGCACTTGAAATGGGTTCTGTTTCCGATAAAATTATTTTTATCGAAGATGACTTCCTCAGTGGAACGAAAGACGTTACGGCGAATATGTTGCTGGTACCTTCGATCGATTCCTTAAATAGATTAATGGAGAAATTGGGTATTGCGTTATGAGTAATTTATTTACAATCGGGATATCGGATATGAAGATCGTAAAATTTGATGATTCGCTGGTAACTTATGCGCTTGGTTCCTGCGTAGGGATTTGTTTATATGATCCGGTGTTGAAAATCGGCGGCTTGGGGCATATCATGCTGCCAAATTATCCGGTTAATAATCCTAAAGAAAATCGAAACCGTTTTGCCGATACTTGTATTCCGGACATGGTGCAGCAAATGGAAAGATTAGGTTGCAGCCGCAGAAGAATCATTGCAAAAATAGCCGGTGGAGCAAAAATGTTCGACGTGGCGGGCGATTCCTCTTTCGGAAATATTGGCCAGCGCAATGTTGCCTCTGTTAAAAATTGTTTGGCGCAGCTTCAAATCCGAATTTGCGCGGAGGATACAGGATTAAATTATGGCAGGACGGTTTATTTTTATACAGAGGACGGACGTATGGTTGTCAAATCCTTTTCAAACGGCGTTAAGACGTTTTAAAAGGATACAAGGAAAGACTTTCTTGTGTAACAGGAAGAAAGCCTTTCCTTGTATTGCTTTTGCGAACAATAACCGCTGGCTTGGCCGGTGGGAAAGAAAACCTCCTTTTGCTTTTTATGCGGTTCAAACCTGCATATTTTCGCAAAAGGAGATTTTTGTTGCATGACCGGAATACAAAGCCTATCTCGTACAAAGCGGAGCACAGTTTATGGGCGATTAAAGGAAAGGGCTGTTGAGGTATAAGAATAAAAAGTCCTTAGTGTGGCTTAGCAGGTGGAATTATAGAAGGAAAAAAGGAATCTGGATTCTTTTTAAATTCTTGAACCAGGTCAATCTCTTCCTTTTTAGGTTCCGCCAATTTGTATTTCGGTGCATTTGAAATGTGGATTCTATTTGGATTTGTACAGTTGTATTTATTCATCTCCATGTCATTCTCTCCCGTACAATTTATTTCTATATGGTTAGTTACCGAAAATAGGATGCTCAATTGGAAAGGCATAAGCCTCAAAATCCCAACCCTTTATTTTCCGGTATAGACGATTTGGCCACAGGCTATTTTGGTTCCGGAATTTCCGGACGGCTGGGTTGTAAAATCATCCGGTTTCAAGTGCACAACGATTGTACGCCCGGTTACTTCCCGTATTGTGAATCGATCGGTAAAGAACGCCATGAAAGCGTACCCCATATTGCCGAACAGCGGCAGCAAATCACCGGCATGCGCGGGATGCGGGCAATTCCCTGGATTATAATGTGAACCTGTGTTTGCAAACGGGTCTTCGGCATTTCCGGTACAGGGGCTTCCTTCGTGAATATGGAAACCGTATATGTTCGCTGCACATTCTTCGGCATTGTGGGGCAAACCCTGCACTTCTGCTAACAATAAAACACCGGTACTTAACTGGTACATCAGCACGACGCCGTTTATATTGGGATAGCTCGCGCTGCCTTTTATAATAGCCTGAGCCTCCGGTGGACGATTCAAGATATACGCTAATTGACTGAATTGAGGATCTGAGTACAATGAAACCGCCTCCTGAGCTCATTGTATGATATAGAATATAGAATGGTTCCTACGGCTGAAATATCCTCATTGCCGGACAACCGATACGGGATTTTTCCATCAGGTAAGATGATTACGTATATAGAGGAAAACACATGGCAAACTACATTGACACACATAGTAATATGTGTTATGATGTTCATCGAGGTGAGAAGCGTGGGCGGCAGGATTAGCAGCGATTTAATACGGGGGCATATTGATACAATGATCCTTCGTGTTCTGTATGAAAATGATAATTACGGATATGAAATCATGAAGGCGATTTATCGCAACAGCGACGAAAATTACGATTTAAAAGAACCCTCCCTCTATACAAGCCTAAAGCGGCTGGAATCGCAAAAAATGATTTCGTCCTATTGGGGGGATGAAAGCCAGGGAGGGCGCAGGAAGTATTACAAAATTACTCCGTTAGGGCTGAAAGCCTATCATTCGGCGGTTGAAGAATGGAATATTGCCCGGGATTTAATCGATAAGCTGATTAAAGGAGGAAACTGCAATGAATAAATTAAAAGAGTATGTTGACTCTCTATTTAGAAAATATCGCCAGACTTCAAAAATACGTGATTTAAAAGAAGAAGTCTACACAAACCTGGAAGCAAAAAGAATGGATTTAATTGCCGCGGGATTCAGCCCGGACGAAGCATTTGATCAAGTCCGGAACAGCATCACAGAGGTGGACAGCCTGATTGAAGGAAATATAAAAATTGACCGCTTTTCCTTCTGCCGCGAACGTATGCAGTGGATGTTAATTTCTCTTCTGTCGGTTTGGGTGATAACAATTCCTCTGCGCGTATTTTATTCTGTATTTGCATTATCCTATCTATTGGCTTTTGTCATTCTAATTGCGGGTGTCTATTATATCTATTTTTTAAAGCAAAGAGGAAAACAATGCCAAAAGCAAACGGTGTATGTAAACATACTGTATTACAGAAAAGTGAAAAGGGTTGTTTGGGTTCTTTGGTCGATGTATTTCCTGTTCTCTTTCGTTATGACCACCTGTGTTTATTTCGGAAGCAATTTATGGTTTTCAAGGCCGGTTCATATTGACGGCCCGTATGCTTTGGGAAATATGTTGGTAAATTATTTTTTGCCGCTTTTAACAATTGTCATTCCGTTCATTTTTGGCTTGAATGAACGGCTGGCATTAAAGTATGAGGTTGAGTGAAATGAAAACGAGAGATAGGATTATTATTGCGCTGGGGATTATCGGTATTTTTTTTGTTTTTGCAACTATACAAATCCGAAACAAACAGTATCAGGTGGAAAAAGCTTATGCTCAGGCGCAGCAGGAAGTAACTTCGCATGATTTGCAAAGCATTTTACCCTATAAAAATAAATATATGGGGAACGCTCCAAACAATATCAATCTGTTTTCTCATTTACCGCTTAGTGACTATCCCCGCAATTACAGCCAAAATCCGGATACCTTTACCTTTGAAATCCATTTTGAAGGAACCGCTTCGGGAATGGGAAAAAACAGGCTGCAAAAGGAGATTTTATACAGTTCCGTTGCCGGGTTCGCGTTGATTGACAATTTGCAGTCGTTAAAATATGACTTTACAGATCAGTGTTTTACGGTACGGCGAAAGGACATTGAAAAACAGTATGGGGACCTGAAAGCTCTGCTAAATGAATCGAGCTGGCACGCTATGCAGGAAAAGCTCAAGAAGACGGGCGATGTGGAAAGAATATTTACGGAAGTTACCCTTAGACAGAAAAAAGAAGGAATGTCCGGTTGACGGACATTCCTTTTTCCTTATAATTATTTCGTTTATACCTCGCAAGCACAGGATTCGCATCCCGGAATTTCACCGACAATTGGCAAGGGGTCAATCCCTTTCCTCTTATAATAATCGGAAACCGCTGCCTTAATCGCTTGTTCCGCCAATACGGAGCAATGTACTTTAACCGGCGGCAAACCATCTAGTGCTTCCATTACCGCCTTGTTGGTCAGCTTTAAAGCATCTTCAATTTTCTTGCCCTTAATCAGTTCGGTGGCCATGGAGCTTGTAGCGATTGCGGCACCGCAACCGAAGGTTTTAAACTTTACGTCGGAGATAACATCTCCGTTGACCTTGATGTACATGCGCATAATATCGCCGCATTTGGGGTTTCCAACTTCGCCGACACCATCTGCGTCCGGAATTTCACCAACATTGCGCGGGTTGGCGAAATGATCCATTACTTTTTCACTATATGCCATGATCGATTCCCTCTCTTACTATCGTAAATTTAAGCAAATTTCTTTTGCCCTTTGACAATTTCCTCCCAAAGAGGAGACATGGAGCGAAGGCGCTCAATAATTGGAGGGAGAACCTCGAGAATATAATCGATGTCTTCCTCGGTGTTTTGATCGCTGAGGGTAATCCTGAGCGACCCGTGGGCGATTTCATGCGGAAGGCCAATTGCGAGCAGCACATGGCTTGGGTCAAGCGAGCCGGAGGTGCAGGCGGAACCGGAAGATACGCAGATGCCCTGCAGGTCGAGGCTGAGCAGCAGGGACTCACCCTCTATGCCTTCGAAGCACATATTCACATTACCGGGTAGGCGCTTTACGCGATCACCGTTGACGCGGGAGCGTTCGATTTTCAGTAATCCGTCGATCAGCCTGTCCCGCATCTTTGAGAGGCGTTGCGCATTTGCGTCGATATTTTTGCAGGCTTCTTCAAGCGCAACGCTCATTCCTACAATGCTTGCGACGTTTTCCGTGCCTGCTCTGCGCCCGCGTTCCTGCGCGCCGCCGTCAATCAGATTCGGGCAACGGATGCCGCTGCGGATATAGATTGCTCCAATGCCCTTGGGACCGTGGAATTTATGTGCGGAAAGAGAAAGAATATCAATGTTCTGCTCTTTTACATTGATGTGAACATGACCGACGGCCTGAACCGCATCGGTGTGGAAAATAACGCCGTGCTTTTTGCAGATCGCTCCGATTTCCGGGATAGGCTGAATCGTTCCGATTTCGTTATTCGCGTACATAATCGTGACGAGGGCGGTATCTTCACGGATGGCTGCTTCCAGCTCCTCTGGCCTTACCAAGCCGTTTTCATGCACGTCGAGGTAAGTAACTTCAAAACCTTCCCTTTCTAGTGCTTCACAGGAATGTAAAACAGCGTGGTGCTCAAATTTTGAAGTGATAATATGCTTTTTGCCCTTTTTGGACTGCTCGTGGGCTACGCCTTTGATTGCCCAGTTGTCCCCTTCACTTCCGCCGGAAGTAAAGTAAATTTCGTTGGGTTTCGCGCCAAGGCATTGCGCGACTTTCTCACGTGCGAGTTCAAGCGGTTTTTTGGCTGCCCGGCCAACCGAATAAAGACTGGAAGGGTTTCCATAATATTGCGTATAGAAAGGCTCCATCGCCTCTAAAACGGCTTTTGAGACAGGCGTGGTCGCGGCGTTGTCCGCGTATACAAAACGTCCCAATGTTATCACCTTAACTTATCTTGAAATTACAGATTTTCTGCGATTTATAATATACACCTTTTTGGTATATGTTTCAATAGGCAAACTTCAACTTACTTAAATTTTTCAATTGCGGCAACGGCAAGGCGGTCGCACCGTTCGTTTTCCGGGTGTCCCACATGCCCTTTCACCCAGTGAATCGTGACATTATGCTGCTCTAGAAGCTGTAAAAGGGTCTCCCACAAATCCGCGTTCAGAGCGGGCTTTTTGTCGGCTTTGCGCCAGCCGTTTCTGCGCCAGCTTTGCGCCCAGCCCTTAGTAATCGCGTCACAGACATATTTTGAGTCGCTGCAAAGCACCACTTCACAGGGCTCTTTTAAAAGACGAAGCGCTTCGATTACACCTCTCAGCTCCATACGGTTGTTGGTTGTGTTTGTTTCGCCGCCGCTGATTTCTTTTTCAACGCCGTTATAGCGAAGGATTGCGCCGAAACCGCCGGGACCCGGATTCCCGCTGCATGCGCCGTCGGTGAATATTTCTACGTGCTTCATTTTTATCACCCTTAATTTTTCCAAACTTATAACTTTTATTATAGCATGAGCGCTTTTTACAAACAATGCAAATTTTGTTTACGTAGGTCTTTTCGGGCAATAATATATTTGCCGGGGAAGGCACGGTATCTTGACAGTAGTTGTGAATCAAGGTACAATGGTGGTAATATTTGTGTCCGGATTTTTTTAAAAGCATTATATTTAGACATAAAATATACTTTGAACCGCAAATTATGCGGTTTCCTTTTGTCTTTTTGCAGCTGCCCGTGTAGTGCGAAAGGATAATGCAGCGATTTTACGACAATTTTATATGGATACGCCTATGCCCGCTTCGGCACCGTTTGCCGGCGGACTTTATTGGTTGTACCCTAATTAATAATGGAGGTTTATTACGTGACAGAAAAAAATCAAACAAAGTCCGCAGATTCCGAAAATTCAGGGAAGCTGCAAGTTGGCGCGATTGGAGAAGGCCACTCAACGCTTTATCAAAAGGTGGTGCTTCCCGTGGCACAGGGGCATAGAACGGAAACGGCAGAGGACAACAAAGCGCCAAAACCTGCGGAACAGGCAACGGAAGGCAGTGCCGCAGCTGTGGACGAACCGGCATCCCCGGCAAAACAGCACAAATCGCGGCGTCAGTCGCAAAAAAAGGCGCAGCAGTCAAAAGCCCCGCAAGTAATGGCGCAGTTGAGCAAGGCGAAATCTTCAAAATCGGCAGATCAGCCCGGGCAGCCGAAGCAGACGCGTGCAAAACGGCAAACACAGCGCCAACAGAGCAAACGCGGCAAACAGCAGAAACCATCGATCCGGGTTTATTTTTTGGGCGGCTTGAACGAGATCGGAAAAAACTTTACGCTGTTTGAATGTGAAAACGATATGGTTATTGTGGACTGCGGCATGGCATTCCCCGACGGCGATATGCTCGGGGTTGATCTGGTTCTGCCGGATTTCACTTTTGTGGAGCGCAATGTGGGCAAAATACGCGGCGTTGTGCTGACTCACGGCCACGAGGATCATATCGGTGCAATCCCTTATCTTCTGAAGAAAATTAATGTACCGGTTTATGGTACGCCGCTGACGCTTGGCCTTGTGGAAGGCAAGCTGAAAGAGCATGGTTTGCATGGAAAAGCAAAAATGCATGTGGTTCGCCCCGGCGGGCAGGTGAAGCTAGGCTGCCTGAATGTGGAGTTTATCCACGTAAACCATTCCATACCAGACTCTGTCGGACTTGCCATCCATTCTCCGGCAGGTACGGTTATTCATACCGGTGACTTTAAAATCGACTGTACGCCCGCACAGGGGGAAATGATTGACCTATCCCGCTTTGCCCAGTTGGGGCAGGAGGGCGTTCTTGCCCTGCTTGCGGATTCCACCAATGCGGAGCGGCCGGGCTATACGATGACCGAAAGCAAAGTCAATGATTCCTTTGAGCGCCTTTTTAAACGGGCGGAGAACAGCAGAATCATTATAGCAACATTTGCTTCCAATATCAGCCGCGTGCAGCAGATTATTAACTGCGCGGTGAAATACGGGCGGAAGGTTGCGCTTTCAGGCCGCAGCATGATCAACGTGATGGGTATCGGCGTGGAGATGGGCTATCTGGATGTCCCGGACGGCGTTTTAATCGATCTGGATCTCATTAACCGTTATCCGAAGGAAAAGGTTGTTTTGGTTACAACGGGTAGCCAGGGTGAGCCGATGAGCGCCCTGACGCGCATGGCGTTTGCCGACCATCGCAAGGTGGAGGTAGGCCCAGGCGATTTCATAATTATTTCGGCAAGACCGATTCCGGGCAACGAAAAAACGGTCGGAACGGTAATCGACGAGCTGATGAAACGCGGCTGCGAAGTTGTGTATGAATCCATGTACGAAGTGCATGTTTCCGGCCATGCCTGCCAGGAAGAATTGAAACTTATGCAGGGAATTACGAAACCGAAGTATGTTATCCCTGTCCACGGCGAGCAGAAACACCTGCGCAAGCACGCCAGACTGGCCTATGCGATGGGCAAAACAGACTCGGAAGTGTATATCGGCGATATCGGAGACGTATTGGAACTGAATCAGGATTATATGAAAAAGCTTCCTTCTGTTCCTGCCGGCCGTGTGCTGGTGGATGGCCTTGGAGTCGGAGATGTGGGCAGCATTGTCCTTCGGGACCGCAAGCACCTTGCGGAGGACGGGTTGATTGTCGTGGTTTGTACCATTGCGCAGGAGGACGGGCATGTTATTTCCGGCCCGGACGTGGTTTCGCGCGGATTTGTCTATGTACGTGAATCGGAGCCGCTGATGGATGAAGCGAAGGAACTTGTTAACGCTGTTCTGGAAAATTGTGCAGACAACAATGTGCATGACTGGGGAACGCTGAAAACAAGAATTAAAGACGAGCTTTCCCGCATGCTTTATGACCGGACAAAGCGTAATCCGATGATTCTGCCGATCATAATGGAAGTTTAAGCACCAAAGGGGTAATTGTTTTGAAAAGAAGAGTATGGGTATCATCACCGGTATTCTTTGTAATCACCGCTGTTATGCTCATCATGGCCTGTATCAGCTATTTTTACAATCCGATTTTGTCTTACGCTGAAATGGCGCTTGCGGTCTGTTCCGTCGTTGCGGTCATCCTTTTGACGGAACAGTTCAAGGCGCATGTTGCTACCGCAGTAAAAAGCGCCCAGAAAATCCTTTCCGGGGATGAATACCGCGCGTTAATGGATTTCACCATGCCGGTGGCGGTGGTGGGAGAAGCGGGCGATATCATCTGGGTAAACAGCGCCTTTACCGCTAAAGTCGGAGGAAAGCATGAATGCAGGGGAGAAAATATTTTAAAATTCATTTACCCCAAAACCGTTAATCAGATCATGGGCAACAGCGGCACAGATATTACTGTCGGCGACCGGGATTTTACGGTCTTTGCCGCAAAAACCGAATACGGAAGTATTCTGTATTTTATTGATGACACGTATTACAAGGAAATCAACCGCGAATATATTGAACAGCGGCCGGTCGTTATGATCGCCTGCTTCGACAATCGGGAGGAGCTTGCTCGCGATTCCAGCGGAAGCGAAGACACCCGCATTGCCTCGGAGGTTGAAAGCGCCCTGATCAATTGGGCGCAGAATATGAACGGTTTCTTTAAAAAGCTGAGCGGCGCACGGTATCTTATTCTGGCAGATGAAGCCCATTTGCGGGAAGCGATGGGCAAACGCTTTG
Organism: Caproiciproducens galactitolivorans; assembly: GCF_004768785.1. Taxonomy (GTDB): domain Bacteria; phylum Bacillota; class Clostridia; order Oscillospirales; family Acutalibacteraceae; genus Caproiciproducens; species Caproiciproducens galactitolivorans. Next base: position 341,251 of record NZ_SRMQ01000001.1, read on the forward strand.
AAATTCTGGATACGATTCGCGGTATTAAAGCCGGGGAGCGCCGTAGTGCCACAATTTCCATTGGCGTCGGGCGCGGAGCCGATTCCTTGATGGAAGCAGAGGAATGGGCGCGCAAAGCGCTTGATATGGCGCTGGGACGCGGCGGGGATCAGGTAGCCGTCAAACAAAAGGACGATACATATGAGTTCTTTGGCGGCCTTTCCAAAGGAGTTGAAAAGCGCGACAAGGTGCGTACCCGCGTTATTGCCGCTACTCTTTCCGATCACATCAAAAACAGCGACAATGTTTTGATCATGGGGCATAAATATTCCGATTTGGACAGCGTGGGCGCGGCCGTTGGGCTTTGGAGCGCAGTAACGAAATCGCTGAAGAAGCCGGCTTTTGTGGTTTTAAACCGTTCCCAGACCCTTGCGTCGCCGCTTGTAGCATCAATGGACGCCACCGGGCAGGATGTCTTTCGCTCCCCGATGGACGCCATGGCTCTTGTAAACCCAAAAACCATGCTGATCGTTGTCGATACGCATTCGCAGGATTTTGTGGAAAGCGCGGAGCTTTTAAACGCGATCCCGCGGGTGGTGGTTATTGATCATCACCGGATGATGGTGAAGCATGTTGAAAATGCGCTCGTCTTTTACCATGAGCCCTATGCAAGCTCCACTTCGGAAATGGTTGCGGAGCTTGTGCAGTATATCGGCGACAATACGCTGGGTCAGACGGAGGCCGAAGGGCTTTTGTCGGGCATTATGCTGGACACCAAGAATTTCGTTCTGAAAACCGGTGTCCGCACGTTTGAAGCGGCCGCGTATCTGCGCCGGCGCGGCGCAGATACGGTGGAAGTAAAGCGAATGTTTTCCGACACAATTGATACTTATAAGGCAAAATATCAGATTGTTTCCGGCGCGGAGATTTTGAACGAGTGCGCGATAGCCTCCGCCGACCGGGAATTTCCGGATATCCGCATCACATCGGCGCAGGCGGCGGACGAGCTTTTATCCATTCAGGGGGTAAATGCGTCGTTTGTCCTTTTCCCGACCGGAAACGTTGTGAATGTTTCCGCCCGGTCGCTGGGCGAAATCAACGTTCAGCTCATTATGGAAGCGCTGGGCGGCGGGGGCCATCTTACAATGGCGGGCGCGCAGCTTTCCGGCATGACGGTTCAGCAGGCCCGTGAAAAGCTGATTTCCGTGATTCAGGACACCATGGCAAAAGCAGTTCAATAATATAGTGGAGGGAATAGAAATGAAAGTCGTATTGCTGGAAGATATTAAAGGAAGCGGGAAAAAAGGCGAGTTGATCAATGTCAGCGACGGTTACGCCCGGAATTACCTTTTCCCGCGGAAGCTTGCGAAAGAAGCGAATGCGCAGGCGTTAAACGAGTTGAAAAACGCGGAGGCGGCCAAAGCCTATAAAATAAAAACCGAAAAAGAAGCCGCGCAGAAGATCGCAGACACGATTAACGAAAAAAGCGTGAAGCTGTATGCCAAAGCAGGGCAGGGCGGCCGCTTGTTCGGCTCAGTAACGGCGAAAGAAATCGCAGAGGAATTGAAACGCCAGTATGGAGTGGACATTGACAAGCGTAAAATTGTGATGGACGGCGATATCAAGGCCTTTGGAACCTATGAATGCGAAGTAAAGCTGTATAACGGAATTACAGCTAAGATCTTCGCCGTTGTCGGTGAAAAAGAGTAAGTTTTAACATAGCGAGAGGAGGGAACAGGCATGAGTGAGACGGCAATAGGCGGATACAGTGCCTTGAATCTTCCTTTCAGCCCGGAGGCGGAACAATCCGTTTTAGGCGCTGTGCTTCTGGATTCTTCCTGTTTTGACCGTGTAGCGGAAATTCTGCCGCGTCCGGAATATTTTTATCAGACCAATAACAGCTTGATTTACGGCACGATGCTGGAGATGTTCACGGCGGGACAGCCGGTGGACTTTGTTACCGTTCTGGAGAAACTGAAGGAAAACGCAAGTTTTGATGAAGCGGCCGGGAAGACGTACCTGCTTCAGCTTGCACAAATTGTACCGTCTATTTCCAATGTGGAATCCTATGCGCGTATCGTGCGGGATAAATACGATATACGTACCTTAATCACCACCTCGCGCGATATCATTGAGGAAGCGTCGGAGGGGACGGTGGATGCCGCTACCCTTCTGGATTCCGCGGAGCAGCGGATTTTTGATATCCGCCGCGGGAAAAATATGCAGGGGTTGCAGCGTATTGACGAAATCATTGTGCAGACCTTTGACCGGCTGGATCTGTTGAATTCCCCCGACGCTGACCAATACAAGGGTGTGCCGACGGGCATTTCCGAGCTGGATGAAACGATTACTGGCCTGAACCGTTCGGACCTCATTTTGCTTGGCGCCCGCCCGGGTATGGGAAAAACCAGCTTTGCTTTAAATATTGCCCGGCACGCGGCGGTCAAGGCGAATAAAAAAATCGCCTTTTTTTCGTTGGAAATGAGCAAGGAACAGCTTGCTTCCCGCCTGCTTTCCACTGAGGCCATGGTTAGCGGTACGAAGCTGCGCACCGGCAAGCTGAGCGAGGACGAATGGGTGCGTATTGTAGAAGCCGGTGATATCCTTTCCAAGACCCAAATGTATTTTGACGATAACCCGTCGATTACCGTAGGGGAAATGAAGGCAAAAATTCGCCGGCTGAAAGACGTTGACCTGGTGGTGGTGGACTATCTGCAATTAATGAGCTCTGCAGGAAAAGTCGACAACCGTGTACAGGAAATCTCAAAAATCACGCGGAATATGAAAATTATGGCAAAGGAGCTGAATGTACCGGTTCTGGTGCTTTCCCAGCTTGCCCGTGACAGCGAAAAGCGTACTAACCACCGTCCGGTTTTGTCCGATTTGCGTGATTCCGGTTCAATTGAACAGGATGCGGATATCGTATTGTTTTTGTATCGTGAGGATTATTATCAGGACAGCGAAACACCGAATGAGAACGCGGACAGGAACAGCGGCGAATGTATCATTGCCAAAAACCGCCATGGCGAAACCAAGACCGTTCCGCTGCACTGGCAGGGCGAATTCATGCGTTTTACCGCACAGGAGGTAGTCCGCAGTGAATGATCAAATTCAAAGAATACAGAAAAAGATCGAAGGGGCAATCGCCGATTGGAACATGCTCCCGCAGGGATGCTCCGTTGTGGTCGGGCTTTCCGGCGGCGCGGATTCCATCGCGCTTGCTCATTTTCTTTTAAATTATGCTGCAAAACATCATATTCCGATTATGGCGGCACATATTAACCATGGGCTGCGCGGCGTGGAAGCGGACCGCGACGAACGTTTTGTTGCGGACTGGTGCCGGAAAAGCAATATGGAATTGAAGGTACTTCATGTGGACGTGCGTGCTTTGGCCGCGGAGAAATCCGAAGGAATAGAGGAGTGCGGTCGAAATGTGCGGTACACTTTTTTTCGGAGCCTTTGTGGAGAAAACACGAAAATTGCTACTGCGCACACGCTTTCCGACAGCGCGGAAACCGTCCTTCTCAATTTGGCGAAAGGCACGGGGGCGCGCGGCCTTTGCGGAATCCCTGCCGTCCGCGGGAATATTATCCGGCCCCTTATTTCTGTTACACGCGAAGAGGTCGAAGCGTACTGCGCTTACTACAATTTGGATTATGTGACGGATAGCACCAATTTTTCCGAGGATTATACGCGGAACAAAATCCGTTTAGGGGTCGTTCCGGTTTTGAAGGCGATTAACCCGGCCTTTGAAACAGCGGTTTTCACGATGACTTCGCATTTGAAAGAAGACGAAGACTGCCTGTGCTCCATCGCGGAGGAAAAATTAAAAGAGGCAGCTTGCCCCCACGGTTACTGGCTGTCCGTTTTGAATTCCCTTCCGGATGCGATTCTGAACCGCGCCGTTTCTGTTGCGATAAAGAAGGAAAGTCAGGCACGGCTGGCGGGAGGGCATATCGAAGCGGTTGCAGGAATTGTGCGTGCCGGTGCAGGATCTGTTACGGTAGCCGGAGGAATACAATGCTTTGCACAGGGCAATACTCTCTTTATTGCCAAATCCGATCAAAAATCGGCGGATCATCCGTGGTGCGTGCCGCTTAATTTGCCGGAAACCGTTTTGCCGGACGGAAGAAGGTTTACGGTAAGTCGGCTTTCGCGGCCGGAATTCGAAAAACGCCGTAAAATTAATAATTTGTTATTTAATAATTTCATCAACTATGATACAATAAACTGTACTACCTCGGTTCGAAACAGACGCTGCGGCGATATTTTCCGCCCATACGGACGCGGGGTTACAAAAAGCCTAAAAAAGCTTTTCAATGAAGCAAAAATTGCGCCAATCCTTCGCGGAAACTTGGCGATGCTTGAAAGCGGCGGAAAAATTATTTGGATTGAGAATTTTGGTGCCTCGCAGGATGCCTGTGTGGATGAAAATACGCAAAATGTAGCAGAAATTAAAATTATTTAAGGAGTACTAAACATGAGAAATGACATTCAATCGGTTCTATTCAGCGAAGAAAAGCTCGCTGAAATCGTACAGTCGATCGGCAAGCGCATTAGTGAGGATTACAAGGACAAAAATCTCCTGATGGTCAGCGTGCTGAAAGGCTCGGTAGTCTTTATGGCCGATTTGATGCGCGCAATCACTATCCCTTGCAGCATTGACTTCATGTCTGTTTCAAGCTATGGTTCCGGTACGAAAACCTCTGGGGTGGTAAAAATTATTAAGGATTTGGATATTAATCTGGAAGGTTATGACCTTTTGGTCGTTGAGGATATACTGGACAGCGGTTTGACTTTACACTACATACTCGAGCTGCTGCAATCCCGTTCCCCAAGAAGCATCAAGGTTTGTACGCTGTTCGATAAGCCGGATAGACGTACGGCAGATATTAAAGCGGATTACGTAGGAACGGTCGTTCCAGATGAATTTATCGTTGGTTACGGCCTGGATTATGCGGAAAAATATAGAAATCTTCCCTTTGTCGGTATTCTCAAGCCAGAGGTTTACCAGAAAGAGATGGAAAATTAAGAAGCAGCCCAAGTAAGGAGTGAACTTCATTTGGATAATAAAAAAACGCTCAAAAATATAGCTCTGTTTATCGGAGTTCCCATATTGCTGTTTATCCTGATCGCGATGATTTATGGCAGCCGCCCCCAGAAGACTTTTAATTACTCCGATATCCTGCACGATTTTAAAAACCAGCAGGTTACGGAATTTTCCATGGATATGGGTAGCGGCGAAATGATCATCAAGCTTAAGGATAAGACGCAGATTTCCTATGTGGCTCCGAATGCGGAACTGCTTTACAGGGATATTAAGCCATACCTTGAGCAATACGATAAAGACCATCCGGACAGCCCCATGATTTATAATCTGAAGCATCCGGCGGAGACATCCTGGCTTGCCAGCATGCTTCCGATGCTTGTCACGCTGGGCGTCATGGTTTTGTTCTGGTGGTTTATGATGAAGCGCCTGAACTCCAGCATGGGCGACGCTGGTAAGCAGATGAATTTCGGCAAGGCGAAAATCAAGCAGATGGCCGATGAAAAGCGTAAAACCACCTTTGCGGACGTAGCCGGTGCGGACGAGGAAAAGGAGGAGTTGCGCGAAATTGTCGAGTTTTTGAAAAACCCGAAGAAGTATAACGAGCTTGGCGCGCGTATCCCCAAGGGCGTGCTGCTCGTAGGCCCTCCGGGCACCGGAAAAACGTTGCTGGCCAGAGCTGTTGCGGGGGAAGCCGGCGTGCCGTTCTTCTCGATTTCCGGCTCCGACTTTGTCGAAATGTTTGTCGGCGTCGGCGCATCCCGTGTGCGCGATCTGTTCGAACAGGCGAAAAAAAATTCTCCCTGCATTATCTTTATTGATGAAATTGACGCGGTCGGCCGTCAGCGCGGCGCCGGGCTCGGCGGCGGGCACGATGAACGCGAGCAGACATTGAACCAGCTGCTCGTGGAAATGGACGGCTTTGGAGCGAACGAAGGCGTTATTATGATTGCCGCAACCAACCGCCCGGACATCCTTGACCCTGCTTTAATGCGTCCGGGACGTTTTGACCGTCAGGTTATGGTCGGTTATCCGGATATTAAGGGTCGCGAGGAGATTTTAAAGGTGCATGCCCGCGGCAAGCCGATTGCGCCGGATGTCGAGCTGAAAACCATTGCGAAATCTACTGCTGGCTTTAACGGTGCGGATTTGGAAAACCTTTTGAACGAGGCGGCGCTTCTGGCCGCCAGAAGGAGCCTGAAAGCCATTACGATGGCGGAAATTGAAGAAGCGACTATTAAGGTTGTCGTCGGTACGGAAAAGAAGAGCCACGTCATGACCGAAAAGGAAAAAAGGCTTACCGCCTATCATGAAGGCGGGCATGCGGTTGCCGCTTATTTCTGTCCGACACAGGATCCGGTTCACCAGATTTCGATTATTCCGCGCGGTATGGCGGGCGGATATACCATGCATCTTCCTACGGAGGATCGTTCTTACAAGACGAGGAGGGAAATGCAGGAAGAACTCATCAGCCTGCTTGGAGGGCGTGTCGCAGAAGCCCTTACGCTGGACGATATTTCGACCGGAGCTTCCAATGATATTGAACGTGCGACAAAGCTGGCTCGGGGCATGGTTACCAAGTACGGCATGACGGAAGCACTTGGCCCGATCACCTATGGGCAGGATGACGGAGAACCGTTCCTTGGCCGCGATATGGGCCACATACGGAATTATTCCGAAACAACCGCTTCTGCGATTGATCAGGAAATCCGAAAATTAATGATAACCGCTTACAACCGTACGGAAAGTATTCTCAAAGAGCATATGGATAAGCTGCATGAGGTAGCCCAGTACCTTTACCAGCACGAAAAGATGAGCGGCGAACAGTTTCGGGCTTTAATGGAGGAGCACAAGCCCGAAATTCAAGCTGAACTGTCCAAGGACGCACAGCCGGCGAATCCTTCAGAAGAATAGTGATCAGGGGGAATGTTACTGCATTTCCCCTTTTTGATGTGATTTATTATAAGCATATACCCGGTTTCTATTTGGCGTTCTGTTCGTTGTGGCAGTACGATGCTTGGCAATTCTGCCGGATGGCAGGATGTTTTCGATTATCCCGGGTGCTGCCGGACGGATCAGCCGCGGCTTAAGCTTTTAAGTTTTTGCGATGAAACCCTTTTGCCGGCGCGCCGTCCCGATTGGCGGCGCAATCCAGAAGCAAATGCGATATTTGACGGTGTTAAGATTCTTGCGCCGGAAACTGCAAAAGCCACATTGCCGTTTCTGGGCGGTTGTCCGTGTTCCGCGCAGCGGACGGACGATGTGTCGAAGCCGCTTTTCACCAAAGTATGCTTCGGTGTTTGACGGAGTGGAATTTCGATTATGCAATTTAGGAGCGAATAGTAAATGAAGAAAAAAGCGGAATATGGAAATGAAAGCATTTCATCCCTGAAAGGCGCCGACCGTGTGCGACGCCGCCCGGCGGTTATCTTTGGATCGGACGGAATAGAGGGCTGTGAACATTCCATCTTTGAAATACTGTCCAACTCCATAGACGAGGCGCGCGAGGGTTATGGCAAGCAGATTGTGATAACTCGTTTCAGCGACAATTCGGTTCAGGTGGAGGATCATGGTCGGGGATGTCCGGTCGATTTCAATCCAAAGGAGCAACGGTATAACTGGGAGCTGGCGTTTTGTGAGCTTTACGCCGGCGGAAAATACAATAATGATTCCGATGAGAGCTATGAGTATTCTCTCGGCTTAAACGGTCTAGGGCTTTGTTCAACGCAATATGCCTCCGAATACATGGATGTGGAGGTGCGGCGCGACGGTTTCCGTTACACCCTCCATTTTGAGCACGGCGAAAACATAGGGGGACTGCATAAGGAACCGTATCATAAAAAGGATACCGGTTCCATTATTCGCTGGAAACCGGATATTCAGGTTTTTACCGACATCAACGTCCCGGTTGAATATTACCTGGATGTTCTGAAACGGCAGGCGATTGTAAACGATGGTATCAGTTTTTTATTTCGAAACCAGGTGGGCGATAAATTTGAGGAAACCGAGTTCCTTTACCAGAATGGAATTGTCGACCATGTGAAGGAAGTTGCCGGGGAAGACAGCCTGACGCCGGTGCAGTTCTGGCAAACGGAGAAGAAGGTTCGCGACCGTGCGGACAAGCCGGAATATAGGACGAAAATCAATGTTGCGCTGGCTTTTTCCAACCGGAATAAAATGCTTGAATATTATCACAATTCCAGTTGGCTGGAGCACGGCGGCGCGCCGGATAAAGCGGTACGCAATGCCTTTGTTTATCAGATCGATTCCTATTTGAGGCAAATGGGAAAGTACAATAAAAACGAGAGTAAAATTACGTTTCCCGACGTAGAAGACTGTCTGATCCTTGTTATTTCCTCATTCTCCAATCGCACCTCGTATGAAAACCAGACAAAGAAAGCGATTACGAACAAGGGAATCCAGGAAGCAATGACGGAAATGCTTCGCCATCAGCTTGAAGTCTATTTCATTGAAAATCCGGCGGACGCGGAAAAGATTGCGATGCAGGTGCTCATCAATAAGAGAAGCCGCGAGGATGCGGAGAAAACGCGCCTGAACATAAAGAAAAAGCTTACCACCAATATGGATTTTACCAACCGCGTTGCGAAATTCGTGGACTGCCGTTCCCGCGACGTAAACGAGCGGGAAATTTTCATTGTGGAGGGCGATTCCGCTCTCGGCGCGTGCAAACAGGCGCGTGACCCGAATTTTCAAGCGATTATGCCAATACGCGGCAAAATTTTGAATTGCCTGAAGGCGGATTACAATAAAATTTTCAAGAATGACATCATAACGGATTTGATTAAGGTACTGGGTTGCGGCGTACAGGTGAAATCCAAGGCGAACAAGGACCTTTCCTCTTTTGATATGTCCCTGTTACGCTGGAATAAAATTATCCTGTGCACGGATGCCGATGTGGACGGCTTTCAGATTCGGACGCTGCTTTTAACGATGCTTTACCGCCTTACGCCCGCGCTGATTGAACAGGGGAAGGTGTTCATTGCCGAATCCCCTCTGTTTGAAATTACTACGAAGGACGAAACCTACTTTGCTTATACGGAGAAGGAAAAGGAAGAAGTTCTAAAGAAGCTGGGAACGAAGAAGTTTACGGTTCAGCGTTCCAAGGGACTTGGCGAAAATGAGCCGGACATGATGAATTTAACCACGATGAATCCCGCCACGCGCCGCTTGATTAAGGTTATGCCTACCGATGCGAAGCGGACAAGCGACATGTTTGATTTGCTTTTGGGTGATAACTTGAGCGGTCGGAAGGATTTTATTGCGGAAAACGGATACTGTTATATTGACACAGCGGATGTCAGCTAAATTGAATACGGAAAAATAGTAATGAATGTGGGTGTATTTAGAGGATGCCGAAAAAAAGAAATGAACAGACAGATGCTCCACGGGCACGCGGCGTGATTGAAGGCGCAGGAGCGATCGTTGAGCAGAAAATCACCGATACGCTGGAAACGAACTATATGCCGTATGCGATGAGCGTTATTTTATCCCGTGCGATTCCGGAGATTGACGGCTTTAAGCCGTCCCATCGCAAGTTGTTGTATACCATGTACAAAATGGGGCTTTTGGGTTCCGCACGAACCAAAAGCGCCAATATCGTAGGCCAGACGATGAAGCTGAATCCGCATAGCGATTCCGCGATTTACGATACCATGGTGCGCCTGAGCCGCGGATACGAAGCGCTTTTGCATCCATATGTGGATTCCAAAGGGAACTTCGGTAAGTTTTTCTCCCGCGATATGGCGTGGGCGGCCTCCCGTTACACGGAGGCGCGTCTGGACAATATCTGCGAGGAACTTTTCCGCGATATTGATAAGGATACCGTCGATTTTGTCGACAATTACGATAATACCTTAAAGGAGCCGAAGCTTCTGCCGGCGGCATTCCCGACGATTCTGGTAAATGCTAACACAGGAATCGCCGTTGGCATGGCAAGCTCCATCTGCCCCTTTAATTTGAACGAAGTATGCCAGACAACCATTGCTTCGTTGCGCAATCCGGAGCATGAAATTTCCTCCACGCTTTTGGCGCCGGATTTTCCCGGCGGCGGGCAGTTGATTTACGATCGCAAAGCCATAGAGGAAATTTACCGCACAGGACGCGGCAGCGTGCGTATCCGTTCGCGTTATTCCTACGATAAAAGCGCAAACTGCATTGATATTACACAGATTCCGCCGACAACCACAGTAGAAGCAATCGTGGAAAAAATCGTCGATCTGGTAAAGCAGGGGAAAATCAAGGAAATTTCGGATATTCGCGATGAAACGGGTCTTGGCGGACTGAAAATTACCATCGACCTTAAGCGCGGTACGGAACCGGAAAAGCTTATGCAGCGCCTTTTCAAGCTCACTCCCTTAGAAGACAGCTTTTCCTGCAATTTCAACGTGCTTATCGCCGGGACACCGCGTGTCCTGGGCGTGCGCGAGCTGCTGGAAGAATGGACGGCCTTCCGGATTGAATGTGTTCGCCGCAGAACCTTCTATGATTTGACGAAGAAAAAAGATAAGCTCCATTTGCTTAAGGGCCTGCGGTCAATCCTGCTCGATATCGACAAAGCGGTTGCGATTATCCGCAAAACCGAAGAGGAAGCGGAGGTCGTGCCAAACCTGATGATCGGTTTCGGAATTGACGAATTACAGGCGGAATATGTTGCGGAAATCAAGCTCCGCCATTTGAACCGGGAATACATTCTGAAACGCACGGAAGAAATCAGCCAGCTTGAAAAGGATATTGCGGAGCTACAGTCCATTCTGGATAGTAAATCCAAAGTGAAAAACGTGATTATTTCAGAGCTGGGCGAGATCGCAAAAAAATATGGCCAGCCGCGCAAAACAATGATTATTTATCAGGATGAAATCGAGGAATATTCCGAGGAAGAGGATATACCGGATTATCCTGTAAACCTGTTCTTCACAAAGGAAGGCTATTTCAAGAAAATTACCCCGCAGTCCCTGCGCATGAGCGGGGACCAAAAACTGAAAGAGGACGATGAGGTAACCCAGCATTTGGAGGATACCAATACCGCTGACCTTCTTTTCTTTACCGACCGTTGTCAGGTTTATAAAGCTAAGGCCAGCGATTTTGGCGATACCAAGGCAAGTGTCCTAGGGGAGTATATTCCGGCGAAGCTTGGGATGGACGAAGGGGAAAATGCGGTTTACATGGCGGTAACCCACGAATATAACGGCTATATGCTGTTCTTTTTTGCAAACGGGAAGATTGCCAAGGTGGATATGTCCGCTTATGCCACCAAAACCAACCGCCGCAAGCTCTTAAATGCGTATAGTGATAAATCCCCTCTGGTAGCAATCGAATATGTAGAGGAAGATTGCGAATTCCTTCTCACGTCCTTACAGGGGCGCATCCTTTTGGTGCACACCGGGGCCATTCAAAGCAAAACCACGCGCAATACGCAGGGTGTATCCGTTATGACGCTTCGCAAAGGCAGCAGATTGCTGAAGGCGGAACGTTTCCACGAGGATATGCTGGTAAATCCAAACCGGTACCGTAAAAATATCCCGGCGGCCGGTTCCCTTCCCGCCGCAGAGGAAACAGCGGGGGAACAACTCAAACTGTAAACGGGAACGGGCGGGTAAAAAAAATAAAACGCCGCTGAAAAGCCAATAGCAATCCAGCAGCGGGTCCTGTCAAAGCAGCAAACGCAAACACTTCGGCAGGTCCATCAATAGATTACCCGTTATTTCGCCCGATATGCATAAATCTCGCCGTATCACATAAAATATGCTTGCAATGAAGCGCATTATGTGATACTATAAATAAAGTTGTTATGTAGTATTTTCGGAGGTGCGCTATGACAGTCGTTGAAGTCATATTCGGAGTTATTCTATTATTATTTTCACTTGCAATAACAGTAATCGTTCTTCTTCAGGAAGGGCATCAGCAGCAACTTGGGGCAATTACAGGCGGTGCGGATACTTTCCTTTCAAAGAATAGCGCCCGTTCGGTGGATTCGTTCCTTGCCCGATGGACAAAAGTGATTGCGATTGGCTTTTTCTTACTTGTAATCGGCGTGAACGCTTACATGTATTTTAAGTAAAATTGTTAAAAGCCCCGCTTTGTGCGGGGCTTTTCTTGTTTAAATCAGGGCGGACAGATGCCGGAACGTTTTGCTTGAGATGGGGGAAAAGAGTGGAAGATTTAAAAATTAAAATACTGGAGCATTTCCAGCACTATCCAGAAAGTATTACTTCCCGGGGACTAATGAAAAAGCTGAAGATAAAAAATAAAAAAGGCTTTTACAATGCCCTGAATCAATTGAAATGCGAGGGGGCGGTTTCGGTTAGCAAAAAACACCGGATCCGGCCTGTGGAAAAAAAGAAAACCATAAAGGCGAAGATTGTTTCTTTGTCGAAGGGCTTTGCTTTTGCGCGCCCGGAAGACGGCGGCGAGGACCTGTTTATCCACGTGAATCATTTAAATAAAGCCTTTATTGGGGATACGGTTTTATTGAAAAATGTTAAAGAAAGCGCAAAAGGGCCGAGCGCCGACGTTCATTCGATTTCGGAAAAGAGCAGCCGTACCATTACCGGAACATTGTCCTGCGGTGCAGGCCTTTGCGAATTGATCCCGGACGGCGCCATACGCTACCGTCTGCCGGTAGAGAAAAATTCCGCGAAGCATTTGAAGGATGGGGATAAGGTACAGGCAGAAATCCATCGGACGCCTAAAACTTCCCGGTTGTCTGCCCGGATTGTCAAAGCTTACGGCAGTTCTGGAAGCGCCAAAATCTGCGCGGACGCAATTATTGACCAGTACGGAATCAAAAGCCGTTTTCCCGAAGAGGTTCTGGAAGAGGCAAGAAAGATTTCCGGTCAGGCTATTACAGAACAGGATTTAAAGGGAAGGCTGGACTTAAGGAAAACCAATATCTGTACAATCGACGGCGCGGATGCAAAGGATCTGGACGACGCAATTTTTGTAAGCAGGACGAAAAAGGGTTACAAGCTTGGCGTGCATATCGCGGATGTAAGCCATTATGTCAAGGAAGGCAGCGCGCTGGATACCGAGGCGCTGGAGCGGGGTACGTCTGTTTATTTTGCCGACCGTGTGATTCCCATGCTCCCGAAAGAGCTTTCCAACGGCGTGTGCTCCCTGAACGCAGGGGAGGACAAGCTGACGTTTTCTGCGATCATCGAGCTGGACAAAACAGGGACGATTTTATCTTACCAGTTTAAAAAGAGTGTGATTAATTCTAAAGTACGCGGCGTTTATTCCGAGGTGAATCAGTTATTTAATAAAACTGCCGATGCGGAATTGCGTAAAAAATACGCGCCGGTTATCCGTTCCTTGAATGCGGCGCGAGAATTGGCCAATATTCTGAAAGCGCGTTCTATTAAAAACGGCACAGTAGATTTGGAAAGCACGGAATCGAAATTCACGCTGAATGAAGAAGGCATCTGTATTGGTGTGGAACCGCGTGAAACGGGCGAGGCCGAACAGATGATTGAGCAATTGATGATTACGGCCAACCAAGCGGCCGCGAAGTTTGCAAAAGAAAACGGAATCCCGTTTGTATACCGCGTGCATGAACAGCCGGATCCGGAGCGCGTGGCAGCTTTGGCGGATCTTGTCGGCGCGCTCGGATTAAACGCACAGCGGCTGAAGAAAGACGGGGAGATAAGGACTGCCGATTTCGCCGATATTATGCGTCAGGCAAGCGGGACGCCCGCACAAAAGGTGATTTCCCATCAACTTTTGCGAACCATGGCGAAAGCGCGCTACGATACCGCGCCAATCGGCCATTTCGGGCTTGCGCTTGCGGATTACTGTCATTTTACCTCGCCGATCCGGCGGTATCCGGATACCGCAATCCATCGCATCCTTTCCGCTATGTTAAAAACGAAAGATAAAAAGGAGCTGGTTCGGCGGTACGAGGCGTTTGCAAAGGTGGCGGCGTCGGAATCTTCGGCAGCGGAAGTGCGGGCCATGCAGGCCGAACGAAGCGCGGAAAGCTGTTACATGGCGGAATATATGACCCAGCATATTGGGGAATGCTACGACGGCATTATCAGCGGGGTAACCCAGCGCGGCGTATTTGTCGAGCTTCCGAATTCCGTCGAAGGCTTTGTTCCGGTTGACAGCTTTGAGGGGGCAAAATTCCATTTTGACGGGGTGATTACGCAGGTTGATGAAAACACCGGCCGGAGGCTTACCATCGGCCAGCCTTTATCCGTGCAGGTTGCGGCGGCGGATGTCGCGAGCGGTAGAATCGACTTTGTTCCTAATATTGGAGCGACGGAATAACAATAAAAGGATAAAAATAGAGTAATTGGTATATTTTTTGGAATAAATGCTCATCATACTAACATAATATTAACCGAAAGGCGGTAATGTTGGTATGGAATCTGTTTTAAAGCTTGTACAGCATGTTGACTGCACAGCCGTTCAGGAAAATCAAGATAAAGACAGAATCATGGATGAAATCAAGGAAGTATGCCGTCTAATGGCCTGCAACGAAAGCTGGTTTGCATTAGAAAGCGATGAGAACCTGATTGAAGCCTGTATTTATCAACGGGAATCGCTGAAGTCCCGTTACCGTTACTTACTGAAACAGGCGCGGCTTAAAGGTATCAATGCGCCCCTTATCTGCAAGGGACAGGGGGGATAACCATTGCCTAACTGGGTTGTTCCGCTTAGCTTGTGCGGTGTTTTCGCGCTTTTGGTACTGATTCAGGTCATCGTAAAAGCGCCCAAGCCGGTGCAGCGTGCCGCCGGAGGAGTCCTGACAGGGCTTTGCGCCCTTGCGGCTGTGAATCTGACCGGATTTTTTACCGGTGTCAGCCTGCCGTTAAGCCCGCTGACCATTGGCGTTTCGGGAGCCGCAGGTATTCCCGGGGTTACCATGCTCCTCCTGCTCAATTTAATTATCAAATGACGGTAAAAAAAGAACGGGCGATTTTGCCCGTTCTATTTTTGTGCAGGTTTTAGCTTTGCGCCGAGGATGCCTGCAGCCATTTCGCGGTCATTTGTGACCAGCGCCAGCAGCATCCGGTATACGTCTTCGGGGGATTGGTGAAAATTATTCTTAACCATGTTTGCTTGGTACAGATCGGGAACATGCAGGGTAAAATTCATTAAGTCCATTTTTCCGCCGGAGATATGGCAAGTTACGTTATAACCCCGTTCCGTTTTTATAATTTCTACTTTGTTTTCGCGTTCTCTTTTTGTCTTTGCCAGCAGGCGGATTGCCGCCGCGACTGCTTTGTCCCGTACCACCGGGGGAAGATCCTTATCGAGCTGTTTGGCTATTAAGCGCCCGGTTTGGCTTACGGAATACAGATCGTTGTTTTCTCCGCTTATAACCAGGTTTCCCTTTTCCACAAGTTCGGCCAGCGAGTCCGTTACTTCAAAATAATTTGCCAACCCATTATCCTGTATTATATTTAAAATATCGGTTTTAGACAGGGGGACATCCACGCTTGACAGAAGATAACAGATTAAAATACGAATTTCATTTTTATTTCTGAGTCCGCCCGGCTCGATACCTCCGGTAAAGGCGTTATAATCCATAACAAGCACCTCCGATTTGTTTCTATGCAAAAAAAGCCAAAGCGACCTAGCTCCGCCAATTATCGGAGCAGGGATATGCTTTGACTCCTATTTTCACACTATTCTTATTTTATCATATTAACAAAGTACTTTCAATCTTGTTTTTTGTTATGTGGCTTCTTTTTCAATATGTTTTTGATGTAAGCCATAATCTTTTTCTGCCCTTCCACAGAGCATGATCGGAAAGCTCCGACGAGAATTCGTTCATCACTAGAAAGTTCGTAAATATGACTCGAATTTTTTTTGCTTTGGATGTAATTCGTTTTCAATTCGCTGTCAGATACAATTTCCTGTGAACCCTCGTCGGAGAGTAAGTTTTCAATTGGAATATTGAATACTTTTGCTAGCGTTATTAAGACGGTCACATCGGGCGTTGTCTTACCAATTTCATAATAAGAGTATGTAGAACGGTCAATATTTAATATCTCCGCAATTTGCACCTGCGTGTAACCGCTTTTTATTCTTAGCTCTCGAAGTCTTTCATTAATATGAATCTTTTCAATAATTGGTAACACCACTTTTCTAAAGTAATGAAAGTAATGAAAACGTCTGTTCATTTTAGATTATATAATTTTATACATGAATAATAATAATAACGTGACAATAATTCACCTTAATTAACGTTTTTCTGCTTAAAATCTAAAAAGGGGCTTGACGATTCCGATTTGATTTTGTATAATAACTTAGTCAGCGATTGAGACAGATGTTAAAATCTCACATTTTGCTACTGTGGCTCAATGGTAGAGCAGCTCATTCGTAATGAGCAGGTTGTCAGTTCGATTCTGACCAGTAGCTCCAGACTCCCGTTTTTCGAAAACGGGAGTCTTTTTATATATTTTTATATACCATAAAAATAAAATTTGTTTCTTACTCAAATATAATTATGTTTATTTCATTCGAGTTTTTACAATATATCATATATTTGCAGTTATAGTTAAAATTATTAGAAATTTGAGAAAATTTCCAGAATACTTCGTTTGAATACAAAAATGTGCTATAATCGGGTTGAAAAATCGCATACTGGAAAAACTATTTTCAGTGAAAAGGGGCGACGGAATGACAACGTTTAATGAATTGTACAATCGTCTTGTAAAAGCGTCCGTAGAAAACAGACAGTCTGAAGAACTTGAAAATCTTCACAAGGAAGATTTTGACCCGCATCATCTGGACTGCCTGTTATATCCCAAAAAGTATGCGCCGGTCATACGGATCAACGACTGCGACTGTCCTGAATACGGTCAGAATTGCGGGGTAAAATGCCTTTTTGACGCACTTTACCGAAATGATAAGGGCAATTTGGAGATTGATCCCAGCCGTTGCGTGGGCTGCTCCGAGTGCATCGATCAATGTAAGATGAAAAACCTTACAGCCAGCCGCGATATTCTTCCGGCGCTGGCGGCCGTGCATGCTTCAAAGGCGCCTGTGTATGCAATGATCGCCCCGGCTTTCATCAGCCAGTTCAGCAAAGAGGTAACACCCGGAAAGCTCCGCACCGCTTTCAAAATGCTTGGGTTTGCCGGAATGATCGAGGTAGCTCTTTTTGCGGATATTTTGACTTTGAAGGAAGCGCTTGAGTTTAACAAGAATATTGTGAAGGAAAGCGATTTTCAGCTTACCAGTTGCTGTTGCCCCATGTGGATTTCGATGATCCGAAAGGTTTATCATGAATTGCTTCCGCATGTTCCGGGCGCAGTATCGCCGATGGTTGCGTGCGGCAGGGCAATTAAGCTTCTTCATCCCGACGCGCTTACGGTTTTTATCGGTCCCTGCCTTGCCAAAAAGGCGGAAGCGCGCGAATCGGATGTGTCCGATTCGACCGATTATGTACTTACCTTTCAAGAAATGAAGGATGTGTTCGATTTTGCCCAAATAAACCTGGCGGATTTACCAGAGGATGAACGTGACCATTCATCACGGGCGGGCAGAATATACGCGAGGAGCGGGGGAGTTAGTGAAGCGGTTCAAAGTACATCCAAGCGTCTCAGCCCCGAGCGCAAAATTACGGTACGCGCGTGTAAGGCGGACGGCGTACCCGCCTGCAAGGCAATGATTAATGATCTGCTAGCCGGCAAAATCGATGCGAATTTTCTGGAAGGGATGGGCTGCGTCGGCGGCTGTGTCGGCGGGCCGAGAATTTTGATTTCCCGCGAGGAAGGTAGAGAAAACGTAAATAAATATGGTGAAAAAGCCGCGTATCAAACGCCGATCGACAATCCCTATGTTATTGAGCTTTTGAACCGGCTTGGCTTTGATACAGTAGAAAACCTGTTGGAAGACAATCGTATTTTTACAAGGAAATTCTAAAATACAGTTGAATTGCTGGGAATGCCCCCGAATCTATGTTATAATGAGTCCAATTAATAATTTAAAGTTGAAAGC
The DNA here is from genome assembly GCF_004768785.1 of Caproiciproducens galactitolivorans. Taxonomy (GTDB): domain Bacteria; phylum Bacillota; class Clostridia; order Oscillospirales; family Acutalibacteraceae; genus Caproiciproducens; species Caproiciproducens galactitolivorans. The sequence continues at coordinate 359,246 of NZ_SRMQ01000001.1, forward strand.
GGAAGCAGCCGTTGCTTTGCCGGGCTGAAATTGGGAAAGCAGCGGGCAGCTTGGAAATTATTAATTCGATAATTTACAACATACATATGGGGGCATTTTCATGGGATTTAAGGAAGAGTTTGAAGAAATATATCGGTCAAAAATTACGCGTCCGGGTAGTGCGGAGCTACTGGAATGGCTAAAAACGACGGACTTTTTTACCGCTCCGGCCAGCACGAAATTCCATTGCGCCTGCTTGGGCGGCCTTGTCCAGCACAGCCTCAGCGTTTATCATGTAATGATGGAAAAGCACTTTCAACCGGAAACGGATAATGAAGAAAGCTTTGCAATCTGCGGGCTCCTGCACGATGTATGTAAGGCGCAGTTTTACAAAGAAAGCACCCGTAATGTGAAAAATGAGGAAACCGGTGTGTGGGAAAAGCGCCCCTATTATTCGATTGAGGATAGCTATCCTTACGGGCATGGCGAAAAGTCCGTATTTTTGATTGAACGCTTTCTGCGCTTGAAAACCAGCGAAGCGATCGCGATCCGGTGGCATATGGGCGGCTTTGATGAATCTGTGCGGGGTGGAAGCTTTTCCATTGGTTTGGCGTGGCAGAAGTATCCAATCGCCGTAAAACTGCATCTTGCAGACTTGGAAAGTACATATTTGCGTGAAAAAGGAACTTCCGTAGTACACGGGAAATAGAAAAGGAAGGAGTCGGGAAGAAATTCCCGGCTCTTTTTTGCGCGTCAGAAATAAAAAAGACTTGACAAATGCAAAAAATGATGTATTATTGTATTAATCTACTAGTACATTAACACAATAATACAGTTTATACGGAGGTTAGATAAATGTTCGAATGAATAATAAAATGCACGGGCTCAGCAAAAACGCGGCGCTTTCGTGCGGCAGACAATACGACCGCTAACTTGCTGTGTCCCGCTCGAAGTCTTCGCTCGGTTCCTTTACGCGGCAGGTAATAAATCAATAAAAATTAAAAAAACTTCAGAAAACAGGTTGACAAAAAATAAAAAAGGTGTATTATTGTATTAGATTATTAGTACAGTAATACAGATGAGGGGGTGGATTTATGGCTTGGAATCTCAAATCCGACAGGCCGATTTATTCGCAGTTGGTTGAGCAAATTGAATTGCTGATCGTATCTGGGATATACCCTGCCGGCTCAAAACTGCCGTCGGTGAGGGATCTGGCCGGGGAAGCGTCGGTGAATCCAAACACGATGCAACGGGCGCTGGCGCAATTGGAAAATGACGGGCTACTTTATACGCAGCGAACAAGCGGCAGATTTGTAACAGAGGATGTGGAGCGGATCATGCAAATCAAAAATAACCTTGCTCAGGGGCTGATTAAAGAGTTTATAGAGAATATGCGGAATCTCGGCTATGATACAAAGCAGGCGATACAACTTCTTGAGAAGACAGCAGAGGAGGAAGAATGATGGAGAATATTCTGGAGTGTCAGAACCTGGTCAAATTTTATCCCAAGTGTCTGGCGCTAAATTCAGTAAATCTGACCGTGCCGAAAGGGAAAATCGTCGGGCTGCTCGGCCCGAACGGAAGCGGCAAAAGTACCTTGATTAAACTGGCGAACGATCTTATTCAGCCAACAAGCGGAAAAATTTTAATTGCCGGTATGGAGCCGGGGATCGAAACGAAAAAAATCGTTTCTTATCTGCCGGAGCGTACTTACCTGAACGATTGGATGACGGTAAACGATATGATCGGCTTTTTCAGCGATTTTTATCAGGATTTTAACAAGGGCAAGGCTTATGATATGCTTGCAAGGCTTGGCGTGAATCCGTCCCTGCGGCTGAAAACGATGAGCAAGGGAACCAAAGAAAAGGTGCAGTTGATTCTGGTTATGAGCCGGGAAGCCCAACTTTATCTTCTGGATGAGCCCATCGGCGGTGTGGATCCCGCGGCAAGGGATTACATTTTGGACACGATTATCGGCAATTACAATCCGGAAGCTACGGTTATCATTTCTACGCATCTGATTGCGGATGTTGAAAAAATTCTGGATGAGGTCATTTTTATTAATCAGGGAAACATTGTTTTGGTCTCCACTGTTGATGATATCCGTGAAAATGAAAACAAGAGCGTGGACGCGTTGTTTAGGGAGGTATTCAAATGCTAAGAAAGCTTTTAAAATACGAAATAAAAGCGACCAGCCGGATATTTCTCCCAATGTATGCGCTTTTAATTGTCTTTGCATTGCTTAATAAATTTTTTATGGCGGTAAATTCCGAATTGCTGAGAATCCCGCGGGCAATTGCCGCAACGGTTTTTGTTTTCATCATTATTGGCTTATGTGTGGTGACGCTGGTTGTAACCATACAGCGGTTTAACAAGAGTCTTTTAACCGATGAGGGATACTTGTCCTTTACCCTGCCTGTAAGGATTCACAGCCATATTGACTCGAAAATGCTTGTGACCCTCATGTGGACCATCTTAAGCTTCTTAGTTTCCATGGTTTCAATCTTTATTATGTCGATCGATAAAACAACCATATGGTCTTTACATCGGTTTGTGAATGAATTGATGAGAGTATTAAATAAGATTGGTTTCAATGGATATGTCCTGGTTCTGGAATCCATTCTTTTTGTCATAATTGGAATTCTTAGTGTTACGCTTGAAATCTACGCGGCGATTACGGTTGGCAATATGAGTTCCAAACATAAGCTTTTGGCCGGCGTAGGCGCATACCTTGGCTTCGGTGTCATCCAGCAGATCATAATGTCGATTATCATGTCTACATGTGAAAAAAGTATTTCGCAATATTTTGATTCAATGATAAGAGCGGGAGAACTCGCTCAGGTGCAGTTGGCGCAAACGGTTTTGTTTGGTTTAATAGCCTATATGGTGATCATGGGTGTGGTTTTCTATTTCTTTACGGAATGGATGCTTCGAAAGAAATTAAATCTGGAATAATGGAAACGACTTTAGGCGCGTTGCAAAACGCGCCTTTTTATAAGGAATTTATCCTTATAAAGCCCCGGCTTCCCAATCTCCCCTTGTGAATTCTGTCTTTCGGCCGGATAATGCGCGTGAACCGCTGGAAATGCTTGATTTATATTGAAATATCATTGTAAAAAATTTATAATAAAAGAGCATGAAAGGCACAAAATAAAGGCTTTACTGCGGCTCCCGGCGGTGCATATCGGTAGCCAATATAGAACGAAAGGATGACAGATTTGGAGATTACGATATGTGTAGGAAGCTCCTGTCATTTGAAGGGATCGCGTGACGTTATTAAAATATTGGAACGGCTGATTACTCTGCACCGTTTGGAGGATAGAATAACCCTGAAGGGATCCTTTTGCATGGGGGAATGTTCGAAAAAAGGTGTTTGTGTCTGCGTGGACAGCGACCGTTTCAATGTCGCCCCGCTCAATGCGGAATTGTTTTTTAACGATGTAATTCTGAAGAGAATTAATTAAAGGCGGAAAGGGGTGGATCGGATGGCAATTATCGGACTGAAGGCGGCGAACTGCAAAAATTGCTATAAATGCGTGAAGGTGTGTCCTGTCAAATCTATTAAGGTTGAAAACGCACAGGCACAGATTATCGAACGGAGATGTGTCTTGTGCGGTACCTGTCTGGAGCAGTGCCCGCAGAATGCGAAGACATTGAACAGCGATATCGCATTGGTAAAAGAACTGATTCGGAAGGGCGAAAAGGTCATCCTTTCCATTGCCCCTTCTTATATTGGTTCGTTTGCGTTTGATGAGGCGAAAAAGTTTGCCGGCGCAATGAAAGAACTGGGGTTCTACGGAGTTGCCGAAACCAGCATGGGGGCGGCGTACGTAACCGCAGAATATCATAAGCTGATGCAGAAAAACGAAATGAAAAATATTATTACAACCTGCTGTCCATCGGTGAACAGGCTGATTGAGCTGTACTATCCTTCTCTGATTCCACAAATGGCTCCGGTTGTTTCCCCCATGATCGCCCATGCGCGGCTATTGAAGAAAACCTATGGCAGCGGGGTGCATGTCGTTTTCGCCGGCCCATGCATTGCCAAAATTGATGAAGCCGCCGACCTTCGCCACAACAGCGAGGTAAGCGCCGTGCTCACCTTCGATGATTTGGCCAACTGGCTGGAGCAGGACGGGATTCAGATTATGGATGCGCCGGTAGCATCCTTTCTGAATTCCAGTTCAAAAATCCTGCGCATGTATCCGATTTTCCAAGGAATCCTGGCTTCCTTGCGTGCGATTGGCGATACCGGCGAATGGAAAATGCTCAGCGTGAGCGGTTCGGGGGAAGTTATCGATCTTTGCATGGCATTGGAACGCGGCGAATTGAACCATTGCTTTATCGAAGTCAACATGTGTACGGATGGCTGCATTAACGGGCCGATCTCCCTAAAAGATTCTGCATCCCGTTTTTCATCCCTTATCAAAGTCCGGAACTACGCAAAACAGGACGAAGGGGATTATCCCGGTCTGCCGGAAGTTATCCCGTTAAAAAAGCGCTTTTTGGATCGCTCGATCAAAGAAGAAATTCCGGACGAAGAAACCATTCGCTTGATTTTATCCAAAATAGGAAAAGAATCGCCGGAAGATGAATTGAACTGCGGTTCCTGCGGCTACCCCACCTGCCGCGACAAGGCGATTGCGGTTTACCAGAACCGGGCGGAGCTGACCATGTGTATGCCGTATATGAAGGAGCGTGCCGAATCGCTTTCCAACTGTGTTTTGACGGAAACACCCAATATTACGCTGATTGTGGATAAAGACTTAAATATCATTGAGTTTAACGCCGCGGCGGAAAAGGCGTTTAAAATGACAAGGCATGAAGCTTTGCAGAAATGTATTTATGAAATTATGGATTCTTACGATTTTCAGAATGTGTTTGATGAGAAGAAATCCTTACCAGATAAAAAGGTCCATTTTAAAGAGTACGGAATCACGACGATGCAGACCATTGTTTACATAGAAAAGGAAAACATCGCAATGGGCATTTTCAAGGATATTACCCGTGAGGAAGCGGAGCTGGAAAATAAGTACCGGCTCCGGAAGGATACCATGGAAATGGCCCAGAAGGTTATCGACAAACAGATGGTCGCTGCCCAGCAGATTGCCAGCCTGCTTGGTGAAACCACAGCGGAGACGAAGGTGACGCTGACGAAACTGAAAAATATGATTGTGTTTGATGGGGATAATCAATGAAGATGCATATTGACGCGGCATATCGGAGCTTGAATAAGTACGGCGAAGAACTTTGCGGCGACAAGGTTCAGATTCGAAGGACAAAGGACGCGATCATCGCTGTGCTTGCGGACGGGCTTGGCAGCGGGGTGAAAGCGAATATCCTTTCCACATTGACAAGCAGTATCCTTTCCACCATGCTGGAAGAGGGCGCGGCTTTGGTCGAGGCAGTAGAAACGGTTGCCAAGACACTGCCTGTGTGCAATGAGCGCAAGCTTGCCTATTCTACCTTCAGCGTGATTAAAATAACGGACAGCGGCAAGGCTTCACTAGTCGAGTTTGACAACCCGCCCTGTATCTTTGTACGCGGCGGAAAAGTGGTTTCTCTGCAGGATTGCTCCGAAGTCATGGAATGTGCCGGGAAAAATGTTACAGTAAGCCGCTTTTCCGTGCAACCCGGTGATCTGATTTCTCTTGTCAGCGACGGAGTGATTTATGCCGGAGTGGGGCAGGCGCTGAATTTTGGCTGGAACTGGGATAATGTATCCACATGGCTTGCCAGAACATCGCAGAAAGAGACCTCCGCGCCCCGGCTGGCGGTTTCGCTGTCGGAGGCTGTGAATGAATTCTATCTTGGAAAGCCGGGAGACGATTCCACCGGTTTGATTTTGAAGATCGAACCGCGCAGCGTACTGAATTTGCTTTCCGGGCCGCCTGTCCGAAAGGAAGACGACGGCCGCATGGTGCATGATTTTATGACCACTCCGGGCAAACGGATAGTCTGCGGAGGGACAAGCGCAAATATCGTCGCCAGGGTGTTGAACCGCAAGGTGGAAACTACAGTCAACTATACCGATCCAGATATCCCGCCGACCGGAAGGATTGAAGGGATCGACCTTGTTACCGAAGGTGTTTTAACGCTGACCCGGGTAGTGGAGATCCTGCGAAATTACATATCAAAAGAGCCGGATTCCTATTATTTCCGCAGGCTTGACGAACCGAACGGAGCCGCTATGCTGGCAAAGATGCTTTTAGAGGATTGTACGGATTTAACGGTCTATATCGGAAAAGCGGTGAATCCCGCGCACCAGAACCCCGGTCTTCCGGCCGACCTGAGTATTAAGGTCAAGCTTATCGAGGAGCTTTGTGGTTTGGTTCAGCAGCTTGGAAAGAATGTCGAGAAAAACTATTACTAATTCTGAGCCGGGAAATGTTTGAAAATATGCAAGAACCGCCATAGCTTTCCTAAGATTAAAATGAATGGTAATTCCCAAGAATATATAAAGAGAGGGGGAATTCTCTTGGCTGCGATTCATATGGAAAACCTTACGAAAACCTACGATGGAAAAATAACCGCTCTGAATGGATTAAGCCTCGATATCCCGCAGGGTGGCATCTTTGGCTTTTTGGGCCCGAATGGAGCGGGAAAAACAACAACGGTCAAGCTGCTTACAGGGCTTTTGAAGCCTACGAAGGGTACGTGTACCGTGTTTGATATGTCTCCGATGGAACGCCCCTGCGACGTTCACCGGATTTGCGGAGTAATGACGGAAACGGCGAGGATGTACGGCCAAATGACCGGAAGGCAGAATCTTCAGTTTTTTGCGCAGGCAGCTGGCATGGATCGGCAGGAGGGCGACCAACGGGCGGACGAATTGCTGAAAAGCTTGGATTTGTGGGATGCCCGCGACCGGAAACTGAGTGAATATTCTACTGGTATGGCGCAGCGTTTGTCGCTCGCGCGCTCCCTGGTTCACCGTCCACGCGTTCTTTTTTTGGACGAACCCACCAGCGGGCTGGATCCGGAATCCGCCCAAACCGTAAACGCAATGATCCTATCCTTGGCGCGGAATGCCGGCGTTACGGTTTTTCTGTGTACACACCAGCTCCGTTACGCGCAGGACCTGTGCGATGCTTATGGGATTCTGGAAAGAGGAAATCTGCTGGCGGCGGGCGATCTTCCCACGCTTTGTAAAAGCATCGGTTGCCGTATTACCGCGGAATTCCGCCTTGCGCAGGGGCAGGCGCCAAAGGGATTTCAAAAAGCCGGGGAATGGTGGCGCACCGAAGTCCGCAGCGATGAGGAAATGCCCGGGCTTGTCCGGAAGCTGATCGACTCCGGACACGACCTTTATGAAGCGCGTCTTGTAAGGCCTACGCTGGAGGATGTTTATTTTCAATATACGCAGCGCCGGGAGGTGGAACAATGAAATTGCTGACGTTGCCGGAACAGGCGGTTGTAAAAAAGGATTTTGGCGAGATTTGGAGCACAAAGATGGTTCGCAATACAATGATTCTTGTGCCGGTGATTATGGCCGTTTTTCTCCCGGTTCTGTATGTTGCGATTATTTGTTTTGTTCCGTCCGATCAAATAAACGGCGCGGATCAGATGCTGAAGCTGCTTCCGAAGGAAGCGGCCGGTTATACATTACAGCAGAGTATGTTCTATGTAATGACGAATATGATCTGCCCGATGTTCTTTTTAATGATCCCTTTAATGAGTTCAAGCGTGTCGGCGGCGTGCAGCTTTGTAGGGGAAAAGGAACGCAGTACGATTGAAACCCTGCTTCTTACACCGATGAGTTTAAAATCGATTTTTAAAGCAAAAGTTTTTGGTTGTATTTTCCTTTCGGCAATTTGCACCGCCATTTCCTTCGTCGCCTTTTCCATTGTGATTTCGGTAGGCGATATTCTTCTGCAAATGCCGTTTTTCCTGAATTGGAACTGGCTGATCCTGATTTTTTTGCTTGCTCCGGCCATTACCGTATTCGGCGTCGTATTCATGGTTCTGGTTTCCGGAAAAAGCAAAAGCTACATGGAATCCATTCAAACGTCGGGCTACATTGTTCTTCCCTTGATTCTTCTTTTTGTCGGGCAGTTTACAGGGCTGTTTCAGTTAAATGCGCTGTTTCTTTTGCTTGCAGCGGCCGTAGTCATCGCCGCCGACCTTCTTCTCTGGCTTTTTGCCGCGCGGTTATTCACCCCGGAAAAGCTGTTGAAATAAGACGGTATTTGCCTTAATCCGTAGAATGTATTATAATATATTTGTAATACATAGAAATAGATTAAGACTGGAAGGTGATTAAGTGGCCGCAGATTTGCATTGTCATACCAAGATGTCCGATGGGTCAGTTGGTATTGATGAGGTTGTTCTACTTGCCAAAACGCATGGCATTCCCACGATTGCCGTTACTGATCATGACACATTTGCGGGATCCATGAGAGCAAAGATTTTTGGAGACAGACACGGGGTTGAAGTACTTTCCGGGGCGGAATTTTCTACGGTAGACCCAGCTACAGGGAGAAAGGCGCATATTTTATGTTATTTGTGTGATAATACGGATCGCTTGGAAGGACTGTGCAAACGGATAAGCGACCGTCGGCGCCGTGCTTCGTGCATTATGATCCAGAAGGTTATGCGACTTTATCCGATTACTGCGGAAATGATAATGCGCCGCGCGCAGGGCAGCACGAATATTTACAAACAGCATATTATGCATGCGCTTGTTGACGCTGGATATGCGAGCGATATTTTTGGCGAAACTTATTATAAACTATTTAATTCCAAAGTAGGCTTGGCCTATTATCCTGTTCGTTACCCTGATGTCCACGATGTGATCCGGCAGGTGCATGAGGCAGGCGGTGTTGCCGTTTTGGCCCATCCGGGCGAATACGACAGCTATGATTTGCTGGAGCAGCTTGCCAGAGACCATGAAATCGAAGGAGTAGAGGTTTGGCATCCCCGCAATAAACCGGGCGATGAAGAACGTTTTATGGCGACTGCGAAAAAATATAGTCTGGTAATGACAGGCGGCACCGATTTTCATGGCATGTACACAAAGAACAAAACCCCGATCGGAACTTGTTTAACACCGGACGAACAGATCAACGAATTAAAAAAAGCAAAAGTAAAATTGAGTAAATAACAGCGGGTGATTTATTTGAACTATCGCTATAAAACTAGAGGAACCTGTTCCACCGAAATCGTGCTTGAGTTGAATGGCGACATTATAAAATCGGTAGAGTTTGTAGGCGGCTGTAACGGGAATACAAAGGGCGTTGCTGCGCTTGTAAAAGGAATGAAGGCTGAAGAGGTAATTGATCGGCTGAAAGGGATCAAGTGCGGTTTTCGACCAACCTCCTGCCCGGATCAGCTTGCAGTAGCATTATCTCAGGTGATGGGGAAGAAGGAGAAATAAGAATGGATAAGGGGCTGCGATTTTCGTCGCAGCCCCTTTTTGCGCTTTTAGCAGCAACTGTTGTTGTTGCATCCGCATCCGTTATTGTCACCACAGCAGCAGAAGATAATGAGGATAAGGATGATAATCCAAGAGCAGCCGCCACCGAAGCCAAATCCATTGTTACACATAATTGTTTGCCTCCTTTCAGTTTACAGTATATAATATTGCGTAGGAACAAAACGTGTTACAATTTTTTATTCCTTTTGTGGAGAGCTATCTGTGCTTTGTAATTCTTATAAAATTTTATGGATATTTTATAATATAATATGAGGTGGTTTTATGCTGTGTGAATCCTGCGGGAAAAATCCTGTTATAACTCACGTGAAAAAGATCATAAACGGAAAATTAACGGAATACCTGCTTTGCGCGGAATGCGCGCAAAGGTTGGGGTATGGGAACCTTTTAACGGAATTGGGATGCAATTACGGTAGCCTTCTGGGTGAATTTTTCGGCGAATTCGAACGGACGGATCTTGTTCGGTGCGAATGCTGCGGCGCTTCTTTTAATGATATTGTACGCAGCGGGAAAGTTGGCTGCGCAGAGTGCTACCATACTTTTTACGACAGGCTCATCCCCTTAATCCAGCGCGTTCACGGCAATACGAAACACCGGGGAAAAATGCCGTGCGGAGGTATGATAAGAACGCCTCCGCAAGAGCAGCTCAGTTTAATGCGCCGTGAACTGCGCGAGGCAATCCGAATGGAAAATTTCGAACAGGCTGCAAATCTGCGTGACCGGATTAAGGAATTGGAAGGGGGAGAAAGGCGTGGATAATTTACGGGAAAACGAGTACGATAGAGATGTTGTAATCAGTACGTGCGTTCATCTTACGAGAAATCTGAACGGAATCCCCTTTCCTGCCCGCATGAGCCGCAGCGATCGGTTGAACGTGGTGCAAAGGGCAAAGGAAGCGGTTAAAGAAAACAAGGCGCTCGCGCATATCCTTCGCTATATTGATATGGAAGGTCTGTCCAAAACGGAAGCGGTTTCGCTTGTGGAACGGCATCTGGTCAGCGCAGATTTCATTTCGGATTGCAGCGGCCGCGGGGTTTTTATAACAGACGATGAATCCATAAGCATTATGGTAAACGAGGAAGACCACATCCATATTCGGGTCTATTTATGGGACCATGACCTTGAAAATGCGTACCAGAAGGCGGATATATTGGATGACATTTTCAATCGGAGCCTTCATTTTGCGTTTCATAAAGACCTGGGGTACTTAACGCAGGACCCGATTCTTCTTGGCACAGGTATGCGCGCATCTTTAATCCTGCACCTACCGGCTCTTCATGAAAGCGGCGGCATTACCCGGCTTTCCTCGAACCTTTCCAAACTGGGCCTCTCCCTTAGTGGTATTTTCGGAGCGGGGGAAGGCCCCAAAGGGGCGGTTTATCAGCTTTCCAACCAGGTGACGTTTGGGCTTTCCGAGCAGGAGGCAATCGCAAATTTGAAAAGCATTGCGACACAGCTTGTCCATCAGGAACGAGGCTTATGGGAAGAACTCGTGGAAAAACCGGAAATACAGGATGCTGTCAGCCGCTCGTTTGCCCTTTTGCAAAGCGCGAAAATGATGGGATATGAGGAATTTTTGCAGCTTGCCTCCAACGTCCGTTTCGGTATTTCCACAGGTCTGATTGAAGATGTTAACAGCGATCAGCTTAACCGGCTGATGATTGCGATGCAGCCCGCCACGCTTACATTACGGAGCGGAAGAAAACTGACGCAGAACGAACGACGGATCCTGCGTGCAGATCAAATTCGTAAAATATTAAAAAAATGAATATTTCCTTTTATGTAAAAGTGCGATATAATAGAAATGAGGAGTGTGACACGAAATTCAAAGATAAGGTGGGGTAGGTTATGTCAATTTTAAAAAAAGAAAATGCAGATTTGGCTGCGGCACTATTTTCCCTTTTAGGGGAAGCGATACCACACCGCCGCGCATTTGAAGAAGAAGCAAAGCGCTTGATTCACCAAATTCGTGACAGGGAAAAAATCTTGCTGAAAATCATCGAGCTTTGCGGCGAACCGAAAACACCGAAACATCTCTATCTAATTGAAAAAGCATACAGCTGGCTAGGGAAAAAATATTATAATGAAACAATAAAGTATGCTGGAGAGTATTTGCGTACTGCCAGTTGGAACGAACTTCCGAACCGGATTAAAGTGGAAAACGGGATTACGGTGAATTATGCTTCCGCACAACGGGCTTCCGTTTTGGTTGATCTGGCAAAAGCACAGGAGGGGCTTGGCCATTTGGATGCGGCCCTGTTGAATTTTATGGAAGCGTACCGTCTTGCCCCGTACAGTGCAATGAATGCGATCAAGGTGGCGGATGTAATCGCGAAAAAACATGGCAGGGAAGAAGCGCTCCTGTTTTTGAAACAGCAAAAAGAAAGCCAATATTATGTTCCCGTTCAATATAAGGATTTACAGGGAAACGTGCGCAAAAATGATTTGTTCAAACAGCTTTTGGATGCGCATATTTTGAAATTACAGCAATCAACTTAAAATCGTAATGTAAAAGCGGAGCTGCGAGAGCGGCTCCGCTTTATTAAAAAACCGCCGGAGAAGGGTTTCTCCGGCGGTTGAAATTCTCTTTATCGGTAGAATCAATACTTGCTGCCCGTTTGACTTTGTATATCGGTATTCGATTCCAAATTTTCCGGAACTTCCGTCTGTGAATCGCCGGCAGGTAATACGGCGCTGCCGGATGATTTGCGGATTTTGAAATTTCCGACAAGCTGTTTCAAAACCTTAGCCTGGTCGGAGAGTTCCTGGCTGGAGGCAGCGCTTTCCTCAGCCGTCGCTGAGTTTGTCTGTACAACGCTGGATATTTGTTCTACGCCGAGGGTTACCTGGTTAATTGCATCGGACTGGCTGGTTGTTGCATCTGCAATTTTGGCAACCGTTTTCGATGCCTCTTCTGAGCTCTTGACAACCCGTTGGAGGGATTGTGCGGTTTCGTCTGCTATTTTTGTTCCGCTTTCTACCTGCTGGATGGAGTTTTGAATTAAAATAGTTGTGTTTTTCGCGGCTTCTGCGCTTTTGCTTGCCAGATTTCGGACTTCATCCGCAACAACGGCAAAGCCCTTTCCGGCGGCCCCTGCCCTTGCCGCTTCCACAGCTGCGTTCAATGCCAGTATGTTTGTCTGGAAGGCGATATCTTCAATTGTCTTAATAATTTTTGAAATTTCATTGGAAGATTCGCTGATTCGGTTCATTGCCTCCAGCATTTCCTCCATATGCTGATTGCTGACTTCTATTTCATTGCTCACTTCATTCACATTTTTGCTTGCATTGGCGGCGTGCTCGGCATTCTCTTTTACATGGGAAGAAATTTCTGAAATGGAAGCGGAGAGTTCTTCTACGGAACTTGCCTGCTCCGTTGCTCCCTGTGCGAGCGCCTGTGCGCCGCTGGCAACTTGATCTGCGCTGCTGGCCACCTGTTCCGATACCTCGTTGATTTTTACCAGCGTATCGTTAAAAAAGGCCAGAATCCCACCCAACGACTTCTTTAAATTTGAATAATCTCCAATGTAATCCAGCTTTGACCGTACGGTAAGGTTCCCCTGTTCCACTTCGCGAAGGCAGTTTTCAATATCCGATATGTACATTTTAATGGATGAAACCGATTTTGCAAACGCTTCTCCCAACATTCCGATTTCATTTTTGGAATGGATGTTTATTTGCGCGTTTAAATCACCGGAAGCCATTCTTTGAGCAGCTTTTTCCATTTCTGTAAGCGGTTTGCTGATGCTTCTGGAAATTCGGAATGCGATCAGTACAGAGACGATAAAGCTTAAGATAATGGTGCAGATAATGGCAATCTGCGCAGTCTGCATTTGTTTTGCCAGCCGCACTGCAAGCATGTCGCCCTCTTCTGTTTTGGTGTTCATTAAATTATTGATACTGGTGCTTATTTTTGTGGCGATAGGACCTGCTTCATTTGTCAAAAGATCCTGCGCTTCCTCTTTTTTGTTTTGTTTGGCAAGCGCAACACCGCGAGCCCGAATTTCGTTGTAGGAAATGATATCCTGATTAATGGATTTAAAGTAAGCTTTTTCCTTTTCATGGACCATTTCTTTCTGTATTTGTGCTAAATAATGGTTAATCAGCGTCGTGGATTCATTTAATTTTGTTTCGGTTTCCTGAATTTTGTAAATTTCCTTATAGATCACAACATCCCTCGTGATGGCTCTGGCAGAGTTAAACTCCGCGGCAAGGCGTCCGATGTCACCTTGGGCAAAACCGTAGCATTCCAGGGCTTCAGTGTATTCGGCGTTCAGACGGTTCATTACGCCAAAGCCGACACAGCCACCGATCGCAGAAACAAGGGCCACCAGAACAAAAGTTAGAATTAATTTTTTGCCGATTTTCATGTTTCTTAACATCATTCTACCTTCCTTACTGTTTATTATATAAATGAATTCGTTCCAGACCATCTATATAAAATGTAAAATATTTTCATAAATAGTTAATGAAAGGATATTCTATGTAAACAATAATATTAGGGAATATAGCAACATTTAATAGTATACTCGAATAATGTCGATTTTTCAATACTTATAGTCCCTTTTATTAAAGTATCTATAGAAATTCTCTTTAAAGGTTATTTCCTGTGACCGAGGTATGGTGTTTTCAAATGGAAAAATCGAAGTATGATATTATGTATAAAACAGCAAACCAAATCCGTAGTTATCGGACATCCGCGGGGTTAAGCCAAAAAACATTGGCGGCTATGGCGGGCTTGGATCCTGCTTTTTTAGGCCATGTTGAACGCTGCCTGAAGTGCCCTACCATCGACACTCTGAATAAGATTTCCAACGCGTTGAATATTACCCTTTCACAACTTCTCGATTTTGACCATCCACCGAAAGAGACCAAAAACGTAGACCTCTTAAAGAAGATTACAGTCCTTTTTAATCAGCTTACACCGGAAGAAGCCAATCACCTTACCAATATCATTTTTAAAATTGTAGAGTTTAAAAAGCATTAAAAACAGGCTAAGGATGATTACAAAGGGCTTCCTTTATAAACACCGCTAGCCTGTTTGGTTATTTTGATGCAAATTCGGTTACAATTTCCTTTTCGCTGTCCGGGGGAGAATATACGAACCGGTCGATCCGGTTCCCGCTGTAAAAGTATCTTGGCGCCGCCGGTCGGTAGGAATAGTCGAATGTATCGATAATCACAAGTTTTACTTTCATTCTTGAAGAAATAATGCTTTTGATGTAAACGCTGGCCTGCTGGCCCGGTACAACGTCTTCCTTTGTTTCCGCCAGCCCTGCCAAATTAGGGGACAGCTCTACGAAGATTCCGTAAGGTTCCACAGAACGGACGATTCCGGCAACTGTTTCGCCGGCTTTAAACATAGCTACGTTTTCTGCCCAAGTACCAAGCAGTTCCTTGTGGCTCAGCGTAATCCGCCCGTTTTCAATCGATTTGATAATGACCTTAACATCCATCCCGACGGTAAAACGTTCACGGGGATGGTCGATTCTTGAAACGGAAATCGCGTCAATCGGCAACAGGGCAATAATTCCACAGCCAATGTCCGCAAAGGCTCCGAAGCTTTCAAGATGGGTAATCCTCGCGTTTATGATATCACCCGGCGTGAGTTTCTTTACATATTCCTCCATGCATTTTTCCTGCGCGGCCCGCCGCGAAAGCAGCGCGGTTAAATGCCCTTCGGAATCCTTTTGGAAACTCGTTATCATAAAGCAAACCGGTCTGTTCACCCGGGAAATGATAGCTATGTCGCGCACCGTCCCCTCACGAATGCCTAAAGCCCCCTCGTCATGCGGGATAATTCCTTTCATGCAGCCTAAATCCACCAGTAAGTTGTGCGAGCTGTCACAAATCAGCGCACGTCCTTCCAAAATTTGTCCATCCCGGCAGGCATCGTTCAGCGCGGAGATGTTTTGCAGCGCCGCGCGGTTTTCCGGCGTATCGTTAATCCAACCTTCAGGATAGTAATCAAACATTTTCCTACCTCCTTTATGTGTCTGATTATCTATATGCTTAAAACGGGTAGGTAATACTATCCGCAATTAATTATTAACTTGTTAATTTCATATATCGTAGCTTGAATATTGTCCCACATTATTATAAAATATAGGTTATCTATGAAGAGAGGAAGAGTTAAAATTATGCAAAAAAGCAGACGGATCATTGGCATGATTGCCCTTCTTGCAGTTACATTGAATTTAGCCGCGTGTTCCGGCGGAAGCGCCGAAAGTCAGGTGCCCTCTACGGCAACGTCAGCCGAAAGCAGCACGGTTTCCCAGGCTTCCGATGACGCAAGAATACGTCCGGATGATGGAAAGAAGCTGGGGTATCAGTTGGAAAAACCCGCAAACGGGGAAGAAATTGCGGTTTTAACGACCAATATGGGCGTTATAAAATTACGTCTGTTCCCGCAGGCGGCTCCGAAGGCGGTAGAAAATTTTAAGGGACTCGTTCAAAAAGGATATTATAACGGAATAACCTTTCACCGCGTGATTAATGACTTTATGATTCAGAGCGGTGACCCAAAAGGGGACGGAACCGGCGGGGAAAGCATTTGGAATAAGCCGTTTGCAGACGAATTTAATGCGAATTTGGTCAATATCCGCGGTTCGGTTGCCATGGCAAATTCCGGGAAGGATACGAACGGCAGCCAGTTCTTTATTAATCAGAAGGGGACAAAGGCGGCGATCGACTGGAGCTATTACCAAAAGGCGTTTGATGTGTACAAGGAGTCCCCGGAGGCATTTATCCAGCAATACAACACCTATTGGCTCGACATGAGCAAGGTGACGGACGCATATAAAAATATCTATAATCAGTACGGTGGTAATCCAACTTTGGACGGCGCGTACAATATTGTGGAGAAAGGACATACCGTCTTTGCGCAGGTGTTCGAGGGAATGGACGTTGTGGATAAAATAGCGTCCTTGCCCGTCGTAGCAAATGATCTGGGAGAGAAGAGCAAGCCTGCATCAAAGGTTTACATTGAAAAAGCGGAAATTGTTCCGTATAATTCCAAGTAGAACCGATAGGAAATGGAGGTTTTTTATGAATCAGAATGGTTCGGAAACAAACAGAAACCAGCACGATCAGCAGCCCTTTGACTATCAGGAGCATTATTGGCGGCAGAACCAGCAATACCGGAATCCGCCGCCCCCTTATACCCAGTATCCTCAGGATCCATGGCAGCAGTCGCCCATTCCGCCGAAGCCGCCGGTTCGTCCCAGCTATAACCCTTACGGCATGTCGGCGGACAATACGAAAGTCTTTTGCATTATGTCTTATATCAGCATCCTTTGGCTGGTGGGCCTTTTAGCGGATAGGTACAATCCCAAGGTTCGCTTCCATGCGAATCAGGGGATCATTCTCACAATCTTTTATGCCATTTTAAGATTTGTACTGATTCTGCTGACCGGTTTCGTAAATTCCATCTTTGTCATTCCCTTTTCCGGGGTTGTGTTGCTGCCTCAGATTGGCGCCGCGTTAAACGGGCTGCTGACTCTGCTTGTGTGGGGCATTTACCTTTCCTTTGTGATTATCGGCATTATGCATGCGGTACACGATCGGGAAGAACCGCTGCCGATTATTGGTACATTGTTTCAAATCTTAAGATAACATATAAAATTACCGCCAATTGCATTGACAAGCCCTTGCAATTGGCGATATAATTAATTTGTTTGTTGTTTTTTTAGTGGCAGATATTGTATAGCTATGGAGGGGAACTATGTCAGCAAAATATATCTTTGTAACAGGCGGGGTTGTTTCCGGTTTAGGAAAAGGGATTACAGCGGCATCCTTAGGGCGTTTATTGAAAGCGCGCGGCCTGAGGATTACAATGCAGAAATTTGATCCGTACCTGAATGTGGATCCGGGTACGATGAATCCGTTTCAGCATGGAGAGGTATTCGTCACGAACGACGGGGCCGAGACGGATCTCGACCTTGGTCATTACGAACGCTTTATTGATGAAAGCCTGACGCAGAACAGCAATATTACTTCCGGCAGAATTTACTGGAATGTTCTGCAAAAGGAGCGCAACGGGGATTATGACGGCGGTACCGTTCAGGTTATCCCTCATATTACAAATGAAATCAAGTCCCGCATTTATGAAGGCAAAGATAATGTTGACGTAGCGATTATTGAAGTGGGCGGTACGGTTGGCGATATTGAAAGCCAGCCGTTTTTGGAAGCGATCCGCCAGTTTGCAACGGAGGTCGGCAGGAATAACTGTCTGTTTATCCATGTTACGCTGGTGCCTTACCTTACCTGTTCCCATGAACATAAATCCAAGCCGACGCAGCATAGTGTGAAGGAACTCCTTTCCATAGGCATTCAGCCGGATATAATCGTCCTGCGCTCCGAAAAGTCGGTTGGAGACGACATTAAAAAGAAAATTGCATTATTCTGTAATGTAAATGAAAATTGTGTGATTGAGAATCTTGACCTTCCGCTTTTGTATCAGGTGCCGCTGGCGCTGAAGGAAGAGCGTCTGGATGATATCGTATGCAAACGCTTTGGGCTGGACACGCCCGGCGCGGATTTAAGCGACTGGATAGCCATGGTGAATACGGCAATGTCCGTTATGCAGAGCGTGACCATCGGCCTTGTCGGGAAATATGTTGACCTGCACGATGCCTATTTGAGCGTTGCCGAAGCGCTGACACACGGCGGAATCGGCAACAATGTGAAAGTGAATATTAAATGGATTGATTCCGAAACGATCGAGCCGGAGAATGTCGCGGATATTCTTTCCGACGTAAACGGTGTAATTGTTCCCGGCGGCTTTGGTCAAAGAGGAATCGAAGGGATGATTACGGCGATTCATTATGCAAGGGAGCACAAGATTCCGTGCCTTGGAATTTGTTTGGGCATGCAGCTTATGATTGTAGAGTATGCCCGGAATGTGCTTGGCCTTGCGGACGCCAACTCCGCGGAATTTGACCCGCAGAGCAAAAACCATGTCATTGACTTGATGCCGGAACAGAAGGACGTCGTTCAGATCGGCGGAACCATGCGCTTGGGGCAGTATCCCTGTAAGCTTTTACAGGGTACAAAAGCGGCGGCGCTCTACGGCGACACACCGCTGATTTCCGAGCGCCACCGTCATCGTTTTGAAGTGAACAATGTTTACCGTGAGCGTTTGGAAAAGGCCGGAATGGTTTTTTGCGGAAAATCCCCGGACGAGCATATTGTGGAAATGATGGAGCTTCCGGATCATCCGTGGTTTATGGGCTCTCAATTCCATCCGGAATTCAAATCCCGCCCCAACCGCCCGCATCCGCTTTTCAAAGGGCTTGTAGGCGCAGCAGTTGCATACCGCGACCTCTCCCATCATTAAGAACATGATTAAAGGGTCTCCGGCTTTGCCGGAGACCCTTTTTGAGAGCATAAAGCGCCGCTTTGTGTTGTCCTTTTGTTTATGCTTTTCTTCGGGTCAAAAGGCAGCGCAAAATTATACTGAGAAAACAAAAGGGAACCTTCCGCAAACCAAAGATCCCTTTTTTATGGCTTAAGGGGGTTAGCGGACGCCACCGCCTCCGCCTGCGCCGAAGCCGCCGCCTCCTCCGCCAAAACCGCTGCCTCCGAAACCGCCGCCTCCAAAGCCGCCAAAGCTGTCGCTTCCGGATGCCGGGGGATGGGCTAGCCTCGTGGCCGAAGTGCTGATATTGCTGATTGTGGTACCCAGGTAAGTGCCGAAGTCGCTTCCGGCGGACTGGAATCCGTGCGCGCCGGACGAATGGCCCAACATATAGTAAAGATAGCTTGTGCCGAAGTTGGTGTTCAGATAAGCGTCGTCATTTAACTGAGGATAGACCATTTTCAGTTGTTTGCAAACTTTTTTCGATATGCCCATCATGGTCGCGTATACCAGATATTCCTCCCACAAAGCAAGCTCTGGAACGCCATACTCCGTCATACGCGAAAACTCAAGCATGTATTTTTTCAGGCCCTGCCATACGGCGTAATCGTATTCGCCCTTCTGGCTGAGGCGGGGTCGCCGGTTGGAAGCAATCAGCAGCAAAATGCCAGAAATCAGCATACCGATTGACAGATAGAGCAGCCATCCCTGTGTAAAAAACAATATAAGGATTGCCGCCACAATGCTGAAAATTCCTCCGAGTGTAGCAGCTGTTAAATAACTGGGCTTGCGCTCATAATACCCCCGGTCGGCAATTTCCTTTTTGGTCTGCTGCAGGAAATTCTGAATACTGGAGTCGATATACTGATAATGTTTCTTTGCGTATGCCTTGAATTGGCGCATAGTGAAACTGCCGCCGGTTTCCGACGCGACGGAGGATATCATCTCATAGAATTCCTGTTCGCTTAATGTAAGAGGGACGTTTTTTTCATTTCCGGTAATTTCAACCAAAAAATCTTTCTTTTCAACGGATTCAAAACGCACGTAACCTTTCCACGCAAGGCTCATCAGTGTAGCGCTGAAAATCCGTCCCTGCACCTGCTCTGTTACGCCGCCGCTGTAAAAGTAAAACAAGTTTGCGATCCCACCCGGCGAGTTGCTTTCCGGTATCTCCCGTGTGTATTCGGGGGCGTTTGTCTCGTAAGGTTTTGATTTCTTATTTAACAATAGGAAAAGCAGGATGCCGCCGATTGCAAGTATCACTCCGGATACGGCGTCCACGATGCCGACGATATATGCCAGTTTTTGTTTTTGCGCCCACTGGGCTGCCCAAGTTTCTTCTTCTTTTTTAATATTTTCAAGGGCTTTTGAAGCAAGCTTATTATCAGAATCGGGGAATAGGGAAACAGGCATGCAGATGCGCGTTTCGACCATTGTTTTCGGCGGGACTTCCTTTGCTGTAAAGGTGATCCGGCTGGAAGAAACCGTGAGATTGCTTTGCGCCGTGCAGTGCAGCCAGGCCATTACCGAACCCGCTTTTGCACCGGACGGAATTGCAACGGAACCGTGCAGTTCAGTAATCGGCAGCGTAAAGTTCTCTCCGACAAACGCATTGTAGAATACAGAAGTATCCTGATAAACGCTGACAATGTTTTTGATGGTGTAGGAAATTTTAAAATTGCGGATCCCACTTTTGATTTGCGGCATGAACCAGCCGATTTCCGTTTTATTTCCGGAATTATAAATATAGCATACATTCTCTAATCCGGTTACGGCTTCGGGATGAATATCGTCGCGAAATGCATACTTCGTTTTATTGTCCAAGTCATATACGGCGAAATTGGTTATGCTGTTTGGGCGGATATTTTTCTCAAATGTTTTATAAATGTTCGAATATGTTTTTTGGCGCTTTTCTAAATTGACACACCAGGTTTCTGTTACCCGCAGATCCCCGTTTGTTAAGAGCTCCGAAGCAATATCCAGCTTTTCTAGTGTCTGTTTCGAATTGCGCTTGTAACTATCCGAACAGCCGGCAAGGGTGAAAAAGATAAACACTACGGCAAGAAAAGCCGCGGCGCTCCTCTTCCTTGCATTTCTGCACAAATTGCCCATGGTTTCCTCCAAAAGGGATGTATTAAAATTTAACCTGCGGTACCGCTTTGTCTGCTTCCGCAATTTCAAAGTATTTTTTCTGACCGAAATGGAACATAGAAGCGATGAGATTTGACGGGAAATGCAGGACATACTCGTTATACTTCATGGCTGTATCGTTATAGAATTGGCGAGCCATGGCAATTTTGCCTTCAATATCCTTTAATTGCGACTGAAGATCAAGAAAGTTTTGGTTTGCCTTTAAATCCGGGTACTGTTCCGCGGTTGCAAACAAATTGACGATCGCACGGGAAAGCTTCGCGTTGTTTTCCATTGCTTCCTCGGGTGTTTTTGCGTTTATTGCCGCGCCGCGCCACTTTGTCACTTCCTCAAGCGTTGTTTTTTCATGGGTCGCGTACCCTTTTACGGTTTCCACTAAATTTGGAATCAGGTCGAACCGTTTTTTAAGCTGTACATCCACCTGGGCCCATCCGTTGTCCACCCGGACGGACAGGGAAACCAGCCGGTTATACATACCGACTGCCCAGAAGAGCAGAATCAGGACGATGGCTATTAGAGCGATAATTATTGGATTCATTAGAATACCTCCTTAATAATCACAAACATAGTACCATAATTTTATTAAAAAGAAAAGATGAAAATGAGAACAAATTCGCCTGAACAAAAAAGGGAAGGACATAAGCCCTTCCCATAAGTATTGTTAAGTATTCTATTATTTGTTGTTCGGGTTGGAAATCCGGTAGCAAAGCGTCATTAAGCTGTCGTTCAGATGTACATTTTCAACCACCGTATCCTCATAACGCATGGAAATGTCATAATGGCTGAAATTCCAAAAGTTTCGAACTCCTAGGCTGTAAAGGCGCTCCAGAATCGAATGTACGCCCTCGCGCGGGATACACAGGATTGCCATGACCGGTTTTTCTTTTTCACAGAAATCCTCCAGTTCCGTCGTATCCATAACGATTTTCCCGTTTATCCGAGTGCCTGTTTTGCTGGGGGAACTGTCGAAAATGCCAATCAGCTCAAACCCCTCTTCCTCAAACTGCATATGGGTCGCAATCGCTCTTCCAAGGTTGCCGGCACCGATCAGAATCGTTTTATAGCGGTTGGAAAGCCCGAGAATATTTCCGATCTCATCACAGAGCTGATCCACAATATAGCCGTAGCCCTGCTGGCCGAAACCGCCGAAGCAGTTCAGATCCTGCCGGATCTGGGAGGCGGTAAGCCCCAGCTTTACGGACAATTCGGTAGAGGAAATGCGGGTTACCCCTTTTTCCTTCAAATGCGTTAAAAAACGATAATACCGCGGCAATCTTCTGATTACCGACATTGAAATATTTTCACGTTTTGGCATACGTTAACCTCCGTAGTGTGCTGTATCAAATTATAAAAGCTTTAATAGGCTTTTATTGACTTCCTGTAAAAACGTTTCGGTATCGACCGTCGTTTTCTTAGGCAGCGTTGAAAGACCGGCAAGATCGCCAGTCATGATACCATTTTCAATTGTCTGAATGGAGGCTGTTTCAAGCTTTTCCGCAAAGCTGACAAGCTCGGGAAGATGATCGAGCTCGCCGCGCTTTTTCAGCGCGCCTGTCCAGGCAAAAAGCGTTGCCATTGAGTTGGTGGATGTTTTTTCACCCTTTAAATGCTTATAATAGTGGCGCTGTACAGTCCCGTGCGCCGCTTCATATTCGTATACTCCTTCGGGAGATACAAGAACGCTCGTCATCATGGCAAGGCTTCCAAACGCGGTTGCGACCATATCGCTCATTACATCGCCGTCATAGTTCTTGCAGGCCCAGATATAGCCGCCTTCCGAACGGATAACGCGTGCGACCGCATCGTCAATTAAGGTGTAGAAATAAGTGATGCCGGCTTCTTCGAATTTTTGTTTGAATTCCGCTTCATACAGGTCGTTGAAAATATCCTTAAAGCGGTGGTCGTATTTTTTCGAAATCGTATCCTTGGTGGAGAACCACAGATCCTGTTTTGTGCTCAGTGCATACTGAAAACAGGCCTTTGCAAAGCTTTCAATGCTTTGGTCAATATTATGCTGTCCCTGAAGGATACCGGGCGTTTTAAAATCGTGAACCAGCGCGCGATCTTCGGAGCCGTCCTCTTTTGTCACGACCAGCTCCGCCTTTGCACCGGCAGGAACCGTCATTTCCACATTGCGGTAAACATCGCCGTAAGCGTGGCGCGCGATGGTGATCGGTTTTTTCCAGTTGCTTACCAGAGGATCGATTCCTTTTACCACGATAGGGGCGCGGAACACGGTGCCGTCCAAGATGGCGCGAATCGTACCGTTCGGTGATTTCCACATTTCCTTCAGATTGTATTCTTTTACCCGGTCGGCGTTCGGCGTGATGGTTGCGCATTTTACGGCAACACCGTATTTCTTTGTGGCCATTGCAGAATCATAAGTTACTTTATCGTTTGTTGCATCGCGGTTTTTCAAGCCGAGGTCGTAATATTCCGTTTTCAGGTCAACATAGGGGAGTATTAAAATATCTTTTATCATCTTCCAGATAATTCTTGTCATTTCGTCGCCGTCCATCTCGACCAGCGGCGTTGACATCTTAATTTTATTCATTATGAAAACCCTCCGTTATTTTCGATTTCGGCTTTATTTGCCGCTGTTTTCCCGGGTATAATTCAGCAGGCCGCCGGCAAGAACCATTTTTCGCTGGCGTTCGCTTAACACAGCTTCTGCTTCAAAAGTGGTTCCCTTTGTACGGTTTTTCACTAAAACCGTTGTCCCGCTTTCAATTTCCTTGCGGATATCCGGAAGCTCCAACTCGTCCATCTGGTCGACGGCGTCATAATCTTTTTCGTTTTTGAACATTAGGGGGATAATACCCGCGTTGGCCAGATTCGCGCAATGGATCCGCGCGAAACTTTTCGCAATGACCGCTTTGATGCCGAGGTACAGCGGAACCAGCGCCGCATGCTCACGGGAAGAACCCTGCCCGTAATTCGCGCCGCCGATGATAATGCCCTTTCCGTTGTGCCTGCACCGTTCGGGGAATTCCTTATCGCATACGGCGAAACAGAAATTGGAAAGGTAAGGAATATTGGAACGGTACGGAAGAATTTTTGAACCGGCGGGCATGATATGATCGGTCGAAATGTTATCGCCGACCTTTAAGAGGGCTTTTGCCGCAATGCTTTGCGGAAGCGCTGTTGTTACGGGGAATTCCTTGATATTTGGCCCGCGAAGGATTTCAACATCCTTGGCTTCGCTTTCGCTGGCAGGCGGAACAATCAGATTATCATTTATATAGAAATGTTCGGGCATTTCTACGGGCTTTTCTTTTCCAAGTGTACGCGGATCGGTCAGCACGCCAGTAATAGCGGAAGCCGCGGCGGTTTCCGGGCTGACCAGGTAAATCTGCGCGTTGGCCGTACCAGAGCGGCCTTCGAAATTTCGGTTAAATGTACGAAGGGAAATACCGGCTGAGTTCGGGGACTGCCCCATTCCAATGCATGGTCCGCACGCGCATTCCAGAATACGCGCACCGGCGGAAATTAGGTCGGCAAGCGCGCCGTTTTGCGCAAGCATGGTGTAAACCTGCTTGGAACCGGGCGCAATTGCAAGGCTGACATTGGGATTGATTGTTTTCCCTTTCAAAATAGAAGCAACGAGCATTAAATCGCGGTAGGAAGAGTTTGTGCAGGAGCCGATGCACACCTGATCAATCTTCATTTCACCGAGTTCCTCGACCTTTTTCACTTTGTCAGGGCTGTGCGGGCACGCCGCCATCGGCACGAGCTCGGACAAATTGATTGTAATGGTTTCGTCGTAGACCGCGTCGTCGTCCGGCTTCAGTTCAATCCAATCTTTTTCCCGGCCCTGCGCCTTTAAAAATTCTCTTGTGATTTCATCCGACGGAAAAATAGAGGTCGTCGCGCCGAGCTCCGCGCCCATATTCGTAATGGTTGCGCGCTCCGGAACACTCAAGGTGGCGATGCCTTCCCCGCCGTATTCTACCACTTTTCCCACGCCGCCTTTTACGGTCAGTATCCGCAGAACCTCCAGAATAATATCCTTTGCGGAAACCCATGGGGAAAGTTTTCCGGTCAAATTAATCCGCAGCATTTTCGGCATAGTAATGTAATATGCGCCGCCGCCCATGGCAACCGCGACGTCAAGGCCGCCCGCGCCCATGGCAAGCATTCCGATGCCGCCTCCGGTCGGGGTATGGCTGTCGGAGCCGATTAATGTTTTTCCCGGAATGCCGAACCGTTCCAAATGGACTTGGTGACAGATGCCGTTGCCCGGCCTAGAAAAATAAATTCCGTGCTTTTTCGCAACGGATTGAATAAAGCGGTGGTCGTCGGCGTTTTCAAAGCCGGTCTGGAGGGTATTGTGATCGATATAGGCCACGGAACGTTCCGTTTTTACACGAGGAACGCCCATCGCTTCGAATTCCAGATAAGCCATCGTTCCGGTGGCATCCTGCGTCAGAGTCTGATCTATTTTTAAACCGATTTCACTGCCTGGTGTCATTTCTCCGCTCAAAAGATGAGACTGAATGATTTTTTGTGCTAGTGTCAGGCCCATTATCTTAATTTCCTCCCAATCGTTATGTTAAATATATAACTATTATCTAATAAAAAATTGGAATTGTCAATGTATCCGTTCATATTGGGTCATATTACTTATTATTTCTTGCGCCTTTCTTTTCTTGCTGAATACCGCAACAAATGTTATAATAAAAACTGATATTCTGAAAGAAATATTTTCGTGTATGAGAATCGCCTTCTTACGGTACAATAATGCAGTAGGGAGGTGCGGAATTTGAATCCGAAAGATCGTTCAGAAAATGAAAAGGATATCAAAGAAGCGGAAAAAAATGAAAAACAAACCAACCAGATCGTCGATACCGGTTCCGTCATTACCGGAAACGGAAAGTACCGCATTCACTGCCTGACCATTATTGGGCAGATCGAGGGGCATTTTATTCTTCCTTCTCAAAATAAAACAACAAAATACGAGCATGTCATTCCTTTGCTTGTCGCAATAGAGGAAGATCCCGCCATCGACGGTCTTCTTATCATATTAAATACGGTGGGCGGCGACGTGGAGGCAGGCCTTGCTTTGGCGGAGCTGGTGGCCGGGATGCGCAAGCCGACTGTTTCGCTGGTGCTTGGGGGAGGGCATTCCATCGGGGTGCCGCTTGCCGTTGCGGCAAAGCGCTCTTTTATTGCGCCGAGCGCGACAATGACCATTCATCCGGTGCGCATGAACGGAATGCTTCTGGGCGTGCCGCAGACGCTGGAGTACTTTCAGCGCATGCAGGAACGCATTACCCGGTTTGTTACAAGGAATTCCAAAATTACGGCGGAGCGGTTCCATGAGCTTTCCATGAATACCCAGGAACTGGTAATGGATGTCGGCACCATTCTGGACGGCAACGATGCGGTTGCCGAGGGATTGATCGATTCGCTTGGAAGTCTTTCGGATGCGATTGACTATCTTTACGGTATGATTGATCGATATAAAGCGGATAAAATACAGGGAAGCAAACCGCAGCGGAAAAAAGCGGAAGTGAAAACCAGAAGAGTACGCGAAAAGCGAAGCGAATCGCCGGCTGCAGATAATATGGAATATCTTTCCTGACCATGGATGAAGAATGAAAATGAGAAATTCAATATTCATTCTTCATCTTAAATTTACATAGGGGGATTATTGTTCATGACGGTACTGCAAGCAATCATACAGGGAATTATACAAGGTGCAACGGAATTTTTGCCGGTTTCCAGCAGCGGGCATTTATCACTTGCACAGCATTTTATGGGCGTACAGGTACCTGGCCTCTTTTTTGATGTTATGTTACATATTGGTACGCTGTTAGCGGTTCTGGTGGTTTATTACCGGCTGGTCGGCCGGCTTATCTGCGAATTTTTTCTTACAGTCCGCGACCTTTTTACGGGTCGGTTCAAATGGAGTAAAATGAATCCGGACCGACGGATGCTAATTATGCTGATCATTGGCCTTATGCCTCTCTTCCTTTTGTTTTTACCTGTTCCCGGAACAAGCATGAAGCTAAAGGACTTTGCGGATCGATGGGCGTCCGATAGTGACATCGTTATCGAAGGCGCTGCGTTGGTGATTACGAGCATTTTGCTGACATTTGGCATTATGACAGGCGACCGTTCGGACGCTCGTCATGCGAGGAACGGGCGCACCGGCGGCAGAAAACAGTTCAATGCACCGGATGCGCTTACCGTTGGACTGGTCCAGTGCGTTGCCGCCGTATTTCCCGGACTTTCCCGCTCCGGTTCCACGCTTTCTGCCGGACTGATACGCGGCGTGAATCGTCAGACGGCTCTCGACTATTCTTTTGTAATCGGGATCCCCTCCATTCTGGCTGCGGCGGTTCTAGAACTGAAGGACGCGGTGCATGAGCCAATGGGAATTTCCATGGCGGCGATCCTTGCGGGCGTGATTACGTCCGCGGTTGTGGGCTTTCTGGCAATTAAGCTTCTTCGCTGGATGGTTACTACCAATAAATTACATATCTTTGTTATGTACACGTTTGTTTTAGGCGTTACCGTTTTGGTACTTGGCATTATGGAGCATCACACCGGTGTGAACGCAATTACCGGTGCGGCTCTGCAATTTTAAGGGTATACGGAAAACATACGGAATACTAAAATTATAAGGTGAGAAATTAGTGGCAAATCGGAAACATAGTGTAAAAAAGAAAGCACCCGCCCGCGCGGGCCGTACGCCAAAAGCGCAGCATATGGCCAAAAACGCGGAAAAAAAACCGACTAGGGATCCAGAATATAAAAAGCAGCGCAATCAGATTAACGCGATTGTGATATTTGCTGCGTCCATTTTAATGGCTTGCCTTGTCCTGATCCCGGGCGACCATATCTGGCTTTGGTGCCACAACGCGCTCTTGGGTTTGTTTGGAAGCTGCGCCATTATCTGGCCGATTTTATTGTTTTACATATCGATTGTCACCGCTTTAGAACGTCAGAACCATTGGCTTGGCGGCAGGGTCGTTCTAATGGTGGTAATCATTACCCTGTTTTGTTCGGCGGTCTATATTTTTTCCGCTTCGGATAAAGCGTCGCTGCAATCGCTGCAAAACCAGCTTGTGAAACTTTATAATTTGGGGATGCAGCGCTCCGGCGCGGGCCTATTTGGTGGTTTGTTCGGAATCCCCATTGTCGCGGCGCTCGGTTCCGTCGGCGCGAAAATTGTGATCATCTTGGCCCTTTTCGTAGCGATTATGATTTTAACCGGAACCAGCCTCATACAGCTCTTCCGTGCGATAACGAAACCGGCCGACATGGTTGCCGCGAATCTTAGCAATGCATATGAGCAGCGGGCGATTGAACGCGCCCGTAAGGAAAATGCGTATATTGACATTCCTCTCGACGAGGAGGATATTACGCAGCGCCTGAAGGCAAAGAACAAAAAAGGGAAAAATGAAAAGCTCGATCAGCTGGAAAAAGTGTTCGGGGTGAAAGAACCGGTTGTCGAGAAAGTGGAAAACAATCCGGCTTCCGTGCCGGATTCCGGCGAAAAACCAGAGCCTTCGGCGGCTGTTCTTGAAGCGGTGAAGAAGTCCGCGCCCAAGCCTGAAAAAGCAAAGCCACCTGTCGGCGCTTCCATGCAGATGACGATGTTTGCCGACGAACCGCCGCAGGACGGATCGTACCATTTCCCGCCGATCACGATGCTGGAAACAACGAAGGTGACAAACGAACAGGAAATTGCAGAGGAATTGAAAACCAACAGCCGGATGCTGGTGGAAACGCTGAAAAGCTTTGGTGTTCAGACAAAAATTGTGGACATCAGCCGCGGACCGGCGGTAACGCGTTATGAACTGCAACCTGCCGCAGGTGTGAAAATCAGTAAAATTACGAATTTATCGGATGATATCGCCATGAATCTGGCCGCTTCGGGCGTGCGTATTGAAGCGCCTATTCCGGGCAAGGCCGCCGTCGGAATTGAGGTTCCGAATAAAAAAGTCAGTATTGTGCGTATGCGGGAGCTGATCGAATCCAACAGCTTCTGTACCGCCAAGAGCCGCCTTACCGTCGTCCTAGGGCGCGATATTGCGGGCGAGGTAGCGACGGCGGATCTGGCAAAAATGCCCCACCTGCTAATTGCCGGCTCAACCGGTTCGGGAAAATCGGTATGCATCAATTCATTTATTATCAGTCTTTTATATAAGGCCACCCCGGAAGAAGTGCGGTTTTTGATGATCGACCCGAAGGTTGTTGAGCTTGGCATTTATAATGGAATCCCGCAGCTTTTGGTTCCGGTTGTCACCGATCCGCGCAAGGCGGCGGGTGCTTTGGGTTGGGCGGTGAACGAAATGCTGAAGCGTTACAAAATTTTTGCAGAGAAAAATGTCCGCGATCTGAACGGTTACAATACGCTGGCTGCTTCCAACGGGTATAAGGACGAAAACGGCCAGCCCATGCCGCGTCTTCCGCAGATTGTAATTATTATTGACGAGCTGGCGGATTTGATGATGGCTGCGCCGAATGAGGTGGAGGATTCCATCTGCCGTTTGGCACAGATGGCGCGCGCTGCGGGCATGCACCTCCTGATTGCGACGCAGCGTCCGTCCGTCGATGTTATTACGGGTATTATCAAAGCGAACATACCAAGCCGGATCGCGTTTGCCGTATCCTCACAGGTTGACTCCCGCACCATTCTGGATATGGGCGGAGCGGAAAAGCTGCTGGGCCGGGGCGATATGCTGTTTTCACCGGTCGGTTCGCAAAAACCGATTCGTATACAGGGGTGTTTTGTAAGCGATAGTGAAATTGAATCCGTGGTTAACTATGTCAAGAAAACACAGGAAGCCGGGTACGATAAGGATATAGCGGAGGAAATCGAGAAAAACGCCGTTGCGGAAAAGGACAGTAGTTCCGACGGCGCGCTTGGAGAAGATACCGACCCGATGATACCCGAAGCCATAAAATGCGTTGTGGAAGCTGGACAGGCCTCCACCTCCCTCCTCCAGCGTCGTCTGCGCCTTGGTTACGCTCGGGCAGGCAGATTGATCGATGAAATGGAACAAATGGGAGTTGTGGGTCCTCACGAAGGCTCAAAGCCGCGCCAGGTGCTAATTACCTATCAGCAGTGGCTGGAAATGACCATGCAACAGGCCGACAAAAAAGAAAGCGAAGAGCAAAAATAAAGCTGTTTGTCGGCAGCGCGGCGTTCTGATGGCGGGCAGGCTTGTTTACGCAGCTTTTGATGTGGTGCGCTATACGTTCAAAGCGGGAGGAAGCGCGGAAATGGAGCAGCAAAAAAACAGCAAAAAAGTGCTGAAAATAACCCTGCTGGTATTTTTGGCGGTTGGCCTGCTTGTTTCCTTCCTCCCGTTTGGCACGGAGGCTTCCTGGCGGCATATCTTCCGT
Organism: Caproiciproducens galactitolivorans; assembly: GCF_004768785.1. Lineage (GTDB taxonomy): Bacteria > Bacillota > Clostridia > Oscillospirales > Acutalibacteraceae > Caproiciproducens > Caproiciproducens galactitolivorans. Next base: position 389,527 of record NZ_SRMQ01000001.1, read on the forward strand.
TTCTTCGGTTTAACGGATTTTGCCGCGGCTGCGGACAATGCTCCGCTTTCCATACATGTGCTGGACGTTGGGAAAGCGGACAGTATCTTTGTTGCCTGCGAAGGGAAATATATGCTTGTTGACGGAGGAACGCAGGACTGCGGCGAGGGGATTGCGGAGTATCTCGATCGGCGGGATGTGAAAAAACTGGATTTCGTTTTTAACACGCACCCGGACGCAGACCATATCGGCGGCCTTGGCTATATCATCCGTCATTATCAGGTCGGAAGCTATTTTGCTCCTGATGTTCCCCAAAACCTTATACCGCAGGGGGAGGAATATGCCGCTGTGCAGACTGCCCTCAGGCAAACGGATACTGCGGGGCGAAGCCCTTTCTGCGGCGAATCCATGCAGTTAGGGAGTTTAAAAATAAAAGTGCTCGCGCCGGTTAAAACCGGGGACAGCACGAATAACAATTCGATTATTTTAATGCTTACTTTTGGAAAAAACCGGTTCCTGTTAATGGGCGATGCGGAGAAGGAAGAGGAGCGGGATCTTATGGAAAAATGGGAAAACCTTTCCGCAAATGTGCTGAAAATTGGCCACCATGGCAGCTCCACTTCCACTTCGGAACCGTTTTTGCGTGCGGTTCAGCCGAATTTTGCGGTGATTTCCGTGGCCCGCGATACCAGCCGCCTGCCCAAAAGGGATGTGCTGAAAAGATTGTGGGACGCGAACATTCCGGTGTATCGGACTGATGTAAGCGGTACGCTTGTTTTTATGAGCGACGGGGAGAAAATTACTGTTTTAACAGAAAAGTAGTTTAATAAAAGAAAATAAAGGGGAATGTGTTATGAGAACCTTGATCATCGACCGTTTTGAAGGCACCTATGCTATTTGCGAGGACAAGGATCAGAAATTTTTTGCAATCGAGGTTTCCGAGCTGCCGGAGGGGGTGCGTGAGGGTGACGTGCTCGACGTAAACGATGCGGAGGGTACGGTGAGCATTAATGCGGAGGCAACCAAGCAGAGGCGCTCAAAGGCCAAAAAATTGCAGGACAAGTTGTTTTCTTAATCAATTGCTTATTGATCGTTTATGGGGCTCTTATACAATAAAAAGGGGAAACTATGCGAGTAATGAAACCGATCATAAATTATTTTAAACAAACCGATAAATTGTATTGGCTGATTATGCTATCCATTTCGGCTTACAGCCTTTTACTGCTGAAACCCATCCCGCCGAGTTCTTCGGGTAGATCCTATTTTACGGTACAGCTTATCGCTATCGTAATTGGGTATTGCGGAGCAATTTTTTTAACGTTGATTGATTACCGGGAAATTGCGAATTATTGGTATCTTGTAGCCGGCTTTTGCCTTTTTCTAATTGTTTATACCCACATCTTTGGTGTGGCGGTTACAAGCAGCGGCGGCATCAATGCGAAAGCTTGGATTAAGCTGCCCGGAGGAACATTCCAACCCAGCGAACTGGTTAAAATCGGTTTTATGATTACCTTTTCCAAGCACCTGTCGGAATTAAAGAAACGGGAACTGCTCGAGTCTTTTCCGCAGGTTATTCTCCTTGCCTGCCATGCAATGGTTCCAATTCTTTTAGTCCATTTTCAAGGGGACGACGGAACAGCGGTTATTTTCTTTTGTATGTTCCTGAGCATGACTTTCGGTGCCGGGGTGCAACTTCGCTATTTTGCAGCGGTTTTTGCTGCAATTGCCATTGGTTTTCCCATTGCATGGCAATATATATTAAAAGACTATCAGAAAATGCGGCTTACTTCCTTTCTTCATCCGGAAAATGATCCTCTTAAAGATGGGTACCAGCAGTACCGCGGGATGCTTTCCATTGGCAGCGGCCAGTTTTGGGGACGCGGTTTGTTTAATAGTGATACCCGTGTCAGCAAAAAAGTTGTTCCGGTACAGGAAAAAGACTTTATTTTTTCTGTAGCAGGAGAATTGCTCGGATTTGTTGGCTGTATGCTGATTCTTCTTCTTCTGACTCTTCTCCTTTTCCGTACTCTGCGAATTGCGAGGAAATCGCCGGACTGCCTTGGAAGTTCTATCTGCTTCGGCTTTTTCGGGATGGTTGCGGCACAGGCATTGTTCAATCTGGGGATGTGCCTTAGTCTACTTCCGGTTATGGGCGTTACCCTGCCATTCTTCAGCGCGGGCGGTTCGTCGGCGTCCTGTCTTTACTTTGGTTTTGGATTGGTAATGAGTGTTTATATGCATAAAGTAAGCCCCGATAAAGTGTCGCTTCAGCATAAATTCTAGCGGAGAATCAATGCTACCTGCATTACATAGTTTGATATAATTCTTTAGAAACCTCCTTTGCTGACTGTTGGCTGCAAAACCACAGTATAAGCAACTGGAGGTTTTCTCACGCCGTTTGCTCGAATTCTCTCGGTGCCATAGCCGTGGTAGTGCAAATAAAAAACCGGTAGATAAATTGTTTTAGCAGGCATGAATCAACTGGAGCTTTTTTCATATGATAAGAGAAATATATGGAATTTGGCGCCTGCTGTTTTCCGGGAAAATTCAAAAATTGCCGCGGTATGGTTCTTTTTTATTGAAAAATATGCTATAATTTTGACATATTTTTTGTGAGGAGATGCACGAATGCTAACTGACATCGAAATAGCGCAGCAGGCAAAGCTTTTACCGATTGCACAGGTTGCTTCCGAACTCGATATTCATGAGGAAGAGCTAGAACCTTACGGCCGGTATAAAGCGAAGCTGAATGACTCTCTCTACAACAGACTTGCCTCCAAGAAGGACGGCAAACTCATCCTGGTAACGGCGATCAACCCGACTCCGGCGGGCGAGGGAAAAACCACGACAACGGCCGGTCTTGGGGAAGCAATGAAAAAAATCGGCAAAAAAGCGGTTATCGCCCTGCGGGAACCAAGCCTTGGGCCAGTATTCGGCATCAAGGGCGGGGCCGCCGGCGGCGGTTACGCGCAGGTAGTGCCGATGGAGGACATCAACCTGCATTTTACCGGTGATTTTCATGCGATTACCTCCGCGAACAACCTTCTCTGCGCCATGCTCGACAACCATATGCAGCAGGGGAATGTCCTTGGAATTGACCCGCGCAGGATTTTAATCAAGCGCTGCCTCGATATGAACGACCGCGCTTTACGGAATATTGTGATTGGACTCGGCGGGAAAATGAGCGGGGTTCCGCGTGAGGATAGCTTCTGCATTACGGTTGCGACGGAGGTTATGGCGATTTTCTGCCTTGCTTCCGACTTGCTGGATTTGAAGGAACGGCTTGGAAAGATTTTGATTGCCTATACTTATGAGGGCGCGCCCGTTTATGCGCGTGATTTAAAAGCGGAAGGAGCGATGGCCGCGCTTTTAAAGGATGCGATTTATCCGAACCTGGTGCAGACGCTGGAAGGAACGCCGGTTATCATGCACGGTGGGCCGTTTGCGAATATTGCCCACGGGTGCAATTCCGTAAGGGCGACGCGTCTGGCGCTTAAGCTTGCCGATTACTGCATTACGGAGGCAGGATTCGGTTCCGACCTCGGTGCGGAAAAGTTCCTCGATATTAAATGCCGCCTTGCGGGATTAAAGCCTAACGCGATTGTGATTGTAGCCACCGCGCGCGCCTTGAAATACAACGGCGGCGTTCCAAAGGATAAAACTGCGTTGGAAAACCTCGATGCGCTGAAAAAGGGAATTGCCAATCTGGGCGCGCACATTTCCAACATGAAGAAATACGGCGTCCCGGTTGTTGTTGCGATTAACCGCTTTAACAATGATTTCGAAGCGGAACTGAGCTATATCGAGAACTACTGCCGTGAGAACGGTGCGGATTTCGCGCTGTCCGAGGTTTTTGCAAAAGGCGGCGCAGGCGGCGTGGATTTAGCGAGAAAGGTGTGCGAAGCGGCTGAGAAGCCGTCCAATTTCCAGCCGATTTATTCGGCGGATTCCACCATTAAACAGAAAATTGAGTGCATTGCAAAAGAGATATACGGCGCGGACGGTGTGGATTATACAAGTCAGGCGGAAAAAGCCTTGCGGGATATTGAAGCGCTCGGCGGGGATATACTGCCGGTCTGCATTGCGAAAACGCAGTATTCCTTATCGGATAACCCTGCTTTGTTAGGCAGGCCGGCCGGATTCCGAATTACCATCCGCGACTTGCGCCTTTCGAACGGGGCCGGTTTTGTCGTGGCCTACGCGGGTGATATTCTCACAATGCCCGGACTGCCCAAGGTGCCTTCCGCCGAAAAAATCGATGTGGATGCACAGGGAAGAATTTCAGGATTATTTTAAGTTACAAGGGGACTGCTATGCGGGACATAATGACATCTTCGTTGGCTGAAACAGAAGCGCTCGGCGTGAAAATAGCGGAAAAGCTTTCCGGCGGCGAGGTGATTGCGCTTTTCGGCGGAATGGGCATGGGAAAAACAGCCTTTACGCGCGGGCTTGCAAGGGGATTGGGAATTTCCGAAGGGGTTTCCAGCCCGACGTTTGCGCTGGTTCATGAATACCACGGCAGGTTGGACGTTTACCATTTTGATATGTTCCGCGTGTCCGGTTGGGACGACCTGTACTCCACCGGTTTTTTTGATTATCTGGAGAGCGGGGGCGTTCTGGTAATCGAATGGAGCGAAAATATTGAAGCCGCGCTTCCGCAGGATGCAATCCGCATTGAAATCCGGCAGGGCGAAGGCGAAAACGAACGCATTTTTCATATTGAGGGGATGGAACTATGAGAATACTGGCGATTGATTCGTCGGCGACCGCGGCGTCCGCGGCATTGGTTGAGGACGGAAAAGTGCTGGGTGAATTTTATATTAACACGAAGCTGACACACAGCCAGACGCTGATGCCGATGATTGATAATGTGCTGAAATGCACGCGCGCGGATTTACAGAGCGTGGATCTGTTTGCGGTCAGTTCCGGCCCCGGATCCTTTACGGGAGTCCGTATCGGCATCGCGAGCGTCAAGGGCCTTGCCATGGCGCAAGACAAGCCCTGTGTGGGCGTGTCCACGTTGGAAGCAATGGCGCGGAATCTTGAACATATGGACTGTACGGTATGCGCGGTTATGGACGCGCGCTGCGGGCAGGTTTATAATGCGGTTTTTAGTGCACACGACGGAAGAATGGAAAGAATTACGGAAGACCGGGCGATCTCCATTCTGGATTTGGCGGAGGAATGTAAAAAATTCGCAAAACCGCTGATGCTTGTTGGAGACGGCGCAAAATTGTGCTATAATAATGAACGGTTTCAAAGTCTTCATGCGCTTTTGCCGCCCGAGCCGCTGCTGTACCAGCGTGCCTGCGGCGTTGCGAAAGCCGCGTGCAAAGTATATGAGCAGGGCGGAGCAGTATCTTCCGCAGCTCTGATGCCGGTTTATCTACGCCCGCCGCAAGCGGAGCGCGAACTTAAAAAACGTATAGAAGGAGAAAACAAATGATAGCTTTAGGAGCAGATCATGGCGGATTGCAGTTAAAAGAAGCGATCAAAAAGTATTTGGAAAACGAGAACATCGAATATAAAGATTTCGGAACGTTTGACGAAGCTTCCGTTGACTATGCGCCGATTGCGGCGAAGGTTGCACATTGTATTATAAATGGAGAAGCGGAACGCGGGATCCTTTGCTGCGGGACAGGCATTGGAATGAGCATTGCCGCCAATAAGGTGAAAGGAATCCGCGCCTCTGTTTGCTCCGACACATACTGCACGGAAATGACGCGTCGTCACAACAACGCGAATATCCTCTGCCTGGGCGGAAGGGTTATTGACGAAGCAAAAGCAGTTGAGCTTGCAAAGATTTTCCTGCATGCTGAGTTTGAAGGCGGCCGCCATCAGCGTCGTCTCGACGAAATCGCAGCGATCGAGCGCGGCGAGCTGTAATTTTAAATTTGGAGGCTGTCAGATATGAATAAACAGGTCTTTATTATGGATCATCCCCTCATCCAGCATAAACTTACGTTTTTGCGTGATAAAAATACGGGCTCAAAGGAATTCCGCGAGCTGGTAGGCGAAATCGCAATGCTGATGTGTTATGAGGCCACAAGGGATTTACCCTTGGAGGAAACGACGATCGAAACACCGATCAGCAAAACAAAAACGAAGGTTATCGCGGGCAGAAAGCTCGCGTTTGTCCCGATTTTAAGAGCGGGCCTCGGTATGGTGGACGGCGTGCTCCGCATGGTGCCTGCCGCGAAGGTTGGTCATATCGGCCTTTACCGCGATCACGAAACCCTGCAGCCGGTCGAATATTACAGCAAGCTTCCGCTGGATATTAACGAGCGCGAAGTGATCGTGCTGGATCCGATGCTTGCAACCGGCGGTTCGGGAATCGACGCTGTGACAATCATTAAGCGCAGCAACCCGAAGAGCATCCGCTTTATGTGCATTATTGCAGCGCCGGAAGGGGTAAAAGCATTTACGGCTGCCCATCCGGATGTAGAGCTTTATTGCGCTGCCGTAGACGATCATCTTAACGAAAACGGCTATATTGTTCCGGGACTTGGCGATGCCGGTGACCGCATTTTCGGAACACTTTAATATGAATAAAATCGGGGGCGGCTTTGGCCGTCCCTTTTGTTATCTGGAGGTTAAAGAATGGAACTGGAAGAAATGATCCGGTTTTTTACAGCGCGGGTGGACGAATACAACAAGCATATGCTAAGTTGTGGGCTCGAAAAGAGCCCGATATTCCGTTAAGATAGGATTCGAAAAGACAAAAACACAGTTCTGGTTGGTAGTCCAGACGCGGCAATCAGCCGTCAGTAACCTGCCTCCTAAGGTTGTCCAGTCTTTGTTAAGTTGTTTTTTGGGAGGAACTTCAGATGGACAAATGCAGAATTACGGTGTTTTTTGAGAACCCTTTCTGGGTTGGTGTAATGGAACAGCTGATCGATGGAAAGCTGGAAGCTGCGAAAGTAACGTTCGGTGCGGAATCAAAGGATTATGAGATTTACAGCTATTTCTACTGGAAAATCAAAAGATTGAATAAAAGAAAATCAATCCAAAACGGTTGCAGTAGCTTATCAACCGCCAATTATTGCAAAGCGGAATCGGCACAAGCACAGCAGGCCCTGAAGCTGCAGCAGGAGCAAGGGAAAACTGGAACGGAAATCTTTTAATCGGAAACAGTTGGAAGAGGAAGAACAGCGGCGGTTTGAACTGCGCCAGAAAAAGAAAAACACAGGGGCAGATAACTGCATATGAAGATGGCTTTGAACCATTAAGGTTCAAAGCCTTTCTCTATAAATTCAATTCCTGTACAAATTTTTGGACACTATCTTCATTTAAAGGGTCGAATATAGCTGGTGTTTTCATCAGGAACAGGTTTTCCACGTGCCGGATGCCTTCTCCGGGCTCAAGACTGTACAGCGGGCTTAGCGTCTGCATTTCTATAAAATCCTTACACAGATAGGTTTCGGAAGAACAGCCGTAATCCGGGTAAGGGGCCGACGGGCTGTGCACATATCGCTTGACCAGCGTGGTATCGCCGTTCGCATAGCAGGCCCAGCCGGGGAAATTATTCAGCCCGATTTTAAGGGGCTTTTCATTCTCTTTTTCATGCCGGACGGTGATGAACCGATGGCCAAAGCAAAGCCGGTTATCGTGGAAATCCGTATTGGGCCAAAGGGATAGGGTCCGGTTGGGGGAAATCAGATTTTCGCCCTCCGCATTGAAAGGAAGAATTTCCGTTCCGCCTCCATTCAGCATGGTGACTGCCCATAGCGCGCAGGCACGCTTTTCTTTCGAATCATTCTTCGCGCTGTGTACGACCATAATATCGGTTGTGCCTTCGCTCATAATAATTTCAAAGCTAAGCTGCATATCCGTTTGCTTTTGTCGGGGTGGAGTAAAGGTAACCCCTTCCGGCAAAATGCCGTAAACCACCGGTTCATTGTCCGGGTAATAGGTGTCCGGCATCTTTTCCGGGCTTAGCCAGATACGGTGTCCCCCGTAATATAAAAAGGCGGCGTCCCTGCCGAAACGCTCTTCAATTTTTTCGTTCTGTACAGTATATTTCCGTTCCAAATCATTATAAAGGATATTCGATCCGCCCGTAAAACCGAAACGCACAATCCGCGGTCCAAAATTGATTGTAACGACAACATCGATTAATCCATTGCTGATCTCCAAACATTTCCCATAGTTCTCGTATTTGATTTCCTTTATTTCAACAGACAATTAAGACACATCCTTTCAGCATCAAGACGAAATGGATAGAATACCTGTTGTCCGGTCGCGCCCACAGGGCGCCGCCTGCGAGGAACAAAGGGAATACAGGTCCGTTGCCCTGCTTTCTAATTCAAGCACACTTTTCCCATCATTGTCAAGGGACAATATGTCTGATGTGTTGGTAACAATAGGGAGTTTTACAGAGGATTTTCGCGAATGCAGAATTTCCGTCCCCCGTTTGTTAAATCCAAGGACGCGAAGATAGGGGGGGACTCTTTTATTCAAAGAAGAATCTAATTCTAAAAAAGCGGAAAGCACAATCCTGCGGATGCGCGCGTGCGTATACCGTTTGGATTTAATAAGCGAATACAATTCGTCAAGGGAGCAGGCTTGGCGGGAAGCATCGTATATGCGGTTTTCCAGGCCTTCGCTAATGTCCGGTAGGGAAGCGAATTCTTCGCGGCTCATACCCCGCAGCTTTGCGAGGATGGCCCGTTCCACCGTCCCAATAGAAACCGGCGCGCTGCCCGCCTTGATTTCCCGCAGCGCGATTTCCGCCGCGTTCTCCGGCATCCATGCGGCAAAGCTTTCCCCGGTATGCATGCATTTCCGTATCTTTGAAGCGGAGGCAATGTCATTCACGGCATCCTGCGCATCATGTGCAGCCCCAATGCGTTGAATCGTAAAAGGGATCACTTTGGAATGTAGGCGGTCTACTGCCTTTAGATATTCAATCGCGAGAATATTGTTGGGTTCCCGAAGAAGGCGGGAGGCTTCGCCGTCGATTTGGCTCATGGCGTTCTGCCTTGCTTTTGCGAAGGTCGCCCCGTTTTTGATTTCGTTTTTTATCGCGTCGCGGAAACTGGAGGAGTTCAGCGCTTTTGCCGCACTTTGCAGCTCGTCGATCCGGCCGCACTCGCTTCCAAAACTCAATATGTCGACACCAAGCGCATCCAGAAGGAAAACCCCGCCGAACGCAAAGGTTTCCGCGCCGGAAAGCGCCCATGGAAGCGGGAGCTCCAATACAAGATCAACGCCGTTCAAAAGCGCCTGTCTGGTTCTGGCCCATTTTGAAAGGATAGCTGGTTCGCCACGTTGGACAAAATTGCCGCTCATGACCGCAACAATGTGCGTAGCACCTTCCTCACGGGTACGCGATATGAGTGCGGCGTGTCCGCGGTGAAACGGATTAAATTCAGAAACAATCCCCGCAGTAAGCATTTTTCATAAACTCCTTGAATTTCCGAAGTGGTAGTACTATTATAGTATATGGTGTTATTTATGTCGATACAAGCATAAAAGTAATTTTAGGAGGAATAAGTATGAAGATTCTGGTAATCAATGCCGGCAGCTCTTCTTTAAAGTATCAGTTAATTGATATGGATACGGAAGAAATGCTTGCAAAAGGCAATTGCGAAAGGATAGGCATTAAGGGAGGAACATTCAGCCATAAAACTGCGGATGGCCGCAAAAAAGATTTGAATGTGGAAATGGCTAGCCATATCGATGCGTTTAAGCTGGTAACGGCTGCCTTAACGGATAAACAGGTTGGGGTAATCAAGGATTTGTCGGAGGTTACGGCAATCGGCCACCGTGTGGTTCAAGGTGGTGCAAAATTCAGCAAATCCCTTTATGTTAATGATGATGTTATTGAAGGAATAAAAGAATTAATTCCTTTGGCTCCCCTTCACAACGGCCCGGAGCTACAGGGAATTCTTGCTTGCCAGAAAGTTTTCGGAAAAGATGTGCCGGAATGCGTTGTCTTTGATACCGCTTTCCATTCGACCATGCCGAAAAAGGCATATATGTTTGCTATTCCTTATGAATATTATGAGAAGTATAAAATTCGCCGCTACGGTTTCCACGGCACATCCCACCGTTACGTCAGCTCGCGCTGCGCGCAGTTGATGCATCAGCCTCTTGAGGATATCGATATGGTTACCTGCCATATTGGGAACGGTTCTTCTATTGCGGCTATCCATGGCGGAGAAGTAATCGATACCAGCATGGGCCTGACTCCGTTGGACGGTTTCATGATGGGTACGCGTTGCGGATCGCTCGACCCGTCCATTGTAACCTTTATTATGGAAAAAGAGGGCCTTACCCCGGAACAGATGAACGAAATTCTGAACAAAAAGTCCGGCCTTCTCGGTATTTCGGGTTACAGCGATGACCGTGATGTAACAAAGGCGGAAATTGAAGGAAACAAAAGGGCCATTCTTGCGCATGAAATGCTGAGCTACCAGATTATTAAATTCATCGGCTCTTACGCGGCGGCGATGAACGGCCTTGACTGCATCGTGTTTACAGCGGGCCTTGGCGAAAATCAGACCCACCTGCGTTATTCGATTTGCCGCGGGCTGAAATACTTCGGTGTAAAAATTGACCCGGTTCTGAACGATAAAATGATACATGGGCGCGAGGGTAAGATTTCCGCATTTGATTCCAAGGTTGCTGTATATGTTGTACCGACAAATGAAGAGCTTCTGATTGCACGCGATACAAAAGAAATTGTTGAGAAGCTGACATATGCTTCCACAGAGGATAAGACGGTTGTTGATCTGGAAGACATCTAATCCAAAATAGAACGGTGCTCTCGTAGATAAGAATAGAAAAACATAGAATTTTCATATACTTAAATCATAACAAGCGTTCTGCGCTATACAAAAGCCCTCCTGCCACTTCACAACATTACGGCAGGAGGGTTTGTTTTGTTGATCTGAAAATCCGACTGAACGATCATTTTTGCAATTTTTGTTTTTTTATGACTTTAAGTCTTGAGAACTCCTCGCGATCCTTTTCTTCTAGTGCGTCCGTGATAAACTTCACTGTAGTCTCAAACCATGGGATCATAATATTTTTCAGAGCATTTGCTCGTTTCTGCGTCTTTTTAATCGCGACGGCCAGCCGGTAAACGCTGTTTTCCACTTCGGCCAGTTCCGCGGTGAGGCGCTTGACTTCTTCAAATTTTTTGTAGGCGTCGTCCAGCATAATATTGGTGGAATTCAGCCCGAACGGAATCGGAATGCTGACCGGGTCGTACGAAACCATGGGAATCTCCACGCCCATAACGCTTCGATAAGCCACATTCAGGCTATTATCGAGCGGAACAGTACGGGACAGTTCGTCGCAGATGCCAAGGGTAATATTTGCCCTTTGAAGCGCGGCATATGCCGCATCGTACGTATCATCAATTTTTCCTTGAATTTTCGCCGCCCGCTCAATCAGGGCCATCATTTCCCGTATTAAAATGTTCCGTTTCCGGTCAAGAAGCTCAAAACCTGTGCGTGAAAGCGCAAGGGACTTTTTTGTGGCGAGCAAATTTCCTTTTGTCGGAACGATTTGGTTGCTCAATGCGGCACACCTCCTTCGGTTGGTAAAAATTGCGCGGTGAAAATGCGGTGCAATTTTCTATGTGCTATCCTGCGCTTTCATACTATTCGTCAATGCTTTTTTCGGGTTCCGTCACAGAGGAATCCGACTGAATCGCTTTTTCATAGTATTTATCAAGAATCACGTCGTCCACACGATCGAGTTCTTCACGCGGCAGCGTGGAAAGAAGCTTCCAGCCCAAATCCAAACTTTGTTCGATGGAACGGTTTTCATTAAAGCCCTGTGCTACAAACTGGGATTCAAACCGTTTACCGAATTCAATGTATTTTTTATCGACAGGGGAGAGCTCTTCTTCACCGATAACAGAGGCGAGCGAACGGGCGTCCATTACTTTCGCATAAGATGCGAAAAGCTGATTGGAAAGCGCCGGATGGTCTTCACGCGTAAAGCCTTCGCCGATGCCGTCCTTCATCAGACGGGAAAGGGAAGGAAGGACGGAAACCGGCGGATAAACACCGGAATTGTCCAGAACGCGGTCAAGCACGATCTGTCCTTCGGTGATGTATCCGGTCAAATCCGGTACCGGATGGGTAACGTCGTCGTTCGGCATTGTGAGAATTGGGATTTGGGTTACAGACCCTTTTTTGCCGCGCACCATGCCCGCGCGTTCGTAAAGGGAGGCAAGGTCGGAATACAGGTAGCCCGGGAATCCCTTTCTGCCCGGAATTTCGCCTTTGGAAGAACTGAACTCACGCAGCGCTTCCGCATAGGAGGTCATATCCGTCATAATGACGAGGATATGCATATCCAGCTCAAAGGCAAGGTATTCGGCAACCGTCAGCGCGCAGCGCGGGGTCAGAATTCTTTCAATAATCGGATCGTTAGCAAGGTTCAGGAACATAACAACCCTTTGCAGAACACCGGATTCCTCGAAAGAACGCCGGAAGTATTCGGCAACGTCGTTTTTAACGCCCATTGCGGCAAAGACAATTGCAAAATTATTGCCGCTGTTGTCGGTGATCTTTGCCTGCCTTGCAATCTGAACGGCAAGCTCGTTATGCTTCATACCGGAGCCGGAGAAAATGGGGAGTTTCTGCCCGCGAATCAGCGTCATCAACGTATCGATGGTTGAAATGCCAGTATTGATGTAGTTTTTCGGATATTCACGGGATACCGGGTTAATCGGCGTTCCGTTAATATCTGCCTTCTTCACCGGAAAAATGTTTCCCAACCCGTCAATCGGCCGACCCGCACCGTCGAATACGCGGCCGAGAATTTCCGGGGAAAGCGGCATTTGCATTGGGTGACCTTTCAGCCTGGTGCGCGTGTTGTCCAGCGAAATGCCGCGCGTACCTTCAAATACCTGAATGACTGCCCGCTTACCGTCCAACTGAACGATTCTGCCCTGGCGCATAGTGCCGTTTTCCAGACGGATATCGACAACCTCTTCAAACGACGCGTTTTCAACGTTGTCTAGCACAATCAGCGAACCGTTTATTTCCTTTAGACCAATGTAATCAAGAATCATGGTGTAACCACCTTCTTAGGTAAAATTAGTATCCGTCCGAATCAGGATTCGAGAATGGCGGACAGAGCCTCATCAATTTCGTTGATGTAATTATCGAATATTTCTAGTTTATTGTTGGGAATATCATACTTCATTTTCACTATTTTATCGAACAACCCGGTCTGTTTAATCACCGAAATCGGAACGGAAGCGGTTACAAGCTGCTTCGATTTCTTATAAAGATGAAGGATAACTTCCATCATCCGCTTCTGCTTTTCAAGCGGCACATAGGTGTCTTCCGCATGGAATGCGTTCTGCTGCAGGAAACCGACGCGGATAAGACGCGCAATTTCAATGATCAGCTTCTGATCGTCCGGCAGAACATCCGAACCAATCAGCTTTACGATTTCCATTAACTGGCTTTCTTCCTGTAAGATGCGGTTAACCTGTACGCGGTATTTTAAAAATTCTTTGCCAAGGTTTTTTTCGTACCATGGGTCAAGATCGCTAAAATACTCGCTGTAGCTTTGCGTCCAGTTGATTGCCGGGTAATGTCTCGCGTAAGCGAGGGCTTTGTCCAGCGCCCAGAAACAGCGGGTAAAACGCTTGGTGTTCTGCGTAACCGGTTCGGAAAAGTCCGAACCCTGCGGGGAAACGGCGCCGATTATCGTAATGGATCCGTCTGTGTTATTCAGATTCTTTACCATTCCTGCGCGCTCGTAAAATTCAGATAAGCGGCTTGGCAGATAGGCAGGGAAGCCTTCTTCCGCCGGCATTTCTTCCAAGCGGCCGGAAATTTCACGTAGTGCTTCTGCCCAGCGGGACGTAGAGTCCGCCATAATGGCAACATGGTAACCCATATCGCGATAATATTCGGCAAGCGTAATGCCGGTGTAAATAGAAGCTTCGCGCGCCGCAACCGGCATGTTGCTCGTATTTGCGATCAAAACCGTACGGTCGGTCATCGGCCTGCCCGATTTCGGATCCATCAGCGCCGAGAATTCGTCCAAAACCTGACACATTTCGTTGCCGCGTTCGCCGCAGCCGACGTAAATGATGATATCGGCGTCGCACCATTTCGCAAGCTGGTGCTGCGTCATGGTTTTTCCCGTGCCGAAACCGCCCGGAATCGCCGCTGTGCCGCCCTTGGAAATGGGGAACAGGGTGTCAATTACACGCTGACCGGTTATGAGCGGAACTTTTGTCTGGAGCCGCTCGGACACCGGGCGCGGCGTACGGATCGGCCATTTCTGACAAAGAGTGAGCTTGTGTATTTCACCGTGCTGATCCTCCAGCTCAAGGATGGTATCGTTTACCTTATACTTCCCGTTCCCAACGACTTTCTTTACGATGCCGGAAAGCAGGGGAGGAACCATGCATTTATGTGTTATGATGGTTGTTTCCGGGCACTCGGCGTAAATATCGCCGCCCTTAAGCTGGTCACCTTCGTGCACCTTGATAGTTACATCCCATAGGCGGTTTTCGTCCAGCGCGGAAACGTTGCTGCCGCGCGCGATGAACGCACCGGATTGCTCCGCAACTCTTTTGAGCGGCCGCTCGATTCCATCGAATATATTATCGATGATTCCAGGACCTAAAGTTACGTTCATAGGGCTCCCAGTACCGTAGATCGGTTCGCCGGGTCGCAGCCCGGTCGTTTCTTCGTAAACCTGGATGGTAATAAATTGGTCCGTAATACCGATGACTTCACCGACAAGGCGTTCATTGCCGACATAAACCATCTCCATCATCGAGAAGCTGCGTGAGTTTTTAACGGTTACAACGGAACCATTAATGCCGTATATAATATTCTGATTCTCCATCTTCTTCATCTCCGATATCACTAGGTATAGGTCAGACTACGGCCAAGCCTGAGTTTTCCTCAAACCACTCACGCTGATCCTCTAACTGGGCGTCGAGCGTTTCGTCCGCTGCAATACCCATCCCAGAGTTATAGGCAAGAATGCCGCCGATATGGATATCGTCGCTGATCCTAAATTCGCAGTCGTTTCCAAAAGCTTTTTGAATCAGCTCTTTGTACTGCTCATCCTCTTTACGGATACACAATACAGTACCCGGTTTACGGAAGGTCTTCGACAATATCTTTGCTTTCTTAACCAGCAAATCCTCGTAGCCTTTTTCCTTTGTAAATTCGGAAAGTGCTTTTTTCGCCCGTTCGAACACCTCGTCCGCAATTTTTCTGCGTTTTGAAAGAAGCTCTTTTCGAACGTTCATTTCCCGCTGCGCCATTTCCTGAGCAATGCCGTTTCGCATCTCGGCCATTTCTTTTTGGATCAGCCGGTAAGCTTCGGTTAATACGTCAACCTCCGCTTCTTCAAGCTCTTTCTTCTTAAATGCTTCTATTTCTTGTTCGATTTTTTTACGCTGTTCTTCAGCATAGTGATTGATTGCTACATAAAATTTGTTTATTTTATCATCGTTGACAGCCATAACAACCCCCCGTTTCGCCGTCAAGCGGCTTAAATATTCAGCCCGATTGCCTCGCGGACATAACGGGTAATCGAATCCTTTGTACGGCCGTTGCCGTGTCTGTCCGGAATTTCCAGGATAAGCGGGCGCTTTTGGTTGAGCTTCAGGTCATAAACCATGTCCGGGCAAAGGGAGATCAGGGTTTCGGTCATCAGAATAACCGCTACGTCCTCCATCGCCATTGCCTCTTTCAAGGCTTTCTGCACTTCGGCGGCTTCATGCACGACAACGCCTTCAATACCCGCCAAGCGAAGCCCAACCTGCGTATCCACATTGTCGCTGATTAGATAAAAGCGCATAAAACATGCACCTCTGCTTTCAATGGGTTAAATCTTGTTCAGGATAAGAATAGAAATCAATAGTCCGTACAATGCGATACCTTCGCCCAAAGCAACGAAAATCAAAGCTTTACCGAAAACCTTCGGTTCTTCGCTTGTTGCACCGATAGCCGCAGGAGCAGCCGCCGCAACAGCGATTGCACCGCCTATACCGGAAATTGCCGTAACGGCCGCGGCGGCGATTAAGCCAAGGCCTTTACCGGAATCAGAAGCAGGTGCTTCTTGAGACTGGGAAGTAGGTGCTGTTGCGTTTGCATCAGTTCCGGTTGCTGCGGAAGCGACGACAGGAACCGCAAACGTAAGAAGGCAAACGGCCAGGAAAGCGAAGATCTGCGTAGCTGCGGCTTTGCTAGGCTTTTTTCCATCTTTAACGGAACGGATTGAAAAAACAACAGATGCTACTAAGAAAATTACCGGTAAACAAATTAATACTTTAGTCATAATACTTCCTCCAACTATTTATTAAAATAGAATTTTAGTCGTAAAAAACATTACTGCTCTTTACGAACAACAACTGGGTTAAACGGACGGCCTCCGCCGTCGAAAAAGCGGCTGAACATCTCATAAAATTCAAGCCTTAAAACCTGAATGCCGACGAGCAGGCCCTCCAGCGCCATTACAAACGCATTGCCGATTACGACAATAAGGAGGTAGCCAATGCCGCTGGACATTTCAGCAAGTGTAAAGACAACCAGCATCATGCCGGCATGAACCAAAACAAAGGCGCCCACACGCAGGAAACTCATCGTATTGGTGGCGTAACTCAACATGAATTCAAATAGTTCAAAGAAATTCTGCATAATGTAATCGCCCCATGCTTTTGGTTTCCAGTCGGGCTTGCGCTTGAGCAAATCCCCCAATATATCGCGGAAAAACATAAAGATGATGGGAACAATAAGGAAGAAAATAATAAAGGCTCGATTTACAATCTGCCTGCCAAACGTAATTTGCCCGCCGAAGCCGACAACCAGCGAGGAATAGAAAATTAATCCTGCAAGGCCGCTTGGCCCGAAAAATGCGTTTCCGTAGTCCTTCCTTTTTAAAGAGGAATAAATATTGACCAGCATCGCAAGGATTACCAGTAAAATGCCGATTCCAACAGCCGAGTATACAATCATGCTGGTGGTTTCGGGTTTCAAAACTTCAACCGGCTTTTCCTCAAATCCAATCGCTCTATATAAAGGATCCAGCGCATGTTCGAATCCGAAAACCGAGCCGAATATGATCCCGAAAATGCCGGCGGAAATACCGCAGGCAACCATAACCTTGCCGAGCTTCATTTTCTTTTTTTTCCACATCAGCCAGCCGATGAGCGAGACACAAAGCCCCTGTCCAAGATCCCCGAACATGATGCCAAAGAGCAGAAAGTAAGTGATGGCAACAAAAGCGGTGGGGTCAACTTCGTCGTAACACGGGAGCCCGTACAAATCAACGAAGAATTCGAAGGGGCGGAAGATGCTCTTGTTTTGCAGCTTTACGGGCGGTGAATGGATTAATTCATCTTCGCCGCCGTCAAAGGTGTAAGCAAGGGACTCCACCTTATCAAGTTCTTTCTGAAAGTCCTCCTCTTTGTCCGCCGGAATCCAGCCGGTAAGGATAAAACTGTCATTATACCTTGCGGCATACCGCCGGATATCGAAGTAAACGGAGCGCTCGGTCAGCCAGGAATAAATCTTTTGGCACATAGGCAATTCTTTTTTCCAGAGCTTTTCAAAGCGCTTTTCCGTGTCTTTTAGCTGCTTGACCGCAGCATCACGCTGCGCCTGCAGCGATGCAAGTTCCGATTCGGGGCTGCCGGTCAGCTCGGTTAACTGCGTCCTTTCAAAATAAAGACTTGAGAAAATTCTATCCACTTCCGTTATGTTTTCAATTGGGGAGAAGTACACGCCCCAATATCGCAGGTCGTCGCTTGTGGACGGGAAAAATACAATGTATGGATTCTGTTTGTAAGAATTCAGCTTCTCATAGCTTTCTTTTGGAAGAGAGCCGAAGCGAACGCGTATATATTTACAGGCGTGAATTTCGCTGAGATCTAAATCTAGACCGACAAAGTGGCTGATTTTATCGATTTCAACGGACAATTCACGGATTTTATCTTGCGCTTCTTCGCGTTCTTTCTGCAACTGACTGATCGAAGCGGATAGGGAATCCACATAGGCAAACATATCCTCCGGACTCATCGTTATTTTTTCGACTTCCTCCGAACTTAACAAATCCATTTTATAATGAAAACTTGCCAGAACATCGGATAACTGCTGCAAGGGTTCGGCATAAGGATTTTCTTCATTTATCAGAGGAGAAAACTCCGATGTATCCGAGAAAAAGGACAATGCGTTGTCCGGATGGAAATAACAGGATTTCCCGCATAGCATGGTAGCCCGATCCAAGTCAGCCATTAATCCGAACATACTTACTACTTTAACTTTTATAACAGCCAAATATTAATCACCCCTTTCCTTATAATTGTATATGATCAGCAGTTTTATAATCTCGTCAGGAGGTAATTTGTATCTGATCCCCTCTATGATTGTGATAATATCCATAAGCTCAATCTGCATAAGGAAAGTGTAAGACATTAATACAACGGAAGGATGCGTGGAATACCGTATGTTGTGGCGGCTTATGCTATATTTTGCAAATTTTGGTATTTCATCCACATAAGAATGTTTAACTTTTAAAAATCGCTTACCAATGGATGTCTTTTCCATGATTTCTGTGATTTCTTCTAAGCTGTTCGCCGCTAGCATGTCAGAGTAGAACTTTCTGTCGACATTTCCGAAAGGCAAAAGCGAACTGCGAATAAAATCAGGGCTTGCGTTATAAGATACCTTCAATCGTACGATTCGGGCATAGTTGGTCAAATCGATATACGTTGTGAAAATTTCATAAAGCTGTTTGCGGGTTTCGAAATGCGTGTGCTTATTAATAATATCGAATACTTGTTTATACAGGTACGTGTAAAGCACGTTTTCGATACCGGTATAGTTTAGGGGGGTGCCGGCGACAGGCCGGAATCCCTCCAGCAGTTTCCGGTACGGGGTTTTGTCCAAAGCATTCAGCAGATCGTCGAAATTTTCAATTTGACTCAGCGCCGCAAGATCCAGTTGCGTATGCCTTGTAATATACATCGGAAGGTTGAAATCCCCCGGCGTATCGGTTTGGAGCATGAGCAAACTGTGCAGAATCTGCTCAATTTCACTTTGCTCAATCAGGTACCGTGCGAAATGCTCGCCTACGGTAATTTCATATCGGCACAGGGATGAGTAATCCTCAAGAAGCTTTTGCTTGAGCTTTGCTTCCAGTTGGCCGCGGTGAACACTATTTTCGTCGATACTGACAAGTGCTTTTTTGTATACTGTCCTTGTCTTCAAGTATGAAGCAACCTCGCTTACATTGCGGCAGGCCAGCAGGTCCTTGTAATTTTCCATTGTCAGGCGTCTGCCGTACATTGCGCGCGCTTTTGCCAGAATGACATTGGAAGAGAGGGTGGAAATCATTTCAATCACTCCCTAAAACGCGTTCTACAATTTCCTTCACCCATTTATCGCCGTTTTCGGTATAAAGTTTATCCAGCTTTTGGAAAATGAATTCGTTTTTCTTTTCCTTTTCTTTCCATTCCTTTTCTGCGGCCTCGCGTTCTTTTGGTTCGTTTAAGGCGATACGCCTTCTTGCCCTCTCAAGATACTCATTTCGGATCTGCTCCCGCTTTGCGGCAACTTCTTTTTCGGAGTTGACTTTTTCCATCTGCGCAGCATCGGTAATTTCTCTGGCTTTCCGATCCATGTCGACGATTTGTTTAATTAAGTCTTCCATTGATCCGCACCTCCTTGTAATAAATTAAACAATTTATTTTCTAAATTTTGTTTATTATCGATTGAGTGACACCTATTATAATCCCTTTTGTCGATACTTACAATATGCAATTGTAAGTAATGGCCAAAATTTTTCTCTTAAATATTAGCGATAGTGTTAAAGATCTGTTTAAAAATGAATAAAAGTCATTTTTAATTTTAAAATAACGCGCCCGGCAAAAACTGCCTTGGCGCTATGGATTTTGTGGCCTTTGATTCGTGAGGAACGGTTCGCCGAACAAAAGAAACTTATCAAGAAGAATAAAGTTTCCCTTATTATAACGCCTGCTACACGCATTTACAATTGGAATTATGTGCAATGGATAGCAATCTTTTCTTATTATACTTATATAATGTGTTATAAATGTGATTAAATTATGAATAAAAGTCATTTTTTTGATTCGAAAAATATCGCGCCCAAAATCTGGGAAAATTCTGGGCGCGATGAATTTAGTTTTTAAGACTTTGCATTGGCGCCGGAATACGTCCGCCGCGTCGGATGAATTTTAGCGGGGAGTAGCGGTTTACTTCCATAACGGGTCCGCTGCCCAACAAACCGCCGAAATTCAGCTCGTCGCCAGCTTTTTTGCCAATGGCCGGAATCAGGCGGACCGCGGTCGTTTTGGAATTTACCATACCGATGGCGGCTTCGTCTGCAATAATGGCAGAGATGATTTCCGCCGGCGTATCCCCCGGAACCACAATCATGTCAAGGCCGA
The DNA here is from genome assembly GCF_004768785.1 of Caproiciproducens galactitolivorans. GTDB lineage: Bacteria > Bacillota > Clostridia > Oscillospirales > Acutalibacteraceae > Caproiciproducens > Caproiciproducens galactitolivorans. Next base: position 409,919 of record NZ_SRMQ01000001.1, read on the forward strand.
CCGAGCATACGGCGGTCATTGCCTCCAGCTTTGTGATGCTCAGGGATCCGCATTTTGCGGCGTCGATCATGCCTGCGTCCTCCGTCACCGGGATGAACGCGCCGGAAAGCCCGCCGACGTGGGAAGACGCCATGATGCCGCCTTTTTTTACGGCATCGTTCAGAAGGGCCAAGGCAGCTGTGGTTCCGTGCGCGCCGCAGCTTTCAAGCCCCATTTCTTCCAGAATATGCGCTACCGAGTCGCCGACAGCCGGGGTCGGTGCAAGGGATAAGTCCACTATACCGAAGGGCACAAACAGCCTGCGGGAAGCCTCGCGGGCGACAAGCTGACCCATGCGCGTGATTTTAAACGCGGTTTTTTTTACAATATCTGCAACGCTCGTAATGTCGCAGTTGCCCGCTTTCGCAAGGGCAGCGCGCACAACACCCGGGCCGGAAACGCCTACGTTGATGACGCAGTCCGGTTCTCCCGCACCGTGGAATGCGCCCGCCATGAAGGGGTTATCCTCCGGTGCGTTGCAGAACACCACCAATTTGGCAGGGCCAATGCAGTCACGGTCGGCAGTCATTTCGGCAAGCTTGCGCACAATAACGCCCATTTTGGCAACGGCGTCCATATTGATGCCCGCTTTGGTGGTTCCGATGTTCACAGAGGAGCAAACCAGTTCTGTTTCACTCAAAGCTTCCGGAATGCTTTCAATCAATGCATAATCGCCGGGGCCGAATCCCTTATGGACAAGCGCCGAGTACCCTCCGATAAAATTAACGCCGGTGGCCTTTGCGGCGCGGTCAAGGGTTTTTGCAAAATGTACAGGGCTTTTCGTGGGGCAGGCCGCAGCAATCATTGCGATGGGGGTGACGGCGATTCGTTTGTGGATGATCGGAATACCGTATTCCTTACTGATGTCCTCGCCGGTCTTTACCAGATTCCCTGCGTAGCGGCAGATTTTATCGTAAATTTTATCACAGGATTTTCCAATATCCGAATCGACACAGTCAAGAAGGGATATCCCCATTGTAATGGTTCGGACATCCAGGTTTTCGTTGTCGATCATATTGATTGTTTCAAGTATGTCATGAGAATTTACCATTTGCTTCGACCCTTCCGTTATTTTCCGTTATATTATTTTATCATATCCTGTGCATAGAGTTAAAAATGTCCTCATGCATGACATGAACCGTCAGATTCATGTCTTCCCCAATCGCCGTTAATTTATCCGCAAGCTCACTAAATGGAATCGTAGATTTTGATATGTCCACCATCATGATCATAGCAAATAAATCCTGTAAAATGGACTGTGTCACTTCGACGACATTTACTCCGTTGTCCGCGCAGATAGCCGAAACGCGGGCGAGAATACCCACCATATCTTTGCCGATTACCGTGATTACAGCGCGCATATTTTTAACCTCCGTATGAAATTAGAATTGCACAAACTTATTTTGTAATTATGAGGGAAAATATTAACGTTGTCAAGTGTTGAAGCGGCGAGCAGCCGGGCAGAATGGTAAAACTGTTTAAAAATAATCCTACAATGCCTTTTGAAATAATTTAGGATAACATCTATAAATATGCCGCATTATATGCTACTATATAATATTATAAATGGCGGACCGGAGAAAACTTTCACCGGTTTTGCCGGGAGGTATTCTATGAAGTATCCTTTAATATCTGACAGTCATGTTCATTCGGATTCTTCACGCGACGCAAACGACCCGGTCATGATGATGTGCGAAAGCGCGGCAAGGCTCGGCTTTTACTCAATTACCATAACGGATCACTGTGAGTGTAATGTTTACCATTCGGAATTTTACGACAGAAGCACCCGCCAGTCCTATTTTGAAACGCACAAGGCCGCCATGGTTTTTAACAGCCGCCTGCGTGTTTATGCCGGGGTTGAACTGGGACAGGCCGTACAGGATCCGGCCGCCGCAGAGGATATCCTGAACGCATGCGATTTTGATTTTGTTCTGGCTTCCGTACACAATATTCGAAATTTCCCGGACTTTTATGAAGTAGATTACAATCAGGTGGATGTGGATAATGTCCTTAACCGTTATTTCGATGAATTGCTGGAGACCATTGCGTGGGGAAAATTTGATTCCCTTGCTCACCTTACATACCCGTGGCGCTATTTGAATGCGAAGAAAAAACTTCCTATCAATATGTACAAAAAAAGAATCGACGAAGTTTTAAACGCGCTGATTGCAAAGAATAAAGCTTTGGAAGTGAACACTTCCGGCCTGCGCCAGAAATTAGGAACGACCTTGCCCGACTTGCCGATCCTGACCCGTTACCGTGAGCTGGGTGGGAAGCTTATTACCATCGGCTCCGACGCGCACCGCTGGGCGGATGTTGGCGGAGGAATCGAGCAGGGGCTCGGGGATTTATGCAGCGCCGGGTTCCACCATTTTACTGTTTATCAGCACCATGAACCGATCATGCTGCCGATCGAATAAATTAAGTCATTGAGAGGAGTTCTATTATGGATCGCTTATTAAACCTGTTGGACGAAAATGCCCGCCTGTCTACCGAGCAGCTTGCGGTAATGCTTGGGAAAACACCGGATGAGGTTGAAAACGCAATTGCAGAATATGAGAAGCAGGGAGTTATCCGTGGCTACAAGGCGCTGATCAACTGGGAGAAAGTCGATCAAAACAAAGCAAGCGCGCTGATTGAACTGAGGGTATCCCCGAAGCGCGACCGCGGCTTTGATGAGATTGCGGGACGCATTATGCAGTTCGAAGAAGTGGAAAGCGTTTACCTGATGTCCGGTGGTTACGATCTGGCGGTAAAGGTTCACGGGAAAAGCATGCAGGAAATCGCCATGTTTGTTATGCGCCGCCTTTCCACCCTTGACTCCGTCCTTTCAACAGCGACCCATTTTATCCTGACCCGCTATAAAGACGGCGGTATTATCCTTAGCTCTGAGGATGAGAAGGACGAGAGAAGGAGTGTTCTCTGTGATTGATTATCAGTCCATGCTCAACGACGAGGTCAAGAGGATAAAACCGTCCGGCATCCGACGATTTTTTGATATTGCAAATGAAATGGATAATGTTATTTCCCTGTCCATCGGCGAACCGGATTTTTCCACCCCATGGCATGTTCGCCAGGAAGGAATCCGAACGCTGGAGGATGGGAAAACGTGGTATTCCCCGAACCGCGGCTTTATAGAGCTGCGGGAGGAAATCTGCCGTTGGCTGAAACGCCGTTACCATCTTGAATACGAACCGAAAACCGACGTGGTGGTGACGGTTGGCGGCAGCGAGGCAATCGATTTGTGCATCCGCTGCCTGGTAAAGCCGGGGGAAGAGGTGCTGATTCCGGAACCAAGCTTCGTCTGTTACCGGCCCCTTACCGAAATGGCGGAGGGCATCCCCGTAACAATACAGACAAAGCAGGAGGATAAATTCCGTCTGACTGCAAAGGCGCTGCGTGAAAAGATTACGCCGAAATCAAAGCTTTTGATTCTCCCGTTTCCCAATAACCCGACAGGCGCGGTTATGCGCCGGGCGGATTTGGAGCAAATCGCCGAAGTAGTAAAGGAACACAACCTGATGGTACTTTCCGATGAGATCTACAGCGAGCTCACATACGGCGAAACCCGCCATGTTTCGTTTGCTTCGATCGACGGCATGAAGGAGCGCACCATCGTCGTCAACGGCTTTTCCAAAGCCTTTGCCATGACGGGCTGGCGGCTTGGCTATGCGGTTGGCCCCAAGGAGATCATCGGGCAGATGACGAAGCTGCACCAGTACGGTATTATGAGTGCCCCGACCATGGCGCAGTATGCGGCGATTGAAGCAATGAAGAATGGGGACAGCGACATCGATTATATGCGCGAGCAGTACGATATGCGCCGCCGTTTGATTGTTGACGGGCTCAATTCCATGGGGTTAGCCTGTTTTGAGCCGGAGGGGGCATTTTATGTATTTCCCTGCATCAAAAATACGGGCCTGTCCTCCCAAGAGTTTTGTGAGAAGCTGATTTACGCGGAGCATGTTGCGGTTGTTCCTGGCGACGCGTTTGGAGAATGCGGCGAGGGGTACCTTCGTGTGTCCTATTCTTATTCCATTAAACATATTACGGAAGCATTGTCCCGTATTCGGCATTTTCTCAAAACGCTGAATTAAAAAATAATGGAAAGGAAAACACGCCATGCCTGCTTCTGCAAAAGCCTATGCAAAAATTAACTTAGCACTCGATATCACCGGAAAACGCGAGGACGGTTACCACCTTCTTCGCATGGTGATGCAGTCGGTTTCGCTATATGACGAAGTTGAAATTCGAACGGGGGAGGCGGGGCTCCGCGTGGTGTGCAGCCACAGGAGCGTCCCTTGTGATGAAAGCAATGCGGTTTATAAAGCCGCGGCGGCATTTTTTAAACACACCGGGCTTGAGCCGGATGTTGCGATCCGTATTCATAAAACAATCCCTTCACAGGCGGGCTTGGGTGGTGCAAGCGCAGATGCGGCCGCCGTGCTGCGCTTGCTGAATACGCTGAAGGGGACAGCCCTATCCAAAGAAACACTTTGCGCTCTGGGACTTCAGGTCGGCGCAGACGTACCATTTTGCATCGCGGGGGGAACCGCTTTGGCAGAGGGGATCGGGGAAAAGCTGACTCCCCTTACGCCTCTGCCCTCCTGCCGCATTGTGATTTGCAAACCGGCGGTCAGCGTAGATACAACAAGAGCCTATGCGCTGGCGGACGCGGCCGCAAAAACAGGAAGCGGGTATTGCGATGCCGTGCTGGATGCGGTGCGTGCTTCGGATATCCGCGCGGTTGCGGCAAGCCTTGGGAACGAGTTCGAACAGGTAATGCACCTGGCCGAAGTAAAGCATATTAAAGATGCCATGAGGGATTTGGGCGCGCTTGGTGCCTGTATGACGGGCAGCGGTTCTGCTGTCTTCGGCATTTTTACTGATTTGCAGGACGCCGCGCGCTGCAGGGCAAAGCTCCAGGAATATTATTCTGAGGTTTTTTTATGCGAGCCTGTCCATGAAATAACGCTGTAATTCGCGGACAAAAGGGTTCAATCCCCTTATGCTTGTACTGGGGAAATTACCGGAATTGCCCGGGCAATCAAGGAACTTTCCCGGAAATTACGCTGAAATCTGGACGGTGATTGCAATGGAACCCGGCGGGGCTGGGGTATGCTTTACGCTGCCGAATTTGTGAAGCCCGGCCGGTATTGTGTAATGTGAGAGCAAGGGGATTGGAAAGCTTACAATCCCATAAAATAAAAGGGAACCGCATACCCAAACCAGGAGTGCGGTTCTTCTGTAAAACCGGGAGGCTGTACAATGGAGAAATTCCTTTATTCGGATGATAAAAAAGAAATGTACGCACTTTTGAAAAAGCAGTTAAAAGCACTGCTGGAAGGGGAGCACCATGTGCTTCCCAACCTGTCAAACGTGTCCGCGCTGTTAAACGGAGCGCTTCGGAATATCAACTGGGTTGGCTTTTACCTTCGCTACGGAGAAGATCTTTTGCTGGGCCCGTTTCAGGGAAAACCCGCGTGTGTGCATATCGCGCGGGGGAAGGGCGTATGCGGAACAGCCTTCGCCAAAGATGCAACACAGCTTGTAAAGGATGTGCACCAGTTTCCGGGGCATATTGCCTGCGACTGCGCCTCGCGCTCTGAACTTGTCGTTCCGCTGCATCAGGGCGGGAAGGTAATCGGCGTGTTGGATATTGATAGTCCGCTATTAGGCCGCTTTGATGAAACGGACACTCGTGAACTGGAAGAAATTGCTCGCATACTTGAAAAATCCTGCGATTGGGCAGAATGGCGTTTTGCCTGACGTTTAGGTGCGTTGTTTTGCAGTACGCTTTGGACGGAACAGCTTGCGCAAACCTGCAAAAATTAAATACGCAGTCAAACATCCTGCCGCATTTAGTACGACGTCCTCCATCTCCACACTTCTGGCAACCGAGCCGACGAGAATATTATGCAAAAGCTGCAAACCCTCGATCCCGATGGGAACGAGCAGCGATACCGCGATCATACGGCCCAGGCGGAACCGGGGATTGATTAACGGTACAAGGACGCCGAGCGGCATCAGTAAGACAAAATTCCCGCCGATCACCCGCAGGAACTCCTTGAAGCTGCCAATGCGGATGGAGTTTTTCAGGATATTTCCCGCCGACTGAAACGGAATCCATTGAATCTGGCTGATCGCCCACGCTGTGGTTTTCGCGCGGATATGCCAGAACTGCGGCAAGGTCAGGGGAATTGTCAGATGAATTACTGCGGCGAGGTATAGAAACAAAATAGCGAGCCAGAATTTCTGAACCGGCTTTTTCCGCCGGAAGAAAAGGACAAGGCAAATGAGATAGACGACCAACCCGGCCAGCATCGGTGGACCAAAGCGGGAAAGAAATGAAAAAAATACGGTTTTCAGCATATTGACCCTTCTTTATGTAAATTATTATGATTATATAATACGAATGTGCGAAATACAACGAATAAAAAGAAATTATTGCGCCAATAATCCTCCTGTAACATAATTACCGGAGGATTTACTTATGAAGTTGATAGAAAAGTCTCTTCTTTTGGCGTTTATTCTGACCGTACTGTTTTCGTTTACCGGCTTTGCCGCCGGCTGTGAGGATATACCGAATCATGTTCTCCGCCTGCATGTCCTTGCAAATTCCGATTCAAAAGAAGACCAGGATTTGAAGCTGAGGGTGCGGGATCGGATTTTAGCGGAAAGTTCCCGTATGATGGATCATGTCACGAATAAAGAAGAAGCGCAGAACGCAGTCCGCGCGGCGCTGCCGAAACTGAAATCCGCGGCTGCGGATGAAATCCGGAAGCAGGGGTATCATTACCCGGTGGATGTGAAAATGGAGCGTATGTACTTTTCAACAAGGCAGTATAAAACCATAACGCTGCCGGCGGGCGAATACGATGCGCTGCGCGTGAGCATCGGTAAAGCCGAAGGGCATAACTGGTGGTGCGTCATTTTTCCACCGATGTGCCTTCCCGCTGCGGAAGAGCCCAAGGAACTCCGGGACGTTCTGAACGAAAACCAGCTTCAAATTGTGGAGGGTAAGGGTGATTTCGAAATAAAATTCAAAACGGTCGAACTGTACGAACAATTTAAAAATTATATAAAACAGAAATAGAAGGATCGGTTTCCTTCTCTTCGCAATTCTTTTCTCAGCGCAGTATCTATGCTATAATGATCTGTAATTAAACTACGGAAATGGGAGGCATACGATGCTGCGTTTTATTTTGGGCCGCGCGGGCAGCGGGAAAACCGAATTGCTTCGAACCGAACTGGAAAATATGGCAAAGAATTCCCGAAAGAAATTAATGCTGATCGTGCCGGAGCAGTCCTCATTTGAAAATGAGCGTGCCATGCTCCACCGCCTCGGCGCGAAGGACGTGCAGCGTGTTTCCGTTACAAGTTTTTCCCGCCTTGCCGACGAAGTTTTCCGCCGCTACGGCGGCGGAGCCGGCCGGCGGCTCGATGATGGCGGGCGGAGCATGTTTATGAGCCTTGCTTTGGAACAGGTGAAGGATCAGCTCCGTTTTTACCGCAAAAACGCGGACAGCGCCGAGCTAGTCGGGCTGATGCTTTCGGTGTCCGCGGAGTTTAAAATGTGCGGGATATCTCCGTCCGATATGGAACGGACCGCGCAGGAACTGCAGCAGGATTCGCTGAAACAGAAAATGACAGAGCTTTCCATGATCCTTTCCGCATACGATGCGCTTGTCGCGCAAAGCTACGTCGATCCCCTTGACGACCTGACAAGGCTGAAAAAGGTCCTGCTGAACCACTCGTTTTTCGAAGGCTATACCGTTGCGCTGGATTCCTTTCAGAGCTTTACGGTGCAGGAATACGATATTATCCGCTTGATCTTGGAGCGGGCGGACGACCTCTATGTAACGCTTTGCACAGATGGCCTGGACGATCCGGAACACGGGACAGGGCTTTTTTCCCTTGTGCGCCGCACGGGGAAGAATCTGATGTGGCTTGCAAGGGAGAGCAATGTGGGCATTGCCGCGCCCGTCAAGCTGGAAAGCGGACGCCGTTTTCAGAATGCAGCCCTGGCTGCGCTGGAAGCAGGCGTGTACCGCGGAGAGCATAAACCCTGCGATTGTGATTGTGAGAATGTGGTTCTTTATGAAGCGGAAAACGCATATGACGAAGCCGCTTTTGTTGCCGCAACTATCCGCAGGCTTGTCATGGAAGAGCATTTTCGGTACCGCGATTTTGCGGTCATTGCGCGAACGCCCGACGATTACCGGGGAATTTTGGATACGGCGCTGGAGCGCTGGGAAATTCCGTATTTTATGGACAAGCCGCAGGCAATTGACGCGGAACCGCTCATGCGGCTCGTGCTTTCGGCGTTCCGGATTATCCAGACCGGATTTTCCTCCGATTCCGTTTTCAGCTACCTGAAAACCGGCCTTGCGGGCCTTGGAACGGACGAAATTGCCCGGCTTGAAAATTATACCTTTGTTTGGAACATTTCTGGGTGTCGGTGGAAGGAAGAGTGGAAGGAGCATCCGAAGGGCTTCGCTGAAAAGCTGACGGCGGAGGATGAAAAACTGCTGGAGGAAATCAACAAAAGCCGGAAAGCCGTAATTACCCCGCTGCTCCGTTTTGCCGCGGGTATCCGCTCGCCGGACGGCGAGGGGATGGCGGCGGCCGTTTACACGCTGCTGCAGGACGTTGGCGCGGCGGAACATCTGAAAGCGCTTGCGCGCCATTTATCGGACTGCGGCGAGCCGGAGCTTGCCGACCGCCAGCTCCGGCTGTGGGATTTGCTGATGAACATCCTTGACCAAACGGCGCTGGTGCTCAGCCACAATCCGGTCAGCCCGGCGCGGTATGCCGAGCTTTTGCACCTTGTCATACTGGCGAATGATATGGCAAGCATTCCGCAGGGGCTGGACGAGGTCACCGTCGGGTCTGCTGACCGCACGCGGACCGGCGCGCCGAAGGTGGTGTTCCTGCTTGGGACGGTCGAAGGGGGATTCCCGCTTTCGCCGGGCGGGAACTGCGTATTCAGCGATCGGGAACGCCGCGAACTCATCCGACTCGGCCTGCCGCTGAACGACACCTTTGAGGGTGTGGCGGTGCAGGAACGCTTCTTAGCATATACCGCGATGAGTGCCGCTTCGCACCGGTTATACATATCCTATCCCCTTTCGGGGAGCTCCGGAGAACCGAATACCCCTTCCTCCATTCCAAATGAAGCCTGTGCTGTCCTGAAAAATCTGAAAGTCCTCAGCGCGCTTCTCCTGCCGCAGACGTATTTTGCAAATGCCCCGGAACCCGCGTTTGAGCTGATGGCACAGCAGTGGAACCGCAATACGGTGCTTTCCGCCACGCTGAAAGATGTATTTGCTGCGCGCGGTTGCGGTTACCGCCTTGAAGCAATCGCCCGTGCGGCGGAAAACCGCCCCGCGGTGTTTGCTTCGAGTGAAAAATCCCGCGCCCTTTTTGGGAAAAGCATGCAGGTTTCCGCAACGCAGATTGAAAAATTCTATCAATGCCGGTTCCAGTATTTTTGCCGCTTCGGCCTGAACGCGAAGGAGCGCAGGCAGGCGGAGCTTGACGCGCTGGAATACGGGAGCCTGATGCATTACCTGCTAGAAAAACTGTTCTGCAATATCGGCAGTACGGCTATTCTCCAGATGAAGCCGGACAAACTCCGTCAGGAGATTTTCCGGTTGCTGAAGCTTTACACGGAAACGAAGATGGGCGGCATACAGAATCCGTCGTCGCGCTTTCTTTACCTGTTTCAGCGCATGGCCGATTCCGCGCAGGTGATCGCCCACCATATTGCGGAGGAACTTTCGCAGAGCGAATTTATGCCTGCTGATTTTGAGCTTCCTGTCGGAAACGACGGCGTCCCTCCGCTGACCATTCCGCTTCCGGATGGCGGAAAGGTTGTGGTCGAGGGGAAAATCGATCGCGTGGATATTCTGAAGCGAGAGGACACCTGTTACGTGCGCGTGGTCGATTATAAAACCGGCCATAAGGAATTTAAACTTTCCGACTTGGTTTACGGCATCAATATGCAGATGCTGATTTATCTGGCGGCACTACTGGAAAACGGGGATGCCCGCTACGGGAAAGTCTGTCCCGCCGGCGTGCTGTATATGCCCGCAAACCGTCCGATTCTTTCGGCAGCGCGGAATGCGGCGCAGGAGGAAATTGAGCGGGAAGCCGCAAAAAAGCTGCGTATGGACGGCCTTGTACTGGATGACCCAGCACTCATCCATGCCATGGAGAGGAAGGGAGAGGGCAAATATATCCCGGTCTCCCTGAAAGATGGCGCGCCGGGCAAGCGCGACCATGTGGTAAGCTCCGCCGAATTGTCCGGTATACTGCTGCATATGGAAGAACTTGTCCGTGAAATGGCGGTTGAACTGCATTGCGGTGACGTGTCCGCGCTGCCGCTTTCCGGGGACTTCGACGCGTGCGCGTGGTGCCCCTATCATGACGTGTGCGGCCATGAAGCGGACAGCCCTTCCCGAGAAATGCAGAAGTGGGACAGGGACGCGGCTGTGAAAGAACTTTTAAAAAGCAGGGACGGTGAGAAGAAGTGAGCGGACGGAAATGGACGCAAAGCCAAAAAGACGCGATTACCGCAAGGGGCGGCACGCTGCTGGTTTCCGCCGCCGCTGGTTCCGGGAAAACCGCCGTGCTGGTTCAGCGCGTCATTGAGCGCATCACGGACCCGGAGCATCCTACCGACGCGGACCGGCTTCTGGTTGTAACCTTTACAAAAGCAGCCGCCGCCGAAATGCGCAGCCGTATTGCGGCTGAAATTTCAAATCTTCTGGAAGCGGACCCGTTCAATGTGACTCTGCGCCGCCAGCAGATTTTGCTTACCCGCGCGCATATCAGCACGATCCACAGCTTTTGCAGCGATTTAATCCGGGAAAATTTTTATAAATTAGGCATTTCGCCGGATTTCCGGATTCTGGAAGAAAATGAAATGAATCTGCTGCGTAGTGACGCGGCCGCCGCCGCATTGGAAGAATTCTACTCGCAAAAGGACCCCGTTTTTTTTGAACTGTCGGACACGTTTTCCTCCGGAAGGGACGACAACCGCCTAATACAAACGGTTTTCACCCTGTACGACTTTATCCGTTCGCATCCTTTTCCAAGGCGCTGGCTGAAAGAAAAAGCGTCCATGTATACTTCTGGTATTTCTGCGACGCAAACCATGTGGGGACGCACGATTCTTTCCTATGCCGCGGAAGCGGTGGCTTACAGCATTTCCCTAACTGAAAATTCGCTTTCGCTTATGAATGAGAACCCGAAGATAGCGGACGCTTACGGCGACGCCTTCCGCTCCGACCTTGCGGGGCTTATCGCTTTGAAGGAAGCCGCCGATGCGGGAGAATGGGATAAAATTGCATTTCAAAGCAAAAACTTTCAATTTATGAGGCTGAAAGCCCTGCGCGGGTATGGCGACGACCCCTTGAAGAACAAACTGACGGCAAGCCGCAAAGAAGTGCAGGGAACCGTAAAAAAACTGGCGGAGCTTTTCTGTTCCGATTCCGATCAATGCAAAGAGGAAATTGAACGGCTTGCGCCGCTGGTGCGGAAACTGTTCCAAGTTACTGAACGATTTGGCGAAATTCTTGACGGGATGAAAAAAGAGCGCCGTGCCGCCGATTTTAGCGATCTGGAGCATTACGCCTTAAAATTACTGGTAAGGGATACGGAGAAAGGCTTTGAGCCGACCGAAGACGCGATCGAGCTTTCATCGCATTTCGACGAAGTCATGGTAGACGAATATCAGGATACGAATGAAGCGCAGGACATGATTTTTCGCTCGGTTTCCCGCGGGGAAGAAAACTTATTTATGGTCGGCGATGTGAAACAGAGCATTTACCGTTTCCGCCAGGCCATGCCGCAGATTTTTCTGCGCCGCCGCAGCCAGTATCCGAATTATGACCGCACAGCGGATGCCTATCCAGCCTGCATTGTTCTGGACCGGAACTTCCGCAGCCGCCGCGGCATAACTGAAGCCGTCAATTTTGTGTTCCGGCAGCTGATGAGCAAACAGACCGGCGAATTGGATTATACCAAAGCGGAGGAACTGAAAGCGGGTGCGGATTATCCACCCTGCGAGGAACCTGCCGCGCAGCTTGAAATTATTGATCTTTCCGCCTGTGACAATGAGGAGGAAACGGTAACGGCGGAAAGCCGACATATTGCGGAGCTGATTTATCAGATGACCGCAAATGGAACCACTATTACCGACAAGGGGAAGCAGCGCCCGGTTATGTACCGCGATATCTGCATCCTCCTCCGCAGCGCTAACAAATACGCGCAGGAGTACGCAAAGCAGTTGTCAGCTTTGGGCATTCCGGCTTGGGCGGATACCGCCGGAGGGTTCTTTGCGGCTGCGGAGGTAGGCGTTGCCATTTCGTTTCTCCGCGTAATTGACAATCCGATGCAGGATATCCCGCTCCTTTCGGTGCTGATGAGCCCAATTTACGGCTTCACTCCGGACGACATGGCGGATATCCGTATCCCCTCGCGCAGAACCCCGCTTTACCTTGCGCTCGTTTCCTCGGCGCAGAGCGGCAATGAACGCGCGTCTGCGTTTTTGAATGATATCGATTCATACCGCACCCTTGCTGCGACCATGCCGTCCGACCGGCTGATCCGCATTCTGTATGAAAAGACCGGATACCTGAATTTGGTTCAGTCCATGCCGAACGGCGAACTGCGCCTTGCCAATCTGCGCCTGCTTCTGGAATATGCGAAGAAATACGAAGCGTCCGGTTATAACGGGCTTTCCGGGTTCATCCGCTTTATTGACCGCCTTCAGAAAAACAATGCCGATCTGGCGGCGGCGTCGACGATCAGCGAGGCTGCCAACGTGGTAAAGATTATGAGTATCCACCGCTCCAAGGGGCTGGAATTTCCCGTGTGCATCCTGGCGGGCTGTGCCAGACGATTCAATAAGGAGAAGGGAGATGTCCTTTTGCACCCTTCCCTGGGGTTGGGCGTAAAGCTGAAAAGTGAAAACGGGCTTTCCCGTTACACGACGATGCCGCGGGAGGCCGTCGCGCTGGAGCTTGACAGGGACGAAATGAGCGAGGAGCTTCGCATTCTGTATGTCGCTATGACAAGGACCAAGGAAAAGTTAATTATGGTGACCGCCGTAAAAAACGCGTCGAAAACGCTGGGAAAGCTTGCTACGCATCTGACGGCGGAAAAGCGGATACAGCCCTATGTTGTACGTAGCGCAGGCTGTATTTCCGACTGGCTCCTGCTTTGCGCCCTGCGCCACCCAAGCGGCGGAAGACTTCGCGAACTGGCGGGTGCGCTTCCGGGAATCACCGCGGAGTCCGGCGAACCTTGGAGCATTCACCTGATTGCTTCCCAAGCCGCGCCGGAAGCTGCTGTGCAGACGCAAATTGCGGCCCCGGCCGCACCGGACGTTTCCCTTCGGGAAGAAATTGAAAAGAAGCTTGATTTTGTGTATCCATTTGCCGATTTGAAGGGCGTTCAGGCGAAGGTGGCGGCGTCCGACCTTGCCGCACGCGAATTTTCCGAACAGTATGCAACAGTATCCCGTCCCGCTTTCCTGAGCAAGTCGGGCTTAACGCCGGCGGAACGCGGCACGGCGCTGCATGCCTATATGCAGTTTGCCGATTACCAAAAAGCTGCCCAGTCGCCGGAAAGCGAACTGGAACGCCTGGTCGCACAGGGCTTCCTGACCCGGGAGCAGGGCGGAGCTGTCGAGCTGGAGCGCGTGCGCGCTTTCTTTCAGAGCCCGCTTGCAAAGCGGATTCTCTCGTCCGGGCATGTTGTGAGGGAATACCGTTTTACTGTGGAAATTACCGCGGGCGATCTTCGCCCCGGACTCCCGGAGGATCTGAAAAATGAACCGGTTGTGCTTCAGGGCGCGGTTGACTGTGCCTTTGAGGAAAACGGCGCCCTGATTATCGTCGATTATAAAACCGATAAGACACGGGACCCGGCGGAATTATGGAACCGCTATCGCGAACAGCTTTCGCTGTACCGGCTTGCGATGGAGCAGTGCACGGGGAAAAAAGTCGGGGGCTGCCTGCTTTATTCCTTTAGCTTGAACGCCGCAATTGAAAATTAATGCTTGACAAACCGATCAAGGGCTGATAAAATAATCCAGTAAAACAAAGCGGGGCATTTTATGCTCACACCTGTGGGGTTTCGTCCGTCATGGGTCAATACGAAAACTACTTCCGGAAAGCAGTTTCCGGATGGCATTGGATGTATTGGTGCGCGGGCGGATATTCTGCCCGCGTTTTATTATTTGAGTGAACAACGTGTTTTGGAGGTGCTTAACAATTAGCAACAAGGAACTGCAGATTAATGAAGAAATTCGTGACAAGGAAGTGCGTGTTATTGGCTCGGACGGTACCCAGCTTGGGCTGATGTCAGCGGCTCAGGCTTTGGAAAAAGCCTTTGAACAGAATCTCGATCTTGTCAAGATCGCACCGCAAGCCGTGCCGCCGGTGTGTAAGATTATTGATTACGGCAAATATCGTTTTGAACAGGCAAAGCGAGATAAAGAGGCAAAGAAGAACCAGCGCGTAGTCGATATTAAAGAGATTCGTTTGTCTTTGAACATTGACACACACGACTTCAATACGAAAGTAGGTCACGCAACCCGCTTCTTGAAGGATGGCGACAAAGTTAAAGTTTCTATCCGCTTTCGCGGACGCGAAATGGGACATCCGGAGCAGGGCTATGTCATTATGAAAAATTTCGCCGAGGCCCTCAGCGAGATTGCCAATGTTGAAAAGCCGGCAAAGCTAGAGGGACGGAATATGCTTATGTTCCTTGCTTCCAAACCCGCTAAGTAATTATAAACAAGGAGGACAATACCATGCCTAAAATTAAGACTCATTCGGGTGCGAAAAAGCGCTTCAAGATTTCAAAGAACGGAAAGGTTATTCGCGCTCACGCAAATAAATCCCATATCCTGAACAAGAAAACGACCAAACGTAAGAGAGGACTCAGAAAGACCACAGTTGCCGACAAGACGAATGTGGCGCAGGTGAAGAGACTGGTTCCTTATAAATAAGGCCGGTCGAAATTAAGAAATAACCATTTATTGGAGGTAACATAATGGCACGTGTAAAAGGCGCAATCATGACGCGCAAAAGAAGAAAAAAAGTTTTAAAGCTTGCTAAAGGCTACTGGGGTTCTAAGAGCAAACATTTTAAAATGGCCAAACAGGCCGTTATGAAATCTGGAAATTATGCGTTTATTGGCCGTAAAGCCAGAAAGAGAGATTTTCGTCGTCTGTGGATTACCCGTATTTCCGCTGCATGCCGCGCAAACGACGTGAGCTACTCCGTATTTATGAACGGGCTTAAAAAAGCGGGCATTACATTGAACCGCAAAATGCTTGCGGAAATCGCTGTTGCTGATGAAGCTGCTTTTAAGAGCCTGATCGAAAAAGCAAAGGCAGCACTATAAAAAGCTGTAATTGCGCCCGGAAGATGCCCGGGCGCAAATTTTATATGGAGAGAACAGAATGCCCGACCAAATTACAAGCCGTAAAAATGAAATCATAAAGCAGGCCGCCCGGCTTTGCACTAGTGCGGAAATCCGCAGAGAGCATGGGTTGTATCTTGTTGAAGGCGCCCGGCTTTGCCGCGATGCCGCCCAGAGCGGAGTAAAGATAGAAACCTTGTTTTATACCGCTCAGGCGGAAGAAAAATATAAGGAATATATCGCTTCCGCCGCCGATTCGGCACAGACTGTTTACGAAGTTGCGCCCCATGTTGCCGCGCTTTTGTCCGAAACCAAAACACCGCAGGGCGTTTTTTGTGTTTGCAAAATGAACCGCGCGGTGCGCGAAGTGCGGACAATTCCCGTCGGCCGGCATTATCTTGCGCTTGAAAACCTGCAGGATCCGGCAAATCTGGGCGCAATTTTGCGTACGGCGGAGGCGTTGGGAATCGGCGGGGTGATTCTGGGCGGAAGCTGCTGCGATATATATTCCCCGAAGGCGTTGCGCGCAAGTATGGGGGCGGTATTCCGTCTGCCGTTTTTTCTTGCGCCCGACATGCTTTGTGCGATCAAGCTCCTGCGGGACATGAATTTTGCCTGTTTTGCGGCTGTGCCGGATGCTGCGGCGCAGCCGGTGACCGCGGTTAATTTCCACAATCATCCCACCGTGCTCATTGTGGGAAACGAGGGGAATGGGCTTGCGAAAGAAACGATACAAGCCTGTTCGGGGCGGGTGACTATTCCGATGCTTGGAAGGGCGGAATCGCTGAATGCGTCCGCTTCCGCCGCAATCCTGATGTGGGAAATGATGCGGGCAGAGTCTGGAGGCGTTTCGGTTGGCAATTGATAAAAGAGCGTACTGGGTTTGGCTACAGCATGCGCTTGGAGCGGGAAGCTCAAAGCAGAACCGTATTCTTACCAATTACGGAAATTTGGAGGAATTTTATGCCGCGGGTATCAAAAACTGGCGTTTGGAAGGTTACTTTACCCAAAATGAACTGGGAAAGCTGGGGTCGTATTCTGTTTCCGATGCCTCGGCTCTTATTGAATATTGTGAAAAAATAGGCCAGAAGGTTCTTACGCCGGACTGTGGAGACTATCCGGAACCGCTCAGGCAGATTCACAATCCGCCCTGTGCCCTTTATGTAAAGGGAATACTGCCGGATTTCTCCTCGAACCCGGCTATCGCGGTTGTTGGAACGCGAAAGGCAACCGCCACCGGAGTCGCTACGGCGCGGTCTTTCGCATATGAACTGGCGAAACGAGGGGCTGTTGTTGTCAGCGGTGGCGCGCTGGGAATTGATACGGCGGCGCACAAGGGCGCCCTGCAGGCGGGAGGAAAAACGGTTTGTGTACTTGGCTGCGGAATCGATTATAATTATCTGATGAGCAATGCTTCTCTTCGCGAATCCATCGCCCTTTCCGGGGCTGTCCTTTCCGAATATCCGCCGAACACACAGGCGGTCAACTCGAATTTTCCAATCCGGAACCGGATTATTTCCGGACTGACTTTGGGTACACTGGTGATTGAAGCCGCCGGGAAAAGCGGTTCGCTGATTACCGCACAGTGCGCGCTGGAACAAGGACGGGACGTATTTGCCGTTCCCGCCGGAATTTACAGTCCGGTTTCACAGGGGGTAAACAGTCTGATCAAAGCCGGTGCAAAACCGGTTTCGAACGCGGGCGAAATATTAGAAGAATATCTTTACCGTTTTTCTGATAAAATTGATTTAAATGATATCGAAAGCAATGTGATTCTGACGAATCAGCCAAAGCCGGAACCAAAAGCGGCGAAGATGCCGGAAAATTGTTCCGCGGATGCGGCGTCCCTTTATGCCGCACTTACGGAGGAACCATGCCATATTTCAGAACTGGAAAGAAAGACAGGGATTCCAACCCCGCGGCTGCTTACCGCCGTGACGGAACTGGAGCTTTCCGGCTGCATCCGCTCCTATTCCGGCCGGCGCTACCGTTTGCCGGACTGAATATTGTTAAAAACTGCCGGCTTGTGCGGCGGGTTTTAACAATGTTTATGATTCTTCTATAGTAGATTCCCTTTTGAATAAGATACTATATTTTTAAATAACGAAGAATGAGGTGATTTCCATGTCAAAGCTAGTGATTGTCGAGTCACCGGCCAAGGCCAAAACAATCAAAAAGTTTTTAGGTCCGGAT
The DNA here is from genome assembly GCF_004768785.1 of Caproiciproducens galactitolivorans. Taxonomy (GTDB): domain Bacteria; phylum Bacillota; class Clostridia; order Oscillospirales; family Acutalibacteraceae; genus Caproiciproducens; species Caproiciproducens galactitolivorans. The sequence continues at coordinate 427,592 of NZ_SRMQ01000001.1, forward strand.
TATGATGTAATCGCGTCTATGGGTCATGTTCGTGACTTACCGGAAAACCGTTTAAGCGTTGACATTAAAAATAATTTTAAACCGAAATATGATATTATAAAAGGAAAGGAAAAGCTCGTTCAGGAATTAAAGGAAAAGGCGGAGAAAAGCGATACCGTTTATCTTGCGACCGACCCGGATCGCGAGGGAGAGGCCATCTCCTGGCATCTTGCATATATTCTGGGGTTAGATATTACGGAAAACAACCGCGTTACGTTTAATGAAATTACGAAAGCCGGCGTTTCCAAAGGGATGGAGCACCCGCGCAACATTGATCTTGACCTTGTCAATGCGCAGCAGGCGCGCCGGATTCTCGACCGCTTGGTCGGTTATAAGCTCAGCCCTTTTCTTTCGCAGAAAATCCGCAGGGGCCTTTCGGCCGGGCGCGTGCAGTCCGTAGCGGTGCGGCTGATTGTTGACCGCGAGGAGGAAATCCGCGCTTTTGTTCCCGAAGAATATTGGACAATCGATGCAAAATTCACTCCGCAGGGTTCCCGCAAGGCATTCGGCGCGACCTTCTACGGTAACACCGAAGGGAAAATGAAAATATCGAGTAAAGAAGAGGCCGACAAAATCCTTGCTGACCTGCAGGATGCGGAATACTGCATTGTGAAGCTGAAAAAAGGGACTAGGAGAAAGTCCCCCGCGCCTCCGTTCATCACTTCCACTTTACAGCAGGAAGCGTCGCGCAGGCTTGGTTTTCAGGCTCGCCGCACGATGAAGGTTGCGCAGGAGCTTTACGAAGGAATTGAGATCGGGGAAATGGGTGCGGTCGGTCTGATTACGTATATGAGAACGGACTCTCTGCGTTTGTCGGAGGAGGCCATCCAAGACGCCGCTGAATATATCCGGGAGCGCTGGGGCGAAAAATATCTCCCAAGTACCCCGCGCCATTTTAAAACCAAGGCAAATGCGCAGGACGGTCATGAAGCGATCCGTCCCACCATGCCGGAATTGTCTCCGGACAAGGTGAAGGACAGCCTTTCCAGCGACCAATATAAATTGTATAAGCTGATTTGGGAGCGCTTCATTGCGTGCCAGATGGCGAATTGCATACAAAGCACGACACAGGCGGAGATTCAGGCGATGGACTATATTTTTAAGGCTTCCGGCTATACCGTTACGTTCGACGGCTTTACGGTTCTGTATGAGGAAGGCAAAGACGAGGAGACGGAAAAGGAGGCAACCCTGCCGCCGCTGGAAAAGGATATGCTGCTGAAGCTGAAGGAAATTACAGGGAATCAGCACTTTACGCAGCCGCCGCCGCGCTATACGGAAGCTTCCCTGATCAAGGCGCTCGAGGAAAACGGGATTGGGCGTCCGTCCACTTACGCCGCCACCATTTCTACCATTACCAGCCGAGAATATGTGATACGGGAAGGAAAGGCGCTGAAACCGACGGAGCTTGGCGAGGTTTCGACCAAGCTGATGAAGGAGCGCTTTCCGAAAATCGTAAATGTCAAGTTTACCGCGCAGGTTGAAAATGATTTGGACAGCGTTCAAAGCGGAAAAACCGACTGGGTGGAAACGCTTCATGATTTTTACGGCGATTTTGAAAAGACCCTGAAACAGGCAAAAGAAGAAATGCAGGGGATGAAAATCCAGCTCAAGGAAGATGAAACCGACATCATCTGTGAAAAATGCGGCCGCAAAATGGTAATCAAAACCGGGCGGTACGGCAAATTTATTGCATGTCCCGGGTATCCGGAATGCAAAAACGTGAAAAAGCTGGTGCAGGAGACCGGTGCGGAGTGCCCGAAATGCGGCGGCAAGGTCATTGTAAAAAAAACCAAGAAAGGGCGCACTTTTTACGGCTGTTCGGAATACCCGAACTGCGACTTTGTATCCTGGGATGAGCCGAGTATGGAAAAATGCCCGCGCTGCGGCAAAACCCTTTTGAAAAAAAAGGGGAAGCATCCGAAACTCTACTGCATTACGCCGGACTGCGGCTATGAAAAGACGGAGGAAGAATGAGTATCAAAGTGATCGGGGCCGGTCTTGCCGGGTGTGAAGCCGCGTGGCAGATCGCACAGGCCGGCGTGGAAACCGAGCTTTATGAAATGAAGCCTCAAAAGTACTCGCCGGCACATCACAGCCCGAATTTCGCCGAACTGATCTGCTCGAATTCCTTAAAGGCCGAACGTGTGGAAAGCGCGGCTGGCCTTTTAAAAGAAGAAATGCGCCGTTTGGGTTCCCTCCTTATGTCCTGCGCGGATACCTGCCGTGTGCCGGCGGGCGGGGCGCTTGCGGTTGACCGCAATGCTTTTTCCGAAGCGGTTACCAAAAAGATTACGGAGCATCCGCGGATCCATATTCATCATGAAGAAATTCAGGATATTCCGAAGAATGGCATTGTAGTTATTGCAACGGGGCCTTTAACCGCCGATGCGCTTGCCGAAAAAATAGCTTTCCTCTGCGGCGGGAGCCTCAGCTTTTTCGACGCGGCCGCGCCGATTGTAACTGCGGAAAGCCTTGCGATGGACAAAATTTTTGCTGCTTCCCGCTATGGAAAGGGAGAGGACGACGCTTATCTGAACTGCCCGTTGAATAAAGAGGAGTATGAGCGTTTCTATAACGCGCTGATTTCCGCTGAACGCGCCCCCCTTCACGAATTTGACGCAGCCGACCCAAAGGTTTACGAGGGATGTATGCCGGTGGAGGTTATGGCGGGCCGCGGGCCGGATACCCTTCGGTTTGGTCCGCTGAAACCGGTAGGGCTGCGGGATCCCAGAACCGGACATCGTCCGTGGGCGGTTGTGCAGTTGCGGCGCGAAGACAAAGACGGCACGCTTTATAATTTGGTGGGTTTTCAGACCAATCTGAAATTTGGTGAGCAAAAGCGGGTTTTCGGAATGATACCGGGGCTGGAAAACGCGGAATTTACCCGGTACGGCGTTATGCACCGAAACACTTTCCTTAATTCGCCGAAGGTTCTTCAATCCGATTACAGTCTACGCGCTAAACCGAACCTGTTTTTCGCCGGTCAGATTACCGGTGTGGAGGGGTATATGGAATCGGCTTCCTCCGGCATTATGGCCGGAATCAACGCGGTTCGGCGCTTGAAGGGGAAACCCACGCTGACCCTGCCGCAGACGACGATGATCGGTTCGCTGAGCCATTACATTGCAAACGGCGGCGAGGCGGATTTTCAGCCAATGGGAGCAAATTTCGGAGTCATGCCGCCGCTGGAGCCTGCGGTTCGAGATAAAAAAGCGCGCTATGCCGCATTTTCAGAGCGTGCTTTACGGGATTTGGAGCAAATCATCGCGGCGTTTGGGTTATCAAGTAATTTAGAGGTGTTACAATGAAAATCATAGTGGATGCTTTCGGGGGTGACAATGCCCCGTTTGAAATATTGAAGGGCTGCGCGCAGGCGGTTGACGAGCTGGATATAGATATCCTTCTGACGGGCCGCAAGGATGAGATCCTGCGTGTGGCAAAGGAAAATGAAATTTCTCTGAACCGTATGCAAATCATTGACGCGCCGGATGTTATTACCATGGAAGACCACGCGGGGGAAATCATGAAATCGAAAGTCAATTCCTCTATGGCGGAAGGCCTTCGCCGCCTTGCGGCCGGGGAAGGGGACGCTTTCCTGTCCGCGGGCAACAGCGGCGCCCTTGTTGTTGGAGCAACCCTGCTGGTTAAGCGGATCAAGGGAATCAAACGGATTGCCTTTGCACCGGTGATGCCGAAAAAGGATGGCTGCTTCATGCTGATTGACAGCGGGGCAAACGTGGAATGCAAGCCGGATATGTTGCGCCAGTTTGGCGTAATGGGTTCCATCTATATGGAGAAGGTTATGAAGATTCCGAACCCGCGTGTCGCGCTTGCCAATATTGGCACTGAGGAGCACAAGGGCGGCGAATTGCAACACGAAGCCTATGCTATGCTGAGTAAAACGGATCTGAATTTTATTGGAAATGTGGAGGCGCGCGATATCCCGATTGACGGGGCCGACGTAATTGTGGCGGACGGTTTTACCGGAAATACGATTTTAAAAACCTATGAAGGCGTTGCCATTTTATTGCTTGGCAAACTAAAAGGGATTTTTACAAAAAATATAATAAATAAAATCGCGGCGGGAATTTTATTAAAAGATATAAAAGCGCTGATGAAGACGATGGATTACAATGAGTACGGCGGCGCTCCGCTCATGGGCTGTGCGAAACCTGTATTTAAGGCGCACGGAAGCGCAAAGGCGAAAACATTTTTTAACGCTCTGCGGCTTACAAAAGCCTATGTGGATGGGGGCGTGGTAGATGAAATTGCCGCTTCCATTGCAAACTACCGGAAGGATCATGGGCAAGAACCTGTGGAAGATGTTTCAGAGGAATAAATTTCATTCGCAGTAGGAGCATATGTTATGAAAGAATTGGAAGAGAAGTTAGGATATCATTTTAAAAATAAAAGCTATCTTAGAACGGCGCTCACGCATTCCTCCTATGCCAATGAAACCAAGGCGCCCGGAGGCAGCAATGAACGGCTGGAATTTTTGGGCGATTCTATTCTGGGTTGGGTAGTTGCGGATTATTTGTTTAAGCATTTTCCGGATCTTCCGGAAGGTGACCTAACGAAAAAAAGGGCGGCGCTGGTTTGTGAAAAGGCATGCTGCGGCTTTTCCACCCAACTCAATGTGGGGAAATATCTGCTTTTAAGCCACGGGGAACAGAATTCCGGCGGGCGTACCCGTTCGTCGATTCTTGCCGACGCATTCGAATCGATCATTGCGGCGATCTACCTAGACGGCGGATTGGAAGAAGCGCGGAAATTCATCCTCCGATTTGTGCTTCCGCTTATGCAGTCGGCGAAGCCAAGGGCATTTAAGGATTATAAAACGATGCTTCAAGAAATTATTCAGCAGAATCCCGAAGAGCGTCTGGAATATGTGCTGACTGGGGAATCCGGACCGGATCATGACAAGCATTTCACGGTGGAGGTGCATCTGAACAGCAATGTGATTGGCAAAGGGGGCGGACGCAGCAAAAAGGAAGCGGAGCAGCAGGCCGCCCGTGAAGCTCTGGAGCTGATGGGCTATTGAAGCACGCGAATGTGGCGCTTTTCGTACCCCATAACGGCTGCCCGCATAAATGCAGCTTTTGTAATCAAAAGAGCATTACCGGGCAGCAGTCGCAGCCTTCGCCGCAGGATGTGCGGGATGCTGTGCGGATTGCAAAGGACAGTCTTGGGGACGAAACGAAAAATGCGGAGATTGCTTTTTTTGGCGGAAGTTTTACCGCAATCGAACGGGGCTATATGCTTTCGCTTTTGGAGGCGGCGTCGCCGTTTGTAAAGGACGGGACGTTTGCCGGAATACGGATTTCCACAAGGCCGGACGCTATCGATTACGAAATTTTGACGACATTAAAGCAATACGGCGTAACTGCAATTGAACTGGGCGCACAGAGCATGGATGACCGTGTGCTCGCGCTGAACGGCCGCGGCCATACGGCAAAACAGGTGGAAGACGCGGCGGAATTGCTTCGGTCGTATCATTTTACCCTTGGGCTTCAAATGATGACCGGGCTTTACGGTGATACCGCAGAGGGCAGTATGGAGACAGCGCGTCGCCTGGCGGCGCTGCATCCAGAGAATGTCCGCATTTACCCGACGATCATTATGCGCGGTACAGAACTGGGCGAACGGTACCGCAGAGGGGAATACCGGACGCTCAGTTTGAACGAAACCGTAGCGCTCTGCGCCCGGCTGCTTGATTTCTTTGAAGAGCAGAGCATTTCGGTCATCCGGCTCGGGCTGCATGATTCGCCGGAGCTGAAAAGGGACATGCTCGCGGGTCCATGGCACCCGGCTTTTCGCGAACTGTGTGAAAGCGCCCGTATCCTTCAGAAAATCGTCGGCTATTTAAAGGAACATCAGATACCGAAGGGCAACTTATTGATAAAGGTCCATCCAAAATCAATTTCAAAAGCACTGGGGCATAAAAAAAGCAATCTGAATGCGCTTTTAGAATTGGGCTATCCGACAACGATGGTACAAGATACCGGCGTAGCGGAAAACCGCTTTACGATAGAAAAACTGGGGTGAGTATATGCTGCTGAAGTCACTGGAAATTCAGGGTTTTAAAACATTTCCGGATAAAACGACGCTCAGCTTTGACAAAGGAATAACCGTGGTCGTTGGCCCGAACGGCAGCGGAAAAAGCAATATCAGCGACGCGGTGCGCTGGGTTTTTGGCGAACAGTCCACCCGGGTACTTCGTTGCACAAAAATGGAGGACGTTATTTTCAATGGGACGCCTACACGCAAAGCGCAGGGATTTGCCGAAGTTACGCTGAATATCGATAATACCCTTCGCCAGCTTCCATTCGATGGCGACAGCGTGGCGATTACCCGCCGCTACTACCGCTCGGGCGACAGCGAATACTTAATCAATAAGGCCGCAGTACGGCTGAAGGATATTAACGAGCTGTTCATGGATACCGGTTTGGGGTGCGATGGGTATTCGATTATTGGACAGGGCAAAATTGACAGTATCGTTGCCGCGCGTTCCGAAGACCGCCGCGAAATATTCGAAGAAGCCGCGGGGATTTCCCGTTTTCGTTACAGAAAGGAAGAATCGGAGCGCAAACTGAACCAGGCGCAGGAAAACCTGCTCCGGTTGAACGACATTCTGTCCGAGCTGGAAAGCCGAGTGGGACCGCTAAAGGAGCAGGCGGAAAAAGCGGAACAATATCTGGAATGGGCCGGAGAAAAACGCACGCTGGAAATTGGGCTGTGGCTCAATACGCTTAAAAAATTCGGTCAGATTCTGCGGGAGCATGAGGATAAAATCCTCATTGCCAGAAACCAGCACGAAACGTCCGAGCAGGAACTGGACGATATCGACCGGCAGATTGAAGAAAATTACAGGAAATCGGGCGAGTGCACCGCAAGGATGGATGAAATTCGCCAGCAAGCGGCGCAATTGGAAGAAAGCGCCGCAAAAAAAGACGGAGAAGCTTCCGTTTTGCAGAACGATATCCTTCATCACAACGAAAACATTGAGCGAATCCGAAGGGAAATCGAGCAAAGCAATCTTTCCGGCCAGGATATGGACCGGGATATTCTTGAAAAAAACAGGCATATTGAAGAAAAAAGCCAATACATAAACGATCAGGCGGCACAGGCAAAAAAGTTTGAAGAACAAATTGAGCAAATCCGGAAGGATATGAGCGAAACAGCGGAAAAGATCGACGATTACACGCGTCAGATTGCTAAACTTACCGCGCAGGCAACCGAAGCAAAGGTTGCGAAAATGACCGCTGTTTCCTCGATTGCCGAAATCCAGCTCCGAATCTCCCAGATTGCTGAATCCGTCCGTTCAAAAAAGCTTCAGACCGAAAAGCTGCAAAATGCGGAAAAAGAAGCGAAAAAGAAGCTTGCCGAAGCCGACGAGCGCATCCATGCGCTTTCGAATTCGGTTAAGGGCTACGAAATGCGGCTTGCAACACGCCGCAAACGAATGGAAGACCTGAAAAAACAGAGCGACGCCCTGTATCTGGATGCACAGGAGCATTCCCGACGCGCTCATCTTCTCGAAGAGTTGGAACGCAATCTGGAAGGATTCTCCCAAAGTGTCAAGGTGATTATGAAGGGAGCGCGCCGCGGTACGATCAGCGGGATTCACGGGCCGGTTTCTCGCTTAATCAAGGTGCCGCACCAATACGCGGTTGCAATTGAAACAGCGCTCGGCGCGGCAATGCAGAACATTGTCGTCGGCAATGAGCAGGATGCAAAACGCGCAATCCAACTTTTAAAGCAACGCGATTCCGGTCGTGCAACCTTTCTTCCGCTTTCCACAATCCGCGGCAGGGAGCTGCAAGAGACGGGACTTGAAGAATGTCCGGGCTATATTGGAACTGCGGTCAGCCTGTGCGGCTGCGATGAAAAATATAAGGATATTTTGAATTCCCTTCTGGGGCGCATCGCCGTTGCGGAGGATTTGGACAGCGCCGTTGCCATGGCAAAACGTTATGGGTATCGTTTCCGGATTGTCACGTTGGACGGGCAGGTTGTCAACGCGGGCGGCTCGCTGACGGGCGGTTCGCTTGTGAAAAATGCCGGCCTTCTCAGCCGTGCTTCGGAGATCGAGCGGATGAAAGCGCAGGCTGCCGAACTTCAGGCGAAGGCGCAGGAAGCTGCGGCGGCTCTCAAATCCGCAACGGAAGAGGTTTCCGCTGCCGAAGCGTCGCTTTCCGCTTCAAAGGGTGAGCTAGCCACAGCGCAGGAGGAACGTTTCAAAATGGACGCGGAACGCGGCAGGACGGCTGCGGATTTAACCGCCGTCCGCAACGACCTCCTTGCATTGCAGGAAGAAGAAAAGGCTGCGACACTCCGGCTTAACGGCCAACGGGAAGCGCAGACAGACGCACAGGCACGGGAGGAGGAAATTTCCCGGAAGCAGGCTTTCTTGCAGGCGGAGCTGGATAAAATCAGCGGCAGCCGCAGCGGATTGAACCGAACGGTGGATGAGCTGAACGCCCGGCTGCAGGAAATCCGGATGGCCTGTTTGTCCGCAGAGAAAGACGTGGAGTCCCTGCGCGCGGCAATTGCGGATATTGAACGCCGCAAGCTTGATCACGCAGGGAGGGAGCAGTCGTTAAAGGAAGAAATAAAGGCCGCGCAGGAAGAGTGCGTCAAGCTTCGCGGTCAGATAGAAAGCCTGAGGCAGGAAGCGCAGAATATGCGTGAAACGGCTAAAAAATGCAGCGGTCAGATTGAAGAATTGAACGCGAAACGCATGGAATATGAACGCCTGTCGGTTGAACTGCGCGCGAAAGAGCATGAGAAATCGGCCGAAAAGGAGAAAATCGGCCATGAACTTGCCCGTTTGGAAGAGCGCAAAGAAAACCTACAAAAGGAATATGATGAAATAATCAGCCGCCTATGGGAAGAATATGAATTGACGCGCCGTGAAGCGGAGGAAGTCGGCGCGAAAATTGAAAACCCGCTGCAGGCACAGAAACGGCTGAATGAACTGAAAAGCAAAATCAAGGCGCTGGGTACGGTCAATTTGGCCGCGGTTGAGGAATACAAAGAGGTTTCCGAGCGCTATGAATTTATGAAGGCACAGGTTGCCGACGTGGAAAAGAGCCGCGAAGAGCTGAAAAAGCTGATTGGCGATCTCACCCACCAGATGCATGAGCTGTTCCTTTCCCGTTTTAAGCAGATTAACGAAAACTTCAAAAGCACCTTCCGGGAGCTGTTCGGCGGCGGCAACGCGGAGCTTTCGCTCTGTGATCCGGAAGATATTTTAAATAGCGGAATTGATATTTCCGTTCAGCCTCCGGGCAAAATCATTACGCACCTGGAATCCCTTTCCGGCGGGGAAAAAGCGCTGGTAGCAATTGCGCTTTATTTCGCTATTATGAAGGTAAAACCGCCGCCGTTCTGTGTTCTGGATGAAATCGAGGCCGCGCTGGACGATGTGAATGTCAACCGGTTTGCCGCTTACCTGCGGCGCATGACAAAAAATACGCAGTTTATTGCAATTACTCACCGCCGCGGTACAATGGAGGAGGCCGACGTGCTGTATGGCGTGACTATGCAGGATGAAGGAATCTCCAAGCTGCTTGAATTGCGAATTTCGGAAATCGAAGCAAAACTCGGCATGAAGGAATAACATTAAAGAAGGAGAAATAAGATGGGCTTTTTTTCAAAAATAAAAGAAGGATTAAAGAAAACAAGAGAAAAAATGAGCTCTTCGGTGGAGTCCATGCTGCACTCCTTTACAACGATTGACGAATCGCTGTTTGAAGAACTGGAAGAACTGCTCGTTATGGGCGACGTAGGCGTTCCCACAGCGGAGCATATTTGCCAGGAGCTTCGGAAAAAAGTAAAAGAAAAAGGCGTTACCGACCCGAATGAAATTATGGGGATGCTGCGGGAAACCGTAGCGGAAATGCTTCGGGGCGGGGAGGAGCTCCAAATCGGAACAAAGCCGTCCGTCATTCTGGTAATCGGCGTGAACGGTGTAGGCAAGACCACGACAATCGGCAAAATCGCTTCCCGCCTGACAAAGGACGGGAAAAAGGTGATTTTGGGCGCGGCGGATACTTTTCGCGCCGCCGCAATCGAGCAATTGGAAGTATGGGCAGAACGCTCCGGTACCGATATGATTAAGCAGGCAGAGGGTAGCGACCCTGCTTCTGTTGTGTTTGATACCATTGCCGCAGCAAAGGCGAGAAACGCGGATGTCATCATTTGCGACACAGCCGGCCGCCTTCATAATAAAAAGAACCTGATGGACGAACTTGCGAAAATCAGGCGTATAATCGACCGGGAACTGCCCGATGCCGATAAGGAAGTCCTTCTCGTCCTTGATGCAACCACAGGCCAAAACGCTGTGAGCCAGGCCCGTGAATTTCAGGCGGCGGCAGGGATTACCGGTATTGTACTTACGAAGCTTGACGGAACCGCGCGCGGTGGCGTTGTGCTTGCCATACGTGAAAGCCTTGGAATTCCGGTGAAATTTATTGGCGTGGGCGAACAGGTGGACGACCTTCAGCCGTTCAATTCGGATGAATTTGCCGAAGCCCTTTTTGCCAGACAGGAGGACTGAATGACCACATTTGTACTCGCTTCCCATAATCAAAACAAGTTGAAGGAACTGGAGCGCATACTGGCTCCGCTGCATATTTCTGTATCCGCCGTACAGTTTGACGAAGTGGAGGAGACCGGAAAAACCTTTGCGCAGAATGCGTATTTAAAGGCAGAGGCGGCGTGCCGCAAAACCGGTTTGCCGGCTGTGGCGGACGATTCCGGCCTAATGGTGGACGCATTGAACGGTGCGCCCGGCGTTTATTCCGCCCGTTACGCCGGAGCAAACGCAAGCGATATGGATCGTATTGAGAAGCTGTTGGACGCGTTGAGAGGCGTTCCGGAGCAGGCGCGCAAGGCAAAGTTTGTCTGTTCTATTTGCTGTGTATTCCCGGACGGTACGAAAATTACCGCGGAAGGGGAGTGCCATGGGAAAATAGCGTTCGAGCCTGTTGGAAACGGCGGGTTCGGTTACGATCCGGTTTTTCTGGTGGACGGAAAATCCTTTGCACAGCTCGGCGCACAGGAAAAAGATCAAATCAGCCACCGGGGCAAGGCACTTCGTGCATTTGCTGCCGAACTGGAAAAAAGAAAGGAAATTTACCGATGATTACAAGTAAACAGCGTGCTTACCTTCGCTCCCTTGCAAACGAACTGGATACCATATTGATGATTGGAAAATCTGGCGTCGGCGAGGATGTTATCAAACAAGCGGACGATGCATTAACCGCACGCGAAATTATAAAAGCAAAGGTCTTGGAAACTTCTCCCGTGCCCGTGCGGGAAGTTGCCGAGCAGATTGCCAGGCGGACAAATGCGGAAGTGGTACAGGTAATCGGCGCGAAATTCGTTTTATACCGTAAAAATGAAAAGAATCCCAAAATTACGCTTCCCAAAGTCCCCAAAAAGGAATATGATATAGGGTGAAACTATGCAAAAGATAGCTGTGCTGGGCGGAACCTTCAACCCGATCCATAACGGCCATCTGCATATTGCAAGGCAGTATGCACAGCGGCTTGGTGTTGACAGGGTTTTCCTGATACCCACCTATCAGCCGCCGCACAAGCAGGCACCGAACCTTGCGCCGGCCGAAGACCGGCTTCAAATGTGCCGCCTTGCGGCGGAAGAAAGCAAAGTATTCGAAGCCTGCGGGATGGAAATTTGCAGGCGGGGCAAAAGCTATACCTCAGATACCCTGCGCGAGCTGAAGGCGCTGTACCCGGATTCCGAGCTGTATCTGATAACGGGGGAGGATATGTTTCTCACCTTTGAGCAGTGGCACGAGCCCGAAACCATTTTTCAGCTTGCCGTGCTTTGCGCCGCGCCGCGCAGCCCGAACGGCCTTGCGCCGCTCCTGCGGTATGCACGCCGGCTGAAACAGAAGGGTGCGAAAACAGTCATACAAAATATCGAATATCTTCCGATCTCATCAACGATGGTCCGCGACGCTGTAAAAAACGGTCAGAGCATAGCGGGGCTTGTACCGCCGTTGGTGGCTAAATATATCATAAAGAACAAGTTGTATTTGGAGCGGTAAAATGAATAGAACGGATTATGAAGCAATTATAAAGCCATTTTTAAGCCAAAAGCGTTATGAACATTCGCTTTGCGTTTGTGATGAGGCGGTTCGTCTGGCAAAGATTTACGACGCAAATGAACAGAAAGCGGAAACTGCCGGGATTCTTCATGATATTATGAAGGATATACCCCCGGATGAACAGCTAAAAATGATGATGCGTTATCACATTTTACTTACCGACGTGGAGCGCAGCGCGCAAAAACTGTGGCATGCCATGCTCGGAGCGACTTATATTGAAAATGAGTTACATATTTCTGATACAGAAATATTGAACGCGATACGGTATCACACGACGGGGCGGGGGCAAATGACAATCATGGACAAGATCGTTTTTGTGGCCGATTTTATCTCTGCAGACCGTGATTATGATGGAGTTGAGGAATTGCGGAAGGCTGCCGCCATAAGCTTGGATCAGGCTGTGGTTGACGGGCTTACCTTTACCATTAAGGATTTGGTTCAGGCTGGAAAACCGATTCATCCGGATACCATTGACGCGTATAACCATGCAATACTGAATTTACAACAAAACTGATAGGAAAGGTTAGGTTGATGAGTATGACGCCACTTGAACTTGCGAAAAAGGCTGCAAAAATCCTAGATGACAAAAAAGCGATTGACCTGAAAATTATCAGTATTAAAGATATCTCCGTATTGGCTGATTATTTTGTACTGGCGACCGGAACAAGTAGCACCCACGTAAAATCCCTTGCGGACGAGATCGAGTTTCAGCTTAAACAGCTTGGCAAAAGCCCGGACCATGTCGAAGGCTACCGTTCCAATTCCTGGGTGCTTTTGGACTATGGTAGTGTTATCATTCATGTCTTTACGTCCGACGCACGTGAATTTTACAACCTTGACCGCTTGTGGCAGGATGGGGAAATCGTAGATATTTCCGATATTCAGAAATGATCGAAATGAACAGGAGCGAAAGTAAAAATGAAATACGACCATAAACCCATTGAGAAAAAGTGGCAGGAAAAATGGGAACAATCCGGTGTTTTCCATGCCTCCAACAACTCCGATAAACCAAAGTATTACGCGCTGGTCGAATTCCCCTATCCTTCCGGGCAGGGGCTGCATGTCGGCCATCCGCGTTCCTATACTGCTCTTGATATCATCGCGCGGAAACGCCGCATGCAGGGGTATAACGTCCTTTATCCGATCGGCTGGGACGCGTTTGGCCTGCCGACAGAAAATTTTGCAATTAAAAACCATGTGCACCCGGCGGAGGTAACGAAGAAAAATATTGCCCGCTTTAAGCAGCAGCTTCAATCCCTCGGCATTTCTTTTGACTGGTCACGTGAAATCAACACGACGGATCCCGAATATTATAAATGGACCCAGTGGATTTTCCTCCAGCTTTTTAAGCGCGGCCTTGCCTATAAGAAAGAAATGGCGGTCAACTGGTGCACTTCCTGCAAATGTGTGCTCGCCAATGAAGAAGTGGTCAACGGCGTTTGCGAGCGTTGCGGAAGCGAAGTGATCCGCAAGGTAAAGTCCCAGTGGATGCTTAAAATTACCGAATACGCCCAGCGCTTGATCGACGACCTTGACCTTGTTGATTATCCCGAACGCGTGAAAGCGCAGCAGATTAACTGGATCGGGCGTTCCACAGGCGCAGAGGTCGATTTCCGTACCACTACGGGCGACAAGCTTACGGTTTACACAACCCGGCCCGACACGCTTTACGGCGTGACCTACATGGTTGTTTCACCGGAGCATCCCATGCTTGAAAAGTGGGCGGACAAGCTCCGCAATATGGAGGAAATCCGGGCTTATCAGGCGGAGGCCGCCAGAAAATCCGATTTTGAACGCACCGAAGTGGCGAAGGACAAGACAGGTGTGCGCCTGGATGGCGTTTCGGCCATCAACCCGGTAACGGGGAGGGAAATTCCGATTTTCATTTCCGATTATGTCCTTGTTTCCTACGGAACGGGCGCGATTATGGCTGTTCCGGCTCACGATACCCGCGACTGGGAATTTGCGAAGAAATTCGGCCTTCCGATTATTGAGGTTGTAAAAGGCGGTGATGTGCAGAAGGAAGCCTTCACCGACTGCGCAACCGGGGTAATGGTGAATTCCGGTATCCTTGACGGCTTGACAGTGGAAGAAGCGAAGAAAAAGATTATCGAATATCTGACGGAAAAGGAAATCGGCCATTCGAAAGTGAATTTCAAGCTTCGTGACTGGGTGTTCTCCCGCCAGCGCTACTGGGGCGAACCGATTCCGATTGTTTACTGCGAAAAATGCGGGTATGTTCCGTTGCCGGAAAGCGAGCTTCCGCTGAAGCTTCCGGAAGTGAAATCCTACGAGCCAACCGATAACGGCGAATCGCCGCTTGCCTGCATGACGGATTGGGTAAATACGACTTGCCCGCACTGCGGCGGTAAGGCAAAGCGCGAAACGGACACCATGCCGCAGTGGGCCGGTTCATCTTGGTATTTCTTGCGCTATATGGATCCGCACAACAGCGAGGCGTTTGCCGGAAAGGACGCTTTAAAGTACTGGACGCCGGTTGACTGGTATAACGGCGGAATGGAACATACCACACTCCACCTGCTTTACAGCCGTTTCTGGCATAAGTTCCTCTACGATATCGGCGAAGTTCCGACGCCGGAACCGTATGCGAAACGTACAAGCCATGGGATGATTCTGGGCGAAAATGGGGAAAAGATGAGCAAATCCCGCGGAAACGTTGTAAACCCGGACGAAATTGTGGACACCTACGGCGCGGATACCATGCGCCTCTATGAAATGTTTATCGGCGACTTTGAAAAAGCGGCGCCGTGGAGTTCTGCGGGAATTAAAGGCTGCCGCCGCTTTTTGGAGCGTTACTGGAATTTGCAGAACATACTTACCGATGAAAAGGGCGTGCGCAAAAGCCTGGAAATCGCTTTCAATAAGACGATCAAAAAAGTCGGCGAAGATATCGAAGCCCTGAAATTTAATACCGCGATCGCAGCGCTGATGGCTTTGATGAATGATATTTCTGACGCAGGTTCCATTACTTCGGATGAACTGAAGATTTATACCATCCTTTTGAATCCCTTTGCCCCGCATGTAACGGAGGAAATTTGGGAAACGTTGCAGCTCGGGAGCGGAATGGTTTGCCAGCAGGAGTGGTCGAAGTACGATGAGGCAAAATGCGTAGAAGACACCATTGAGATTGCTGTTCAGGTGAATGGCAAGGTGCGTGCGCACTTGAGTGTTGCGGCAGACATCGAGAAAGACGCGGCTCTTTCTGCGGCAAAGGCAGAAGAAAAAATCGCCGCAGAAATTAGCGGCAAAAAGATTGTTAAGGAAATTTATGTTCCGGGCAAATTGGTTAATATCGTAGCAAAATAAATGAAGAAATAAAAAAATCGACACCGGTTAAAAGCCGGTGCCGATTTTATTATGTCCGTTTTCAAGTTCCTAAAAGCAATTTCTTGCAATGCCCCAACAATAAAATTGCCGCCGGCGAAAAGACGCCGCGGCGCATAGGTAAGACTTTTGATAGATTATTATTCCGATAGATCCCCGTGTTTCTGTTTGATAAGTGCATTAATACGGTCAATAAGCATATGGAGCGCAACGAGATTCTGTCCGCCGCGGGGAATGATGATATCCGCTTTCTTTTTATAGGGTTCAACAAATTGCTCATGCATGGGCTTTACGGTCTTTATGTATTGTGTAATAACAGAATCAAGGGTTCTTCCGCGTGTTTTGACGTCGCGGGAGAGACGCCGGATCAGACGGATGTCGGCATCCGTATCGACAAACACTTTGATATCCATTAAATCGAGCAGGTCCTTGTTTTCAAAAATCAAGATACCCTCAACGATAATTACTTCCGCCGGTTCCACATGTACGGTCTCGTTCGTGCGAGTGTACGTAACAAAAGAATATTGCGGATGGTCAATTGGTTTTCCGTTTTTCAGCTTTTTGATGTCTTCAACCAGCAATTCGGTTTCAAAAGCATCGGGATGGTCATAATTCATTTTTATACGCTGCTCATATGGAATATCCGTGTTGGCACGATAATAGAAATCATGCGATAAGATAATGACATTACCGGCGATTCCCTGCTTGAGCTTTGTTGCGAGCGTCGTTTTTCCGGAACCGGTGCCGCCCGCAACACCGATTACTAAGGGTGAATATTCCATAGCTGCCTCCCGAATTATATGTTCATAAAATATTTATAATTAAAAACTTTATCACAAAACCCGAAAATCATGATTCTTCTGCGAATATTTGCCGCAGAGATAAAGACTTTTCAAAACCCCGTTTAACAAGTATTGAAAAGCCTTTTTTACTGCTAACTTTCATAGTCTTCAATAATGCTGTTGAGACGGTCGGTATCCGTAACTTTTATCCCTTCCTTTAAGAGCTTGCGATCCGCTTCCGGAAGGGAGGATACATCCACCTGTATTTCCTCATAGGGCTTGCTTTCATCGTTAAAAAATATGCCGATATGCCCCTTGTATTCTTTAACAATATATACGTCGCTCTTGCTTGTCATGGTTATAATTTCGCTGCTTCCTTGACTTGATGGCGCTTTTGGGGTAGAATTATCTAATATATCTGAGCTTGACGTCACAGGTGTACCAGATATATGGTTCTGTGAAAAAACGATTGCCAGTCCAGCAATCATTATAATAACAGCGCACAGCAGCACAATCCAGTTCTTTTTCAAATGGATCACCTCTTAGGTATTATTTGAAAAATATGGAAATCTATTCACTTCTTAGTTATATTTAAGAAATTTTTCCCGAAAAGGTGGGGCCGATGAGAAAAACCGATATTAATAAGTACGCTGGTTCACACGGAAGCGGCGCATCGAAATCAATCGGCAGAATCGTTTCCAAAAGCCTTCTTACAATTTTCACCATAGTATTCATTACCGGCCTGATTGTTTCCATTTCGCTTTTTTCATTTATTTTCAGCTTGAAAAATGAAACGATGGATTATGATCTGCGTAAATTGCAACTGAACTATACCAGTTTTATTTATGTAAACGGCCCGGGTGACGACAGCGCTCATCCGGTGCAGTATCAGAGCCTTTACAGCAACGAAAACCGTGTATGGGTGAACTATGACAAGATTCCGAAGGCGATGAAGGATGCGATTGTTGCCATTGAGGACAAGCGTTTCTGGGAGCATAGAGGTGTCGACTGGAAACGAACCTTAGGCGCAGTTACAACCCTGTTTTCAAAAGGGAGCAGCTACGGCGGCTCCACCATTACCCAGCAACTTATCAAAAACGTTACCGGGGATAAGGACGTGAGCCTTACCCGTAAGGTTAAGGAAATTTTCCGCGCGCTGAATCTGGAAAAGAAGTATTCGAAAGAGGAAATCCTCACCGCTTATCTGAATATTGTTAATTTTGGAAGCGGCTGCAACGGAGTGCAGTCCGCAGCGAATCTGTATTTTGGAAAGAATATTCAGGACTGTGATATTGCGGAATGTGCTGCGATAGCCGGCATTACGCAAAATCCGTCCAAATATTCACCGCTTGTTCACCCGGAACTGAATAAAGAGCGTCAGCAGACGGTATTAAAAGAAATGCACGATCAGGGACAGATTACCGATACGGAATACCAGACGGCTATGAAAAAATCGGAGCATATGACGTTTGTAGGAAAGAAATCCGAGAATGTCGTGAATAATGTCCCGATCTGGAACTGGTATGTCGACACCCTGTTTGAAGACGTAAAAGAGGCCTTGATGGAGCATTACAACTGTTCCAGCGAAAAGGCGGTGGACATGCTGTATCATGACGGATTAAAGATTTACGCTGCAATGGATCCGGATATGCAGGCGGCTGCGGAGGAAGTTCTAAAATCCGATAATGTTTTTGGCAGCGATAAAAAGCTTCAGGCCGGTTATATCGCGATGGATTATAACGGGCGGGTGTTGGCTGCCATTGGTTCGAGGGGCGAAAAGAAGAGCAACCGCCTTCTTAACCTTGCAACAACCTCCAAAAGGCAGCCCGGTTCTACCATTAAGCCTTTGGCTGTTTACAGCCCGGCGATCGAATCGGGAAAATATACCTTTTCCTCCTTGGTGAATGACAGTCCGCTACCGAACTGGTTCAGTGACGGCAGGCCCGGCCCAAAAAACTGGGGCCCGGGCAATACCAGCGGAAAATACTGGGGAAAAATACCTTTGACGTGGGCGTTGGAACGCTCCCTGAACGCTTCTGCCGCTCAGATCGGGTCTGCGATTACGCCAAATGTCAGCTATAATTTTTTGAGGGACAAATTATCCTTTACAAGCCTTGTCCCTGCCGATAACGACCGTGCGCCAATGGCCGTAGGCGGTCTCAGCGAAGGTGTGACCGTGCGCGAAATGACGTCGGGATTTGCAATGTTTGGAAACGGTGGGAAATACTATAAGCCTTATACCTTTTATCATGTGGATGACCATGACGGAAACGTCATCCTTGATAATCGGGGGCAAATTCCCACGCAGGCAATTCGTTCAACAACCGCTTCGATTATGCATCGGCTTTTAAATAATGTTGTAACCGGTGCGCACGGTACCGGGCGCGGGGCGGCAATCAGCGGCTGGGAAGTTTTTGGAAAGACCGGTACTACCAATGACGAAAAAGACAGTTGGTTTATCGGCGGCACACCCTATGCGGTAGCTGGTATCTGGACAGGCTATCTGACGCCTAAGCATCTTACAAATACGACCTATGCAGTATCGACATGGAAAAAGATTATGTCGAAATATTTGCAGAATAAGCCCAAAGTGAAATTTACCTATGATCCCAATGTCGTGTCCGCTTATTTCTGCACGAAAACCGGTTTGCTTGCAAATCCTCATTCGGATGGGGATACACAGCTTGGGTGGTATGACAAGAATAATATGCCTGCAACTTGTGATGGTGTCCATGCGGGAGTCGGTTCTGCATATACATCACTTTCGAATGAATCAAGTTCCAATGGCGAACAGGAAAATCTGTCCGATCCCGGCGACGATTCAGTTCCTCCGGAAGGATCACAAAATTCTGTTCCGAATGAGGACTCTCGAGCGTCCTCCCCGCCTAATTCCCGTAAGGAGCAGCAAACGCAGAATGAACGTACCACGCATTCAATTGTTCCGGCTGGATAAAATTTCTGACAAACTTATGCGGATGCCTTCTTTAAGGCATCTGCATTTCGTTTAATTTGCAAGTTGAATGTTGCGCTAATTCATGGTAAACTGTTAAAGTGCTTATTACAATTTTTAAATTTAAGTGGAAATAACAGGAGGTGCTACATATGGTAAAAATAGCAGTAATGGGGTATGGCGTAGTTGGCTCCGGTGTGGTGGAAGTATTGACCAATCACTCGGAAAATATTGCAAGACGAGCGAAAGAAGAAATCAGCATTAAATATATACTGGACTTGCGGGATTTCCCCGGAAGCCCGTTTGGAAGTAAATTTACAAAATCTTTTGAGACCATTCTTAATGATCCCGAGGTTAAGATTGTGGTAGAAGTGATGGGCGGACTCCATCCTTCCTTTGAATATGTGAAAGCCTGTCTAGAAGCGGGGAAGAGCGTTGTTACCTCGAATAAAGAGCTTGTTGCTGCAAAAGGTGCCGAGCTACTGAAAATTGCACAGAAAAACAACCTGAACTTCCTGTTTGAAGCAAGCGTCGGCGGCGGTATTCCGATTATCCGGCCGATCAGCCAATGCCTTGCTGCAAATGATGTAGTGGAAATTGCAGGTATTCTGAACGGTACAACCAATTTTATACTGACGAAAATGATCCGCGAACAGATGACCTTTGAGGACGCTTTGGCTCTGGCGCAAAAGCTTGGCTATGCGGAGCGCAATCCCGCTGCGGATATCGAGGGTTCCGACGCCTGCCGCAAAATTTGTATCCTTGCTTCCCTGGCGTATGGGAAGCACGTTTACCCGGAGCAGGTGCACACGGAGGGCATTACCAAAATCGCGCTGGCAGATGTGGAATATGCAGCGGCGTGGGGCGGTGTGGTCAAGCTGATCGGGCAGGTTCGCGCGTTGGAAAATGGAAAACTGCAAATTATTGTTTGCCCGATGTTTATTCCAAGGGAAAGCCAGCTTGCTACGGTGGACGACGTATTTAACGGCATAATGGTGCGCGGAGACTCCACCGGCGACGTTGTGTTTTATGGCAAGGGAGCCGGCAAGCTTCCGACTGCAAGCGCTGTCGTAGCGGATGTTATTGACTGCGTGAAGCATTTTAAGGCAAGAAAATATCTGTATTGGGAGGACGGTTCCGAGGATTATGTTGAGGATTACCGCCTCAATGTAATTTCCATGTATGTTCGTGCGAAAACCGAAGACGAAGCGGTCGCTCTGAAAAATGTCAAGCAGATTTTCGGCGAAGTCACGCGGCTTTCACGTAAAAACGCGGAAAACGGGGAATTTGCGTTTGTAACCAACAGCATGAAGGAAGAAGAAATCCTGACAAAGCTGGAAAAATTGAAATCAATGGGAATTTGTGTGGAGAATACAATCCGCATAGGAAACTTATAAATTCAAATATAGGATGTTGATGAAATGATAAGAATTCAAGTGCCGGCAACCAGCGCAAATCTTGGTTCCGGATTTGACTCGCTGGGAATAGCTTTGAATTTATATAATCAGGTTTGGATGGAAGAATCCGATACCATTGATATTTCCAGCAAGGATACTATTGAAATACCAACCGATGACAGCAATCTGATTTACTGGGCGGCAAAACAGGTTTACGAAAAATGCGGGAGGAAACTTCCCGGACTCAAAATCGTACAGTTGAATAATATTCCGATGGCGCGCGGCCTTGGAAGCAGCTCGGCATGTATTGTTGCGGGCATTCTGGGCGCGAACCGCCTTTTGGGAAGCCCTCTTTCGCAACAGGAACTGATCAACCTAGCCGCTGCAATCGAGGGGCATCCGGACAACACGACCCCCGCTATTGAAGGCGGGCTTGCCGCCTCGGCTATGGAAGCGGGCAGGGTTTACAGCGTAAGTGTTCCTGTTTCGGAAAAAATCCGGTTTGCGATTTTTATTCCACCCTTTGAATTGAAAACAGAAAAAGCACGCTCCGTTCTTCCGCAGGAGTATTCGCGGAGCGACGCGGTATACAATCTTTCCCGATCCGCGCTCATGGCGGCCTCTCTGTTTTCCGGAAAGCTTGAAAACCTGCGTGTAGCGGTTCAGGATAAAATCCACCAGCCCTACAGGGCAAGCCTGATCGACCATTTGGACGACGTTTTTCGCCTGAGCTACGAACTCGGTTCGCTGGGAACCTACGTCAGCGGGGCGGGGCCCACCATTGTTTCGATGATTGATGCGGCGGATACAGATGTATTTGCGAAATATGCGGCAAACCATCTGGAGGAAAAGGGGATTACCGGCTGGCAGATTAAGGTATTGGCCACCGATTCCGACGGAGCGCAGATATCCATTGAATAATTCTTAATTGATATGGGAGATGGAACCTAATGAGTCTAATAGTACAGAAATTTGGCGGCACTTCCGTTGCAAATGCCGAGCGGCTATATAATGTGGCGGATATTGTTACAAAGACCTATTCACAGGGGAACAACGTGATTGTGGTTGTCTCCGCTCAGGGCGACACAACGGACGATTTAATTGAAAAGGCAAACGAGATTAATCCCAATGCATCAAAGCGAGAAATGGATATGCTACTGACTTCAGGCGAACAGATTTCGGCTTCCCTTTTGGCGATGGCGATTGAAAAGCTGGGATATCCGGTTGTGTCGCTTTTGGGATGGCAGGCTGGTTTTTATACCAGTTCGGCATATGGCAGCGCAAGGATTAAACGCGTAGTGCCGGATCGTATTCAAAAGGAACTTGATAAGAGAAATATTGTGGTTGTAACAGGATTCCAGGGCATTAACCGCTATAATGATATGACGACGCTGGGGCGCGGTGGTTCGGACACCAGCGCGGTTGCAATCGCAGCGGTAATGAAAGCGGATCTATGTCAGATTTACACGGATGTGGAAGGAGTTTTTACAGCCGATCCTCGTAAAGTGAAAAATGCAAGAAAGCTTGATCATATTTCATACGACGAAATGCTGGAGCTGGCGACGCTTGGAGCGCAGGTGCTTAATAATCGTTCCGTTGAAATGGCAAAGAAATACGGTATCCAGCTTGAAGTTCTTTCCAGTTTGACAAAAAAACCAGGCACAATCGTTAAGGAGGCAACAAAAGTGGAAAAAATGCTTATCAGCGGTATCGCAAAGGACGACGACGTCGCCCGTGTTTCAATTATTGGTGTTCCGGATCGTCCGGGCCTCGCTTTCAAAATTTTCTCAAAACTCTCTGCGAAAAATATTAATGTCGATATTATTCTTCAATCCGTGGGCAGAAACGGTACAAAAGATATCAGCTTTACGGTCAGCCAGGCAAACCTGAAAGAAACCATCGACATCCTCAACCCGTATGTGGAACTCATCGGCGCGAACAGCGTGGTATACGATGAAAATGTGGCCAAGGTCTCCATTGTCGGCGCAGGAATGGAAACGCATCCCGGCACAGCCGCCGAAATGTTTGAAGCGCTGTATGAGGCCAATATCAATATTCAGATGATTGCGACGAGTGAAATTAAGATTTCTGTTTTGATTGACCGCTGCGATGCAGACAAGGCTGTTACGGCGGTTCACAACAAATTCTTCAGCGAAGCAATCGATGTTTGATTACCTGTAAATGACGAATGGCATGTAAGGGAATTTCATGAACTGAGATTCTTTTGCATGCTTTTTTTCGTTTGTTTTTGCAGCTTCTCAAAACGTCCTGTCAGGAATATTTTAAGGAAACAAATACGCTTTTCAAGTAGTTAAAAACAACCTACCGCCCTGTCACAGGGTGGTAGGTTGGGCAGAAGAAAGAGTTTAATTTCATTTTCTGCTGCAAAGAAGCCTTTCAATGATGTCTTCCAGTAAGCGCAAGTCATCATTGTTGAGATTATCTAGCAAACCAAGAATCCGTTTTAATGCCCTTGCGCTTTCCACGCCGCAGCCCTTGCTTTCACAATTATTGCTGCTGGCAGCGGCAATATCGGAAGAGTTTGTATAACAGGTTAGACTCATATGGGACATTCCTTTCATGTGTGATGTCCCATAGTATGACCATGGATTTGAAACTGTCAATATCGTGCATTGGAATGCCAAGTAGTAAAAAACAGCAGCTCAAGCCGCAGGCAAAAGCCGCGAAAGCACAAATTCTGTAATCGTTTTGCAAATGTAATACTGGAAATGAAAAACCGCCCATTGCTGGGCGGTTTTCTCAAAAGTGATTTCATTGTGCAGGATTATTACCTGCACGGTGACGCGTGTGAATGGAATGATTCAACTATAAACAAGGAATGTGAAGATTATGTGAACAAACGTGTGACAATTTATGGAAATTTTTCTGCAGGAAGGCTCCGTAATCCGCTAAACAGCAGAATACGAAGCCCTTATCATTAGAACCAACAGCAACGGCACCGGTTTTGGCATCCCCGTCGATTGCAGCAGCCGAACCAACGGCGGCAGTTAAAGAACCCACAGCATCCGGATTGACCAAACCAGCCGCAGTACCTGCACCATCCGCAGCGGCGGCAACGATTCCAACACATATCTTTTATCACCTCCTGTTGAAAATAAAGGGGTAATACATGATATGTGTGGAAGAGGGAGCTTGTCAATTTGAGAGATTAGACTTGATATTAACTCATTATTGCCAAAGAGCCCGCTGCCAAGAGCCACCGCAAAGCGCGTATACCGCAGTTTAAACCCGGCTTCATTATTTTGTTTCGAAACAGAACGTCACGGGCGGTTTTATTTAAAATACTGAAATAAAAAAATACGCTGATATTCTATACGGCTTAATAATATATTTACTACAAAGGCAGGTGTTGGATACGTGTACATTACAATTGGGAAAAAACAAATAGCAATTGTGTTGGTGTGCTTTGTCCTACTTTTGGCAGTGGTGATAAGGTTTAACCGTCCGCAGACGACGGCTACCGTGGAAACCTTAGCTGCGAATACGAACTGGGGGCTTGGTTATAGCGAAAATGGAAAACAGCCTACGGGGAATGCTTCGTCCGATTTTTTGAAGCAATATAACGCATATTTTGTAGGTTCGGCAGACAAAAAAGTGATCTATCTGACATTTGACGCCGGCTATGAAGCCGGGTATACGCCGGCAATTTTGGACGTTCTGAAAAAGCACAACGTGAAGTCGGCCTTTTTTGTCGTGGGAAATTATCTCAATACAAGCCCGGATTTGGTGAAACGGATGATTGCGGAGGGCCATATTGTAGGGAATCATACCAATACGCATCCGGATATGTCGAAAATATCGGATATGGAGGCGTTTAAAAAGGAAATATCCGCCGTGGAAATCAAATTCAAGGAAATTACCGGAAAGGATATGCAGAAATATTATCGGCCTCCCCAAGGGAAATACAGCGTTGATAATTTGAAGCAAGCCAATAAACTTGGGTATAAAACGATCTTCTGGAGCCTTGCCTATGTGGATTGGTACAGGGATAAGCAGCCTACAAAGGAGCAGGCCTTTAATAAGCTTCTACCGCGGATTCATCCGGGCGCGGTTGTGCTGCTTCATAGCACGTCCAAAACCAATTCGGAAATCTTGGATGAGTTGCTTTCCAAGTGGGAAGCGATGGGGTATACCTTTGGAACCTTGCACGAACTGGCCGGGTGATAAAGCCGGAAAGCACCGGCACGGAAATCCGGGCGAGTGCCTTGTATTGTAAAATATGGAATTGTAAATTATAATGGTAATCAATAAAAAGGAGTGGGGAAAATGGCCAGAATCATGGATATACGCAAATGTGACCGGGAAATTCGGGTGAACAGCAGAACGGTTATGGATGTTCAGTACAATGATGAATATTTCTCAATGTGGGTATATAAAGCGGGGCAGGAGCGCGGCTTGGATCTTTGTCCGCTCAGTATTCAGTTGGATGCTGAAATTGCCGGACGCCTTGTAAACTATCTCAATCAGTTTTTAAAAAATAAAAATTAACCAATTTTAATTGTTACATACTTTCCGCGCAGCAGCAAATAATGTTTATTAGACTTTATGGAAAGCGGGCGTAAAGAATGATAAACATTATTTTGTGCGGCAAATTGATCGACACAGCTGTTTCATGCACTCTGCTTCCCACATTGGAAAGATATGGCGGCGCTCAGTATTTCAGTGAAAAAAGCCTGAAAAAGTATGGGGGCGAAGGGATAAAATACCTTGTATATGATTGCGAAAAACTTCCGCAGATTGAGCTTGGAAAGGGAATTATTCTATTTAAAAACAGCTTTATTTCCTCGGAAAAAATGAATATTCCGAACGGCTTCTTATGTATTCTTGAAATGAAAAATTCCCATGCTGCGGAGATCCTGAACGGAACGCAAGCCGCGGCGATCACTTGCGGCACAAGCGCAAAAGACACCCTGAGTATTGCGGGTCTGGATGAGGTGAGCGCTACTTTAAGCCTTCAGAGAAGTGTTCCGACAATTGACGGAAAGATTCTGGAGCCGCATGATTTTACAGTAAAGCTGCTGTCAAAGTTAAGCCCGACGAGAATCCTGGCCGTATGTGCGGCATTGCTTCTTTCCGGCGAGGACTCGACAGTAGGATATGTCATTTAATTTTCAAAATATTTACACTCATAAATGCTTTTACGGTACACAAAATAGGAATGCAAACGCAAGACAGAAAAAAATTTGAAATTAATTAAATGAACTAAGGAGTGTTTTGATTATGTCTTCCAGAAGTAATAGGAATGTTGTTCCTGAAGCACGAGAAGCCCTTGATAAGTTTAAGATGGAAGCCGCTTCCGAAGTGGGCGTTAACTTAAAGCAGGGTTATAACGGCGATCTGACTTCTAAAGAGGCTGGATCTGTCGGTGGCCAGATGGTCAAAAATATGATTAAAAGCTACGAACAGAATATGAAGTAAATTTTCTAAAAATAAGCGTCACGCCCAAAAGCGTGGCGCTTTGTTTTATTTGTTCTATATTATTTATACTTGACAGTAATGCCCCAAAGCCCGATTAAATCCGCCGCTTGGAACATATTGATTATGGCTCCCTTTAATTCAACGGGAGGGGTGGATACGATTGGCGCGGCAAACTCATTTTCGGTAAAGTCCATTGCTGCCAGCATTGTTTTGAAGAAGTTATTCTTAACAAATTTCGATTGATTTGCAGTAAATTTTTTTAGATTGCATTCCGCCATAGACGATTCGGTAAAATCAATATGGTCGAATGAAACTTCTGTTAATTTGGCTTTGTTAAAGTTAGAATATTGCACTTTTGATTTTTCAAGAACCGTCTGTTTCAGAATTGTTTCGTTCATATTAATTCCAATGCATTTACAGGAAACAAACCGGCATCGTTCAAAATAGGCTCCCGTAAATCTGCTGTTGGACAGGTCGCAATTTTGGAATACAACGTCGACAAAGCTTGCATTTTCAAAATCACAATTGCGCAAAGCGCAGTTTTCTAAAACGCAATTCTGCATTTCTATTTTATAAAAATCAGCAGTTTCCAACTGCTCTTTCGAACATTTTATGCCGGAAATCACGGATTCTTCCAACAGGAAATCTCGGACGTAAGCAGAAAAATCACGAATGGGAACAAGCTCTTTTGTTATTTGTGGATTTATATTCATTTTGATATTCCTTTTGTTTTTTGTTTTGAAATACTTTCATAGAAAAACAGTTACCAATATTTCCTATAATCAAGTATACAATACCTTTCCGGTATTATCAAGTTAATCTAAATCAGAAAAATATTTATAAAAAAATAGGGAGCAAATTTTCTATCTGCTCCCAAATGAGATTTTTTTACCCCGTTTGTTAATCGAATTGCCTCTTAATGCCTTTTGCCATATAATCCGCCATCATTAAGGCTTGGTCTTCGATAATGTCATACAACGCGATATCTTTCGCATATTGGCCCATAAGCCGGTTAGTTGCTTCATCCTCCGTCAGCTTCAAGTGTTCGTGCAGCATGATCTTCCATTGGTTTTCCGACCAGTACGGGTTGATATTTGCTAAGAATCTGGCAATTTGATCTGCATTCGAATACCATTTTCTTCTTTCTTCGTTGGCCGTTTCCGAATCGCCGGCTTTTGCGGACTTCACCAGTCTGCTGGCTATTAGAAGATGATCCGTCAAAAGCTTTTCAAACCTTCTTGCTTTTTCTTCGCCATAATGAGGTTTTAAAGCATTATAAAAATCGGTGGGATTCCGTAAAAGCCTTTTTGTAACGTATTGCAGATCCCCTAAATCCGCCGCAGTACTGATAATAAATGATCTTGTCCATTGAATATGATCTTGCCATAATTTTCGAAAAAGATTTGTAAATTCGCAGTTATCGTTCATATACTTTGTCCCCTTTATGGTATTATACTGGTACTATATTATGCAGTTCGTATGTTTTGATCGACTGTGATTGCAAAAACCGGACTGGCATTTGGTGATAAAAAAGCAGAGGTTTAACCCTCTGCAACAATATTTTCCAGGCATTTAATTAAATCCTGAATGGTATATAGCTTGACGTCCCGTTTTAAAATTTCGTTTTTTAAGTCGATTGATAAGGATTCAAACTTGCTGCGAAGTTTTGGATCAATATAGGACATAAAATCACCTCTTGAATAGATTGCCCAGCCCGCGTGGTTTCATACCGTTTGGCAAATCAAAAAGCGGGACGTTTCCGTTCCGCTTTGTTTAATATTCGCGAGGAGGCCTTGGCTGAATTGGGGGACGGTGAGGCCTTGGTGGGGGAGGAGCCCCCGGCGGATAAGGATGCCTTGGCGGGCAGGTCAATCCGTGCTTTCTGCACCTGAAATTTAAAAAGTCCGGCCAATGTGGATGGAAAAACTTTATAGGATTTTATTCACTACTTTTTCGTAATTGCTAAAGGACACAACATTGAGAGCAATTCTCATTAAGATGAATGCTGCAGGCTGATTAAATACAGTAATCGTAAAGCATGAACATTTTCATCCATCTTGGCTCGGTAATAGGCGTTTTTCAATGTGTCGTTTTGGGTGGTCAGCAGATACTGTTCACCATATTTGCGGAAATCCCCGCTTTCATCCAATACCCTGTCCCTTAAAATATCATAATAAGGATTTTTCAATACAATCGGTTGAACGATGGGGTTATAGCTCCTCCCTGTCATAGCGCGATAGATCCGTTTGAATTCGTCCGCATGGGATTGCTCGTCTTCTGAAAATTCTATCAGGAGCTGACGATCCGTTTCGCTTGGTGCTATTTTAGCAAGCTCTTTATATAGTGTTGCATCGTTTTCTTCCGCGTTAATATATGTTTGCAGTTTTTGAATTACAGACATTTCCATAATGAAATCCTCCTTCCATGCCCGCTTTTACAGTATATGTGCCGCAGAGTAAATGTGTTATTGAGATAGATCTTAGAAATTTTTTATTTTTTTACAAAAGCACTTGAAATGTTCTTAAAAATATGATATTATAACAAAGCTGTTTCAAAACAGTCACGAGTAAACGGGGTATTAGCTCAGCTGGGAGAGCGCTACACTGGCAGTGTAGAGGTCAGCGGTTCGATCCCGCTATGCTCCACCAATGCAAGATTAACGCGAATCAGTTCGTCGTAAAGATGGATCGGTTTGCGTTAATCATTATCAGGCCGCATAAAGAACGGTATGTTAAAATAGCCTTATGTAAGCAATTCCAACGCTTGCATAAGGCTATACGTTTTAATGAATAGTAGTCTGAAAGCAACATGCTATTTTTGATTCTGGGAACTTTGTAAAATGCCATCTTTATAGCTGTTGCTCTGATGGAGTATGCGAAGGACACGAGCAAAGCCGGTCATGCCACACAGGTGGCAACGGAGAAATAGTTTTTAATATTTGAAAGGTATCCCTTTCGGAGCAAAGCGCCGAAAGGGATACCTTTTCTTTGTAACAAGCCATTTATTATTGTGGCTGAACGAACATAAAAATGAAGGTGAGGATGTCTTTTTTAAAATAGATGTATAATGCGAAGAGATCAAAATATTGTATTCAATATTACAAATTAGTAACATAATATTACAAATGATAACAAAAAGTTTATGTTTTGTGCTTTAATATACAAGGTTCATCAATTATATCGACTTAAACTTTATCGATTAGTGATTTGGAGGGTAGGGCGTTGTCCTTTGTCTCAATCGGTTTTCTCGTTTTACTTTTTGTTACAGTATTCGTATATTATGAAATTCCACACCAGTATCAATGGGCTTGTTTGCTTGTGGCCAGTTACGTCTTTTATTTTTTTTCCGGTCCGGTGTACGCCATATTCTTAATTGCCTCTACTGTGGTGACCTATAGTAGTGGGCTGCTGATCGGACGGGTAAACAGCGGAACAGGAAATCCTAAATATAAGAAGTTGATTGTTGCACTCAGTTTGTTGTTCAATATTGGAATTTTGGTGGCTTTTAAATATGCGGATTTCTTACGTAAGACATACTCCCACCTGCTAGCTCTGTTCGGGTTTAGTGTTGCTACCGAAGCGGTTCATTTGATTTTACCGGTCGGGATATCCTTCTATACGTTTCAGTCACTGAGTTATACAATCGATGTCTACCGCGGTGATGTGGAGCCCGAAGCCCATCTTGGCAAATACGCCTTGTTTGTTTCTTTTTTCCCGACTTTAATCTCGGGGCCAATCCAAAAATCAAAGGATTTTTTAAAAAAGATCGATGAGGATCATCCCTTTGACTATATTGGTGTCAAAAAGGGCGTCCTTCGCATGCTGTGGGGATATTTTGAGAAAATGGTAGTAGCGGACCGCCTGGCAATTCTGGTCAATACGGTATATGAAAATCCGGCTAAATACCATGGATTGGAATCTGTTTTGGCCAGCCTTTTTTATACGTTTCAGATTTACAGCGATTTTTCCGGCTATTCCAATATTGCAATTGGTGCGGCGGAAATGATGGGATTCCATTTGGCGGAAAACTTTAATTGCCCGTATTTTGCAAAGTCGATTCAGGAGTTTTGGCGCAGATGGCATATTTCCCTGAGCACGTGGTTCCGCGATTACCTTTATTTTCCCCTTGGCGGGAGCCGATGCTCGAAGTTTCGCCGCTGCCTGAATGTGCTGATTGTGTTCACGGTCTGCGGTTTCTGGCACGGCGTGTCCCTTACGTTCCTGTTTTGGGGACTGCTTCATGGAATCTACTAGGACATCGGTCTATTGCTGAAGCCGCATAAAGAGCGTGCGCAGGAAGCGCTGAGGATCAACAAACATTCTTTCGCATATCGTATCGCACAGATAGCCATCACCTTTCTGCTCGTCAATTTTGCATGGATTTTCTTCCGTGCGGATACCATGGAGAATGCCTTTTTGCTAATCGGAAATATGTTCCAGTTTGACCCGGTCGTACTTTGGAACGGAGCACTCTTCCAACTTGGATTGACGGAGCCGGAGTTTATTGCGGCGATTCTGGGTGTAGCGATCGTCCTGTTGGTGGATATTCTGAAAAAACGGATCGATTTGAGGATGGCTTTCATGCGTAAAAACGTTGTTGTGCGTTGGACAGCTTATTTGGCTGCGGTGCTTATTCTTGTGTTGTTCGGGGTGTACGGGTCGGAATATAGTGCACAAAATTTTATCTATTTTCAGTTTTAATGGGGTATGTGCTTTGAAAAGATTCATACGAAAAGGTATCCTTTTTCTGGTTTTGCTGTTTACTATCTTCGGCTTGATCAGCCCTGTTTTTGTGTACAAAACGCAGCATATGGGTAAGCTGAAAGAAGGACTTTATTTGTCCGATGACCAGTATGATGTTGTTTTTATGGGCTCAAGCCATATGAACGGAGGCATGGATCCCAACGTGCTTTGGAAACAGCATGGAATTACCAGCTTTAATTATGCCACCGGCGGTCAGCCGATTAACGTTACATATTACTTGTTGAAAGATGTCCTGAAAAAACATCAGCACCCGATTGTGGTTCTGGATGTTTTTTACCTTGGAATGACGAATCAATATGGGGAACGGGGGTTGGTGAGCAATGCGATTGACAATATGAAATTCTCGTTTAACAAGCTGGACGCCATTTGGAACTGCACTCCCCCGGAAGACCGGATTTCGTATCTTTTTCCCGTCTTAAAATATCATTTTCGGTGGTCGTCGCTGGAGTGGAAGGATTTTGGTTTCGATTGTTCTTCTGTTTATTATACTAAGGGGTTTGTGGCCGGTACGGATAAATACGGGAAGCCGATTTCAAAATGGGAAGATACGGACAGCCGGATTGACATTCCTCAAAAGTCTTTGGAATATCTGAATAAGATTATCGAACTTTCCAAAACGGAAGACTTTCAGCTGATACTGGTGAATATGCCTTGCGATTACAGCGGACCGAATCAGCAAAGCGGCTGGATCAATGACTGCGAGGCGCTGTTTAATACAGTGGCAGACTATGCAGAAAGCAATCAGATTCCTTTTCTGGACCTGTATGATCTGGCTGAAGATATCGGTATTGACTTTGCCAACGATATGAACAATTCCGGCCATCTGAATCTTTGGGGAGCCTATAAGGTCGGCACTTATTTCGGTGATTACCTGGCGCAAAACTATGATTTGACCGATCACCGCTCCGACAGCGCTTATGCCCAGTGGAATGAAGATTACAAATATTCGCAGGTCGCTACTATTCTGAAAAAATAAGCGCCCGTTTTCGGACAGGCCGCTTATTACCTACTGCTTTACGAACGATCCCGGTCGCCAAGCGCCGCCGGATCATTCGTATTTGAAATGCTTCGCTTTACCGAAGAAAAGTTTAGACGAGTATTTTCTCTGGCGGAAACAAGAAGGGTTGGATCGCTGATTCTTTACTGCTAGTCCAGCGCCCTCCAAATGAGCGAATACCCCTAGCCTGTTGAAACGGCAACAAAAATCCCGAAAACCGTTCGGTTAGCGTTCATAGGGACATTTTATGACCACACCTTATGCAAAGGGGCGGGCAGCGGGAGCTGCCCGCCCTAACGCTGTTTATGCCAACAGCCGGATAATGTCTTCTTCGCTCCTGATTGCCGGTGCGATGTGCGGCTCCTGCTCGCCGGGCTGCATTGGACTGTCCATAGCGCCGATGTCGCGGTAAACGATCTTGATGCTCTGCATGGCACTGTGGGAATACTTAACTGAGCGCTCTCCAATTTCAATGCGCTGAATAAACAATCGCACCAGCTCCGGGGTCAGCTCGTCGATGGTGGTGTAGCGCTTTGCCTTTTCAATGAAGGCGTCCACATTAGCTGCCGATGCTTTCAGCTTTTCCAGCCGTGCTTCCTTCTCCGGGATGGATCCCTCCAGCGTTTTTTGCTCGGCATTGTAGTCGGCGGAGAGCATACGGAACTGCTCGTTGGTCACGCGACCGAGAACATTGTCCTCATAGAGGCGCTTAAACAGGGCGGAGAGCTCGCCGCTTCTGCGGCGCATGGTGTCCAGCTCTTGTTGTAGCGAGTTCATCTCCCTGCGCAATTCCAGCGTGTTTTTCTGGTTGATGTAGGCCGCGAACTGCCGCTCCTTCAGCCGCGCAAAATGCGTGATCCGGCGCAGGTCATCCAGCACCACCTGCATGAGATCCTGCTCTCGGATATGGTGCGGGGAGCATTCCGCCTTGCCGCGCTTGCCGTAGGTATAGCACTTGAAGCAGTATTGCGACTCCTTGATCGTGCTTGCCCTGTACAGCACCATGGGCTTACCGCAGTCGGCGCAGAAGGCAAGGCCGGAGAACATATTCGGCGCGTCCATGTGCTTGGGCGTGCGCTTTTTATGCATGCGCACATCCTGCACGATGTCCCACTGCCCCTGTGTGATCAAAGCCTCGTGGGTGTTCTCCACAAGCAGCTGCTCACTTTCCGGTTTGCGGATGAGCTTCTTGTTTTTGTAGGACAGTGAGGTGGTGCGCAGCCCCGGCATATGCCCGAGATAGACCTTGTTGTCGAGAATGCCGGTCACGCTGCTGCCGCACCATGCATACGGTCTTGTGGTGTCCAGCCCGACATGGGACGCGCCGGTTTTGCGGTAATAATAGTTCGCCGGCGTCAGCACCTGCTCCGCTGTGAGGATGCGGGCAATCTGGCTGGGTCCCTTGCCGGAGGCGCACAGGTCGAAGATGCGTTTGACCACCGCCGCCGCTTCCTCATCCGGAACGATGTCCTTGGTGTCGGCGGCCTTCTTTTTGTAGCCGTAGGGCGCTTTACCGCCCAGACGCTCGCCGCGTTCTGCCTGCATTCTTTTCACCGAGCGAACCTTTTTACTGGTATCCTTGGCATGAAGCTCATTGGCCCAGTTGCGGATGGGATTGAAATCGTTGCTGCTCTCAACCAGAGAATCCACACCGTCGTTGACGGCAATAAAGCGCACGCCCTTTTCCGGAAAATATAGTTCCGTGTACTGACCCACCTGCAAATACTCGCGGCCCAGACGGCTGAGATCCTTGACGATGAGTGTGGAAACCTCATCTCGCTCAATCATGGCAATGATCTTTTTCCACGAGGGACGCTCGAAGTTGGTGCCGGAGTAGCCATCGTCAGCGAGGAAAATGGTGTTGTCGAAGCCGTTATCCTCGGCGTACTTTTCGAGGAATATTTTTTGGTTGTGGATAGAGTTGGACTCGCCCTGGCGCTCGTCCTCCTGACTGAGTCTGCCGTAGAGTAAATTATATTTTTGGCTTGCCATAATTTTTAACCTCCTTCATATCGGGGCAAGCCGGTACGGGGTACGCACAGTATACCGCACCAGCTTGCACAAGTCTATTGGAACATCAGGCGCTGTGAGCTTCTTTTGCAAGGTCTGCGTCGATGAGCGACAGCAGCTTGTCCGTGGGGGTTGCGCTGACCTCTGTCGGAAACACCGAGGTCACCTGAAAGACCTTCCCGCCGATGAGCATCTGCCGTTCACTGACCGCGTGATCGTCTTTTAGCCAGTACGCGGTATCTCGGAAGCTTGTGGCGACCGAGCCATTGCCGTCGTCCCGCAGCACGGCGCGTTCCGGGCGGTAACCACCCAGCATTCCTGTATCTCTGTATTCCTCATATTCAGTTCTCATAAAAATCCTTTCTGCCATATTCGGCTGTATCATTTACATCATGGTCATGGTGAAACCGAACTGTTCCTGCGCGTCCTCGTAGTCGATGCAGTTTTCCGGTTCCTGCTTCAGTTCATCAATAAAATCATTTAAGTTTTGGTCGTTGATCTGCTCATGGTCAGCGTTGGCGATGGCGTCCAGCAGCAGATACACGCCTGCGAAGGACAGCGCCGTAAGTGCGGCCAGCTCGGTGATGGCTTCCAGTTCGTCGTCCTCGCTGACGCCCTGCTCCAGATATTTGGCGTGGTGCAGAATCTCGTCCGTGAGCTTTCTGCCCTGTCTGGGCGCAGGTGCATCGACTACCGGCGCAGGCTTTGGCTTCAGCGCATCACGCTGCCATTCCCAGCCGGTGGCTCTCTCCGGTTCTTTTTTCTGCTCTCTGTAATCGAACTCCAACTCCATGTTGGTCTTGGAGTATCGCTCTCCGAACAACCGGTCGTCACGGCAGGGTTTTCCGTTGGGGCAGGTGTAGGTGATGGTTTTGCGGGTGTCCGACCACTTGACGAAGTATCCTTGGCGCTCCATATTGAAAATAAAATCCTCGCGGGTTTTGCTTTTGGCCATGGCGTCATCGATGGTCTGCTGGAGCTTATCCTTCCAACTGTTGCCCCGTGCCTGCGCCCTGCGCTGGGCACGGCTCGGTGTTTTGCTGCGCCCGAAGGTATAGGTGGGCAGTATTTCAAAGCCGTGCGCCTGACAGATCTCATCGGAGGACAGCCGCAGCCTGCGAATCGTGTCCGGGGCCTGATGCAGTTTTCGTCCGTTCTCAAAACTCACGGAGTTGATGATGAGATGCGAGTGAATGTGGGGCGCGTCGGTATGCGTAGCGATGAGGACTTCATAGTCCGGATAATTTTTCCGAGCGAACTCGCAGGCGATCTCATGCGCAGTCTGCGGAGAGATGTTTTCTCCCACCTTGAAGCTTTGGGTGTAATGGTAAAATTGAACGTCTCCGGTCTTTTGGTACTGTGCCTTGGTGGAGAGAAACTCTGAGATCGCCGTTTCCGTACAACAGTTCTGTCCGGTGATGAGGCGGGGGCCATCCGGCAGAAGCGTTTTGCTCTTTTGGCAGACATACCCGATCACGCCGCGCAGGGTGAAAGCGGACTGTTTTTTGTAGGGGATGTAATTAACGGTTGCCATGCGGTACCTCCGAGATTCCGAACAGCTCCATCATCTGGCGGCGGCGGTCAACTACGATTGGAGAAGGTGTCGGCTCACATTTAACTGCCTGTTCCGGCTCCGTTTGCGGTTCCGCTACCAACGGAGCCGCACTCCCACTGCACAGTGCGGTGAGCCTGTCGAAGATACCGCCGAGAGCATCCTTGGTTTCACTCAGATCGACTGCCCGGAGTTGTCCCATGTTGGCGCGTACAGTCAGCTGGTTCAGGTTGTTGCCGATGGCTTTCAGTTCCCTTGTGAGCTCGTGGAGACCATCGATCACAACGATTTCCTTGTTAAAAATCGCGTGCCGGATGAAATCTGACTTGCTCATATTTGCTTTTCGTGCCAGAGTCTTTAGCGCCTGCCGTTCCTTTTCACAGGCCCTGAAGGTTTCAAATTTGTCTTTCATTCAAGCGTTCTCCTTCTTATCAATTGTCGTTCCCCGCATCCGAAAGTGGGCACGGGCTTCTGCCCGAAAACAGGCGAGGCGCAGGCGTATATACGCCTGCTCTGCTCGCCCCACCCTCGTCGGAGCAAAGTCCGCTTCAACTTGAAACGCCCTGCGAGGGTGGGCATTTCTCGTCCGCTTTCTTGCTCCTCCTCTCAAAATCGAACCCGCTGCGCTGGGCTTCAATTTTGGCAATGGCAAAATGCAGAGAAAAGAAGAATGCAAGGATGCAGCCTCCTTAAACCGTTACATCCTTACATCCTTGACCGGGCATCCGCCAGTACCAGCGTTCGCCCTGCTTCTCGGAAATCACGCCGAGATTCTTTTTCGCAATCATCAGCGTCCGCTGAGAGATGTCCAGCTCCGATGCTCGCTTCTGCACTTCCTCCGCAGGCGTTGGTTGGGTGAGCAGTTCCCGAAGGGCATCCTCCATCAGCATCGTCTTGGTCTGCACTGTGCCGCTGCCGGATAGAAGCTGCTCCACCGTCGTGTCGCAGCAGCCCTTCCACTGGAAGCCGGTGTCCGGGTCAAGCTCGAACGCGATGGACGCGCCCTCCGGCGCGAGGCTGCTCTTGTCGTGAGCGACAACACGGATGTGCGGCTCATCCTTCAGCCTGCCCACCACCAAAACGCTTCGCGCCGCCGCGCGGAAGTCGATGGAGCCGAGACCGCGATACGAGGCCTTCTGCCCCTGCATCTTGTTCATGTGCCCGATGAGGATGACCGCACAGCCTGTCCGTTCCGCCATGGCGCACAGCCGCTTAAAGATGGGGCGTATCTCGTTGGCGCGGTGCATATCCACATCGCTGCCGAGATAGGCCTGCAGCGGGTCGAGCACGATCAGCCTTGCGCCGGTTTCTCTCACGGCGGCCTCCAGCCGTTCGTCACTGAGCGTTAGCTCTTTTCTGCTCTCGTCGATGACCAGCACGCGGGAACAGTCTGCCCCAAACGAGTCCAGCCTCGGCCTGATGGTATCCGCCAATCCATCCTCTGCCGTCTGATAGATTGCGCTCATGGGTTCCGCCGCCGTATCGCGCTCCGGCAGCGGCTCGCCCCGCGTGAGCAGCGCAATCATCGCCAGCACGAAGGTAGTCTTGCCCTCGCCTGGGTCGCCCTGAATGATCGTTACCTTTCCCAGCGGGATATACGGATACCACAGCCACTTCACCTCCTCCGCCTGCACGTCGCTCATGGAGATGAGCTTGAGATCCTGTTTCATTGATTGTTCGTCCTTTCAAAAAAAGTAGGAGCGAATTTCTTCGCCCCTCTACTATGATTGTGTCGAAAAATATGGTAGTCTTATAGAAGGCAAGGACAATTAAAATAACAGGCAGGACAAATAACGGAGGCGGCTATGGACGGCGACATTGTTTTCTATACCCACGACGATCTCATCGAACTAAACGGTACACTGCTGCGCGCCGGTGAGCTGACTGTGGACATCCTCAATCTCACGCCGGACGAGTATGCCGTCATGGCTGATACGTTCAAGCGAGCGCAGGCAGCGGAGGATGACTGTGGGCTGGACGCGCTGGATGCGCTTCTGCGCCGTCGGAAGCTGTTTGCGCTCCTCGCGCCGTGGCAGTGGGAGGACTTTCAGCACAGGCTTACCCGCTATGAGCGGTATCTCCACGACATCCGCGTATTCAACACCACTATCCAGAACTTCATTCAGCATCTGGTTTCGCACCTGCTGAAAAACGATCCGGAGAACTATGCCGCCGCCCTGCACGACTTTTACACCGAGCCGCGCTTTGTGCAGAAATATATCGTCACGCCGCTGACCCACGGCACCGACTGCTACACGACCCATGACCGCTACGCGCTCTCCTATGTCCCGCGGGAGATGGCGGACGGGCACTTCGCCATCTGCGAGGAGCAGATTACCGACAGCATACAGGCGGTGCTGAAAGCGGATTATATGCACGCGCTGAACGCCGGCAGGAACATCCTCCGCTGCAAGGTCTGCGGGAATTATTTCATGTTAAAGGGCGGGGCCCACGCGCTCTATTGTGAGGGAACCAGTCCCTACGACAGTCGCTTTACCTGCCGGCAGTTCGGAACCCATGAGGTGCAGAAGGAGCTTGCGCGGGATATCCCCAAGCTGCGCGTCAAGCTCACAGCCTTTGAACGCATCACCAAGGATATGCGCCGGGAGGTCATTACCCGTGAGGAGGCCCGCATCGCCAAGGATACTGTGCGGGACGCGCTCTACGACGCGCTGCGCCGGAGCGACCTTTCGCTGGATGATTTTGAGCGTGAGGTATCCTCCGAGTCTGTCTACACCCGCTGCGGCATCACGCGGAAAGCGAAGCCCCGCGGCAGGCCGAAAAAGGACGGCGCGCCATGAAGCTCGGCGTAACTAACGAGGAGTTGATGACGCGCTATGCGGAGGGAGATTGCTCGGCTCAGGATGCCCTGTGTGAACAGAATCGGGGACTGATCCATGACCGCGCCGAGAGAATTGCTTTTCTCTATAACTGCTATCGCTTCAATGACCGGGGGAATCCCACGGCCTACACGATCGAGCTGCTCTCCGATCTGGAGAGTGAGGGGATGGCTGCATTCATCGAATGTACCTGCGGCGGCGGATACATCCCCTCCAAGGGAATGCTGACCACCTATGCCGTGCCGTTTATCGACGGCGCCATGCGGCGATATCTGGAATCCAGCATGGGCACACTGGCCATTGACCGGGGCAGCATGACGCTGGTGCGAAAAGCGCAGGAGCTGTACCATGTCCAAAGAATGACAGTGGATGAGATTGCGTCCGAGCTGAACATTCCCCTGTGGCTGGCCGCGAAGCATATCAAATACGCGACGCACTTTCTCTCCGTCTATGACCTTGCGCACCATGACGATGACGACGACAGCGGTGATTACGGTGACGACGTCTACGACTACATTGCGGAGCAAACCACGCTTGATCCGCCTGATACAGCTCTCCGCAAAAAGTTTCGGCATGAGTACCTGCAGGGGCTGTTCCAAAAGCTGTCCAAGAAGGAGCAGGACATTCTCGGCAAGTGCTACGGCGTGTTCGGCTACGCGCGGGCACCGCTGGACGAGATCGCCATGTATCACTTCATGAAAACCGACGGGGTGGAGAAGGCGCGTGTCCGGGCGCTCGGGAAACTGCAAAAGCTCATGCGCGAGTATCCGAATCCGTATGCACTGGCAGAGGCGACTGTTCACAGAGCCGTTCGGGAGTACGACGCTGATGAGGACTATTCCACGCCGCAGGGCGCATGGTATGAGGCGTAACAAAAGTAGCGGCCGTGACCACGCAGGAGAAGCGCAGAACCGGCGCAAAGGCAAATATAAAAAGATCGTCTAATATTTACGATGGGCCTGTGATAACTGTTGTCGCAGGCCCATTGACGTCCAGATAAAGAAATCAGTGGGCCATCTTGACTCACTGATTCTCACAGTGGTATTCAATCCATGATCCTCGCATTCGGATCATCCGGCGGCGTGGTGTCCGGCTTGTAGTCGGGTGGGGTACCGCTTTTCTCCGGTACGCCATTGATACTCTGGTCGATGACCTCGCCGGTCGGCTCCTGGCAGTCGTCAGGTTGTGCTGGTGTGGAGATGTGCGTCGGCGTTTCGTCCTCGCCGCCCATGATGCCCACCTTGTTGCCGTTTTCGTACATGGTGTAGTCCTCCGTCCGCTGATTTGGCCCGCTCCATTCGATCAGGCCGAAGCCGGGAACGTCGTAGTAAGCATGACCGTCAATCCAGATTGTGTCCGGGCCAAAGGTAGTTGGATAGGTAGTCTTTTTGCCGATAAGGTTACCCTCGCTATCGTAGAGATATTCTTCCGAATAGACATTTTCCGGGTAGACATCGGTGTGGTAGGGATCGCCATTATCCGCAACTGTTGTGATGGAAGTTGCGAGCGTTGGAGCCTGTCTCGATTTCGGCGCCGGAGTGGGTGCATCGCCATCAAGCTGCTTTTCTTTCTCTGCCGTTGGTTCCGTGGGCAGTTCAAGCATATCAGCCGTGGGTTCGGACGGCGCTTTCGTCCCGACTTCTTCTGCAGAAATTGCGCTGGAAACGACCTCGGCGGATACTTTCTCGCCAGTGCTGCGCTGCGGCCACACAAGGGCGTACAGCGCCCCACAGGCGGCAAGTATCACGACGACTGCAACAATTCTTTTCATACCTTTTCTCCTTCTTCCAATACAAAATGAGCGCTCCGCTCGACCTCGTCAGTCAAAGCGGAACGCTCATGTTCCAGATGGTTTAATTCAGTTGTCAGCTTCCACGCCAATTCAAATCCGCAGAGAAAGCTGTCCAGTGACACCGCGTTTGCGATGGCGGTCTCATCATCGATAAGCCGCAGCACCAGCTTTCGTTCCGGCTTTCCGAGCCGCAGCCGCAGCAGATTATGATTTGCCTCCACCGATGCCTGCAGCGCCGCCAGTTTCGTCTTCTCATAGAATTGGTCGTACAGCGATTCCAGTATCTTTTCCATGTGCCTCGCCCTCCTTTAGCAAGACACAATACCACAGGAAGCAAGGAATAGCTATCGGTTTGTGGATTTATTGCACATAATTTTCAACAAACTTATCGTAATCATCAGCTTTAACAAATTTGGCTCCCTGCCCCAGCGCTGCGAAATGTTTTTCGCCACAGCGAATCTTCGCACTCTCGGTGGGTCGCAGAGCATCAGCCAGAATATTGCCTTTTGTCTCTACTACGAAGTATAGCCTATTCTGCCCGTTGTCCTCGATGACCACCGCCCAGTCCGGGTTGTAACTGCCCAGCGGGGTGGCGATCTTGAACCAATCCGGCA
The DNA here is from genome assembly GCF_004768785.1 of Caproiciproducens galactitolivorans. Lineage (GTDB taxonomy): Bacteria > Bacillota > Clostridia > Oscillospirales > Acutalibacteraceae > Caproiciproducens > Caproiciproducens galactitolivorans. The sequence continues at coordinate 468,248 of NZ_SRMQ01000001.1, forward strand.
GCTTGGCGTAGACCTTGACGCTCTCGTTGCCCTCGAAACGTTCGGCAAAGCTGCGCTCCACCTCGCTGTCGTAGACCACATAGTTATATACGCTGCGCTGGCTCTCAATCATATTCCGATTCAGATAGCCGGTCAGTTCCTCAGAATCAAACAGCTCCTGGGCATAGAACTCACTGTCTCCCAGCTTCGTATACTTGATGCCGTCCACGATCAGCAGGCGCATTACCGAGGCAATCGTTTTGGCGGCATCCTCCATATATGCCTGCGGGTTTTTCTTGAACAGCGGCAGCGTTTTGCTGCGGGTGAGAATCTCCACAATAGTACGTCTGGTCAGGTTGGTGCGGTTTTGCAGATAGGTCACAATGTCCGGCAGGTTTTCCTTGACATCTGCCGCCAGCACCGAAAGCCGCTGCGTCTCGGCTGCGGCTACGCCGCCCTCAGTCACACTGACCTTCGCCTTGGAATACACCAGCTTGGCCGCGCCCACATTCAGGTTCATCTGCAGATTGTCGCAGCATTTTTGAATCAATTCTTCGGAATCAAAGTCCACCCGGTAGGTGGTTTTATACTTGATCTTTTCCCACAGGGCCTTAAAATCCTCGCCTAAAAACAGCTCCTTGTTCAGCGCTACCACACGCTTGTCCGCCGCCGGCTTGATATTCAGGTTGCCGCTGGCCTTCTTGCAGACTGCCGCAATGGCGTCGCGCTGCTCGGCGACTGCTTCCGGCACGGTAAGCGTGTTGCTTTTCAGCGCTGTCTTCAGCGTATCCGTTACCTGATCCTTGCCGTCGATATAGCCGCAAGCCTTGAACGCATGATAGATAAGCTCCGATTTTTCCGCACCGAGGTAGGCAGCGCTGCCATCGGCCTGCTTGACCGGGATATTGGCAAAGCTGTGGCTTTCCAGCACGCCGAAACGAATACCCTCGTCGGTTTCATACTCGCTTTGCAGCTTCTTGGCAAAAACATCGTAACTCTCGTTTGCCATGACCGTCAGCGTGTTAATGGCAAAGCCGTGCTGGCGTTCACCGTTCTGATTGACGCACAGGCGCAGACCGCGCCCGATCTCCTGCCGCTTTTTCACATCGCTCTTGGTTTCGTTCAGCGTGCAGATCTGGAACACATTGGGGTTGTCCCAGCCCTCACGCAGGGCGGAGTGAGAAAAGATAAAGCGCAGGGGACATTCAAAAGAAAGCAGCCATTCCTTATTCCGCATAATCGTATTAAATGCCGTTTCGTCATCAGCATTTGCGCGGATATTTCCGGTTTTATCTTCTTTGCTGTCCTTAAATTGTTTTGTCTTTTTATCTATAGAAAAGTATCCGTCATGTACCTTTTCCACCGGGGTATCCACGTCCACATCCTCAAACAGGGTGCGATATTTGGGGCGGGCAATCAGTTCCTTGTAGCTGCGCTCAAAAATCACGGCATAAGGGCCCTTGCAGGCATTGCCGTTCTCGTCGTAATAGCGGTAGTTTGCCACTCGGTCGATAAAGAACAGGCTCAGCACCTTGATGCCGCGATGGTTCAGCGCCAGTTCCTTGTTCAGATGTTCCTCAATGGTCTTGCGGATCTGCTGCTCTTTAATGGCAAGGTCATCAATGTCGCCCACGGCCTCGCCGATGCGCAGAATCGTGGGCTTGGTAGAAAAGCTGACATATTCGTTGCCCTGTTCGCAGTAGATTTCATCCACAAGGTAGTTATCATAGACCTCGCGGCCGCCGGTGAGCTGCTGCAAATCGTCCCCGGCGCGCGCAGTCACGCTCTTGCGTTTGACCGCACCCTTCACTTCACAGTCCAGCTCAATTTTCGCCGTAATGGGCGATTTTTTGTTGTCCACACTCAGCAGCTTCATGTAGGCGTTGTTGTGATAGTCCACGCTCTCAAAGCTGGCCACCTCGATCTGCTTCACCAGCTCCATGTCAAAGGCGTCCACCGCGTCCAACTTATAGACCAGATTGTGTTTTACCACATGGGTGGCGGAAAAGCGCAGAGTACATAGGGCGTTCAGCGACGCCATGGCCTTTTTGGATGCCACCGCACCATTTCCCTCCACCGACTGCGGCTCGTCCACAATGACAAAGGGGCGTGTTTCCTGAATCAGCTCGATGGGGCGCATACCGTTGAGCTTGTCGTTCTGGCGGTGGATGATGTTGGCTTTGTTTTCCTTGTCCGGGTCGTCAAAGCTCTTGCGGAACGCGTCAATGTTAATGACCATGATGGAAATATGATCGCTGACGGCGAAGGAGCGCACCTGCTCCAGCTTGTTGCTGTCGTAGATGAAGTAGTCGTATACCGTGTTGTCGTAGAGGTTGCCGAAATGCTCCTGCGTGATTTGCAGGTTTTTATAGACGCCCTCTTTGATGGCGATGCTGGGCACCACGATAACAAACTTGGAAAAGCCGTAGGCCTTATTCAGCTCGAAAATGGTGCGCAGATACACATAGGTCTTGCCGGTGCCGGTCTCCATCTCCACGTCGAAATCGTATGTATTCTTTTTCAGCGCCTTGGTCTGGGGCAGGCCGTTGCGTAACTGCACCGCCTGCAAATTGGCGAGAAGCTCATCCTCGGTCAGCTCCAGCTTGTTGCCGATGCCGTGGTTCGTGTCCTCCATGCCGACCTGCCCGGCGTAGGCGGATACGGTGAAGTTGGACTGCTTGGGCGTCTGGCCCCGAAAGAGGTCGACCACAGAGGAAATCGCCTGCTCCTGATATTGGAGGTTCGCGTCAAATTGAAGTTTCATTCGTGGTCACCTCCGTTTGGAAATAAAGCTTTGGTAAACATTTCTACCACTGCCTTACTGCAAGCATCCATAGCTTCATTGTAATTTTCTTGAATAAAGTCTGTCTCCTTGCCCTCTAACGCCATAAGCGTTTCTTTAAGAGTGCTATAACTAAGCATCTCATCATCAATATTCTTAAATACAAACTCAGTTTGATACATTAGGTCTGTATAGTTTGGAACTTCTGATGTTGGAACTATTGAAACTGGATGGGGTTTTGTGTGGACAATATCGTTTCTTTTCTTCATCAGCGAATCAAGTCGAGAGTAGGCTTTGTTGCCTGTTGGGTAACACTTGCCAAGAACATCTTTACAAATAGACTTTAGTTTTCCAAGAGTCGTTGCACCCTTAAAATCATACTTGCTATAAAAAGTATCATTTCCAACCTTTTGAGTTCCATATAAATTCACAAATGCTTCAATTGACAGTGCCTGAAACACAATGGCTGCAATAGCTGAATGTAACCGCATTGATTGTGCAGTGCAGTATTTTTCATTTTCATCATATGTATGTGAAATCAAATCCCAAGAACCGCATTTAAGAGATTTTAGATATTCTGTTGCATCCTTGTATTGAGCATAAAAGCTTTGAGACATTCCGTTGTAATTTTCACACAGCATCGGATAAACATCCATCATCCTCACCTCACACTGTCGTAAATGCGTCCTCGTCGAGGCCGGCGCATTTGAGGATTTCTTTGATGTTGACCTTGGCACTGTCGTCGGCAAAGCCGTTGTCCTTGAACACGACCTTCCAGGTTTCCGGGGCGAGCTCCTTGTGGAGCGCCACCATGCCCTCTGCCACGTCGGGGGTGATATGGTCGTCCAGACAGATCATCAGCGCGCCCATGCCAATGGCATAGACGTTTTTGCCGCCGTAGGTGCGGGTTTCCAGCGGCCATGTCAGGTCAAGGCCCATCTTGAGCATGATTTCATAGACCACATCCAGCTCGGAGCGGCCATCCACATAGTTGCTGATGCTGTCAAACAGGCTCTGCTCCAAATCGTCCGCGTCCGGCTGCCACTTGCGCAGGTTGGAGGTGTCCAGCTTGAAGTCCTTGAAGCCGATGTCCGGTACCTTTTTCGGCTCCTCGCCGATTTTGAGCTGGGCGTTCTGCTCCTCAACCTCGGCTTTGATTTTCTCGCCCGCGCGGCGAATGCGCTCCTTGCCGATTTCGCAGATATTTTTGTAACCGGCCTTGGCGGCTTCCGTTCCCTCGGCGCAGAGCTCCGGCAATTGCACCATGATGTATTTGCGGTTGCCGCCATCCTCGGCGTTGAGCTGCATAACGGCATGGGCGGTGGTGGCAGAACCGGAGAAGAAGTCGAGAATGATGGAGCCCGTATCTGAATAGAGTTGAACACAACGCTCAATTAACCCTACTGATTTTGGATAATCAAACAAAGCTATACCGTCAAATAGCTGCTTCAATTTTTGAGCCGCATCTTGCGAGTGCCCAACTTCCGCGTATTTCCAAATTGTCATTGGGGTTATGCCTTGTTTAACTTCTGATAAAAACCGCTTGATTGATGGAACGTTATTCCCGTCACTTCCAAACCAAATCCGATTATCATCTACAAATTCTTTGAATCTCCCTTTATCTAACCGCCAGCAATAACCATTTGGAGGCAAAACACGCCGCCCACTTGGTGTTGTGATTTCGTATACTTTAGAAGCAATAGCGGGTCCGACAGACAGATCACTTGACTTCCAGGGTCCGCGTGGGTCATTATCAGGGTTATCATACCTGTCGTTTGCTTCATCGCTGCGGGGCAATCCATTGCAGACTGCGACTTCTGCATTTTTTGCATAGCACAAGATATAGTCATGGCTCTCAGAAAAGTGCTTTTTCAAATTTACCGGAGAATATGCGCGTTCCCAAATGACTTGTGCCAAGAAATTTGACTCGCCAAACACTTCACCACATAGTTTCTTCATATTTTCATCTTCATTATCATCAATGCTAATAAAAATAACGCCGTCATCGGTCAGTAGGTTTCTTGCCAGCCTTAGCCGGGGGTACATCATGTTCAGCCAGTCGGTATGGTAGCGGCCGTTGGCCTCGGTGTTGGTGCTGACCTTGCGTCCCTCGGCGTCCACCTGACCGGTGATCTCCTTGTAGTTTTCCAGACTGTCGGAAAAATCGTCCGGATACACAAAGTCATTGCCGGTGTTGTAGGGCGGGTCTATGTATATCATTTTCACTTTTCCGTGGTAGCTCTTTTGCAGCAGCTTGAGCACTTCCAGATTGTCGCCCTCGATATAGAGGTTCTGGGTGTCGTCCCAGTTTTTGCTCTCCGCCTTGCAGGGGCGCAGCGTCCCCATGGACGGCGTTTGGCTCAGCCGCAGCGCCTGCCCCTTGCCGTTCCAAGTGAAGTTATACCGCTCGGCGCTGTCGTCGGTGTACTCGCCCAGCACCTGCTTGAGCTTGTCAAAATCCACCTTGCCCTCGCAGCAAACCTCCGGAAACAGCTCCCGCAGCGCCGCAATGTTGTCCTTCAATATATCCTCGGATTGCCCGTTAAGTTTTGTCATTTCTTCTTATCCTCCATACCCAGCCGTTTCTGGCTACTCATATTGTAGATGTATAGATTTACGGTTCTGCTACATTCTTCTTCATCTGTTTGATCAAATTCTTCTACTAATTTGTAGGTAATTATTTGACTATACCTATAGCCAATTATATTTTGATAGAAGATTTCTTGTTCCATCAATTTATTAATGTTCTTTTCAGTACCAGCAACCGAGAGCGCAATTTCCAAAACATCCCCAGCCTGCACTGAATAACATTTTGTCTCATCGTCCTTGATGCGTATGGTGGGCCGCCCTCCCAAATACATCTTAGGTTCATAAGTGAGCCCACTTGCGATTCCTTGACCAATATTCCTAACAAACACTTTGGCTGACTTTGAATTTACAGCTACATAATGATTATCTTCAAATACTGCCTCTTTTTTGTCCTTTCCGATAATTTTCGATACCTCCAAAAATGGACATAGAGTATCGGCAGCATTTAGATCGGCATCATCTTTATTTCTCAGTTCGTTTTGAAAAAAAGCTACAAATCCTAAAAATGTAGTGCCACAGTAACCCATGTAGGCGTACCAAAAAGAGCTTCGACAAAGATATCCTGTGCATGCTGCTACAATAATAGGCAACGCTATGAAAAATGAAGCAATCAAAAACTTTTCATTACCAATCCTTGATTTTCTTTTCATAAGGTCTGCCTCTCTTTCTCCAATATCTTAATCTCCATATTGATTTCAACCTTCCGGTTAAACTGGGTTTCTCTTTTCAGCTCCGCACGCAGGGCGGCGATTTTGGCTTCCGTGGCCTGCCGCTTTGCCAGCAGCTCCCGCGCCTGCTCGCCGGTCAAGTTCTCGCAATTATGAATTATGCATTGTGAATTATGCATTAACTCTCGTGCATTATGAATTGAAATCCTGTCCACCAAGTCGCTGTACAGCTCATAAAAGTTCCCGTGCCGCAGCGTCTGGAAGTCCAACTCCACACTCAACTCTCCAAACTCCGCACTGTCCATCCACCCGGTGCAGACCGGCTCCTCCAGCACGTTTTTCTCGCTGTCGTTCTGGCTGCTGCGCTGGTGCGCCGCCCAAAGCTGCGTCTGGTTTTCGCACTGCAGCACCAGCAGCATGGGGTACGGGATGGTGCGCATGATGATCTCGGCAATGCGTCGTTCGCCGGCTTGCCGGGTCAGCGCCACTTCGATGAGCTCCACCTCGCCATACTCCCGCGTCGCGTCCTTGTAGGGTTTTACAAAGCAGTTGTCGGGCTTGAGGGAATACCGCCATGTGATTTTATCAATCCCCTCGGAAAACAGCTTTTTATCCGCCGCCGAGAGCACGCCGTTTTCATAAAACAGCTTCTTATAAATAACATTATCCACCTTGCAGGCGGCAGGAATATGCAGCGCGTCGTACATGGTTTCACTCCCTTGCTTTAGTACCACTTTAATCGCCTGTTTTCCATTGCCCTGCTCTCTTTTCTTAATTCTTGAACAAGGAATACTCTTTCAGATTTGTTTAGTTGAAAATCGAACAAATTATACGGAATGTTGACAATAGTGTTACGCCAGCCTACATAGATTTGTCTCAGATCCGCGCTTGAATTGTAAATTCTTGACATCTCTTGCCGCAAATAATTCAAAGCCCTATCATTACCATTTAGATAGCACCAGTCTGTACTAAAAATAGCGTCTTGAATATTTCTCCAGTCTTCTCTTTTCCCTGTATGGAAATTGCTCATAGATATGCGAATAACAGGTATCGTATAAGAATTACAAACAGCTATAATGACAATCGGATATGGTATTGCAGCAAAAATTGGGCGCATCAACTCATTAAACTGATTACGATAAAACTTTTGGAATTTCATTTTCACCTGGATTACCTGTATTTCAGGATAATCGTATTCATCGCACGTAACCGGAATCTTTTGCGCTTTTTCTGGCGTAAGATTATACAACACTTGTGCCTTTGCAATATTTGCAGCAAGGTCATACAATTTTTTGCCATGGATATTTGCATACTTCTCAAAGTCGGTTCTCGTTATGGGAACACCTGAAATCACTTCTTTAGGGACATCTAAAAAACCCACCAGCAAATTTCTGATATCCAAGCAATCACCCTATTTCAGAACCAAGAAAGTAATCAGTTCAAAATCATCCATGCCATCATTTAGTGCTTTTTGCAGAGAAGTGCCGCCCTTACTGAAAAGGCTGGCCACGCCGATCTCCTGCTTTTTGCCCACCAGATTTTCAATGGCGGTCTCCAGCAGCGCAGAGTAGGCTTTCATGTTGCTGCCGTCCTGAGTTTCGGCGTTGAACTGCGCCGCCAGCTCCGTGAGCACTTCGCCTTGCCCGGAGCAGAGCTTTTTGTAAGCATCCAGAATCTTTTTGGCGTGGAGGAAAGAGAGCTTCACCTCGCCGCTTTGCGTGACATAGAGCAGATAATAGGGGAACAGCGCGTTCTGCTCCCGTGTCTGCGCCGCACCGTGTACCTGCCGCAGGGTAAAGATCACGCCGGGGGACAGCTCGCCTTGCAGTTCGGTCGGAATCTGCGCCACGGCGTACATCCCGGAAGGCGCCTGCGCCAGCTCCTTTTTGTGGTCTTTGAGATAGCCCATCAGGTCGGTTTTGAAGTCATTGAAGGTCATATCCGTGATGGAAATACCGCCGGAGATGTCTTCCAGATCCACCACTTGGTTTTGCAGGCTCTTGAGCTGCTTGCGGCGATACTCCAAGTCCTTCATCTCACGGCTGCCCTCGTCGATGACATTTTCTTCGCCGGTGGCGGAAACATCCAGCAGCACCATGCGCCCCTGCACCCGCTGCTGCAGGTTGATGTATTCGTCCAAGTCCTGCATAGGCCAGAAATTGACCAGCTGGATGACCTGATTGGTGGAGCCGATGCGGTCGATTCGGCCAAAGCGCTGGATAATGCGCACCGGGTTCCAGTGGATGTCGTAGTTTATGAGATAGTCGCAGTCCTGCAGGTTCTGACCTTCGGAAATACAGTCGGTGGCGATCAGTACATCAATTTCGCCGGCCACATCCGGGAATATCTTCTCCTTGTTTTTGGAACGCGGGGAGAACAGGGTCAGCACCGTGTTGAGGTCGCTGATTTTCACCCGGCCGCGCTGGCCAGATGGAATTTTAAGCGTGGTTTTATTATCGCCGCTGCCGGTCACCATGGCAGCAGTCAGACCGAGCCCGGACAAAAAGGGCGTCAAGTTTTCATACAGGTAGTTGGCGGTATCCGCAAAGGCGGAGAAAATAACCAGCTTCCGGTTTTCGCCGTTGAGGGGGTTTTTCACCTTATCGGAAATCAGCGTCTTGAGGTCGGAGAGCTTCTCGTCCCGGTCAGGCGTCACCTGACGGGCAATCTGCAAAATCTGTTCCAGATTTGCGCGGTCACTCAAAAGGTCGTCCTTCCAGCGGATCAGATCCATATCCTGCAGCAGCACTTTGACTGATTTGCCCACGGCCAGATCGTCAAGCTCCGGGTCATCCAGATCAATGTCGCCGATGCTGACATCTGCCGGTTCGGACAGCATTTTGCTGTCGGCAAGGGATAGGGCGTGGTCGATGCCGTGCAGAATCTTGTCTACCGTCAGAGAAAAGGAATGAATGGAGCTTTCCATGCGCTTGAGGATACCCACGCGCATGAGGTTGACCAGGCTGCTTTCGCGGTCGATCTGCTTAAAGACGCCGCTGCCCACCTGAGCGTCATAGCGCTTGCTGTATTCCGCGCGCTTTTCCGGCAGAAGATAGGCCAGAGGTGAATAGACGCAGAGGGTCAGGCGCTTGATCATCGTGTTGACGTCGCCGATAGGCGGGAATTCATTTTTACTGTCCACACCAGAATAGAGGTTTTTCGGCGGCAGGCGTTTGGGGAACTGACCGATCTCCGCAATGTTGTAGTATTTTTCAATGTGCTTGCGGCTGCGGGCGATGGTGATGGTATCCAGCAGCTTGAAGTAGCTTAAATCCATCATTTCCACAAAGGTGTCGGAGGTGCGCTCCTCATCCGGCAGCTCCGACCAGCGGTTAAACACCAGCTGCGCCTTGCGCAGAACGTGCTCAATGCTGGGAATGCCCACCTCGGAAAACGCGTCGTTTTTGCCCTCGGTGATAAAGGCGATCTGATTCTTGATATCGTTCATCCGGTTATTGACCGGCGTTGCAGACAGCATGAGAACGCGGGTTTTAACGCCCGCGCGAATAATATCTTCCATCAGCCGCTCGTAGCGGGTGATATGCCCCTTGACGGGCGGATTGTTGCGGAAATTGTGGCTCTCGTCTATGACCACAAGGTCATAGTTGCCCCAGTTGACCGTGGCAAGGTCGATGTCGCCGCTCTTACCGCTTTCGCGGGAGAGGTCGGTGTGATTGAGCACATCGTAGTGGAAGCGATCAGCAGAAAAAAGGTTGCGTCGATCATTCAGAGTGTAAATGCTCCAGTTTTCCCGCAGCTTTTTGGGGGCCAACACCAGCACCCGGTCGTTGCGCAGCTCATAGTATTTGATGACCGCAAGCGCGGTAAAGGTTTTGCCGAGGCCGACGCTGTCTGCGAGAATACAGCCGCCGAACTTCTCGATTTTTTCAATAATACCGATGGCACCGTCTTTTTGGAATTGATAGAGTTTGTTCCAAATTTCGGTTTCCTTGATACCGGTGCGGGACTTCATAATGTGGTCTTCGGACAGCTCATCCAGATACTGATTAAAGATGTGGTAGAGTGTAACAAAGTAGATGAACTCAGGCGTGTTTTCCTTATAGAGCACCTGCACCTGCCGGAGCACCTCGTCCTTGATATCCTCAACCGCAGAGCCATCATTCCAGAGATCGTCAAACATTTTCAGAAACTGTGCTGTGCAGTCGCTTCCGTACATACAGAGGTTGCTGTCCGCTCGGCTGGACGGAGTCAGGCCGAGGCCTTCCGTGGTAAAATCCACAGTGCCGTTGATGGAGACAGAATCGACTCCGTTGTCGATATACACAAGGCGCGGCTGTGCGGAGTTTGGGGATGTAAACATTTTGATCTGTGCTTTTCGCTCCAGCCATTGGGCACATTCCCGTGCGACGGAGGCCTGACACATTTCATTACGCAGTTTGATTTCGTATTGATTGCCCGAGAGAGCCTGTCCTGCAGGATGATCTATGTAATATTCACGGCTGGGTTCTTCCTCATTTTTGACAAAAACCGGATCAGTGAACAGCATCCGCACGCCGTCCACCTTCATGAGTTCTTTTTTTAGCTCCGCAAAAGCATAGATAGTGAAGTAGGCCGTCATTACCGACAGCTTGGAGCCTTTGCTTATATTTTCCCGCAGTTCGTCTGCAACGTTGCCATTGCGTTTATTGTCAAGCATCTTTGGTGGCTTCATCTTGCCACCTCTGTTTCATGACTTGCAGTACGCGGGTCGGCAGGCTTTTTCGCGTCTGGTGGCAAGAGCCATGTCTTACCAGCCTTTACTGTACCGGGAATGCGCCCCTGTGCACAAAGAATTGCCACTCTGCGGGGAGATATTCCCCAAAGCTGAGCTGCCTGCTTTGTTGTTAGAAACTCCATAATTCGCACCTCGCCGACTATATTTCGATAGATAATAGTATATTCTTTTATCTGAATATTTACAAGCGCTTTTTTGCAGATTGAGGTTATAGATATTTATCTACTAAACTGCAGAAGCCGCCTAAAACTTTCGTTTTAGACGGCTTTTTAAGTGTTGGCATTCCTTGGATACATACTTGGTGGATATAAATAGATTTCTTTCAAATAGGCTTAACAAGTAATAATAAATATGAGCAGCCAGGTAAGGATTGTCCTTGGCATCTGTCCATATTTCCCCGTACACGGCATTAAGCCCCATAGGTCACAAAGTGTACCTATGGGGCTTAACCCTTCGGTTTCCGGGATTTTTTCGTTATATGCCTACAATTTTACAGATAAATTATGTTCACGGCGATGAACCTTTGGCAATTTCGGATTATCGCTCTGCTTTGCGGAATCCGGGCCGGGGAGATGCCGTTTCCACAATTGCAGCAGTTCGTGATTTGCCTGATTGTTTTTCTGGTTTGCCGTGTTTGAAACAAACAGGTTTCCATAGATTGCAGGGAATTCCCCACAGACGTCCATTCCTACCACACTGTGGCTTTCGGCAACCGCGCAGAAAGCCTCCGAAAACTGGTGGAGCTCCATGATACCCTGATTCCAGTTTGTCCATGCTGCGTTTTTGCTGAATACGTCCTTATCAACAGAGAAGTAGACCGGATAAAGAATGGCCTGTTCCAGTTCTCTAACCCAATTTGTGCCCCCGGAAATCGTGCCTCCGGGGAAAAGCGTTATCTTCTTTGAATTTGGCAGTTCAGCCAATTCGGCGTCGTTCACGCCCACCAAAACGATCTGTTTCAGATGTGGCAGATGTTCCGCAGCCTGCCGTAACCAGTTTCCGCAGGAAAGAAGGTTGCCGAAGGCAGGGCGCTTCATGTCGCTGTGATGGTCGCACAAAACAAGTGCAAAATCTTCCCGGATCTTTTCCGCCAGAAAAAAAGTTATATAGTGGTAGTTCCCGGAACCGAGAAAGGCAAGTACCGGCCGGCCTATGTCTTTGATACGCTCGCGCAATTGATTTCGCGCTTGCGGATCGCAATATGTACAGACTCCGGGCATATGTTTTTTATGAATCCATCGGCATTTTTCCCGGCTGTAGAAATTTTGCGTCCGATAGACCCCGTCGAAGTCAAACAGCAATATGGTGCTTTCCATTCCTGATCAGGCCTCCAAACAAAAGCGCCGGGAAGCATATCGGAGGGACCGACGATATGCTTCCCGGCATTGCGGTGTAATTTGACCAATGTTTGCATTGAACATGTGGGTCGGCCGAAACTTCCTTCGGATATCCCGGACGAAAAGTCCCCACCAGCCCGTCCTATAACCAATTGGATATCCCTGTACAAAACACCCGGCATTTCGGCCTTGAAGATGATTCCATGTTGGGCTAACTGCAACATGCCCTCGAAAAGTTCTCGTGTGAAAGGGCTATCCGAAAGCAGAACAGTTGCTTCCCATTACATCGGGTTTCAAAGCAATCATAGGCAACAACTCCTTGCTTTCTATTTGATTATATATCCAGAGGATAGCACTCACAGCCCACAAGTGCTAACCTTCTATTATTTTATATAGCACTGCTTTTTAAAAATGTCAATACCTTTTTTCATGGAGTTGTTTCAGAAAAATTTTGCCTGCAAATCATTTTTATAAATTGTATTGAAGAAATCGTGAGTTTTTAAGAGGTTTATTGGGATAATTTAACATAATAGCTCTATTTCAAGAATATTAGCCAAATTTCAATATTGCCAACGGCAAAATATCAGGTTAACATAATTATATTAGCACTCAGTAATATCGAGTGCCAAGTGAGAATGGCTTATGCTTTGCTAACGTATAAATTAAAGGAAAGTCGGATTGATAAAGAAAAAGCGGCACTTCAAACAAACACCTTAATGAAGCGATCCAGAACACCGGGTTTTACAGTTGCTGTATGAAGTGACCGTAAGGCCCGGTAATTTTTAACCATTCGTACAGAAGCCTAGACGAAGGAAAGGAGAATGAAATGAACCATTTTGAAACGCGGCTGAGGGCCGGACACAATACTTACAAAGAACTTTTCCGGCGCTATCCCTTTAACCCGATCCTTACGGCCAAGGACTGGCCCTATCCGGTGAACGTAGTGCTCAACCCGGCGGCAACGATGTTCAACGGAAAGGTGCTGCTGCTTGCCCGCGTGGAGGATCGACGCGGGTTCTCCCATTTGACGAAAGCGGTTAGTGACGACGGCGTCAGCAATTGGATTATTGACAAGTCTCCTACCATGGCACCGGACCCGGATCATCCGGAAGAAGCCTGGGGCATTGAAGACCCACGCATTACCTACATACCAGAGCTGAAAAAATATGCCATTGTCTACACGGCCTATTCGAAATCCGGCGCAGTTGTGAGCATGGCAATGACGGAGGATTTCGAACACTTCGAGCGGCTGGGTGCGATCATGCCGCCGGAGGATAAGGACGCGACGATTTTTCCGCGCCGATTCGGAAATCGCTGGATGCTGATCCACCGACCGATCGAGCGCGGTGCGAACATCTGGATTTCCTGCTCTGAAAACCTCCGGTATTGGGGCGACCATAATATTCTGATCAATTCCCGCGGAGGAAGCTGGTGGGATGGCTGGAAGGTGGGCGTCTGCGCACAGCCCCTCGAAACTCCGGAGGGCTGGCTGCTCATGTACCATGGCGTCCGGCAGACAGCTTCCGGTGCGGTTTACCGCTTGGGCCTTGCACTACTGGACCGGGACGATCCGCTGAAGGTGCTCCACCGCAGCGACGAATGGATTTTCGGTCCGCAGGAGGTTTACGAAAAGGAAGGCGACGTGCAGGATGTTGTCTTCCCCTGCGGCTGGGTGTTGGACAAGGAAACCGGCAAGATCAAGATGTACTACGGCGCTGCGGATACCTGCATCGCGCTGGCGACCGCATCTTTGGACGAGGTGCTCGACTATATCCTCAGTTGCCCGGTGCCTTAGCGGCCTCGCATGATCGAATTAATTAGTGGGACGTAAAAGGAGGAATACTTATGAAAGCACTATTTCTGGTGGGCGGCCTGGGAACACGGCTTCGCCCCTTGACCGACCGGATGCCGAAACCGATGGTGCCGGTGATGGGCAAACCACTACTGGAGCGGAACATGGAAGCTCTGAAGCTGCACGGGATACGTGAAATCGTGCTGAGCACCTGTTATCGGCCGGAGGTTATCGAACAGTATTTTGGCAACGGGTCGGATTTCGGTTTGAAAATCCGCTATGTCTGTGAAGAGTCCCCGCTCGGGACGGGCGGCGCGATCAAAAACTGTGAGCAATATTTTGATGATACGTTCCTGGTGTTTAACGCCGACATCCTTAGCAACATCAATTATAGCGAAATGCTCCGCTACCATAAGCGGAAGAAAGCGGACGTTACAATCGCGGTAACACAGGTTGAAAATCCCTCCGCCTATGGAGTGATCGAATATGACGAGGACGGATATGCTTATCTGTTCAAGGAAAAGCCGGCCCCGCATGAGGTCGTTTCCCATTTCATCAACGCGGGCGTTTACGTCTTTGAACCCTCGGTGCTCTGGAAGATTGCTTCCGGAAGGCCGGTTTCGGTCGAGCGGGAGGTCTTTCCGAAGCTGCTCGAGCAGGGGCGGAAGATCGCCGTTTACAAGGGCTGCAATTACTGGCTGGATATTGGAACGCCTGAAAAATACATCCAGGCCCACCGGGACGGCTTCGAAGGACGGCTGCACCTGCCGGAGATCAATTTCCATGAGCGCGCCGTGTACAGCGCCTCAGACCCCCATATCAGCGGAACGGCCGTGCTGCGGGGCCCGGTCTGCCTTGGTCGCAACGTGCGCATTGAAGCCGGAGCGGCCGTTGGCCCCAACGTGGTAATTGGGGACAACGGCCAAATCGGGAAAAAATGTAAAGTTGCCAATAGCATTCTATGGAACAACGTGGTTCTGGAGGACGGAGCCGAACTGTCGGAATGCATTGTGACCGATGGGAGCACCGTGGAAGGCGCGTCGAAGCTTAAGCATTCTATCTACACGCCCGATATGATTAAATCGGCCAAACACCTGGCTGTCTGATGATTCGGCCGAGAACGGAGGAATGAATTTGGAATCGAAGGAAAAACGTTTACATATTGCCTTTTTAAGCACCTATCCGCCGCGCGAATGCGGCATTGCCACCTTTACGCAGGATCTTGTTCGGGAGTTGAAAAAGAAAGATAATCTGAAAACCAGCGTTATTGCAATCAGCGACGGGAAGTATTCCTATGACGGCGATGTGTTGTTCGACTTTCCGCAGCAGAACTGCACAAGCTACCTGAAAGCTGCGGAGCGGATCAATGCCTCCGACATTGATTTCCTCGTCGTGGAGCACGAATACGGTATCTACGGCGGCAACTGGGGGGATTATCTGCTGGAACTGGCCAAACGGGTGAAAAAACCAATCATCTCCACCTTGCATACCATCCTGCCTGACCCGAGCGAGAAACAGCGGGAGGTTTTGCGGGAGCTATGCCGCAGGAGCAAAAAGGTTGTGACGATGGCGTCCAACTCGTGCAGGATTCTCGAGGAAGCCTATGGGGTTGATTCCTCCAAGATTGTGATGATTCCTCACGGCGTTCCCTCCTTTGACCTGCCGCCGAGAGAGGCGCTGAAAAAGGAACTGCATCTGGAAGGCCGTACGGTCATCAGCACTTTCGGACTGATCAGTCCCGGCAAGGGTTTGGAATACGGCATTGAAGCAATCGCCCAGGTTGTGCAAAAGCATCCCGATGTGCTGTACTTCATTCTGGGTCAGACCCATCCTGTCGTGCGCAAGCAGTACGGTGAATCCTACCGCGAGAGTCTGGAAAAGAAGGTTCGGGAATTTGGGCTGGAAAACAACGTCCGGTTTGTGAACAAATATCTGACGAAGGAGGAAATCGTCCGGGGGCTGCAGCTTTCTGACATCTATATGACGCCGTACCTTAACCGCGATCAGGCGGTCAGCGGAACCCTCGCCTATGCGGCGGGATACGGCAGGGTGATCGTTTCCACGCCCTACCTCTACGCGGAGGAAATGCTTGCGGACGGCCGCGGCCTACTTGCTGATTTTAAGGACTCCCGGTCACTTGGCGAGGCTATCAATCTTCTGATCGAACATCCTGAAAAACGGAAGGAGATGGAGGCAAAGACCCTGTGCTTCGGTAAAACAATGCGCTGGGATGCCGTTGCGGATCGTTACGCCACAACCTTCCGTCAGACGCGCCAAGAAGCTTGCGAAAGGAGCGAGGCTGAGCATGAAAGACTTAAGATTGCCGAATGACGCCTATATCTTCCGCATGACCGACGACACCGGCATGTTTCAGCATGCAAAACGTTCCGTACCCGATCCGTGCGAGGGCTACACCACCGACGACAACGCGCGGGCGCTCATCATGGCTTCGTTGCTCTACGAGCTGACAAAGAAACAGAAATATCTGGAACTGGCGGTCCGCTATCTCGGCTTCCTGCTCTATGCCAAAAACGGAGCATGGTTCCGCAACTTTATGGATTATGACCGCCGCTTTTCAGAGGAAAAAGGCTCGCAGGACTGCTTTGGGCGCTGCATGTGGGCGCTGGGCTTCACGACGTCCCGATCCGACCTGCCGGAAGAAATTCGCGGTGTGGCGGATGACCTTTTGCGCCAGACGGTATCCGGTTGCAACGAGCTTACATATCTTAGGTCGAAAGCCTACGCTGTGATCGGATTGAATTACTGGAAAGACAGCGGTTCCCGCGAACTCGTGATCCGTCTTGCCTCCGAAATCAGCGATGCCTATGAGCACTGTGCTGCTCCGAACTGGAAATGGTTTGAGGATAAAATCACATACTGCAATTCCATCCTGCCATGGGCGATGCTGATTGCATATGAAACAACAGGGGAAAAAAGGTATCGCGAAATCGGCTTTGAAAGTCTCGACTTTCTTCTGGAGAAAACCTTTGTCGGAGATATCTTTCGTCCGGTGGGCTGCAAAGGCTGGTTCCTGAAAGGGCAGCAGCCGGCTGAATACGACCAGCAGCCGGTAGAGGCATGCGAAACGCTTCTCGTCTGCCTGAAAGCCCATGAGTTGACCGATGAGTCACGCTACCTGGATCGAGCCAGGCAGTGCCTTGGCTGGTACACCGGGCAAAACATCCGGAAGGTTTCCCTCATTGATCCGGACACGGGCGGCTGCAGGGACGGTATTACCGCCGGAGAGCCAAATCAGAACGAGGGCGCGGAAAGCCTTGTTTCATGGATAATTGCATCGCTTACGTGGCTGATTCATTTGGGATAGGAAAACTAGAAAACTCAATAGCAATCAATAACGCCAATGAAAAATGAAGCGTAAAAAAGGCTGCAACTATTGAACTGGTTCAAGCAAATAGACACAAAAATCGTAGAATAGCAATGGATTTAAGCCGTCTGGCTCTATTTTTTCAAAGGAGTCAGGCGGTTTTCGTTTAAAACGTGCGCAGGGTATTCACGACCAGTTAATAATTATCGTGTAGAATAAAAAAATAGCGAATACATTCGAAAAATAGTACGAAAGCAAGAAGGAGTGTCTTATTATGCAAGAGATCATTTTAAATGCGATGGAAAGAAGCGAAAGCACAAAGAAAGTGAGGAGTGCCGGTTTTGTCCCGGGTGTTCTTAATGGACCGGGGGCCGTTTCCACCCCAGTAAAGTTTGAATATTCCGCGATGAACAAAATAATCGCGAAACATGGGGCAAACGCGAAATTGTGGGTTGCGTTCGGGGACAAAAAAGAATTTGGTTTTATTAAGGAAGTACAAAAACACCCCGTAGACAATAAAATTCTGCATGTTTCCGTTCAACTGGCCGAGAAGGATCAAAATGTTCGAATGATTTTGCCGATTCATTTCAATGGCCAATCGGAATTGGAAAGCAGATTATTACAGTTACAGGTTCTTAAACCGGAAGTTGAGGTGGAAGGAAAGACTGCGCTGATACCGAACGAGGTAGCCGCGGATATCTCAAAGAAAAATTCCGGAGAAAATGTCACCGGCGTTGATTTCAACCTGCCCGCAGAGGTTAAAATACTCGATCCGGAAGATGAAGTTTATGCGGTTATTAAGACCGACAAAAGAAAATTATCAGGGAACAATGAGAATGAAGCGGGCTAATGCCGGCTTCTCCATAGAAGAGCCCAAGCTTTGCGATTTCCAGTTCTTATTCCAGCATAGCCATTGGGATTTCTCCAAAATCAAAAATCCAAGAATAAAACTCAGCCATGAAAAAGCCGCCCTTGACGGACGGCTTTTTCATGGAAATTAAGCAATATTTCAAAAAAGGTTCTTGTAATCGATTGAATTATATTTATTATATCCCTTTTTCTGTTTGGTTGGTGATTTATGGCAATAATACGATAATTTAATAAAAAATTAATGAAGGAAATATAGATTTGCAATATTTCCGACCGTTGCAGGAAAAAACGGGATTTGCTGGAAATTTACATGGATTGGCATTGCGTCGCGCATTTATCACATTCTTCCGCACATTTGATACAATGTTCATCCTTAAACAGTTCACATTCGTTGCCGCATCCCTAAAGCACACAGCCTGCACAGACCATGGCATATGGCAGGAATCCATAGCCATGAATGAAGCTGATTCCCTGCAGATGCATGCACATTCGTAAAGCTTAGAAATTTTTTGCGTTCCGCAACATCCGGTTCAAGCATAAATTATGAATGAATTTTAACTTTAGAATTAAATTTTGAGTTAGTCGTGATACACATATATTGAAAAAAATGGAAATTGCTGTTAAAATGATAACTAATGTTACCTGTTGCTTACCAATCTTCTACAGGAGTATAAAAATGTCTGATTCACTGATTACCAAAAATGCAATAGCGGCATCAATCAAGGAATTAATGCGGAAAAAGCCGCTTGAAAAAATATCGGTTTCCGATATTATGCAAAACAGTAAAATAAACCGGCAGACTTTTTACTACCATTTTAAGGATAAGTACGATCTGGTAGATTGGATCTATTATAATGAAGTGGTTTCCGTCCTAACGCAGCACCGTACCTTTAAAGAATGGGATGAAGTGGTGCTGGAAATACTGAAGACTATGAAAAGCGAGCAGTATTTTTATACGAATGCATTAAGCGTGACAGGGCAGAATGCCTTTCAGGATTATTTTTTCAAGGTGACAAAGGGGCTTCTGGAAGAAATTATCGATGTTCTTTCCCAGGGGCAGATTGATGGTGCGGATAAGGAGTTTACCGCTGACTTTTATTCCTTCGGGCTGGTAGGGATTGTGGTCCAGTGGGCGCGTGGGGGCATGAAACAGCCGCCCGAAGAGATTGTCCAACGGTTGATGCATTTTGTGAACGACAGCAAATATAACGCCGCCGCCCGTTATTTAAAAGAGCACGAAGAGGAAAAAATTGACACTCCCGTTTTTAAAAGCGATTTTGACTGAAAGAATTTGAGAAAATAGACGGATATCCGGCAGTTTTCATCTTTAAAAAAAGGAACATTATGATATAATTATATGCACAGGGCAGACGCAGGAAAGGAGTTCGGCGATGCAGATTACGAAACTTTCTGTCATTATTCCAGTCAAAAATATCGAACGGGAAATAACGGGGGTTTTGCGCTTTGTTGCAGCGCAGGTGTCCGGGCTGGAAGCGGAATTTATCGTAGTCGATATGGGCTCGTCGGATAAAACGGTTTTGGCAGCGGTTCAATTTATAAAAGAAAAAAAGCTTCGTGGCTTTGTAATCCAGAACGGGGACGGGCCGGTTGCCGCGGCTTTGAATACGGGCCTGCAAAAATCGGGCGGCGACTATATTACTTTTATATTTGCACGAAGGCTCTACCGTGATTTCCTTCAGGGTTATCTTGAAACCGCTGCCCGCACTTCTGCTGATTTTGTTTTCGGAAGTTTGAATGAAGAAGAAGCCAATGCGGCGGAACGCCGAATGAGCAAGGCAGTTTGTACTGAGCCGGGCACGCAATATATAAAGAATATTATAAAAAATACCATTCACATTGATATATCGGCAATATTGATCAAACGAAAATTCCTATTCGAACGGAAGATCCGCTTTTTTGATACCTGCTCGCACGGTTACGCGGAAGAGTTTGTTTACAACTGTTTGCTGTCCGCTGAGGTTATTGTGCAATCGCCCACAATTTTAAAACGCGACAATATTATTGAATTAAAAAGGGGCAAACTAAAACCGGTTGGTAAGAATATTTTTCAGCATACCGACGCTATGTTGCGCATCTACGATATCCTTAAGACAAATTATCGGGACGATGTCGAGTTGATACGGCTGTTTGAACGGCAAAAGCTTCCGCTTACCATTATGAACGGGGTGGATATCCTTCTGCAAGAGGGAATGGGTTATAACGCGATTCGCGGGTATCTCCGCGTGGCGGGGTACGACAAGCTTCTGGTCACCGGGAAGCAGACGGATAAGGATTTGAAGCGCAGGATTACCATTTGGCGGGCGATTCCCTGGATGTACAAAGTAAAAAAGATAAAGTGAAAAGATTATGTGGCAAATCGCCCTGCGGTTCGGTGAGCCGCGGGGCTTTGTGCATTTTGCCTTGAAGTGATTTCCGCAACATGGTATAATAGCCCAAACGGCAATTATGCAATTTATAAATATATCGCAGCGGCACTTTGCGCCTGTGGTATAATAATATAAAAACCATATATTGTAGGAGGTAAACCTTTTTGTCAGAACATTTTCCGGTTCAAATGCCGCCGCAGACCCGGTCGCAATCCGATTATATCCGCGATTTGGCGCAAATTATGGCGGTCAGGAAGCGCGGCCCCGTCCCCATGGCGCTCGTGCACACGTACGGCTGCCAGCAGAATGTGGCGGACGGCGAAAAAATCAAGGGCCTTCTTTCGGAGATGGGCTTTTCTTTTACGGATAAAGAGGAAGAAGCCGATCTTATACTCTATAATACCTGTGCCGTCCGCGAGCATGCGGAGAACCGGGTTTTCGGCAATGTGGGCGCCTTAAAAAATGTAAAGCGCCGCAATCCGTCGCTCATTATCGCGCTTTGTGGCTGCATGATGGAACAGGAACATGTTTCCGAACGGATACGCAAGAGTTTCCCGTTTGTCAATCTGGTTTTCGGCACGCATGTAATCCACCGGCTGCCGGAGCTTTTGTACACCGCGATTACCGACGGTCGCCGCGTGTTTGAACGCGGGGACGAAAGCGAGGATCAGCAGATTGTGGAGGGCTTGCCGGTCCGCCGCGACGGAACCGTTAAAGCGTGGCTTACCGTTATGTACGGATGCGATAATTTTTGCTCCTACTGCGTAGTGCCCTATGTGCGCGGGCGGGAGCGTAGCCGGACGCCGGAAGCGATTTTTGATGAGTTTTCCGCTCTTGTTAAGGAAGGCTATAAGGATATCACCCTTCTTGGGCAAAATGTCAATTCGTATGGCAAAAATCTTAAAGAGCCGGTGAATTTTTCACAGATACTCCGGATGCTTGACGAGGTGGAGGGCGATTACCGCATCCGCTTTATGACTTCGCACCCGAAAGACGCAACGCATGAGCTGATCGACACCATTGCAAACGGGAAGCACATCAGCCACCATCTGCATCTGCCGTTCCAATCCGGGAACAACCGGGTGCTGCGGGAAATGAACCGGGGATACACCCGGGAAAAGTACCTTGAACTTGTCGAATACGCAAAGGAGAAAATTCCCGACCTGTCCCTTACTTCCGACGTGATCGTCGGTTTTCCTGGGGAAACGTATGAGGAATTTTTGGATACGGTTGACTTGATTCAAAAGGTTGGCTTTACGTCGCTTTATACATTTATCTATTCGCCCCGCGTGGGTACAAGGGCGGCGAAAATGCCAGACCCCGTTCCGGCGGAGGAAAAATCAAAGTGGTTTGCGCAGCTTTGTAAGACACAGGAGCAAATCGCCGCGCGGCGGTGTACCGCCATGGTTGGCACCACTCAGCGTGTGCTTGTCGAGGATCGGAATCCCAAAACGGGACTTTTAGCCGGTCGAACTGACGGCAACATTATCGTGGATTTCCAAGGGGACGAAAGCCTAATCGGCAGCTTCCAAAATGTACGCATTACCTCCGCGCGCAACTGGGTTTTAAGCGGAGAGCGAATAAAATAACTTTAAGGAGTTTCAACATGGACATTATCAGCCTCGCGAGAGAAATCGGCAAGGAAATTCAGAAGGATGACCGGTATCTGAACTGGCAACTTGCAAAGCAGAACAGCGACGACGATCAGGAACTTCAAAGATTAATCGGCGAATTTAATTTAAAGAGAATCGCAATAAGCAACGAAGCGTCAAAGCCGGAGCAGGACACCGAAAAAATGAAGCTGCTTAATCAAGAGCTGCGCCACATTTATGCCAAGATTATGCAGAATCCGAACATGACTGCTTACAATAAAGCAAAGGAAGAAATGGACGCCCTTTTGCAGCGCATTGAAGCAATCATCCGGCAGTCTGCCGATGGCGAAGACCCGGAGACAACCGATTACGAGCCGTCCTCCTGCGGCGGGAACTGCTCGTCCTGCGGCGGGTGCCATTAAATTGAAAGATTTATAAGGAGATGAAGTGCAGGCGATGGCAAATCTGTCACCAATGATGCAACAGTATTTTGAAATAAAAAAACAGAATCCCAATACAATATTGTTTTTCCGACTTGGTGATTTCTATGAAATGTTTTATGATGACGCCAAGCTTGCATCGAAAGAACTGGATTTAACGCTGACGGGGCGCGACTGCGGACAGGAGGAACGCGCCCCCATGTGCGGCGTGCCTTTTCACAGCTATGAAAGCTATGTGGCCCGCCTTGTTGCCAAAGGGTACAAGGTGGCGATCTGTGAGCAGATGGAAGACCCCGCCTCAGCCAAAGGTTTGGTAAAACGTGATATTGTCCGCGTCATTACGCCCGGTACCGTGCTGGAAAGCAGCATGCTTGACGAAACGCGCAATAACTACATTTGCTCGCTCTGCGTTGAAGGCGCGGAGGCGGGCATTTGCTTTGCGGATATATCCACCGGGGAACTGCATGCCACCACCCTCAGCGGCGGAGATTTATCCGAAAAGCTAAAAAATGAGCTAGCGCGCTTTTCTCCGCGGGAAATCCTGATTAACCCGAATGTCCTAGGTTTTTCGGAGCTCCCGAAGTTTATCCGGGAACGCCTTTCCGCCAGCATGGAATTGCTTGACCACGAGGACTTCGAAAAGGAGATCTGTTCGTCCCTGGTTCTACAGCATTTCCATGAAGAAAATCTGGAAGCTTTAGATCTTTCCGGTAAGGAGAATATCGTCCGCGCCCTCGGCGCGCTGTTCTGCTATTTGAAACAGACGCAGCGCACCGGAATCGAACGGATTAATACGATAGATCTTTACACCGGAAAACAATTTATGCATTTAGACCTAAATACGCGCCGCAACCTGGAATTGCTTGAAACCATGCGTAACAAGGAAAAGCGGGGTTCGCTTCTTTGGGTGCTCGATAAAACGCGCACGGCTATGGGTAAGCGTTTAATCCGGAATTGGATTGAGCAGCCGCTTTTAAGTCCGGCTCAAATCAGCAGGCGGCTAAACGCGGTCCAGGAACTGGTGGACGACCCTATTCTGCGCGGCGGTATTTCCGAACAGCTGACTGGAATCCATGATCTTGAACGCCTGATGTCCCGTATTGTTTACGGTTCTGCAAACGGAAGGGAGCTTCGTTCACTTTCCTCTGCGGCGGCAAGGCTTCCGGGTTTAAAGAATATGCTGAAAGAGGTAAAGTCGAATCTCCTTGCGGAAATTTATCAGGACATTGATGTGCTTGACGATATTTCGCAGTTGATTGAACGTTCCATCGTGGAGGACCCGCCGTTTTCCATCCGGGAGGGCGGTATCATTAAGCCGGGCTACAATGAAGAACTGGATCTTCTCAAGGGGGATATGAGCGACGGACGTGGGATTATCGCCCAAATCGAAGCACAGGAACGGGAACGGACCGGAATTCCAAAGCTGAAAGTTGGATATAACCGCGTTTTCGGTTACTATATTGAAATCAGCAACAGCTATAAGAACCAGGCGCCGCCGGAATACATACGAAAGCAAACGCTTACAAACTGCGAACGGTTTATTACCCCTCAACTGAAAGAGCTGGAGGGAAAAATCCTCGGCGCGCATGATAAATCCGTACAGCTCGAATTTCAGCTTTTCGACGCGATACGGAAAGAAGTCGCCGCACAGCTTACCCGCGTGCAGAAAACGGCGCATGCTGTGGCACGGCTTGATGTTCTGGCTTCCTTTGCGCAGGTGTCGGCGGACAACCATTATGTTCGCCCGATTGTGAATCTGGATGGAAAGCTGATTCTGAAGGAAAGCCGCCATCCGGTGGTGGAAGCTTTGCTCGACGCTCCTTTCGTTCCAAACGACGTTATGCTCGACAAAAACGAAAACCGCGTGGCTATTATTACCGGACCGAATATGGCGGGAAAATCCACCTATATGCGGCAGGTGGCGCTCATTGTTATTATGGCGCAGATCGGGTGCTTTGTTCCGGCTTCTTATGCGGAAATCGGCATTACGGACAGCATTTTTACACGTGTGGGCGCATCGGATGATTTGGCGTCGGGACAGTCCACTTTTATGGTAGAAATGTCCGAGGTTGCCGATATCCTGAAAAATGCAACCCCGAACAGCCTGCTGATTCTGGATGAGATCGGACGCGGCACGTCCACCTTTGACGGAATGAGCATTGCGCGTGCTGTTTTGGAGTATGTTGCCGATAAAAAGCTTCTTGGCGCAAAAACGCTTTTTGCAACGCATTATCATGAGCTTACCGAGCTGGAAGAGCTGGTAGACGGCGTGAAAAATTATAATATTGCCGTGAAGAAGCGCGGGGACGATATTACCTTTCTTCGCCGGATTGTGCGCGGCGGAGCGGATGACAGCTTCGGCATTGAAGTTGCGAAGCTTGCCGGCGTTCCGGAGAAAATCGTGAACCGTGCGAAGCAGGTTCTGGCGGAGCTGGAAAGCGGCCAGGAGGTTTCGATGCCGAAAAAACGCGGCAGGCGCAGTACACAGGATGAACAGGAAGAAATACAGCTTTCGATTACGCCCCCAAATGAAGCGGAAGTGTTGGATAGGCTGAGAAGGCTCGACGTAAACACGCTGACGCCGATCGAATGCATGAATACGCTGTTTGAGCTGACCGCCTTGGCAAAAGAATAGGCAGTACTGCCTTCGTATTTGGAAACAAGGGTGTTTTAAAAATGCGATCGCGTGCAGCAGTAAAGCTGTTCAAAGACATCAATTTCGAGGAATTCTTTGATAAATTCGTAAAGGAGGGAAAGAATGGGGATAATCAACGTACTGGATAAACATGTCGCCGAGCTGATTGCGGCGGGTGAAGTCGTTGAGCGCCCTGCCTCCGTCGTTAAAGAGCTGGTTGAAAATGCAGTTGACGCGGGTGCCTCTGCGGTTACTGTGGAAATAAAAAACGGCGGAATAACCTATATGCGGGTTACGGACAACGGAAGCGGTATTTTTCGCGACGATGTCGCCGTTTCCTTTTTACGCCATGCCACCAGCAAGGTACACAGCCAGGATGATTTGGATACCATTTCTACCCTGGGTTTTCGCGGTGAAGCGCTAGCTTCGATTGCGGCGGTATCCCATGTGGAGATGCTGACGCGCACGAAGGACGAGCTTGCCGGTACGCGCTATGTCATTGACGGCGGCGTTGAACAAATCTGTGAGGATGCCGGCTGCGCGCAGGGGACGACCATTGTGGTGCGCGACCTGTTTTATAATACCCCGGCGCGGATGAAATTTCTGAAAAAAGATGTGGTGGAAGCCAATGCGATCGCCTCGATCCTTGACCGGATCGCGCTTTCCCACCCGGAGGTTTCCCTGCGTTTTCTGCGCGACGGAAAAGAAACGCTGCACACCCCCGGGGACGGAAAACTGAAATCCGCCATTTACGCGGTTTATGGGAAAGAATTTACGTCAGGGTTAATCCCCGTCGATTATGAACTCAACGGGGTGGCGCTTTCGGGTTTTGTCAGCAAGCCGTCTGCAGCGCGCCCCAATCGGAGCATGCAGCAGTTTTTTATCAACGGCCGTTATGTGAAAAGCCGCACCGCAATGGTTGCCTTGGAAGAAGCTTTCAAGGGGTTCATTATGGTTGGAAAGGTTCCGGCATGTGTGCTTCATTTAAAAATTGCTTTTCATGCAGTAGACGTGAATGTTCACCCCACGAAAATTGAAGTCCGTTTTATGAACGAAAAGCCGGTTTTTGATGTGGTGTACCATGGCGTAAAAACCGCATTGAATCAGGGGGATACGCCGAATGTAATGACCTTGCCGAAACCGGCAGTCCCGGCATTTGAACAGCCGAAAGCGCCTGTTCAGATGGAATGGGGGATAAAGCCCCCGGTGCGGCCTTTTCAAAAAACAGAGGAATCTTCACGTCGGCTTGCCGTTAGCGACGTTCAGGTTCCACTTTACAATACCCTTTTTAAAGTGAAGAAGATTGAGGCTCCCGAGCCTGCGCCGGCTGAACCGGCTTCCAATATGCCCGCTGTGCAGAAAGCGGACGAAATTCCCGTCGAGCCGAAGGCGCCGCCGGCGGAGGAAATATCGCCGAAACCGAAAAAGCCGGGAAAGCTGGTTGGGGAGGCGTTCAGCACCTATATTCTTGTCCAGCGCGGGGAGGACGAGTTGGTCTTTATTGATAAGCACGCTGCCCATGAGAGGATGCTTTATGAAAAGCTGAAAGCAGAGGGTGGCCAGGCGGTTCAGCAAATGCTTCTGAAACCGGTCACGGTTACGTTGGAAAAAAACGAGTATGCTGCGATTCTGGAATCCCTTTCCCTTTGCGCCGAAGCGGGTTTTGAAATTGAGGATTTTGGCTCTGGTACCGTGCTGGTTCGTAGTGCGCCGATGATTTTAGAAGAAGATGTTGCCTCCGCAGTCATGGAAATTGCCGGATATTTGCAAAACGCAAAAAATGATATTATGACCGAAAAGCTCAACTGGCTGTACCATAATATTGCGTGCCGCGCGGCGGTGAAGGCCGGGAACGAAAGCTCGCCGCAGGAGCTGGCCGCACTTGTTCAGCGGTTGGAGGATGAGGATATCCGCTATTGCCCGCACGGGCGGCCGGCGTATATCATCATGAAAAAGAAAGATTTGGAGCGCCAGTTTGGGCGGATACAATAGCCATGATGAACCGAAATGAAAAAATACCCGTCGTTGCGGTTGTCGGGCCGACCGCTTCCGGCAAGAGCCGCTTAGCGGTGTGGATCGCGCTGCAAACGGACGGCGAAGTCATATCCGCAGATTCCATGCAGATTTATAAAGGAATGGATATTGGAACGGCAAAGCCAACCAAAGAGGAAATGCGGGGTGTACCGCATCATCTGATTGATTTTGCCGACCCTTCCCGGCCGTTCAGCGTTGCGGATTACGTTTCGCTTGCTTCGGAATGCATTAGCGAAGTGTATTCGCGCGGGAAACTGCCGATTCTTGTCGGCGGAACCGGGCTTTATATCCGTTCCCTCCTTCGGAATATTCAATTTATCGAAGCTGACAGGGATGAGAAATTACGGGAAGAACTTACCCGCAAGGCAGAAAGGGAAGGTCCCGAAGCGCTTGTTGCCGAGCTGGAAAGCTTTGACCCGGAATCCGCGAAGCGGATCGATCCGCATAATATCGTCCGCCTGGTCCGGGCAATTGAAATATACCGAACATCGGGCATAACCATGACGGAGCAGCTAAGACGTTCGAAGGAAGCGCCCTCTCCGTACGACGCCTGTATGATTGGGCTGGACTTCAAGGATCGCCAAACGCTTTACAACCGGATAAACCTCCGCGTAGACAAAATGATGGAGGAAGGTTTGCTGCAGGAAGCGAAAGAGGTTCTGAGCCAATCGGGTTCGCAGGCCGCGCTGCAGGCAATCGGCTACAAGGAGCTGCTTCCGTATTTTAACGGCCAGTATTCTCTGGAGGAAGCGGTGGAAAAAATTAAACGGGAAACCCGCCGCTATGCAAAACGCCAGCTTACCTGGTTTCGACGCGATACGGATGTTCATTGGATTATAATAGACGAGTCCATGGATTTTGATTCGGTTGTGGAACAGGCCATGCAATTTATCTATCGGAAAGGATGGTTCCATGAATAACCAGTTTTTAAGAAGAGCCTCGTCGGTTATTTTAGCCATCCTTTTATACATTTATTTGGGGTACCAAATTTATAACGCACATTATGAGCCGGTGCAGACGGAAACGGTTTCCTACGCCAGCACTTCTGATACCGTGCAGGTGAACGGTACGGCGATACGCAAGGAACGCCCGATTACCGCGCAGGTAAACGGCATTCTTACTTACGTCATCAACGACGGCGGAAAAGTCGGGGTGGGCGGAAAGGTTGCGCAGATTTATGCCAATGCACAGAGCGCTGCCGTGCACCAGGAGCTTGAAAATCTGGACAGCCAGATTTCCGAACTGAAAAAGCTCAGTACGCCGGGTGATACGTATGCGGCAAATCCGGATTCCATTGGAAAGCAAATTAATCTGAAGCTTACGGAGGTTCTTTTCAATTTGAATGCGGGCGAAACCGCTAAGCTTTCTAATGCCCGGAACGATTTGCTTTATTTAATGAACGAGCGGCAGATTGTTACAAACCGCTCTGTGAATTTCAGCGCCCGGATTGCGGCCTTGCAGGCGAAACGGGCCGCGCTCGCCGCATCCGCGGGAGCGGCTACGGGCTCCATAACCGCTCCTGCTTCAGGCTATTTTATTCGTTCTACCGACGGCTATGAATCCGTGTTTGATTACAACAATGTCCTTTCCCTTACGCCTGCCGCACTGGAAGCAAGTTTGAAAAAGGGGTCGGTTCCGCAAAATGAGGCGATCGGGAAAATATGCGAAAATTTCGACTGGTATTTTGCGTTTGTTATTCCGGGGAATCAGATTGTAAAATTTAGGCTGGGCAATAAGGTTACAATTAATTTCCCGTTTGCCTCTAGTGAAGCGGTTCCCGCGACCGTTGTTGCGGTTAATCAGCCGAATAAGGATTCGGAAGCGGTTGTTGTGTTAGAAAGCAATTTTATGAACTCCTCCATCGCTTCCATGCGCAACGCAGCCGCCCAGATACAGATCGGGCAGTATTCGGGGATACGGGTCAGCCAGAAAGCCGTCCATTTTGCTACGGTGACAAAAACGGTAAAAGACAAAAACAATAAAATGTTTACTGTAAAAAAAGAAGTTAAAGGCGTTTATACAATGCGCGGTAGTGAACTGGTGTTTAAACAGATCTTTCCGCTTCTCAGCACAGGGGATTATGTCATCTGTGACGCCGACCCGCCGAAGGACGAGCTGATGACAGCTTCCACTGTGAAACTGTTTGATGAAGTGGTTATAGAAGGGACAGATTTATATGATGGAAAAGTCGTTAAATGAGTTTGAACAGCGTTTTCGCAGTCTGGAAGAAAACTATAAGGTAATTCAGAATACGATTGCCGAGGCGGCGGTGAAATCCGGTCGCGACCTCAAGGATATTACGTTGCTTGCCGCAACAAAAACTGTTCCGGTTGAAGTGATAAACCATGGGATTGAGCTTGGAATCGACCACATCGGCGAGAACCGCGTGCAGGAACTTTGTGAAAAATATCCTTCCTATGATCTTGCCCATTGCGAGCTTCACTTTATTGGTCATTTGCAGACGAACAAGGTGAAAAAACTAATCGGGAAAGTCAGCATGATTCAATCGGTGGACAGCGTGAAGCTGGCGGAGGAAATTTCGCGGGTCTCCCTTTCCCGCAATCTTACAACAGATATACTGGTCGAAGTAAATATCGGTAAAGAAGAGAACAAATCCGGTGTTCTTCCGGAAAATCTGAAAGATTTAATCGAGCAGATCGCTGTTTTACCGTCTTTGCGCACGCGCGGTTTGATGGCAATACCGCCGGCAGATACGGATGAAAAGGAAACGCAGGGTTATTTTACAAAGATGCATCAATATTTTGTTGACATAAGGGCGAAAAATATAGATAATGTTAATATGGAGTTTTTATCCATGGGTATGTCGTCAGATTATTCTTTGGCAATTTTATCAGGAGCCAATATGGTTCGGGTAGGCTCCGCGCTGTTTGGCTCAAGAATATACAAATAAAATCATCATAGGAGGGATATCTATGGCAGGCATTGTAGAAAAAATCAAAGATATGTGGAATCCACCGGAGGACGAGTACGATTACGATTATGACGGGGTGCAGCAGGAAGAAGCGCCGGTTCGCCAAAATGAAGAACCGGAAATTCATGAACGCGACACAATTAAGCGCGCATTTGTTCCGAACAACAATAACAAGGTTGTTAACATTCATGCCACAGCGCAGTTGCAGGTGGTTTTATTCAAACCCGAACGTTTTGGCGAAGAAACCTGCGCAGTAGCGGACGAGCTTTTAAAAATGCACACCGTGGTATTGAATCTTGAAAACACGAACAAGGATATTTCACGCAGAATCATTGATTTTATAAGCGGCGTTGCCTATGCAAACGGCGGAAAAATCAAACGGGTCGCCACAAGCACATTCATTATCACTCCATATAATGTCGATCTTACCGGTGACGATGTTTTAGATGAATTAGAAAATAACGGTGTTTATTTTTGATGGACAAACAGTCGGAGGACGTATTACTCGAGGCAAAGCTTAACGATGCGGTGCGTCTGGCGCAGAACGGAGGAAGGCCGCGGTTTGTCGGCTTTTTGGATGAGCGTCAGGCGCGCATAGCGGAAAACAGAATGGCCCGTATTCATTTTGAAAACTATATGCTCTTCGGCGGTCAGGAAGACGCGGAGCGTGTAGTTTTTGGCGCATTTCCGGACTTTCTTGTGCCGGACGCCGGTATGTTCCCAATCAGCGCGGTAACGGCGTGCTTTCGGTCCTGCGACCGCCTTGGTCACCGGGATTTTATGGGCGCGATTCTCGCAACCGGAATTCAGCGGGAAGCTCTTGGCGACATTTTGCTCGAAACGGGAAGATGCGTTTTTTTTGTTCGCAGCGAGATTTCCGATTTCCTTCTGTCCCAGATAAGTAAGATCGGAAAAGTAGGCGTTACAATGAAAGAAGGGGCTGAAGAACCCTTGCCGCCACGCGGGCAGTTTGCGAATTTTTCTGCTGTGGTTGCTTCCCCCCGGCTGGATTGTATTGTTGCAGCCGTTGTCGGCACAAGCAGGGAAAAATCCTGTGAAATGATTCGTTCCGGCATGGTTATGCTAAACCATGAAGAAATTTTGTCAGTAAGCGCTGCCGTAACGCCGGGCAGTAAATTATCGGTCAGGGGAAAAGGCCGCTTTGTTATTGACCGCCTTGGTCCCGTTACCAAAAGAGGCAGGCTGAGCATTGCAGGCAGGAAATATATTTAATGGAGGACTCCCAAATGTTATCTTTGAATGATATTATCAACGCCAGTTTTCGCAAGTCCGGCTTTTCCGGTTACCGAACCGATGATGTGGATCAGTTTATCGACGAGGTTAAGGAATCCTATGATACCCTCCTGAAAAAACAAGTGGAACAAAAAGAAGAATACGAAAAGCTGAAAAGCGAAAATGAACAGCTAATTGAAAAGCTTAAGATTTTAGCTGCGAAAGTGGAAGATTACCGCAAGGAAGAGAATGAAATCAAAAATGCGCTTGTTAGCGCCCAAAAGCTGGGGGACGCCTCGATCCGCGAATCGCGCCATAAGGCGGAAATCATTATTAAAGATGCCAATCTAAAAGCGGAACGCATTGTCAGTACCGCAAAGCAGAGTGTTATTGAACAGCAGAAAGAGCTGGAAAATCTGCAAAAGTCCGTTTCTGATTTTCGTTCCAAGCTTTTGAGTCTCTATAAAGAACATCTTACATTAATTGACGCGCTGCCGACTCATAAGCCTGCGCAGGAGAACCCGGAACCGCCGAAGCACGCCGCGAAAGAAGATTTTCCGGAGCAGGAGGAACTGTCTCCCGCGCCAAAAACAGAGGAACAACCGCTGGAAGAGGAAGAGACCGCTCAGCAGCCGGATGATTTCCTGCACGCAGAGGTTTCCATTTTTGATGAAGATCCGCAGGATCCCTCTTTTTCCTATGCTCCGAAATATAGCGAGGAATTCCATGCTTCCGACGACCCGATTTCTCCGGAAAATGACGCAGATTAAGACAATTCGTGTTGCCTAAGGAGAATAAAAACCAATTGCAAACAGCGATATTTTCATGATACCGCTTTTCATACGATGTGAACGGCTTAAAATTATTTTGAAAAGGGCGGGCTGATCGGTTCGCCCTTTTTTATGACAGAATAGGAGAGATACCTTTGGCAATCATTGCTTTACTGCTATCGGCGGCGGCAGTTGTCGTTGACCAGATTATTAAGCTTCTTGTTACGGCAAATTTAAAGCCCAGCAGCGGGTTTACGGTTATAAACGGTATTTTCAATATTTTTTATATTAAAAACAAAGGTGCGGCTTTTGGAATTTTGCAAAATCAAAGATGGTTTTTCATTACCGTAACTTTAGCGATTAGCATTTTGCTAATCATTTCGCTGTTTAAATATCAAAATCATACGGTATTTTCCTATATCGCTGTGATTTTAATTGTAGGCGGGGGATTGGGAAATCTGATCGACCGCATTGTTTATGGCTATGTTATTGACTACCTCAGCTTTTCTTTTTTTCCGCCGATCTTTAATTTTGCGGACTGCTGCGTTACGGTTGGGACCGTATTCTTAATCATTCACATTCTGTTCTTTTCGAATCTGGATTCCAATGCCGAACGGGTGATTCGTAGAAAGTAATGGACAGGGAATTGAAAATTGTTATCAATCCGGAAGATGCCGGAATTCGTTTGGATAAACTGATCAGTATGAAGACGGAAGGTCTCACCCGTTCTGCGGCGGAGAAGCTGATCGATGGCGGATATGCAACCTGTAATGGCAAAGCCCTGAATAAAAGCTACCGCGGCGCGGAAGGAGACTGCATTTTCTTACTGCTGCCGGAGCCGGAAAAGACGGATGTGGAGCCGGAAGCGATTCCGTTGGACATCGTTTATGAGGACAGCGATCTTCTTGTTGTCAATAAACCGAAGGGGATGGTTGTCCACCCGGCTGCGGGAAATCGCACCGGCACGCTGGTCAACGCGCTTCTGGCGTATTGCGGGGATTCCCTGTCCGGAATCAACGGCGTAATTCGCCCCGGCATTGTGCACCGGATTGACAAAGACACAAGCGGTTTGCTCATTGTTGCAAAAAATGATTTCGCGCATCAAAAGCTGGCGGCACAGATTAAAGCGCATAGCTTCACGCGCATTTACGAAGCTGTTGTCCACGGCAATGTAAAAGAAGACGACGGGATGGTTGACGCCCCTATTGGGCGGCATCCGGTCAACCGCAAAATGATGGCGGTAACAGAAAAAAATTCGCGCAGCGCGGTCACGCATTATCATGTCCTTGCGCGCTATGAAGGCTTTACCCATATCCAGTGCAGGCTGGAAACGGGCCGGACGCACCAAATCCGGGTGCATATGGCCTATATCGGCCACCCGGTGGCCGGCGACCCGGTTTACGGGCCGAAAAAGCCGGTCCCGAATCTGAACGGGCAGTGCCTTCACGCTCGAGTGATTGGCTTTGTGCATCCGCGCGACGGCCGCTATATTGAAATTACGAGCGATCTTCCCGCATATTTTACTGGGTTTCTCGCAAAGCTTCGGCAGAAATAACAGGGAATAGGAAGGTTTTGTTTATGGATGAGGGCGCACTGCAAACACGATATTTAATTGTGATAGCGGCATTTCTGTGCGCGCTGATTATTGGGTACAATGCTTTTTATGTACCGGAAGCCATGAATATTACCTTTGAAACCGATGTACTTTCTTCATCACAGGATGAGGCTTACACGCCGTTGCCTGTTTTTAGCACCGTTTCTCAGGAACCCCAATGGGGGAACGGGCAAAGCAAGGCGGAAAGCCAAGCCGGAAAGGTGAATATCAATACTGCTACCGCGGAGCAGCTGTGCGAATTGGATGGGGTAGGCCCCGTTATGGCCAAACGAATTCTTGATTACAGGCAGCAAAAAGGAAAATTTCACTCCATTGAGGAACTGAAAAATGTAAGCGGGATCGGCGAAAAAACCTTTGAAAAATTGAAGGAGCATGTAACCGTTTAATTAAGTGAAATAAATACGAAAAAGACAGGCACCATTAAAATGCCTGCCTTTTTGTTTTGCTTCCGGTTATGTTTATTCTTCTGTTTCCTCCGCATTCTTCTTTTGATATAGCCGCGCAGCCTTTTCCATTTCGGGAAGGGCTTTTTGCGCCGTATGAATGCAGCGGAGCAGTTTTACGGACAAACAGGCGCTGTAGACGGTAAAAGCCACGGTCAAGGCGGCGGAAACCACACCTGCGGCCGCAAATGTTTTCTTCCAGGATGCATGCGGATTCTTTCTGATTTTCATGATACTCCTTCTTTCTGTCAGTCACCAAAGCTGATTCCGATATCACGTGCGGTTTTTATTATGTCGCTGTCTACGGGGACGCCTTTTAATTTGCCGGCAACCTCGCTCAGCGGGACGGGTACAATCGCATTGTTTTGAAGCGCCGCCATAAATCCGTATTTTTTCTCCGCAATCAGTTTCGCCGCCGCCGCGCCGAACCGGGTCGCAAGAAGACGGTCGTACGGGCAGGGGCTTCCTCCGCGCTGGAAGTGCCCCGGTACGGTAACGCGGATTTCCTGATTGGTTCGTTCGCTGATTTCCTTGGCCAGGCGATAGGAAATCGATGGGTAAGCCATCTTCGCGCGAGCCGCTTTAAACTCTTTTTTGCCCATGCTTGCTTCTTTCTTGGATAGTATGCCCTCGGCAACGGCAAGAATGGAAAAACGTTTCCCGCTTTTGTTTCGATGCTCCAGCGTTTTTACAATGCTGTCGATATTGTATGGGATTTCCGGAATAAGGATAATGTCCGCTCCGCCGGCAATTCCGGAGTGCAGGGTCAGCCATCCGGCTTTATGTCCCATAATTTCCACGATGAATACTCTGCTGTGCGACGTTGCCGTAGTATGAATGCAGTCTAAGACATTCGTCGCAATTTCCATTGCGCTGCTGAAACCAAAGGTCATTTCGGTGCCCCAAATGTCATTGTCGATCGTTTTGGGCAGCGTTACAATGTTCAGCCCCTCTTCGCTGAGCAGGTTCGCGGTTTTGTGTGTGCCGTTTCCTCCTAGGATGACCAGACAGTCCAACTTCATTTTTTTGTAGTTTTCCTTCATGTTCTTTACTTTGTCGACGCTGTTGTCCTCTACCACGCGCATAAGCTTAAATGGCTGGCGGGAGGTTCCAAGGATTGTGCCCCCAAGAGTAAGAATCCCGGAAAAATCGTCCGGTTTCATTTTCCGGTAGCTGCCATTAATCAGTCCCAGATAGCCGTCGTTAATGCCATAGATTTCCACATTGTTTCCGAATTCCACATAAAGCCCCTTGGCCACGCCGCGAATCGCCGCGTTTAAGCCCTGACAATCGCCGCCGCTTGTTAAAATTCCTATTTTTTTCATAACGTTCCTCCCGTTTTAAACCGGTTACTTCATTTGTTCCGCATTGTATATTGGCCGGAACGGCTTGCTGCCGTCCTGTTCAGTAAATTGTTTTACCGCATCCTGCGCCAGGAGTGAAAATTGAATCTGGCAGTTGCAGGGTGCTTTTCCCCGCTTATCGATATGGGTATAAACGGTATTCGGCTGCATAACGCGCGCGTTGATATTGTCGCTGAGCATAAGATTTAGAATATCGAACGCCCGTTGGCGCAGCTCCTCGTCTTCCACAGGAAAAACAAGCTCCACGCGCCGGTCAAGATTGCGCTGCATCCAGTCGGCGCTGCCCATGTAAATTTTCGGATTACCCGCATTTTCAAACCGGTAAATCCGGCTGTGCTCCAGCAGCTGTCCGACGATGCTGTAGACCGCAATGTTTTCACTAATGCCCGGCAATCCGGGAATCAGACAGCAGATCCCCCGGACAATCAGCCGGATCGGAACCTTTGCCTGCGACGCCTTATAAAGCAGGGCGACCAGGTCTGGATCTGTAAGGGAATTTATTTTTACGGTGATGCCGCAGGGAAGGCCCTTTTCGGAATTTGCAATTTCGTTTTCGATCATCCGCACAAAGAAACTGCGCATGCCCTGCGGGGCGACAACAAAGCGATTGTATTCCGGCGGGCGGGAATAGCCGGTCAGAACATTAAACAGGGAAGATGCGTCCGTCCCGTAAGGTTCCTTGCAGGTGAAAATACCGATATCCGTATAGATTTTTGCGGTGGAATCGTTGTAATTTCCCGTACCCATATGCAAATACCGGCGGATGCCGTCTTCATCGCGGCGTACCACGAGGAGGATTTTGCAGTGGGTTTTTAGGCCGGCAAGGCCGTAAATAACATGGCAGCCCGCTTCCTCAAGCTTTTTTGCCCAGATAATATTGTTTTCCTCGTCAAACCTCGCTTTCAACTCGACCAAAACGGTAACCTGCTTGCCGTTTTCCGCGGCGGTAATCAGTGCGTCGATGATCGGGGAGTGGCCGCTTACCCGGTAAAGCGTCTGCTTAATGGCAAGCACATTTTTGTCCTCTGCGGCCTTTCGGACGAAATCAACGACAGTTTCAAAGCTTTCGTAAGGGTGGTGTACCATCCGGTCTTTCTCGCGGATTGCTTCGAAAATGTCGTCGTATCCCCAAAAATCGGCCGGCGGATAAACCGGCGTAATGGGTTTAAAGCAAAGGTTTTCAAAATCCGGAAGAGATGCAAACTTGGAAAAGAAGGTTAAATCCAGCGGGCCGGGCAATTGATAGATGTCATCGGGCTGGATATCCAGCATATCGATTAGGAATTCCTGCGTTTCCGCGTCGCTTTTTTGCAGCAATTCCAAGCGGACGGGTTTCCCGCGCTTTCGCTTCTTAATTGATTTTTGGATTTCGATTAACAAATCCTCCGCTTCTTCGTCAATATCGAGGTCGGAGTTCCGGGTGATGCGGAAGGGGCAGGCTGCCCGGATATCGCTCAGTTCAAACAGTTCTCCCAATTTATAAATAATGACGTTTTCCAACAGCACATATGATTTTCCGTTTTCACACGGAATTTCCAGGAAGCGGGAAAGAATCGACGGTACCTGCACCACGGCAAAATAGGAATCCTCTTCGCCCTTCAGCCGGACCGCAATATTCAGGCTTTTATTTGCCAAAAGGGGGAACGGGCGGCTGCGGTCGACGGCAAGCGGCGTTAAAACGGGGAACAGGACTTTATCAAAATAATCGGAAATATACTGTTTCTGTTTTGCGTCCATTTCTTCCGGCGTTAGAAAGGTTATCCCTTTTCTTTTCATTGCCGGAACAATCGAGCGGTGCAAACAGGAATACTGTTTCTCTGTAAATGCATGTATTTTTTCAGAAAGCAAGGGGAGGAGCTGCTTCGGCGTAAGCCCGGAAGTGTCCTCAACGCGGTAATCGGAATTTACCTGTTCCTTTACTCCGGCGACCCTTACCATAAAAAATTCGTCTAAATTGGAGGCGGTTATGGATAAAAAGCGAATGCGTTCCATCAAGGGATTTCCGCGCTTAAAGGCTTCTTCCAGAACGCGCGCGTTAAAATCCATCCAGCTTAATTCCCGATTGATAAACGGTATTTTTATTTTTTCGTTTTTTTCACTCATTTATTACCACGCCTTACGTTAAATTAGGGACGAGCGCACAGTCAGAACCGGTTTATAGCCGAAAACTTCCTGAAAGAATGGTGCGCATTGCTCGAACGCCCATTTTTCAAGGTAACAATTTTCGTTGCTGTCGGCTGTAATTAAAAGCCTGTCGTTGTTCAATTTTACCCGGATGTCGCTCAGCTTCTGCTTCTGCGCCTTGTCGAGCGCGTTTGCAAGCCGGAAAATCGCTACGAGTTTGGAAACGATCAGCCGGTTTTTGTCGCTCAGCCGAATAAATTCAATATCGTCATAATTGGGCACGTCGTATTCATTGTAGCGCGAAACATAGGCGGTCAGCAGCATTTCTTCGTCAGTCATGCCATAAACGTCAATATCCTTTATCAAGTCAAACGTGCTCAATAAATGCTGTTTGGCAGTTACGTAATAGCCGCAGTCGTGCAAAATAGCCGCCAGCTCCAAAAGCAGCCTCTTGCGATGGTCAAGCCCATGAGCGCCTTTCATCTTATCAAAAATCCGGCAGGCAAATTTCCGGACATTTTCGGAATGCAGGTGGTTGCAGTGATAGGTCTTTGCGATTTCATACGCACAGCTGATTGCGTTTTCGCGGACATGTTCAAAATATTCCTCGCTGCTTTTTGGAAGGAGCATGTGGCGCATTAAAGCGTCCCACAGTTCCACTTTTGGCGCAATAATGACATCGGATTCTGAAAATTCAATCAGCCGGATATAGATAGCAAGTGCCGAGTACAGCAGCTCCGCCGTATCTTCGCTGATGCCATAGTGGTTGCTGATTTTTTCCTGTGACATCGAGCGTATCTGCTTAAACAGGTCGGTGAGCATCTGCGCCGGAATCGTGTAGCAGCCGTTTTCAGGCATCACGCCGCAGATGTGCGCAATCAGCTGAATTTCGTTTCCCGTCAGAACCAGGTTGGAAACAAGCCCTTTGCTGAACGGGATACGGATATGGCCGATAATGGAATTCAGGTATTCTTCAACAACGGTGTAGAAATCCTCCGTAAGCTCCTGAATATTTCCAAGCATATCGTGCAGCTTTAAGGCTCCCATCGGAATGTTCTGCGAAAAGATCATATGCTTCCCGTTATAAAGGGAAAAGCCGATGGTCCCGGCGCCGATATAGGAAATCAGCGCATTTTCGCCCTTTTTATTTTCCATTTTGTCAAGCGTATTTAAAATCTCTGAATAAATCAGCGTTTTTTCCTGATCGTCTTCCAGTACCTGAACGGTCATGTCATTCTGTATTTTTAACTGGTCAATCACATAGGAACGGTTTTTCGCTTCCCGGAAAGCGGTGGTTGCCACTACTTTATATTGATTGACTCCATATTCTTTTAGAATTCCGCGGTATCCATGCAGGATACCGGAAAGCTCATGAAGGCTTTCGAAGCGGATTTTTCCTTCCGTAAAGACCTCGTGGCCAAGATTTAAAGGGTATTCCAGTTTTTCAAGGTCGGAGATTTCTCCTTTTTTTAGCTGCGAAATCCTCATTTTTAGCATATTTGAGCCGATATCAATTACCGCTGCTACCTTGATGCTTTTTTTACGGTTCAAATTGTCACCACCCATACGGAACTAAGATTATTATAGCAAATGCCTTTTATTTCCACAACGATTCTTACTATATTACAGAACTTATCGGTTTATGAATGCCTGAAATTTAGAAGTTTTAAAATATTCATTTCAAAATTTATATTTTTCTAATTAACGGTATAACTATATTCGAATTTAAAAATTTACAGTTTTGCAATAAATCACTTTCATAGTCATATGGTTTCGAAAATATACTTAAAAGAGCGGACAGAATTGAATTGTCAAACTGTAAAGGGAATGAATATAATGAATTACGAACAAAAGAGCATCTTAAAAAGCTTAAAAGATTTTTGGTTTGCTTTATTCTCGAACTGGGTCTTTCAGCAGGTCGTCTACTTCCTGTTCCCATTTATCATTTCAGGCGTTATGGAAAATTCGAACAAGTCTTTAAGCCCAGCTTCCTTTTATTCGTATCCGCAGGTGGTTTATTTTTCTCTGTATATTTTGATTTTAATAGGATTTTCCGCCGCAAATAAGCATATATTAAAGCAGCAAAAAAATTCCGAGTTAAACCGGGCGGTAATTGATGAACTGCAAAATAACATAACCAGTTTAACACGGTATATGTCCACGCTTAGCTCGGATGAAAAGGAGGAAATTTTTGCCTCTTTGTCGCAATTCGTCTGTAATTCACTCTATACAATTTTTTCTGATCAATATGAAGACCGGAATTTTCGAATTAGCGTTATTAAACAAATTCTGCATCAAAACAAATTAATGTATACCATGCCCGGCTATAAATCGAACAGTTTAAGCAAGGGCGACAACCGTCCGCAGCCGGTGTCAAATTGTGAGAAATTTTTTAAGAATATACTCATGACGTCCGTAGAGAAGATTTATATTTTAGACGAAAAAGGGATTAAAAAGAAATTTGGTTCCACACATGAAAAAATAGCTGAATATATTGCGATTTCCCACAAAGGAGATTTTGATAATATTTGTTTTATCCTTCAGATTGATTGTACAAAGGCTGGAAGCTTTGGAAAAGACAAAGAAGAAATTGAGGACTTTGTTCAACAATACATAGAACCTTTTATCAAACTCCTTGAAAACGCCTATGTTCAGGAGAGAATGAAATTTATTAATAGAGGGGTCGACAGCATTGAAACACGAACCGTTGACATTGATTGAGGGTAATAACGAGATTGACAGCGAATCGTTTTACGAGAAAATTAATAAAATTATCGAAGAAGAGCGAAAAAAAAACGCGGATATACGAGCTTTTCAAAATAGTCATAGGGATGAAGTGAAATTTTCCTCCTGATGAAAAGTAAATAAATGACCCTGTCCACAAGTGCCGGACAGGGTCATGTTTCATTCTGCTGAAAATATTGGGAAATGAGGAAGCCGCCCGTTATGAGGCGGCCTTCTCAAAAAAGGATTGTAAAATATGAGAACTCTCCGTGAGAGACATATAAGCAATTTTGTTCAGAATTACGGCTGATTCGACAAAGGGGATAAATAAAATATAAATGACCTATGTGACAATCAAGTGAAAAAGAACGGGAGTTTTTGAAAATATTTCATGTGGTCCTTCATCGTATATGAGGTGGTTTATAAAATGGCAACACAGATTGCCGACCGATAGACTCGACGGATGAAGTAACGCGGACAAGAATAACGAAAGAATCCCCGCTTTCCTTTCGGAGAGTGGGGATTCCCTTGTCGTTTTACTTCTTCGGTATGAAGAAGTCCAAAAGCAACATTCCGTTCGGTAGGAACAAAATATTGTTTCCGGTTCTGAATGGCGGAGAGGATGCGACTCGAACGCACAATGCCTTGCGGCACACCACATTTCCAATGTGGCTCCTTACCAATTAGAATACCTCTCCGTATGGTTTATCTGCCTTGTTACCAGAGACAGCTTTATTATTATATCGAATGTTTCCACAAAAATCAACCCCTATTTTGAAGATTTTTCAATTTTTCACATTTTGCTGTGTATTGGTGTTGCATAGAGGAAAATCGTGTTATAATATAAACATATTCTGGAAGCATGCAGGAGGTATTCCGATTGAAGAGAACTGAAATAACCGAGTTGTATTCTAAAACGGCGGAGCTTAGCGGTAAAGCGGTAACGGTTTGCGGCTGGGTTCGCACAATTCGCGATTCCAAAGCGTTGGGATTTATTGATCTGAATGATGGCAGTTGTTTTAAAGGAGTCCAG
The DNA here is from genome assembly GCF_004768785.1 of Caproiciproducens galactitolivorans. Classification (GTDB taxonomy): domain Bacteria; phylum Bacillota; class Clostridia; order Oscillospirales; family Acutalibacteraceae; genus Caproiciproducens; species Caproiciproducens galactitolivorans. The sequence continues at coordinate 509,651 of NZ_SRMQ01000001.1, forward strand.
ATCGTTTTTGAAGCGAATCGGATTTCCAATTTTACAGAGGTTACGAAATTGAACGTCGGTTCAGCCCTTGTGGTAACCGGCGAGCTGGTTTTAACACCGCAGGCGAAGCAGCCGTTTGAAATTCACGCGGATAAAATTGAGGCAGAAGGGCTTTCCTCTCCGGATTATCCGCTGCAGAAAAAGCGTCATTCGCTGGAATTTTTACGCACAATTGCGCATTTGCGCCCGCGCACCAATACGTTCAGCGCTGCGTTCCGCGTGCGTTCGGCCGCGGCCTTTGCCATTCATAAATTCTTTCATGAAAATGGATTTGTTTACGTCCACACGCCGCTTATTACCGGTAGTGACTGCGAAGGCGCCGGCGAAATGTTCACCGTGACTACACTTGACGCGGAGAACCCTCCGCGTAAAAAGGATGGAACGGTTGATTATTCGCAGGATTTTTTCCAGAAACACACCTCCCTTACGGTTTCCGGCCAGCTTGAGGCGGAGTGCATGGCGATGGCTTTTGGAAAGGTCTATACTTTCGGGCCGACGTTCCGCGCTGAAAAGTCTTACACGCAGCGTCACGCGGCGGAATTCTGGATGATCGAGCCGGAAATTGCGTTTGCGGATTTACAGGACAACATGAAGCTTGCCGAAGCGATGATGAAATACGTTATCAAATATGTTATGGATACCTGCCCGGATGATATCGCATTTTTCAACCAGTTTATTGATAAAGGGCTTGTTGATCGCTTAACGAATGTCGTCAATTCGGATTTCGCCTGTGTCACCTATACGGAAGCCATTGAAATTTTGAAAAAAAATAATGACAAATTTGAATATAAGGTAAGCTGGGGAAGTGACCTGCAAACGGAACATGAAAAGTATTTAACAGAGCAGGTATTCGGAAAACCTGTTTTTGTAACCGATTATCCGAAGGAAATCAAAGCCTTCTACATGCGTCTGAATGATGACGGAAAAACAGTTGCCGCAGTAGATTTGCTTGTGCCGGGTATCGGCGAGATCATCGGCGGCAGCCAGCGTGAGGAGCGCATAGAAATTCTTCAACAACGGATGAAGGAATTTAAGCTGAATGAGGAAAATTATTGGTGGTATCTGGACTTAAGGCGTTATGGCGGAACAAAGCACGCAGGCTATGGCCTTGGCTTTGAACGCCTTGTAATGTATCTAACCGGGATTGCAAATATCCGGGACGTACTGCCGTTCCCGCGTACAACGGGAACCGCGGAATTTTAGAAAGGATGTGTTTTACTTATGGCAATGTGGAGAGATAATCTGAAAATCGGTGTATCGGTGATTGACAGCCAGCATAAAGAGCTGTGCGACCGGATTGACCAGCTCTTTGCCGCTTGCAATCAGGGCAAGGGAAGGGAGGAAATTATTAAGACGTTAGAATTCCTTGAAGGGTACACCATTAAGCATTTTTCCGACGAAGAGAAGTTGCAGCTCAGCAGTACTTACCCGAAGTACAAAGAGCATAAGGAAATGCATGAATTTTTCAAGAAAAAAATTGCGGATTTAAAATATGATATTACAAAAAACGGTGCTTCCATTGCGGTTATATCCAAAACCAATTATTTCCTTATGGACTGGCTATTGAATCATATTCAGAAAGTAGACGTCGAATTAGCAAAATACATAAAATAACATAAGAATGTCTTCTTTATCTTATATGCAAGATTTGTGTTTTTAACTTGCAATATTATCTATTATATATTAGAATAGTACTTGTTTTTAAACATCATTTGCATTTTAAGATAGGGAGATGCTCATATTGGACTTTCGGTCAATGTCAGAAAAGGAATTAAGCGATGTCAGGGCGGATTTACAGGAACGTTATAACCAATTCAAAGCAAGGGGCTTAAAATTAAATATGGCCCGTGGGAAGCCGGAAACAGAACAGCTTCAGCTTTCGATGGGTATGCTGGATGCTTTAAACTCCGCATCCGATCTTTATGCCTCCACCGGAGACGACTGCCGCAACTACGGCATGCCGTACGGCCTTCCGGAAATGCGGGAACTTTTTTCCCATATGATGGGGGTCGACGCTTCCAATATCATTGCGGGGGGCAATTCCAGCTTGAATATGATGTTTGATACCGTGTCCTGCGGGGTTACCCATGGCTTTTCGGGCTGTCTGCCATGGGGCAGGCAGGGCGCCGTAAAGTTTTTGTGCCCGTCGCCCGGCTACGACAGGCATTTTGCTGTTACCGAATACTTCGGTTTTGAACTGATTACGGTTCCAATGCTGCCCACAGGACCGGACATGGATGTTGTGGAAAAGTTGGTTTCAAACGATGAATTGGTGAAAGGAATCTGGTGCGTTCCAAAGTATTCCAATCCGACGGGTATTACCTATTCCGATGAAACTGTTCGCCGGTTTGCCGCTTTGAAGCCCGCTGCAAAGGATTTCCGGATTTTTTGGGATAATGCCTATTGCGTACACGATTTAACCGATACGCCGGATCAGCTTTTGAACTTGTGGCTTGAGTGCAAAAAGAATGGCACGGAGGATTTGCCGGTCTTTTTTGTATCCACAAGTAAAATTTCTTTTCCAGGTGCCGGCGTAGCGGCGCTGGGTGCAAGCGACAACAACCTGGCTGTCCTGAAAAAGCATTTTTCGTATGAGACAATCGGACCGGATAAGTTGAACCAGTTAAGGCATTTATATTTCTTTAAAGATTACGACGGTATTCTGGAGCAAATGAAGAAACACCGCAAGCTGCTTGCGCCGAAGTTTAAAGCGGTAGCCAATAAGCTGGAATCCGAGCTTGGGGGAAAGGGCGTGGCCTGTTGGACGAATCCAAACGGAGGATATTTTATCAGCGTTGATGTTTTGAACGGCTGTGCAAAGCGGGTTGTTTCCCTTTGCAAGGAGGCTGGCGTTACCCTTACGAATGCGGGTGCGACCTTCCCGTATGGAAAAGATCCGAACGACAGCAATATCCGTGTGGCACCGACCTATCCTCCGGTGGATGAACTTGAGGTCGCTATGGATTTGTTCTGTATTTGCGTTCAGCTTGCTGCGGCGGAAAAATTGTTAAATAAGTGAGAAAGGGAGCTTGTCTCCCTTTCTTTTTGGCTGTCTTTACGAATAATCTCGTCAAACTAATTGACTTTTTCATATGTAAACAATATAATTGATTGTACACGTCTGCGAGGAATCACAGAAAACCAAAATTGGAGGATTTACGAATGAAGCGAGTAGGAAAACCTGTATTTTTCATCGTCGCCCTCCTCATCCTGTTTTTAACTTATTCCGCAACCTTCGGAATTAAGGGTAAAAACGGGGATAATTCGACCACCTACATAAAAGGTGTCAGCGACATTAGATGGGGAATAGACATTAACGGCGGCGTCGAGGCAACATTTAGCCCGGCAACTTCAAAAAAAGCGACTAAGGAACAAATTGATTCCGCAAAATCGATAATTGAAGTCCGCTTAACTACGAATCATATTACGGATTATGAATTGTATTCCGATTATAACAATGATCGCATTATTGTACGTTTTCCTTGGAAGAACGACGAAAAGACATTTGACCCCGAAAGCGCAATCAAAGAACTTTCCGCAACTGCAATGCTCACCTTCCGTGCGGGCGATGAGTATACAACCGTGACAACCGGTTCGGATGGACAACCTGTCTACAAAACGCCTAAGGGCGAGACGGCAAGCAACATTATTTTAACCGGCAGCGACATTAAAAGCGCTAAGTCTGAGATGTATCAGGATCAGACGACCGGCAAAGCAACCTATCAGGTTGGTTTGGAACTGACTGAGAGCGGCACCAAAAAATTTGCCGAAGCAACCGAAAAAATGCAGGGTGAAATCATTTCCATCTGGATGGATGACGTTCGTATTTCCAATCCGAGGGTAAATGAGGTTATTACGGATGGAAAGTGCTCCATTCAGGGCAATTTTACAGCGGCGGAAGCTTCCTCTCTGGCAAACAAGATTACAGCCGGTGCGCTTCCGTTTAAGCTTACGACGACAAACTTCAGCACAATCAGCCCGACGCTGGGATCATCTTCTTTGCATGCAATGCTGATTGCGGGTATTATCGCCTTTGCAATTATCTGCGTGTTCATGTTGGTTCAGTTCAGACTTCCGGGCTTTATCGCGATTATCGCTCTGCTTGGGCAGATTGCTTTGTCTTTTGCGGCGGTTTCTGGATACTTCCCGTTTATTCAAAGCTTTACGCTGACCCTGCCCGGTATCGCTGGTATTATTCTTTCCATCGGTATGGGTGTTGATGCGAATATTATTACTGCCTGCAGAATTAAAGAAGAACTCTGGGCAGGCAAAACCCTTGACGGGGCAATCCAAAAGGGTGACGACAACAGCTTCTGGGCAATTTTCGACGGTAATATAACGGTTGTTATTGTCGGCGTTATTTTGATGGCTGTATTTGGACCAACCAATATTCTTTCAATGCTGTTCGGAGCATCCACTACCGGCTCGATCTATTCCTTCGGCTACACGCTGTTAATCGGTATTGTCGGTAACTTCCTCTTCGGCGTAACGGCTACCCGTTTGATGACAAAATCGATTTCCGGGTTTAAGTTCGCGCGCAATAAATGGCTGTACGGAGGTGCCGCAGAATGAAAACCTTTAACATTCATTTCTTTGAAAACAGAAAGATTTACTTTGGAATTTCCATCACGGTCATGCTGATTGGCTTACTTTTCAATATTCTATTTGGCACTCAGTTGGATATCCAGTTTAAAGGCGGCGCCGAAATCAAATATTCTTTTGACGGCAAGGTTGTTCAGGAAGAAGTCGAAAAAATTGTCCAGGATACTACGAAAAAGGATGTTAGCGTTCGCATCTTGGAGGATGTAAAATCCGCTGACGGCAAAAAAGTAAAAAATAATGTTTCCATTTCTTTTGCGGGTTCGGAATCTATTTCCGTTGATACCCAGCAGGCAATTGAAAAAGCGCTTTCCGCAAAATATCCGAATGCGCATTTCGAGGTTGTTTCATCCAGCTCGGTTAATCCGACCATGGGCCGCAACTTCTTTATAAAATGCCTGACGGCTGTTTTCATTACCTGCGTACTGCTTGTTCTGTATATTGCATTCCGGTTTAGAAAAATCGGCGGTATGTCCGCTGGCGTAATGGCTGTTCTCGCACTATTGCATGACGTTATCATGGTTTATTTTACATTTATCATCTTCAGAATACCGCTGAATGATAACTTTATTGCAGTTGTATTGACGATTCTGGGCTATTCACTGAATGATACGATTATTATTTATGACCGTATCAGAGAAAATCGCAGACTGATGGGGCCGAAAACGCCTTATTCTTCTTTGGTAAACACGAGTATCAACCAGACATTTACCCGTTCTCTCTTTACTGCGGGTTGCACATTTTCTTCAATTGCAACCGTCTTCGTCGTTGGGCAGCTATATGGAATTACGAGCGTAACAACCTTTGCTCTGCCGATGATGGTCGGTGTTGTTACCGGTTGTTATTCCTCCGTCTGCATTGCAGGCCCCCTTTATGTTATGTGGCAGAACCATAAAGCAAAACAAAGAGAAACAGAAGCAAAAGCTTAAATTCAAAACACGATATTATGAAAGCCGCCGATGTTCTTTTGCATCGGCGGCTTTTAAGTGTCGTGCGCCCGGGGCAACCGGGGTGTGGAAATTTGTGCCTGCAGAAATGAATAAAAAATATCTGAAATTGTAAGCAGCGGATAATATCGTTGGATTATCCGCTGTTTTCTTCCGTTTTTTGTATCTGGGAAGAATAAATGTTGAATATTATTTGTCAAAATGATACAATAAATAATTATGGGGTAGGTGGGGTTTGTGAGCTTAAAGAAATGGGAAGTATTTCAGAGTGATCCGGCTGTAACAAAGCAGATGACACAAGAAATGAATCTGCCTGAGATTCTTGCAGTATTGCTTCAAGAACGGGGCATTGTCGACATAGAACAAATTGAAAAATTTTTTCATTCTGATGAAAATTTATCAAATCCTTTTCTTTTAAAAGATATGAAAAAAGCGGCCGACCGTATTATACGTGCGATTGAGGAATTCGAAAAAATAGCTGTTTACGGGGATTACGATGCTGACGGAGTGACAGCGACCGCCATGCTGTATTCTTATTTGGAATCCTGCGGCGCAAATGTAATTTTTTATATTCCCGAACGGGAAGGGGAGGGCTATGGCCTGAACTGCAATGCGATTGATACCCTGCATGCGCAGGAGATCAATTTGATTGTCACCGTAGATAACGGGATTTCCTCTATTGCGGAAGTAGCCCATGCGAAAGAATTGGGAATGGATGTGGTGGTGACAGACCATCACCGCCCAAGGGCGGAATTGCCCGATGCATGTGCCGTTGTTGATCCTTACCGCGAAGACTGCGATTGCCCGTACAAGGACTATTCCGGTGTTGGCGTTGCCTTTAAACTGATTATGGCATTGGAAGGCGAGGACTGCAGCCCCGATGCCTTGCTCGATAATTACGCCGACCTCGTTGCAATCGGTACCATCGGGGATGTTGTGCCGCTCACCGGGGAAAACCGATGCTTCGTAAAAGCCGGGCTGAAAATGCTTCCACAGACGGACCGATTGGGTCTGAAAGCGCTGATGGAGCTGGCCGGGGTGGAAGGAAGGCGTCTTACCGCCGGGAACGTCGCTTTTACGCTGGTTCCGCGTATCAATGCGACAGGGCGGATTGGCTCTCCGGAACGCGCAGTTCGTCTTTTGGTTTCCGAGTATCCGGATGAAGCATGTGCGTTGTCCACAGAAATCAATGATGACAACGAATACAGGCGTCAGATTGAGAAAGAAATATATGAAAAAGTAATGCAAAAGCTTCATGATGAACCGGAGCGCCTTTACGATCGTGTTTTGGTGATTGAAGGCGAAGGATGGCACCATGGGGTCATTGGCATTATTTCCTCCCGTATTACCGAGCAGTTTGGGAAACCGAGCATTATTATTTCTTATTCCGGAGAGGAGGCAAAGGGTTCCGGCAGAAGTGTCGAAGGCTTTTCTCTCTTTCAGGCGGTCAACACCTGTAATGATTTACTGTTGCGGTATGGCGGGCATCCCATGGCCGCCGGTTTATCCTTATTAACCGCGAATATTCCCGCGTTTCGAAAAGCAATCAACGATTATGCCGCTTCCTTAGGTGATCCTATGCCTGTACCGGTGTTGAAAATTGATTGCCTTCTTAATCCACGCGACCTTTCCGTGGATATTCCGAATCAAATTCATGCCATGGAACCTTTTGGAATGGGAAATCCGTCCCCACTATTCGGCCTGTACCATGTGACTTTGGCGGACATTACGCCGGTTGGCGGAGGAAAACACCTCCGTATCAGCGTTATGAAGGACGGATATATGATCCGTTGCATGAAATTCAATACAACGCTTGAAGAATTTCGTTATCATGTGGGGGATGTTCTTGACCTTGCGGTAACGCTTGACGCAAGGGAATATAATGGGAAAAATACGCTTTCTATTTATATTCGAGATATAAAATTATCAAGTATGGATGTGGATGCCGTCCTGTCGGACATAGCCCTTTACGAAAAAACCAAAAGAGGGGAAACGCTCTCCCAAATGGAATTGGAAAGGCTGTTCCCGAACCGTGGCGCGTTTGCGGATGTTTATCGGGTTATCCGGAATCTAAACGGCTTTTCTGGGTCTCCGGAAATCCTTTTAAGCCGAACCAAGGACGTGGGCAACATGGCTATGCTTTTAACCGCGCTCGATGTTCTGGCGGAATATCGGCTCATCACTTTGGAAAAGTTCGGCGATTGGCTGAAGGCGGAAATTGTACATACAACGCATAAAGTCGACTTGTTCGGCTCGAAGATATTAAAAAAACTGAAATTACTGGAAAAGGTGGGTGAAGGATATGGCATGGCCGCTGAAAACATATGACGACCTGATCGCTTTAATTAACGAAAGCGAACATGATTACGATATGTCGGTGATCGACCGTGCCTATCAGCTCGCTCTTACTTCCCACCAGGATCAAAAACGCCTTTCCGGAGCACCTTATATCTCTCACCCTGTGGCGGTAGCCTGTATTCTTGTTGAGCTCGGTATGGATACCGAGTCCCTTGCGGCCGGCCTTCTGCATGACGTTGTCGAGGATACGCCGGTGAATTTGGAGCAGATTCGGAAAAGCTTCGGGTCGGAAATTGCGAATCTGATTGACGGTGTGACAAAATTAGGCCGTATCCCGTATTCTTCCCGTGAGGAACAGCAGGCAGAAAACCTTCGGAAAATGCTGATTGCAATGGCGGATGATATCCGTGTAATCATCATTAAGCTAGCCGACCGCCTGCACAATATGCGTACAATTGAATTCATGCCCCCGCAGAAACAGCGCGATAAAGCGCTGGAAAATATGGAGGTTTACGCGCCGATTGCGCATCGCCTTGGTATCCGGGCCGTTAAGGAAGAACTGGAGGATTTATCCCTTCGGTGTCTGGATCCGATTGCCTATGAGGAAATCGAAAGCGGGCTGGCTCTTAGGCAGAATGAGCGCAAAGAGTTTATTGAACTGACAAAGAAAAATATTTACGAACGGGTGTCGCCGCTCATTCCGAATGTTTATTTGGAAGGACGCGTAAAGAGCATTAACGGCATTTTCCGCAAAACCTTTATCCAAGGCCGCTCCATGGAAGAAATTTATGATATTTACGCAGTTCGCGTAATCGTCGATACGGTAAACGATTGTTATAACGTTCTTGGCATAATCCATGATATGTACCGCCCGATTCCGAACCGGTTTAAAGATTATATTTCCACGCCGAAGCCGAACCTGTATCAATCCCTCCATACTACGGTCATAGGAAAGGACGGCATTCCCTTCGAGGTTCAGATCCGCACATGGGAAATGCATCACACTGCGGAATACGGTATTGCCGCACATTGGAAGTATAAACTGGGAATCGGGTCGAAAAGTGGCGATTCGTTGGAGCAGCGTCTTGCATGGATCCGCCAGATGCTGGAGAATCAAAAAGACAACGAGGACGCGACCGATCTTGTCCGCACGATCAAATCGGATTTGGTTCCGGAGGAAGTGTTTGTTTTTACTCCGCGGGGCGATGTGATCAGCCTTCCTTCCGGCTCGACGGTGATTGATTTTGCCTATGCCATTCATAGTGCTGTCGGGAACCGTATGGTGGGGGCGAAAGTGGACAAGCGTATTGTTCCCATTGATTATAAAGTCAAAACGGGGCAGATTATCGAGATTCTGACATCCAAAGAAACGCACGGGCCAAGCCGCGACTGGCTGAAAATCGTTAAAACAAGTGAAGCGCGCAATAAAATTCGCGCGTGGTTCAAGCGTGAAAAGCGCGAAGAGAATATTATAGAGGGCAAGGCGGAACTCGAGCGTGAATTGCGGCGCAACGGCATTGAATTAAACGAAGCGGAGCTTACCGCTCTTCTTGAAAAAATCGGCGCTAAGAGGAACTGCACTAGTGCGGACGATGTTTACTCCGCAATTGGATACGGCGGTATCCAGCTCTGGAAGATCATGCCGAAAATCAAAGAAGATTATATGAAGGAAAAGCGTCCTGCACCGAGCTCGCCGGCCCAGGCTCCCGCGAAGCAGCCCCCGAAAAAGCCGTCCAGCGGTGTTATCGTTGACGGAATGGACAACTGCCTGATTAAGTTTTCGCGTTGCTGCAACCCGCTTCCGGGCGATGAAATTATTGGTTTTATCACGCGCGGCTTCGGCGTTTCCATCCACAAGCGAACTTGCTCCAATGTGCCGCAGAATTTAAGTGAAGCTGCAGAGCCGGAGCGTTGGATTAAGGCGCATTGGGCGGGCAAAGTAAAGGAAGAATTCAAATCCACGTTGGAAATTGTGGCTTTGGACCGCTCCGGCCTGCTTGCCGATGTAACCCAGCAGCTTTTCAACATGCATATTTTCATTCATTCTTTGAATTCAAGGGAGACCAAGGACGGCAATGCGGTCATTTCCGCTACGATCACGATTAACGGGCTGGAGCATCTGAACAGCATTATTTCCCGCCTTTCCAATATTCAGGGTATTATTTCGATCAAACGTTCCTAAAACAAGTTGGAATAGAGGTGTCTTCTATGGAGATAACAGAAATTACCGGGGGTATGGTTCCTACAAACTGCTATATAGTAACCGATGACGCTACGGGCTATGCGGCGGTCATTGATCCGGGCTTTGAAAGTCCGGAACTGACAAAGGCCGTTCTGAAAGCCGGTGCGGACAAGGTGGAAGCGATTTTGTTAACGCATGGTCACTTCGACCATATACTGGGTGTAAATGAGATCAAAAAGCTGACCAATGCAAAGGTCTATATTTATAGTGACGATATGCCCTTCATAAGCGACAATTCCTTGAACTTATCGACCGTGGTCGCTTCGCGGCCTCTGAAGACATTCAAAGCGGATGTCGCACTAAACGACGGCGATATTATCCCACTCGGAAACTTGAAAATCCGTGTCCTGCACACACCGGGGCATACAATTGGAAGCTGCTGTTACCTCGTGGAGGACGCGATTTTCACGGGGGATACATTAATGCAGATGAGCTGCGGCAGAACGGATTTTCCCACCGGCAGCTATACCCAGATACTTCAATCCCTGAAACGGCTGGGAAACCTTGAAGGGAATTACCATATCTATCCGGGGCATGAAGGGAAAACCACGCTCGACTTTGAAAGAAAAAACAATCCGTTTATGGGGAACAGCGCTTATGACCCTTATCATTGACGGCCATACCTTCCATTATGAAATGGAAAATCTATGCCGGTTATTCTTTCCATATCAAAAAATCAAGGTGTTGACAGAAATCCCGGAAAACAGCGGAGAGCAAATGCTCGTCTATACGGGTATAAACAAGGAAACGGACGGGATCGTTATAACGACCCGCATCCAATTCGGTGATTATTGCCGGGGAAAAACAGAGCGGCTCGGCTTTCCCGATTGCGAATCGGAAAATGACCAGGAGCGGCATATGGCGGTTTTGCTTTTCCAGTTGCTTACCGATTATTGCGGGTTTGTACCGAAATGGGGGATTTTGACCGGAGTTCGCCCGGTAAAGCTGCTGCGCCGCTTGATTTCCGAAATGGGCGAAGCCAAAGCGCTGGATTTTTATCAGAAGGAACTGCTGGTTTCAGAGCAAAAAACAACATTAAGCTATATCACCATGCAGAACGAGGAGAAAATTCTCTCCTTATCGAAGCCGGAATCTTTCAGCTTGTATATATCCATTCCGTTTTGCCCAACCCGTTGCTCGTATTGTTCCTTTGTCTCTTCCTCTGTGGAAAAGACCGCAAAATTGGTTCCGGCGTATCTGAAACTTTTATGCAGGGAAATTGCGCATACGGCGCAGGTAGCCGCGTCTTTGCAATTGCGGCTCGAAACGGTTTATATCGGCGGGGGAACGCCAACGACTTTATCCGCGGAGCAGCTCGATATTCTTTTGAGCGCAATACGGGGAAGCTTTGATCTGTCTTTTTGCCGCGAGTTTACGGTGGAAGCTGGAAGGCCGGATACCATAACGATGGAGAAGCTTTTTTCGCTGAAAAAGTACGGAGTGACCCGTATCAGCATTAACCCACAGACATTAAACGATGAAGTTTTAAAAACCATCGGCCGCCGACATACGGCGGAACAGGCGCTCTCGGCTTTTGTCCTTGCGCGCCGAACCGGGTTTGACAATATCAATATGGACCTTATCGCAGGGCTGCCCGGCGATTCTCCGGAAAGCTTTGTTTCCACACTGGATCAGACGATTCGGCTGGCTCCGGAAAGCATTACGGTGCATACGTTGTCCTTAAAACGGTCGGCAAGGCTGTTTCAGGATGAAAGCGAACCTTACCGCAACGATGCGCAGGCTGCAGAGCAAATGATCGATTACGCGGATGAGCAGCTGTTAAAATACGGATATAAGCCGTATTATCTTTACCGCCAAAGCCGGATGGTTGGCAATCTGGAGAATACCGGATGGGCAAAACCGGGCTTTGAAAGTCCCTATAATGTTTTCATTATGGATGAAACCCACACGATCCTTGCGTGCGGCGCGGGAGCCGTCAGTAAAATCAAGGATCCGTATTCCGATAACCTCAACAGGATTTTTAACTTTAAATACCCCTATGAATATATAAGTCGGTTTGAGGAAATGATTATTAGAAAAGATCAGGTGAAAGCTAATTATGGTAAATTTTGTAGAATATCAGAACCAACTCCATCTGATTAATGCTGCTGCTTCCGATCACCCGGAAGCTTTTGTCAATCAGACGGAGGAAGCTTACCACGAAAGCATCCGCAATATCGCAGAGAGCATTGTCACCCAGAAAAGGAACTGCGGACTGGTAATGCTTTCTGGTCCGTCCAGCAGCGGAAAAACAACTACTGCGAATTTGTTGAAGAATGCCTTTCAGAAAATCGGCGTCGGCTCAACCATTATCTCCCTTGATGATTTTTACCGCGGGGAACGTCAGGCGCCGCTTCTTGCAAACGGGCAGCACGATTATGAAAGCGTTGACGCGCTTGATGTTCCGGAAGTGGAGAGGTGCCTTCTCAGCTTAATTGAAACAAGGCGCTGCAATATGCCGGTTTTCAATTTTGAAATTCATATGCCGTATCCCCACAAGCGGCAGGTTACCTTGGGGGAGCATGACATCGCGATCGTGGAAGGAATCCATGCGCTGAATCCGATTTTTATCAATAAGCTTCCTGCAAATGATGTCTGCAAAATTTATATTAGTGTGAAGCAGGGGATCCACGAAGGGAAAACCGAACTTTTTACTGCGAACGGGATGCGCCTGATCAGAAGGATTGTCCGTGACTATAAATTCCGCGGAGCCAAACCGGAGCGGACGTTGGAAATGTGGCCGAATGTCATGGATGGGGAAAGGAAGTACATCAAGCCCTATCGCGGAGATGCAGATTACACCATTAATTCCCTGCATGCCTATGAAACCTGTGTATTGGCGAAAGAAGCGATTCCGATTTTGCAGGAAGTTCCACAGGACTGCAAGGATTATGATTTGTCCCAGAAATTGATACAAAATTTGAAAAAATTCACAATAATCAGTAGTGAATTGGTTCCGAATAATTCAATCATACGGGAGTTTATCGGCGGCGGGATATATTAAACGAATTTTCATTGATTTTTCCGTCGTTCGTGTTATAATTTCAATAAGATAACCTTTAATAAAGGAGTGTGTATTATGGGATTGTTTGAAGATGTAGTTGTTAATGCGAAATCAGCGGTTAACGTTGTTGGAAAAAAAGCAGGCCAGTTTGTTGACATATCCAAGCTTAGAATCAGTTCTGCAGATTTAAATAATGAGATTTCAAAGCGCTTCGAGGCGCTGGGCAGGACGGTTTATGAAGCGAAAAAAACCGATAATGATGTTTCTGATCTGGTAAATGAATGTATTACGGCAATTGATGATTTGTATGAACAGCTTGACGCTGTGAATGAACAGTTGGTTGCCATGCGCGCGAAGCAGGTTTGCAAAAACTGCGGTCAGGAAAATCCGCAGAGTGCAGATTACTGCAGCAAATGCGGGCATAAGTTGTCGGAAGAGTAATCGGCATTTCATAAAAAAGGGGGTTGCACCCCTTTTTTTATTGCTTGCAATTCTGTTCATATTCTCTTTATTTATATAGTATACTATTTTATCGTGTTTTTTATCGGGTTTACGTTTGACTTTATTGATTGGATGTGTCTTAATGGAAAGGAAACGGGCTGCTGAAAAACAGAGCTTTTTACACGGTGCCTTAATTTTAATGGTGGCAATTGCGCTGGTCAAGATTATCGGCGCGTTGTTTAAAATACCGCTGGCGTGGATTCTTACGCCGGTTGGGAACGGTTATTTCGGAAACGCTTATTCGCTTTATTTCCCGATATTCAGCCTTGCGACCGCTGGATTCCCGATTGCAATTTCCAGACTGGTTTCCGAAAATTCCGCCCGTGGCCGGTATCGCGACATCCGCCAGATACATACGGTTTCCATCCGGATTTTTTTGATTCTGGGGATTGTTTCGTTTTCCATTATGTTTTTTGGTGCCAAACCCTATGTGACTTACGCGGCAAGCAATAACCCGGAAAACGCTCTACCCGCGATTTACGCGTTGGCGCCGGCCATTTTCTTTAATAGCCTTATGGCAATTTACAGGGGATACTACGAAGGGCTTCGCAATATGTATCCCACGGCGATTTCCGAAATCGTCGAAGCTTTGAGCAAGCTGGTTTTCGGGCTTACCCTCGCGTCGCTTATCATTCAGTCCGGAATGAAGGAATACGCTGCCAATGGCACAGTTTATGGCATAAAAAGGGTCTCGGAGGAATATGCTAAGATTGCAACCCTGCCATACGCCGCCGCAGGGGCGATTTTCGGGGTCACCATCGGCTCGGTCATGGGCTTCCTTTTTTTGTTCCTATACCATAAAAGGCATAGCGACGGGATAACCAAGGAAATGCTCCGTTCTTCTCCGCGTCCCCTTCCAATGCGGATAACGACTTCCCGGTTAATACGGACGGCAATTCCGATTGCGCTGGGTTCCCTAGCGGTAAACCTGTCCACTTTTATCGACAGCACATTTTTGCAGAAGCGCATCAATGACATTATGGCCGAAAATTCAGAAGTACTGCTGAAAATGTACGAGGGCGTTTTGCCCTCTTCGGTTGTGCAGTTAAATAATGTCCCTACGTTTTTATTCGGGTGTTTTTCCAACGCGTCCACGCTGTTTATGCTGGTGCCGGCGATAACACAGGCATTTGGTGTGAGCGCCCTTCCGAGTGTAACCGAGGCATGGACAGGCGGCAATCCGAAGCAGATCAAGCGAAGCATCGAGCAGGTTTTGCGTATTGTTGCGATGATTACGGTTCCGGCCGGTTTGGGGCTGTCCGTTCTTTCCACGCCGATTGCTGCCCTATTGTACGGGGAGAAAAACGCCCCGACGGTTATTGGAAAAATTCTGGTCGTATTGGGCCTGGGCGCAATTTTCGCCGCCATGAGCACGCCGATCAACAGCATGCTGCAGGCGGTCGGAAGGGTGGATCTGCCGGTAAAGCTGCTCGTGGTCGGTCTTGTGATTAAACTGGTGTTGAATTATACGCTGGTCGGAATCCCGGAAATTAACGTGATGGGAGCCGGAACGGGAACATTGGTGTGCTACATCTTTATCACGGTTTTTGCACTACATTACCTCTGCCGGGAAACAAAGGTCCGTCTCAATTTTGTCCGCATCTTTTTCAAGCCGCTTCTGGCTTCAATCATCAGCGTGGGCTTAGCATATTTTGTCCAAAAAACGGGAACATTGTTGCATTTTGGGAAATTGTCCACCCTGGTGGCAATTGCCTTTGCGGGTGTCGTTTATATGGCTTGTATGCTGTGGTTTAAAGCCCTTACAAGAAACGATATTCTTATGCTGCCGAGGGGACAAAAAATTGTAAAAATACTTGAAAAACATAATTGGATAAGGTAAAATAATAAAAGTTTACCGATAATTGGGTTTTACAGGAGATAAAAATTTGAATTTTCAAATGAAAGAACAATATAATATGGATGACCTTCTGAAAATTATGGAAATCCTACGTTCACCGGAAGGATGCCCTTGGGACAGGGAACAGACGCACCAAAGCATCCGAAACAATTTCATTGAAGAAACCTATGAAGCGGTTGAGGCAATTGATAATAATGACACGGATCTGTTAAAGGAAGAATTGGGCGATGTTTTACTGCAGATAGTATTCCACGCGCAATTGGAAAAAGAGAAGAACAGTTTTGGGTTTTCAGACGTTGTGGATGGCATAGTAAAAAAGCTGATTGTCCGTCATCCTCATGTCTTTGATAATACCGTTGTCAGCAATTCGGATGAGGTACTTGTCAATTGGGATGCGATCAAAAAGAAAACTAAGAACCAATCCACCCAGTCGGAAGTCCTGCAGAGTGTTTCCAAAGCCCTTCCTGCGCTGATGCGTAGTGCGAAAGTGCAGCATAAAGCGGCCAAGGTGGGGTTTGACTGGCCCGATGTATCGGGAGCACTTGATAAAGTCACGGAGGAAGTCTGTGAATTAAAAGAGGCAATCGATTCTGGCAGCGGGGAAGACCGTATGGAAGAATTAGGCGATCTTTTGTTTTCTGTGGTAAACGTTTCCCGATTTTTGAAAGTTGAGCCTGAACAAGCGTTGAGCAATTCCTGCGATAAGTTCATCCGGCGTTTTCAAAAAATGGAACAGCTTGCGGAAGAACGAGGAGCTTATATGGCTTCCATGTCACTGGAACAGCTTGATTCCCTCTGGAATGAAGCGAAGATAATGGATCATTCTCAGCTTTCAGCTGTAGAATAATAAAAAAACGGAGGTCAAATTTATGAACAAAACAGAATTAATTGCTGCTGTTGCTGAAAAAGCAGGTATGTCCAAAAAGGATGCAGATAATGCTGTTAATGCAATGATTGACACAATCGTTAACGCTGTTGCCGAAGGCGAAAAAGTACAGATTGTTGGTTTTGGTACTTTTGAAGTACGCAGCCGTAGTGAAAGACAAGGCCGTGACCCGAGAACAAATTCTCCGATTACTATTCCTGCATCCAGAGTGCCTGCATTTAAAGCCGGAAAGGCATTTAAGGACGCTACAGCAAAATAAATTTTATTTTTGGGTTTTAAAGGCTGTAACAAATTTGCTGTTACGGCCTTTTTATATGAGAGGATAGTATGCGACTGGATAAGTATTTAAAAGTATCAAGAATTATTAAGCGGCGTACCATTGCAAACGAGGCCTGCGATGCCGGGCGCGTGCTGGTGAACGGGAAACCCGCCCGCGCTTCCTACGACGTAAAGGTTGGCGACATCCTGGAATTGCAGCTTGGTTCGCGCAACGTAAAGGCCGAAGTGCTCAGCGTAAACGAATACGCCAAAAAGGAAACCGCGTCGGATATGTACAGAATATTGGACGACGGGTCGGCAAACCTTTAAGTATATGTCCCTCCGCTTATGCATACAAATTGGTATGAATGAGTAGGAGGGTTTTGAAATGGCAGAAGAAAAAAAGTCTGTTAAAGGCCCGCAGAATTTGATTCTTGAAAACCGCCGGGTGCTTACTGCGACGGGTGTTTCTAATGTTGACAGCTTTGACGAACAGACGATCATTGCTTATACGGATTTGGGGCAGCTCATTATCAAGGGAACCAAACTGCAAATTAATAGACTGAATATCGAAACCGGGGAGCTTACTCTGAACGGTGAAATCAGTTCGTTGTCCTATTCGGACAATCAGCCGTCGGGCGGCTTTTTGACAAAGCTGTTCAAATAGAGGAGTGAGGTTGCTTGAACGTTACACTCACTTGGCAGTTTCAGGGGTTTTTGATATCGATTGCAGCCGGCTTTTTTTTAGGCGCGTTTTATGATGTCTTTCGTATTTTCAGGACGGTTTTCCAATCCGAACAGCGCGCGGTTTTTTGTCAGGATCTCTTTTATATGGTTGTCATTGCTTTTGTCACGTTTCTGGTGGCTTTAGGGGTCAATTATGGGGATGTGCGGTTTTACATATTGGCGGGAGAAGGCATTGGATGGTGCTTTTATTTTTTAACGGTTGGATTTGTAACCCTTCAGGTATTTCGGTTCCTCGCAAAAATTGTGAAAAGGCATATTATCAGCCCGATTCAATGGGTTAATTCGAAAATATCTCATTTCATCGCCCAAATGATTGGAATAATTGTGAAGAAAATAAAAATACTAGCGGCAATTCCGAAAAAACGCTTGAAACATTGCCGTTCTATAGTGTATAATCAATGTATAGGTATAGTGAGAGAGAGGGTTAAGCAAAAAGGGGGCGGCTCTGCCAAATGAAAGTTATTAAAAACAGAAAACCCCAAAGGAGCCTTTTGCTTCGTCTTGCTGTTTTTTCATTTGCGGTGTACGCCACGATCGCGCTTATTAACCAGCAACTCCTGATTAGTCAAAAACGTCAGGAGTTGGATGCAATTAAACAAAAAATTGCTATCCAGCAAATGAAAAATGAAGATATAAAACATGCTTTACAGGCTGGGGCCAATGAGAACAGCGATTATATTGAGCGTGTTGCACGGGAAAGTCTTAATTTTGCAAAGCCGGGAGAGCGCGTGTTTGTCAATATTGCGGGGAATTGATCTCTCTAATTATTAAGGAGGAAATCACTTACATATGCAGCTTGAGGTAGGAACCATCCTGGAGGGTAAAGTTACGGGGATTACAAAATTCGGTGCCTTTGTTGAATTGCCGGGAGGAAAAACCGGTATGGTTCACATTTCGGAGGTAGCTCCAACTTTTGTTAAGGAAATCCGTGATTTTGTAACCGAAAATCAAATTGTAAAAGTAAAAGTTTTGAGCATCAGCGAGGATGGAAAAGTAAGCCTTTCCATGAAGAAGGCGGTTGCGCCCACACCAAAGAGCAGCACGCCGGCTCCTCGTTTGGCACGGCCCGGAAATTATGAATGGCAGAGCCGGAGAAACGAATCTGCCAGCTTTGAGGATATGATCTCCAAGTTCAAGCAGACAAGCGATGAAAAGATTTCCGATCTTAAAAGATGCGTGGAATCGAAACGCGGCGGTTTTTCCAAGCACGGTTCCAAAATCAATTGATATAATTTTAAGCGGAGTGTTGCGCACTCCGCTTTTTTTGGAGGTAAACGATGTTAATTACGAATGCAAAAATCCATACGATGGCAGGGGATACGATCGACAACGGCTGGATACATATAAAAGCGAATAAAATCGCAGCGATTGGTTCCCGTACGGATAAACCAATAAAAGACGAAGAGGTTCTGGATGTTCACGGCGCCGGGGTGTATCCCGGCTTTATCGACGCCCATACGCATCTTGGCATGTGGGAAGACGGTCTTTGCTTTGAAGGGGATGATGGAAATGAGGAAACTGACCCCATAACCCCGCAGCTTCGTGCAATTGACGCGATCAACCCCATGGATCGCTGCTTTTCCGAGGCGCTAGCGGCGGGCATAACGACGGTTGTAACCGGCCCCGGCAGCGCGAATCCGATCGGCGGGCAGCTTGCGGCGATGAAAACCGCCGGTTCCCGTGTGGATGATATGATTGTGAAAGCACCGGTCGCGATGAAGATGGCGCTTGGCGAAAATCCGAAATCCGTCTATCATGGGAAAAGCCAAACGCCCTCCACCAGAATGGCTACGGCGGCGCTTATTCGCGAGGAATTATTTAAAGCGAAACGTTATATGGAGGATCTGGAGCGCTCGAAAAACGACGAAGATTTTGAAGCACCGGAATTTGATATCAAATCGGAAGCGCTTCTGCCTGTGCTTCGGGGAGAAACGGAAGTACATTTCCATGCACACCGTTCCGACGATATCTACACCGCTATCCGGATTGCGAACGAGTTCCATCTCAATTACGTCATTGTCCATGGAACGGAGGGACACCTGATTGCGGATACCCTAGCAAAAGAAGGCGTGCGCGTGCTTGCCGGCCCATATCTCTGCGACCGTTCAAAGCCGGAGTTAAAAAACCAGACGCCCGCGAATCCGGGTATCCTCTCGAAAGCGGGGGTTTTTACTGCGATTATTACCGACCATCCCGTTATTCCTTTGCAGTACCTTCCAACGTGTGCGGCGCTAGCTGTTCGGGAAGGAATGGATTATGAAGAAGCTTTAAAGGCTATTACCATTAACCCTGCCAAAATTTGCGGGATCGATCAGCGGGTAGGGTCCATTCAAGTTGGAAAAGATGCGGATCTGGTCATTTTTGATTCGGATCCCCTTCAAATGACGTCGAAGCCAGTCCATGTAATCGCCGACGGGAAAATTATGTTATAAGGAGAAAGACGATGAGAGAAATTGACGTTTCAGAAATTACAGTTGCGGTTAAGTCCCTTTTTATTGACGCAAACCGCGTCTTGCCGTCCGATCTTGAGAGCTGCATTGCAGCTGCGGCAGAAAAAGAAACCTCTGGGATCGGCAGGGAAGTCCTTTGCGATTTATGTGAAAATATGAAAGCGGCGAAGGAACTGAACATCCCTGTTTGCCAGGATACGGGCATGGCGGTTGTGTTTGCGGAAGTCGGGCAGGAGGTCCATATTACTGGCGGTTCCTTTGAGGACGCGGTCAATGAAGGCGTACATCAAGGCTATCTGGAAGGCCTCCTGCGCTGTTCGGTTGTTGCGGACCCCATTCGGCGCGGTAATACCGGCGACAACACGCCGGCAATCCTGCATACCCGCATCATACCTGGAGACAAGCTTGTGCTAACCGCGGCCCCGAAGGGGTTTGGAAGCGAAAACATGAGCCGGATAAAAATGTTTACTCCGTCAGCTAGCGTAGACGACATCCTCGATTTCGTAACCGATACCGTCCGTACGGCCGGCAGCAATCCGTGCCCGCCGATTGTACTCGGCGTTGGAATCGGCGGGGATTTTGAAAAGTGCGCTCTGCTTGCAAAAAAGGCGCTTTGCCGCCCGGTGTCTGAGCGGAACCCCGATCCGTTTTACGCGGAGTTGGAAACCAGAATGCTCAGTAGGATCAACGAACTGAATATTGGGCCGCAGGGGTTCGGGGGAATAACCACGGCTCTCGCCGTGAATATAGAGCAGTATCCTACGCATATTGCAGGTTTGCCTGTGGCGGTTAATGTAGGTTGCCATGTAACCCGTCACAAAAAGATTACGATTTAGACACGGATACTTTCTTTTAATAGAAGATTATGGTATATTATAGTTAGCGGATGTTCTTTCCTCAATTCTAGAAAAAGGAGATGCTCATATGAAGGTTTCGATTACTGGAAGGAAAGTGAATTTGAGGGATAATTTTAAAGAACTTGCCACAAAAAAGCTTTCCCGTTTTGACAGAATCTTTGACGAAGATGCACAGGCAAATGTTGTTGTAACAGTTGAAAGGAACCGCCAGACCGTTGAAATTACGATCAAATCAGGCAGCAGGATCTATCGGGCCGAGGAAACGGATTTTGAAATGAATGATGCGCTGGATAAGGTGATTAGTGCCCTTGGAAGACAGATTCGCAAAAATAAAACGCGGCTTGAAAAAGAAATCCATTCTGCCGCTTTGGATCAATATGTGCAGGATTATCTCCATACTGAAGAAGAACCGGATGAATATAAGATTGTGCGTACAAAGCATTTCTTTGTAAAACCGCTTAGTATTGAGGAAGCTATTTTACAAATGAACCTCCTTGATCATCAATTCTTCATGTTCCGCAATGAAACGACCGGGGAAATTAACGTGGTTTACAAACGTAAGGATGGAAATTACGGATTATTGGAACCGGACGTGGAATAATAGAATATCGCGCCGATTGAATAAGAATGGTGCCTAACGGAAAAGAGCTTATCCAAATTCGGGGCTGCGTACCGTCGCAGCCCCATATTTCGTTTTTATGGAGAGAAACATGCATAATTTTAAACTTGTATGCCCCTGCCTTCTTGGTGTGGAAGGTTTGGTTGCAGATGAATTAAGAAAGATGGACGCGCAGAATGTTGAACCGCAAAACGGGCGCGTTCTTTTTGACGGTTCCGAAGAAATGCTTGCGCGCGCAAACATCGGTTCCCGTTTTAGCGAGCGGGTCCTTGTTCAAATGGGAAGCTTCCCGGCACGGAGCTTTGAGGAGCTGTTTCAGAGCGTGAAAGCGCTCCCCTGGGAGGAGTGGATTGGCAAAAACGATCGTTTCCCTGTAAAAGGGCGAAGCCTGAATTCCAAACTTACCAGTATTCCGGATTGCCAGTCCATTATTAAAAAGGCGATTGTGGAGCGCCTGAAACAGAAATATAAATTGAATTGGTTTGAAGAAACGGGCGCATTGTATCAGATTCAGTTTCTAATCATGAAAGACAATGTAAGCGTTATGATCGACACTTCCGGGGAAGGGTTGCACAAGCGGGGTTACCGCGCCGCTTCTACGGAAGCGCCAATTAAGGAAACCCTTGCCGCCTGTATGGTGCATCTGTCGCGCGTGCGGCATGACGCCCATTTCATCGACCCGTTTTGTGGCTCTGGAACCATACTGATTGAAGCCACCCTGTATGCGCTGAATATTGCGCCGGGGCTGCGCCGCCGTTTTTCCGCCGAACAGTGGGCGCAAATCCGCCCGGACATTTGGCGGAGAGAAAAGGAACGAGCGCAAAGCCTTATAATGCATGACGCGCTGTTCACAGCCTATGGCTACGATATTGATGGCGCCGCCATAGCGCTTACGCTTGAAAATGCAAAAAAGGCGGGTGTTATTTCGCGGATTCACGCCGAAAAACGGTCGATTAAGGACTTCCGGTCCATTGGGGAATACGGCTGTGTGATCTGCAACCCGCCTTATGGGGAACGCCTGCTGGATATTCGTCAGGCAGAAGAACTTTACCGGACGATGGGGAAGGTGTTTGTGAAAAAGCACGGGTGGAGTTATTCGATCATCAGCCCGGATGAAAAGTTTGAGGAATGCTTTGGCAGAAAGGCGGACCGACGCAGAAAGCTTTATAACGGGATGATTAAATGCCAGTATTATATGTATTTTAAATGATCCCGGTTTCGTTAATATGCGTCCCTTGATTTCTTGCAAACGCCGTAAGCGGCGGAGAGCGGAAAGGGAATTTCGTTGCAGAAGATTTATGCTGCAGGCGGCGATACGCCAAATAAAATACCAGAGGAATTGCTAGAAGAAAAAAACGGAAACAGGAATTTTTTCCTTAAATTTGGAAATGATTACATCAGAATGTTTGGAAAACCGGAGTTTTTTAATAAAATTGTAAATATTTTATTAAATCGCAGATTTTAGTAAAAAAGCTCTTGATTTTCTGCAAGCAAGTATATAAAATATATCTTAGCACTCGGGTGTAATGAGTGCTAAAAGATCAAATGATTTGAAGGAGGACATATTATGACCATTAAACCATTGGCAGACAGAATTTTAATCAAAATGCAAGAAGCCGAAGAAACAACGAAAAGCGGCATTCTTCTTGCCGGTTCTGCAAAGGAAAAGCCACAGATTGCTGAAGTAATTGAAGTAGGACCGGGCGGTGTTGTGGACGGCAAAGAAGTAAAAATGTACGTGAAAAAGGGTGACAAGGTCATTACCAGCAAATATTCCGGTACCGAAGTTAAACTGGATGATCAGGAATATACGATCGTACGTCAGAGCGATGTTTTAGCGGTCGTTGAATAATCGGCTTGTTTTTATAATTTTATATTATTGGAGGTAATATATAGATGGCTAAACAGATTATTTACGGTGAAGATGCCAGAAAGGCGCTTTTAAGCGGCATTAACCAGCTTGCCGATACAGTAAAAATTACTCTTGGCCCAAAGGGAAGAAATGTTGTTCTTGATAAGAAGTTCGGCGCTCCCCTCATTACAAACGATGGTGTAACCATTGCCAAAGAAGTTGAGCTGGACGACCCGTTTGAGAATATGGGTGCGCAGCTTGTAAAGGAAGTTGCTACCAAGACAAACGATGTTGCCGGTGACGGTACCACAACAGCAACACTGCTTGCTCAGGCGATTATGCGCGAAGGCATGAAAAACGTAGCTGCCGGCGCAAACCCGATGATTATTCGCAGAGGTATTCAGAAAGCGGTTGACGCAGCCGTAAAATCCCTGAAAGAGCATTCCAAGAAAGTTGACGGTTCCGAAGATATTGCCCGTGTTGCAACGATTTCCGCTTCCAATGAATTCATTGGCAAGCTGATTTCCGAAGCAATGGAGAAGGTTACTTCCGATGGCGTTATTACTGTTGAAGAATCCAAGACAGCGGAAACATATTCTGAAGTTGTCGAAGGCATGATGTTCGACCGCGGTTATATTACCCCCTATATGGTAACCGATACCGAAAAAATGGAAGCGGTTATCGATGACGCTTATCTTTTAATTACAGATAAGAAGATTTCCAATATTCAGGAAATTCTCCCGCTTCTGGAAAAGATTGTTCAGTCCGGCAAGAAGCTCGTTATTATCGCAGAGGATATTGAGGGCGAGGCTCTCACCACCCTGATTCTGAACAAGCTTCGCGGCACATTCACCTGCGTTGGCGTTAAGGCTCCCGGCTTTGGCGACAGAAGAAAAGAGATGCTCCGCGATATCGCTGTTCTGACAGGCGGTCAGGTTATCTCTGAAGAGCTGGGGCTGGAGCTTAAGAATACAACGATCGAACAGCTTGGTCGTGCCCGTCAGGTTAAGATTGACAAAGAAAATACCATCATTGTCGACGGTATGGGTAATAAGGATGATATCAAAGCGAGAGTTGCCCAGATTCGTTCGCAGATCTCCACAACAACTTCCGACTTTGACCGTGAAAAGCTCCAGGAGCGCCTTGCAAAGCTTTCCGGCGGCGTAGCGGTTATCAAGGTCGGCGCTGCTACCGAAGTAGAAATGAAAGAGCAGAAGCTCCGCATTGAAGATGCTCTTGCGGCTACCAAAGCGGCCGTTGAAGAGGGTATCGTAGCAGGCGGCGGCGTTGCTTTACTCGATACAATTAAAGATGTTCAGAAGGTTGTTGACGCTTGCGAGGGTGACGAAAAGACAGGTGCAAAGATTATTCTGAAAGCTCTCGAAGAGCCGGTTCGTCAAATCGCAGCGAACGCAGGTCTGGATGGTTCTGTCATTGTTGACCACATTAAGAGTGCCAATAAGGTTGGCTACGGCTTCAATGCCCTTACCGAAGAATATGGCGATATGATTTCCTTCGGTGTTGTCGACCCGACTAAGGTAACCCGTTCCGCGCTGCAGAATGCTTCCTCTGTTGCGGCAATGGTGCTTACCACAGAGTCCCTTGTTGCGGATAAGAAAGAGCCCGCATCGGCACCGGCTGCTCCGGCAGACCCGGGCATGGGCGGCATGTATTAATTTCTCGGACAATAAAATTGAATTTCAACAAAAAACGGACGTCATTTTTGGCGTCCGTTTTTTATGCTATAAAATCCATCGGTTTATTTTCATTAACCTCCGTAACGTTCTGCTCCTATACCTTAATTGGAAATTTGAAAGATATGCAACTACGATAGCAGGAGGTCGATATACAATATAAGAATTATATCGGGAGAAATGATCCCAATGCCTTGAGAAAAGGCTTACGCATAAATATATGGTTGTGCGCAAGAAGAAAAAATTATGAAAAAGTGGAGGTTCTTCTTTCAAAAAGAAAGGCCGTTTGTTAATTATAGAGAGAATTTTGAAGTGACGCCTCTATTTTCAAAATAAAACATTCCCTTTTATTTCCAGATAGAGTACAATAAAGTTCGCAATTTCGAGAAGGTATAGAAAAGCCATTGGGACTCCTTTAAAATGAATGGTGTCAAGACATTCAAAAAGGAGTTGGTCCCAATGACTCAAGGAAAGAATAACACA
>NZ_SRMQ01000002.1 GCF_004768785.1 Caproiciproducens galactitolivorans
TAAACAATAATTTAGCGGCTTAAAGGTCGATGTCCGAAACATCAAGCTCGCCGGACATAAGTTTAGGTAAGAGTGTATCTCGAAGAACTGCTAACCTCTTGTTTTGCAATCGGTTATTTACGATTTGTTCTATCATTGGAGCAGTTATTGAATCAAAACTATCAAGTGTTGCTTCATCGGGAAGAATAATTTCAAATGCATCAAAGTCTTTTTTGCCGATATGAATTACTGTTGTAGCAACTTGTGTTTGCTCAATTTTATTCAAAAGAGGTTTTATAGTATAGAGAACAAATGCTTTTCCTTGAGGGCGATTGCTTTCAAAAATGCAAACTCGTTGATTTAACCAAGCAGGTTCATTTCCCCAAATATACGGACGAAATTCGCCATCCATACCTACGACAATATCTCCGGGTTGAATTAAATGTCCTTTTGGATGTTCTTCGGTGGTAAAAGTAACAAATGCTTGTTCTTTCAAGTCACGAATACGGATAATTGGTTTACCGAGTCCATCTGTATTAAACAGCTTGGAAGCAAAGGGCGCACCATATATGATGTTTGCAATAGCATATATATTCGTGTCGTTCCAGCTCGAAGGTCTAACGCCACCAAAAGGCTCGAAATCAACAAACCAAGCTTTGTAAAGAGCTTGCATTTGCTCAAATAAATTATTGTTTACAATATGTCGCCTGCCGGGAGACCACAAAAATTGAGAATCATATTATGATGAATCTGTAAAGGAGAGAGATTTATGCCGGGATTATATACCGAAGCCGATTATGAAAACTCTGTAATCGAGCTATTTAGAAACGATTTGGGATACGAGTACGCATACGGTCCCGATATTGAAAGAGACTTTTACAGTCCGTTATATGAGGAAGTTCTGATTGACTCTCTGTATCGTTTGAACAGGGGGCTGCCTGATGACGCCATTCAGGACGCCTTATTCAAGCTCAAAAACTTTGAAAACGGAGAGCTTGTGCAGAAAAACGCAGTCTTTATGGACTATCTGCAAAACGGTATTCCTGTAAGATTTTTTGTTGGCGGCGAGGAGCGTTCCTCTATCGTCTATCTTGTTGACTACAAAAATCCCGACAACAACTCCTTTATCGTTGCTAATCAATGGACTTTCATTGAAAACAGCAACAAACGCCCTGACGTAATTCTCTTTTTGAACGGCTTACCGGTAGTTTTGGTTGAGCTGAAATCTCCCTCCCGTGAAGAAACGGACGCTTCCGAAGCGTACAGGCAGCTCCGTAACTATATGCAGGAAATTCCGTCTATGTTCATTTATAACGCTATCTGCGTTATGAGCGACCAAGCCCACTCCAAAGCTGGTACGATCACCTCCGGTGAAGACCGCTTTATGGAGTGGAAAACCAAAGACGGCGACTATGAAAATACGCAGTATGCTCAGTTTGATACTTTCTTTGAGGGTATGTTCCAAAAGGAAAGATTACTTGATATTATCAAGAACTTTATTTGCTTCTCTAATGAGGGTGTCAATTCATTCAAAATCCTTGCCGGCTACCATCAGTATTTTGCGGTAAGAAAAGCGATTGAGTCCACAAAACACGCTACCGTTACAGACGGTAAAGGCGGTGTGTTCTGGCATACACAAGGAAGTGGCAAATCGCTTTCTATGGTGTTCTATGCCCATTTATTGCAGGAAGCCTTAGACAGCCCGACAATCGTTGTTCTGACCGACAGAAACGACCTTGACGACCAGCTTTACGGTCAGTTTGCAAAGTGCAAGGACTTTTTAAGACAAGAACCTATGCACGCAGAAAGCCGTGAACACTTAAAATCTTTGCTTGCCGGCAGACAGGCAAACGGCATTATCTTTACCACAATGCAAAAGTTTGAGGAGTCTCACGAGCCGCTCTCTGAACGTCACAACATCGTTGTTATGGCTGATGAAGCACACAGAGGTCAATACGGACTTGCAGAGAAAATAAAGATTACCAAGAACGAAGAAGGCGAAGATGTTGCAAAGCGTGTTATCGGCACAGCCCGTATTATCCGCAACACCTTGCCGAACGCTACATACATTGGCTTTACGGGCACTCCTATCTCCTCCAAAGACCGCAGTACCCGTGAGGTATTCGGAGATTACATTGATATCTACGATATGACGCAGGCTGTCGAGGACGGTGCTACCCGCCCGGTTTACTATGAGAGCCGTGTAATTAAGCTCAACCTTGATGAAGCGACCTTAAAATTGATTGATGCCGAATATGACATTATGGCAGCCAATGCAGATGAGGAAGTCATTGAAAAGAGCAAGCGTGAGCTTGGACAGATGGAAGCTGTTCTCGGAAATGATAATACAATCAATTCTTTGGTTTGCGATATTCTCGACCATTACGAGAATAACCGTGAAAACCTGTTGACCGGTAAGGCGATGATTGTTGCCTATTCCCGCCCTATCGCTATGAAGATTTACAAGCGTATATTGGAATTGCGCCCTGCATGGACTGAAAAGGTGGCAGTCGTTATGACCTCCGGTAATAATGACCCGGAAGAATGGCGACAAATAATCGGAAATAAACACCACAAGGACGAGCTTGCAAAGAAATTCAAAGACAATAATAGTCCTTTGAAAATCGCTATTGTTGTTGATATGTGGCTGACCGGTTTTGATGTGCCGTCTCTTGCCACGATGTATGTTTACAAGCCTATGTCCGGACACAATCTTATGCAGGCAATCGCCCGTGTAAACCGTGTGTTCAGAGACAAGGAAGGCGGACTTGTCGTTGACTATGTAGGCATTGCCACCGCCTTAAAGCAGGCAATGAATGACTATACCTCCCGTGACAAGAAGAACTATGGCGATACCGATGTTGCAAAGGTTGCTTATCCTAAATTCTTGGAAAAGCTATCTGTTTGCCGTGACAAATTCCACGGATACGATTATTCCAAGTTCCAAAGTGGCACAGACCTTGAAAGAGCAAAGACTATCAGCGGTGCAGTCAACTTCATTATGGGCAGAGAAAGAGTTGATGAGAAAGACTCTTTCGTAAAAGAAGCACTTATGCTTCATCAGTCATTATCTCTCTGTTCTTCTTTGGTTGATGAGGACAGCCGCTTTGAAGCAGCATTTTTCGAGTCCGTGCGTGTATTGGTACTCAGGCTGACAAACACAGGCGTCGGAAAGAAGATTTCCCTGCCGGAGATGAACGCAAGAATCAACGAGCTTTTGAAGCAGAGTATCAAGAGCGATGGCGTTATCAACCTGTTCTCAGACATTAAAGAGGAGTTTTCTCTCTTTGACCCGAAGTTCCTTCAGGAAGTCGCAAATATGAAGGAAAAGAACCTTGCTGTTGAACTCCTGAAAAAACTGATTGCGGAGCAGGTGTCGGTCTATCGCAGGACGAATGTGGTTAAGTCTGAAAAATTCAGCGAGATTATGCAGCGTTCTCTTAATGCTTACCTCAACGGTATGCTGACCAATGAAGAAGTCATCGAAGAAATGCTGAAATTGGCAAAGCAAATCGCCGCAGCACAAAAAGAGGGCGACAAGCTCGGACTGACTGCCGATGAGCTTGCCTTCTATGACGCATTAACAAAGCCGCAAGCAATTAAGGATTTCTACGAAAACGATGAACTGATTGCCATTACAAAGGAGCTTGCTGATACGCTCCGTAAGAATAAAACGATAGACTGGCAAAAGCGTGAGTCTGCAAGAGCAAAAATGCGTATGCTTATCAAGAAACTATTGAAAAAGCACAAGTATCCGCCGGAAGGTATGGAGGACGCTGTTCAGACAGTTATGACGCAGTGTGAACTTTGGACGGATAATATGATGGACGCATAAGGTAACGGAGGACGATTATGGATACAAAATTTCAATGGACAAACTTCTATATGGAGCTGGCTACCGCTCTATTAGAATATAAAAATAACCGCAGCGAGTTAATTGAAAAACTGAAAACAATTTTCTCAGACGCAGGAATGAACTTTCCATTTAAGGAAAAAGGCAAAGAGACATACGAGGATATTTGCCCTTTTACTATCTTCGGTTCATTTAATAAAGGAATTACCAATGCCAATCGAATTGCTTTGTTGGAGCAATTTGCAAAACAGTTTTCAATAAAATCTGCTGTCCCGACAGAGTTTGATGGTATTCCTGTCGTAATGAATTTAAGTGCGTGGTTCTTCGCATATAAGGGAAACCGTGGAGAACACGATATAGATAATCTGTGGAATTTGCTTGAAAAAGCCATTGCCTACTCTGATGAAGCTTCCGCAGAAAATAAAAACGCTTTCATTGCTGCTTATGACACAGTTACAAAGCAGAAGATGATTAAGTGGAATATTACAATGGGGCTTTATTGGGTAAGACCTTATACATTCATCAATTTAGACTCAACCAACAGAGCCTTTATTACTGATGTCGATAATATGCCGCACTATTTTACGACAATCTTTTCTGATATAAATAAAGGCTTGCCTGACGGAACAAGTTATCTGTTTATGTGTGAGCAAGCGAAAAATGCTCTTAATCAGAAAGAATACGAATATCACAGTTTCCCGGAACTGTCTTACTGTGCGTGGAAAAGCAGCCAAGTTGGAAAAACGGAAGAACCTCCGACAAAAACCGTTGACTCAAATGTGAAAGAAACAGATTACTGGATTTATTCTCCCGGCGATAATGCTTGTATGTGGGACGAGTTCTATAAGAATGGCATTATGGGAATAGGATGGGACGAAGTAACCAACCTGAAAGACTTTGCTTCTAAAGAAGAAATCAAAGAATTTATGAAGAAAGTCTATGACGCAAGCTATTCCTACAAGAATAATGCTCATTGCCTATGGCAGTTTGCAAACGAGATTAAAGTCGGCGATGTAGTTTTTGTTAAAAAAGGAATGCACAAAATTATCGGTAGAGGTATTGTGACTTCCGATTATATTTACGATTCATCAAGAAACACATATAAGCATATTAGAAAAGTTGACTGGCAAAATAACGGCGAATGGGAACACCCTGGACAGGCTGTTATGAAAACACTTACCAACATATCGGCTTATCCCGATTATGTTCAGAAGCTTCTTGATTTGTTCGCTGAAGATACGCCGGAAGAAGTGTCGGAACAGAAAGAAATCAAGTATCCGCCATATTCAAAGGACGATTTTCTGAATGAAGTATATATGGACGAAGATACATATAACACCCTGACAGAATTGCTTGAAGCAAAATACAATGTTATTTTGCAAGGTGCTCCGGGTGTTGGCAAGACTTTCGCCGCAAAGCGACTTGCTTATTCCATAATGGGGCAGAAAGACACCAGCCGTGTAGCAATGGTGCAGTTCCACCAAAGCTACTCTTACGAAGATTTTATTCAGGGATACAGACCTTCAAAAGAAGGATTTGAACTTGAAAACGGTGCGTTCTACAAGTTCTGCAAGGAAGCGGAAGAAGATAATGAAAGACCTTATTTCTTCATCATTGATGAAATCAACCGTGGTAATTTGAGTAAAATTCTCGGCGAATTGATGATGTTGATTGAGAAAGACAAGCGTGGCGAAAAGATAAAACTGCTCTATTCAAACGAATGGTTCACAGTTCCTCAGAATGTGAGGATTATCGGAATGATGAACACAGCGGACAGAAGCCTTGCACTTATGGATTATGCGTTAAGAAGAAGGTTCGCATTCTTTGATTTTGCACCGGCTTTTTCTTCGGAAGGTTTCAAGAATTACTTGGCGGAAAAGAACTCTCCAAAACTGGAAAGCCTGATAACCGTTGTTGAGTCCCTTAACAATACAATTTCATCAGACGAGTCGTTAGGAGACGGTTTCAGAATTGGACATAGTTACTTCTGTACCGACGATGAAATTACCGATGAATGGCTCAAATCCGTTGTGGAGTATGAAGTGATACCGTTAATCAAGGAATACTGGTTTGATGAACCTACAAAGGTAAGAGACTGGTCTGCAACCTTAAGGAGTGCAATAAAATGATACGCATACAAAACATATACTATATGCTTTCATATGCGTTTCAAGTCTTGAATGAGCAGGGATATAAACAGGTGGCGACGGAAGAATTTGATAATGTCGCTGAACTATGTGCAGCCATTCTCATTAAGGGAGTCTCGTTGCAAATCAAAAGAGGATTAGGTAAAGAATATGTGCTTCAAACAGAGTCCTTGTCAGCTCTACGTGGCAAAATAGATATTTCCGCTTCGGTAAAAGAGCAATCAATGCTAAAAAAGCAGTTGGTGTGTAATTATGACGAGTTTTCCATAAACTCTTATATGAATCGAATTATCCGCACGACTATGGATACTCTTGTAAGAAGCAGTATCAGCAAGGACAGAAAAAAGCAGCTTCGTAAACTTCTCATCTATTTCTCAGAGGTTGAGCCATTGAGCCGAGAAAGTATAAACTGGAAGCTGCAATTTAACAAGAACAATCAGACATACCAAATGCTGATTTCGATTTGTTACCTGATACTTAAGGGGTTGTTGCAGACAACATCTGACGGAAGCACAAAGTTGATGGATTTCCTTGATGAACAGCGTATGTGCAGGCTATATGAAAAGTTTATTCTTGAGTATTACAGGAAGGAACATCCTGAAATAAAAGCGTCGGCTTCTCAAATTCCGTGGGATACTGATGACGGATACAGAGAAATGTTGCCGGTTATGCAGAGCGATATTATGCTGAAACAAGGCGACAAGACATTGGTAATTGACGCAAAATATTACTCTCATACAACGCAAAAGCAGTATGATGTAAACACTTTGCATTCAGGTAATCTGTATCAGATTTTCACTTATGTCAAAAACCTTGATACTGATAACACCGGCAATGTATCGGGAATGTTGCTTTATGCAAAGACCGATGAATTGGTATTACCAAACAACAATTACAAAATGGGTGGAAATTCAATTTCGGTCAAAACGCTTGATTTGGATTGTGATTTTTCAGAAATCCGGAGACAGTTAGATGAGATAGTTCGTTCCTGCTTTGGATTTGAATGATAACAGAACTTAGTGAGGCAAATGTAATGAAAAAGCTAATTATTGTATGTGAAGAAAAATGCCGTCAATACGGCGATTATCTTGCACAGCTTATCAGCTTGGAAGATGATACAGAAGATGAGACGGTAGGAACAAAAGATGGAGAGGTTGCTGCTCAGGTATGGCTTGAAAAGGACTACAAAGCTAATGCCGCACAGCTTTCATCTAACCAATACATTCTCTTTATCGGACAGGATAAACTTATTAAAGAAAAAAGCTCCCATATGAATATGGAGTTTGCGGAATTTGGAATGAAATATGGCTGGCTTGGAAAGCAGGCTGTGCTTTCTGTTGAGAAAGTCGTTGAAGCTGATAAATATGAGAACTTTATTTCATACGCTCAGAACTATCAGCAGAATGTTGAGCAGTTAATTAAGAGCAAAGATAAGAAAGCTCTGAAAGCGGGTGCTGCCGCAGGAGCAGCGGGAGTTGCTGGGGCTGCGGGAGTTGTTAAAGCAGGAGCATTGGCAGTTATCTCACCAGTAGCGTTAGTTCCAATCGCAGGTATTGGTGCCGGTGTGATGGCGGTAAAGAAATTTACACTTAACAGCAAGATTAAAGAACAGCAATATAGTTGTGCTGTAATGAAATTCTATTTAGATGACCTGAGCAAATTTTTAGGTTTATAAAGGGGCGTGAAGCATAATGGTTGGATTTGAAGAAGGATATACATATTTTGCAAAAAATGCTTCTGCTTATGCCGCAGCCACTATGTCTGATTCCTATGTTGCGTCTGTGAATGATGAGATAAATAAACTCGTTCAGGATTTGAATTCCTTAGAGGGATTTAAGACTGCTTCTAATGTGCTAAAAGGCGATGTTGCAGAGTTCTGGCATACTGGGACATTTAATATTGATTCCGCACTGAAAGGTTCATCAAACAGAGCTTTTGTTGATAGAAGCCACGATTTCGCTTCAACTGATATTTCAACTAACTTTGGAGACAAGTACGGGCTAAAATATTATAGTGACGGTCAAGCAAGTGCAAAAGCACAGGCTGTAAGTGTTTTTCAAAGGTTTAAGGAGTATCAGAGCCACGGAGGAACAGATAATTTAGAAGATTTCTTGCGTAGCAGAGGTTATGATAATGCAGAAAGTGTTTTGAATGACCCTATTTACTCCGGGCAAATTCGTATCATACCCCGTGACCAACTGGAAGAAGCAACACAGTATCTTGAGCGAATGATTAAGACCGAAGCTGCAAGGCGACCGGAACAGGTTTATCGTTATCAAGAAACGCTTGATTTGTTAAAAGACCGTCTTAGTGACGATAAAGGTGCTGAGTCTATTCCACTTTCAAAAAAGGAAGCAGAAGCACTTGCAACGCTGGCGAAACAGGGAAAAATAAATGCAGACGAATTGGGACTTACGACCGAAGAACTAATCAAATACGACTACATTATTCAACAGGCGTTCAAAGCCGGGCTTACGGCAGCTACCATTTCTGTTGTTTTGAAAGTTGCTCCGGAAATAATCAAGGCAATAGATTATTTGATGAAAAACGGAGAAATCAACGCTGAGCAGTTTAAGAAGATAGGATTTGCAGCAGTATCAGGTGGTGCAGAAGGATTTATCCGAGGAAGTGTGTCCGCAGCTATTACAGCTTCCTGTAAAGCAGGACTTTTGGGAGAAGCACTTAAATCTGTTGACCCGACGATAGTTGGTACAGTAACCGTTCTGACGATGAATGTTATCAAAAATGCTTTTCAAGTTGCTCTTGGAAAGAAAACAAGAACTCAGCTTTCGGGTGAGCTTGTCAGAGATATGTATATTTCAGCTTGTTCATTGATTGGCGGTGGGATTTCTCAGGCGTTCATAGAAGTACCGGTATTAGGTTATATGATTGGTAGTTTTGTTGGTTCAATCATCGGTTCTTTTACCTACAATATCGGATATAAAGCGGTTGTAGCATTCTGTGTGGACTCAGGATTTACAATGTTTGGTCTCGTTGAACAGGATTATACCTTGCCAAAAGAGATTGTTGAGCAAATGGGAATAGAAACATTTGAATATGAGTCTTTCCAGTATGATACCTTTGAACCGGAAGGATTTTCATTTGATACCTTTGAACCTGATACCTTTGAACCGGACACTTTAGATATTACATTTTTACGCCGAGGGGTAATTGGTGTGTCAAAGGTCGGTTATATTCTGTAAAGCGAGGTGCGATTGAATGGACGAAAAAGAAATCAGGAAAAGACTTGCCGGTCGTGCCGCAGAGTATATGATGTTTAGGGACGATGAAGAAAACGCCGAGACGACGGCAGAAATATCTTCACCGAGTAATGTTATTGTATTCCCGGATTTTGAAAAGCTGAAAAGCGAAGTAGAAAAAATGCGTACAGAGCTGTCAATGCTTTTGCTGGAGCGTGACGAGCTTCAATTCGTTATCTGTAAGAATATAGAGACAGAATATATGCTGAAACTCGGCAGCATTGAGTATAAGGCGTATGAAGCTCAATGTGCCGCTCTGCGACTGAAACGCAAAATTGAATTGATTCAGGCAAAGAAAAACAGACAGGAAAAGGTCATTATTTCTGCCATTGAGGAAACCCTCGATAATGAATTTGCAGAGTATCAAAAACAACTCAACGAGCAGATTGATAAGATGAATGACGCTCTTAAACGAAGTAAGGCGGAAGTCCTGTCTGACGAAGATAACAAGGAACTTAAAAAGCTCTATCGTAAAATAGTAAAGGCATTACACCCTGATATTAACCCCGATGTTTCAGAAGCACAGGTTCAATTATTTGATAATGCAGTATCAGCCTATAAAAGCGGCGATTTGGGAACATTGAGAATTATCGGCGAAATGGTCGGAAACAATCCGCTGCCTGAACAGCATAAGGACGCTATGACACAGCTTGTCGAAGAACGAGAGCGTTTACAGGGATTACTGAAATCTATAAGAGAGAGCATTGATAATATCAAATCAGAGTATCCGTACACGATGAAGGATATTCTTCAGGATACAGAGAAAACCGAGCAGAAAAAACAAGAACTTGAAAATATTCTTGAACAGTATAACGAACTTATCTCTATTTATAAGTCGAGAATTGAAGAAATGTTGAGGTGAGATAATGGGAGATTTGGTTAAATCCGGCGGCAACGGACTTGTAGGACTCTTGCACGGCAAAGGCGGAGAGCTTTCCATACCCAAACCTTTTGAAAAAGATATATTTCTTTTTGATACATATGTAGCCGGGACAACCCATATTGAGGGTATCGAAGAATTAGAGCCACATCTGAATAACGATGACAGACTTGAGTTTTTCAGAGAACCCGATAACCGATATGATAAGCAAGCGATTGTCATAAAGACTGTTGACGGAGTAAAAATCGGTTATGTGCCGAAGCAGGATAATGTAATATTTGCTCGCCTGATGGACGCCGGGAAGCTCCTTTTCGGTAAGATTACCTCAGAGGAAAAGAAAGGCTCGTGGGTCAAGATTTATATTAAGGTTTTCCTGCACGAATAAGGAGATATGTTATGGATAGGATTCTGATAAATGACTTGCTTAAGATACCGGATTGCGATATTGGCAAAACCAGACTCAAGTTGAATGTTTTTAATGGAAATACAGACCCTTTAGAGGAATACAAAAGAGACCCTGATAAAATAAACATTGAGTGGTTTTTGTGGCACAATCAAAGAAGATATTTCCATACGGGACAGATTGCGATTTGTCTGCTTTACCTCTATGATGATAAATGGTTGCTGACAACAATTAAGAGAATTACAAAAGAGATAGATGTCGTTGATGATGTTGGGTTTGAAGCTGAGGAAATTGAAGAATATCGAAAGTATTATGGCAGATTAGTTTTGAAGTATCACAATACGAAGCGTGGTATGGGAAGAACTTATGAGTCAATGATGGAGGAACTGGAAGTAATAGAAATTCTTTCTACTGCTTATGATGGTGACGAATTTCCGGGTTATGAGAACATAAGATTGAGTTTTTCACAACTGGAAACGATTATTCGGAATAAACGCAGCGGCTGGCTTGATGCTTTGAGAAATCAAAAAGCGGTTTATCTTATAACTGATATCAGCAACGGAAAAATGTATGTTGGCTCGGCAACTGCTCAGTATGGAATGTTGCTTCAAAGGTGGACTAACTATATAGAGAATGGACACGGTGGGAATGTTGAACTTAAACATATTGTTGATACCAAAGGGTTTGATTATATAAAATCAAACTTTCAGTATTCGGTATTAGAAAACTATAACGCCCGAATGGATGATAATTACATACTGAGCCGTGAAAAATGGTGGAAAGATACCCTTTGCACAAAACAATTTGGATATAATAAAAACTAATCTTTCCGATTACATCATACATTTCTCAAAATTGACTTTAGTTCAAGTTCGGTGTATAATTTAGTAAATTTAATATTTTTTGTATCTATTAAGAGTGTGTGAGGGACAAGCCCTATGACCACACAGCAACCTACCAAACGGCAAGGTGCTAATGCTTGAACGATAGGTAATGATGATTTTTGCAATCCTATCGTGACGATAGGATTGTTTTTTTAACGCTCTTTTTAGTAATAAATGAAAGGAGCATTTTTTATGCGAACAATCAAAAAACTCATTAACACGGAGAAGAAGGTATATATCCTTCTCAAAAACAAAGCGATACAGTATCGTTTTATGAGTGATGCTGAAAGAGAAGGCATTACTTATGGAGATAATGTTAAGCCGACTGAACGAAAGGTGGACGATATTATGGCTTTGCAACCAAATGGGACAATTTGTTTTTTGGGATGGGCAGGGCGAATGTGTTACCACTACAACAAAGAAAATGTGCTTCGTATTGATTATGAAAGATACATCGATGGTGCAGAAAATTATATTATCTAATGCAAAGACCGTCAGATCTCATTCGAGACTTGACGGTCTTACATTTTGTGATTGTATTTAAGAAAATCGTTTTGGTGTTCCTGTTTGCGAAGTTGATAGCCCTGTGCAATCAGCGTATCCACTTTCAGAGCAATCAGGTTAATGTCGGAACACATTGCCCGTGCAATCTGCTGAATATCATAGCCGTTTTCAATGTATTCCAAAATGGTGTCGTCCGGGAGCGAAGCCTGAGAAGCGAAGATATTTGCTTCATACTCCATACGGTTCTCTCTCATATCAAAGATGTTGAACTCTTTGAACCCGCCGACAGCAACCGCTTCTTGCCTGTGGAGAATATCGTGTCCGATTTCGTGCCATAGCACTATCTGCTCCACGACCGGGTGCATACCGTTTTTAAGAAAAACAAAGCGGTTCTTTAGAATAACCTTGTATGCTCCACGCTGCTTGTCAAAATTCCGGTAGATGACATTGATACCAAGCTCTTTTGCGACCTTGTACGGGTCACGAGTACCGCAGCGGTCAATGAGCTTGTTTACGATTTTCACAATCTCAGCCGTAGTGTAATACCCCAATCCGGCTCACCTCCCATATTATAGTATATCGGATATTAACCTATAATAAATTATAAACTATTATGTGTCCCATATATTGGACTTAGTTCACTTTGAGGATTACTCGTCTTTGCGGTATTTCTTCGGGGTGTATTTTTTATTGTTCTTCTTTGCAATAAGATATGCTTCCTGAATAGCGTCAACCATTTCACGCATATCCTCGTCAGCCATTTCGCCGCCGGCAAATAGACCGGTAACTTCTGCAAGCAACTCCTGAGCCTGTCTTGCCCCTCTGCGTCCGTATTTATCCTCTACATCAGCGATGAAAGCGTCATCCTCAGACAGCAGATAATTCACATTTACATTTAAGGATTCTGCCAGCTTCTTATATCTTTCCATTCCTCTCGGACGGGATTTATCATTTTCATAAGAACCAATTATGCGTCGGGTTACGCCGATTTTAGCTGCTAACTCATCTTGACTCATACCAAGCTTTGTTCTCTCAGCCTTGACTTTTTCACCGAATGTCATTGTGATTTCACTCCTTAAAAGAATATTTACAGTTGAACTACCCATTTGCTCTTGACAAGTACAGTTGAAGTGTATATAATATGAATTGGGAAGTTGAACTACACATAGTGTACACCAAACTACCCAAAATGTCAAGGGGGTTCAAAAAATGTTACGAAGCATACTTCATTGTGATATGAACAACTTCTATGCCAGCGTCGAATGTATGCTCGACCCCGCATTAAAGAAATATCCGATTGCTGTCTGCGGCTCTGTTGAGGAACGACACGGTATCGTGCTTGCGAAGAACTACAAAGCAAAGGCTTTTGATGTGAAAACCGGGGACGCAGTATGGCAGGCTAAACAGAAGTGCAAGGACTTGGTTGTAGTACCGCCCCATTATGAGGAGTATATCAAATACTCAAAGCTTGCGAGAAGCGTTTATGAGCGATATACCGACCAAGTTGAACCGTATGGTATGGATGAGTGTTGGCTGGATATTAGCGGGACAGAAAGCCTTTTCGGTTCGCCGGAAAAGGTGGCAAATGAAATTCGTGAAACGATGAAGTTTGAACTCGGCTTGACGATTTCTGTGGGTGTTTCCTTTAATAAGATATTTGCGAAGCTCGGCTCGGATATGAAGAAACCGGACGCAGTAACCGTAATTCCAAAGGACACATTCAGAGAAAAGATTTGGGGACTTCCTGCCGCTGACCTGCTCGGTGTAGGACGGGCAACCCAGCGAGTGCTTGACAGCTATTGTATTCGTACCATCGGGGATTTAGCGAATACCGACCCTGAGTTCTTACGCAGAAGATTAGGAAAGAACGGAGTAGTTTTATGGGACTATGCCAATGGTAACGACCTTTCCCTTGTTGCCAAGAAAGACTTCGCTTCTCCTATAAAAAGCGTAGGACACGGTATAACAACGGTAGCAGACTTAGAGAAACCGGAGCAGGTGTGGCCCGTGTTTCTCGAATTGACCCAAGACATCGGACACAAGCTCCGTGTTCACGGACTGAGTGCAGAAGGTGTCGCAATACATATTAGAGACAACACACTCAATACAAGGCAATGGCAGACGAAGATTGCACTTCCTACACAGTCTCCGATGATTATTGCAAAGACCGCTTTTCAGTTGTTTGAAAAAAGATATGGGTGGAATAACCCTATCCGTTCTGTGACGGTACAAGCCATAAATCTTGTTCCACAAGACACGCCCCGTCAAATAGATATGTTTATGGACGCCGCCAAGCAGGACAAATTGGAGAGAATGGAAAAGTGTGTTGAAGAAATCAGACGGCGTTTCGGAAAGGACAGCATAAGGAATGGGGTTCTGTGTCAGAACCTGCGGCTACCACCGGAAAAAGCCGAAATCACGATGCCGACAGGTATGGTCGGTTAAGGAGGGCTAAATGTGATTGACGAAAAAGAGGTTACGGCTTATGTTACGATACCCGACTGCTTTTTGCAGGGGTGCAGCGAAGATATTGTTATCTTCCGTGCGGACGGCGGAAACCATTTTACCGACTACGGTATATATGAAGGAATGTTCCTGTTCTTTGACCGAAAAAAACGCTTTAAGAAAGGAAGGCTTTCCTGTTACATCAATACTGCCGGAGATGACCGACCCAAGTACAGGGTGTCGGATAAGAACATCGACGGATACAAGCACTTGGGAAGATTGGTTTTGACTTTGAGAAATTACGAGGTATAAAAATGGAATCCGATAGAAGAAAAGTTTATGTTGAAGTAAATGTAACACACAGACCTGATGGAACGGCTCGTCCGAATTTCATCAAGTTTGAGAATGATGAAAAATATGAGATAGACCGTGTAATTCAGAAATGCCGTGCGGCTTCCACCAAAGTCGGAGGAACCGGTATCCGCTACACGGTACAGATTTGCGGCAAGCCCACATTTCTGTTCGACGAAGAAAACGGAAAGTGGTTTGTAGAAGCAAAATCCTAATGGTAGGAGGTTTTGTAACTTGAAACATTTATCGAGATTTGACATCGAAGCGATTGCCGACAAATATGTTCAGGCATATATGGCACTTCCCGATGTCCGCAACACACAAATATACAGAATTGACCCGGAGCTTCTCTTGGAGAAGGTTCTCGGCTTGAATGTCGAATACCAGCACCTATCCTATGACGGGAGTATTCTCGGAATGACCTCATTTACGGAAATGGGTGTTCAGGTATTTGAAGATGATGATAACGAAGCCTTTTTCTTTTTGGACGGAAAAACCGTTCTCGTGGAAAAGGACTTGAACTTTGACAGCAAGCTGAAAGGCAGAAAGAACTTTACCTTAATGCACGAGGGCAGCCATCAGATATTCAAGATGTTGTTCCCGAATGATTACGGCGTGACACAGAAATCTGCCGGAGTACATTATTACAAGGCAAATTCCGAGAGGAATAAGCCTATATCCGATTGGGAGGAATGGCAGGCAAATACGCTTGGAGCAGCTATCCTTCTTCCCGAAAACCTTATAAAGCAGGGAATGTATCTGTTCAGTCTTGGAGAAAAGATTGAGTGTCTAAACAAGATATACTTTCCGGGCGTATATAAAAGGTTTGACGCACTTGCCGATTTTTTAGGGTGTTCAAAAAAAGCACTTGCCATACGAATGAAACAGCTCGGACTACTGAAAAAGGAGTATCTTGATAATCCTTTTGATTTGGTTACGGTTTATCCGGAGGTGAGCGAGCTATGAAATCGTTGGAACAAAAGATAATCGTAAGGTGCAAAAACTGTGGCTGGCGTATTTTTGACAAGGTAACAATGACAACAGGTGTTATTGAACTGAAATGTCCGAACTGCCACAGAGTAGTAGAGGTTGACCTGTCCCTCCGCAAGGGAACGGTCAAGTACAGATTAACAAGAAGTAATAACAGAGCGAACAATTAAATATCGGGCAGATGTACCGAGCCACGAGTCCTTGAGCGAAAGCTCCTGAGTCATCAAATTGCCGGACGCTGAGAATTAAGGGATAGAAATATCCTAATGTTCTTGGTGTCCGGCTTTTTTTGTAGCTCCCGAAAGGAGCAAGACCGTGACATATAAGTGGCTGGC
Organism: Caproiciproducens galactitolivorans; assembly: GCF_004768785.1. Taxonomy (GTDB): domain Bacteria; phylum Bacillota; class Clostridia; order Oscillospirales; family Acutalibacteraceae; genus Caproiciproducens; species Caproiciproducens galactitolivorans. The sequence goes on from NZ_SRMQ01000002.1 coordinate 16,032, forward strand.
ATATATCGCCAAGTATCCGTAATCTCCGAATTTTTGATTTCAACCAAATTCAAAAATTCAAATTTAAGGAGATTACGACAATGACAAAACTTACATTAGAACAACAGGAATTATTATTTTCGAACGACTGCAAGCTCATCAATCTTCGGTATGAATATCACGGTTACACCGGCTCGGAGAAATGGGCGATTGTAACAGAACTGGCGGAAGAAGAATTGTGGGTTAAATACCCTGATGTTATCCGTCGGTACACTCCGTTCATTCTGCTTTCTATGGCTCAGGGCGAAGTGATTGACGAGTCATACAGAAACAACGATAAGTACGAAAAGCGAGCAAAAAGAACAATCGATGTGTACGGGTATGAAGATGACATCTCTGAACAATTCCACCGGGAACTGATTACTCCGTTTGTTGACCCGTTTGAGCAAGCGGAAGAAGAACGGATTGAGGAAGAAAAGGAACAGCTTCGCCAGTTAGAAATTGCAAAAGTCAGAAAGGTCTTGGAAATGCTGAAACCTGTTCAGAGAGAACGACTGATAAAAGCGATTTTGTTAGGTATGAGTTCAAGAAAAATTGCAAAGGAAGAAGGAGTATATTACAGCGTTGTAGATAAGTCGATTGCTGCCGCAAGAAAAAATTTCAAGAAATTTTATGAAAACCTCTGATTTTGGGTGTGCATTTTGACCCCCTTTGTCCAAATGAGTGAAGGGGTTATTTCAAATCCGGATACGAAATGCACTTTCAAGACTAAATGAACAGAGAGGTTATACATATATGCAGAGAAATGAAATTCAGCGTGGAGATTTATTCTACTACGATTTTGGAAAAAGAGAGGGGTCTGTCCAGTCGGGAGAGAGACCTGTAATGGTAATTCAGGCGGACAACTTTAATGCAAATGCTCCGACAATTATTGTTGCGGCTGTTACGGCTGTGATGAAAAAGAAGTATCTTCCTTCACACATCATTTTGGGTGAGGACTTCGGTCTGAAGAAGCCGTCAATGGTTCTTCTTGAACAGATACAGACCGTCAATAAGGATGAACTGACAGACTACATTGGTTCGGTAAACGATGAAAGGCTTTGGAAGCAAATTAACGCAGCTCTTAAAAAGACTTTCGGTTTATGGATTTACAACACAGACAGAAACGGAGATGTTCGTTGCTTATGCCCCAAGTGCCTGAGCGACTATATCCACGACCCAAACTATGTTGTCAGGCGTCTTGACCCGTTTGCGAAAAGCAAAGACCACTGCGATAAGTGCAATAACAGCGGTTGGGATTACATCGTTTATGACAAACGCACCTCGGTCAAAGGAAAGGGGGGCAGGAATGTCAAATAGCAGTGAAAAAAAGAAGCGTTACAACATTCCTCTTTGGTGTAAACCAAACCTGTCTATTGAGGAGGCGGCAGCTTATTCCGGTATTGGAATGGGAAAGCTTTATGAAATGACGGAAAGTCAGGATTGTCCTTTTGTTCTTTGGATTGGTAGCAGAAGAATGATTAAAAGGAAAGTCTTTGACGAATTTATCGAAAGGCAATACTCGATTTAAGCAAAAAGTCAAGTCTGCGATGAGCCGATTCGCATAATTGGCGTACCGCAGACTTTTGAGTATGCTGTAATCACCAAAGGCAAGGAGGTTACAGCATATGTCTGACAAACAACTTAAATCCAATATGCCGAGTGTCCCTATTTGGAAGAAAATGAACCTTACGGTTGAAGAAGCTTCGGAATATTCGGGCATTGGCACATCAAAGATAAAAGAGCTATCGAATAGCGAAGATTGTCCTTTCGTTCTTTGGAACGGAGCAAAGCGATTGATTAAAAGAAAACAATTTGAGGAATACCTGTCATCGCAGTATTCCCTCTGATGGAGGTGGTGTTATGGGAAATAATCAGACTGAATTGAATAATTCAGGTAATCGGTCGGAAACCGTGCCGGTTTGGGTAAAGCCTTATCTTACGATTGATGAAGCGACCGCTTACACAGGTATAGGCAGAGACAAACTTTATGAGATGACAAGCCAAGAAAAATGTCCGTTTGTTCTGTGGGTAGGAAACAGACGAATGATTAAGAGACGAGTTTTTGATGAGTACATTGAGAAAATGTACTCAATATAGGAAGGAGGGCTTATGGACAACGATGTTTTAGCTTACAGAGTCTTACTCGAAAAGCGAAAAGAAAATGCTCCCTTTTGGGAGAAGAAGGTTCTAACGGTTGAGGAAGCAGCTGAGTACACCGGTATCGGCAGGACAAAAATCAGGCAAATCATAATGAAGGGTGATTGTCCCTTTGCTGTCACTAACGGTGTTCAGGTCTGTGTAATCCGAGACAAATTTATTGATTATCTTGATAAGCAATTTCGCATTTAAGGGAGGAAAAATTATGCCAAGAACAAAAAGAAAAGACAAATCAAGAGTAGTGCTTCGTACAGGCGAATCACAGAGAGCCGATGGTACATACCATTTCAGTTGGACGGATGCAAACCACAAAAGGCGTTATGTGTATGCCAAGACACTTGATGAACTGCGATACAAAGAGGAACAAATCGCAAAAGACAAGAGCGATGGCATTAAGGCAGAAGCTCGTTACACAACGGTCAATGACATATATGAGCTTTGGAAGGATTTGAAGCGTGGACTGAAAAACAACACCTTTGAAAACTACAAGTATATGTATGAGACCTTTGTCCGTCATCAGATAGGCTCAAAGACTGTATCTTCTCTGAGAAAAACAGATATAAAGAGGTTCTATAATTACCTTGCAGACGAACGCCATCTGAAGCCGGCAACCATTGATAATATTCATACGGTTCTCCATCAGATTTTGGATATGGCGGTCGATGATGACTACATCAGGAATAACCCGTCAAACAATGTGCTTAAAGAGTTGAAACAGTCCCATTGTTTTCAGACCGAGAAGCGTAGAGCCTTAACAAAGCCGGAGCAAGAGTTGTTTCTTGACTATCTGAAAAACTCTCCGACATCAAAGTATTGGTATCCGGTGTTTGCGGTTATGATTGGTACGGGGCTTCGTGTTGGAGAGGTTACAGGGTTAAGATGGTGCGATATTGATTTGGAAGAAGGTATCATTGATGTGAACCACACGCTGGTTTACTATGACCACCGTACTGAGGGCAGTAAGCGTGGCTGTTACTTCAATGTTAATACGACCAAAACCCCGGCAGGAAGAAGAAAAGTGCCTATGCTCGGTTTCGTCAAAGAAGCATTCTTAATGGAAAAGGAAAGGCAGGAACTGCTCGACCTTCACTGCGAAGCGACTGTCGATGGATACACCGATTTTATCTTCATCAACCGTTTTGGTCAGCCGCAACATCAGGCAACCCTGAACAAAGCAATCCGCCGCATTATCCGTGACTGCAACGACGAGCAGTTATTGAAAGATGAAAACGCAGAAGTATTGCTCCCGCATTTTAGCTGTCATTCTTTAAGGCACACTTTCACAACAAGAATGTGCGAAGCAGGGGTAAATGTTAAGGTCATTCAGGACACGCTCGGTCATAAAGATATTTCAACTACGCTTAACATCTATACCGATGTAACGAAGGAACTGAGGAAGTCCGAATTTGAAGGTCTTGACTCCTACTTCAAAAATGAGTATAATAAGGTGTCAGTTTAACAGATTATAATGATACGGACTTCATAGTTGGCGGATTAGAGCATTTACATCATTTACATCAATTTTTACACAAAGCCCCCACGAAACTAATCGAAAATAAAGTAAAGTAGGATTTTGAAAAAATCTGATTTGCGACTTATTTTGAACTATGTTGGGTTATAGCAAGAATTGAAACGATGTCCTAAATCGTCCCGACAATGAAGCCCTTGAATAATGTTAACGGCAAAAATGATGTGAAAAATAAGGCTGAGGAAGCACCAAAAGCTGAGCATGAAAAGATTGATTTCTCTAAGGTAAAGATTGAGCCATTGTTTGAGGATACCGTCGATTTCGATACCTTCTCGAAGTCCGATTTCCGTGCAGTAAAGGTTTTGGCTTGTGAAGCAGTACCAAAGTCAAAGAAGCTTCTCAAATTCACATTAGATGACGGTGAACGCAAAGACCGTGTGATTTTAAGCGGTATTCACGAGTATTATGAGCCTGAAGAACTGGTAGGCAAGACTTGTATCGCTATCGTAAACCTGCCGCCGAAAAAGATGATGGGCATTGACTCTTGCGGTATGCTTATTAGTGCCGTTCACGAAGAAGAAGGCGAAGAAAAGCTCCACTTGTTGATGGTTGATGACCATATTCCGGCAGGCGCAAAATTGTACTAGACTAGTATGAAATTTGCAAATAGAGAATTTGCGACTTGCGACCGGTTTATGACCATTTATTAATGGCAGAAAGCTGATGATGAAACCGGTAGGCCGAAACGCTTACCGGTTTTATATTCAAGGCAAGGAGTTCTTATGGTTAACAAAACCCCAAAAAATAATGAAGCGCTATGTGAGAATAGTATCGTTGAAAATGTATGGGATAATTCTGTCCCTGTAGAAAAAAGCTCATATCTTCATGAGGATGTTGAGTATATAAACCTCGATAGATTCAAACATGATAAGAGAAAACTTACGATGTTGGACCTGTTTTGCGGAGCGGGTGGTTTTGCAGTAGGTTGCTCTTGGGCTGGTTTCCAGTCTGTGTTTGGAGTAGACCATCTAAAACCTGCAATGAATACGTGGATGTTAAATCATCCCAATTCAATAGGGTGTCTGGGGAACATAAAAAAAGTAGACCCTCTATATGTAAAAAGATTGCTTGAAGAAAGAGGCGTAGAAAAAATTCACCTTATAACTGGTGGAGTACCTTGTCAGGGATTTTCTCTTGCTAATAGAAAGCATAACGATTTTGATGAACGTAATTTCTTATTTTTAGAATACATGCGTTTTGTTCCAAGTTGTTGAAGGGAAACGTAGTTAAAACATTCTTTTATGGCATAGGTATTCCGACAGCTGCACATGGGCAGAAGTCTGTAGATTCTCAAAAATTGGTGGATTTTATTTTTGGAGTGGAAGAAGATAAATCTGTTATACCACTCTATAATCCAAATCATATTGAACTATAATTTTAAGACCACATCAGAGAAATCTCCAAAGGCCTTTTTCTTATATCTGCGCCATTTCCATCTTTTATATTTTTCCAAACTTAGTATTTTGCCTATGAATCAGCTACGTGAAATGTTGCTCTGCGCTCTAGTTACATATCCTGGAGCCTGCAATATATCGTTTTCAATCTTCTTTAAACGGATGCCAAAATTCCATGGGAAATATGAAAAATACGATTTTTTCGAGAAATAAAAAAGCTGCAAAAGCAACAAATGAAAAACTACGGTAAAACTTGTAAAGTGGAAAGAAAAATTTCCCGACAATGAAGCCAAAGAACTGATTTAGCCGCCAATAAAAGCGAGAAGCCCCACTTCGTCCCGGATTTCCACCGCGCCGTAGCGGGCGCGGATCCATCCCCTTTTGGAAAATCCCGCCAGCGTGCGGTTTACGGTGACGCGCGAAATACCCGCAAGGCCCGCAAGGTCGTCCTGCGTGGCGCGTACAGTACCGTTGCGCGCCAGGCTGAGCAGAAGCCGCGCGAGGCGCTGGTCAGCCTGCAGAAATGTCATGGAATTCACCTGTGCGGAAAGCATGCGGATCGTCTGCGACAGATAGGTAAGCAGGTTCATGGCGAGCTGCGGTTCGCGGCGGATACATTCCATCAGGCTCTTCCGGGTGACGGTGATGATTTCGGATTTTACGAGCGCTTTTGCGGAGGAAACGCGGGGCATGCCGTCAAAAAAGGCCGCTTCGCCGAAAATATTCCCCGGTTCCAGTACGGTAAGGGTCTTTTCTGCGCCGTCCTCCGAGCTGAGAAAAATTTTCACTTTCCCGCTTTTCAAATAATAAAATTCATCGGCAAGCGCTTCCTGCCAGTAAATCATTCGATCCTTTTCAACAACATGGGATGTGTGGGTTCTTTCCAGCACATCCCATTTCTTTTTATTCGACGGTTCCATGTCAATCCTCCGTGAAATGCGATTGGGGGCGGATCTGCCTGTGGACTTTTTTCCTCAAGGAATGGGAACCATGTTCCTTTTCATAGCCCCGGTTGTGATGGATTCTGTTGTTTTTTGTAATTGTAACATATGATACATTCTTTGCGCAAGATTTATGCAATAATAAGACAAATCGAAATTAAGGGAGGTACCCACTATGGGAATGACGATGACGCAGAAAATCCTCGCCGCGCACGCCGGGCTGGAAAGCGTAAGCGCGGGGCAGCTGATCGAGGCGGAACTTGATTTGGTTCTGGGAAATGACATTACCTCGCCGGTGGCGATCAATGAATTTGAAAAATGCGGGGCTTCCTCCGTTTTTCATAAGGATAAAATTGCGCTGGTTCTGGATCATTTTACACCGAACAAAGATATTAAGGCCGCGGAACAGTGCCGCCAGGTACGGAACTTCGCAAATCAGTATCAGATTACGAATTTCTTTGATGTGGGGCAGATGGGCATTGAGCATGCGCTTCTGCCGGAAAAAGGGCTGGTTGTTCCGGGGGACTGCGTAATCGGCGCGGATTCGCACACCTGCACCTACGGCGCACTCGGCGCGTTTTCTACAGGCGTGGGTTCCACCGACATGGCCGCCGGGATGATTACCGGCAAAGCGTGGTTTAAGGTGCCTTCCGCGATTCGGATTGTGCTGAAAAACAAACCCACGAAATGGGTGAGCGGCAAAGACGTGATTCTGCACCTCATCGGGAGAATCGGCGTGGACGGCGCGCTGTACCGTTCGCTGGAATTCACCGGCAGCGGCGTGAAATACCTTTCCATGGACGACCGCCTTTGCATTGCAAACATGGCGATTGAGGCCGGCGCGAAAAACGGGATCTTCCCCGTGGACGAGGTTACGCTGGATTACGGGAAGGGCCGCTTCCAGCATGAGCCGGTTGTTTACGCGGCAGATGAGGACGCGGTTTACGACGAAACCGTGGAGATTGACCTTGGAAAAATCCGTCCGACCGTTGCGTTCCCGCATCTTCCCGAAAATACAAAAACCATTGATGAAGTCGGAAAAATCAAAATCGACCAGAGCGTGATCGGTTCCTGCACGAACGGACGGATGGAGGATCTGCGAGCGGCGGCGGCGATTCTCAAGGACAGGAAGGTTGCGAAGGATGTGCGCTGCATCATTCTGCCGGGCACACAGGCGATTTATCTGCAGGCGCTGCGCGAAGGGCTGGCGGAAATCTTCGTCGAAGCCGGGGCGGTGTTCAGCACGCCGACCTGCGGACCTTGTCTTGGCGGGCATATGGGCATCCTCGGCAAGGGGGAGCGCGCAATTTCCACAACAAACCGCAATTTTGTCGGACGCATGGGGCATATTGAATCGGAAGTCTATCTGGCAAGCCCGGCTGTGGCGGCGGCAAGCGCCGTAACCGGCTATATTACCGATCCGGAACAACTGACAGAGGGGGTGCAGAAATGAAAGCGCATGGATTTGTACACAAATACGGGGACAACGTCGATACGGATGTGATTATCCCCGCAAGATATTTGAATACGGCTTCCCACGCGGAGCTGGCCGCACACTGCATGGAGGACATCGACGCAGATTTTGTCAAGAAGGTGAAGAAGGGCGATATCATCGTGGCCGCGAAGAATTTCGGTTGCGGCTCCTCGCGCGAGCACGCCCCGATTGCGATTCAGGCGAGCGGTATTTCCTGCGTGATTGCCGAAACATTCGCCCGCATTTTTTACCGTAACGCAATCAATATCGGCCTGCCGATTCTGGAATGCCCCGAGGCAGCGCGGGATATTCAGAACGGCGACGAGGTGGAAATTGATTTTGACAACGGCGTGATTCAAAACCGGACGAACGGAAAAAGCTATAAGGCACAGCCTTTCCCGCCGTTTATTCAGAATATTATCGAAAAGGGAGGGCTTTTGAACAGTATTTCGAAATAAGCCAATGCCGTTTTGCACAGCGGTTAAAGGGCGCTTCGGCGCCCTGAAAAATCCGGACGCGGGGTCATGCACCAGCGCCCGGATTTTTGTTAGCATGGACGTTTCGGAAGGCAGAAGAAAAACGGTAGTGCATTTTTGGAACAGTCCTGCAAACCCTAGGAAGTATTGGGCTGTATTTTCCGGCATTCACACAATCTTCAAAAACTTTTATAAAAAATTCATGACTTTTTCGGCGAATTCCCGTATAATCAGAATAGGAGAATTGTCAGAAATTTACCACGGGGGTATGAAGGAGGATAAAAATGCCGGTTGGAAAAATATTAGTGGTTGACGACGACCAGAATATATGCGAGCTTTTACGTCTCTACATTGAAAAAGAAGGTTACCAGGTTGTCATTGCCAACGATGGTCGCAAGGCGTTGGAGGCTTTCGAAACGGAAGAACCGGATCTGATTATGCTTGACATCATGCTGCCCGAACTGGACGGCTGGCAGGTCTGCCGCGAGATCCGCAAGAAATCACAGTGCCCGATTATCATGTTGACAGCAAAGGGCGAAGTTTTCGATAAAGTGCTGGGCCTTGAGCTGGGCGCGGACGACTATGTGGTGAAACCGTTTGAAGCGAAGGAAGTAGTGGCGCGGATTAAGGCGGTTCTTCGCAGGTTGGGCAAAAACGGCGATGAAACCGTTAAAGAAGTGAAGTACGATAAGCTTTCCATCAATTTGACGAACTATGAGCTGCGCGTCAACGGCGTGCAGATTGACACCCCGCCGAAGGAAATGGAACTGATATACCATCTGGCAAGCAATCCGAACCGCGTTTTCACACGCGACCAGCTTCTGGACGAGGTTTGGGGCTTTGATTATTATGGCGATAGCCGTACGGTCGACGTCCACGTGAAACGGCTGAGGGAAAAGCTTGAGGGAGTTTCCGACAAATGGGCTTTGAAAACCGTTTGGGGCGTTGGCTATAAGTTTGAAGTTAAGGAATAAAAAATGCGAAAAACGCTTTTTAAAAAATATTTACGGATTACTTCCCTGATTGTTGTGATCAGCTTTTTGTTTTTAAGCTTTGTTATGCTGATCTTCGTTTCCAATTACTGGCGCTCGGAAAAATGCGCATTGCTCCGCAAAAACGCGGAAAGCGTGGCAACGATCGCCGCAAACAGCGTTACTTCCGTACAGGATAATTTCTATTCCATTGACGGGAAGCGCATGAAGATATTTATCGCGGCGTTTTCCGAAAACATTGACGCGGACATTTTTGTAACGCGGCTGTCCGGACAGATTGAAATCGCTTCCTATGACAGCGGGAGCGCGGTAAACGAAACCAAGCAGGTCAGCCAGGACATTATTCAAAAGGTCGTTGCAGGGGGGTACACCGCGCAGGGAACCATGGGCGGGATTTACAGCCAGCCCTATTATGTTGTAGGCGTTCCGATTACCGTTATGAATGTGGACGGGAGCAAAACCGTAATCGGCGCGGTGTTCACCGCTTACAATGTGCGCTCTTTTAACATTTTTCTCGGCGAGATTATGCGCGTTTTCCTGTTGGCCGCGATTGCGGCGTTCATCATTTCGTTCTGTGCGGTTTGGCTCTTTTCCTACAAATTGGTGCGCCCGTTGCGGAACATGGCGGCAGCGGCCCACTCGTTCGGGAAAGGGGATTTTTCCGTACGCGTGCCGGTTACGAGTGAGGATGAGATCGGCCAGCTTGCGATGGCGTTCAACAACATGGCAAGGTCGCTGGCCTCCGGAGAAAACGCGAGCCGCAATTTTGTGGCGAATGTTTCGCACGAGTTGAAAACGCCGATGACGACGATCGCCGGATTTATCGACGGCATTTTGGACGGAACCATTCCGCCGGAAAAACAGAAGTATTACCTGACGGTTGTTTCGCAAGAAGTGAAACGCCTTTCCCGCCTGGTCCGCACCATGCTGGCCCTTTCGAGGATTGACAGCGGGGAGCTGAAGTTGCACCCAGCGCGGTTCGATTTAACAAATACGATTTTGATTGCCTTTTTGTCGTTTGAAAAAGCGATTGAGGATAAAAAGCTGGAAATCCGGGGGCTTGAGGACGCGGAAAGCCTTTTTGTTGACGGAGATCCGGATATGATCCACCAAGTTGTATATAATTTAATTGAGAACGCCGTAAAGTTTACGAATGAAGGCGGCTATATTGAAATCCGCATCCAGGATCTTTCCGATCGGACCAGCGTGATTATTAAAAACAGCGGGGCGGGAATTGCCCCCGACGAGCTTTCGCTGATTTTTGACCGCTTTTACAAAACCGACAAATCCCGCAGCCAAGATAAGAACGGAATGGGTCTCGGCCTTTATATCGTAAGAACCATCGTAAAGCTGCACGGCGGTGAGATTACCGTAAGTAGTGTGCAGAACGAATACTGCCAGTTTGAATTTTGGATTCCGAAAATCAAGGAGCCGCCTAAGCTGAAAGACGGTTCTGCGGAACAGGCGAAAGAGTAATTCACTTAGAAAGGAATAGCTTTATGAGCGATCATTTCGATAACAACGACAATGGCGAAAAGAATATCTGGCCGTCGGATTCTCCGGAAGCAAACGAGGATACGCAGCCGGTAGAGCCGAAGGAAACGGACGGTGTTCCTCCGGAAAACAAGGAGGCGGTGAACGGGCCGAAACCGGATTTCGAAAACCGGTGCGGGGATGCTTCTGTCCCCCGGCAGGAGTGGCCGGGCAGCGGTCAGCCGCCGTACCAAAACCCGCAGAATCCTTATTCCCCTTACGGGCAGTATTACAATCCTTATGGACAGTATACGAATCCGGGCGGGGGTTACGGGAATTGCGGCTACGGGCAGAATCCGCAAAATCCGTACAATCCGCAAAACCGGTACTGGACATATCCGCAAAACAACGGGCAGCAGCCCCGGCAAAACCCACAGGATCTGCAGCAGCCGAGTCAGCCCGGTGGCCCCAAACAGCCGAAACGGAAAAACACCGGGATGCGTGTGTTCCTGATCTTTCTCGGGATCCTCATCGGTGGATTCGTTCTGGGCTTCTGCATTTACAGCGTGCATATTGCCGTTGAGCAGCAGGGCGGCTGGCAGGGCAGCACCGTTTCCCAGCCGGCAGAAAACAACAGCGCAAGCGCGGCTTCCGGTTCCAGCCAGGCGCAGAGCCCCGTAAAGATTCCCAGCGGCGCCGCCAACGCGGCGGGTATTACGATTCAGCCTAAGCCAAGCGGCAACCCGTATGACGCAAAGACGGTCTACAAAAATACGGTGCAGAGCGTGGTAGGGGTGGAAACCACAGTCCCCGCGGCGGCGGGGAGCCAGGGTGGCGTCATTCAGGGTACCGGCATTATCGCAACAAAGGACGGCTATATCCTGACAAACGCCCATGTGGTAAACAATTCCCGTTCCTATAAAGTAAAAGTCGTGCTTTACAACAAGAAGGAGTATGACGCCAAGGTTGTGGGCTACGACAAGACTTCCGATATCGCGGTACTTCGCATCCAGGCGAATAATCTGAGCGCGGCGGTGTTTGGCAACGCGGATCAGCTTGAAATCGGCGATCCGGTAATCGCGATCGGCAATCCGGGCGGAATTGAATTCGCAAGCTCGCTGACGGGCGGGTATGTTTCCGCGCTGAACCGCACGATTGAAAGCCACAGCGACAACGGCATGACATATATCCAGACCGACGCGGCCATCAACCCCGGCAACTCGGGCGGTCCGCTGATGAATATGTACGGGCAGGTTGTTGGCATTAACTCGAACAAGATTGTTGCGACCGGCTACGAAGGAATGGGCTTTGCCATTCCGGTGAGCAGGGCGAAAAATATTATCGACGATCTGATTGCGCGCGGATATGTCAGCGGGCGGAGCCGCCTTGGCATAACCGCCTCCACCATTACTGCGATTCAGTCGGAGCTTTCCGGTTATCCGACCGGCGTTATGATCCGCCAGATCAGCCCGGAGAGCGATTTGACAAAATCAGGCGTCGTGCCCGGCGATGTGATTACGAAAGTGGACGGTCAGACGGTTTCCAGCGTGGACGATTTATACGCCGTGCTGAACAAGCACAAGGCGGGCGATACCGTCACGCTGACGATTTTCCGTATGGGAAGCGGCCAAAATACAAATGGAGCGACCCGTGAAGTGAAAACGAAGCTTTTGGAAGATAAAGGGGAAACCCAGCAGAAATAAAGAGCCGCCGCAAAAGAGCAGAAAAGCTTATAAACGCAAAGCACCCCTTGCCGATGAGAAAATCATCCGCAAGGGGTGCTTTCTTATGTTGTAAGCCCGAAAGGCATTGGGAATAAGGGAACGTTTCCTCTTTCCTGTTGAAAGAGGAGGCGTTCCGTGTTTTTTTAAATAAAAAAAGAATGCAGATTTTGTTCCGCATTTCTTTTCACTGCATTTTATCGTTTTGAACCAAGGAAGAACAGGGCGATCGTCCCCGGGCCGGAGTGCGCCCCGATAACGGGCCCGACATAGCTGATCACGAATTTCTTTACGCCGAGCCGGGCTTTGATTTCCTCGGCGACAAATTCGGCATCCTCCTTTGCGTCGCCGTGGCTGATAAATACCGTCTGCGACGCTGGATTGACTGCGGTTTGCTCCATATGGTCCACTAGTGCCAGAAGCGATGCGCGGCGGCCCCGGGCTTTGCCCATGTTGATCAGATGCCCTTCGTCGTCCACATGGAGCACAGGCTTAATGTTCAGCATTGTTCCAATTAAGGCGGTTGGACCGGAAATCCGGCCTCCGCGTTTTAAGTGGTGCAAATTTTCAACGGTAAACCAGTGGCAGACACGAAGCTTCGTTTCCTCCAGCCAAATGCGCAGTTCGTCGATGCTCTTGCCTTTCCGTTTTTCCTCAACGGCAAGAGAAAGAAGCAGGCCCTCGCCCATTGACGCACAGAGCGAATCCACGGCGTAGGCCTTTCTTTCGGGGTACTTCGGGGTCAGTTCTTCGCACGCCAGCTTTGCGGCATTGTAGGTGTTGCTCAGCCCGCTGGAAAAAGCGATGCAGAGCACATCCCGGCCGGATTGAAGTATGGGTTCCATAGCGCTTTTGAAAGCTTCCATATTCACAGCGGAGGTGGTGCAGAGCATCCCTTCGCGGATACTACGGTAAAATTCTTTGAAAGGAAGTTCTCTTTCGTCCAGATAGTTATGGTATTCCCTGCCCATTAAGTTAAAGGAAAGGGGAAGTACAGTCAGCTCCAATTCCTCAGCTAATTCGGCAGGAAGGTCGCAGGAGGAATCCGTAACAATGGCATATTCACTCATAACCTTCACCTTTTACATTGTAAAATATTTACAATTGTATTGTATCATGAAATTCCTTCTTCGTAAATCATCTACAGAAATAAAACAACTCTGCAGAAAGGCCAGGTTTATGTAGGAACAATAAAAAGCTCCCCTGCTCCCTTCCGCCTATTTCCGAAAGGGAGCATTTACAGGAGAGTTTTAAAGGGGAGGAGTAAAAGATGAAAACAATAAAAAAGAAGAAGGAACGGAAAGCCGTTCCTTTTTATTATGTCCTGTTATTTTCCGGTTTATACATCAGATTTCTTTATTTTGAAAAATCCGGCAGGATAGAAAATAAGACCCGGCATACAGGAGCAGGGAAACCGGCAGAACGAGCGCCAACAGAAGCTCCGACGTCGAATCGTCAATGGGGCCGAAGGAGGGCAGGCTGAGATGGAGTTCCGACAGAATGGTCGCTGCTGCGGTGGGAAGAAAGCAAAACAAAATGATCCATAGGCGGGCTTTCTGTGTGCCGAATTTATAGAGAAGAGGCATCATAAAAGCCAAAACACAAAGGGAAAGCGCAAAAAAACAGTAGAGAATCACCGGTAATTCCGAATCCATCTTGCTGGAAAGCAGGGCAAGCAGGGCGGATACGGCGCATCCGACGGCAATGAATAAAAACCCGAGAAGATACCTGCTTAGTACAATCTGTTTTTTCGTTACCGGCAGGGAAAGAAGGTAAATATCCCATTTTGCAAGTTCGTCATAGGCAAAGGTGTTCATAAGCACCATAGCGGAAAACATGATGATTATGGCGGACAGAAAAGCACTATTGCCCATGGATGAGAAGATGAGGACGTAAAGAACGATGGTAAATCCGATTTTTATTCCGATTTTTCTCATGGTAAGCAGGTCTTTTGTAATCAATGCGCTCATGCTTTTTCCCCCTTTACATACAGAAGCATAATTTCGTCGATGGCAGCCGCGTCCACGACCAGCCTGGGATGCTTTCGCTTGAATTCATCGCGGTTTTCGACCAGTGCTTCATAGCCGCATTCATTTTTGTGCCAGCGGACAAGTTCCGTTTTATCGAGCTTCTGAAAATCTGCCGCACCGCATTTCACAATTCCGCAAAGATAGATCAGGTCGTCCTTTGAGCGGTCGAACACGACGTTCCCTTCGTGGATAAACGTGATGTAATCCGCGACTTTTTCAAGGTCGCCGGTAATATGGGAGGAAAACAGAATCGCATGGGATTCATCCTGAATGAAATCGAGGAAGATATCGAGAATTTCGCTACGGACAATCGGGTCGAGTCCGCTGGTAGCTTCGTCCAGGATCAGCAGGCGCGGGTGGTGTGCGAGCGCGCTGGCAATGCTCAGCTTCATTTTCATCCCTTTGGAGTATTCTTTTATTATTTTATCCTTGGAAATCCGGAAACGGCGAAGGTAGTCGTCGTACAGGGCATCATCCCAGCTTTTGTAAATCCGTTTTAAAATTTTTGCAATATCGCTAGCCTTAAATTCGCTGTGAAAATAGCTTTCGTCAAAGACGACGCCGATTTGCTCCTTAATTTTGCATTCGTCCTGAATATTGTCCATTCCGAAGATTTTAACGGAACCGGCGTCCCGGCGGATTTCATTTAAAATCAGCTTAATAGTGGTTGTTTTTCCCGCACCGTTCTCACCGATAAAGCCGACAATACTGCCGCTTGGAACGGTAAAGCTGACGTTTTTGAGCTGAAACGACGGGTAGTTTTTGCAAAGATTCCTTACCTCTATAACATTTTCCATAAATATTCCTCCGGCACGCTAATTTATTCGCCATTATAAAGAAGGGAAAGCATTTCGGTAAGCTCGGAAAGCGAAATTCCGCACGATTTTGCCGTGTCCACCGCGCTTTGCAGAAAGCTTTCCGCTTTTTTTAACTGTTCCTCGCGGATAAGCGCCATATTTTTCCGCGCGACAAAGCTTCCCTTGCCCGCGACGGTTTCGATAAATCCGTCGCGCTCCAGATCTTCATAGGCGCGTTTCGTGGTGATCACGCTGATATGAAGCTCCTTTGCCAGGAGCCGCATGGAGGGCAGCGCGTCCCCTTCATTCAGATAACCGGTGATTATATGGCTTTTAATCTGTTCGGTTATCTGTTCATAAATCGGTCTTCCGCTGGAATTGCTGATAATGATATCCAATTCATCACCTCGCAGGCATCAACACGAACTGTATATATCGTATATATACAGTATCATCATTATACCCACTTGTCAATCCTTGATAAAAATTTTTCTTTTTTCCCTCTACAGGGAAATTTCGGGCGGTAAATACGGGTGTGTTGAAAGGAGGCGAAAGATTGGACAGGAATTCGGAAACAGGGGAAAGAATCCGTAGGCGCGTGAAAAAAGGCTACGAAAGGCTGGCTTATGGGGGAATCGCTGACGCGGTGCGGCTGCTTTTTACCGACGAGCCGGATTTGGCGGCGCTCGACAAAATGGATTTGTTCAATATTGCAGAAATTAAACGCCCGCGGGGCGGCGGAATGGAAATTAAGTTTTTCGACCGCATTAAGGCGCTGGAAAGTCTGGAGGGGATGAGCGAAACAAACAGCGATTCCATGCCGCTGTACCGTGCGCTGCAGGAGTGCGCGCGTTCGCTTAAAGAAAAAGGAAATGGGAATTAAGAAATTTTCTGAAAAGCAGTTGCAGGCGCTTTCGTGGTGGTGCCCGGGCAGCCCGTACGCAAACCGGGACGCGGTCATCTGCGACGGCGCGGTGCGAAGCGGCAAAACGCTCTGCCTTGGAATCTCGTTTGTGGCGTGGGCGCTGTGCTGTTTTCAGAACCGATCGTTTGCCTTTTGCGGAAAGACCATACGCTCGCTGAAACGGAACCTGATTACCACTTTGCTGCCGGCCTTGCAGGACGCCGGGTTCCGCTGCCGGATGGCGGCGGCGGAAAACCGCATGGATATTTCCCTTGGAAAGAATGAAAACCGGTTTTACTTGTTCGGTGGAAAGGACGAAGGTTCCCCGGCGCTTATTCAGGGAATGACCCTTTCGGGGGTGCTATTCGACGAGGTGGCGCTGATGCCGCGCTCGTTTGTGGAGCAGGCGCTGGCCCGCTGTTCGGTGGAGGGCTCCAAATTCTGGTTCAACTGCAACCCGGAAAATCCGCAGCATTGGTTTTACCGCGAATGGATTTTGAAAACGGAGCAGAAAAACGCTTTGTACCTGCACTTCACCATGGAGGACAATCCATCGCTCAGCCCCGAAATCCGGGCGCGCTACCGTGGGCTGTACGCCGGAACGTTTTACGAACGGTTTGTGCTGGGACGGTGGGTGGCCGCACAAGGCTTAGTGTACCCGTTTATGACGGATTCCATGTTCTGCGATGCGCCGCATGGCTGCGGGCGCTTTCGCGTTTCCTGCGACTACGGGACGGTAAACCCATGCTCCATTGGGCTTTGGGGGGAGAAGGACGGCGTATGGTACCGGGTGGACGAATACTATTTTGATTCGCGCAGCGCAGGTATTCAGCGCACCGATGAGGAGCATTACGCGGGGTTGGAGCAGCTTTGCGGTGGGCGGGAAATTGAAAGCGTGACGGTCGACCCTTCCGCGGCGAGCTTTATGGAGGTCATCCGTCGGCATGGGAAATACCATGTGGTGCCCGCGCACAACGATGTGCTGTACGGAATTCGGAGGGTCAGCGTTGCGCTCAAGCAGGGTGACATCAAAATCTGCCGAAACTGTACGGACGCGGTGCGGGAATTTGGCCTGTACCGCTGGAACGACGACAAAAACCGGGACGCCCCGGTAAAAGAAAACGATCACGCGATGGACGACATCCGGTATTTTGTAACGACGCTCCTGTTACGGGAGGACGCTTTCTTTGCCGTTGCCGCCCCGCGCGGGAAAGGAGAACCATGATACGAAAGAAACACAGGCCCCTGCCGGTGGCGCAGGCGGTGCAGACGGTGGCCAACGCTTATCCGTTTGCCGCACTGAGCCGCTATGTTCCGCTTCAATCGGGGGAAAACCGGCTTTACGCCGCGCTGCGCGAGGCTGTTCCGATTATTGACGCCGCGATTGGGAAAATCATTCGGCTGATTGGCACTTTTGCAGTAGAGTGTGAAAATCGGGACGCACAGGGCGCCTTAAATGAATTTTTAAGGAATGTCCCGGTGAATTCGACGCACGCAGGCGTGCAGAGCTTTTTGAACGGATATTTATCGCAGCTTTTAACCTATGGCAATGCGGTGGGCGAAATCGTTGTTGGAAACGGCGGGATCGTCGCGCTGTACAACGCCTCGCTGGACGATGTGGAGCTGAGGGCTGTGTCGCCTTTAAAGCTGGAGGTTTACCGCCGGGAAAACGGTGGGAGCAAGCCGGTAAGCTATCCGGAGCTGGTGTTTTGTTCCGCGCTGAATCCGGAACCGGGCAGCGCGAAGGGTGTTTCGCTTTTGCGCGGGCTGCCGTTTGTCAGCGGGATTCTGCTCCAGATTTACAATACCATTGGCATAAACTGGGAGAGGCTGGGCAACGTCCGTTTTGCCGTTACCTATAAGCCCGCCGGCGACACCGCCGACCGCGCTTTTGCCAGGGAACGCGCGCAGCAGATTGCCGGTGAGTGGAGCCGGGCGATGCGCAAGGACAGCGTGAGCGATTTTATCGCCGTGGGCGACGTGAGCATTAAAGCGATCGGCGCGGACAACCAGATTCTGGATAGTGAAGTCCCCGTCCGCGAAATGCTGGAGCAGATTGTAGCAAAGCTTGGGCTTCCGCCGTTTTTACTGGGATTCTCGTGGTCGTCAACGGAGCGGATGTCCAGCCAGCAGGCGGATATCCTGACCAGCGAGCTGCAGGCGTACCGGCGCGAGCTGAACCCGATCATCCATAAAATCTGCCGGCTGTGGCTTCGCCTGAACGGATATGACCCGGAGTTTGAAATCAAGTGGGACAATATCACTTTGCAGGATCAGGTGGAAACGGCAAACGCAAGGTATATGAACGCAAAGGCGGCGCAGATTGAAGCCGCCCTCAAAACCGAAGGAAAGGAAGAATGACTTGAAAGAGGGATTTGTACTGAAAAGCAGGAAAGCGGATGCGGACGCCCTTTCGAAAATCAACCGCTATACGCGCCGGGAGTTCGGCCCGGACGAGGTTTACACCTTTTCGGTCGTACTGTGCGACAACGAGATAGACCGCGACAACGAGCGGTTTTCCATTGGCGCGCTGAAGCAGCTCGCTCCGCTGTTTTTAGGCAGAACTGGCATTTTTAACCACAGCATGAAGACGCAGAACCAGACGGCGCGCATTTACGACTGCGCGGTGGAGCAGGATGAAACGCGCCGGACAAAGGCGGGCGAACCTTACTGCCGCCTGGTGGCGCAGGCGTACCTGCCGCGGTGCGGCAAGAACGCCGACCTGATTCTGGAATTGGAAAGCGGGATTAAAAAAGAGGTCAGCGTGGGCTGCGCGGTGGGAAAGGTAACCTGCAGCATTTGCGGTGCGGATTTAAAGAGGGGCGGCTGCGCGCACAAGAAGGGAAAGATGTACGGCGGACAGATCTGCTGCGCGGTGCTGGACGAGCCGACGGACGCTTACGAATGGTCCTTTGTTGCGGTTCCGGCACAGCGGGAAGCGGGCGTGATCAAAAGCTTTGCCGCCGGGGAAGAGAATGCGGAGGCCGTCCTGAAAGCGATCGCTTCGTCGGACGGCGGAATCACGCTGACCGGCGGGCAGGCCCGGGCGCTTTTGAAGCAGGTGGAAAGGCTGAAAGGCGAAGCGGAGTGCGGAAGGCAGTACCGCATGGAGCTGGAAAAGAGCTTTGTAAAATTCGCGGGCCTTTCCCAGCCGGAACTGTCGGCGGAAATGCTGAGGCGCGTCGCGGCAGGGATGAGCGCCGAGGATTTGAAATGCTTTGAAAGCGCGTACCGGAAAAGGGCGGAACAGCTTTTGCCCCTGACGCCCCAGCTTGCCGGTACGCAGAAAAAGGAATCCGGCGGCAACGCTGAATTTAAAATATAAACGATTGAGGAGGAGTACATATGAAAATTTCACTCAACGGCTTCGGTGAAGCAGCGGCAACCTTTGAAGCGGGTTCCGGCGTAACGGTCGGGATGCCCGTAAAAATGACCGGAAACGGCGTGGTGGGCGGCTGTGCGGCAAAGGAGGGCTTTTGCGGTGTGGCGGTTTCCGTGCGTGGCGGGTACGCGGCGGTCCAGCTGCGTGGGTACGTCGTTCTGCCCTATGCGGGAACGGCTCCGGCGGTGGGTTACCAGACCCTGAGCGCAGCGGGTGGCGGAAAGGTACAAGTTGACAGCACAGGGAGAAGCCTTCTTGTCACGGATGTGGACACCACAGCGCAGACCTGCGGAATCATTCTTTAAAAACGGGAGGAAATGAATAATGGCGTTTTATGAATCCATCAAATTGGAAAAGGGAATGTACGGCGTTCCGGGCAAGAGTTTTACGGATGTTCTGGAAAGCCTTGACCCGTCTGAAAACTACGTGGGTAGCAATCTGGAAGAGCTTGACGCGTACCAAAGGCAGCTGAAGCGTTTTTCGATCCGCGTGGGCGGCGTGGAAAGCGATCGCATTGAAAAATTCTTCCAGACGGCGGACTCCGCCGCGCTGTTCCCGGAATATGTGAACCGCGCGGTGCGCCAAGGCATGGAAATGGCGAACCTTTTGCCGAATCTTGTTGCAACCACAACGAATATCAACTCCATGGATTACCGCACGATTACTTCCAATCCCGGAACGGAGGAGAAGACCCTAAAACCCGTCGCCGAGGGTGCGGCGATTCCGCAGACTGTTATAAAGACGCAGGATCATCTGGTGAAACTCCACAAGCGCGGGAGAATGCTCGTCGCAAGCTACGAGGCGCTCCGCTTTCAGAAGCTCGACCTGTTTACGGTTACCCTGCGCCAGATCGGCGCGTATATCGCAAGGGCGCAGCTCGGCGACGCGGTGGATGTGCTTCTGTACGGCGACGACGGAAAATCCCCCGCCGGAGCAATCGAAACGGCTTCGGGCAAGCCTGCCTACGGCGACATGGTAAACCTTTGGGGCGAACTTGCGCCGTATCAGTTGAACACGGTGCTTGCTTCCACCGCGACGACGAAGGATATCCTTTCCATCACGGAATTCAAGGACGCGAACGCGGGGCTGAATTTCCAGGGAACCGGAAAGCTGGCGACGCCGCTCGGCGCGAACCTTCTGCATATGCCGAATTTAGAGGATAAGCAGATTATCGGCCTGGACAAAACCTGTGCCCTGGAAATGGTGCAGGCGGGCGGCGTGCAGACGGATTACGACAAGCTGATCGACCGCCAGCTTGAGCGCGCATGCATCAGCACGATTGCAGGCTTCACAAAAATCTTCAACGGCGCGGTGAAGGTGCTGAATTACAAGGCGTAAGGGTGACACAGTTGGATATTGAAAATGTGATGAAACGCTTCGCCCTGATGGCGGATTTAGACGAAAAGGAGGCTGCGAAATACAGGCCGTTCTGTGAAGATGCGATGGCGCAGATCAGCCGGCGCGTCAAGGACGGCAGCGCCGCGGCACAGGGGATTCTCTGTGCTGCGGCAGCCTCCCTTGCCCTGTACCGCTGGGCGCTTGCAAACGCCTGCGCCGGGGAGGAAAGTTTTTCCGCAGGCGATGTGAAGGTGACGAAAAGGATGTGCAACGTGGAAACAGCGCGGCGGGCATGGCTGGAATCTGCGGCGGCGGCCGCACCGTACTTGAAGGACGAAGGGTTCCTGTTTGAGAGGATAGGGAAATGACAAGGCGAGAGATTCTGGAAGGTATGTTTCGGAAATACGGGGAAGCGGTCAGTATCCGGGGAAATCCCGTCAATGCGGTTCTCAGGCCATTGCAGTATAAAAGCAATGCCAGCCTGAACCTTCCCACGGATTATTACGACGACCTGCATTATCTTTACACCGGGCCGGCGGGGCACAAGCTCTGCATCGGCGATGAGATTCAGGGCGCCGTGCGCAATTACGTGGTCAAGCGCGCAGACGTTGCCATGATGGGCGGGGAAGAACTGTACGTTTGGGCGGTCTTAAAAATGCTCGCGCCGGACGCGGACAGGGAGGTTTGCCTGGAAGCCGACGGCAAGCGGGCGGCGGTCGCTGACCGCTACACCGTAAAATGCATACAGCAGAGCCGGACCGTTTCCGCTTGGGGAGAGCAGGAACCGGTGGATACCGTACAGGGAAGGATTACCTACGAGCTGACGGTGGAAAATGTGCGGTCCATCGGCGGGATGGACCTGTGCGGCCTTAGCAATTTCAATTTGATCGCGGTTGGGAACGGTGTGCGGACGGTTTACTCCGGATGCCGGTGGAAGGACATCGCCGCCTCAGGCGGGGCTGGAAATACGCTGTGCAGCTCCATGACGCTGGTTGCGGCGGCGCGCACGCTGGTGAAGGAGGTGCAGGAAAACGGATAGGGATATGGAGGAGCTTTCGGAAAATATGGAACGTGACTACAGGCGGTATCCGCATCCTTTGCGGGAGGGGGAAGAACCGTGAAAAACCAGCCTATGAGCTATAAAAATTATATCTGGCCGTTTAACCCTCAAAAAATCCAGGTGGAGTACAGCCGGAATGTCAGCAACCTGAAGCTGCCGCTCTTCGGTAGCGTTTTGCAGGATTTGGGCTGCGACAAGCGGGTTGTTACCGGTACGGGGGAATTTATCGGCGCAGGATGCGCGGAGGAATTCAGCCGGCTGGCTTCCGTTTTTACCGAGGGCGGCAGCGGTACGCTTCGTCTTCCGGGAGTGGTTCCTTTTCAGGCGGCGTTTACTTCGCTGAAAATGATTGGCGAAGCCCAGCCGGACTGCGTTACATACAGCTTTGTATTTGTGGAGGACGGCTCCGCCGAAATGCCGGCGGGTACGGTTCCGGGGGGGATTTATGTCTGCGCAGGCGGGGAAAACCTTTGGAGCGTTGCAAACCGTTTCCGCACCGATGTGGATACGCTGAAAAGGCTGAATCCCATGATTCAGTGGCCGAACGGGCTTGAGAAAGGGCAAAGGGTGGTGCTTCCGTGAAGTATATCGGGGTTACGCCGGAGGGGGAGTTCCCGCTTCCTCCCCCGGTTTCGGCAAAGCTGGTAATGGGGGAGGACGCGCCGGCGGACGGGTTTACGGGCGTGTTTCCCCTTGTGGAGAGCGGCCGACGTATCTGTGCTATCCGGATTTACGGCCAAAACGGTACGCTTCGATTTGACGGAATTACGGACGAGCAAAAGGAAAGCTGCGGCGCGGGCCGGACGCTTACGCTGGCGGCACGCAGCCGCGCCGCGCTCCTTCTGGACAACGAGGCGATTCCGCAGACGTATTGTATGCCGTCGCTGGAAACGATTTTTACAAGGCATATAAAGCCGTACGGATTTTCGGGCTTCCGCGGGGAGCGCAGAAGCTTTTCCGGGGAACTGACGGTTACCAAAGGCATGAGCGAGTGGCAGGCGGCGGAAGGCTTTTGCACCCGTTTTTTAGGCAGGAAGCCGCGGATTCTTGAGGGGATTTTCGATGCATCGGGCGAAATCCTGACCGGAGAAATGGTATTTGACAATTCCGGCGGAATCCCCTATTCCGCTGCCTTTTTGGAATACCGCTACTGCGACCGGATTTCGGAAATCCTTATAAAACCGGGGAAAAGCGGCGCCTATGGCACAGCGGTAAAGGATGAGGAAGCGCTTTCGCTCGGAATCCGCCGAAAAAGGTGCCTTGCGGAGGGCAATACCAATGCCGACGCGAAAATCCGGGCGGCGCGGCATAAATCGTTCCGGGCGGTGGTCGATTGCCCGGGGGAAATCTGCGCGCACCTTTTGCAGAGCGCAAGAGTGCGGGATCCGGTGCTTGGGAATTTGGATGGTTTGTATATTGCGGAAATAGAGTACCGCCTGGATTCGAGCGGCGAGCGCAGCCGTTATATTTTGAGGAGGTGAGAGGATGTGGCTTTCACAGCAGATGATATCCGCCCAACAGCAGCCGCCGGCGGGGCAGGTAGCGGAAGTGACGGGCGGTTCGGTGATGCAGGGGATGAACGAATACCGTGGGCTGCCGCTGCTTTCGCCGTGGGGAATTGCATACCTTCCGCCGAGTTCAGCGCGGACGGTTGTCATCGGTACGGATGCCGGAAGCGCATGCATCGGCGCAGTTTGCGGCGACCGGGGCCTTGCGCCGGGGGAACTGATGCTGTTTTCCTCGGGCGGGGCGTGTATCTACCTGAAAAACAGCGGCGAGGTTGTTATCAACGGCCAGGTTATTGCCGCGAAAAAGGAGGGATAGATTGGATACGGCATTGAAGAACGGGGATTTCCTTCTCGGCCCGAACGGAAGGCCGAAACAGATCAGCGGAGAACAGGAGCTTTTGCAGCGCGCTGCAATCCGGCTGAAAATTCCGCTTGGAAGTTTTGTGTATGACCCGCAGCTCGGCAGCCGGCTGCATGAGCTGAAGGCCGACGGCAGCGGGCTGAATGAAAAAGCGTTTACCATGGCGCAGGAGGCGCTCCGCTCCCTGCCGCAGATAACGGTGGAAAGCGTCGCGTGTACCGGAAACCCTCCGTGCGCGGTTGTGATCCGGCTTTGCTGCGGGGCGGAAAAAAGCGAAATCGAGGTGAAGCTGTAATGTACGGTTATAATCAAATCCTTACCGCCATGAAGGAAAAATTCACAGCCCTCTCCGGCTATTCGCCCGACGACGCGTCCGATATCGGTATCCGCATGAAAGTGCTTGCCGGGGAGGTGTATTCCCTTTGCAGCGCGGTAGAGTGGTTGAAGATGCAGACCTTCGCGCAGAGCGCACAGGGGGAGCAGTTGGAGATGCGCGCGCAGGAGCGCGGGCTGACGCGGAAACAGTCGGTGGCCGCTTCGGGAAGCCTTACCTTTCAGCGCAGTACGACGCTGTGGTACAACGCGGTGATTCCCGCCGGAACCGTGTGTTCCACCGCGGGGGAAAATCCGGTGCGTTACGTGACAACACAGGAAGGAATTCTGCAAAGCGGGCAATTGAGCGTCACCGTACCGGCGAAAGCCGAGCAGGGCGGGCGAAGCGGCAATACGGAGGCAGGCACGGTTACGCGGATGGTCACGCCGCCCCCGGCGTTGGAAACCGTAACAAATCCGATCCCCTTCCGTGGCGGCATGGACAGCGAAAGCGATAGTGAGCTGCGTAGCCGCCTGATGCAAAGCTACGCAAGCATTTCCAACGGGACGAACGCAGCGTTTTACCGCGAATGCGCCATAAAGCACGACGGCGTGTATTCAGTAGGCGTTGTGCCGCGCGAAAGGGGCGCGGGAACCGTCGGCGTGTATCTCGGCGGTCGGGGAGGGGCGCCTTCGCCGGAGATTGTAAGCCAGGTGCAGAAAGAACTGGACGAACTGCGGGAGGTAAACGTAAATGTGGCTGTTTCCTCCGCGCAGACGGTGGAAGTAAAAATCAGCGTATACGTAGCCCCCGCGGACAACGTGCCGTTTGATGAGGCGAAAACCGCCTGCGAACAGGCAATCCGAAGGTATTTTGAAGATTTGTCGGTGGGAGAGCCGGTGATTTTAGCCGCGCTGGGCGTTCAAATCTTTTCTACCGGAAAAATCAAGAATTATGCGTTTGACAACGCCGTTATTACCGATAAAAAGATTGCTCCCAGTCAGCTTGCCGTCTGCGGCACGGTACAAATCGGCACTTACGCGGGGGTGAACTGATGCGCGTGCTTGAATCAATGGTTTCCAGCATGAGGGCGACAGGGCTGTATGCCTTGGACGGAACAACGCAGGTAGATTATGAATTGCAGGCGTATGCGGCCGGCTTGGATATGGTTTTTGAAGCGCTGACGGAGCTGCAAAGGGAAAGCTATATTGCGACCGCTTCGGGCTACGGCCTTTTGAATTGGGAAAGCCTGCTGCGGATTCAACCGGCCGGAAGCACGCAGGAACGGCGCGGCCGGATTCTAAAACGCAGCGCGGTCACGCCGAATTCGTTTACCCGAAAGGATATGGAATACGCGCTGTCCGCCCCGGGGATCGACGTGGAAGTGTGTGAATATATTCCGGAAAAGAAGATTTATGTAAACTGCAAGGATGCCGGCGCCAAAAGCGAGCAGGGGCTTTCCATCCAACAGGCCGCCAAATTATTCCTTCCGGCCCATTTAGACGCGGAGCTGGATTTTCGAAGCATTTCATGGAACAATATCGACGGAGAAAACCAAATGTTTGACGCGCTGGAGGAAATGGGCCTTACATGGGATGCGGTGGATAATTACGGCGGCGGCCGGATGCAATTGTAAGGAGGAAATTATGCCGACAAACAACAAAACGAGCCTGGGGCTCAACTGCTGGGCGGGAACGGACAAGCCGATGCGAAAAGACTTTGTGGATGACAACATGCTGCTGGACAGCCTTCTGACATCGCATTTCCACAATACGGAGATGCACCTGTCTGCCGCCGACCGGACATTGTTGAAGGATGGTATTGCCATTGGAAGCTACTGCGGAAACGGGGCGCCGAAACAGGATATTGCCCTGCCTTTTGACGCAAGGCTGGTCATCGTGTTCGCCCCGCTTACCGCCAGCAGCCTTTACATGCCGAATGGCGGATACAATAAAAGTAGTCTGGCTTTTGCCACAAAGGAGGGAAACAGTCTGGGAGTAAATCTGGGTGTTTCCAAATTAACTGTATGCCAGTCCCAGACAAACCCATCCAACGGAGGCATATACAATAATTTTAATAGTGATGGAGAAGACTATACCTACATTGCATTTCGATAAATGAAATGCATATTTTATTTGCAATCGGCAAGCGAATAAGCTAAAATAAAGATACTTTTTGGGGAAATATGTCGCAATGGAGATGAGCAGGTTGGATCTGCATGAAATGAAAGAGGAAACCGAGCGTGCGCTGCTAGTGGAAGTGGATACCGGCGATTATGATGCGGACGCTTCCTTAGCGGAACTGTACGAGCTTACGAGAAGTGCGGGAGCGGAGCCTTTCGGTGCGATTACGCAGAAACGGCCTTCGCCGGATAAAGCGACCTGTGTGGGGTCGGGCATGATGCAGGAAATAGCGGATTTCTGCAAAAAGCATGAAGTGAACCTGCTTATTTTCGATTGCGAATTATCTCCCACCCAGATCCGCAATATTGAGGAAATCAGTAAGGTGCGCGTCGTGGACCGGACGATGCTGATTCTGGATATTTTTGCAAAAAGGGCGAGGAGCAAGGAGGGCAAGCTTCAGGTGGAGCTTGCTCAATTGAAATATATGCTGCCGAGGCTGGCCGGAAAAGGAACCGCGCTTTCCCGCCTAGGCGGCGGAATCGGAACGCGCGGTCCGGGTGAAAGCAAGCTGGAAACCGACCGCCGCCATATCCGCAGGCGCATCAACACGCTGAACGAACAGCTTGCGGAAGTGGAAAAGCACCGCGGACTGATGAACCGCCGCCGGAAAAAGGACGGGATTATTACGGTTGCGCTGGTTGGATATACGAACGCTGGAAAATCCACTTTGATGAATTGTCTGACGAAGGCGGGCGTTCTGGCGGAAAATATGCTGTTTGCCACGCTTGACCCCACGGCGAGGGCGCTGAAGCTGCCCTGCGGCACGACGGTGATGTTGATTGACACGGTCGGCCTGATCCGCCGCCTGCCGCACCATTTGGTGCAGGCGTTCCGCTCCACGCTGGAACAAGCCGCCGAAGCGGATATCCTTTTGAATGTCTGCGACGCGTCCAGCCCCGAAGCCCAGGTGCATTTAAAGGTAACGGCGGAGCTTTTAGCTGAGCTTGGCTGCGAAGGGCGCCCGATCATTCCCGTATTCAATAAATGTGATCTTCTTACGGGTGCCAGCGTGATTCCTTTTATGGGCAATTCCGTGCGGATTAGTGCGGCAAACGGCACCGGAGTGGACAAGCTGCTGGCCGCGATTGAAGCGAATCTTCCGGTAAAAACAAAGAGGGTAAAGCTTCTGCTGCCCTTTCAGCAAAGTGGGCTGGCGGCACAGATTCGACGCGACGGTACGGTGGAAAACGAGGAGTACACCGAAACCGGCCTGATTCTTACTGCTCAGGTTCCAAGCACAATGGATAATTTAATTAAAAATTACGAGATTGAATGAGATTTTAACAGCAAAAAACCTTTGCCAAATATCCTTTAATCTACGCAGACCGGCGCCGTTTTCGCGGTGCCGGCTTTTTTTGTCAATTGAAAACCATGCGCTATGCGTGGGGTTCAGACTGTCAAACGAAAACTCCCGATTGTGCCGGGAAGTCCAAAATGCTTTAGCATTGAGTATAATAAAAACTCCCTTTTATGCTGGATTTGCTTAGCGGGAAAGGGCATAACCAACTCGTCCTATTCGGCAATGGAAGCGCGGAGTTAAGCGGGTTCGGCTTTTTCGGAAGCTACACAAGAATATACAATTAAGAACAACATCTGTTATTCATTGCATTTGGGATATGTTCTATAATTTATACAGAATATAAGTAAAAGGAGAATTGGGAGAATGCGATACGGCTATTTTGACGATGAAAATAGAGAATATGTCATTGATCACGTAAACACACCGGTTCCGTGGACAAATTATATCGGTGTAAACGATATGTGCGCGGTTCTCAGCCAATCCGCAGACGGTTATGTCTTTTATAAATCTCCCCAGTACCACCGCATTACGCGCTTTCGCCCCAATGCGCCGATCAGCCGCCCCGGCCATTATGTGTACCTGCGCGATGACGATACCGGCGAGTATTGGAGCATTTCGTGGCAGCCTGTTGGAAAGGATTTGACCAAGGCGAAATACGAATGCAGGCATGGGCTGTCTTATTCGAAATACTCCTGTGAATATAATGGGATCTCCGCTTGTCAGACAATTTTTATTCCCCTGAACGAGCCGGTCGAATTGTGGGATGTGGTACTGAAAAACAACAGTTCCCGGCCACGCTGTCTCAGCATATACTCTTACATTGAATTCTCGTTCCACCAAATCGATATGGATAATCAGAATTTTCAGATGAGCCTGTACGCATCCGGTTCGAGTTATGCCGACGGCATCATTGAATATGACCTTTATTATGAAGAATCGGGGTATCAGTGGTTTACCTCCAGCTTTGAGCCCGATGGATTTGACTGCCTGCGGGACCGCTTTTTGGGAGCATACCGCGATGAAAGGAATCCGATTGCAGTAGAAAGAGGAGAATGTACCGGCAGTTTTGAAAAAACCGGTAACCACTGTGCCGCCCTGCAAAAGAAACTCGTTTTGCAGCCCGGACAGGATATTCGGATCGCCTTCCTTTTGGGGGAAGGAAAACGGGAAACGGCCGCCCCAATGAGGGAAAAATATTCCGATCCAGCCAATGTGGACAGGGCGTTTTCCGACCTTGCAGCCTTCTGGGACGAAAAGCTCAGCAAGCTGCAGGTAAACACCCCGAATCAGGGAATGAACACTTCGTTAAATATTTGGAATTTGTATCAGGCCGAAGTAAACATTATGTTTTCGCGGTTCGCTTCGTTTATTGAAGTGGGCGGCAGAACCGGGCTGGGTTTCCGCGACACCTCACAGGATGCTATGACCATCGCATCCTCTAATCCCGAAAAGTGCAGGCAACGCATTATTGAGCTTTGCCGCGGCCTGACGCAACAGGGCTACGGACTGCATCTGTTTCAGCCGGAGTGGTTTGATCCGGAATTCCAAGGGAAACAGCAAAGCTTCAAATCCCCGACGGTGATCCCCACCCCCAGCATGGAGGAAAAGGTTCACGGGATTAAGGATGCCTGCTCGGACGACGCGCTGTGGCTGATTGCCGCAATCAGCGAATATATTAAAGAAACAGGGGAGGTTTCCCTTCTGGATGAAATGGTTACCTACGCCGACGGCGGAGAAGGTACGGTCTATCAGCACATGATGCGGATTCTGGATTTTTCCGCCGAACAGGTTGGCGCAACGGGGATCTGTAAGGGGCTTCGCGCCGATTGGAATGACTGCCTGAATTTAGGTGGCGGAGAAAGCGCAATGGTTTCCTTCCTGCACTACTGGGCGCTCCAGCATTTTCTCGCTTTATCCCGCTTCATTGGGAAAACGGAGGAAGTAGAAAAATATGAAAAGATGGCTGCAAAGGTAAAAAAGGCATGCAATGACAACCTGTGGGATGGGGAGTGGTATATTCGGGGAATTACCGGCAGCGGCAGAAAAATCGGTACGCATGACGACAAGGAAGGCAAGGTACATATCGAATCCAACGCCTGGGCGGTTTTCTCAGGTGTGGCTGACCTCGATCGTGCGGTTAAGGCAATGGATTCTGTTGACAAATACCTCTATACACGATACGGCTTAATGCTCAATGCGCCGTCTTATACGAAAAGTGATGACGAAATCGGCTTTGTCACGCGGGTGTATCCGGGCGTTAAGGAGAACGGCTCAATTTTCAGCCATCCGAATCCGTGGGCCTGGTGTGCCGAGGCAGCGCTTGGGCGGGGAGACAGGGCAATGAAATTTTATAATGCCCTGCTGCCCTATAACCAGAATGATAAAATAGAGGTTCGGCAGTCGGAACCTTATTCGTACTGCCAATTTGTAATGGGTAAAGACCATACCGCCTTCGGGCGGGCAAGGCATCCGTTTATGACAGGCTCCGGCGGTTGGGCGTATTTTGCCGCAACCCGGTACCTTCTTGGCGTAAGGCCGGATTTCGACCACCTGATTGTTGACCCGTGCATTCCAAAGGATTGGGGCAGCTTTGACGTTACCCGCGTTTGGCGCGGCGCTGTGTATCGGATTCATGTTGAGAATCCGTGCGGCGTCAGCAAGGGGGTCAAAACAATGGAGATGGACGGAAAAACCCTTTCCGGTTGGATTCCGGTGCAGAAAGCGGGGACGCAGCACAGCGTTCATGTTGTTATGGGGTAAACAGAGAGAACGCTCGCCGTGCAGAGCGGTTTGTGCACGGAGAAAAGTGGGATGGAAATATGATTAAATTTGGAACAGGCGGATGGCGCGCAGTAATCGGCGATGAATTTACCAAGGCAAATGTCCAGTTGTTAACGGCGGCAATTGCCAGAAAGCTGAAGAATCAGGACAACGCTGCAAATGGATTCGTAATCGGATATGATAGGCGGTTCCTTTCCAAAGAGGCGGCCAAATGGGCTGCGGAGGTTATGGCGGGGGAGGGAATCCTCTGCCGCCTGATCGATAGGGAATCGCCTACTCCGTTGATTATGTTTACGGTGAAATATTATGGGCTGCCTTACGGTATGGCGGTGACCGCCAGCCATAATCCAGCCATTTACAACGGAATTAAGGTCTTTATGGAAGGCGGACGGGATGCCGACGAAGCTTTGACGAGCGAATTGGAACAATACATAAAAGACATTGACCCGGTGCAAATAAAGCGGATCTCCTTTGAAGACGGCGTAAGAAACGGCCTGATTGAACTGATTGATCCGATGAATCAATACATTGACAGCATTATCCGTTCTATCAACATGGATGCAATTCGAAGCCGCAACCTCAAAATCGTGCTTGACCCGATGTACGGGGTCAGTAAAACGGCGCTGCAAACCATTTTGATGACGGCGCGGTGCAATGTGGATGTCATCCATGAACGGCACGATGCCTTGTTTGGGGGCAGGCTGCCCGCACCGAACAGCAAAACCCTTACCGGGCTGACAAATTATGTTGAGGAGAATCACTGCGATATTGGAATCGCGACCGACGGTGATGCAGACAGGCTCGGTGTAATTAATGACAGGGCTGAATTTTTGCATCCGAACAAAATACTGGTCATGCTCTATTATTACCTTATGAAGTTTAAAGGATGGCGCGGAGCAGCGGTGCGGAACATAGCTACCACCCATCTGCTTGACCGTATTGCCGAGGATTTTGGCGAAACCTGCTATGAAGTCCCGGTTGGGTTTAAGTATATTTCTGCAAAGATGGCGGAAACAAATGCGATTATCGGGGGGGAATCTTCCGGCGGACTTACCGTGCGCGGACATATTCAGGGAAAAGATGGTATTTACGCGGCTTCGTTGCTTGTGGAAATGATTGCAGCCACAGGACGCAGCCTGTCGGAGATATACAGCGAAATTACCGGCCGGTACGGGAACTGCGAAATGGAGGAATCCGACTTTCGGTTTTCACAGGAAGAAAAGGATAAAATCACGGAAATCCTGCTGAGCGATAAGCGGCTGCCCGATTTCCCATACGAAATCGAAAAGGTGTCCTATATGGATGGCTGTAAGGTATACTTTAAAAATAAAGGCTGGATTATTGCGCGTTTTTCCGGTACGGAACCGCTGTTGCGGATTTTTTGCGAAATGCCCACTCTGGAGGCTGCGCGGGAAACCAGCGATATCTTAAAACAATTTCTTTCTCTTGCGTAATCACAAAGGCGGCCGCAAACTGCGGCTGCCTTTGTGCGCTGTTTTCCTTTTCCTCCGATATGTTTTGTTAATACAGATACACTTCCTCCGCGGCACAAGGATGTTTTGCGGATACATGGCTTTTCTGAATCATTTTGCTTTCCGCAAAAATACATCCCGTTTTTTTATTTTTCTATAATCTGTGTTATAATTTCAGTAGGATAATTCGGAGGAGTTCAACATGTTTAAAGTAATTCTTGTTGATGATGAAGATATGATTTTAGAAGGCCTTAAAAAGGTGGTCGATTGGGCCAAATATGACTGCCGGGTAGTTGCCGTTGCCTCGGATGCGGAATCCGGTGCAAAAGTGATTCGGGAGAACAAGCCGGATATTCTTTTTACAGATATCAAAATGCCAAATATGGACGGGCTTACCATGTTGGCCGGGTTGAAGGGAGAGTTCCCCGATATGCAGATTACCGTACTCACGGGATACCGGGACTTTGAATATGCGACGCGGGCAATTCAAATCGGCGTGACAAGATTTTTGCTGAAGCCTTCCAAAATGGATGAGTTGGAGGAAGCGCTGCAGGTCATGACGGAGAATTTGCAAAGGCAGCATAAAGGGGCGGCGGGATCAAAGGAGAAAGCAGCGGAAGAATTACAGGAGACCAGCCCGGCAAACAACTTTATTGTGCGGGAAGCTTTAAAATACATAGAGCTTCATTACGCAGAGAAGCTGACGCTTACCGAGCTTGCGGAAAAAGCGTATGTGAGCCAGTGGTACCTCAGCAAGCTTTTGAACAAATATACACATATGAGTTTCTGTGACCTGCTGAACCAAACGCGAATTAAGAAAGCGGAAGAACTGCTCAAAAATCCTTCTTTAAAGATTTACGAAATTTCAGATTTGCTGGGATTCAACGACGTTAACCATTTTTCGCGGGTCTTTAAAAAGATAAAGCAAATGTCACCCAACGAATACCGCAACGCGGTTTATAAATCGTGATTCGCTTGTAAAATCATCTGCTCCGTTTTCGGGGCAGTACTTTTTTTATGAAAAAACCCTTGACTTTCCCCTTGCTGGAACGCTTATACTCATAGCAGAACATGTTCTAAAGAAAAGCTGGAGTTGATAAAATGCTTACCATTGGAGAATTCTCCAAAATCAGCAGGGTGTCTGCAAAAACGCTAAGATATTATGATGAGATCGGCCTTTTTAAACCGGGCTATGTCAGCGATTTTTCCAGTTACCGCTATTACCGGGTTTCCCAGCTGCGGGACATCCTGCTGATCTCCAAGTTAAAGCAGTATCAGTTTACCCTGCCCGAAATTGCGCGAATCCTTTCAAAAGACGACGCGGCATACCTGAAAGAAGCAATCAATCAGAAAAGGATCGAGCTGCAAAGGCAGATTCGGGAGCAAGAGTCCGTCCTTCTCCAGATGGAGGAGGATCTCAAACGAATTGAAAGGTGTGACAGTATTATGGAAATCAATTATCTGATAAAGACGGTTTCGTTCCAGCCAAAAACGATTTTCAGCCTGCGCAGGCGGATGGGCGTGAAGGACTTTCCGAGGGCTTACGGCGATCTGTTTGCGGAAATGGAGCGCAATAAAGTCAAGCCGTGCGGCCTGCTTCTGACGGTCTATCACGACAGCGAGTTTAACCATGACGCCACCGATATCGAAGTCGGCGCGGAGGTTCCACAAGACAGCGCCTGCACAGTCCGCAAGCTTGACCCGGGCCTTTGCTGTTTTGCCAC
This sequence comes from Caproiciproducens galactitolivorans, assembly GCF_004768785.1. GTDB lineage: Bacteria > Bacillota > Clostridia > Oscillospirales > Acutalibacteraceae > Caproiciproducens > Caproiciproducens galactitolivorans. The sequence goes on from NZ_SRMQ01000002.1 coordinate 49,362, forward strand.
CCATGTCGGCCCGTATGAGAATTTTAACCAATGCTACACCGCATTGATGGAATGGATTGACAGGGAAGGCTATACGATTTCGGGTCCCCCGTTCGAGCTGTATATCAAAGGGTACGATGACAACGTTGCTCCGGAGGAATTCGTAACCGAAGTCTATTTTCCGATTAAAAAGTAAAAACCGCGTTCCCCCCAGAATCAAAAACACGCCTTGCAGCAGCTTTAAAAGCGTACGCAAGGCGTGTTTTCCTATTATCATTTGAACCTCCGGCCCTGCCGGGGGGTTGCAAGCTTGATTTTCCAGACGGTTTGTTCTTTCCAATCCGTTACTGGCTTTTTTTCTCCGCACTTCCTTTTTTATCGTCTGGGGAAAAGTTTTGTCCCGTATGCTTATGAATGATTCCGTTAAACAGGTTCGTAAACTTATCCAAATCCTGCTCGTCCGTAATCCGGTAGGAAGCGTCTACATCCAGCAGGCCTTCCAGCAGATAACGGGCGCTCCTGCTTATATCAAATTCGCCGTGGAAAACGGCCCACATCAAGCTGACCGAATGCAGCACCTGATGCAGAAGGACCACAAGCACCTTTGGGTCGGAGGTGTTGTGGAACTGGCCGTGCTGCTGCCCTTTTTTAATGATGCTCATTTCCAGTTTGGCAATTTCCAGGATATCGTTGCTGACCCGGAAGGTGCCTACGTCCTGCGTCAGATTTTTAATTAAAATCTGACGGATGATGTGCACCCCGGTTGTTTTTACAAAATCCGTGTACTTTTCGATAATCAGAAACATTTGCTCGACATAGTTGTTGGAAGTCAGGATTGCGGTCACTTCCGCGGGGGTAAGCTGCCATGGGAAACAATAAAATTCTTTCAGCAGTTCGTCTTTCGATTTGTAATAGTAGTAAAACGTATGCTTATTGATCCCGCTGGCTTTGCAAATGTCGTTGAGGGTAACGGCTTCAAAGGATTTTTCGCGGAAAAGGCGCGTCGCGGTTTCGCGAATGAGTCTTTTCGTATCGTTTTCGTTCCCTTCCGGCATTTTGCATTCTCCTTTCTGTATTGGGCCCGTTTTATTATCTTTTCAACGATTATAGTACCAGAGATGTCCAAAATAAATCAAGGGTAATTATAACTAAATTAATTATATTGCAACCAAATTTAATCATTATTATACCAGTTGAAATTATTATGGTACTGTAGTACCATATAGAAAATTTGGTTTTTAGGAGGTGGTGACCGTATGACAAGACTCATGAAATACTGCACGCCGTACATAACACATTTTTTAACGGCGATTGCACTTCTGTTTGGCCAGGCATACTGCGACCTTGCCTTGCCGGATTATATGTCGGATATTATTAACGACGGCATTGCCTCCGGAAACACCGAGGAAATCCTGCGCGTCGGCGCGAAGATGCTTGTGGTTGCCCTGCTCAGCACGGTGTGCAGCGTTCTTGTCAGCCTTATTGCCGCGCGTGTGGCGGCAGGGGTGTGTCGGACGCTCCGTTTGGATCTGTTTGAGAAGATTGAATCGTTTTCCAATGCGGAATTTGACAAGTTTTCGACTTCTTCTTTAATTACCCGGACAACCAATGATATTACGCAGGTGCAAACGCTGATTGTCATGGTCATCCGTATGGTTTTTTACGCGCCCATCCTCGGTACCGGCGGCGTTATCCGCGCGCTTTCGAAAAGCAGGTCCATGTCCTGGGTTATTGCGCTGGCGGTATGCTGCCTTTTGCTTCTGGTTTTGTTTATGTTTGTGTTCGCGCTGCCCCGGTTCCGCATTGTGCAGGGGCTGATTGACCGGCTGAACCGGATTGTCCGCGAGAATTTGGAGGGTATGCTGGTTATCCGGGCGTTCAGCACCCAGCGGTTCGAGGAACAGCGCTTCGATAAGGCAAATCTCGATCTTACGGATACCAATTTGTTTATTAACCGGATTATGTCATTTATGATGCCGACCATGATGCTGATTATGAACCTGATAACGGTTTTGATTATCTGGGTCGGTTCATGGCAGGTGTCTGCGCTGCGGCTTCAGGTGGGCGATATGCTGGCCTATATGCAGTATGTTATGCAGATTGTTGTGGCGTTCCTGATGATGGCAATGATGTTTATTATGATTCCCCGCGCGTCCGTTTCCGCCGACCGGATTGCCGACGTACTGGAAACAAATCCGTCCATTGTAAATCCGGAAAACCCCAAGACGCCCGAATCTTGCCGCGGCGTTGTCCGCTTTGAACATGTTTCGTTCCGGTATCCGGGCGCGGAGGAGGAAGTCCTGCACGATATCGATTTCACAGCCAGCCCGGGCCAGACGACGGCGTTCATCGGTTCGACCGGTTCCGGAAAATCCACGGTGGTGAACCTGCTGCCGCGTTTTTATGACCCGACGGACGGGCGGATTACCCTCGACGGCGTGGATATCCGCGAATATGACCTTCACGCGCTGCGAAAGCAAATCGGGTATATCCCGCAGAAGGGCATCCTGTTTTCCGGAACAATTCGGAGCAATCTTGCCTATGCCGACCCGGACACCGTTACTTTGGAGGAGATTTCCGACGCGGCGCGGATCGCGCAGGCAATGGAATTTATCGAAACCAAGCCCGACGGCTTTGAAACGGAGATTGCACAGGGTGGCTCCAATGTGTCCGGCGGGCAGAAACAGCGGCTTTCCATTGCGCGTGCGCTGGTGAAAAAGCCGCAGATTTATATATTTGACGATAGCTTTTCCGCGCTCGACTTTAAGACGGACGCGAAGCTCCGCGCGGCACTACGCGAGAAAACCGGCTGGGCGACAATATTGATCGTCGCGCAGCGCATTTCCAGCATTATGTATGCCGATCAGATTATCGTTCTGGACAACGGCAGGATTGCGGGAAAGGGAACCCACAGGGAGCTGATGGAGAATTGCGAAGTATACAGGGAAATCGCGCTCTCCCAGCTTAGTAAGGAGGAGCTTGCATGAGTGAACCAAAACAGGCTCCCCGCATGGGCGGTTTCGGCCCCGGTGCGTTGGGCGCTCCGGGTGAAAAGGCAAAGAACTTCAGCGGCACCATGGCAAGGCTTTTCCATTATGCCGACGAGTACCGCACGCCGATGATTGTTGTTTTCATTTTGGCCGCGGCTTCCTCGGCGTTTTCCATCCTTGGGCCGAAGCTCCTTGGAAAAGTAACCACCAAGCTGTTCGAGGGCCTGATGGCCTACGCTTTGGGAACCGGGCTGCTGACGGATTTTAAATATATCGGAAGCCATATCCTGCTTTTGGTCGGGCTCTACCTCTTGTCCGCCATGTTTTCCTATTTGCAGGGATACATTATGTCCGGCGTTTCCATGAAGATTACCTACCGCCTCCGGAAGGACATAACGGAGAAAATCAACCGTATGCCGCTTCGCTACTTTGACTCGCGCACCCACGGCGAAGTGCTTTCCCTTGTCACCAACGACGTGGATACGATCTCGCAAACGCTGAACCAGTCGCTGACCCAGTTCATCACTTCCGCCGCGACGATTCTCGGCGTGCTAATCATGATGCTTTCCATCTCCTGGCTGATGACGCTGGTCAGCTTCCTGATCCTGCCGCTTACGGGGGTTCTGCTTGGCGGGATTATGAAGCCGGCACAGAAGCAATTCCGGCAGCAGCAGGAATACCTTGGTCATATCAACGGGCAGGTGGAGGAAAACTTCTCCGGCCATAACGTTGTCCAGGTTTTCAACGGGGAAGCGAAAGCGGTTGAAACCTTTAAAGAATATAATGAAAAGTTGTTTGAATCTGCGTGGATTTCCCAGTTTTTAACCGGTATGATGATGCCGGTCATGACGTTTGTAGGAAATCTGGGGTACGTGGTCGTTTGTATTCTTGGCGGTTACCTTGCGGTAAAAAAGGCGATTACGGTTGGCGACGTGCAGGCGTTTGTCCAGTATGTGCGCCAGTTCACCCAGCCGATTGCGCAGATTGCCAATATCATGAATACGCTCCAGTCCACCGCCGCCGCCGCGGAGCGCGTCTTCGCGTTTTTAGCGGAGGATGAGGAAATTCCGGAAACCGAAACGCCGGTTATCCCCGAGGCAGTACAGGGAGTTGTGGAGTTTAAAAATGTCCGGTTCGGTTATACCGAGGATAAAATCATTATCAAGGACTTTTCCTGCAAGATCCGCGCGGGCCAATCCATTGCTATCGTCGGCCCGACAGGAGCCGGAAAAACTACAATTATAAAATTGTTGATGCGCTTTTACGAGCTGAACAGCGGCGATATACTGATCGACGGACATTCCATCCGGGACTACACCCGGGAAGGGCTGCGGAGCATATTCGGAATGGTGCTTCAGGACACATGGCTCTATAACGCAACCATCATGGAAAATATCCGTTACGGCTCTTTCGATAAAACGGATGAAGAGGTGATTGCGGCGGCAAAGGCGGCGCACTGTGACGAATTTATCCGCGCCCTGCCGGACGGCTACCAGATGGTTCTGAATGAGGAAGCAACCAATATTTCGCAGGGGCAGAAACAGCTTCTGACGATTGCGCGGACGGTGCTCTCCGACCCGAAGATCTTGATTCTCGACGAGGCGACCAGCTCGGTCGATACCCGCACCGAGGTAATGATTCAAAAGGCGATGGACGCGCTGATGCAAAACCGCACCAGCTTTGTCATTGCCCACCGGCTGTCCACAATCCGCGGCGCGGATTTGATCCTTGTCATGAAGGACGGGGATATCGTGGAACAGGGCAACCATGAAGAACTGCTGGCAAAGGGCGGATTTTACGCCAGCCTGTATCAGTCCCAGTTCGAAAACGGGGAGGAAGATGAAACAGGATAAAACTTTTCCCGTCGGATGATTACAGATTGAAGGAAAAGAGGTACATATATGAAAAAGTTTAAGAAAATAGGAATCATCCTGCTTTTCGTCCTGGTTATCGGCGGCTGTGCAGGAGCATTCTACTATTTTTCGGTCAATGCCAATCTTTTGAAAACAGACAACGCGAAGGTAACGGCGAAAATGTACACCGTAACCGGCACATCCTCCTCCAAGCTTTTGGAATGGGATGTTTCAAAGGGAGACTTTGTTGTGAAAAATCAGGTCCTTGGCCGCCAGGAAATACTGCCGAACATTACTTCTCCGATTAACGGCACGGTGGTCAAAAGCGACGCCATTGTCGGCCAGCTTGCGGGCCCGACGACCCAGCTTGCCGTTATCGCGGACACCGACGATATGTATATCGGCGTGAATATTGAAGAAACCGAGATCGCGAAGGTGGCGGTGGGACAGAAGGTGGATGTGACCATCGACGCGTACGGAAAGCGCGTGTTTTCGGGAAGGGTAACGGAAATCGACACCGTCACCCAGACCTATTTCAGCAACGGGATGACCAGCTTTTCCACCAGCGGGGACTATACCAAGGTAAAGCAGTTGATTCCGGTTAAGGTTGTCATCGACAACCCGGACGAACTGCCCCTTATGTATGGCATGAACTGTGAAGTTGCCATCCATCTGCATTGAGCAAGGAGGGATAGAACCATGAAAAGAGGAATTTCCATCATCCTGTGCGCGGCGGTGCTTCTCACCGTCCTGACGGCGTGCAGCGGGGCGGACGACAGGCTCAGCGTGACAACCGCAAAGGTGAAAAGCATGGACGCGCTGGCAAGCGCCGATTACAGCGGGGTAATCCATTCACAAAGGACCATGGCGGTTATTCCCGCAGTTTCCGCCAAAGTAGTTTCCGTAAATGTAAAAATAGGGCAAACGGTGAAGGCGGGCGACGTGCTGATGCAGCTCGACACCTCCGATGCGCAGCTTGCGCTGAAGCAGGCGCAGGCAGGGCTTGACACCGCGAAGGCAAACGAGCAGAAAATCGGTTCCGCGGCAAGCAAGCAGGCGGAGCAGCAGGCGCGCCAGGCACTTTCCGCAGCGCAGAACGAGCTGCGCGATTCCACCGCAAATTACAACATGGTGAAAAAGCAATATGACCAGAATCAACTGACCGCTTCAGCCCAGGCGGCTTACGATAAGGCAAAAAGCGACTATGAAAAGACGAAGCTCATGGTGTCGACCGGGGCGGCAAGCCAAAACGATTTAAAAAATGCGCAGAACGCGCTGAACAGCGCGAGCGCGCAGCTGGAAAGTGCGAAAGCCGCTGCACAGAACACACTGAACGCGGCGGATACCCGCAGGAGGAACGCGCAGAGCGCGCTGAATACCGCGCAGCTAAACTATACCCTTACCATGCAGGCGATCAATCCCAATAACGAAGCCGCGGCAAAGGGCAGCGTAGATTCTGCAGAGGTAGCCGTTGAAATCGCGCAGAAGCGCATTGACGATTCCACGGTCAAAGCTCCAATGGACGGGACCGTGGGCGCGGTGAACGTAAAAGAGGGCGACCTTGCTACCCCGCAGAGCGCGGCTTTCCAGATTACCAATAATGCGGTCATGGAAGTCTCTGTCAACGTGACCGAGTCCATGGTTCGGAAGCTTTCCGTCGGCGGGAAGGCCACCGTATTCCTTGCGGCAACCGGGGTCAAAACGGAGGGGACGGTTACGGAAATCGCTTCCATCGCTTCTTCGGAAAGCGGGATGTTCCCGGTGAAGATTTCCATTGTGAACGCCCAGAACCTGAAAGACGGCATGCAGGCAAGCGTGCATTTTTCCAACACCGGCAGTACCGGAACCGTTCTGGTTCCTACCCGTTCCGTTGTGAGGCGCGAAGGGAAAACCTATGTCTTTGCGGTGCGCAGCGGAAAAGCGGTCCGGGTGGAGGTAACGCTTGGGGAAACGCATGGCGCGTATGTAGAGGCGAAGGGCCTTGGCAGCGGCGACGAGGTCATTGTTCAGGGCGTTAATAAGGCCAAAGACGGTGTGAATCTGCATATCGTTTCCCATACAAACGGATAAAGGAGGAGTTTTTACGAAAAGGCGTATATTATCCTGTCTGCTGATGATTAGCCTGCTCATCGGCGCCTGTGCTCCCGCGGCTTTTGCGGCGGACGCATGGGATGTAAAAAATGTAAGCTACGATGACATTGAGGATCTGGTAGAGGACTGTGTGAATTTCACCGACGCGGTTAGCGAATTGGAGTCCGCGTCCAGTTCGCTCAGTAGCTATGCCGCGACGCTCACAAGCCGGTTGAGCACATTGGAGCCGGGGAGCACGGAATACCAGTCGGTTTCCAACCAGCTTGCCCTTGTAAAGGCCAGCCTTATTCAGATCGGCGCCACCACTTCCATCCTTCAGCAGTCCATGGGCGGCAAGAACACTTCGCACGATGTGACCGTAATTGCCGCGAAAAGCCTGTTTATATCCTTCAACAGCCTTCGCGACCAGCTTAACGAGATGCTCCGGAAGCAAACCGTCTTCAATGCGAACCTGAGCAATATCCGGCAGCTGCACGATGGGGGTTATGTCAGCGACCTAGAGCTTGAACAGACCAAGGCGCAGGGGGATTCTCTGCAGGCCAACATTCAGGCCATGCAGTCCCAGCTTGAAGCGCTGAAGCGCAGTTTCAACTCCATGCTGGGCAGGAACTACAACCATTCCCTCGATATTCATCCCCTTCCGTTTGCTAGGCTGAGCGACGTCAGCAAAATCAAATTTAAAGACGATCTGGCGGATGCCCTTGCGATTTACCCGGGGGACACCTCCGGTTCTGCCTATAAAAATCCGGATTACGACGAGGAAAAGGGCAGTTTTGCCGCGTCGTTCCGCAAGCTGTATGACGCGGTGAACGACAAAAACAATCTTCTTGCGGTGGAACAGAAGGCGCTGGAAGTGGAGCAGAAAAACTTCGACGCTTCCAAAAAGCTGTATGACGCCGGGTTGCTTTCCCAGCTTTCCCTTATCAATGCGCAGGATCCGCTCGATACCCAAAGGGCAAAGGTAAAAGCGGCGCAGACAGCCCTTTTTTCGGCTTACGAGAAATATCAGTGGGCCGTTCAGTATGGCATTATCAGCGAAAGCTAAGTCCCTTACAGATTAAAAAAGGAAAACAGGGCGGAAACCGGAGAAAGCTGCCGGTTCCACCCTGTTTTCTTAAAGGCGTTTGTATGGGTCGAAATGGAATTCAGAAAGCTTATCCCTTTATCACCGCGCCTTCCTTCATAATCACCTCCATGTTGTCCACATGGATCGCACGGATATTCTCCAGCGGGTTCCCGTTAATTACCAGAAGATCGGCAAATTTGCCTGCCTCCAGCGTACCGGTAACATCGCCGACCTTGAGCATTTCCGCGCCGATTTTCGTGGCGGCCATGATGGTGTCCATCTCGGAAATTTGCGCTTTTTCCACGAAGGAGTACATTTCGCCGATTGCGGTGGTGCCGTAAGGCGTCAGGCTGGAGCAGAAGGAGTCGGAACCGATGGTCAGGCCGATGCCCTTTTCCTTTGCTTTACGCAGGTTTGCGTAAACACGGTTCAATTCCTTTTCGGCAACGGTGTCTCCGGGATATTGGTCATGAACTTCCGGAATATACGGCGGGGCGTAGGATTTGAACCATTCGTTCAGGAACTGGATGGTCGGGCAGAAGTAGATGCCCTTTTCCGCCATAATGTCCAGACATTCGTCGTTGAGGGTCTGTCCGTGAATGATCAGATGTACGCCCGCTTTTGCGGAATCCAGAGCGCCGCCGTAGCCTTCTGCGTGGGACCATACCGGAATGCCGACCATGTTGCATTCGTCAACGACTGCCTGGATTTCCTCAAGGGTGTAGTGCTGGTGCAGCTTCTGATCCCAGCGCCAGATGCCGCCGCCCGTCGACCAGATTTTAATCGCGTCCGGGTTTTCGCGAAGGCGTCTGCGAACCGCCTTGCGCAGTTCCCACGGGCCGTCTACGCGCTCTGCCCAAGGATGGGACTGCTCGTTATACCAAAGGGGCAGCTTGTGACTGTCGCCATGGCCGCAGGTGCGTGCAAAGCCAAGACCGGTGGCGACCACGCGGGGGCCGGTCATAACGCCCGCTTCGATCATATTGCGGATATGCAATCCGGAACGGGAAATTTCACCAACGGTGGTCAGGCCGTGCTCAAGGCATTCGTGCGCCTGCTGAACGGCGACGACGGTCTTTTGAATCGGGTCTTCAAGCACCCAGTCGCTGTCGTTGTCCGTCAGGTTGCCGGAAAAATGCAGATGGGTGTCGATTAGCCCCGGCATAATGGTTTTGCCGGAAATATCCCGCACTTCGTAATCCGGGCCGAATTCTTTTTTCGGGCCGGCATACTCGATTTTTTTGCCGTCAATCAGCACCAGGGAATCTTTTATTGCCTCCCTGCCGGTGCCGTCGATCAGCAAACCGCCTGTAAACGCTGTCTTTTTACTCATAAAAATTCCTCCTGTATCATGATTCTATGTTAGAAATAGCACACACTATTTAAGCCTGGGCCTTTTTCCTGCTGGACAGGATGCTCAGGAGCAGTCCGACCGCCAGCCATCCGAAAACAATGGCCCATTCCACCGGCTTCAAAGCGGCCGGGCTTGCGGGAACAACCAAAAGCCCAATGATAATTGAGCCGGCTACGCACGCCGCGCCGATCCCAAGCTTTCCGCCGGGCACTTTGTAGGGGCGGTTCAAATTCGGTTCAGTTTTACGCATTTTCAGGCATGCGAAACTGACCATCGTGCAGGAAAAGATGAAAGCCAAAGCGGAAACGTTGGTCAGCGGGACAAGCATTTTATTGCCCAGGAACGGGCCCGCGAGGGTCAGAACAGACATCAGGATATTGGCTGTGACGGGAGTCCCCTTTTTCGGGTCAAGCCGGGAAAAAGTTTCCGGAAGCTGTCCTTTCCGCCCCATGGCAAGCATAATACGGGTCGATGCCCCGTAGAACGAGTTCATGGGACCCATGGGCCCCATGGTTGCGATGCACAGCATGACTACATAAAGAACAATGTTGATAGATTTCAGGCAGGCAAGCGCCGGAACGGAGCTTTTTACAAATTCGGTCCACGGGATAATGGAGCCGAAGGAATAAATGCAGATCATGTAGAATCCGCCGGAAGCAAGCAGCGCAAGGCCGATAATCTTGCCGAATTTATTCCAGTCCAGCCCTTCGGCGGCCTCTTCGGCCTGCTGGGGAATGGTGTCGAATCCGGCGTAAAAGAACGGGGTCATTACGAGAACGCTGAGGATTCCCGCGAAAAGGTTGTTCGCATCGGTGCTGGAAGCCGGGCCGTTTACCTTGCTGAAAAACGGCTGGATGTTCTGCGGGCCGCCCTTGAAAAGGGAAATCCCCATTGCAAGCACCATGCCGGCCAGTAGCGCTTTGGTTAAAAAGGCCTGCAGTTTTGCCGCGGAGGAAGCGCCTTTAAAATTCAGGCTGATAACATAGACCGCGAAGCAGAGCGAAATCAGGGTCGGGAACAAATAGACGTCTGCGCCGAGAATGGTGTAAAGCTTTACGCTGCGGAGAACCGGAAAGAATTCACCGAATTTTTCGGAAACCAGCGTGGAAATCGCGATGGCTTCCCATGGGCAGAGGATTCCGTTCCCCAGCGCCAGAAGCCAGCCGGTATAATACGAAACTTTCGAACCATAGGTCCGATCCACATATTCCACAATACCGCCCGAAATTGGGATTGCTGCGGTCAGTTCGCCGAATACCGCACCGATCGGCAAAAGAAACACCGCGCCGGCCGCGAACGCGATAATGGCCGCAAGGGGGCCTCCTCCAATGATCATCCAGTCGCCTACCAGCAGAACCCACCCGGTTCCGATGATCGCGCCGAAACCAATGGTGAAAAAGTTCCACAAGGAAAGTGTTTTTTTCATCCCATTATTTCCTGCGGGCGTTTTTTCCGCTGAATGTTTTGACATGAGCATATCCTCCTCGATAAAATTTGTATAACAAACGGATGGCAGTACATCCGTATGCCTTGGTTTTCTAGTGTGCAGAAAGTTGCACATAAGATAGCACAGAGAATTGTCATTTAGCAACATAATTTCGTGAATTTACCTATAAAAGACATCTTTGTGATACCATTTTTCTAAATTTATATCAATAAAATTTAAAAAATAGGGAGTTTTTTTGTCAAAATCGAGTGTCAAGCCTTGTTCTTTTTTTCCGAACTGTTATAATTAAAACAACATGGAAAAGGAGGACCCGCAATGTTCTTTATCGCCCTGTGCGACGATAGTCAGTACGACTTGGATATTTTAACGGGTTATTTAGCGGAGCTGAAAAAAGAGCATATACCCGTTGAAACGACGGTGCTGAAGAATGGGGAAGAACTGATCGCGTTGCATGAACGAGGCCATCGGTTCGATCTTCTGATACTGGATATGTTCATGAAACCGCTTAATGGAATAGAAACTGCCGAACAAGTCCGGCAGTATGACGAATCGGTTCCGATTCTGATTGTGACCGCAACCGAAAAGTTTGCGGTGGACGGGTATAAGGTGAATGCCCGGCGTTACCTTCTGAAACCGGTGGAGAAAGAGGATTTCCTAAATGAAGTCCGCCAGGTGCTGGACCGTTCGGAACAGCTGAATGAAAATTACTTCACGTTTACCGGCGACAGCGGCGTTACCAAGGTACGTCTGCATGACATCTGCTATTTTGAATCACAGGTGAGGACCATTACGCTGGTTACCTTGCAGGAGCGGTACGAGTTTTCCGGAAAGATAAGTGAAATCGCGGAGCAGATGACGCCGTATCATTTTTTCCGGGCGCACAAGAGCTTCGTCATCAATCTGGAAAATGTGCGCAATGTCTATAAAGACGTCATTACGATGAATGACGGGCATCAGGTCCCTTTAAGCAAGCATAAAGCAAAAGAATTCCGCCAAAGTTTTTTAGAGTATACGGAGGCGCAGCTTTGATGAATCCAAACCTCCTGCTTACCGAATGCTTTCTCTCTTTGGCGGAAACCATCATTTTAAACCGGCTTTACGCTGCGTTTCTGACGATGAAGAAGCAGGTGACGCAGACATACAATTTGCTCGGCCTTTTGTCCTATTTTATTTTTCAGTTCATATCGTACAGCCTCAACTGCCCCCTGTTTTCAACCGCGCCGTTCTACCTGATCTTTACTTTTATTCTAGCGGTTGTGTATTTTGAAGAGAACCTTCAGATTAAAGCGCTTACTTGCTTTTTGTTCGTGATTCTGAATTACGCCGGGAAGCTTTTCGCCGTTTATTTTATTTTGGGAAAGCTGGAAAACCAGACGCTTCCGGCGCTTCCGTCCGACCTGGTGTTGGGGGCGGAAACGCAGATTGAAGCCTGCCTGTTCTTCCTGCTTTTTGTAGCGGTTATTCTTCGCTTTCGGAAGCTGCGGCTTGAAAATAAGATTATCCCCTACACGCTTTTCGTCTTTTTGGCGCCGACAGGCGTGCTCTATATTGTAACCCGGGTTTTTACCCATTCGCTGGATGGGAACAGCCTTCCGTTGTACGGTGATGCCGCGGTCCTGCTCATCTGCATGGCGCTGGCGGTGTTTTACCTGCTGGATAAAACGGTTGTTCTGGACGAAACAAGCGAACGCTACGCGATGTTCCGCAAAATGCTGGAAATGCAGGAAGATTACTATACGAATCTGGAAGCCTCCCAGCGGGAAGTGATCGCAATACGCCATGATATCAAGAACCATATGCGCTGCGTTTCCTCCATGCTGAAGCTCGGCCAATGCGAGGAGGCGCAACGCTACATTTCCTCCGTATATCAGGACATTTGCGATACAAAGCTGCCTTATCAGAGCGGGAACGTCATTATTGATATTATCATCGCCCAGAAGCTGGCCAAAATTGAGGAAATGGGGGTGGCGCCCTCGGTATCCGTTTTTCTGCCGCCGTCGCTGCCCATTGAAAACGTGGATTTATGTATCCTGTTCGGGAATCTCCTGGACAACGCGATGGAAGCGCTTGAAAGGATCGATGACCCGTCGGTCAAGAAAGATTTGTCCATCGATGCGAGGATAAAAGCAGACTGCCTGTTTATCAGAATATCCAATACCTATAACGGCTATGTGCGCAAGGAAAACGATGTCTACCGCTCCGTGAAAACGGGCGGAGGAATCTGCGGCATCGGGCTTTCCAACGTGCAGAAGGTAGCGGAAAAATATCACGGTACCTGCTCCATACAGCATGACAGCCGAACCTTTACCGTGTCGGTTATGTTGAATTTGGCACAGCAGGAATCCTGAGTTTTTGTTCATAATAAAATGGCAGGCTTTTCATAACAGAAAATACGATGGGAGTTAACACAGTGACAGATTTAACGGAAAAAACAGCCCCATGTCCGCTTTATCGCAAGTGTGGGGGCTGCCAGCTTCAGAATATGACGTATGCCCGGCAACTTCAATGGAAACAGAATCGGGTGGAGAAGCTTCTTGGAAAATTCCATGCGGTCAGCCCGATTTTAGGCATGGAAAATCCGTACCATTACCGCAACAAAGTGCAGGCGGCGTTTGGTACGGACAGAAAGGGAAAGATTATTTCGGGCGTATATCAGTCCAGCACGCACCGGATTGTGCCGGTCAACAGTTGCCTGACGGAGGATGAAAAGGCGGATGAGATCATCGGCACCATTCGGGACCTGATGCCCGGGTTTAAGCTCCAGCCCTACGACGAAATGACCCGCCGCGGATTTCTGCGCCATGTGCTTGTAAAGCGCGGGTTTTCAAGCGGGCAGATAATGGTTGTCCTTGTCGCGGGAACGCCGGTATTCCCATCGAAAAACAATTTTGTCAAGGCGCTTTTGAAAAAGCATCCCGAAATTACAACGGTTCTTTTGAATGTAAACAACCATTTTACCAGCCTGGTCCTGGGCGAGAACGAAAAGGTCTTGTACGGGCCGGGAACCATAGAGGATACCCTTTGCGGCTGCGTATTCCGCATTTCCGCCAAATCCTTTTATCAGATCAATCCGGTGCAGACCGAGGCCCTTTACGGCAAAGCCATGGAGCTTGCGCGGCTTACCGGGAAGGAAACCGTGATCGACGCTTACTGCGGAATCGGAACCATCGGGTTGATCGCCAGCCGGCAGGCGGGGCGCGTCATAGGTGTGGAGAACAATAAAGATGCGGTCCGCGACGCGATCGCGAACGCGAAGCGAAATATAATTCGAAACGCTTACTTTACCTGCGCGGACGCAGGTGAATTCATGCTGGAAATGGCAATGGAAAAGGAAACCGCGGACGTAGTCTTCATGGATCCGCCGCGCGCCGGAAGCGACGAAACCTTTTTGTCCTCGCTTGTGACGCTCAGCCCCAAAAAAGTTGTTTACATTTCCTGCAATCCCGAGACACAGGAGCGCGATTTGCTGTATCTGACAAAATGCGGCTACCGCGTTGAAGCCATCCAGCCGGTGGATATGTTTCCGTATACGAATCACGTGGAGACGGTAGTATTGATGTCACGAGATGTAGTATGAGAAAAAGAAATCACGGTATAAAAACACAATATATAGAAGCGGTCGATATGTTTCCACAAACGCATAGGTTGAGACAGTAGTATTGATAACGCTATATTAAGCACACAGAAATATATACATTTTGCCTTATTATGCCAGCATGTAGCACCTGTTTTATGTGGAAAATTACGAGTGACATCCATATCGACCACTCACGTTGAAACGTGCGTATTGATGTCAAGGGCGAAAGAGTGATAGTGTGAAAAAGCCTTATAAATCAATGCTTTTCACACATATGGGTATGAAACCCATTGATTGAAAACATGATTTTTTCACTATACGGAAATAAGTCCATAAAGGCCTTATTTGATAGTTAAGTGGTCAGGTTAGATGTCATAGCCCCGCGAGTGTACAGGTTAGATGTCAACCTTTGTGAGTGGACGATTTAGATGTTTTTTCGGAATTTTTTGAGGTTGTGTGGTCAGGTTGGATGTACAGATGTAAAAAAGTGAGAGCTGCTTTATAGAAAGGAGATTTCTTAATGAGAGATTTATATGAGAAATTTGCTTATGACTATGACGAATTTGGGCCAATAGAAGAGTATTTAGGTGATGAGGAAACATTTTTAAATAAAATTGTAATGGTATACTGAACTTGTAACACTTCTGCCCAATAGATTACAATATCTATTAGAAAAGAGGAGTATATCATGCAAACAATTACAGAAGAAACCAAGAAAAAAGTTGTAAAACTACATATTCAGGATGGCCGCACAATTTCAAGCCTCGCTGCTGAATATGGAATCTGTCACGCTACCGTTTCAAACTGGGTTCGCGCTTACCGTGAAGAATGCCAAACAAATGATGCCGCAAAATCAGAGTACAAATTAATGCAGGAAAATCGGAAACTTCGTCAGGAGCTTGCAGAAGCAAAGAAAGAAAACGACTTTTTAAAAAAAGCAGCGGCATTCTTTGCGAAGGAAATCGATTAGTGGCATATCGATTCATTGAAAAACATCACAAGAATTTTGGAACACGTTGGCTGTTAAAACGAATGGGGATATTTCCAAACGCATACTACAATTACTTGAAACAAAACAAAGTGGCTTATCGTGCGAAAAGAAGCGAGATTTTCCGTGAAATCAAGGATATCTATCATGAATTTGGTGGAATTCTTGGACATAGGAGCATGCGTGTCTTCCTTGCAAGAAAGCAGATATTTTTGAGCAAAACTACAGTTCACAAATATATGAACAAAGAACTTCATCTACAGTGTGTCTGCCGCCGTAAACGCCCTGGGTACAAAAAGGGACATGCTCACACAATCTTTCCAAATCTCTTGAAACGAAACTTTGTGGCAGACAAAGCCAATCAGGTCTGGTGTACAGACTTTACATATGTTTTTCTTACCAACGGTTTCATGCGCTACAACTGCACCATCATTGATTTGTATGACCGCAGTGTGATTGCAAGTGAAACTGGCAAATGGATTACGAGCGATTTAGCAATCATGACTCTTGAAAAAGCCCTTCATTCACAGAAGAAGAAACCTGAGAATCTGATATTACATTCCGACCAGGGTAGCCAATTTTCTTCTATTCAATTCATCAGTTATTGTCAGAAGCACGGCATCACGCAGAGCATGAGCGCTGCAGGGTGCCCTTACGACAACGCTCCGATGGAACGTTATTACAATACTTTTAAGGCGGAATTGATAAATCGATTCAACTTTCGAACCGATGAAGAATTGACACATGCTATTTCAGAATATGCATATGTTTGGTACAATCAGGTTCGTCCACTCTCATACAACGATTATCGAACGCCATATGAAGCAAGGTATGGATTGGCTTAATTTAGACAGTGGTGTTACAAAATTGCTTGACCATTACAATACGAACTGTTCCCGGCATGGGTTTACTATGACAGCTATTCGGCGCGGTACTTTGTCGAGGAAATGACACTGCAGGGCTTTAATATGGTCTGGTGCATACAGGGGGCAAAAACTCTGTCGCTGCCTATGCAGATGTTAGGCGCAGACTTACAGGCGCATAAAGTCATATACAACAACAACCCGGTTTTGAAATGGTGCCTGACGAACACAGGCATTCAGACCGACCGCAACGGGAACATTGTACCCATAAAAAATCAATCGCCCCGGCAACGGATTGACGGGACGGCGGCTTTACTTGATTGTTATGTCGGGCTGTATGAGCATTACAACGAATTTACGAATGCAATTTAAAGGGGAATGCGCATTGAAGCTGAAAGATAAGAAAATAGAGGTTTTAGCCGTCACGCATACAAAAGACCCGGACGGCTATTCCATAGAAACCTTAACACCGATAGCCCCGCCCATGTGGGCGTACTTCCGGCAGCTTTCCGGCAAAGAGGTTTACGCCGCCATGAGTGTACAGGCTACCGAGGAAGTCCAATTTGTGATTAACTGGCGCGGCGACATCACGACCGCTCATGTTATACGCTACAAGGGCGTTTTGTACGATATTACCCGCGTGGACACGTTTGAGGGGTACAAGCAGGATTTAACGCTGTATTGTAAAAAGCGTGGTAGGTAATTATGCGGTAATTGTCAAAGCCTTTTGTTGCAAATATTCAAGACGGATTTTATAATAAATTTGCTTAGCATATTCTTCCATATAGATCCAATCAGGCAAGCCGCTTTCATCAATGGGGAGTAGTAAAAACTGCCTATGCATTCTCTTTTCATTAAACTTATATCCGTATGTATACTTATTCTTTTGCTGTAATATCATTGTTTTTAAAAATAAATATATATACGCATTGCCTTGTCCATTTTTTAGTTTAAAGCGCTTTACATCGTCAGAAAAAATACAAGTATATGGATGATAAAAATTTTCAACGACACTACCATTATAATTTACACCTAAAACGTTGCTATCTTCTGATACATTGGTGTTTGATACGAATTCTGTAATACCATTGTTATTATCTGTTGCACCGATAAAAGGCTTGTTACCACTTAGCATATCGGCTCTTGTTAAGCGCTTACCCGCGCCAATGGTAAATATATCACATATACGGAATTCTCGCCATTCTTTTTGATTAAGTGGTGGAAGCGCCCCCCCTATTTGAATATTTTTGCCGATATAATCAATGTAATTTTGTATGATTTGCCGCTCCCGCTCTTTTATATACTGTTCCATAAAAGTGTAATCGGGTTCGCCTTTGTCAGTAATGGGGAGAAGAATTTTACTTCTTTTTAGTCGAGTTAGCGTTGCGCCATTTCCCCCCCAATTAAAAACTGAAAGTGTATTTTTTAATATTGGTAAAATAAACTTTGCATTATACCTGTTTATTTTAGAATTTCTTAGAACCTGAATGTTTTGGCCAGTATAAAAAGCATTATCTTGATAAAATGCTGTCTGGGTATCTAATCCAATAGTAATACAATTGCCCCCGTCGAGTTGATATCCCTCTTGTTTACAAACGAAGTCGTTTATTCCATTGTTAGTATCAGTACGAGTTATATATGGATAATGTCCTGCAATACGTTTCAGCTTTATTTTGTCTATACTGCTTGAAGTGGATTTAATAGAAAAAATATCTGTCAACTGAAATGTTTTCCATTCTCTATCATTCAATGAAAGCATTATTGTTCACCGTCCTTTGTGTTGAACAGATACCCGCGCCCGTGGGTAATCATATTAAATTCAAACGTCAAATAGTCGGCAATACTGTTTAGAAAATCCTGTTCAGTGGGTATTTCATCATTGTAATAATAGAATGAATGCAACCATTCGTCGCTATCTTCAACCATGGTTTCTACCATGAAATTTGATGGACAATCGGTAATTTTACCACGCCAACAATCGAGCAGATATTGTCGCCTGTCTTTTGCACGTTCAGTTTCTACCAAACCAAGATGTTTTTTTACTTCAAATCCGTCGTCCTCAAAGTTAATAAACTTTGACAGTTTCTTTGCCGGGTGTGGTTCTCCAGCCGTGAAAACGGCTATGCAAGGAACCGTTCCGACACGGTAAAAAGTATCTTTATTCAGACTAATAACACCCTCTAATGTGTGGTTTTTCAGTATTTCTTCCTTAACAGCTTTATCTTCCTTTGTTTTGCCAATCATAGCGGAAACAGGAACGATAACGGCAACTCGACCGCCGACCGTTACGCAATTCAGCAAATGGCGTACAAAGCAAAGTTCGGACAGATGCGCGGTTTCTTTGCTCTTTGCTTGCGAATAGGGCGGGTTCATCATTCCGACGGTAACACCTTTTAACTGAATGTCACCGGGTTTCTGTTTGAAAAAGTCGTCACAAATTAAATTGCTTTGTCCATCGCCGCGCAAAATCATGTTTGTTGTGGCAATAGAAAACATATCGTCACGAATTTCAATGCCATGTATTTGCTTTTTCTTTATATCCTTGCGCTGTTGTTCGCTGCTTGCAGCTTGCAACATTTTGTGCATTCCTGAAATTAAAAAACCGCCCGTGCCGCAGCAAGGGTCAAATAAAACGTCCGTCGGCTTTAAATCTACCAATTCGCAAAACAGTTCAGTAATATGGCGTGGTGTGAGCACAACGCCCAAAGCCTGTCCGTCGCCGCCGGAATAAGAAACAAATTCACCGTAAAAACGCCCTAAATAATCTTCTGGAGAATTGGAAATAATTGCCTTAAAAATATTTCTATTTATGTATTCTGCAAAAAACTTCAATGGCGTTTTTGCGAGCCTTTTCCCGTCAGAATCAGTTTCCATGTCATCACGCACAGAATTCAGTTGCGGACGGTCTTTTATAAGCGTAAATTGATTAAGGACACGTTCTTTTTTTACTTCTGGCGCAACATTCGCTCTTTTTAAGTTATTTTCCAATTGCTCATAGAGCTTTGCACCGTCAGTTTTCACCGTGTCCCCAGTTAACTGGTCAAGATTGAAACCGTATTTTTGTTCACGCAAAGCAAGAAGAATAGCGGATACGACAAGCGGCTTTTCATCTTCCCCCAAGCCGCCATAATTTCGCAGATATTCGTGAAGTTCTTTTGCTTTTTTCAGAATGTCGCCAAGTTCAATATCTTCCGGCGGAATTTCCTCTAAAACAATGCGTTTATAATATTCTTCTATATTGCTTTCAGAAAAGTTTTCAAATGTTTGCACGTCAGGCAATTCTTTATAGCCGTGTTCATCAACAAAAAGTGGGCGTAGAATATGGTGCTTTTTGTCGCCTGCATTTCCAAAAGCAAAAACTTTTTTAAATGAAGTCTGCTCAATAATCTTTTTTGCATAGAACAAAGCACCATTTACGGCATAATCAGTTGTGGCGGCAACGGATTGAGAAATCTGACCGTTTTCCATTAAGCACAAATTTGTTCTGTCAGCCTTATCTTCCATAACAAGAACAAAGTCGCGTACGACCGCTACATATTCCGGGAAACCTGTTTTTCCTGTTTGATGTTTTGAAGCGGTTTTCAAGGCATTATCAATTTCAAGAATATTACTACCTTGCGTATCTGCTCGTATTCCTGCTTCTTTCAGCAAGTCATGTATAAATAAATCAAAATTTGCTTCTTTTTTTGCCATAATGCAGCGCCCCATATCAAATATTTTGGGATATATCCGGGCGTGCAAAAAATGCGCGGACATAAAAACCCATAATTTATTATACTTAAAATCGAAATGAATACAATGGATAAAGTGTAACAATTTTAATTAGTTGCTTACTTTCTTCAAGTATTATTTAGCAGATTTAAGCGACAAACAAGCGGCAAAACAAGCATTAAACAGGCTAAAAACCTTGATTTTACTGGGTTTTTAGCCTGCTTTATTTATTCCTTCTCAAAATAGACCGGAATGTTCTTGTCCTTCAGCTGGCGGATATATTTCAGGCAGTCCAGCGTGTTTCTGGCAAATCGGCTGATGGACTTGGTGATGATCATATCGATATTACCAGCCATACATTCGTTAATCATGCGGTTGAATTCCTCGCGCTTCTTGGTGTTGGTGCCCGGGATGCCGTCATCCGCAAAAATTCCCGCCAGTACCCAGTCAGGGTGACCTTGTATGTAGGCGGTGTAATGTTCAATCTGTGTTTCATAACTGGTGGCCTGCTCATCACTGTCCGTGGATACACGGCAGTAAGCTGCAACGCGGAGCTTTGGCTTTTCTTCATCTTGGCTTTTTAGCACGTGCTTCCTTGCCGGAATCACAATGACGCTTTTACTTGCTGCCATTCTTGTTCACCTCCGTTTCAATTAAACTGTAGGCGTATTCCGCCTGCGCGAAGGGGTCGTCGAATTCCTCTGTTCCTTCTTTCATTCGGAAGACAGTAGGATAGATGGCCTCTTTTTCTTGCTTTGGCTTTCGATTACGGCCGAGCATTTCCGACCGCATAATTCGTTCTGCCTCGGCAGTGTTGAAAATGTCTTTGTCAATGATCGCCGGATAAAACTCATCACCGAGATATCGTTTGTTGCGGAGAATCCTGCCGATGCCCGAATGGAAGCCTTTAATGCCCGCTTTCTTGGCGGCTATTGCCAATGAATCGCCGCTCAGGTAGGATTGAAATAATACTTTTATTTGCTCTGCAGCCTCTTTGTCAATTATGGCTTTTCCATTCTACCTGCGGCCACCATTGGATTTCGTGGGGATGCAGGGCTGGCAGAAATATTTAATGAGGTTCCTCGGTGAGCTTCTGCTTTTCAAGCCCAAGAACTGCACCTACACCTTCCAGCGACAACGGCAATCCCATTGTTGCCGCCCATACCATTGAGCAGCGCCACTGCGACGGTTTGAGATATTCACCGGTCGGTAGCCCAAGGAAGCGGGAGAGGCAGATACGTTCGAAATTGGCATTGAAGGCCCATTTTGTTACAGTATCGTCAGTTAGTGCAATCGTGATTTCATGTGGGAGCTTCTCTCCGCAGGCAAGGTCAATGACCTGAACAGGACCACCGTCAACACTATAACTGAACAGAAGAATCTCGAAGTCAGGAGCCTCTACATATTTATAAACGCCGCATTTGGAGAGCGGTGCGCTGCTGTAGGTTTCGATATCAATAGAGAGTGTTTTCATTTACACCGTTCCTTTCAATTGGCCAAATGGGTGGCAGGATTGCTCCCACCACCCACGAGCCGGGTCTTACTTGTTTAGCTGCTCCATGCGCTTTTGATGATACTCCTCATCGCGGGCGTCGCGTTGCTTTTCAAGCTGGAGCCTTTCAGCTTCCCACTGAGCGTTGCGCTTTTCACGCTTACGATCTTCGACAATATCAAGGATGGAACGGATGATCCAAAAAACCGCCAGAGCAAGGTAAAGGCTGAGAAGAAGAATGCAGAGAATCGTTGTAGTTTCCATAGTCGAGTTCCTCCTTAGTTCAGAAAATCGTCGTCGTTCTCGGACGCGAAGTCGTTCTCTGCGCTTGTCTTGCCGCCAAGAGGCTCGCCGGCGCGGATGAGCTGCAGGTTATTGAGACCGCAGGCAATACCCTTGTTGCCATTGCTGTTGAAAGCATAGAAATTGATGCTGGCGCGGCCGTACACTCCGGAGTACACCTCAGAGCGGGTGATGACAGGGTTGCGATCAGCGTCCACGATACCGGGTGCTGTCGTGGAGTTGGCATTGATGAAGTAAGCGTTAGCATAAGCCGGATCATCAGGGCGCTCGACGTCACCGTCACGAAGCGGGTTTTTAATTGCGGCCAGAGGCGGCACTGTCTTGCCGTTTCCCTTGAGCTTGGACTCACCTTCGCGATAAGCAGCTTCGATGGCAGCCTTCAGCTTGGCGACGGCCTTGGTGTCGGACTTTGGTATAATGAGGCTGACACTGTACTTCGGAGTGCCGCCGTTGATGGATTTCGGCTCCCAGACGTTGGCATAGGACCAGCGGGTATCGGGACCAGTGATAACTTTCATGGGGTTGTTGACCTTGTTCGTATTGTTAGGCATATGATTGTCCTCCTTAATTTTCATTAAAATCGGCTGCTGCCGTTGACATTGCCGGGCGTTTATCGTTCTCCGGCACAAGAGTGGGTTTGCCTTGCGGCTTTTCAATGTAGGGGCTTAAGAGTTCATCAAAGCGGGATTTTCCGAGCAGTTTCTGCATGGCTGTGACACCGAGCACCTTGCGCTCATACGGGTCGAAGCTTGCGTGCTCGACGACATCGGCGACAACCGCGTCGTTAACGTATTTCCTGTTGGAACGGCCCTCGACCAGCTTCCAGCCGGCCCATTTTTTGCCGCTGATTGCCTGCTGCAGAGCGTAATCCTTGATATCAGATGCCCAGGATACAAGCTCATCTACCTTAGAGAGAATATCCTCGATGTCCTCATCTGTGAGGAGCGGCGGAAGCTTGAACTCATACTGCGCCAGAGCAAGATTCGCTTCAGTTCTTCGATAGACGCAGCCATTTCGCTCATTTTGCTCATCTCCTTTTCCTCCTTCCATGTGTTGACTCTGATCGGCAAGTATCGTCAGTTTTCTTGCCAGACGTTTGGATACTACACTAATTGCGGTCAAAACTTCTATGAGCTCTCCGTCTACAGCGCGGGTCCGGGTATCGGTTCCATACATCTCGTTCACCTCCTTGGAAGGAGCGGTTTTCGTTTTTGCTCTTTCCACTACCCACTGGAGGGGAGGAGGTCGTTTTGACGAAGAAAACGAAAATATTTTGAAAAAATATCTCCGACCGTTTTATGGGACGGCCGGAGATGTAGGATTTAGAATAGGTCCGGGTATTCGCGCTGCAGGAGTTCTTTGGCCTTCTTTAGGCGGGAAAGAAATGTGGTACGCGGGATACCAATTTTGTCAGCAATCTCTGCACCGGACATTCCGGCCATACGCAGGTCGCCAATATGACGGGCTTCCGGCATGATCTCTGCGAGACGCTGTAATAGCATGTCCAACATGATCTGGTCGGTAACGACATCTTCGATGCTGTCGCTTGGATCGGCGAGCTTGTCCAGCATGGAGAACTCCTCGCCGTCGCACATCCAGTGCTTGTCCTTTGGGCACATGTACTGGCGATGTGCGTGGGCGCGTTTTCTTGTAGCCCAGATGTCGCGGTAGTAGGCGTAGTACTGTGTTTCGGTAACTTCGACCCACTTCTTTTCATGGGGCAGGTAGATCTTATAGACACGGGTTTGGCTCTGGTTTACTTTGGTTGACATTAATAATTCCTCCGTTTTTCGTTGTCTCGAAACGGAGGAATTCGCTGCTCAGCTGAAAAAGGCAATAAGAGCCAGACCGCAGTCCATCACAGATTTCTCCGTTTCGGATTGCAGCTTCCTGTTCAGTAGTCAGCTGTTCGTTATTCGTTTGTTCACCTTGCTACGCTGAACCATCCGTGATCAGTAGATGCACTTAGAGGTGATTTCAAATGACAAGAACGTATTTTTAGCCTTGAATAGTGAGTTTATGACTTTTTATAAACATCTTGGTCGGCAAGAGTGGATTTTTACATAAAGATGCGATATAATATGAAAGTCAATATCTCACATTGGAAACACAGATAAGCAACGCCCTGCCATCTGTAATAAGAATAGCAGGGTGCAAAGGGACTAAAAATTGGCCTTTAAGGGGACTAAAGGGACTAATTAAGGGACTTTCTCGGAGGTGATTACAATCAACTTCTCCCAGTATTGCAAAAACATATATCCTTATTGTCAGCAGATATCCAGCCAAGGTTTATTTGTGAGCAAGTTGTTTGTAGCTGGTGGGAGTTCTTATTTCTCTGCATCAATCACTGCTGACAAGGAATATCAGAAGAAACTGTACAATGGTTCGAAGCCGCTGACACAAAATCTCAAGGATTCATTTCCAGCAAATATTCAGTTGGACGCGTTGGTTGGTCTATTTGAAAAGCATTTGAAGGATGATAAGGTTAGACAAGCGATGACAGCATTTGCAATACCGGTTTCACTCGAACCAGCGAGAGATACCTTTTCTCGGGCTCTTGCGCTTCAGTTCCGTAACCTCATAAAAAGTTATGATAGCGATGTTGATGATATCGTGGCAATGGAATATCAAAGACTCCTCATTGAGCCAGCTGATGAAAAGCCACAGTCTTTGGCTCCGTTGTATCCCGGTGATGGCGCTTATGTTCTCGAATTTCTACCGATGCGGATATATTCAAAGAAGTGTTATGAACAATTTGACCACACATGGGTAATCCGCAACACCGGTAATCAAACATGGCGTGGCCGAAAACTAGTTTTTGTTAACCATGCCGATGTAAGACCGAGAACCGAAACAAACTACATCGAGATACCAGATGTAGCTCCAGGTAAAGATATAAAAATAACCACGAGCTTTGACACTCGTGGTTTTGAAGGACATTATGATTGTTTGTGGGAGATGCAGGATAGCGAGGGTAACGATTGCTTCCCAAATAACAAAAGGTTATTCAACGTTACTATCGAATCCAAGTTCGAAATAAAATAGACACTCATTTGGAGGTTAATAACGTGAGCGATAAAAACATTGAAAAATGGTCTACTTTAAAGGAAGTACAGGAGTATCTTGGCGTAGGCCGCGAAACTATTCTGCAATGGATCGCAAAAAGGAATATGCCCGCCTATAAGGTGGGTAGGCTTTGGAAATTCAAACTGTCCGAGGTTGACGACTGGATTCGTTCGGGCGGCGCTGACGACAGGAATGCAGAATAAGTCCGTTTTATGGGACAGACCAAAATATAAAATTTGCGTGTGGTATTATAGCCACAATTGCCATTATAAAAGCGAAAAGGATAGGGTGAAATACTATGGACAATCAGGTGCACAATTCAATAGTAAGCTTTATATGGGGCATTGCCGACGACTGCCTCCGTGATATATATGTACGCGGCAAATACCGCGATGTTATTCTGCCGATGACGGTTATCCGCCGTCTTGATGCAATGCTTGAGGGTACCAAGCAATCAGTGCTTGATATGAAGAAAACACTGGATGCCGCCGGTATTACTAACCAATGGCCAGCGTTATGTAACGCTGCAGGACAGGCATTCTGCAATGCATCGCCGTTCCGTCTGCGCGACCTCACCAGCCGTGCAAAGAAACAGACTTTGAAGACTGATTTTGAAGCATATCTCGACGGCTTTTCACCTAACGTGCAGGAAATTCTCGAGAAATTCAAGTTCCGTAATCAGATAGACACTATGACCGACGCCGACATACTCGGCGCGGTTATTGAAAAGTTTATTTCTCCGACTATTAACCTGAGCCCGGAGCCGGTTTACAAGGACGATACAAAAGAGGAAATCCGCCTGCCTGCGCTGGATAATCACGGAATGGGTACTGTTTTTGAGGAGCTTATCCGCAAGTTCAACGAGGAAAACAATGAGGAAGCCGGAGAGCACTGGACTCCCCGTGATGTTGTTGAGCTTATGGCCGATCTTGTTTTTGCACCGATTGCCGATCAGATTATGGACGCCACCTATTCCTGCTATGATGGAGCTTGCGGTACAGGCGGTATGCTGACCGTTGCACAGGAACGGCTTATGACGCTTGCAGAACAAACCGGCAAACAGGTGTCTATTCATCTTTTTGGACAAGAAATCAATCCCGAAACTTATGCTATAGCAAAAGCGGATATGCTGCTGAAAGGCGATGGGGATCAAGCTGAGCATATCGGTTTTGGTTCAACATTATCAAATGACCAGAACGCAACCAGACAGTTTGACTTTATGCTCTCTAATCCGCCTTACGGTAAGAGCTGGAAAACCGACGCCGAGAAGATGGGCGGTAAAAAAGATATTCTGGATACACGTTTTAATGTTTACCTTGAAAACGGCGAGCAGCTCGTCATGATTCCACGCACAAGCGACGGTCAGCTCCTGTTTTTGCTGAACAATGTGGCAAAGATGAAGAAGGACACGTCGCTCGGCAGCCGTATTGCCGAGGTGCATAACGGTTCCTCGCTCTTTACAGGCGATGCCGGGAGCGGCGAGAGCAATGCGCGCAGATATCTAATTGAAAGCGACCTTGTTGAGGCCATCATCGCCTTGCCGGAAAATATGTTTTATAACACAGGCATCGGTACATATATTTGGGTTTTATCCAACAAAAAAGAGGAACGCCGTAAGGGGAAAATTCAATTGATCGACGCCACGACCATGAAATCCCCACTTCGCAAAAACATGGGCAAAAAGAACTGTGAATTTTCGGAGGAAATCCGCACGGAGATTCTACGCATTTTCATGGAGATGGAAGAAAGCGAAGTAAGCCGTATTTTCAACAACGAGGAGTTTGGCTATTGGGCCATTACGGTAGAAAGACCACTCCGCTTGAGAGTATTCCTGGAAAGACATATTCCGGATTCTGTTTTCAAGAATGCAGATGAACGTGCCGATTACGAACGGGCCATCGATAGATTGCCGAAGGATACTCCCTTAGATAATTGGGAGGCGTTCGCCAAGGCTACAAAGCTGAAGGCGGCACTGCTTAAAAAGGTGCGCCCCTATATCACCGAAAAAGATCGGTCTGCGCAGCCGGTTGAGGGAGAGCCGGATACCGACCTGCGCGACACGGAAATCGTGCCGTTTACCTATGACGGTGGCATCGAAGCCTTTATGAAAAACGAAGTGCTTCCGTATGCACCCGACGCATGGGTGGATGATAAGAAAACACAGATTGGCTATGAGATAAGCTTTACGAAATATTTCTACAAGCCGGTTGAGCTGCGTTCTTTGAAGGATATTCTTTCTGACCTCAAAACCCTGGAAAAAGAAACAGACGGCATGATGGCAGAAATCATCGGGGGGCTTGAGGGATGAAGAAATACGAATCATACAAACCGTTATCGGAATTATGGCTTTCGTCAATTCCGATACATTGGCACTCAAGAAAGATAAAGTATCTTTTTTCAGAGCGTTCGGAAAAAGGTTACCCGGATGAGCAGTTACTAGTTGCTTCACAAAATATGGGCGTTGTTCCCAAACACATATATGGCAATCGTACTGTTGAAGCGATGAAAGACTTACACCTGTTGAAATTGGTTAGAGTCGGAGATTTTGTCATAAGTCTACGTTCATTTCAGGGTGGAATAGAATATGCATATTATCAAGGGATAATTAGTCCGGCATATACGATTATGATACCTAAAGATATAATTATGCCCAGTTATTTCAGGTATCTAGCGAAATCAAGACTATTCATAGAATTACTTCAACTTTGCGTTACAGGAATACGTGAGGGACAAAATATTGATTATAATAAACTTAAAAATCATCAAATTCCCGTTCCACCTCGTCTCGAGCAAGACCAGATTGTTCGCTATTTGGATTGGAAGGTTTCAAAAATAAACAAGCTAATTGCGGTGAAGAAAAAAGAGATTTCTCGCATCGCAGAGCTCAAGAAGACAGTAGTAAATGAAGCTGTTACACACGGCTTGAACCCAAATGTCCCAATGAAGTTCAGTGGCGTTGATTGGTTAGGAGATATTCCAGCTCATTGGAAAACCACAAAATTGCGTCAGATTCTACATCCTTTTAGTGAAAAGAATCATCCGGAGTTGCCGCTTTTATCTGTGGTGCGAGAACAAGGTGTTATTGTTCGTAACGTTGAGGATAAGGAAAGTAATCACAATTTTATCCCAGATGATTTAAGTGGATATAAGATGGTGAAAAAAGGTCAGCTTGCTATGAATAAAATGAAAGCGTGGCAAGGTTCATATGGCATTTCGGATTATACAGGTATTATAAGCCCAGCATATTATGTTTTCGATGTTGATTTTGAAAATCTTGAGTATTTCCATTATGCTATCCGAAGCAAGGTGTATGTGAATTTCTTTGCTCAGGCGTCTGATGGTATTAGAGTTGGCCAATGGGATTTATCTATTCCCAAAATGAAAGAAATTCCATTCATTGTGCCACCAGAGAATGAACAGAAAGCTATTGTTGAGTATATTCCTAAGGCTTGCGCTAAATATGATGCAGCAATAGCGCAATTAACACAGGAAGTAGATCTGTTAGAAGAATACAGAACAAAGCTTATTTCCGATGTTGTCACTGGCCAGATTGATGTCCGTGGCATTGAAATCCCGGAATATGAGTATGTGGAAGAAGAAGCCGACGAGGAGTCCGACGAAACGGACGGCACGGACGAAGAAGCGGAGGAACAGGAGGAATGAGTAATGGCTTTTACCAACACAAAGGAAAACGGCTTGGAGGCATTGATTGTCGACTGGCTTGTGAACCATAATGGCTATGAGCAGGGCACAAACGCAGATTATAACCGTGAATATGCTATCGACGAAACGCGACTGTTTCGCTTTCTGCAGGACACGCAGCCGGATGCCATGGAAAAGCTGGGCGTATTCAAGGCCGACCTTAAAAAGAAGCAGTTCCTGAACCGACTGCAGGGCGAGCTTTCTAAGCGCGGCATTATTGATGTGCTGCGCAACGGTATCAAGATATACCCGGTAGACCTCATCATGTTTTATCTGACGCCGACGGAAAATAACGCCAAGGCCAAACTCATGCATGAGAAGAACATATTCAGCGTTACCAGACAATTGCAGTATTCTTTAGACGCAACGCGGCTGGCGCTGGATATGTGCGTCTTTATAAATGGCCTGCCGGTTATTACCTTTGAGTTGAAGAACCAGCTGACAAAGCAGACCGTAGGCGATGCGGTGGAACAATATAAAAATGACCGCGACCCGCGCGAGCTGCTGTTCCAGTTCAAGCGCTGCATGGTCCATTTTGCTGTGGATGATGCCCGCGTGAAGTTTTGCACAAAGTTGGACGGAAAAAGCAGCTGGTTCCTGCCTTTCGATAAAGGCTATAACGATGGAGCGGGCAATCCGCCTAACCCTGATGGCATTATGACCGACTATCTATGGAAGGATATTCTCTCAAAAAATAAGCTCTGCCGAATTATTGAAAATTATGCGCAGGTGGTTGAAGAGGTAGACCCGGAAACAAAGAAAAAATCCGTAAAGCAGATATTTCCGCGCTATCATCAGCTTGATGTGGTTGAAAACCTTCTTGCCGACGTTAAGCACAATGGCATAGGTAAATGCTACCTTATCCAGCACAGCGCGGGCAGCGGCAAGTCAAATTCTATAGCATGGTTGGCACACCAATTGATTGGGCTTGAAAAAGATGGTCATCCAATGATTGACTCCGTTCTTGTAGTTACTGACCGCCGCATTCTGGACAAGCAGATCCGCGACACCATCAAGCAGTTTATGCAGGTGAAAAACACCGTAGCATGGGCTGAGCATTCCGGCGATCTCCGTCAGGCCATAAAGGAGGGCAAACGCATCATTGTTACCACTATCGAGAAGTTTCCGTATGTGGTGCCTGACATTGGTGCCGATCATAAAGATAGCCGTTTTGCTGTCCTTATTGACGAAGCCCACTCCGGGCAAAGCGGACGAAACTCAGCGCAGATGAACCTTGCACTCTCTGGCCTTGCTTCAAACGATGATATGGACAACGAAGACAAAATCAATGCCATGATGGAGGGCCGCAAGCTGCTGCAGAATGCCAGCTACTTTGCCTTTACTGCTACACCAAAGAATAAGACGCTTGAGACGTTTGGCATACCCTATCAAGACGGGGATAAAATCAAACATCGGCCGTTCCATGTCTATACGATGAAGCAGGCAATCCAGGAAGGATTTATCCTTGATGTTCTTAAATATTACACACCTATAGACAGTTATTACCGACTGATGAAAACTGTCGAGGATGACCCGATGTTTGATAAAAAGCGAGCACAGAAGAAGTTGCGTTCATTTGTCGAAAGCGACAGCTATACTATTTCTCAGAAAGCACAAATGATGGTAGACCACTTCCACGAACAGGTTATCGCCAAGGGCAAAATCGGTGGACAAGCCCGTGCTATGGTTGTTACGGCCAGTATTCCGCGCTGCATTGAATATTACTATGCAATCAACAAGTGCTTAGCTGCGCGCCATAGCCCATACAAGTCGATTATTGCATTTTCTGGCGAACACAAGTATCAAGGTCAGGAACCGGCGTTAACTTCGTCTGCAATGAATGGCTTTCCGGACGCCTCAATTCCGAAGACATTCAAAAAGGACCCATATCGCCTTCTGATTGTGGCCGATATGTTCCAGACCGGTTTTGACGAGCCGTTGCTTCATACGATGTATGTGGACAAGATGCTCTATGACATCAAGGCTGTTCAGACATTATCACGGCTGAACCGTGCCTGTCCTAAAAAATACGATACTTTTGTATTGGACTTTGCGAACAAAACATCCATTATTGAAGAAGCGTTTTCACGCTATTACCGAACTACCATTCTTTCTGGAGAGACCGACCCCAACAAGCTGTATGACATCATCGCGCTTATGGAGGGATATCAGGTTTATTCTGCGGAACATGTTGAAAAACTGGTCGATTTGTATCTGAGCGGAGCCGAGCGCGACAGACTTGACCCGATTTTGGACGCCTGTGCTGCGGTTTATAAAGAACTCCAAACAGACGACCAGATCAAGTTCAAGAGCGCTGCAAAATCTTTTGTGCGTACATATGGATTCCTTGGAGCCATTTTGCCATACGGCAATGCCGACTGGGAAAAGCTATCTATCTTCTTGAATCTGCTGATTCCGAAGCTGCCCGCACCACGAGAAGACGATCTTTCACAGGGTATTCTTGATGCCATTGATTTGGATAGTTACCGTCTGGAAGCGCGTGAAGTGATGTCAATCAAGTTGGAGGACGAGGACTCAGAGGTGCCTCCGGTTCCTACTGGTAAAATCGGACATATTGTCGACCCTGAAATGGATTTACTTTCCTCCATACTTTCGGCTTTCAATGATATGTTTGGAAACATCGACTGGAAGGATGCTGACAATGTCCGAAGACAGATTCTTGAAATACCTGCAATGGTTTCAAAGGATAAGCGATATCAGAATGCCATGAAGAATTCCGATAAACAGGAAGCGCGTACTGAGAGTGAACGGGCGCTACAGCAGGTTATTTTCTCTATCATGGCGGACAATATGGAGCTGTTCAAGCAGTTCCAAGACAACCCGTCCTTCAAAAAATGGTTGTCTGATATGGTGTTTAACCTTACATATAATCCAGAGGGGAAACCGTATCAGATACCCGGAAATACGACTGTATAGAATTACAATCAAATCGCTAACCTCTTTGAAATATGGAGAACTCTAAATCACTAGTAAACGTAAAGGAGGACTTGCGCAAATGGCAATAGTGCAAAAGACACTAAAGGATGCTGGTTTTGACGGCATATTTTCAGAAGTGTTACATGACGAAAAGCTGGGCTTGAAAAACCCTTATCAATTGCGCTTGTTTCATCTGAGCGTAGTTGATAATGAATTCTCTTTCGACGCCCTTAAAAAGTTTTTATTAAAAAATATAGGGCAGTACATATACTCGCGAGAACGCATAAAAAAGTTTATGAGTGATGATGAAATAACTCTCATAGGCTTGAAAGCTGTCGAACTGCTGCGAGACCGTTGCAATACTCGATGCACCGAAAGTGTTCAGCAAATTTGATACCCAGCTGAAGGAACACTGAAAAACAGGCGTCAGCTGTGTTAATTTACTACAGCCCGACGTAGGAATGCCATCTTTTCAGATGGTGTTTGGGAAGTCTCGCATCGTAGGTGACCCAAAGGACGCGATCGACGATGCTTTTATCACGCTTGAAGCGATAAAAAATGACACTTCACGTGAAATCCGGCTTGTAGAAAGCACAGCGTTTGATAAGGAGTTCGCACCCGAGGTTGCTGAACAACTTAAGGATATTATCTTACCACGTAAAGGACAAACTGTTACACATGACACTGCATTTGGTGTGTTTATCGGGTATTCATTGGGAATAGATAAAAACCGTCCATCTGCAGAATTTCGCGAACTAGTGGCAAAAAAGATGCGTAAAGATATTCAAGCTCATGTTTCCCATATCATTGAAAAAAACAAGGCCGCAAGAATGGAATGTCATTCCTTTTATTTCTATTTCTTGCCATTTAATGAAGCGGATGGAGAGAAGAAAGAGATTATGAAATCTCTTCTCGAGCTTTAGGGAGGGGTGTAAAATGATTGAGAAAAACATCGTTTCTTTAGGGGATACCATTTTTAATGATATTGACAAGAATCCCTACCTTAATGAATTGTATGAAAATATCTTATACAACTATTCGTTGCACCTTTTTCAAATTAGAAGTGAGCGCAAGCCTGTAAATATTTCAGATGCCCTACGTTTTGCTGACATATTATCGAAATCGCCTGATGATAGCCATATGACTTGGGCGCAAGAAATAGTTGCACTTTTAAAGGAGACAGAACCTAATAACCCAGAAATTGATATTTACCTTAATTCTGTTCTTTCTAACACAGGAAATTTTCAAGGACTTGAAACCGCTGAGAAGAAAAAAACAACAACGGTATCCTTGCGCCGTAATCTTCTTGAATGTTTCTATGAGGAATATAGCAAAGAACTGGTTTCCATTCCTGCCGAGCCTGAAAAGCTGTTTTTTCGTCCACAGCGGAAGATCTACGACCGTCTGATAGATCCATACTTCAGTTATTCAGGACCTACCTCTATGGGAAAGTCCTTTATTATGCGGATGTTTATCAAGAAACTAGTGCAGGACGGCATGAAGTTTAATTATGCATTGATTGTCCCTACCAAGGCACTCATTAATGAAGTCTCGAGCAAAATAATCAACGACCTTGGTTCACTTCTTAAAGAAAAGAATTATCGTGTTGTTACATCAGCCGGAGCATTGGCGCTGGAGGAAGAACACAACTTCATCTATGTTCTTACACCTGAACGGCTGCTCTACCTTCTAATTCGACATAAGGACAAAGATATCGACTACTTGTTTATTGACGAAGCCCATAAAATCACTTCTAAGGACAAGCGCAGTACATTTTATTATAAAAACATAGATATGTTAGCTGAACGAAAAAGAAAACCACATATCATTTTTGCGTCACCTAATATTCCAAACCCTGAAGTCTATCTTAAGTTGGTACCTGAGGCTCTAGAAGCAGCAGATTTAACCGATTATAAACTGGCAACAAGTTTTTCACCTGTCAGCCAGGTTAAATATCTTATTGACTGTGTTGATGGAGGCATATATCTGTTTAATGATCGCAGTATTCGGCTAATGGAAATCAGCAAGGCTACAATAAAAGTACCATTAAGCAATATAATTACTCATTTGGGGAAAGGTGTTCAGAGCATTGTCTATTTCAACTCGAAGGACAAAGCCATTCAAGCAGCAATTGATTATGCGGCGTATGAAGAAGATAAAAATGACAGTGAACTTGATTCCCTATCAAAGGAGATTGAAAATCAAGTACATAAAGAGTATTTTCTTGCAAAGTTAATTAAGAAAGGCATTGCCTACCATATTGGATATTTGCCAGCTTCTATTCGCATGAAAATAGAAAAGCTATTTCGCGACAGGAAAATCGTCGCAATGTTTTGCACCAGTACACTTGTTGAAGGTGTTAATCTGCCTGCTGATAATTTATTTATCACTACTTACAGAAAAGAACGCGGACAAACAAAAATGACCGCAGTTGATTTTAGAAATCTTGTCGGTCGCGTTGGACGCATAAATTATAATCTTTATGGTAATGTGTTTTTAGTTCGTCTTGAGGAAAACCTTCAGATCAAAGATTTTGTTGAGTTACTTGAAAAAAAGTACCGGAACAGAAACTCTCTCTTATCACTGAATTAAAGCCAAAGCAAAAGAAGCAAATTGTGGCTTGCCTGTTGCAAGGACATACTAATTTGGAAAAGGAGCAAGGTCAATCGCAGGACTCCTTTGATTTAACACGGAAGTTTTGCTTAATTTTGCTAAGTGACATCATGAGAGGTAGAAATAGCATTGTAAGGCGGGAGTTTAATGAATTTTTGACACTGGAAGATGAAATTAAAATTAAAGCAGCATTTGAAAAAGATGAGATAAAACCAGACGACGATATTAATACATCTGTTGATCAAACTAAAAGCCTATCTGCCAACATCGCGTGGGGTTTAGAGTACCCGGCCATTGATGGAGATGATCACACAAAACTAGGTGAACCACAGGCCTTCCTTGAAAAGTTATATGAGATTTTTAGTTGGGGCAAATGTGAAAGTGCTGAAACTATTGGTAATAAAAATCGCCTAAGTTGGTATGCTGTGATTCTCCGATATTGGGTTAGTGGTAATGGCTTTGGGATGATTATCGATAAATCCCTTACCTATGCACAAAACAGCTTCGACTATAAAGTACGAATTGATGGTCAGTTAATTCCTTATAATCACCAATCAATGATGCATAGAAACATCGTCATGTCAGAAACACTTCAGGCGATTGAAAGTGTTGTGCTGTTCAGTTTCGCAAATTATTTTTTGAGATTTTCAGAAGCATACAAGCGGATTCACGGTATCGAGGGAGAAATGAACAACGACTGGTATGAATTTGTTGAATATGGTACGACAAACAAGTTGACCATATTTCTTCAGCGGAACGGATTTTCTCGTGAGACAGCTCTTTTTATACGGAAACACCGGAGTGAGTATGTGGTTGGATTAGATGATAGTAAGCCTGTTAAAATAAAAAAGAATATCCTCAACTGTGGAAATTTCAGTGTGGTTTCAGAGGTTGAGGATATGAGCATCAATAATCCAGATTTATTCGTGGATTAACTAGCCAGAAGATAAATTCGGAGGTGGCGCATGTTATGGCTGGAAAGAATATGAACTATTTTCTTATGGACGGTACTCCAAACGGTCGCATTAAGTGTACGCTTGCTAATTGGACAGGGGTTGCTTACAAGATCCCACGGATTAAGCTTGTAGACTGTAAGAATATTGACTATCTTAAGCAGAGTGGGGTATATTTCCTCTTCAGCAAAGGTGATGGTGACAGGCCTTTAGTTTATGTTGGTCAGTCAGGGACTCGAAAAAATGGAGAAGGTATTTTGAACCGTTTAAAAGAACATCACGCCTCCCCGAAGCAAGGTCTTGAAGATTGGTATGAAGCAGTAGCTTTCACGACTTCAAACAACATTTTTGGTGCAACCGAGATTAGCTGGCTTGAAAATCGATTCTTTTCCCTTGCCGTAAACGCTAATCGTTATGAAGCTAAGAACGGAAATGAACCTAATGCTGGAAATGTTACAGAAGAAAAAGAGAGTGAACTTGAAGAGTATGTGGAGTATGCAAAAATTGTGATGGGTGTGCTTGGACATTTAGTATTCGAGCCATTAGTTCAAAATCGAACACCCCATAATACAGAGTGTGTAGAGACCGATGACAACCTTGAGTTTTTTATGGAACAAAAGATGCAGAACACCGGAATGACAGTAAAAGCAAAATGTAAGCGCTCAAGTGAAGGATATATAGTTTTACGCGGCAGTGTTATCAATTCTAAAATTAATGAAAAAACCTGCTCAGGGGTAGCAAAAAAGGCTCGAGAGAAGGCCAAAGTTGACGAAAATTATACGCTTTTAGAAGATGTGCTTTTTTCATCACCATCTGCTGCTTCGATGTTTGTAACGGGTGCAAGTTCTAATGGATATACTGCTTGGAAAACTGCTGAAGGCAAGACGTTAAAAGCCGTTGAAACGAGTGAAGCAGAAGAATTGTAAAATGAAATATACTTTTTAGAGCTTTGATACCTCTACGGGTGGGACTCACTAAGCAAAAAGGGGACTTAAAAAACTATGGCAAATGGATTTCAACGAGCAATTTACGGGAGTATCCCAAAATCTCGCTTCTTTTCGCACGATAAGCCACTTTGTTTTGTTTCAAGTAATTGTAGTATGCGTTTGGAAATATCCCCATTCGTTTTAACAGCCAACGTGTTCCAAAATTCTTGTGATGTTTTTCAATGAATCGATATGCCACTAATCGATTTCCTTCGCAAAGAATGCCGCTGCTTTTTTTAAAAAGTCGTTTTCTTTCTTTGCTTCTGCAAGCTCCTGACGAAGTTTCCGATTTTCCTGCATTAATTTGTACTCTGATTTTGCGGCATCATTTGTTTGGCATTCTTCACGGTAAGCGCGAACCCAGTTTGAAACGGTAGCGTGACAGATTCCATATTCAGCAGCGAGGCTTGAAATTGTGCGGCCATCCTGAATATGTAGTTTTACAACTTTTTTCTTGGTTTCTTCTGTAATTGTTTGCATGATATACTCCTCTTTTCTAATAGATATTGTAATCTATTGGGCAGAAGTGTTACAAGTTCAGTATACCATTACAATGGCGGTAAATATGCAGGAATTGAGTATAATAGCACAATGAACGGCAAGGGGTTTAATTTAGCAATATTTTATCCTGACTATTTCAAATGCATAGGTGTAGATGTTTATAAAATTGAAAATCTGAAATATGAGATTAATAAATTGTAATGTTTGAATAGCCTTTTTACTTTTGCTGATTAAAAAGGCTTATATTTTTGGAGGCAAATGCTATATTACGCTACCAGAGGATCTATTGCCTTTATTCGTTTCTTCGTATACAATATTACTCTGTGAGGTATTAGCGAATGGATTATATAACAGCTAAACAGGCTGCTGAAAAATGGAATATATCCCCGCGCAGGGTGCAGGTCTTATGCGAGCAGGGCCGGATAAAAGGCGCTGTGCGTCTGGGTTGGGCCTGGACTATACCGAAAGACGCGGAGAAACCGGAAGATGCAAGGCTCAGAAGAAAATAAAAGCAAAAGCTGAGGAGAGAAAACGATAATGTTTTATAAGATGATTCAGAGAAAGAGGGATATGTGGTACTCCTCTTCAGAGTGTACCGTTAACGAATTGATATCCTACATAATTAATAAAGGTGAAATGCGAGATGTGCAGATTGATGCAATTAAGACATATTTGTTCTTAAAGATAGCCTGCGGGAGCAGACCCCTGTGGGAATTGTTTTCCGAAGGCTATTTTAACACTGTAAACGTTGATGATTTAGAAGTTACGGCTTCTGTAAGGAAAACATTGCAATCCAATCCGGCGGCGCTTGCTTTGTATGAATATTCTACCTTAAAAAATGAAAAAGGCGAGCAGGTTTCTGAAAAACTGGAAAAGGCAATTATCACTGATGCTGCAAATATAAACTTTGTCGATATATTTAAAACGATATTTTATGATGTATCTTACACAGATTACCTTTTCAGTTTGCCGATGGGAGCAGGAAAAACCTACTTAATGGCAGCGTTTATATATTTGGATTTGTATTTCGCAGCAAATGAGCCTGATAATAATGCATTTGCGCATAATTTTATAATATTTGCACCATCGGGATTGAAAAGTTCTGTGGTGCCAAGTCTAAAAACGATCCAAAAGTTTAATCCTTTGTGGGTTCTTCCCGATCCGGCCGCCAGTGAAATCAAGCGGATGATTAAATTTGAGATCCTTGATCAGAATAAAGCGGAGAAAAGAAGCAATAAAACAAAAAATCCAAACGTACAGAAAATTGCCGCTCATCAGCCTTTTGATCAACTGATGGGTTTAGTTGCCATAACCAATGCGGAAAAAGTTATTTTAGACCGCGTTGAAGTAAAGGATGGACAAATCAGTTTATTTGAACAAAGCGATGATGAAAAGGATAGGCAGGCCAATGAACTCAGAAATCTGATCGGGAAAATCCCAAATATGTCAATTTTTATTGACGAAGTGCATCATGCTTCAACAGACGAGATTAAATTGAGAGCAGTAGTAAATGACTGGATAAAAAAGAACTGTACAATCAATTCCGTTATTGGGTTTTCTGGAACTCCGTATTTGGAAAAGGCTTATCCTGTTGCGATATCGGAAAGGTTAAATATAAAAAGCATCGAAATTGCCAATACGGTATATTATTACCCATTAATTCAGGGGATTGATAATTTCTTAAAACGTCCGGTCGTAAAAATCTCAAATCAGGAATACAGCCTTCAAATTATTGAAAACGGGGTAAGGGATTTTTTGAATACATATAAGGATAAAATTTATGAGGAGAGTTTAACCGCCAAACTGGGCATATACTGCGGCAAAGGGAACTGCAAAAGCGCCATCGATTATCTGGAAGAAGAGGTTTTCCCTTGCGTAGCAAGGGTTGCGGAAGATTATGGGCTTGATCCAAAAGAAACCATATTGAAGTTCCATCAGGGAAATAAAAATCATCCTATACTTGCCGAAAGCAAGCTTGAATTTGAAGCCTTGGACAAGCCGTTTTCTAAAATACGCATAGTACTTCTTGTGCATATAGGAAAGGAAGGCTGGGACTGCCGCAGCCTGACTGGGGTTATTTTGTCGCAAAAAGGAGATTGTCCCACTAATATGGTGCTGCAAACCTCCTGCAGATGCTTGCGCCAGGTTGAAAAGGGAAAGCATGAATCGGCATTGATATGGCTTAATCAATTCAACGCCGAAAAGCTCAACATGCAGCTTGAGCAGCAGCATCATATTTCCATTAAAGAATTTGCGCAAGGGGCAAATAAAGCTGATACAGAGATTAAGCGTTACAGCCGGATGGAATATTTGAAGCTCCCGAAAATGGACTATTACCAGCTTAAAGTACATTATGACAGCATTATTGAGGAAAACCCCAAAATATTTAATCCGGAGCTTTCAGATGTTATTACTCCTGAAAGCAAACTATCTGCTATAATAAAAATTCAGGATTTTGAGCAAAGGCTTTTGGATACGGATGTCAAAAAAGAGGTGGCGACGGACCCTGCAAATTATAACCACTGGCTGTATGATATTAGCAGGGAAAGCTTTGGTATGCTGCCTGTTTCGGCATTGAGAGAATATGATGAGTTTTTGCGCCGTGTATTTAATGAAATTACTTTACTGAAAAACGGCGTCCGCTATTTCAGTTCCGCTTTTAATATTAGGACGATAAATCAAAATATACGCAGGCTGTTTTGTGAAAAGCGCGATTTGCAAACAACGGAAGAAGTTGTTCCGCAGGACTCTCGTCTTCTGAAGATTGAGAATCTGTTATCCCCGGTGTTTACCTTCGAACCGGACAGCTATTACCCGCCGCAAGATGTAACGGAAAAAATCATTCTGGAAGACAAAGGACAGCTAAAACCGGATAAAAAGGCCGTGCAGATGATGCAGCTTGCCGAGGAAACGGGGAACATGGATATTCTTCAACAGCTAAAGGCGAAATACAGTTCCCACCCTGAAAAAGACCGTTCGTTCCACTACCTGCCCTATAAAACGGACAGCAATTTTGAAAAGGTTTTATTGGAGCAGGTACTTACACTAGCTTCGGCAAAGAAACGAAAGCTTGAGATATATTATAACGGTGATAAAGCTTTGACGGAATTCAAGATCCGCTGTTATAAAGGAAGTGGCGGCCACAAACGGTATATCGGCATGTATACGCCGGATTTTTTAATTATCAAACGCAAGGACGGGAAAATTAACAAAGCTATAATTGTGGAAACCAAGGGAGGCTTATATGCCAAAGACGAGGTTTTCCAGTCAAAGAGAGCTTTTGTTGAAAAAGAATTTATAGAAATCAATGAAAATCAGGCCGGTTATCCGAGATTTAAATACCTGTATTTGGAGGACAGCTTGCCGGAATCCGAACTCATTACAAGGACGGTAAGCGCAATTGAGGATTTTTTTGAGGAGGAAGCGTAAATGGCAATCAGGTATGTTCCGTATTATCCTGATCCCATAGAAGGACAGGCTATATTGGATAATTTTAAGAGAATGCTGAAATATAAAGGCGCGGGAGATGTAAAGAAAAGGCTTGAACGCGGGATGCCTTTGTATGAACTGAAAAAAGTTGAAACAGTTGGAGAAAACCCGAACGGGAACATGGTGATCCGCGGGGAATGCGTATCGGCCTGCGCATATTTGAAAGAGCAGGGAATTGAAGTAGACCTTGTATACATAGACCCGCCTTTTGCAAGCGGCGCGGACTATGCCAAAAAGGTGTATATCCGCCGCAACCCGAAGGTTGCGGAAGCGATCGCCCGCGCCGAGCAGGAGATGGACATAGAAGAACTAAAAGCTTTTGAAGAAAAAATGTACGGAGACGTTTGGGATAAGGAAAAGTATCTCAATTGGATGTATGAAAACCTGATGGCAATTAAAAGAGTAATGAGCGAAACGGCTTCCATATATGTGCATTTGGATTATCATATAGGGCACTACGTTAAAGTTTTATTAGATGAAATTTTTGGAGAGGATAATTTTAGAACTGAAATAATATGGAAGCGAAAACAGGGGAATTTAGGCCAAACAAGGCAATACGGAGTAGTAACGGATTCCGTATTTTTCTACACAAAAAGTAATGAGTATTATTTTAACCCTCCATTAAGTAAAGAGGGGCAAGAGGAATACTTGAAAAGATTTAAGTATGTGGATGAAAATGGAAGGCGATATAGATTAAGCCCCATTATCAGCCCATCATACAGCCCGTCTTTGATCTACGAGTATAAAGGTTATAAACCTCCTGCAAACGGTTGGTCCCTATCAAAAGAAACAATGGAACAATATGAAAAAGAGGGGCGCTTATATTTTCCAGAAGATAAAAACCAAAGAATACAAAGGAAACAATTTCTTGATGAATGGGAAGGAAGCCCGATTCAGAACTTATGGACTGATATTTATGTAATTAATCCGGTTGCAGCAGAGAGATTAGACTATGCTACTCAAAAGCCAGAAGCTCTTCTCGAACGTATTATTAAAGCTTCTTCCAATGAAGGTATGCTTGTAGCCGACTTTTTTGGCGGCAGCGGCGTTACAGCGGCGGTCGCAAACAAGCTTGGACGCTGTTTTATCCATTGCGATATCGGCATTAATTCCATTCAGGTGACGCGCGACAGGCTTGCGGCAGACAAAGCGGAATTTGATATTTATGAAATTAAGGACGGAGTATCTCTTTACCGCAATCCGGTGCAAACCATGGATAATCTTAAAAAACTGATACCGGGACTGAAAAACGAAGATAGTCTCGACAGCTTTTGGGAAGGAGCCGTATCCGACAGCAAGCTGGGGCTGGTGCCTGTGTATGTGCCAAACCTGATGGACAGCAGTTCGAAACTGCTGGATAAGGTGATGATGTTTCGCATTATGCATGAAGCAATTCCCGAGCTTCCGTCTAACGTCAAAAAAGTAATTGTTTATTATGTGGATATTGATAATCTGGAGGAAATCCAAAAGTTTATTGAAGATGATGAAGACGTTAATATTGAAATTGAGCTGCGTGACTTGAAAGATGTATTGGACGACGCGGTTTTTGAGGATTACGCGGAATTTAAAGTATCAAAAGTGCAAGAATCGCTTATTCCAGAATATAAAGTTGAAATAACAAATTTTCAAAGCGACAGGGTCAGTCGCAAAATAGACGAGTATAATCAAAAAGGTTATGCAAACACATTAAGCGCTTCAGATGAAACAGATTCGGAAGACTATAATTACAATGAAGATGATGAGGACATTAAACCTCGCAAGAAGAAATTTACACCTATTTTGATTAGCGAAACAGGGCTTGAGTTGATTGAGTACATCTCTCTTGACTGTACTAATCAGGATGGCGTTTGGCACAGTGACAGTGAGATTAAAATCGACAAGCTTGGCTATGTGACAGTCAATGGAACCAAGACAAAGGACTTCTGGGACGGGACTATCAAGTGTGAGAAAAAACCTCTGCGACTTAAAATCCGCAACATCTGCGGCGATGAAACGATATGGGAATTGTCAGTGTAAACTGAGACAATTTTAACGAGACCATCCCGAACTTTGTGTAAACCTTCATTAAGGTGTAAAATGGAAGCACCACAATGGAGGTTTTACACATGTCAAAGAAAGACCGCAGTCCGGAAGAGATCGAGCGCCGTGCCAAGATTCGGGAATTGCTGCAAACAAGCAACATTAGCAGCATGGAAGACATTCAGAACCTGTTCAAGGAAACCATTGCCGAATTTATGGAAAACGGCCTTGACGCGGAACTGGACGAGAAACTCGGCTACAGCAAGTATGATTACAGGAACAAAGAAACGTCAAACAGCCGGAACGGGCACAGCAGCAAGACCTTACGAACCAGTTTCGGCAATGTGGATGTTGCCGTGCCCCGTGACAGGGACGGGCAGTTCGAACCACAGCTCCTGAAAAAGAACCAGACCAGCGTCAGCCAGGACATTGAGGAAAAGATTCTGTCCATGTACGCTAAAGGAATGACTACCGGTGATATTGAAGCCCATATCCGGGATATCTACGGCGTAGAGGTCTCCGACACCACCGTCAGCCGGATCACGGACAAGATCCTGCCCATTGCAAAGGAATGGCAGCAGCGCCCGCTGGAAAACGTCTATGCGGTAGTCTTTTTGGATGCCATCCACTATCACGTTCGCAGCGAGGGGCAAATTGTGAAGAAGGCTGTTTACATCGCCATCGGCGTCAGTCTGGACGGGCATAAAGATGTTCTGGGCATGTGGTGGGTCGGCGAAAACGAGAGCGCCAAATTCTAGACCACCGTGCTCAACAGCCTGCGCAACCGCGGAGTAGAGGATATCTTCATTGCCTGCACGGATAACCTGTCCGGTTTTTCTGAGGCCATTGAGGCAGTATTTCCGAAAACGGAAATTCAGAACTGTGTGATTCACCAAATTCGCAACTCCACAAAATATGTCTCCTACAAAGACCTAAAAGCACTGATGGCCGACCTGAAGGCAGTTTATACCACCATAGATGAGCCATCCGCTCTGGATGCACTGAACATTTTCTCCGAGCACTGGGACAAGAAGTATCCGAAGATTTCCGCCTCCTGGAAGGAAAGCTGGCCGAACCTCAGCACCTATTTCAAGTACCATCAGGAAGTACGCCGACTGATTTACACGACGAACGCCATTGAGGGCTTCAACCGACAGCTCCGCAAGGTAACAAAAGCAAAGTCGGTTTTCCCAACGGATGACAGTCTGCTGAAAATGCTGTACCTGGCAATGGTAGACATCACGAAAAAGTGGACTGGCAAGCGGCAGGACTGGTGTATCATTCATGCACAGCTAGCTGTGTTCTTCGCCGATCGGATGCCGGATTAA
The DNA here is from genome assembly GCF_004768785.1 of Caproiciproducens galactitolivorans. Taxonomy (GTDB): domain Bacteria; phylum Bacillota; class Clostridia; order Oscillospirales; family Acutalibacteraceae; genus Caproiciproducens; species Caproiciproducens galactitolivorans. The sequence goes on from NZ_SRMQ01000002.1 coordinate 92,670, forward strand.
CATCATTCACACCGGAAGTCAAGGATAAATAAACGGCTTCGCCGCCCTTGACTTCCTCTGTGCCTGCTGTTATATTGCAAATATGGCGGCATCGGACGAAGCCGCTTCCGCCACATCTTATTTTTGCTCCATTTTATACCTGAGTTTGAACTTTACACAGAATTTGGGATACTCCCATTTTAACGGTAGAGGGTATCTATAATGTTTATTAATCTATAAATGTATTTACGAGAATTATAATTTGTAGTTGTAAAAAATAGATACCCATCCGTTCTCACACCTTTACCCCGACACATGTTGAGTGTGTAGTATTGATGTCAAGGGCAAAAGAGTGAGTGTGTGAAAAAGCCTTATAAATCAATACTTTTAGCACATCTGGTTATGAAACCCACAAGCCGAAAACGAGAAATTTTCACTTCACGGGAATAAGTCCATAAAGGCCATATTTGATAGTTAAGTGATCAGGTTAGAGGTTGTGTGGTCAGGTTGGATGTTGTCATAAATTAGTTTGTTTTTAGAAAGAGAAGTTTTTATATTTGATTATGAAGATAAAAAAGAAGCTCACCAAGAATTGCCTCAGTCGAGCTTCTTTTTTTGTTAATAGAATTCTTTTTTAGTTTCCACAATGATGCTCTCCGCATCCCTGTTCGCCGCAGTTGTCTCCATTGTGTTCGCCGTGATGGTCGCAGGTCGCTTCTGAATCAAATTCCAATTCTCCCGAAAGGAATTGTTCAACGGCTTTATCTGCATCGCCAGATACCCCGCCGTAGAGTTCAATACCAGCTTCAGCTAGTGCTCTCTTTGCTCCTCCACCAATACCACCGCAGATAAGTGTATCCACACCTATCTTTTTAAGAATATCAGCAAGTGCGCCGTGGCCGCTGCCATTTGTGTTGACGGTCGTGGATACTGAAACCTTACCGTTTTCAACATCATAGACCTTAAATCTTTCGGTGTGTCCGAAGTGCTGGAACACCTGCCCGTTTTCATACGCTACCGCTATTCTCATGTTACATTTCCTCGCTTTCTAATAGTTTCATTATATTGTTAAGCCAGTTTCCGTCGAACAACTCGATCATTCCCGAGTCACATGCAGCTGCCAGTTTCGGGTCAATGGGCAGCTTAGCAATTGTACTTATTCCGAATTTTTTGGCGATGGCATCAATATGGCTCTCACCAAATACGTAGTACTCCTTACCACAGTCCGGACAGGTTACATAGCTCATATTCTCAACCAGAGCAAGTACCGGAATATGCATCATCTGCGCCATATTTACCGCCTTCTCAACAATCATGCCTACCAATTCCTGGGGTGAAGCGACAATAATGAGACCGTCCACCGGGATAGACTGGAAAACAGTTAGAGGTACATCGCCAGTTCCGGGCGGCATATCTATGAACATATAGTCTACATCACCCCATATCACATCTGTCCAAAATTGCTTTACTGTTCCGGCGATAATAGGTCCACGCCAAATAACAGGGTCTGTTTCATTCTCTGTAAGAAGGTTTAAGGACATTACGGATATGCCGGTCTTTGTTTTCACTGGATATAACCCAAGTTCGCTACCTGAGGCTTTTTCGTGAAGCCCAAATGACTTGGGGATAGAAGGGCCTGTAATATCAGCATCAAGTATGGCAGTTTGATAATTGCTCCGCTTTGTAAGTACTGCCAACATAGAGGTGACAAGGGATTTTCCAACTCCGCCCTTACCGCTAACAACGCCAATAACCTTCTTGATATTTGATAATTCATGAGGTTTTTCCCTGAAATTCGTTTGTTCCTGTGTTCTTTCTGAGCAACTGCTCCCGCAGGTCGAGCATTCATGTGTGCATTCTTCACTCACTTTTCATCATCTCCCAAATGACATCTTCTTTTATGACAGTGACCACATCCACAGCTGGAGTGTTTTCCATCGCAGAGGACATAATCACCGCCATTGATAGATAATTCCAAACCGTTAACAAGGACTTCTGCTAACTTCATACGAGCGCTGTTGTAAATTGCTTGAGCAGTCGTCCGGGCGACATTCATGCGTTCGGCACATTCTTCTTGACTAAGTTGTTCCAAATCAATAAGCCTTATTGCTTCAAATTCATCCACTGTCATTACGACAAGCTTTCTTTCGGTGTTCCCGTTTCCTAGTGGGCCGAAGTTTCGGTTACTGGGCATACAGCAGACACGCCGACATTTTTTAGGTCTTGGTATGATCATCATCCCCTGCAAAAAACTATAATTGGCATATGCCATTAACTATAATAAATAATACTGCTGTTTATGGCATATGTCAATAATTGTTTTAAGTTTGTGCTGAAATTTTTAAGAGACTTTTTTACGTTTAAAATGTATACCGCAAGAGGTGTGCATTGTGATAAAGAATTTCGTATTGTTAAGTTAGGGAATCTCTGATTTAATTTTGAGATATCGGAAGATGTTGGTTATTCAGAGGTTCCCTAAGGAACCTCTGAATAAATGGCCAATATCTTCAATTTCACTCAGGTCTGAGCCAAGTTTGCTGAATTTCCCCCAAAAATGGTGTTTTTCCGCCGTTTCAACTTCATTTTCTCTTGTGCGCCCGTCAAAAAGGCGCACTATGCCCTTGTCAGGTTTCACGTAGACTTCGCCCGGCTAGTGCGAGAGCATACAGATTGGCGCAGGCAAACATGGCATACAGCCGGTTTTCATTCTTTTTCAATCTGCGGTACCGGGGCTTTTGATACCCAAACTGACATTTGATAATGCGGAAATCATGTTCCACTTTGCAACGTACAGAAGATTTGCGATGTTCGATCATACGCTCCCAGTCCAGCGCATGGTCAGAAACCTGTGGAAAACTGTGCGGTCTGTGGTTGATACGATAGTCGATGGCGGCTAAATGCGCATTTTCCTGAATCTCCGGTCGATTCTGTATGCCGAGATATCCGGAATTGCCGTAAACAACGAAATCATCATCCCGGATGAGTTTCGGCGCAACGACCACATCATGCACATTTGCAGCCGTTACCTCAATGGTGTGAACCAGCCCGCTGCCCGCATCCAAACCCGGCGTGACATTTCATGCCGAACTGCCATTCATTGCCTTTCTTCGTTTGGTGCATCTCCGGATCGCGAGCGTTTTCTGTATTCTTCGTCGAACTGGGAGCGTTGATAATTGTTGCGTCAACAATTGTTCCACCCCTCATCATGTGGCCGGTTGCCACCATCACCCGATTAATGGCGTCAAAAAACAGCTTGTTTAAGCATCCTTTTTTTCAATCAGTTCGATTGCAGCCTTTATGATCCCTTTTTTGGCCAATCCTTTTCGCGGCATATCCACACCTCAAAACGAATACCACCACTTTCCATCCGTTTTTCAATGGGGCGGTAGTGAACGCCGCCGAGAGTGGAAGACGAAAGGTGTTACGAATAAGGAAGAGACGAAAATCGCTTATAAAGAAGGAACAATGTTAGCAGAAACAACATATCTTAGCTTAAAGAAAGATTTATAAAGGCAAATAGGGAGGCCGTTCTTTTGGAAAACAAGGAAATATCATTAGACCGCTTACCCATTGGAACAAGGGCGAGCGTTACATCGATACGGTCGAACGGCGCGCTCAGGCGCCGTATGCTCGACCTTGGCGTCATCAGCGGGACAGAAATAGAACCGCTATATACCAGCCCGTCCGGGAATCCGGTCGCCTATCTGATACGGGGCGCCGTTATCGCGTTAAGGTCGGATGTCTCGTCAAAAATTATGGTGAGCGCATAAATAAAAGAGGGCTGTTTCAGTAAGAAAACGCTGAAAAGCCCTCCTTCTATATTTTATTTTACAGTTGAGGTGGCGATCATGGGGTTATCGGGTGATTCGACCGGTACGGGGGTCCTGAAGTGCTGCGACGGAATTCTGCAAATTGAAAAGGACAGCGAGGAAGATAGAGTCATTGCTTTGGCAGGAAACCCAAATGTAGGGAAAAGTACGGTATTTAACCAGTTGACGGGCCTGAACCAGCACACGGGGAACTGGCCCGGCAAGACAGTTGCAAATGCGCAGGGAAAATATTATTACGGCGGAAAAAATTATATTTTAGTCGACATACCGGGGACGTATTCCTTAATGGCGAATTCGGAGGAAGAGGAGATCGCCCGCGATTTTATCTGCTTCGGGGAACCGGACGCAACGGTTGTTGTGGCGGACGCAACCTGTCTGGAGCGCAATTTGAATCTGGTGCTTCAAACAATGGAGATTTCAAAAAATGTCGTACTTTGTGTAAATTTGCTGGATGAGGCGAAAAGGAAGAAAATAAGAATCCGGTTGGATGTGGTGTCCGAGAAATTGGGGATACCGGTCGTCGGCACAAGCGCGCGGAGCGGGAAAGGGCTGAACAGCTTAATGGAGGCGGTTTCCGCCCTGACTTCGCAAAAAAGCGAACCGCATCCGCTTGTTATCACCTATGGCGAGGAAATTGAGAAGGCCGTTTCCATTCTGGAACCTGCCGTGCAAAAGGCTTTGCAGGGGAAATTAAACAGCCGTTGGGTGGCTTTAAAGCTTTTGGATGGGGATTCCGGCATTCTAAACGCATTGAAAAAACATCTTCAATACGATATCCTCGCCAATCGGGAAATAACGGAATGCCTGGAAAAGGCATGGGAATCGCTCGATGAAAGCGGGATCCCGCGCGAGATGTTCCGGGACAAAATCGTTACGAAAATCGTACAGACCTGCGAAGAAATCGGCCGGAGCGCAGTTGTTTATGAACGGCAGGAATATGCCGCCCGCGACCGGAAAATTGATAAAATACTTACTTCAAAATTAACGGGCATCCCGATTATGCTGCTCTTGCTTTGCGGCATATTCTGGCTGACGATCACAGGGGCGAATTATCCGTCGGAGCTGATCGCAAATGGCCTGTTTTGGGTGGAAGACCGGTTGTCCCAGATTTTCACAGCGGCCAATGCACCGCTTTGGGTAAAGGGACTGCTTATAGACGGCTGCTACCGGACGCTGGCATGGGTGGTTTCCGTTATGCTGCCGCCAATGGCTATTTTCTTTCCGCTTTTTACCTTGCTGGAGGATTTGGGATACTTACCGCGCGTTGCTTTCAATCTGGATAATTTTTTCCGGAAAGCGTGCGCGCATGGCAAACAGTCACTAAGTATGTGTATGGGATTTGGGTGTAACGCCTGCGGCGTGATTGGCTGCCGGATTATTGATTCTCCCCGCGAGCGCCTAATCGCAATCCTTACCAATAATTTTGTTCCGTGTAACGGGCGGTTCCCAACGCTCATCGCAGTAATCACCATGTTTTTTGCGGGCGGGGCCGCAGGTACTTTTCAATCGTTGGTTTCAACGCTGATGTTGACCATGGTCATTGTTTTGGGCGTAGTCATGACTTTGCTCATTTCAAAACTGTTGTCGAAGACGATTCTGAAAGGGCTGCCGTCCTCCTTCCATTTGGAGCTTCCGCCGTACCGCAAACCGCAGATCGGAAAGGTAATCGTGCGCTCCATCTTTGACCGTACGCTCTTTGTCCTTCGCCGGGCGGCGGCGGTTGCGGCGCCGGCCGGGCTGGTTATCTGGCTGATGGCGAATCTGAAAGCGGGTGATTCCAGCATTCTTGCGCTATGCGCGGATTTCCTTGATCCGTTTGCGCGGTTGATCGGGCTGGATGGCTATATCCTCATGGCTTTTATCCTGGGTTTTCCCGCCAATGAAATTGTGGTTCCCATTATTATTATGAGCTATATGGCGACCGGCGCTTTAACGGATTATGAAAGCTTGGCGCAATTGCACACCCTGCTTATCGACCACGGGTGGACCTGGCTTACGGCTGTCTGTGTAATGCTGTTTTCTTTGATGCACTGGCCCTGCGGCACAACATGCCTGACGATAAAAAAGGAAACGCAGAGCATGAAATGGACCTTGCTGGCCTTCGCGCTTCCTACGGTTACCGGATTGGTCGTATGTTTTTGCGTGGCGAATACCGCCCGGTTTTTTGGGTTAGCTTGAATCGGAGGAACGGGCTGTTTATGCGCAAGTTTTTGTGCTTTCGGTACGGATGAAGTGGATGCGCGCGATTGCGTCCTCCGCCGGATCATGGTATATTAAATCTGCCGGGTAAAACCGGCAAATGAATTTGTTATTTGGTGGAAAAAGTATGAAAAAGCTGGTTGTTGGGATATTAGCCCACGTGGACGCGGGAAAAACCACCCTGTCGGAAGGGCTGCTCTATCGGAGCGGGCGCCTGAAAAAGCTGGGGCGGGTCGATCATCAGGATTCGTTCCTGGACACCAATGCCCTGGAGCGCGAGCGGGGCATTACGATTTTTTCCAAGCAGGCACTGCTCACGCTGGGGGAGATGGAAGTCACGCTGCTGGACACGCCGGGCCATGTAGACTTTTCCAGCGAAATGGAGCGGACTCTGCAGGTGCTGGACTACGCCATTCTGGTCATCAGCGGAACGGAGGGCATACAGGGGCATACTCTGACGCTGTGGAAACTGCTGGGGCGGCACGGTATCCCGGTTTTCCTGTTTATCAATAAAATGGATTTAGCCGGCGCTGACCGGGCCGCTTTGCTGGAAAATCTAAAACAGAGATTCCATGACGGCTGTGTGGACTTCGGCGCGACGGGGGATTCCTTTTGGGAAAACGTGGCCATGTGTGACGAGGATGTGCTGACCGGTTATTTGGAGCAGGGCGAGGTGACGGACAACGAGGTTGCCTCCCTGATCGCGCGGCGCAGGCTGTTTCCCTGCTATTTTGGTTCCGCGCTGAAGCTCGACGGGGTGAACGCTTTTCTGCAGGGGCTTGAACGCTACACACGCTGTCCGGATTATCCGCCTGCGTTTGGCGCGAAGGTCTTTAAAATTGCACGTGACCCGCAGGGGAACCGGCTTACCTATATGAAAATTACCGGCGGAAGCCTGAAGGTAAAAATGCTGCTGACCAACCGGCGGGAGGGCCTTCCGGAGGAGGAAGTCTGGGAGGAGAAGGTCGACCAGATCCGCATTTATTCCGGTGCGAAGTACGTGACCGCAGACGAAGCTCCCTCCGGTACGGTTTGCGCGGTGACCGGGTTGAGCAGGACGTATTCGGGCGAGGGGCTGGGAATTGAATATGCTTCGGAAAAACCGGTACTGGAATCGGTTTTGACCTATCAGGTGCTTTTGCCCGACGGATGCGACACGAACGCCGCGCTTTTGAAGCTGAGCCAGCTTGCGGAAGAAGATCCCCAGCTCCGTATTTTTTGGAACGAGCACCTGCGGGAAATCCATCTTCAGATTATGGGAGAGGTGCAGCTTGAAATTTTGAAGCGGCTGATTTCAGAGCGCTTCGGCCTGGAGGTGGAATTCGGCCCCGGAAACATTGTCTACCGCGAAACGATTGCGGCGCCGGTGGAGGGGGTGGGGCATTTTGAGCCGCTCCGCCACTATGCGGAGGTTCACCTTCTGATGGAACCGGGCGAACGGGGAAGCGGGCTTCAGTTTGATACCGTTTGCAGCGAGGACATGCTCGACCGGAACTGGCAGCGCCTTGTCCTAACCCATTTGCAGGAACGGACGCACCTTGGCGTGCTGACCGGTTCCCCGATTACGGATATGAAGATTACGCTTGTGGCGGGGAAAGCGCACGAAAAACACACCGAGGGCGGCGATTTCCGGCAGGCGACCTATCGCGCGGTGCGGCAAGGGCTGATGTCAGCCGAGTGCATCCTGCTGGAGCCATGGTACGACTTCCGGCTGGAAATTCCCGCTGATTATGTGGGACGGGCGATGTCGGACCTGTTGCGGATGTCGGGAAATGTTGCCCAGCCGGAGACCATCGGGAACGAGGTGGTCCTGACCGGTTCCGTCCCGGTGGCGGAGATGCGGAGCTACGCTTTGGAACTTACCTCCTATACGAAGGGGCGGGGAAGGCTCTCCTTCACGCTGAAAGGATACGAGCCCTGCCATAATCCGGAAGAAGTCATTGCGGCAATCGGCTACGACAGCGAGCGGGACACGGAAAACCCGGCGGATTCCGTTTTCTGTTCCCATGGCGCCGGAGTTGTGGTCAAATGGAATGAAGTGCGCAAGCATATGCATGTGGAAAGCTTCCTGAAGCCGGAAGCGGCGGAAGAGGAGCCGGAAAAACCCCCGTCCGCCACGCGGCGCGCGCCGGCCTATACCGGTTCCCTGGAGCAGGACAAGGAACTGAAGGCCATCTTTGAAAAGACGTACGGACCGGTGAAGGAGAGGCATTTTTACCGGCAGCCGCGGCAGGAAATGGAGCAACCATCGGAGGAGCACGCCGCCCAATCCCGGGCTGCCAGCCATGAGTATTTATTAGTGGACGGTTATAACATCATTTTTGCATGGGAGGAATTGAGCCAGGTGGCCCGGGACAGTTTGGATACTGCCCGCAATCTTCTGATGGACATTCTCAGCAACTATCAGGGTTTTAAAAAGTGCAATGTGATTTTGGTTTTTGACGCTTATAAAGTCCCGCATAATACGGGGAAAGTCGTCCGCTACAACAATATTCATGTTGTATTTACAAGGGAAGCGGAAACGGCGGACGCGTACATTGAAAAGGTTACCTATGAGATTGGGAATAAGCACCGCGTTACGGTGGCCACCTCGGACAGCGCGGAGCAGCTCATTATTTTGGGGCATGGCGCCCTGCGCCTTTCCGCAAAGGCTTTTCGCGCGGAGATTGAACGCACCCAAGGGCAGATTTTGCGGATTCTGGCCGCAAACCGTTGGGAAGGGCAAAAACAGCCGTTTAACCTTCCGAAGGCAAATACGCAGGGGACGGGCCTCAAGCGTGGGAAAGAATAAAATGCAGGCCCCGAAATTCCAATTTCGGAATTCCGGGGCCTGTTTTAAGGGATTTATGAGAAGATTGTTGCTTTCTTTATTTCGCGATCCGGATGACAGATTTTACAATATTTGCTTTGTCCTTCACGCTTGAATCCATTGCGTTCTGAATGTCGTCAAAATCAAAGATATTGGTTACGATTCCGTTCAAATTTATTTTACCGCTTGCAACCGCTTCAATTGCCATGGGATAAATGTTGCGATAGCGGAAAACGGTCTTAAAGGTCAGTTCCTTGTCAAGAGCAAGGCTCATCGGCATATTGATATAGCCTGTTTTTCCGTATCCTACCAGAACAACATTCGCACCTTTTTTCGCCATGAAAACAGCCTGTTGCGAAGTGGTTTCCGTGCCCGCGGTCTCAATAATTACATCGGCGCCCTTGCCGCCGGTCAATTCCAGCACTTTTTTTACGGTATCCTCTTTGGCGGCGTTGATCACGCCCGTTGCGCCTAGCTCCATCGCCTTGTCCAGACGTTTTTGCATAACGTCCGAAACGTAAACCCTAGATACGCCCAGCGCTTTTAGCGCCATCATGGAAACCAGACCGATACATCCGGAACCGAGTACCACGGCGGTCTGGCCCATGTGGGCGCCGCCCTGCCGCGCGGCATGAAATCCAACGGCCAACGGCTCGATCAGCGCTCCTTCCATCGTGCTTACGTTCTCCGGCAGCTTAAAGCACAGTTCCGCTTCGTGTGCGACATACTCCTGAAATACGCCGTCAAACGGCGGGGTGGCGAAGAATTCCACATCGGGGCAGAGATTGTACCGGCCGGATTTGCAAAATTCACAGTGGCCGCAGGTTTTTCCGGGTTCCAGCGCCACACGGTCCCCGACCTTCAAATGGGTAACATCCTTGCCGACTTCTACAACAACGCCTCCCGGCTCATGCCCCAGCACAAACGGGGGATTTACCTTGATGTCACCGATACAGCCCATTTCATAAAAATGAAGGTCCGAGCCGCATACGCCGACATATTCCAGCTTTATCAGTACTTCGTTGTCCTTCGGAACAGGGATGTCTCTTTCGACGAAGCCCATTTTTCCGACCCCGTTCATGACTGCAACTTTCATTTTCCCTTCCATATTGATACCTCCATTATTTATTTTCCGACTTCCGCTTCAAATAAATCCTTTGTTCTGCTGTATAATTCCTGATATATTTCGTAGGAAGTTCGGTATTTAACCATTTTGCTCATATTGGGATAATAGACCTTGCTATCGAATGTAATATACCGGTTGCAGGCTTCCTGTATGCTGCCGAAGATGCCGGTTCCTGCCCCGGCCATAATGCATGCGCCAAGACAAGCCTGCTCCTTTACGCAGCTTACATGGACTTCCTTTTCAAAAATATCCGCCTGTATCTGAAGCCACACATCGCTGGAGGCTCCGCCTCCCGAAGCAATGATACGGTTGCCCTTGATTCCGATTTCGTCAAAGATTTGCAGAGAGTCTTTTAGGCTGAAAGCGACTCCCTCCATAACAGAGCGGATTATGTGCCGGTTATCGTGGCGGAGTTGCAGGCCGAAAAACATTCCCCGGGCTTTCGGATTCATATGCGGTGTTCGTTCACCGGATAGATAGGGGAGATAAATTAGCCCGTCGCTGCCGGAATCAATTTCTCCTGCCATATTGCTCATCAGCTTGTAATCCTTTATGTGCAGCACTTTGTTTTTCAGCCAGTTTAGGGACATACCGCTGCACAGAGCTGCTCCGTAAACCGTGTAGGCCTTGTCAATGGAATGGCAGAAGGTGTGTGTGCGCAGCCCGGAATCATATACGTCCTTTTTCGAGTAGGTGGAAATCTGCCCGCCAGTTCCAATGTTGGAAATGATCAGGCCCTCCCGGACCGCGCCATTTCCAATGCTCTGCGCCGGCTGGTCGCCGGAACCGTAAATAACGGGGATACCCGCCCGAAGCCCGGTTTCCTTCGCGCATTCTTCCGTAATATATCCGGCAATTTCCGTCGCCTCATGGCACGCTGGGAAAATAGATTCCGGAAGTTCGAAGCGCTTGAGGATATCCCATGCCCAGTCCCTTTTGCCAACGTCAAAGGCAAGTGAGGCGGACGCGTCCGACGTATCCGTTCCGAAATTCCCGGTCATTTTCAGCCGGATATAATCCTTGGGATGCAGTAGTTTATAGGTTTTCCGGAAAATGTCGGGCTCATTCTCTTTCACCCAGAGCAAAGAGGGAAAAGCAAAACCGGTAAATGCGCGGTTATGGAAAATCTGTGCCATTTCCTCCAGCCTTAGTTTTTGGTTCATTTCCTCTAGCTGCTTTTCCGAGCGCTGATCCAACCAAATGATAGCCGGCCGAAGCGGGATCCCGTGTTCGTCGGTTATCACCAGCCCGTGCATTTGTCCGGAAAAGCCGACCGCAGCAATGGAATCAAACGCTTCACCGTGCTGTTCTTTCAGCTTTTTAAATATGGTTACCGCAGCGTCCCACCACATTTCGGGGGCCTGTTCGGCGTAATTTGCATGGGGTATGCTTACCGTATAGCTTTGCGCAGCCACGTCGAGTACTCCGTTATCGATATCCAGCAGCATGGCCTTTATACTGGAGGTCCCCAGATCGATTCCTAGAATTGTCTTCATGGTTTTCTCCTTTAATGATGGGTTGTTTTAAGCTGTTTCCTTTTTTGAAGATGTAAAGATCTGAAGAAGCACGGATGCAATGATAATCAGGCCTTTAATAACATCCTGCGGATAAGACGGGACGGAGAGGAGGTTCATAATATTTCCGATTAAGGCAAGAACCAGAACACCGACTACGGTTTTCACCGCAGAGCCCGTACCGCCGGAAAGGCTGGCGCCACCGATGACACAGGCGGCGATGGCGTCTAGCTCAAGGCCTTCGCCATAAAGCGGGGTGCCGATACCGGTTCTGGAAGCGGCCATTACGCCGCCGAGCGTAGCACACAGGCCGGAAATCGCGTAAACAGCGATTAAGTAGTAATTCACACGTATACCGGAAAGGCGCACACAGTTTTCATTGCTGCCGGTTGCCAAAACAATCCGCCCGAAGGAGGTGCGGTTAATAACGAAAGCAAAAATGGCTACGACAACCAGCGCCAATACAAGAAGCAGCGGGATAATATGGGCGACGGTATTCTGCCCAAGCTGGCTGATGGTGTTGGAGGGGGTGCGGATGGGGGAGCCGTTTGAAAGAATAAACGCAGCACCCCGGATAATCGTCATCATCGCCATGGTTACGATGAAAGCCGGCATTTTGAATTTGGCAACCAAAACGCCGGAAAGCGTTCCGCAGACCAGCCCCAGCGCGACATCCAGTAAAATCGCCGGGATCAACCCAAGGCCGGAGTTAATGAAAATCGCCACCAGAACGCTTCCGCAGGCGAGATAGGAACCGACCGACAAATCAATTCCTCCGGTTGCAATCACAAGCAGCATGCCCATGCTCACCACGGTAAGCGCCGCGTATTGTCTGCTGATATTGAAAAGGTTCGTGAGAGTGAGGAAATCAGGCGATATCACCATGCAGATAATCAGGCAGACCGCAAGCATTAAATAGGTATTATATTTCTTGATAAATTCCGTAATGGAATTGCTGTATTTTTTTGCATCGGTTTTCATTTCTTATTCCCCCACACATAATTTCATGATATTGACGTCCTGGAGATCTTCTTTCGGAAGCTCCCCGGTGATGCTGCCCCGACGCATGACATAGACCCGGTCGCTCATGTTGAGAATTTCCTCCATTTCGGAAGAAATCATAATAACCGCGATACCGGATTCGGCCAGATCGTTGATGATTTTATAGATTTCCGACTTTGCGCCCACGTCCACGCCCCTGGTGGGCTCGTCAAGAATCATGAGCTTGCAATCTGCGGCAAGCCATTTGGACAAAGCCACCTTTTGCTGGTTCCCGCCGCTCAGGCTGGAAACCTTGTCGCTCAGGGCATGGTACTTTGCGCTGACTTCCTTCAAAATGCTTTCCGCAAGGCCTTTATCCGCTTTTTGACGGATAACAGAGGCCTTTGTTACTTTTTTCAATGCTGTCAGGGTTACGTTATTTCTAATTGGCATATCAAGCAGGATCCCCTGTTGCTTGCGGTCTTCCGGCAAAAAGCCGATTCCGTTTTTTACCGCCTCATAGGGACTCTTGAATACCACTTCTTTTCCAAAGTAAGTAATGGTTCCGCTGTCTATTTTATCCGCACCAAAAATTGCGCGCATGGTTTCCGTTCTTCCGGCGCCGACAAGTCCGCTGAAGCCTACCACTTCACCTTTCCTTATATTAAAAGAGATGTTTTTTACCATTCTGCCGGCGTTCAGATTTTTTACCTCAAGCACAATATCGCCGATTTCCGCGTTGCGCTTGGGGAAAAGCGTGGTTAATTCCCGTCCGACCATTTTTTCAATCAGCTCGTCTTTGCTGATGTTTTTTGTGTCGTAATCGCCTATGTAACAGCCGTCTTTCATAACCGTGATTTTATCGCACAGCTCAAAAATTTCCTCCAGCCTGTGGGAGATGTAAATAACCCCCATGCCCTGATCCCGTATATTCCTTAATAATACAAAAAGCTTTTGGATTTCATTAAAGGTCAGGACAGCCGTCGGTTCATCCAGAACCAAAATTTTTACATTTCTTGATAAGGATTTGCAGATCTCAACCACCTGTTGGTACGCTACGGATAAATCCATAATGCGTGCGTTCGGGTCGATGTCACCGAAGCCCAACTTGGTCAGGATATCCTTTGCGTCCTGCTTTAGCTTTTTCCAGTTGATAACTCCTCCCTTGGAAGAGAGCCTGTCTATAAAGATGTTTTCCGCAACGGTCAGATGCGGAGCCAGCATGAGTTCCTGATGGATAACGGAGATTCCCAGTTCCCTGCTGACTTTCGGAGAGGAGATTTTCCGAATCTTGCCGTCAATTTTAATCGTGCCTTCATCGCTTGGGAAAGCGCCCGCCAGAATGTTCATCAGCGTGGATTTTCCCGCGCCGTTTTCACCAATCAGGGCATGAATTTCTCCTTTCCCCAATTTGAAATTCATATTATCCAAAGCCTTTACTCCGCTGAAACGCTTTGAAATATTCTCCATCTCGACCAGATATTCGCTGCCCATTCCTATGCCTCTCTTTCAAACTGTCCTGCCCAAATTGGGCAGGACAGAACATGTGGACTCAATAAAATTCATTCGATTAGAAAATAGCATTCGGATCATAGAAGGTGCCGACATTGTCTTTGTTAATGCAAACAGGATCGGTGTTTACGGTAGCGCCAAAGGATTTCTTATCCGCGCCTTCCACTAAGAGTTTCGCTGCGACTTCAATTCCCTTTTTCGCAACCAGGGTCGGGCTGTTCAGGCCGGTGGCCTTGTAGGCGCTGTCCTGCTTAATCAGTTCAAGTGCACCCTTCATACCGTCTGCAGCCGCGAAAATCTTAATTTGGTTCAGCTTGCCCGCGTTTTCAATGGCCTTTTTCGCACCGATCAGCATGCTGTCATTCTCACCGATCGTGCAGTTGATGTTCGGGTTTGCAACAAGGATATCTTCCATAGCCGGAAGGCCTTCGTCGGTTGTCCAGTTGCCCCAGCCCTGTGCAACAACTTCAAAATTTGCCTTCTCGTTGAAAGCTTTGCCCTTGTCGGTTAATTGCTGTTCAAATGCTTCGGCAAGCTTCCATGCTTCTTCCTCTGTGCAGCCGATACGGCCTTCCAGGAAACCGCAGAACAGGCCGACTCTTCTGTCCTGCCCGCCGGGGTTGCCTTTGTTGCCGCTTAATAGGGCTGCAGAAATTTTGGTCGCTTTGTCGTATTGCTTTGCGCCGTACAGACCGACAACTCTTCCGTTTGCGCGATCTGGGGCAGAAATGCTCGTGACAACCGGGGCGGATTTATCAACATGGCTGTCGATTCCAATGACCGGTATGCCCGCGTTGGTTGCTTCCTCAATGCTTAAGGTTGCAGCTTGGGTATCAACAACATTGATGAAAATCAAGTCATAGTGCTGGGAGATGAACGTTTCCATGTTTTTCTGTTCGTTTTCAATCTTGTTTTTTGCGTCGAGTACGGTTACTTCAAATCCCTTTGCTTTGCCTGCTTCTACAAGGCCATTCGCAAGCGCTGTCTGGAACTCATTTTCCAACGTCTTCTGAGCAAATCCGATCTTGAACGTTTTCTTACCGGAAGCGTGGGATGTGGCCGTGGGCTGTGCGGAAGCGCCCCCGGATGACGAGGCGGTTGAACTGCTTGCGCAGCCGGTTACCATACTTCCAGCCATGATGACTGTTAAAATAGCTGCTAAAAGTTTTTTCATGTAATTCTCCTCCTGCATTTTCGATTAAATCAATTAAATGAATTAATCAATTTTATGGTTTTATTATAACACCCGGTGTTTAAATGTCAATAGAAAAGTGAAAATCCTTAAAATTTTTATTGATAATGGATGAATAATACGATTTTAAGCAAAATAAGGACCTCTGTGCTGTGCAGAGGTCCTTTAAAGAATTGATCTGTTTTTTGCAAATCCGTTAAGGATGAATATTTTCTTCGATAAAACGGGCGGGGTTTTCAAACACCTCATTAATCGCAACAATCGCGGCGCCATGCAGAATGGAATCGTTCTTAATGTTGCTGAATCCAATTTTAAGATTTTCCCATACTTCGGGGATTACCCGGCTTTTCACGGTTTCGCAGACGGTATTGTACATCAGGCTGGGGTTGATATGTGCCATTTCATCGCCCAAAATAATCATATCTGGGTTAAAGTTATTGACGATGTTTACAATGCCGATCCCCAGGTACTCGCACGCCTCGGTAAACTTCTGCAGGCAGAGGGGGTCGCCCTGTTTCGTCAATTCCTTTATCTGTTCAAAAGTATATTTTTTCTTTGTTGCCTCATTAACGGCGTTTGTAAACGCAATAGAGGAGCAGTATTTTTCAAGGCACCCGGTGTTACCGCAGGAGCATTTTAAACCGTTGAAATTAATACAGGTATGACCGATTTCTCCCGCGGTTCCCAGCGAACCCTTCATTACCTCGCCATCGATCATAATGCCGGCGCCGATTCCCTGCCCTACCGCGACATAGATCAGCACTTCACATTCAGACGCTTCCTTTGAATGCCATTGCTGTGTGTAAACGCCCGCGTTCGCGTCGTGTTCCAATATAACTGGTATATGATAAAGCTCTTCCAGCTCTTTTTTAATTAAAATATGCTTCCAGCCCTCGGCTTCCGTCATCAGTCCGATGCGCCCCTCTTTTTGAATGAACGGGCCGGGAATGGCAACGCCGATAGAAAGAATAGTATAGGATCGGTTCTGATTCAGGAATTCTTGTATCATATTTTTAATATTTGAAAAAATATCCTTCGGCTGCTCTTCCAAATTGGTTTCCACCCGTTGCAGTTGATGCATTTTCCCTGTTAAGTCAAACAGGCCGACGGAATAGTATTTGCGGGCAATCCGTACGCCGATTACGCGGAAGGTGTCCGTATTAATAGCAATCCCGATGGAGCGTCGCCCTTTGCTTCCGTTTAGGAAACCGACCTCTTTTACAAAGCCCCATTTGATAAAATCGTTAATGATATTCGTAACGGTGGCCTGCTTTAAACCCGTTGTGTTCGCCAACTGGACCCGGGAGCACATGCCTTGTTTGCGAAGCAAACTGATAATAAGCGACCGGTTAAATCCTTGGATGGTATCTTGGTTGATCCCTTTGTTTCTCTTTTTCATTGTTTCACCAAACCTAATATAATAAATTGAATTAATTAATATCTTAGTTTAATTATATATATTATGCATTCCTTGTCAACAAAAGATTTTCGTTTCTCATAAATATTACCGGCTTAATAAGTGTTCAATCCGCACAGAAATTTTAAAATGTTATTGACATCAATGTAGAAATATGCTAACTTATATATGTAAACGAAAAGCAATATGATAATAGGTGTGTTACTGATTCGTCAGGCATTAACCGGATTTTCTTTGTCCGTGTTAATGCTTTTTTGTTTATGGTGGGGTGGTGGCAGGATGACGGAAGTATATCGTATTTTACGTGTGATGAATAACAATGTGATTCTTGTCCGCAGGAAATCAAAGGATACCCAGTTGGTTCTGATCGGGAAGGGGCTGGGTTTTAAACGGAAACCCGATATGGAAGTTGAGATCGATTCCGAACAGATTGAAAAATCTTTCCTTGCTTATGATACAAAAGGGAAGAACGATTATCTCACTCTTATTGAGAATTTGGACGATAAACTGATCGGGCTTTGTTCCGAAATCACTTTGCTGGCGGAGAAAAGGATGGGTCGGTTAAACGAAAATTTGCTGATTGTTTTAACCGACCATATTGGGTTCGCAATCGAACGGATAAAAAAAGGTATTGAGATTCAGAACCCGTTTGTCTATGAAATTAAGAATCTGTATCCGGAAGAGTTTCGGGTCGGGCTTGCGGCAAAGGATCTGATCAAGGAACAGATGGGGATCGAAATCAACGACGACGAGGTTGCCTTTATTGCCTTGCACCTTGACGCGGCAAAGCTGAATATAAAAGCATCCGATTCCTTTAATAAAACCAGGATTGTGAAAATGATGGTTACTTCGCTTGAAGAAAGCCTGGGGTTACAGTTTGAAAAAAATCTTACCTATATCCGGCTGATCAGCCATTTCCGTTCCAGTCTGGATCGTGTCGAAAAAAAGATTCCGGTTGACAACCCGCTTCTTCCCACGATTAAAAAGAGCCTGAAAAAGTCCTATGCTTTGGCAAAACAGGTGGGGGAGCTTGTAAAAAAGGAAGCCGGCTTTACCCTGCCGGACGGGGAACTGGGCTATCTGGCCATTCACATAGACCGCATATGCAGAACTACGGGGCAATGAAAACTGAATTTCCTTTTATGTTACTGTTGAATCAGGCATAAACTTTACAGAAATGTATGGGTTTATGCCTTTTTTATTCCAATTAATACAGAAAGAAGTGAGCGGTTATCGGTGATTAAAAGGGGAGCTTGATTAAAATAAAGGAGGGCTAATATGCTTGAGAAAGTAAAAGGAAAACTGATCGTATCCTGCCAGGCGCTTGAGGACGAACCGCTTCACAGCTCGTTTATTATGGGCAGGATGGCGCTCGCGGCAAAGCAGGGAGGCGCCGCAGGAATACGGGCGCAAAGCAAAGAGGACATTGACGAAATTATCAAAGTAACCGGGCTTCCGGTGATCGGCATTGTGAAGAGAAATTACAAGGATTCTGAAATTTATATTACGCCGACAAGAAAAGAAGTGGAAGAACTCCTCGCAACCGGCAGCGAAATGATTGCGCTGGACGCTACGCTGCGTGACAGGCCGAACGGGGAGAAAATAGAGGACCTTCTGAAGCTCATTCACGACAACGGCAGGCTGGCAATGGCAGACTGCTCTACCTATGAAGAAGTTCTGCATGCGGAAAAATTGGGCTTCGACTGTGTATCCACCACATTGTGCGGCTATACGCCCTATTCGGAAAATCTGCCGGGACCGAATCTGGAGCTTATCAGGAAATTAAGCTCTGTTTTGCATGTCCCGCTGATCGCGGAGGGGAAAATCAATACACCCCAGGATTTAAAGGCTGTGTTTGAAGCCGGGGCTTATTCCGCGGTAGTCGGCGGAGCGATTACCCGTCCGCAAAATATTACAGCGAAGTTTACCGAAGTATTAAATCGATAAGGGAGGCGTATTCATGTTTAAACAATTGCAGAAAATAGGAAAATCTTTTATGCTGCCCATTGCTATTTTACCGGCGGCGGGCCTGCTCCTTGGTATAGGAAGCGCTTTCAGCAACCCTGCAACCATCGCGGCGTATCCGTTTTTGAACAATCCCGTTGCGCAGGCAATCTTTCAAATTATGAACAGCGCGGGAAGCGCCATATTCGGCAATCTGGCGCTGCTTTTGTGTATTGGCCTATGCATCGGCCTTGCGAAAAGCGACAAGGGCACGGCGGCTTTGGCCGGCCTTGTGGGCTATCTGGTTATGACGGCGACCATATCGGTTATGCTGACGATTCTGAACCCGAAGGGCAACGCGATCGACACGGGCGTAATCGGCGCGCTGGTCGTAGGGGCGGTTGCCGTTACGCTGCACAATAAATACCACAACATTGAACTGCCGGCTGTTCTGGGATTTTTCGGCGGTTCCAGGTTTGTGCCGATCATTACCTCCTTCGCGGCGATTTTTATCGGAATGCTGTTTTACGCGATCTGGCCGCCGATTCAGAACCTGCTTACAAATGCGGGGCAGGGTATCGCCTCTATGGGCGTTTTCGGTACATTCCTTTACGGCTTTTTAATGCGGCTTTGCGGCGCGGTCGGTTTGCATCATATGATTTACCCGATGTTTTGGTATACGCAACTGGGCGGCACGGAAGTGGTCGCGGGGCAAACCATTGCGGGCGCGCAGAAGATTTTCTTCGCACAGCTTGCGGACCCCACCCATGTGGGTCTGTTTACCCACGGAACCCGTTTCTTTGCGGGCCGTTTCGACACGATGATGTTCGGCTTGCCGGCTTCCTGCCTTGCAATGTACCACTGCGTTCCGAAGGAAAGAAGGAAGAAGTACGGCGGGCTGTTCCTCGGCGTTGCGTTGACTTCCTTTATTACCGGAATTACGGAGCCGATTGAATACATGTTCCTGTTCGTAAGCCCGCTGCTCTATGTGTTCCATTCTTTCCTGGATGGCCTTTCCTTTCTGGTTGCCGACTTGCTTAATGTCCGTATTGGCAACACATTCTCCGGAGGCTTTATTGATTTCACCCTGTTTGGAATCCTGCAGGGGAACGGAAGAACAAACTGGGTGTCGGTTGTGATCGTGGGTATCTTCTGGGCGCTGCTGTATTACTTCAGCTTCCGTTTCTTTATCACGAAGTTCAATATTATGACGCCCGGCCGTTCCGATGAGGATGAAGGAGCCGCTTCGGTATCCGTTTCCAATGCGGTCGCTTCCACAAAGACCTCGATTCATGATAAGGCAATGGACGTAATCGCAGCTTTTGGCGGAAAAGAAAATATGGAAGAAGTGGACGCCTGCATTACACGCCTGCGCGTGTCCGTAAAAGACATTGAAAAAGTGGATAAGGAAAAGCTGAAAGAGCTTGGCGCAACCGATGTTTTGGTAATCGGGGACGGGATTCAGGCCGTGTTCGGAACAAAAGCGGTTATCTTGAAAAATTATATTGTGGACATTTTGGGTATAGACTCATAAGAGCAATTTCGGCATGCACGGGATCCTTTTCAGCGTGAATCAAATCCACGCTGAAATCCCCCTCTCACTTCGTCAGTTGTTTCTAATGCGCTGCGAAAAGCCGGGCGGCTTTTTGAATTTACCAACGATCCCATTACGTTGGGTTGACAATAATGGAGGATATCACAATGTTACATTTATTCAATAAACAAGTTCTGATCGGGTCGCCGGTAAACGGAAAAGTCGTGGACCTTAATGAAGTGAATGACCCGGTCTTTTCGGGAAAAACACTTGGGGACGGCTGTGCCGTTATTCCGCAGGGAAATCGGATTTGTTCGCCTTGCAACGGAAAAATTATTCAGATTATCGATACCAACCATGCTTTTTGCATTCTGAGTGACGACGGCCTTGAAATATTGGTCCATATCGGTTTGGATACCGTCAAACTGAAGGGAACCGGTTTTAAAAGGCTGAAAGAGGAAGGCATGCCTGTGAAAATGGGGGAACCCGTTATGGAAGTGGATTTATCCTATCTGTGTGAGCAGAAAAAGGAAAGCATAACCCCGGTTGTGATTACAAATATGGAAAAGGTGGCATCCTTGAAGATTGTAAAAGGAACAACCGATTCTTCAGGCACCATTATGAAAGTGAAGCTAAAGTAGGGTGATAGATTCCTATTTCTCGATCTTCAAGAATAAAAAAGCTGGGAGGGGAACGGAATGATACGGGTTAAGATTACGGATCGAAACGGCTTGCATGCAAGGCCGGCGGGCCTGGTTACCAGTATTGCACAAGCGTACCCCGGAGAAGTATTTTTGGAAAAGGGACATGAACGCTGTAACGCAAAAAATATTTTCGCAGTAATGGCGTTGGAAGCAGAATACGGGGATTTTGTGAACGTGATCGCCTGCGGAAAAAACAGCGAAAAGATTGAAAAAGAAATCGAAAAAGCAATCCAAGGCTTTGATGAGGCATCCTCAGGGGAAAGAAGTTTTTAGACAGGAGATTTTTATGCAGCAGTTTTTCTATACCGTGAAAGATGAAAACGGGCTTCACGCCCGCCCGGCAGGCCTTTTGACGCAGTGCGCCAAAGCCTGCAGCTCGGATATCCGAATAGTAAAGGGCGAAAAATCCGCAGATGCAAAGCGCCTGTTTTCCGTTATGGCCCTTGGCGTTGCCGTCCGGGATGAAATTGCATTCCAAATTGAAGGCCCGGATGAGGAAGCGGACTGCGCCAAGCTGAAATCGTTTTGCGAAGAAAATTTTTAATCGACGGATGTAACACGATATACGCAATTCCCTTAAAGTGAACAGCCCCGGCTCGTATGAGCCGGGGCTGTAATTGTTTGTACGGTTTATTTCTTCGTTAAAAATGTTACATAAGGGATTAGGTTGATCCGGTTTTGAATCAGAATCCACGTGTTGTATAGGAAGCCAACGAAAAGGACGGCTGCCGTTGCGTAATAATAAATATATTTATGCGTGTTAATCTTAATCTGGGTTTGGCGGCGCTCTTGCAGCGCTTTTTTCTTCTGTGCTTTATTCTTGTAAGCTTTTAAGGACTCTGTGGCGGGGACGTCAGCTTGGACGCTTTCTACGCCGACGCTTGCAAGCAGTTCGGGAATCAGCAGAATTGCGGAGGTGAAGAACATCATACCGAACCGCTGGAACAGGAAATGCTGGCAGGTCATGATATAGAGCAGACCGGAATATACGGAGAAGTTTATCAGCACAATATTTGCTTCATCCCGTTTTAGAATGGTATTCTTTACAATTAAGATGGTAACGGTGGTAATCGCAGGAATTGCCGCAGTCTGCCAGTCGCGCCCCAACATATAATACAGGCCTTCTTGCGTGGCGTAATATTGGTATACGTATTTTGTAACGAAATTGAAAAGCGGCCAGGACAGGACCAGGATCAGCGCAGCAAGGGAAGCGTAGGCGGTTAGTGATTTCCAATTGACCTTTATGTGCGCAAGGAAGTAAACCGGAATCATAATGATGATCGCTTTATGGAAACTGGCTGCGAGTAAGATAATCAAAATATAAGGGATCAGTTTCTTTTTCTTTAAGAAATTGATTGCATACAGGAAAATTGCAATGGCGATGGATTGGCGCAAAAAGCTAAGGGAGTTGCCGAAAAAGCCGAAAGAAGCGAATACAAACATTCCCACCCATGGGACAGGGGAGTATTTGTAGAGAAGTACAGCGGTCAACCCGACCGTAAGGATCGAAACAAAGAGCATGAAAATATGTACGTCATCGGTAAATAGGGAAACAAAATAATTAAACAGGCTGTATCCGGGCTCGACTCGATACATATTTGCGTTACTGATCAGGAACGACCAGCCGCCGTTGCGAACCTGCTTAAAATAATCGGCGTATTGTATGTAATCGATCCCGACCGTATCCGCGCGCAGATAAGACATAACGATCATCGCGACGGAGACGATCAATAGAAAAATCGCGTTGTTCCGCTTGCTTTTTTTTATTTCACATAGTCCGAATCCTAAAATGATTATCAATAATAGAAGCAAATTATAAGCTAACATAAATCGGCTTTCTCACCTTTCCAACGTTCTTAAAATTCCCAATTTATTGTTTATTATATCATCCGAGCTGAGAATGTACAAGTAAATAGTATGGAGATATTTTGCGAGAAAACTTGCCATATTGAAACAAATCCTATAAAATATAGGAAAACATTACATAAACAGAGGAAATTCCGATGATTAAGGAAAATCAAAAGATCTTGAAGGCCATTCTTGCATTGCTGGATGCCGGGATTTGCCTGCTTTCCATGGTGCTTGCGTTTTGGCTTCACTTTCTGAATTACCAGGGTTCTTTTTATATCGGATTAAATTATTACCTGCGGTTAATGCTCTATATTATTCCGGTCTATTTCATCATTTATAATTATTTTGATCTTCATGATTCTTTCCGGTACAAATCCATGATTTCTGAAATAGGCAAGATTGTTCAGTCGAATTTTATCGGCGTTATCTTCATCTTTGTACTCCTCTTTTTCTTAAAAGAAGTGCATGTTTCCAGAATGGTCATCCTTCTGTACGGGCTGATCAATTCTTTTCTTTCGTCCTGCAGCCGCGTGACGCTGCGGAAAATATTGCGCAAAATGCGGGCGAAGGGATTTAACCTGAAGCATCTTTTGCTGGTCGGCTGGAATGAGGTATCTGCGGAGTTTTACGACAGGGTCATGGCCAATCACAATCTGGGCTATGATTTTGTCGGGTATTTAAGTCACAGCAAGGTGAACACGGGAGGGCGGAACATCGCTTACGCCGGCGGCTTCGGAACGCTGCCGTCCCTTCTTGAAAAAAAGGGGATTGATGAAGTCATTATTTCGCTGGATTTTCATGAATTTTCCGAGCTGGGGAATATCATCGAGGCTTGCGAAAAGGCGGGCGTCAAATCCAACCTGCTTCCGTTCTATACAAAATATCTTCCGACAAAGCCGTATATCGACGAAGTGGAAGGCATGCCGCTGATTAACATCAGGAAAATCCCGCTGGACAATATGCTGAACAGCTTTTGCAAGCGGCTTTTGGACATAACCGCTTCCTTAGTGGCGCTTATCGTGTTTTCGCCGGTTCTGCTGCTTACCGCCATAGGGGTAAAACTTTCCTCCCCAGGACCGGTAATTTATAAGCAGGAGCGCATCGGAAGGAACAAGCGCCCGTTTTATATGTACAAATTCCGTTCCATGAAGGTGGGCGACGGGAATTCGGATATGACGACATGGGGCACGAAAAACGACGACCGCAGAACTAAATTCGGCTCCTTTATCCGGAAGTGCAGCATTGATGAATTGCCCCAGCTTGTCAATGTGCTGAAAGGGGACATGAGCCTGGTCGGCCCCCGCCCGGAGCGCCCTTTTTTTGTGGACAAGTTTCGGGAGGAAATCCCTCTGTATATGCTAAAGCACCTTGTCCGGCCCGGAATTACCGGCTGGGCGCAGGTGAATGGCTGGCGGGGAGATACCTCAATCGAAGAACGGATTAAATGTGATATTTATTATATTGAAAACTGGACCTTTCTGCTTGATATCAAAATTCTTTTTCTTACGGTTTTTAAGGGCTTTATAAATCCAAGCGAGGAAATCTGAATTCGCTTGATAATAATTAGGAAGTAGGCTGCTATGGAGGGTTCTGTAAAAAACAGTAAAAAATTTTACCAAAAATCCAGCAGGGAAGCGGCAGGAAACGCCGCTTCCTTTTTGCGTTTTCCGCGAAACCGTAACTCGGATAATTCAGCCCGGCTGGTTTGTGTCTTCCAAATCCCTAGGCTCAAAATAACTGAAAAAAATTTAATTTTATACTTGACAATATTTATCCAGTATGCTATAAATAAATTACAAGAAAGAAATATTGATGAAGGAGAGAGCAATCTGCTGATTACAAGAGAAACGGATTATGCCTTGCGCATTCTGCGCGCGCTTTCCGATGGGGAACAGGCAACAGCAAAAGAAATCTGCCGGCGGGAATTGCTCCCGCAGCAGTTTGTGTACAAAATACTGAAAAAACTTTCCCGCGCAGGAATCGTTCAAATCACCCGCGGTGCGGACGGCGGCTGCCGACTGGCGGCGGATCTTCGGAAAGTGAGTCTGTATGATTTGACGCAGGTTATGGAAGACGATAATTATATCAGCGCTTGCATGCAGCCCGGATACCAGTGCGAATGGCGGCAGAAACACAGCCCCAGCTGCAAGGTGAACAAGCAGCTTCTTCAGATTCAAAGCGTATTGGACAGGGAATTCCGCGCACGCAGCCTGTACCAAATGATATATGACAGCGAATAAAGCGAATTTCGAATTTTTTCTTCTGATATCTTCATATTATTTTATCGATAAAAATTGGATAAAAATTATCAAGTATAAATGCGGTGCTTCTGAATTCCGTTTGCTCGTATTCATTCAGATAAATAAATTGCGTCAAGGGAGGAAAAAAGTATGCTTTATAAAACAACGGAGAAGCAGGAAGCTTTTCGTAAGAAGGTCCGCGAGTTCGCGCAGTCGGAGGTAAAGCCCCTCGCGTTTCAGATGGATCAGGGGAACACCTTTCCGACGGAAATTGTCCGTAAGATGGGGCAAATGGGCCTTATGGGAATTCCTTACCCCAAGCAGTACGGCGGTATGGGCTTGGATATGGGTAGCTACGCCATTGCAGTAGAAGAGCTTTCCCGTGTGGATGGCGGTACCGGCGTTATTCTCTCCGCACATGTATCGTTGGGATCTTGGCCGATTTTTGCTTATGGTACAGAGGAACAGAAGCAGAAATATCTGATTCCGCTCGCCAAGGGCGGAAAGCTGGGCGCCTTCGGGCTGACGGAGCCGAATGCGGGCAGCGACGCGGGCGGCACGGAAACAATCGCCGAGCTGCAGGGGGATTATTACATCTTAAATGGTGGCAAGATTTTTATTACGAACGCCCCAGTAGCGGACACTTATGTTGTTTTTGCAGTAACTACTCCGAATATTGGCACGCACGGAATCAGCGCTTTTATTGTTGAAAAGGGCTGGGAAGGCTTTACATTTGGTGATCACTACGATAAAATGGGCATACGGTCTTCTTCTACAGCAGAGCTGATTTTTAATAACGTGAAAGTTCCGAAGGAAAATCTTCTGGGAGAGGAAGGACAAGGCTTCCAGATTGCCATGTCCACGCTGGACGGCGGAAGAATCGGGATTGCCGCACAGGCGCTTGGAATTGCGCAGGGGGCTTATGAAAACGCGCTGGAATATTCCAAGGAACGCATCCAGTTTGGGAAACCCATCTGCCGGCAGCAGGTCATTTCCTTTAAGTTGGCCGATATGGCAACCAAGCTGCGTGCCGCCCGCTTTCTTGTTTACAGCGCGGCCGAGCTGAAGGAAAACCATCAGCCGTACAGCATGGAAGCCGCCATGGCGAAGCAGTATGCGTCCGATTGCTGTTTGGAAATTGTGAACGACGCGCTCCAGATTTTCGGCGGCAACGGGTACCTGAAGGGCATGGAAGTGGAACGCGCCTATCGGGACGCAAAGATATGTAGCATCTATGAAGGTACGAACGAGATTCAGCGGGTGGTAATCGGATCCCATATTATCGGGAAAATGCCGAAAGACAACGTTCCCCGGGCAAATGCGGAGCCGGTAACGGGCGTCCGCAAGAAGATTATTTATAAGGATGGAACCGCGGCGGAACGCGTGGATTCCCTGGTACAGGCTTTAAAAGAGGAAGGCTATGATTTCACCGCAGGAATTGATATCGATACGCCAATTGCTAAAGCGGAGCGCGTCGTAAGCGCCGGAAAAGGAATCGGCGGAATTGAAAACATGGAACTGATCCGCAAGCTTGCCGTTCAGGCGGGCGCGGCGGTTGGTTCGTCCCGTCCGGTGGCGGAAACCCTCCATTATGTGCCCTTAAACCGGTATGTGGGCATGTCCGGCCAGAAATTCAACGGGAATCTGTACATAGCATGCGGCATTTCCGGGGCGGGGCAGCACCTGAAAGGCATTAAAGATGCAGCCACCATCGTCGCCATTAACAACAACCCCAACGCGCCGATCTTCAAAAATTGCGATTACGGCATTGTGGGCGATGTTCTGGAGATACTGCCTCTGCTTACCGCGGCGCTGGACAACGGCGAACCGAAGAAGCCGGCGTCGCCGATGAAGAAGATGAAACGCCGCGCCCCGAAGTGGGAGGATCCTGCGTGGAAGCACTATATCTGCAATGGCTGCGGTTATGAGTACAACCCCGCCGTAGGCGACCCGGAAAATGATGTCCAGCTCGGTACCCTCTTTGAAGACCTTCCGGACGAATGGATTTGCCCGGAGTGCGGAGAAGAGAAGGACCAGTTTATACAAGCCTGATAAATCGGATATGATAGAGTGTAAAGGGGGATTTATCTATGCATAGTGTCAGAAAAGTAACAGAAGATTTGTATTGGGTTGGTGGGAACGACCGCCGTCTTGCCCTTTTTGAGAATATTCACCCGATTCCTCGCGGTGTGTCTTATAATTCCTACCTTCTTCTTGATGAAAAAACCGTATTGTTTGATACGGTGGATTGGTCGGCTTGCCGCCAGCTTTTAGAGAATGTTACCTTCCTGTTAAACGGCAGGCCTCTCGATTATGTGGTTGTCAACCATATGGAGCCGGATCACGGTGCGTCCTTGGAGGAAATTCTGCTCCGTTACCCGAATGTAAAGATTATCAGCAGCGAAAAAGCAATCCTGTTCATGCGGCAGTTCGGTTTTACGATCGATGGGAAAACGGAGCAGGTGAAGGAAGGGGGATACCTTCGCCTTTGGAAAGCACGAGGTTACCTTTATTGCAGCGCCCATGGTACATTGGCCGGAAGTGCTCGTAACGTATGACAAAACCAACGGCGTGCTGTTTTCCGCGGACGCCTTCGGTGCATTCGGTGCCCTGGGCGGCCAGCTGTTCAACGATGAAATGAACTTTGACCGCGACTGGCTCGACGAAGCGCGCCGGTACTACACCAATATCGTTGGGAAATACGGCCCCCAGGTACAGGCTTTGCTAAAAAAAGCGGCCGGTCTTGACATAAAGATGATATGCCCGCTACACGGGCCGGTCTGGCGCACCGATTTGGGGTATTTCCTTGATAAATACGATAAATGGAGCCGTTACGAGCCCGAGGAGAAGGGAGTCCTGATCGTTTACGGTTCGATGTACGGAAATACCGAAAGCGCAGCGAACGCTCTTGCCGCAATGCTGGTGGAAAAGGGGATTAAGAACGTTGCGGTATACGACGTTTCCAACACCCATGTCTCCTATCTGATTTCCGAAACCTTCCGGTACAGCCATGTGGTTCTGGCTTCGGTAACGTATAATCTCGGAATTTATCCCCCCATGCACAATTACCTGATGGATATGAAAGCGCTGAATATGCAGAACCGTACCTTTGCAATTATAGAAAACGGTTCCTGGGCCTGCAAGTCCGGCACGCTGATGCGGGACTTCCTGGAAAACCAGCTCAAGAAAATGACGGTCCTCGACGAAAAGGTTACGTTGAATTCCTCGCTGAAGGAAGAAAACATTTCGGATTTGGAAGCGCTTGCAGACAGCATAGTGGAATCCGTTCAGGCGAAGCAATAAGGTACGCGTATCTTTTTGATTAGCCGCCCCCGGCGCAGCCGGGGGCTTTTCTATGCGTGCAAAGCCTAGTCTACTTTTGCCGCCGCAGGCACACGGGGCGTTTTTTATGCTTGCAACGGCAATTCCCACTACCCTTCCGCACGGCAGGTAATCTGGTACGGGAGGAGATAAAGATAAGAATTAAATGTTTATTTTCCACAACAAGACATGAAAAATGCAGCTTGTTAATTGAATTATTTCATAAAACTGCATTATGCACCGATAAAAACTTGATTTTATGCAGGATATATGCTATAATAAATTCAAATTTTAGCATCGGTTTGGCAAAGGAGCCATGTTCCCGTTGCATTGTGCAGCGGAGCATGGCTCCTTTTGGTTTTTCTGCGATTGGCCGGCGATCCGGGAAAATCACCAATGCAGAAATGAAATAATGGGAGTGGATATTATGTTTGCGATAAATTCAGGCGATATATCCTGGATGCTTATCTCCTCGGCAATGGTACTGTTCATGACCCCAGGTCTGGCATTTTTTTATGGTGGAATGGTAAAACGCAAAAATACGATCAATACAATGATGTCGTCCGTCTTTATTATGGGTCTGGCTTCCCTGCTGTGGGTCTTGATTGGCTTTTCCCTTTCATTCAGCGGAGGAGCCGGCGGCTTTATCGGGAACCTGAACTGGTTCGGTATGCGTATGACAGAGAGTACGGCTGCCTTAGCTTATGCCCCAACCACCGTATGCTTCGCGATTTTTCAAATGATGTTCGCGATTATTACCCCTGCGATTATCACCGGAGGAATTGTGGAAAGGGTTCGGTTTTCCGCTTTGTTCGTCTTTGTGGCGGTATGGTCCGTTCTGGTTTATTACCCATTGGCGCATATGGTATGGGGCGGTGGCTTTCTGCAAAAAATTGGCGCGATTGATTTTGCGGGCGGAGCGGTTGTGCATATCAGCTCAGGCGTAAGCGCGCTGGTGGGGTCTTTGGTGCTAGGGAAACGGAAAAATTACGGAAGGACGTCTTATCATCCGCACAATATCCCGTTTGTTTTTCTGGGTGCGGCGATTTTGTGGTTTGGATGGTTCGGATTCAATGCCGGAAGCGCCGGCGCGGCCAACTCCCTTGCAATTCATGCGTTTCTTACAACCAATACGGCGAGCGCGGCGGCAATGCTGGCGTGGATTGCTATTGAGAAGGGAAAGAACGGAAAGCCCACGCTGCTTGGCGCGTCTACCGGCGCGGTGGTCGGCTTGGTGTCCATTACGCCGGGCGCCGGGTTTGTGCCGCTCTGGGCTTCGATCCTTATCGGGGCGGCGGTCAGCCCGATCTGCTATTTTTTCATCAGCGTTGTAAAGCCTAAATTCGGTTACGACGATTCCTTGGACGCATTTGGGTGCCACGGAATCGGCGGGATTTGGGGCTCGATCGCGACAGGCCTGTTTGCGGTTCAAGGATTTCATCCGGATCCTAAGCTGGATGCGGTACATTGGAACGGGCTGTTATTTGGCGAATGGAAGCTTTTCGCCGTTCAAATAGCAGCCGTTCTGGTAACGGTTATCATTGCGGCTGCCGGTACCCTTGTTTCCCTTGGAATTACAAAGCTGTGTGTCCGCGAACTCAGGGTAGCACCAAGGGACGAAGACATTGGCATGGATGTTGTCGAACACGGCGAATCCGCCTATCCGTCCTTTAACGGCATGGATTAAGAAGCAGGGAGGGAAGCAGATGAAAAAAGTAGAAGCATTTATCCGCCCGGAAAAGCTGGAGGATATTAAGGATGTTCTGAACGCGCTTAAGCTCAATGGGCTGAGTGTCAGCCAGATTATGGGCTGCGGAAAGCAGAAAGGCTGGAATGAGTATGTCCGGGGGTCCGAAGTGGATATCAATTTTATTCAGAAAATCAAGATTGAGCTGATCATACAGGACGACCAACTAGAAGAGGTTGTTGATAAAATAACCGAAAACGCACAGACGGGGGATGTCGGCGACGGTAAAATATTTATCTCCGATGTTGCAGACGCAGTCCGGATACGAACAGGGGAGAGAGGTATTGCCGCGCTCAAATAAATTTCTTTAAAATAGGCAAAATAGAATAATAAAAGACGGTTACCCGAACAGGTAGCTGTCTTTTATTATTATAACGAATCAAATATCGAACTTGATTGAAAGCGATTCGCAAGATAATAATTTGTCTATTTTCTAATAAAGCCGAATAATCGAAAACATGTTTTATTTGTGAATAAATATCCGTCGGAATGTTAAGTTTAGTTTAAATTTAATTTACAAAAAAATACAATTTTTAATTATTGGTTAAATCTGGTTAATAATACTTGAAAATCAAAGATGAGTGTTTATAATGAGTATCAATCTAAAATAAAAGAGGTGAATATTTCCAGATAAACCATATAAAGATTTCATATTTAAAAAAGGGGTTTTAGAAAATGAAAAAGTTTTTATCAATTGTTTTAAGTCTGGCAATCATGGCGTCAATCAGTTCTGTATCTGCTTTTGCTGCAACAAATAGCAAACCTGTAACAGCTAAAAATGCTGTCACCACAACAGTTAAGAAGGATACTGCGAACAAATTAGTTGTGAAGAAAGACGTAGCAAAGAAAACTGCCGTAAAGCCATCAGCAAAAAAAGCTACAGTAAAGAAAGCCGCGAAAAAAACTGCTAAAAAGGCTGCTGTAAAGAAAAATGTTGCGAAAAAGACCGTTAAGAAAGCGGCTGTGAAGAAAAACGCTGCAAAAACAGTCTTAAAAAAGACTGCTGCTAAAACTACTGTAAAACCGGCTGCGAAAAAAGCCGCTGTTAAAACTACTGTAAAACCGGCCGCGAAAAAAACCGTAAAAAAGGCTGCCTAAAAAATTTCTTTTACATATTAAACAATCATAAAGAGCTTGAGTCTGTGTAAGCAGGCGTCAAGCTTTTTTTATAATAATAAGCGAAAAAAGCAGAGCATGTCCGATAGTGAACATGCTCTGCTTTTTCTTATAGCCGTAAAGTTGTGTTAAATTTCTATACCGTGGGCTTTCCGGACACTATCTGCCGTTTTGCGCGCGATTGTGCTTATCTTTGTTTTTTCATAGCCGCGAATATAGGAATACAAATCGTCCTGAATCGGGTCAAGCCATTTTTTATCAATACAGTCAAGCCCTTTGGAAATACCGAAGAGCGTCAGAATCTGAGCCGCGTTGCAGTCGACGTCCTGTCCGACCATGCTGATCATATTCAGGCAGGTTTCAAAGTCGTCGTTGCAGAAATACAGGGCGATGACCTCCGCCGCCGCGTTCGGATACGCGTGAATCCAGTTATATTCCATGTATTTTTTCTCGCAGACTTTCCATGCGGACATATAATCCTTCGACTGCTCGCACAGCTCCCATGCGGAGTGAACAACCTCGTAGTACTCGCTGTCATTTGGAATCATGTCGATCGCTTTGCGCACGATCTCCTTCATGCTTTTTTCGCAGAAGGCCATGGAGCACATAACGGCGTTGAAAATTTCGCCCAGAACGCCGTTGTTATGGTGGGAAACCACACCGTCGCGGAAGGCCAGCTCCGCCGCGCGGCACGGATCCGCCGGGGCGCACATGCCGCAGATTGCGCCGCGCATCTGTGCGCCGATCCACTCGCGGAACGGATTGGAACGGTATCCGCTTTCCGGCGGATATATCCCGAGCATAATATTTTTTAGCGCGATATCTTCGGCGGACCAGCCGGACGGAATCAGAGCCGCCCATTCCTCCGCAATATCGGCAGAGGAGACTTGATAACCCTTTTTCGAAAAGGCTTCCAGGAACGCCACTTCATAGGTAATGTCGTCATTGTAGGTGCTCGGCTTGCGAACATAGTCATGAATTTCGCCGAAGGCTTCTTTTATATGAGCGGAGTCGTAGCCTTCAATCGCGGTACCGACCGCGGCGCCGATGATCTGGGCAACCCAGCCCGCAAAAATTTTCTTATCGAATTCGTCCGATCTCACATCGTGCGGTTGGTAATAATAAAATTTTACAGCGGAAGCATATTTATCGAAATTGTCGTAAATCCGGTATTTTTTCCAGTAAGGATGCCCGTCGATCGGCTTTGCTTCATTTAAAAGGCGGAAAACGCGCGAGGTAAGGCGGTACAGCGTTGCTTTATCCTCCTTTTCCCTTGCCTCCAGAGCCTGCGGAATCAATTTTTCGGCTTCCGTTACGTCGTAACCCATGTTGTACATGGACTGGATACCGGAGAGAAGTACAATTTCCGGTGCGTAGGAACCCGGAACATGGCTCCCCCAGAGGAGCTTGAGCGCGTTCCAGTTTCCTTCGTCAACATCAAAAGCATTTTCCCATGTCTGTTCCTCTTCCTTCAAAACGACGGGAACTGCGTTGGAAATTAATTCATGGTTATATTCATAAGCGCGTTTCATTTTTTTTCCTCCCTTTTATTATCAACCAATTCTATTGTGTACTGTAATGCTTCATCATTTCCTTGAGCAGATTCAGATAGGCCGCATGGTTTACTTCCAAGCCAACGGAGCAGTTGAGCGGCTTATCTTTGCAGACATGGTCAAAATCAACAACAGTACGCCCCATGTTCAGGCTGCTGGCGGTTTCAACGGCAACATAATAGTCTTTGCACTCCATGACGGACGGGTCGAGCACGTATGCTACGGCAAGCGCGTCGCTGAGGACGATATAATCTTTGTCGGAGCTTCGGTAGGCCTTCAGCACAAAGTCCCACAGGAAGGAGCAGTCCTTGGTGTACGGCGTGTCGATTGCCTTTAGCTCTTCAAGGTTATCCGGGGTTAGCTTGGACTTCATTGTTGCGTTCCAGCCGACCATTACAAGCGGCGTTCCCGAGCGGAATACAATTTTGGCGGCAAGCGGGTCGGCCACCGCATTGAATTCGCCGTAGGGAGAAGTGTTTCCAATGTCGCTGGAGCCTCCCATAATTACGATTCGGTGGATTAATTTGTGCAGGTCGGGGTATTTCAAAAGCGCGATCGCAATATTGGTGAGCGGCCCGATGGCAATAATTTCGAGCCTGCCGTTTTCCTTAACGGCGTGTTTATAAATAACATCCCATGCATAGTCAGGGGAAAGAGTTTTCATTTCCGTTTTTAAAACAAGGTTTCCAAGCCCGTTTTCGCCGTGAATATGGCCGGCGGTTTGCGGCGGGGTATTGAGCGGCCGTTCCGCTCCTTTAGCAACTTCGCAATCCATGTGAAAATAAGAGGCGATATCCAGGGCGTTCTTTGTGACAATTTCCGCCTTCTGATTGCCGGCAACGCTCGTGATTGCCTTAATATCCAGCTTATCGGAGCTGTTTGCAAGCATCAGCGCGAAAAAGTCGTCAATGCCCGGATCTGTATCAATGATAACCGGAATTTGTTCCACGTTTCGTACCTTCTCTCAATCGTATTTGTTTACTGCGTCAATCACCATATTCACCAGTTTTTTCCGGTGGATACCCAGTAAAACATCGGTGTTGGGCTTGCGCCCACTGACGCCGATAAAGTCCGTTACGGTGCAGCCGGTCGTGAATTCACCGCAGGTGTCAATTGTTACATTCAAATGCTTGCTTTCAAAAATTTCCGGAGCAACCAACCACGCTACCGCGCAAGGGTCGTGCATGGGCGCGAAATCCCAGCCGAGGCTGTTGTGGAATTTAATAAAAAACTCCAGAAGCTCGCCGACCATGCGGGCGACCTTGCCGCCCTGGTTTTTGATTTCCTGAATGTCCTCCGGATAAAAACGGGCTTTGTGCGTAACATCCAAGCCTGCCATGGTGATCGGAATGCCGGACTTGAAAACGATGTCCGCCGCCTCCGGGTCAACCAGAATATTGAATTCCGCTGCCGGAGCCCAGTTGCCGCCGATTGCCGCGCCGCCCATTAGGCTGATCCGGTCAATTCTGCTTTTTAAACGCGGATAAGCGAGAAGGAAAACCGCAATATTTGTCAGCGGTCCTGTGGCGACCAATGTCACCTTGTCCTCGCTTTTTTCAACAACCTCCGCCATGAGCTGTACGGCGGGAATCGCAAGAGGTTTTCGCGTGGGCTGCGGAAGTTCAGGGCCATCCAGCCCGGAATCGCCGTGAACACTGGGCGCGATGATCAAATCCCGGCTCATCGGCTGGTCGGCGCCAACGGCGACAGGAATCTCTTTGCCGATATATTGCAGAATGCGTAAAGCGTTGTTCGTTGTTTTCTGAACAGTTTGGTTGCCGCCCACGGTGGTAACAGCCTTGACATCGAGCTTGTCGCAGGAACAAGCGAGAATCAGGGCAATCGCGTCATCATGTCCGGGGTCGCAATCCATGATAATGCTTTTTTTCTTCATGAAAACACCTTCATTTTTTTCGTTTTAATGAAAAGGCAAAGGTTGTTCGCCTTTGCCTTTTAAAGTATGTTTCCGCTTACGGTCTTACAGACTTTCTTGCGGCTTCGATTTCGCTGGTGGATTTACCGAATGCAGAGTCAACTTTAATGCTTCCGCTCTTGATTTTTTCTGCGTATTCCGCTACCTTGTCCTGAACGTCCTTTGTAACATTCTTGTTGTACGTTCCAAGTCCTACGCAGTCATCCGCAAGGCCGAGGCTTTCGCTTTGGCCGTATTTCAGAGTGCCGGCCTGTGCTTCTTTTACTGCTTTTGTAATGGATATGTCAACTCTCTTCAGGGCGGAGGTCAGAATGGACTGTGCTTTTGCCGGGTCGCTGGACTGGAAGGCCAAAGCCTGGTCGCTGTCAACACCGATGACGTATTTGCCCTTTGCCGCGCATCCGTCAATAACACCCAAGCCTGCGTTGCTTGCGACTTGGAAGATAACGTCGGCACCCTGGTTGATCTGCGCTAAGGTCAGCTCTTTTGCGTGTGCGGTATCCGTAAAGTTACCGACATAGGAAATCAAAATCTTGATGTTCGGGTTTACGGCTTTCGCGCCCTGGATGTAACCCATCAAAAAGTCGTTGATAACGGTGTTCTCCATGCCGCCGACAAAGCCGAGCTTACCGGTCTTTGAAGTAAGGGCACCTGCTACGCCAGCCAGGAAAGAGCATTCGTTCTGTTTGTATTCGATGGAGTAAACGTTGCTGCATTTGCCGTCCGTGTAGTCAACGCTGGAGTCGAAGATGATGTACTTCTTGTCCGGATACTGCGCGGCAATCTGCGCAAGCTTTTCGGACATCTGCCATGTGCCGACGATGATGATGTCGTAGTCCGGGTTTTCGGAAGCGTCGGTCAAAGCCGGCACCCATTTTGTTTCGTCCGCGGTCATTTCAATGACCTTTGTGGTGCAGCCCAGTTCGGACTCCATCATTTTTGCGCCGTTTGCTGCGGAATCAAAGAACGCTTTGTCGCCCAAAGTGCCATTTAACAGGATAGCGACGTTTAATTTTTTGCCGGAGGCTGCCGAACCGCTTTGTGAAGTGCTTCCGGCAGGTTCCTCGCTCTTGGCCTCTTGGGAAGAACAGCCGGTCAAGGCGAATGTCAAGGACATTGCTGCGATTAATAGTGCGGATAACAGTCTTTTTCCAATCTTCATATTATTCTCTCCTTTTCAATCAGCGTTTAATTATGTATTGAATCCCCGCCCCGGCCGCTGTTATCCGCGGCGGGGAATTACGGCATAGCATCGAAGAAACAACTGGTGTATTATTTGGAGATACCGATTTTCTTCTCTTTTCTGTTTCTCATTACGGAATAGACGATCAATCCGACAATGGTTAAGGCGTAAGGGATCATCTGGACAAACTGAACCGGGATATTCAAAACCTGCAGGTTGGTTGCAAGGGCGTCGGCCGCGCCGAAGATCAGCGAGGAACCCATGATACCCACCGGAGTACCCGTTCCGAGCGCCTCCGCAGCTAGTGCGATGAAGCCTCTGCCGGCGACCATGTCGCGCGAGAACTTGTCCATATAGCCCATCGACATGTAAGCGCCGCCGATGGAAGCGAGAACGCCACTGATGATCAGGACGATATACTGGATTTTCCTTACGTTGATGCCGACGCTTTCCGCGGCGTTCGGATTTTCGCCGACAACGCGGATGCGCAGCCCAAGAGGTGTTTTATAAAGCAAAAGCCAGATCAGGAATACGGAAAGGAAGGCAATATAGGTTAAAAGGTTATGGCCGGAAAGGATGCTGCCCAAAACCGGAATATTCCCAATTACGGGGATATTGATGGAGGGCATGGTCAGGCTTTTAAGAGAAGTGGAATTTCCTTTGTCCCCGCAGATGGAATACAGCACAAAGATGGTTCCGCCCGATGCCATCAGGTTGATTGCAATACCAACCAGAATGATGTCGGCTTTCAGGTTCAGGGCGCTGTAAGCCATAATTAGGCCGAAAACCACGCCGGTGATGATTGCAAAAATAAGGCCGAGAAATGCGCTGTGAAAAGCGGCGCTTGCCACGACGCCAGCCAGCGCGGAACAGAGCATGATTCCCTCCAGGCCGATGTTCATAACACCGGCCCGGTCGGTAATCAGGGCGGCCAAAGCCGCCAGCAGGATCGGCGTTGTAAGCCGGATCACTGAAAAAAGAAAACTTGCTGAGAAGATTGTAGCCATTACAGCGTTCATGTTAAGCTTCCTCCTTTACTTGTCTCTGGGAATTCTTAACAATCATCTTGTGCTTGTAAGTATCCAGGAACATCTTGCCCGCGATTAATACAACGATAATTGCTTGAATGATCGAGACCACTTCCGGTGCAACGTCGGATCTTCTGGACATAATGTCCGCGCCGACGCGCAGGTAAGCGAGGAAGAAAGCCGCAAGGGGGATAAATTTCGGGTTGTTTTTCGCTAGAATGGAAATGATGATGCCATCAAATCCATAACCCGGAAGGCTTACCCAGGAAAAGCGGGTGTACATTCCCAAAACCTGTGTCGCGCCACCCATTCCGGCAAGCGCGCCGCCCGCAATCTGGGAAAGGATGATGGTGCTGCCGACGCCGATGCCGGAGTATTTTGCAAAATTTTCATTTTGCCCGGTGATACGGATCGCATAGCCCCATTTTGTCCTGTACAGGAACAGGTAGGTCAGAACGACCATCACAATTGCTATGAAAATACCCATGTGCACCCCGGTTTTCGGGATGATGACAGCCAGTCTTGCACTTTTCGGGAAAGAATGGGAGGCGATATAGCCTGCGTCCGGGTCCATGAGCATGTATTGAAGGATATAGCTTCCGAAGAACAAAGCGATGTAGTTCAGCATGAGGGAGGAAACAACTTCATTTGCTTTCCATTTTACTTTTAATATGGCGGGGATGAGGCAAAGCACAACGCCGAACAGCGCGCCTGCCAGAAGGGCCACAACGGCATGGATAACCGAAGGCATCTTCACGCCGACGGCGATCATTGCGGCGCCCAGACCGCCAAGAAAGAAGGAGCCTTCCGCCGCCATGTTAAATTGGTTGCATTGGAACATTACTGCGATGGAAAGGCCGCCGAATGTAAGCGGGATGAAAAGTTCCAGCACGTTGCCGAAATTCCGCATAGTCATAATTGGGCCTGCCAAAAACCATTTCAATGCGTTCAGCGGCTGTTTACTTGCAAACATAATCAAAAGCAAAGCGACCAGTAACGAAATTCCGATTGCAACAATGACTCTGAAAATTTCGAACCTATTCTCGATTGTTTTGCTGGAGTACGATTGCTTATTTTTCATGAATGACATCTCCTATTTCTTCGGGCGACATTTTTTTGATGCCCAGCATATATTCTCCCATTTCCTTCTCGGTAATGTTTTTAGTATCGGGGAAATATGCTACGATCTCTCCTTCATACATAACGATCAAGCTGTCGGAGAGCTCCATGACTTCGTTCAGGTCCGCGGAAATAAGCACAATGGCAGAACCCTGGTCGCGAAGTTTTACAATCTGTTTACGGACAAATTCTGTGGCGCCAACGTCGATGCCTCTGGTCGGCTGATCAACCAGAATAAAGTCCGGATTGGAAGAAAATTCCCTTGCGACAACGACTTTCTGAATGTTACCGCCGGAGAGCATCCGGATTGGCTGTTCCCTTCCGTCGCACTTTACAAGGTATTCCTTTATATTCCTGTCCGCTTCCTCGTTGATCATTTTGGCCTTTTGCAGTCCGCTATGGTTATATTCCTTTTTATAGAAACGGTCGGAAATCAGATTTTCCTTTATACTGACGTCGCCCGCGATGCCGAAGGTCATACGGTCCTCCGGAACATGGGACGTTTTCAGCTCCCGGATTTTGCGAATGGAAAGATTCTGAATTTCCACGCCCTTGATTTTTACACTACCATTAAAATACGGCCTTAAGCCGGTAAGAATTTCAGCAAGCTCGCTCTGCCCGTTCCCTTCAACGCCGGCAATGCCGAAGATCTCGCCTCTGCGCACGTCGAAGCTGACATTGTTCAGAATCGTCTTACCGAACTTGTTAACGGCGGACAGTTCGCGGACGCTAAGGATGTTTTCTGCCGGATGGGCCTCTGTTTTCTGGATATCAAGAACGACGTTGCGCCCCACCATGCTGTTGGAGATGTCCTGTTCGCTCAGTTCTTTCACATCTGCCTCGCCAACCGAGCGCCCGTCCCTTAAAATGGTGATTCTGTCGCAGATTTCCTTTATTTCCCTTAATTTGTGGGAGATGAAAATAATGGTATGGCCCTGCTTTTTCAGTTCTTTCAACTGTACGAACAGTTCCGTTGTTTCCTGTGGGGTTAATACGGCGGTAGGTTCGTCTAAAATCAGGATTTGGGCTCCGCGCATAAGTGCCTTTAAAATTTCAACCTTTTGTTTCTGCCCGACAGGAAGGTCTTTCACGTGCGCTTTGGGGTCAATGTCAAAGTTGTATTTTTTCGCAACATCCTCTGTCATTTGCACGGCTTTGGCAAAATCGAAAAGGAACATGTTTTTCGGTTCAATTCCCATTACCATATTTTCAGCAACGGTGAGGGAGGGGGCCAGCATAAAATGCTGATGAACCATTCCGATTCCATATTTGATCGCGCTGGACGGATTGTGAATCTGAACTTCCTTTCCGTTCAGAAGGATTCTGCCGGAATCGGGGGTTTCAATGCCGAAAAGGACTTTCATCAGCGTGCTTTTTCCGGCTCCGTTTTCGCCGACCAGGGCGTGGATTTCCCCTTTACGAACGGAAAAGTTCACGTTTTTATTGGCAACAAATCCGTTTGGGTAAACCTTTGTGATGTTTTCCATGACTAAAACATTGTCTGCAACATTTTCTGCCATTTCCGTAGCACTCCATTCTTGAATGAAATAGCGATGATTTCCCCGCAAAATAGTTATGCAGGACGGACTTTATGGGTTGGTAAAATGTTTTACTAAACTAGCAAAAGCAATGACTCGAATATCAATATATTAGGCTGAATCAGTCGAAATGTCAATATATTTATCAAAATTATTTGCACATTTTAATCTATTATTGGATAGAATATAATATTTTGCTTGATTTTCGATTGATTTATGTTATACTGAATTTCAGTAAAATGTTTTATCAATTTCAAAATGCTAAAGAGGAGGGCCTGCTTTGCGTACTACGGTGAAAGATGTTGCAAAAGCAGTAGGTTTATCTACGACAACCGTGTCTTTAGTTTTGAATAATAAGCCAAACCGCATTCCGGAAGCAACGCGAAAGCTTGTACTGAAAGCAGCAAAAGAATTAAATTACAGGCCCAATCATATAGCCGTTAGTATGGTAACCAAAAAGACGCATACGATCGGGTTGATTTTACCGGATATCAGTAACCTGTATTTTTCGGAGCTGGCAAAGGTCATTGAAGAACAGTGCCATAAATATGGTTATAATGTGCTTTACGGCAATACGAACGGTACGCTGGAGCATGAATTCGAATACTTGAATTTGTTTGTTGACCGCAGCGTTGATGCGGTTATAATGACCGTTTCATCGAATTATAGTGAAACAGACGTAAAACGACTGTATGAAATTGGAGAAACAAACAATGTCCCTATTATGATGGTGGACCGCACGCTGGATGATCCGCGGTTTATGTCTGTCCTGCTTGACCAGAAGCTTGGCGGTTTCCTTGCGACAAGTTATCTGATCAACCTTGGGCACAAGAAAATCGCCTGTATTACCGGGCCGAAAAACCTTCGCATCAGTATCGAACGTTTGGAAGGGTATAAATCGGCTCTGGGGGACGCGGGCCTCCCGTTTGACCGGTCACTAGTGATCGAAGGGGATTTTAGCGTTGACAGCGGGAGCCGGGCGCTTCCGTATATTCTTGGGCAAAACGCGACGGCGGTTTTTTCACTGAACGATATGATGGCGATCGGCGTTTACCGGGAATGCCGCCGGTATCACCTGTCTATTCCGCAGGATCTGTCGATCGTCGGCTTTGACGACATTTTTATCGACGAGTTCTTGGAGCCGCCGCTTTCAACCATTGCGCAGCCCGTTCAGGAAATAGGGAAATACGCGGTAAAGAAAATGATGAGTGTTTTGGAGGGGAAAAAGAATCCTTGCACGGATGCTGGGGATACGAAGATTTTCAAACCGGCGCTGAAGGTTCGCGGAAGCGCGCTAAAATTTACGGAAAAGAAGCAAATATAAAGAAGGAGTAAGCATGAGTATACTGAATTTTGGTTCTTTAAATATAGACCACGTTTATCATGTCGACCATTTCGTCAGGCCGGGGGAAACCATTTCCGCCGAGCGCCTGGACTATTTCAGCGGCGGAAAGGGATTGAACCAATCCATTGCCCTTGCAAAGGCCGGTGCAAATGTTTATCACGCGGGGAAAATCGGCGTCGACGGCGAAAACCTGAAACAAATTCTTTCTGACAACGGCGTGCATACGGATTATATTGAAATGACAGACGGAGTAAACGGCCATGCTTTGATTCAGGTTGTCCCGTCCGGGCAAAACAATATTATTATTTACGGCGGTTCGAACCATGAAATCACAGAGGAATACGCCGACAGGGTTCTGGAACATTTCGGGGAAGGCGATCTGGTTTTAATGCAGAATGAGACCAGTTGCATCGATTACATAGCGCGGAAATGTGCGCAGAAGAAGATTAAAATTGCGATCAATCCATCTCCGATCAGCGAAAAACTGTTGGACACCTTCCCTTTTGAGTTGGTATCCCTCTTTTTTATTAATGAAATAGAAGGCAGGGAGCTGTCGGGGAAGGAAAAAACGGATGAGATTCTGGATTCTCTGCTCGAACAGTATCCGGATTCCGCTTTTGTTTTGACCCTTGGGCATAACGGCGTTGTCTATCGGGATAAAAACAATACCTTTACGCATGGAATCTATGATATAAAGGTAGTCGACACAACGGCGGCGGGCGATACGTTTACCGGATACTTTTTGGCCTGCTACGCGGCGGGCGAGCCGGTTCCGGATTGCCTGCGTAAGGCTTCCGTCGCATCTTCTCTCGCGGTTTCAAAGCCCGGTGCAGCACCCTCCATCCCTCGGATGGAAGAAGTCCAGGAGGCAAAATCCCATTTAAAATATGTGGAGTTTCAAAATCCGCTCTTTTAAAGGAATGCTGCAAAACATTCCGTAAAAAGCCG
This sequence comes from Caproiciproducens galactitolivorans, assembly GCF_004768785.1. Taxonomy (GTDB): domain Bacteria; phylum Bacillota; class Clostridia; order Oscillospirales; family Acutalibacteraceae; genus Caproiciproducens; species Caproiciproducens galactitolivorans. The sequence continues at coordinate 134,333 of NZ_SRMQ01000002.1, forward strand.
GAGCGGCCAGCCCGAAAGGGTTGGCTTCCCCGGCTTTTGCTTTGCGGCGGAAAATGCCATCTCCGCGATCTGCTGGAAATCGATTGATTTTTCCGGGTATTCTGCTATGCTTTAGGAAAAGGAGGATTTGTAAATGGAAGAAAGAGTAAAAGCGTTTCTGAACGACCGGTTCGGTATGTTCATCCACTGGGGGCTATACGCGATTCCCGCCCGCGGCGAATGGGTGCAAAGCTATGAACGCATGGATGCGGAAACCTATCGGAAGTATTATGACGCGTTTGACAGCACGGATTGTAATCCCAGGGAATGGGCGAAGCTGGCGAAGGAAGCGGGCATGAAATACGCGGTGCTGACCGCAAAGCACCACGACGGCTTCTGCCTGTTCGATTCCAAACTGACGGATTTCAGCTCGGTACACACGAAGGGCGGGCGTGATCTGGTTCGGGAATTTGTCGAGGCGTGTCGCGCGGAGGGGATCAAGGTCGGTTTGTACTACTCCCTTCTGGACTGGCACCATCCGGATTATCCTGTTTACCACGACAAGCAGCATCCCATGCGCGACAACGAAGCGTACCGGGACAAGCCGCAGAACTTTCAGAATTACGTCCGCTATTTTCATGAACAGGTGCGGGAGCTGCTGACGAATTACGGAAAGATTGATCTGCTGTGGTTTGATTTTTCATATCAGGACTCTGTAAACGATATGTCCGGCGAAAAGTGGGAGGCGGGGAAGCTGGTAAAGATGGTTCGCGAGCTGCAGCCCGATATCGTTTTGAACGACCGTCTGGGCGGGCACACCGGCTCGATCTTCCCTACCCTCCAGTACGGCGACTTTGTTTCCCCGGAGCAGTACCTCCCGAAACACGGGATGCTGGATGCAAACGGCGAAGCGCTTCCGTGGGAGGCCTGTATTACCTTAAATAATAACTGGGGCTACTGTTTTGCCGATAGGGGTTACAAGCAGCCGAAAGACGTGATCCGCGCGCTGGTGGAATGCGTGAGCAAGAACGGGAACCTGATTGTGAACGTCGGCCCCGACGCGCGAGGGGAGATTCCGGAAGAATCCGTGCGGATTCTGCGCGAGGTGGGGCAGTGGATGCGCAAAAACGGAGACAGTATTTACGGCTGCTGCGCCGCCGATTTTGAAAAGCCGGAGTGGGGACGCTTTACCCAGAACGGGAAAAAATTGTATGCGCATATCTTCGAAAGGGGAATCGGGCCGGTTTTTCTTGAAGGAATGTCCGGGAAAATCCGTTCCGCGCGGTATTTGCACGACTTGTCCGAAGCGGATATCCGTCTTCCGTGGAACCAGCCGGACAATCGTACGGACGCTTTTTTGAATCTGCACGCCAACCGTTTGCCAGATGAACGGGACACAGTAGTTGAACTGACGCTTGTTTGATAAAAATATATGAATAAACGCCTCGTTTTTTGCGTTTTCTGTTGACTTCGGACATTTCTTTTGATATTATAAACTCGAGTTAATAAACTGAGTTTATAAACAGCGGGCAATAAAAAATGATTTCCGTCTTGATTTTTAAAATACTGCGGAAAATGTCGAAAAATAGTGGGTGTAATGTTGCTTTTTGTTTTTATATGATAACATGATGTTAGCATTGACCGCCTCTGCGCCCGGTTTCTGCATAAATTTCTTATTTCCTTTTTGGCAGTTATTCTTGTTAGCATTGTCCGGTTACTCAAAAACCAGGCAATACAAATAATAATGTAAATACGAACAAAAGGAGTGGAATTATGAAAATTCGAAAAAAGGCAGTTGCGATCGTTTCGCTGGCTTTGGTTGCTGCAATGTTGTTCTCGGCGTGCGGATCGGGCTCAACGTCTTCCGGACCCCAGGTACAGAGCACCGGGACAAGCACAGAAGCAAAATCCAAGGACAACGATCTTGTAATTGCTATGTCCGAATCCGTACTGACCCTTGATCCGCACAATCTGACATCGACGATGTCTATTTCCGCAAACCGCACCATGTATGAAAATCTTCTGACCTTTGACAAGGACATGAAGAACATCGTGCCGCAACTCGCGAAATCCTATGAGGTTTCGAAGGACGGGCTGGTTTATACCTTCCACCTTCAGACAGGCGTAAAATTTACGGACGGCACGGACTTCAATTCCGAGGCGGTTAAGGTAAACATTGAACGCTGCATGGACAAAAAGAACAACCTGAAATCATTCCGTTATTTTACAAAGGTAAAAGAGGTAAAATGCCCGGACGCCAATACCGTGGAAATTACCTTGAAAGAGCCCTACAGCGTGTTTGTCAATAAGCTTACAAACTTTGGCATTATCAGCCCCAAGGCGATTAAAGAGGGCGTAACGCTGAATTCCAAAGCGGTCGGCACCGGTCCCTTCAAGCTGAAGGAATGGGATCAGGCGGACCACCTGATCGTAACCCGCAACGAAAATTACTGGGGAGAAAAGCCCGGCGTAGATTCTATTACCTTTAAGGTCGTTCCGGAAGCGGGTTCCCGTATCGCCATGCTCCAGACAGGCGAAGCCGACATGATTTACCCGATTCCTCCAGAGCAGATCAAATCGATCGACGGCACGAAGGATATTAAAGTGGAATCCGTGCCTTCCAACATAGTCGACTATGTAACGTTGAACATGAGTCACAAGCCGTTCGACAATATCAAAGTGCGCCAGGCCATGAACTACGCAATCGACAAGGATGCTTTCATCAAAGCGGTTTACGGCGGCTACGGCGACCACGCAACTTCCCCGATTGCTTCCACAACCCAGTATTACAGCAAGCAGGAGGAATATGCGTTCAATATCCAGAAAGCCAAGGACCTTTTGAAAGAGGCGGGGTATCCGGACGGATTCAAAACGACCATTTGGGCGGATAACACCTCTGACTCTGTAAAGGGTATGCAGTTTATTAACCAGCAGCTCGCACAGATCGGTATTACTGCAGAGGTTGTACCAATGGAGGGCGCCACATTGAATGCGAAAATCAATGAAGCGCAAAACGCGGCGGAATCCAAGATCGACATGTGGTTTGTAAACTGGTCCCCGTCCAGCGGCGATGCGGACGGCGCAATGCGCGGACTGTTCTACAGCAAGATGATTCCTCCGGCAAACGCCAATACGGCTTATTACAACAATCCGACCGTTGACAAACTGTTAGATCAGGGCCTTTCCGAAACTTCACCGGAAAAACTGGCGTCCATCTATGCGGAAGCGCAGAAGACCATCTGGAATGACGCTCCGTGGCTGTTCCTCGGCCAGCGGGTCGTACAGTACGGTATCAAAAATTATGTAAGCAATGTTTACATGATGGCGGACGGTTCAATTAACTGCGCACAGGCAACGCTCGCCCACTAATTTTTGCATTTGGAAAGGGTTTGGTAACTGAAGGGTTACCGAACCCTTTTTAAGAATCATTGACTGGAGGTCGTCAATTGGGTCGTTATTTTTTGAAAAGAGTATTGGGGACCATCCCCCTGATGCTGGTGATTTCCTTCATTATCTTTATGTTCGTACACATGATTCCCGGCGATCCGGCCCGGATCATGGCGGGCAAGGACGCTACCTTGGAGGAAATTAACCGTACGCGTCAGGCTCTGGGACTGGATCAGCCCCTGATGAAGCAATATCTTATGTATCTTGACCGGATGTTTCACGGTGACCTTGGAACTTCCACCACAACCGGACAGACTGTGGCCGAAATGATCGGTCCGCGCTTTCTGCCGACCTTAACCTTGGCGGGGTGCGCACTAGTGTGGTCCCTGATTATCGGGGTGCTTTTAGGCGTGCTCTCGGCGGTTATGCGGGGAAAGTGGGAGGACTACATAGGAATGCTGATTGCCATTTCCGGCATTTCCATACCGGTTTTTTGGCTTGGTTTGGTTCTCATTCAGATTTTCTCCGTACAACTGGGATGGCTGCCTACAGGGGGGCTGGACAACATGCAAAGCTATATCCTGCCGTCCTTCAGCCTTGGAATCGGTGTTATGGCGATCATGGCGCGCTTTTCGCGTTCTTCCATGCTGGAAAACATGAAGGAGGATTACGTGCGAACCGCGCGCGCAAAAGGGCAAAAGGAATCCATGGTGGTTTTAAAGCATGCCTTTCGCAATTCCCTGATTGAGGTTGTCACGGTTGCCGGACTGCAGATTGGCGGGCTGCTTGCCGGTTCCATTCTGGTGGAAACGGTATTCACCATTCCAGGAATGGGCAGACTGCTTGTCGATTCCATTAAGTTCCGTGACTATCCTGTTATTGAGGCGGAGCTGCTGCTGTTTTCTTTGCAGTTTGTCGTCATCAATCTGATTGTCGACTTGCTTTATGGCGTCTTAAATCCGAAGATACGTTATGAAAGTTAAGGAGGATTCCCAAATGTCTGAAGAAAAAGGAGCTTTAACCGTACCTCAGGAGGAACAGGCGCTCGCTCCAAGGCAAAGCCGCGTAAAAGCTTTTTTTATAAAATTTCTGGGCAGAAAAACGGCTGTTGTTGCCGCTTGTTTTATCATTTTGCTGGTTATCATCGCATTCCTTGCGCCGGTACTGCAGCCCTTTGACCCGGCCACGCCGGATTACGACGCAATTCTTTCCCCTCCCAATGCCAAGCATCTGTTCGGCACCGATGAATACGGTAGGGACATTTTAAGCAGACTGCTCGCAGGTAGCCGGCTTTCCCTCTCGGTTTCCCTTAGCTCGGTAACCCTCGGCGCGGGGCTGGGCGCTGTTTTAGGCATCCTCGCCGGGTATTACGGCGGATGGCTCGACAGTCTGATCATGCGTACCGCGGACGTTCTTCTTGCCTTCCCGGACATCCTTCTGGCAATCGCCATTGTTGCGGTGATCGGGCCGGGGCTTTCCAACGTAATCATTGCCGTGGCAGTATTCAGCATCCCATCCTTTGCAAGAATCATGCGAAGCTCAACCCTTACGGTAAAGCAGTCGCTTTATGTGGAGGCGGCGCGTTCCATCGGAGCCACGAACAGGAGCATTATGTGGAAGCATATTTTCCCCGGAACCGTCGCAAGTATTATTGTGAACTTTACCATGCGTATCGGCACCGCGATTCTTGCTGCGGCATCCTTGAGCTTTCTGGGCTTCGGCGCAAAGCCGACGGAGCCGGACTGGGGCGCCATGCTCTCCACGGGACGGAATTATCTTGGCGTTGCTCCGCACATCGTATATTTTTCCGGCGGAATCATCTTTTTGACGGTTCTGGCCTTTAACCTTTTGGGAGACGGCCTGCGGGATACGCTTGATCCCAAAATCCAGTAGGTAGGTGTGAGTATGGCAGAAGTGTTATTAGAAGTAAATCATTTGCGTACGGAATTTAAAAAGCGCAAGGGGAAAGTGACCGCCATCGACGATGTATCCTTTCATATAGACAAAGGGGAAATCGTCGGACTGGTGGGGGAATCCGGTTGCGGAAAATCGGTTACCTCCCTTTCTATCATGCGTCTGCTGCGGGATACCCCCGGCGAGATTACCAACGGAACCGTCTTGCTCGGCGGAAAAAATCTGCTGGAATTGTCCGATAAGGAAATGCATGCGTTCCAGGGCAAACAGATGGCGATGATTTTCCAGGAGCCGATGACCTCGTTAAACCCGGTTATGCGCGTGAAGGAGCAGATTGTAGAAGCGATCCGCCTCCATCTGGATATGGATCAGGCACAGGCGCTGAAGCACACGGAGAAAATGCTTACCCAGGTGGGAATCCCCGATGTGCAGCAGGTTATGAATTCCTATCCGCACCAGCTTTCCGGCGGCATGAGCCAGCGCGTTATGATCGCCATGGCGATGTCCTGCTACCCCGAACTGCTGATTGCAGATGAACCGACCACGGCGCTGGATGTTACCATTCAAGCGCAGATTCTCGACTTGATGCGGGAATTGAATCAGAAAAATGGAATGAGTATCCTTTTGATCACCCATGATCTGGGTGTTGTTGCCGAAATGTGTTCGCGCGTCATTGTAATGTACGCGGGAAGAATTGTGGAACAGGCGGATGTGGAAACGCTGTTTGCCCATCCCCGTAACCCATACACACAGGGGCTTCTGGCTTCCCTTCCAAGGCTTGGACAGCATGTCGACATGCTGCCGTCGATTCCCGGCACCGTCCCCGACCTTGCCAATATGCCCGCCGGCTGCAAATTTGCGCCGCGCTGCAAATATGCAATGGATATCTGCACGAAGGAAGAGCCGAAGTTGGTCGATATGGAAAAGCCAGGCTGCAAATGCCGCTGCTGGCTGGTTGAGCAGCAAATGAAAGAGGAGGGAAAAGCATGAGCGAACCTCTGGTAGTGGTGAAAGATCTGGTAAAAACCTTTGTTTCCTCAAAGGGCCTGCTTTCTCCCAAAAGATATGTGCACGCCGTTACGGACGTGTCGTTTACCATCCATCCGAAAGAAACCTTTGCGCTGGTCGGGGAATCCGGTTGCGGAAAGTCTACAACGGGACGCCTTGTTACGCGCCTGCTTCACCCGGATGCGGGTCAGGTGATTTTTGACGGCACCGATATTACCAATTATACCGTTAATCAGATGCGTCCTTTAAGGAGCAACATGCAGATGGTGTTCCAGGATCCTTACGGCTCGCTGAATCCGCGTATTAAAATTGAGGATCTGGTGGCAGAGCCGCTGAAAATCCATACAAACCTCAGCGCCGAGGAAAGACGCAAGGTCGTTTATGAGCTTCTGGAGGTTGTCGGGCTGCGCACCGAGCACGCGGATCGGTATCCGCACGAGTTCTCCGGCGGGCAGCGCCAGCGCATCGGCATTGCGCGAGCTTTGTCCGTGCGCCCGAAGCTGATTGTGGCTGACGAACCGGTTTCCGCGCTGGATGTTTCCATTCAGGCGCAGGTTCTGAACCTTCTGAAGGAATTGCAGCAAAAATATGAGCTTACTTATCTTTTTATTTCCCATGATCTGAGCGTTGTGGAAATGATCGCGGATAAAATCGGCGTTATGTACCTGGGAAAACTGGTGGAATCCGCGCCCAAAGAGGAGCTATACAGCAATCCGTTGCACCCCTACACTAAGGCGCTCCTTTCTGCGGTACCGATTCCCGACCCGACGCATAAACGCAACCGGATTATATTGAAAGGTGACCTGCCAAGCCCGGTATACCCGCCATCCGGCTGCATGTTCCATACACGGTGCCCCAACTGCACCGAACAGTGCAAGGTGGAAAAACCCGCCCTGCGCGAGGTATCGAAAGACCATTTTGTCGCCTGCCCCTATGTCTGAGGGTCGGCATTATAACGAATGTGAGGCTGTCATGATGAATATACAATACGAAGGTACCTGCCAGTCGCGGATTACCTTTGTTTATGAGGATTCGGATTTTCCCGACATAAAACAGGTGTTCAAGGGTGAGTTCCTGTCCAGCTTCCCACAGATCTGCAATGCGGGTCTTACGGTTTATATTGGGCTGGGAAAGAAGGAAGAGCTTACCCCCCGCAAGCTGATGGACGCCGTTTCCAAGGGCGTGCGGGAGATGAAGAAGTACAATCAGCGCGAAGCGCAGGTGGATCTTTCGCCCGTAATGGAAAAATTCGGGCTGCAAAGCGTGCGCTGCGCCGTTTTGGGCATTAAGCTGGGATTATATGAATACAACCCGTTCCGTTCCAACCGCAGGGAGGAAACTGGGCTTTATGTCCTGAAGGGAGTGGAAAAAACCGAAAAGGCGGAGCAAGCCCTGAAAAAAGCCACAAACCTTGCGGACAGCGTCCTTTACGCCAGGGAACTGGTGAACATGCCCGGAAACCTGCTTACACCGGAGCTTATGGCGGAAAACATGGCGCGCGAGGCGGAAAAGCATGGCGTACAGGCGGAAATCCTGGATGCAAAGCAGGCGGAAGCCCTTGGTATGGGTGCATTTTTGGCGGTCGGCAACAGCAGCGGAAACCCGCCGAAGCTGATTGTCCTGCGCTACCTTGCGGACCCGGATTCGAAACAGAAAACCGCGCTGGTTGGGAAAGGCGTTACCGTTGACACGGGCGGCTACTGCCTGAAAAGCTCGGGCTCCATGCTGGGCATCAAGGGCGACATGGCCGGCGGCGCGGCGGTTGCGGGTGCGGTTTTTGCCCTTGCCGCAAACAAAGTGAAAACGAATGTGGTGGCGGTCATTCCCGCCTGCGAAAACCGCATATCCAGCCGGAGCTTTGTCCCTGGGGACGTGATCCGCTCAATGTCTGCCAAAATGATTGAAATCCGCAATACGGACTGCGAAGGCAGGCTGATCCTTTCCGACGCGGTCACCTATGCCATCCGCAAGGAAGGGGCGACAAGGGTTCTGGATATTGCGACGCTAACCGGCGCAGTCGTTGGTGCCCTGGGCTTTTCTACAGCGGGCGTATTGACGAACAGCGACGAATGGTGGGACGAGCTTTCCGCCGCCGCTAAAGTTTCCGGGGAGCAGTACTGGAGGCTTCCGATTTTCCCGGAATATGAGGACCTTCTTAAAAGCACAATTGCGGATATTAAGAATTTGGGCGAGGATTACTGTGGCACTATCACCGCCGGCTTGTTTATTAAAGCCTTCGCGGAAGGCCTGCCGTGGATTCATATTGATATTGCCGGCACGGCATGGGTGGATAAACCGGTCTTTGAGCATCAGGCGGTCGGCGCAACCGGCGCGGGCGTAACCACTCTGTATGATATGCTTGAAGGGGCGGGCCGCCGCAGCTGAAAATCGGATTAAAGGAGTTGCTGCAAGTGGACAATTCAGGAGCCCGGCTAGATAAATTTCTTATGAGAAAATCGAACCGGAAACTTGTCTTTTCGGCGATTCATAAGAAAGGCTCCATATCGCGCGTACAGATCGCGAACATGACGCATATGAGTCTGATGACGGTGGGACGTATTGTTGATGAACTGGTTGGTATTGGAATTGTTGTTGAAGAAGAAAGCGGCGATACAACCTCAACCGTCGGCAGAAGGCCTAAGCTTCTTCATGTGGCTTCCGATCGTTTTCTGAGTGTCGGCGTGGAAATCGACCGCGATGGAATTTATGCGGGTGTCATCAATCTGTATGGTAGTGTGTTGCGGAAACTGGAATATAAATTTAATTGCAGCGGAGAATCCGCTGAAACCGTGCTGAAAAAAGTCAGTAAGCTTATAAAGCAGATTCTTTCCGAAAATCCGGAGCTTCCTGTTATTCCCGCGGTTGGCGTTGCCTGTCCGGGATTGATCGACGACGGCGTAATCCGGTTTTCCTCCCAGATGAAATGGAAAGACGTCCCCGCGGTGGAGCTCCTGCGGAAATATACCGGAATAAACGATGTTTTTATTGACAATGAAGTCAAGGCGCATGGCATGGCCGAGGACATGTTCGGTCTTGCCAAGAGCTATCGGAGCAGCGTTGTTCTCACGATGGGCTCCGGAATCGGATCTTCCATTCTGATAAACCATAAGCTGTACCGTGGGAAACGCAACATGGCGGGGGAAATCGGGCATATTTGTATTAACCCGTACGGCAATATGTGCGAATGCGGGAAACGCGGCTGCCTGCAAACCTATATGGCGGACTGGGCTATCCTTCGGGAAGCCCGTATGGTACAGGAAGATATTACGTTGGAAGGCGTATTCCGGGCCTACAGCGAGAAGAAGCCGTGGGCGGAGGAACTGATTGGCCGCGTAATGGAATATCTGTCGATTACAATCAGTATTCTTGCGAGCACCTATTCGCCAGATATTATTATCCTTTGCGGGCGGCTGATTGAGGAGCACGAAGTGTTTCGGAATTTGATCGAAGAGCGGTACCGACATCCGGCTGAGGATTACCGGCCGGATCCCCTGGTGCTGGTCTCGGATTTGGGCCCCGACGGCACGATTGTGGGCGCGGGGACGCTTGCGTATTACAATATGTTGGATAAAATTTTATAAATTTGTAAATTTGTAGAAGAAAGCGCCGGCGCATATCGCGTCGGCGCTTTCCTGCGTCCAGCCTTTCTTTTTTCTTATTTCGCGGATATTCTTTCCCATCCTTTGGTCGTAGTTAAAATCCATATGCGATAACTTCTATATCTATGATTTTAAAATATCCTCATAAGCAACATTCAGAATTTCTTTCAAGCATTTTAACTCGTCTATATATAAATGCCGAATACCTGTTTCGATTTTCGCAAGCGTTCCCCTTGAAATATCACATCCGTTGATTTGCATTTTTGCGGCAAGCTGCTCTTGAGTAAGATTTGCTTTATGTCGTAATTCTTTAATGTTTTGCCCTATCTTGTTATCTTGTTTGCTTGCACACACCTTTGTTCTAAATTGTAACATCATTATTAATTATTATATATAATTAAACAGGCTATCGAAGAACCGCAGTTTTCGCAAGCTGAAAACTGCGGTTCTTCGATAGCCTGCGGTGGCTGCGTCGTTAAGACGCGGCCGCCGTGCTAGCTTTCCATTCTATTTTATCCGTCGGGGTAAATTTCGTGGATTTTTTCGGCGATCCGTTCCGCCATCCGGCGGTGGCCTTTCTGGGTATAATGCAGGCCGTCTTCCCGCCCGATTTCAATTTCCTGCCCCGGGTCCAGAAAGAAAATACCATTCCTGCTTGCGACCTGCCGATATTCTTCCGCCAGAAGCCGGCTGTTTCCGATGCCGTCGCCGAATAGCATCCGCCATTCGCGGCTTCCGATATCCAGAATGGGCACCGGTGCGGCCAAAAGCACCTGCGGGGCGGCCCCGCCAGCACCGGCGTCTGATTTCAAAATGGTTTTCACCAGATTTTCCATTCCATAGGCAATGTCGCAGACGGAGAGGGAGAACCGCTTTTTCAAATCGTTTGTCCCCAGCATGATGATGACCAGATCCAGCGGCTTGTGGCTGTCAAGGCAGGGGAGAAGATAGGTTTTTCCGTTTTTGAATTCCTCGATCGGGTCGTCCCAAACCGTGGTCCTGCCGCCCAGCCCCTCCTCAATCACATACCATTCGCTTCCGAGAAGCTTTTGCAGGACGCCCGTCCAGCGGACATCCCGCGGGAATCTTCCGGTCATGCCGGGTATCATCCCGTAAGTATTGGAATCTCCGTAGCAAAGCACATTTCGCAATGCGGCTTCCCTCCCGTCCATCTGTCCTTCTACTTGTTCCGATGTTTCTTAACAATATCAAACATGGCGTCCCATTTTTCCTCCATGTCCTGAACCAGTTTAAACTGGGTGCGGGCGCGATCCAGATTTTGGTTGGGATGCGCCGTTTTAAAGTAAATATCTCCCGCAAGGTAATCCGTAAGGAAGCGGATACCGCATTCCAGCGTGAGCATCTTCGCGCCCACGGGCAGGTTGTCAATTTCCGCGTCGGTCAGCACTTTCCCGGCAACTTCCAAGTATCCCTGTGTGTATGCTTCAAATAAGTCCAGGTCAAAATTCACTTTCGATAAATCCGGTTCATCCTCGGCCGCCGTGCTTGCGCCGAAGCGGATGGAATCGCCGAAATCGTTCAGGGACAACCCCGGCATAACGGTGTCGAGGTCAATTACGCAGATCCCAAGACCGGTGCCGGCGTCGATCAACACGTTGTTTAGCTTGGTATCGTTATGGGTTACGCGCAGGGGAAGCTTGCCCTGCGCCTGCAAATCCACCAATACATGCGTGAATTCCTCGCGTTCCAGGACAAAATCGATTTCCTTCCGGACTTTGTCGGCGCGCCCTTTTTTGTCCGCCTGAAGCGCTTCCTGAAACTGAAGGATGCGGTTGGGTGTATTGTGGAATAGTGGTATGGTTTCGTGCAGCGTTTCCGCCGGGTAATCCGCCAGCAGAAGCTGGAACCGCCCGAAAGAGCGTGCGGATTCGTAGAAGTCCGCTTTGTTCCTGGCCCTTTGAAGCGTGACCGTGTTCTCAATAAACAGATATGCGCGCCAGTAGCCGCCTTGTTCATCCACATAATAATAGGAGCCGTCCACGGTGGGAATGAGATTTAGCGTTTCGCGCTTCGGGTCGCCGCCCGCTTTTGTAATTGCGCTGTGAAGGTAACGGGTGACCCCGACCACGTTTTCCATTAATTCCACAGGATTGCAAAATACATCCGTATTAATCCTTTGGAGGATGTAACGGTTTATGTGTTCATCCATTTGAAAAATAACGGAATACGTGTCGTTGATATGGCCGCTTCCGTATGGAAGCAGTCCGACAAACTGGCCATCAAATTGAAATTTTTCCACAATTGAAGGAAAAAGTGCTTTGTTTACTGGTTTCATTCCCTGCCCTCCCAAAGTTTTGCGGGATAAATTCCCTGTCTTCTCATTTTGCGTATGGCCTCCACGACCACCGGCTTATCCTCCCGGTAGGTAACGCCGTACCATTTGTCCAGGGAGTTTAGCACCTTGACGGTTGCTTTTTTGCCGACAAGCAGCTCATTTACCACGGAGGGGAGGAAGAATTCCGCTTTCTTGGGGTCTTCCTTATAAGCCCGGTCCAGAAACACGGGGAAGCGTGCGTCGATTTCCTCCAGGATGCTTTCGGAGAATCCCCACAGGTTCATGGAAACGGTGCTGCCCTCCGGAATTGTAACCCAAGTTTTGCCGTCGTCTTCCGTATACTGCGTAAGGCCGCCGCGCTTTTCAATATGGGTGCGTTCGTGTATATCCGTTAGGAATCCGTCCGGGGAAGTAACGCATACACCGCGCGCCACATGGCCGTAATCCGTAAGGGTGTTTTCCAGCGTATAACCCACCATGGCGTAGCGGTAATATTCGTCATCCCTGCTGTAAAGCAAAAAGTTGTACATCAGCGAAAAGGCGTCCCGCCCGTAGTAGTCGTCCGCGTTGATTACGGCGAACGGGGCGTCGATCAGCCCTTTGCAGCAAAGGATGGCGTGTGCGGTGCCCCATGGCTTTATGCGCCCTTCCGGCACGCGGTAGCCTTCTGGCAGCACGTCAACCTCTTGGTATGCATATTTCACGTCCATGATTTTGGACATCCGGTCGCCGATAATTTCCTTAAAATCCGCTTCGATGGATTTCTTTATAATAAAGACCGCTTTTTTAAAACCGGCTTTCACCGCGTCAAAAAGGGAAAAATCAATGATGATTTCTCCGTTGTCGCCGACAGGATCAATTTGCTTCGGGCCGCCGTATCTGCTCCCCATTCCTGCGGCCATTACAACGAGTACAGGTTCTTTCATTTTGCATTGCTCCTTTTTGATCGGTTTTTTCTTGTATCTATGCTTTATTGTAGACGAACGCAATTTATAAATAAATGTCTTTTTATTCACAATTTTTGCACAAAAAATGATTTTTGCACAAACAGTCATGCTTCCCGCCTCCTGCACAACGGAAAATCGAAATCCATCTTTGTGCCGAAAAGGGGAACGTAATAGGGGGGCTGCGCCTTTTTGAATGATAAAATAAAGAATCCCGTCCGCAACCTGTCGGACGGGATACGCTTTCTGCCTTCTTATTCGAAACGGGGTAGACGGCCCTTCTGATTGTCCGTCACCAGCTTGACGGAGGAGGAGTATTCCGAAGGGGTCATGCCGGTTACTTTTTTAAAATGGCGTGAAAAATAATGGATGGACGAATAGCCAAGCTCATTGGCGATTTCGGTGAAATTCTTTGATCCTTCCCGGATGTACTGCTTTGCAAAATCCACTTTCATGCGGCCGAAATATTCCATAACGCCGCCGCCGGTTTTCTCGCGGAAAACCTTCTGTAAAAAAGAACAGCCGCACATATTGTCCCGGCAAACGTCATTTAGGGTGATTTTGTTGTGGATATTCTTGTTCAGATACGCAACAATTTTTGTAAAGGTATCCAGATCCGCTTTTTCGCGTATGGTGGAGGATACCCGTTCTTCGCCGGTGCCGCCCGTGCGGATGAGATTGATCAGAATCAGCTCCAGACAGGCCCGGATCACCTGCTCCGAAGCAAAATTGCCTGTTTCGCTGCGTTCCAGCATTTTCGTGTCGGGGTCGTCCAGCGGGGAGGAAAAAGCGGAAGATGCCTCCTCGATCAATCGGCCCAGCAGGACGCGTTCGGTATCGCCCATTCGTAAAATTTTATTTTCGAAAAAATGCATGGCACGGGAAGTGCATTTAAAGGAAACCACGACCAGATTGGGTGCGACGATGCCGTTTGCGCTCAGGCTGTGGAATTCATAAGGTTTGTGAAAGATGATGTCCCCTTTTTTCAAGACATAGTTGGTTTCGCCGGCGGTCACGTCCACCAGCCCCTTGTCCACATACAAGAATTCCCAGAAATCGTGGGCTTCTCCCGGAAAATAAAAATTACTGGTGTATTCAAAATAATGAACGGTCATCAACTCATCGATGACGATCTCCTGTTTCAGCTTGGTACCAACGAATTGTGTCATTTTTCGCTCCTTATCTGCGCCAGTTGGGGCAATATACCCCCATTTTTTATACTCCTGCTATTTAATTTCATGTAATTTTATTATACCTTATTTTTTCGGGAAATCATATTAAAAATCGAGAATTTTAATACATTTGCCATTTTACGTATGAAATTTATACAATCCGTTGCGATCGGTTGACAATGAAAAACCAGCGCGGAAATAGTAAGGACGTAAATTTGGATGAACCGGTATTTTTTGGCTTCTTGCCTTGTGCCCCGGCTTAGCAGCAGGGGAGTATCAGGACGTTTGCGTGTATGATTTTTTTTCTTATTTGCGGTTATAAACGATCAATTGTGCAAGTTTGATTGATTGTGCAAATTTTATGCTAAAAATTCTAAATCAATATTGTGTTAAAGCCCTTAAAATAAAGGCATTGGACGGCGAATTGGATAAAAAACAAGGAGTAGCATTCGTTTTATTAGTCAATATGTAATCACTTGAATCTGAAAATCTATAATTAGGAGGTTTGAAAATGAAAAAGAAGTTAAGTTCTCTTATGGCAGTTTTATTAACTAGTGCTATGGTTCTTGGAGGCTGCAGCGGCGGCGCTACGGAATCCAATTCCGGCGGTGAATCCAAGGGCGAAGCAAAGAGCGACGTTACATTGACGTATTACTCGATGTGGAACGAAACCGAGCCGCAGGGGCAGACCATTGCCGAAGCGGTTGAAGCTTTTAAGGAGAAAACGGGCATAACCGTGGAAGTGAACTGGCAGGGCCGCGATATCCGCAAAACGCTCCAGCCCGCGCTGGACGGCGGACAGGAAATCGATATTTTCGATGAAGATATCGAGCGCGTCAATAAAACATGGGGCAAATACCTGCTGAATGTGGAAGACCTGGCAAAGAAGTCCTATGACACAACAAACGGCAAACCGTTGACCGACGTAATCAACAAGAAGCTTGTTGAGCTTGCCCGTTCACTAGGACCGGACGGAAAGCTTTCCACGATTCCCTATCAGCCTTCCAGCTTTTTGGTGATGTATAATAAGGACATCTTCAAGGCTGCCGGCATTACCGCCCCCCCGAAGACATGGGACGAGTGGCTTGCCGATTGCGCGAAGATCAAGGCCGCTGGCAAAACCCCGATTACGGTGGACGACGCTTACATGGCGTCTCTGTTCGGCTACCACATGGCCCGCCTGATCGGCAAAGACAAGACGCTTGCCATGGTCAATAATAAGAAGATCGACGACCCGGCAGTCCTTACCTTTGGACAGCAGTGGCAGGAAATGTACGAAAAAGGCTATATTTCCAAGAATGCGGCGGGCAACATTTATCCGGCCGGCCAGCAGGAAGTTGCAAGCGGAAATGTCGCGATGTATTTGAACGGGACATGGCTTCCGAACGAAATCAAGAATTCCGCGCCGGCGGACTTCAATTGGGGCAGCTTTGCGTATCCGGCTGTCGGTAAGGACGGCGACGGAACCAACGCCAACCAATACGGCGCGCAGTGCTTTGGTATCAACAAGAATACAAAGCACGCAGAAGAGGCTTTCAAATTTATCGTATTTATGACCACAGGCGAATGGGACAACAAGCTTGCGGAAAACTCCATCGGTGTCCCGATGGCGAACGACGCCACCTGGCCGAAGCAGCTTACGGAAGCAAAAGCGGTGCTTGACGCAACGACAATCCGTTATCCATGGGCGGTCGGTATGGAAGACGTAGCAGACATTAACGCAAAAATTAAGACAAACTTTGCCCTCCTTGTCAGCGGCAAGCTGGACGCAAAGGGTTTCGCAGATGCAATGAAGAAATAATTATTTCAGCAGAGAAAGGGCGGCATCGTGTTTACGCACTGCTGCCCTTTGTTTATGGTAATCGCGGGAGGTTCTTATGAAAACAAAAAACAAGTCCATGATCATCCTTTTCCTCGCTCCCTCGGTATTGTTGTACCTGATGGTGTTCCTGTACCCTACGGCCAGAACCGTCGTCATGAGCTTTTTTAAGGTGGAGGGTGTGACGGATTCCGTTTCCCTGTGGAAGTTTAACGGCCTTGGCAATTTCAAGACACTTTTCAACACCCCATTATTTGTAAGCTCCCTGAAAAATATCGCCCTGATCTGGCTGATCGGCGGTATCGGCGTAATGGTGGTGTCCCTGCTGTTCGGCGTGATCCTGACGAGCGGCGTTCACGGGAAGAGTTTTTTTCGTTCCGTAATCTATCTGCCGAATGTCATTTCGGCGGTCGCCATGGGGACCATGTGGATTAACTACGTATATAATCCGGACTTCGGCCTGCTCAGTTCCGTTTTAAAATCCATCGGCTTAAGCAAGCTGGCGGCAACGCAGTGGACGTCGCCGGAAATGGTGTTCTGGAGCATGCTGGTTGCTTACTGCTTCGGTATGGTGGGCTATCACATGCTGATCTGGATGAGCGGCATTGAGCGGATCCCGGTGGATTATTACGAAGCGGCAACCATTGAGGGGGCAAATGTGTTTCAGCGCTTTTCGAAGATTACGCTTCCCCTTCTGAAAGGGGTCTGCCGCACGAATATCGTTCTGTGGACGGTCAGCACTATGGCTTTCTTTGTATGGAGCCAGTTGTTTTCGCCGGTCAACCTGAGCGCAAGTACGGTTACGCCGATGTCCTATATGTACGAATTGGTATTTGGCGCGAGCAACTCCGCGGTTACGGTGCGCGACTCCGGCGCGGGTGCGGCCATCGGCGTGATTCTTACCATTGTCGTTGTCGTCGTATTCATGCTTTCACAGTTGATTGTCAAGAACGACGATGTAGAGCTTTAAGGGGGGACGGAGCAATGAAGGAAAAAAAGATAAGAGAAAAAAACAACTGGAAAAAGGAAATGGCCCTGGCCCCGGGTTATATTATTGTGGGAATCTGGGTAATCTTTACCTTTGTTCTGATCGGCTGGATTATTTTGGCTTCCTTTTCTACCACAAGAGAGATTTTCGACGGGAATATTTTCAAATTTGCAACCGGATTGCATCCGGAAAACTATGTGAAGGCATGGAAAACGCAGAAAGTTTCCAGCTATTTTATGAATTCCCTTCTCTATACAGCCGTTTCCTGCACAGCGGTCATCATTCTCGGCGCACCTGCCGCCTATGTGCTCAGCCGCTTTAAATTCCGCGGGAACGGCCTGATACAGAATTTGTTTGCAACGGCGCTGGGAATTCCGGCGATCATGATTATCATGCCACTGTTCTCGCTTTTCAGCCAGCTTCATATGAATCAGTCCAAGGGGCTTGTTATTTTCCTTTATATTGCGGTAAACCTGCCCTTTACGATTTTCTTTTTGAATACGTTCTTCCGGAACCTTTCGGTTACGTTCGAAGAGGCGGCCGCCATCGACGGCTGTTCCCCAATGAAAACGTTCTGGACGATCATGCTGCCGCTGGCGCAGCCCGGAATTATTACGGTCAGCATTTTTAACTTTATTACGATCTGGAATGAATATTTCATCTCCCTGATTTTCGCCAATACCGCCAAGACGCGGCCGGTTGCAGTCGGACTGTATGCCATGATCCAGTCCATGCGCTACACGGGAGACTGGGGCGGGATGTTCGCCGCCGTCGTGATCGTGTTCCTGCCTACGTTCCTCCTTTATATTTTCCTCTCTGAGAAGATTATCGCCGGTGTGACGGGTGGAGCGATCAAGGGATGATTACCGAATAACAAATGGGGAGACGTTTCAATTGAAAATATACCGTACCGCATTGAAGATACAGGGCGCCGTTCTGGAAAACGGAAATCCTTTGCCGCGCTTTCGCGATCGCGAGCAGAACAAAACGCTCATCGACGCCGGGCTTTTGGAAAACGAACGCGAGGGGTTCGGCTACCAGACCGGTTTTCGGGAACTGCCGTATTTGGTGCAGGAGAGGTACCGCAGGGATTTGCAGGAGCAGGAGCTTGCCACCGTCGTTATGGAAAATGATTTTCTCCGCGCGGAATTCCTTGCCGATTACGGCGGGCGGCTCTGGTCGCTTTTCGATAAGAAGGCCGGGCGGGAGCTTCTGTTTACCAACCCGGTGCTGCGCGTTGCGAATCTTGCGATCCGCAACGCGTGGTTTTCGGGCGGTATTGAGTGGAACTTGGGGCAGTTTGGGCATACCTGCCTTACCTGCGAGCCGATGTTTTTTGCGCGTTGTACGGATCCAGACGGGACACCGTTTCTGAGGATGTACGAATATGAGCGCCAGAAATGCTTTTTCCTCCAGGTGGACTTTCATCTTCCGGAAGATTCAGCCTGCCTTTTCGCACACGTGAAAATTGTAAACACAAAGCCGGAAAGCGTGCCGCTTTACTGGTGGACGAATATCGCTGTGCGTGAGGAGCAGAATGTACGCGTGTTTTCGGGGAGCGACGGGGTGATCTGTATTCAGCCGGAAACAATGGCTTCCCAAAGCGTCCACGGCTTTGCGCACGATACTATGCCGTTTTTAAGGACGCTGAACGGCAGGGATGGAAGCTATCCCCAAAATCTTCCGTATTCCAACGAATACTTTTTCCAAAACCGGCCGCTTTTTTCTGATGCGTGGGAGGTTGCCGCGTACAATGACGGAACCGCCTTTTGGGAGCGCTCTACGCCGACGTTGCGCTACCGCAAAATGTTTTGCTGGGGTGTCCAGCGCGGCGGCCGGCACTGGAAGGATTTCCTGTCATTGGATGGGCAGGGCGATTACTTTGAAATTCAGGCGGGGCTTTCGCCAACGCAGGTGCATGGGCGCGATCTGGCGCCGAACGGCTGTGTGCGCTTTACACAGGCATTTGGCGGTATGAATGTGGACACAAGCCGTACCTTTTCAAGCTGGCAGCAATCTAAAGCCTATGTTTATGATCTTGTGGAAGTCCGCTTGGGCGCAGAAGAGCTGAAACGGGCCGATCGCCGTTTCGAGAGCTTGGAGGACACCACGCCGGATGAAATCTTGCATTACGGCAGCGGCTGGGGCGCTTTGGAAGCGGAGCGCGATCCGGAAATTGTTCCGAAAGGGCTGGTTTTCCCCCACAAGACCATGGGGGATCTGCAAGCGCCGTGGCTTACCCTACTGCGGACGGAAAAACTGCCTGATCTTCAGCCGGATACCCTGCCCGTTTCGTGGATGACCGATTCCCGTTGGGCGGCGCTTTTGGCGCACTCCCTTGAAAAGACGGAAAACCGGAACGCAGCCGCGTTGCTGCACCTTGGCCTGATGCTCTACGAGGAGGGAAAATGGCAGGAGGGCGTAGCGGCAATGGAACAGTCCCTGAAGCTGCGCCCCACCGCGATTTGCTGCCGAAACCTTGCCAGCGCCGCGGCGCAGGAGGAAGATTGGGAAACCGCCTGCAATTACATGGAACAGGCGCTTTCGCTGGGCGGTGTGGAGCAATCCGCCGTTTTCGCGCAGGACGCGATCGATATTTTTACAAAGGCCGGCCGTTTTGAGCGGGCGTGGAATTGTTACAAGGATCTTCCCCAAGCGCTGAAAAACGTTGAGCGTGTTCGACTGAACACTGTGCAGGCCGCGTTTGAACTGAGGCAATGGGAATTTTTGGAAGAGCAGTTTGCAAGCAATTTTGCCGTCATGCGCGAGGGGGAAACCATGCTGTTGGACACATGGTTCAACGTGCAGGCGGTACGCCTTGCGAAGGAGAGGGGCGTGCCGGACTGGCACGTGCTTCTGGACGAGGTAAAGGCGGTTTGCCATCCGCCGTATAATCTGGATTTCCGTATGACGATTTCCTCCCAATGAATCCATAAATACATCTAGGCCGCCGCATGGTGAAAACCGTGCGGCGGCTTTCTGCTTGCAAAAGGCTGCCGGTGCCGAATGGAGGCTTCCGTTTAGGAAGGGCATTACTTGCGGTTCCGCGGGCGGCGCTTGTGTTTTTGGCGGGTTCCGATTACATAATTGATACTGTTCATTTCGGTGAGAAAATGTTATAATGAATAATCGACGAGAAAAGGAAAAGGCGTGGTGAAATGAAGCTGAAAGCTGTAGCAATGGCGCTTATGCTGGCCCTGACGCTGTCGGGCTGCTCGTTTGTTGGCCTGGACGCGCAGACGCTGATGCGTCCGCCGAAGCCGACCGGCGAAAAAGCGGATATTCACGCGTTGCTGGAAAGCAAAACCGACGGGAAAATGACGCTGAAATACCCGCGCACCGGGGATTACCGTTCGGCAATCATTACTCATGACGTCTGCGGAGATAAAAATGACGAGGCCATGGCCATTTTTCAAAAAGGGGACGAGGCGACCGGAACCGATCTTATGTTTATGAAGAAGGACGGCGGCAAATGGGTCGACATGGGCTTTTTCAACAACCCGGCGGCGCAGGTGGATAAGGTCTGCTTCGGGGATGTGACCGGAGACGGCAAGGACGATGTGATCGTCGGCTGGGGGAACAGCCTGAACAATACGAGCACCATCTGTGTCTATTATTATAAAAACGGGAAAATGAACGAACTGAAGGTTGACCAGACATATACTGAAATGGCGGTTATGGATTTTGACGGCGACGGCAGGGATGAAATCTTTACCGCGAGCGTCAGCGTGGGCGACCAGCCGGCACTTGCCCGCCTGATCCGGATCAAGGACGGGAACGTGGAAATCATGGGCTCCTGCCAAATGGACAGCGCGGTTACCAAATATGTGTCCGTCCAGACCGGGCTGATCAACGAAAAGCAGAACGGCATTGTGCTGGACGGGATGGAAAGCGCGAATACCCTTGTGACGGAAATGCTTTACTGGGATAAAACAACCAAGATTCTAAAA
Source organism: Caproiciproducens galactitolivorans (assembly GCF_004768785.1). Classification (GTDB taxonomy): domain Bacteria; phylum Bacillota; class Clostridia; order Oscillospirales; family Acutalibacteraceae; genus Caproiciproducens; species Caproiciproducens galactitolivorans. The sequence goes on from NZ_SRMQ01000002.1 coordinate 155,389, forward strand.
TCGCCCTTCTTTGACCCCAGATCCAACATTGCAAATTATACCTTGCGGGATACCTCCGTGGTGTCAAAAGATATTAACAATGATAGAATCATCGAGGTGCCGATTGTTAGCCTGATGCCGGGTTACGACGGGCAGACAAAGGACGAGGCCGCCTATATTACGGATTGGAACCGTTATGATACCCAGACCGGCGAGATGGTGCGCGTCATGAGCATGGTGCTTGATTATTCCGACGGGTACTGGTTCTTAATCCCGGATATGTGGCGCGGCCGGATAACGACCAAGGCGGATACGGTAACGCGTACGGTCACCTTCTATGAGTGGAAGGCGGACAAAAAGCAGGCCGGGGGCCTGTTGGGCGATCCGCTTCTGAAAATACAGGTGTTCTCCGAAAAGGAATGGGACGGCGGTGAAGCGGCCCCGGGCTTTTATGAGCTTATGGAATCGAATAATATGATTTTTGCAGCATGTTCTCCTTCGCCGGACAATCCGCTGTCATTAAGCAGCGGCGATGTGAAGAACAGCTTTAAACTGATGAATCAGGAATAATTATTGGATAAACGGAGGAACAGGTATGAAAAACATCCTTGTTGCCGAAGACGAACAGGCAATTCGAGAATTTGTGGTTATTAATTTGAAACGCGCGGGTTACAACACGCTGGAAGCGGCCAACGGGGAAGAAGCGTTGGAACTGTACGAGCGCGAGGGCGGCAATATTGACGTTGCCGTACTGGATATTATGATGCCGGGCAAGTACGACGGCCTTGCCGTGTGCAAGGAATTCCGGCAGAAAAGCGGTTCGATCGGCATTATCCTTCTTACCGCGCGCACCCAGGAAATGGATAAGGTCAGCGGGCTGATGATGGGCGCCGACGACTACGTTACAAAGCCGTTCAGCCCAAGCGAGCTGGTTGCCCGTGTGGACGCGGTGTACCGCCGCGTCGCGCTGGAACAGATGCGCAATGAAAATAATTTTAAGGAGGAAATCCGTTCCGGCGAATTTGCCCTGAACCTTCGGAGCAGGACGCTCTTGAAAAAGGGCGTGCCGATAGAACTGACGCAGGTGGAATTCCAGATCATGGAGTATTTCTTTTCCAACCCGGGCACCGCGCTGGATCGCACCGATATTTTAAAGCATGTCTGGGGCGAATCCTATTTCGGCGAGGAGAAAATCGTGGACGTTAACATCCGCCGGCTCCGCATGAAGGTGGAAGATGAGCCGTCGAACCCGAAGCATATTGTTACGGTTTGGGGACTTGGCTATAAGTGGGAAGCCTGAGCAGCAGAATTTTCAGACTAAAGGAAGGGGAAAGAGGAATGAAAGTAACCGGCATTACTCGGCGCTGGCTTTTAAACAGCTTCGGCGTAATCCTGCTTATTTTGGTTACGCTGATTTTAACTCTTTCCTATGTAATACGCGATTATGTTTACAATGGGATACAGACGGCGCTGAGCAGCCGTTCCGACGAGCTGACAAACGTATTTGCCGATTACGGGCGGAAATCGCCTAGTGAATTCAGCACAGCCGCCCGCAATTATGTGGAAAACTTTCCGAACAAGGAAAGCATGGAACTGATGGTGTTCAATTCCAACGGGAAAATCATCATCACCTCCATCGGCTTTGCGCCGGATGAAAACCAGCCCATGCCGGATTACCATCAGGCGCTTACCAGCATCAGCGGATACGGCACCTGGACGGGCCAGTTGACCAGCGGGGAAAAGGTGATCGCCGTTACGCGCGTTATGCGCAATAACCGCGGGAATTTCGTTGGCGCAATCCGTTACGTGTCTTCCCTTCAGGAAGCCGACAAGCAGGTTTTCCTCATCAGCGGCACGCTGATTTTGGCGGGGCTTCTGATCATCCTTTTTGTCATTATTTCGAATTTTTATTTTATGAATTCCATTATCACCCCGATCAAGGAAATCGGCGCTACCGCCAAGCGCATTGCGCAGGGGGATTTTAAGGCGCGCATCCAAAAGGTGAATGACGACGAAATTGGGCAGCTTTGCGATACCATCAACGATATGGCGGACGAATTGGGAGCCGCCGAAAAAATGAAAAACGACTTTATTTCTTCCGTTTCACATGAGTTGCGCACGCCGCTTACCGCAATCAAGGGCTGGGCGGAAACCATGCAGGCTAGTGAAAACGACAAGGAAACCTTTGAACGCGGCATGGGGATTATTATCCGCGAATCCGAGCGACTTTCCGGCATTGTGGAAGAACTGCTCGACTTTTCCCGCATGCAGAGCGGCCGCATAACGCTGACAATGGACAAAATCGATATACTTGCCGAGCTGGGCGAGGCTGTGTATATGTTCAGCGAGCGCGCCAAGACGGAACATAAATTCCTGCTTTATGAGGAACCCGCCATGCTCTCGCCGGTTCTGGGCGACATCAACCGGCTGCGGCAGGTGTTTGTGAATATTATTGACAATGCCTTGAAATATACCGACGAGGGCGGAACCATCAGCATTACCGCCTCGGAGGCGGGCGGGTTTATCCGCGTGGTAATCAGCGACAACGGCTGCGGAATCCCGGCAGAGCACCTGCCGAAGGTTAAGCGGAAATTCTACAAGGCCAACCAAACGGTGCGCGGTTCGGGAATCGGGCTTGCGCTTGCCGATGAAATCATGAAGCTTCATTCCGGCAGCTTGGAAATCGAAAGCCGCGAAAACGTCGGGACGGCTGTGACAATTTTTATCCCTACTTTAAAACAGATGGAAGACGCCCCGGAAACGGAAGCAGAGAACGAAGAAAGGAACTCCGAACAGAATGGCTAGAGAAAAAACAAAATGCATCACGTCCATCGGCGGCCAGGCGCTGATCGAAGGGATTCTGATGCGCGGTCCCAAGAAAACCGAAATCGCCGTGCGGTTAAGCGACGGCAGTATCTCCCTTGAGGAAATGAACACCGGATTTATAAAGGATAAGTACCCTGTTTTCCGCCTGCCGCTGCTCCGCGGCGTTGCGGCAATGATCGATTCACTTACGATGGGCTACAAGGCGCTTTCCGTCTCCGTCGAAAAGGCGGGGCTGGAAGAGGATGAGGAGCCGTCTAAATTTGACAAATGGGTGCAGAAAACCTTTGGCGATAAAATGATGAACGCAATCATGGTTGCAAGTACGGTTCTGGGTCTCTTGCTGGCAGTTGTCTTGTTCTTTATGCTTCCGACATTCCTCTTTAACCTGATCCGCGACTACGTTGCCGGCCCCGGCTTTGCGCCCTGGCGGTCAGTTGTGGAAGGCATTATGCGCATTGCGATTTTTATTATTTACATTTATTTTTGCGCACGCATGCCGGAAATTAAACGGCTTTTCCAGTATCACGGGGCGGAACATAAGACGATTTTCTGCTATGAAAACAATGAGGAGCTTACGGTGGAAAACGTGCGCCGCCACAGCCGGTTCCATCCGCGCTGCGGGACAAGCTTTCTGGTCATTATGCTGCTGCTGGGCATCATCGTGGGCTTCTTTATCCCGTTCGGCAATCCCTTTGTCCGGACGATTGTAAAAATCCTGTGTATCCCGCTGATTATGGGGATCGGGTATGAATTTATCCGTCTCTGTGGCCGGTGTGAAAACACCGCGACCCGCATCATTTCCGCACCGGGGCTTTGGATGCAGCACATCACTACGCAGGAGCCCGACGACAGTATGATCGAGGTTGCCATCGCCGCCATGCAGCAGGTTATACCTGAAAACGGCGAGGATAAAATAAAAGTTGGTTGAAAGCGGTGTGGACGTTGACTTTGGGAGAAACCTACCGGAAAGGGAAAAGCAGGCTGGCTGCCGCGGGGAACGAAAGCCCCGCGTTTGACGCGGCGTGCCTGTTCCAGAAAGTATTCGGTTATAACCGGCAGCAGCTCGCCGTCCACGAAAGGGAACCGGCGCAGGACGCAAAGGCCGGGGAATATGCCGCGCTTGTGGGAGAACGGGCGCAGGGCAGGCCGCTCCAGTATATCCTTGGCAAATGGCCGTTTATGGAACTGGAATTGCTGGTCGGAGAGGGTGTTTTAATCCCGCGCGAGGAAACGGAGCTTCTGGTGCGCACCGCGGCAGAGCTTTTAAAAAGAAAGAACAATCCGTCTATATTGGATCTCTGCTCTGGCACGGGCGCAGTTGCGCTCGGACTGGCTTATTTTTATCCAAAAGCGCGGATATGCGCCGTGGAGCTTTACGACGGCGCATTTTCCTATCTGCAAAAAAATATCCGGAATACGGGACTTCACAATGTAACGCCGCTCCGTATGGACGTTCTGCATCCGGGAGCAGAGGAATTCCCAGAGTGGGATGGTATCGTTTCCAACCCACCCTACGTTACAACCGCTGAAATGGAAACCCTGCAGGAAGAAGTGAAGCACGAGCCGCATACGGCGTTGGACGGCGGCGCGGACGGCCTTCTGTTTTACCGCGCAATTGCAAAGCTTTGGCTACCGAAATTAAAGCCCGGTGGCATTGCGGCGGTTGAAGTCGGCGACGGGCAGGCTGAGGAGGTGGCGGCTCTTTTTCAGGACGCTGGATTGGGCGAAATACGGGTCGAAAAGGACTTTAACGGCATCGCCCGCGTGGTGGGCGGCATATGGGGCAAAGATTAAACATACGTTCGTGATCCGTTCTTTTGTATATTGCTTTTCGTAGAAAGATACGGTATAATTTTAAAGGTAGAAACTGCAAATTTGGGACCGAAAGCCTTACGGTGGAAGGTCTGTCATAAATTGGAGGAAAGCATGGCGACAGATAAGACCAAAGCGTTGGAAACGGCGCTTGCACAGATTGAAAAGCAGTTCGGCAAAGGCGCGGTGATGCGCTTGGGCCAGAATGAGGCAATGCATGTGGAAGCGATTCCGACCGGTTCACTGTCGCTTGATTTGGCGCTGGGAATCGGGGGACTTCCCCGTGGAAGAATCGTGGAGATTTACGGGCCGGAAAGCTCCGGTAAGACCACGCTTGCCCTGCATTGCATCGCACAGGGGCAGAAAAACGGCGGGAACGCCGCATTTATCGACGTTGAGCATGCGCTCGACCCGGTTTACGCCCGCGCGCTGGGCGTGGATGTGGATTCGCTTCTGGTTTCCCAGCCGGATACCGGCGAGCAGGCGCTGGAAATTACGGAAGCGCTTGTGCGTTCCGGTGCGATCGACGTGATTGTCGTAGACTCCGTTGCCGCATTGGTGCCGCGCGCGGAAATCGAAGGCGAAATGGGCGAAGCCCACGTCGGCCTTCAGGCCCGTTTGATGAGCCAGGCGCTGCGCAAGTTGGCGGGTGCGATTTCGAAATCGAACTGTGTCGCCATCTTTATCAACCAGCTCCGTGAAAAGGTTGGGATCACGTACGGCAGCCCGGAAGTTACTCCCGGCGGCCGCGCGCTGAAATTTTACGCTTCCGTGCGCATTGATATCCGAAAAATCGAAACGCTGAAAAACGGAACCGAGCTGATCGGCTCGCGTACCCGTGCGAAGGTGGTAAAAAATAAAATCGCCCCGCCGTTCCGCGAGGCGGAGTTTGACGTGATGTACGGCAAGGGGATCTCCCGCGTAGGGGAGCTGCTTGATCTTGCCGTTAAACTGGAGATTATTCAAAAAAGCGGTTCGTGGTTCTCATACAAGGAAACGCGCCTTGGGCAGGGACGCGACAACGCAAAGAACTTTTTAACGGAAAATGCCGATATCGCCGGCGAAATCGAAGCGCAGGTCAAGGAGAATGTCGGCAAGCTGTTCACCAAAGCCGCTTCTTCTTCCGGTTCTGCAGCGAAGCCGGTCGAAGGGGAAACGCCCGCGCCGACGAACAACGCTTCCCGCGGAAAGACTGCCAATATCGACATTTCCGCAGATGACGAATGATGCTGATTACGGCGGTCGAACCGCGCAGGAAAAGCCTTTCGGCGCTGTTCATCGACGGGGAATTCGCGGTGAATATCGACACCGAAACGCTTTTAAAATCCGGTTTTCGCGCGGGGCAGGAAATCAGCGACGAGCAGCTCCATGAGTTGATTCAGGCGAGCGACAGCCGGCGCGCAAGCGAAAAGGCGCTTTATCTTCTGGAGCGCCGGAGCTATTCGCAGAAAGAGCTTGCGGATAAAATCAGCCGCGTTGCTTCCCGCGAGGCGGCGGAAGCGGCGGCGCAGCATATGGCGGACATCGGCCTTGTAAACGACGAGGACTACGCAAAGCGGCTTGCGGCGGATCTGCTTTGCCGCAAAGGGTATTCCGCTTCCCGCACGCGCAGGGAACTGCAGCAGAAGGGAATCGACCGGGAGCTTGCGGAACAGATTATTGAGGAAGCCGTACCGGACCCGGTTGAAAAAATCAAAGAGATACTGCGGAAAAAATACGGCGGTATGCCCCAGGATGAAAAGGGGCGGCGCAGGAGCATTGCCGCGCTGCAAAGGCTCGGTTATTTTTGGGACGATATCCGCACAGCGATAAATGAAATGGAAAACGAGGACGAATGAATGGCATATAGTGTGGGCCTGGTAAGCCTTGGTTGTGCGAAAAATCAGGTGGATGCTGAAATCATGATGGCCGCGTTGCAAAAAGCGGGCTATGAAATAGAGGACGACGCCGCGCAGGCGGACGCCGTCATCGTTAATACCTGCGGCTTTATTGACGCCGCGAAAAAAGAATCCATTGACGAGATTTTGAAACTTGCCGGCTTAAAGGCGGCTGGCAGGATCAAAGCGATTATCGTTACCGGCTGCCTGGCGGAACGGTACAGGGAGGAAATCCTGAAAGAACTGCCGGAAGTGGATGCCGTGGCTGGAATCGGCGCGGACAGCGACATTGCCTCCGTAGTCGGAAAAGCGCTCGAAGGGGTAAAGCTGGAAAGCTTTCCGGAGAAAACGCTCCTCCCGCTCAACGGCGAACGCCGTCTTTCCACCCCCGGCTATTTTGCGTACCTGAAAATTGCGGAAGGTTGCGACAACCGCTGCGCCTACTGCGCGATTCCGTTTATCCGCGGGCGTTACCGCTCGCGCAAGATGGAGGATATTGTTGAAGAAGCGAAAACATTGGTGCAAAATGGCGCAAAAGAACTCATTTTAATTGCGCAAGACACAACAAAGTACGGCTGGGACCTTTACGGAAAGCTGATGCTTCCGCAGCTTCTAAAGAATTTGTGTGAAATTGGAGGCGTTGCCTGGATTCGCGTTTTATATTGTTATCCCGATTATATTACTGACGAATTGCTGGAAACGATCGCCGGTGAAGAAAAGATTGTAAAGTATATGGACTTGCCGCTTCAGCATTGCAGCGGCAGGCTCCTAAAATTGATGCGCCGCACAGGGAACCGCGAAGAATTGACCGCGCTAATTCGGAAGATGCGGGAAAAGATTCCGAATCTGATCCTTCGCACCACGCTCATTACCGGTTTCCCCGGTGAAACCGACGAGGATTTTACGGAGCTTGCGGAATTTGTGAACGAAATCCGCTTCGAACGCCTTGGGTGCTTTCCGTATTCGCAGGAAGAGGGAACTGCGGCGGCGGAAATGCCTGATCAGATTGACGAGGATGTTAAACAGAACCGCATGGAGCGGATTATGGAAGACCAGATGCGTATCATGCAGGAGTGGGGCGAACAGCAGACCGGAAAAACCTTCCGGGTTCTGGTGGAAGGTTACGATGAGGAGTCCGGCTGCTGGGCGGGTCGTTCCTGGGCGGATTCGCCCGATATTGACGGCCGCATCTATTTTACCGCAGAGAATGCAAATTTCGAGCCCGGAAGTTTTGTAGATGTGAAAATACTGGAATGTGTCGACTGTGAACTGTATGGAATCATTGCTGAGTAGGAGGCGCGTGTATGAATCTTCCGAATAAATTAACGGTGATGCGCATTATCCTGGTTCCTTTTTTTGTTGCTGTCCTTTTAATTCCAGGTATTCCGCACCATTATCTCTGGGCGGCCATTTTGTTCGGCGCAGCGGCGCTAACAGACCATTACGACGGCAAGCTTGCGCGTAAAAACAATCAGGTTACCAATTTCGGGAAATTCCTGGATCCCTTGGCCGACAAAATCCTTGTGATTTCGGCGCTGGTCTGCTTTGTGGATCTCCGGCTTGCGGCAACCTGGTGCGTGCTGGTGATCATCGCGCGCGAATTCATGGTGACGTCGATCCGCCTTGTTGCGGTGGACAGCGGCGTAGTGATCGCCGCCAATAAATGGGGCAAAACAAAAACCGTCAGCCAGATTATCGCCATTATTGCCATACTGCTTTTCCAGTACGTGCAGGAACTGATTTCTCTTGGAAAGCTGTCCTCCTTTACAATCGGCGGCATGCCTAGTGCGGATGTGTTTGCGGCGGCCGGCTATGTTCTGATTCTGATTGCGACATTTTTTGCCTTGCTTTCGGGTATTATTTATATTGTGCAGAACCTCGATGTGATCAATACGACGAAATAAAAAGGTTTCCCGCGCGTGAAAACCGGCGGGGGTTTACTTCCTTTGCTTTTTGGTATATACTATTGTCACCTTTTACGGAAATCTTACTATATTATCAGTATGATATTAAAAATGCAATGAGCGGAAGAAGTAACCGTACTGTGTGTATCAGAGAGGGGACGCCGAGGCTGAAAACGTCCTTTGCAAGGCGTGCGGCGAAATGCATCCGTGAGCAGGCGGGGGGAAAACCAGTATCCCCGCACGGTTGGCCCTGTTACAGGCTTTTCGAGTGAGAAAACGGAGTGGAACCGCGGTAAGACGCCGCCTCCGTCCCCAAAGGGACGGAGGCGGCTTTTTATATGGAGGAATACAATGTTTAAGCGACTGAAAGAAGAGCTTGATTCCATTATGGAACGTGACCCGGCGGCCAGATCGAGGCTGGAAGTCTATTTTCTGTATTCCGGGTTCAAGGCGGTACGCGCTTACCGTAAAGCGCATTGGTTTTATAAACATAACATGAAGTTCATTGCCCGTTATTTATCACAGCGGGCAAGGCATAAAACAGGAATTGAAATCCATCCCGGGGCGACCATTGGGAAAGGATTGTTTATCGACCATGGTATGGGCGTCGTTATTGGGGAAACTACCATTATTGGCGACAATTGTACGCTTTACCAAGGGGTTACGCTGGGCGGCACCGGGAAGGACCACGGAAAGCGCCACCCGACCCTTGGCAACAACGTGATGGTCGGCGCGGGGGCGAAGGTGCTCGGGCCGTTCCGCGTTGGCGACAATGCCCGCGTTGCGGCGGGCGCGGTGGTTCTAGACGAGGTTCCGGACAACGCGACGGCGGTCGGCGTTCCGGCAAGAGTGGTCCGTTTGAACGGCGTGCGCCCGTACAATATGGATCAAATCCACGTGGCGGACCCCGTATCCCAGGAGCTTTGCCATATGGCATTAAAATTACAAGGCTTGCAAAAACAGCTTGATGAAATCATCAGACAAAGAGAGGGAAACCGTGATGAAAATTTATAACACGTTAACACGCCAGAAAGAAGAATTTGTTCCGCTGACGCCGGGAGAGGTTAAAATTTATGCGTGCGGCCCGACGGTGTACAATTACATCCATATTGGAAACGCGCGCCCAATTTGTGTGTTTGACGTGCTGCGCCGCTATTTCGAGTACCGCGGGATGAAGGTGACCTATGTCCAGAATTTTACCGATATCGACGACAAAATTATTCGCAGGGCAATGGAAGAGGGAACCGATTACCTGATGGTATCCGAGCGCTATATCGAGGAATACAAAACTGACGCAAAAGGGCTGAATGTCCGCCCGGCAACAATTCACCCGCTCGCGACCGAGAATATTGATGAAATCATCAAAATGGTTTCCGATCTGATCGAGAAGGGCTATGCCTATGCCACGGACAACGGGGACGTTTACTTCCGCACCAAAAAGGATGCAGGATACGGAAAGCTTTCGCACCAGCCTTTGGAGGATTTACAGGCCGGCGCGCGCATCGCGACAGGTGAAATTAAAGAGGACGCCATGGACTTCGCACTCTGGAAGGGTGCGAAGCCCGGCGAACCGAGCTGGATTTCTCCCTGGGGCGAAGGCCGCCCGGGATGGCACATCGAGTGCTCCGCTATGGCGCGCCGCTACCTTGGTAAAACGATTGATATCCACTGCGGCGGGCAGGATCTGATTTTCCCCCATCATGAAAACGAGATTGCGCAGAGCGAATGCTGCAACGGCGTTCCTTTCGCAAATTATTGGATGCATAATGGCTACATTAATGTGGACAACCGTAAAATGAGCAAGAGCCTCAATAATTTCTTTACTGTCCGCGATGTTGCCGAGCAGTATGGCTACGAGCCAATCCGTTACCTGATGGTCGCGTCGCATTACCGTACGCCCATCAATTACAGCACAGAGGTCATCGAACAATGCAAAGCCGCTTTGGAAAGGCTCTACAACTGCCGCGACAATCTGCAGTTTCTGATGGAAAAGTCCGTTTCGGGCGAAAAGCCGGACGAGCATGCCGTACGCCGCAAGCTGGAAGCGCATCAGGATCACTTTATCGAGGCGATGGAGGATGACCTGAATACGGCGGACGCGGTTTCCGCGCTGTTTGATCTGGCGCGCGACATCAACTCCAACCTCAACGCTTCCACCGCCCCATCGAAGGAACTTTGCCGCTTTGCGCTCGACCTGTTTAACGAGCTTGCGGATGTGCTGGGCCTGCTTTATACGAAGAAAGAAACCACGCTTGACGCGGAAATTGAAAAGCTGATTGCCGAACGTGCCAAGGCGCGGGCAAATAAAGACTGGGCGACCGCGGATAAAATCCGCGACGAGCTGAAGGCGCGTCATGTTGTGCTGGAAGATACGCCGCAGGGAGTTAAGTGGAGGATTGAGCAGTAACCGCCGCGAATACGAAAGGTGAAATAGGAATGGCAAAGGATAATAAAACGAATGTAATGCGCATTTTGGATCGGGCGAAAATACCGTATAAATATTATTTTTACGATCATGAGGATGGAAAGATCGACGGCGTTTCCGTAGCCCACAAGTTGGGACAGAACGTCGAGCAGGTTTTCAAAACCCTTGTCACGCGGGGCGCCAGCCGGAACTTTTACGTGTTTGTGGTTCCGGTTGCAAAGGAGCTGAACCTGAAGGCTGCTGCGAAAAGCGTGGGGGAGAAATCGGTTGAGATGATTCATGTGGATGAAATCAACAAAGTGACCGGCTATATCCGCGGCGGTTGTTCCCCAATCGGTATGAAAAAGCAGTTTCAGACCGTTATTGACAGCAGCTGTGAACAGTTTCCGTCCATCATTGTAAGCGCCGGGAAAATCGGCGCGCAGATAGAGGTGGAACCCCACGCCCTGCTAAACTTTATCGGCGGAAAAACCGCGGAAATCGCTCAGTAAATGCTGATTTGGCAATTGTGAAAGCATCCGGTTTTCCGCCGGGTGCTTTTCCGTGTTTGACATATCCATAGAACTGTACAAAAACAGGACAAAAAGGGAAACTGTCTATTCCTTTTCAGAGGGATTCTTTTTATACTTGAATCATTAAGGATAACGGAGCGGAAAAAATGGAGTACAGACATAAGCTTATACGGACAGCCGTTGGCATTCTTATCGATAAGGCTATTCGGGATATACAGTCCGACCCCGGGAGAAGCATTCGCAATTTGGCGGATATGGGGGACAACTTTTCCAAAACACCGGCACAGAAACGGTTCTTCAAAATCGCGCATGAGATTCTGAAAGACCCCGATAATCCCTATTATGAACTGCTCCTCAATATGACCCGGAATGTATGGCCGGATACCGTCAAGACCGTGGGTTTGAATTTCGGCTATACGGGGCTGAACTACGGGGCGGAAATCCTGCGGGGAAAAGAAGCGGCCGCGGGTAAGAGCATTCCGTGGCTCCTGCGCTTTGATTGCAGTGAGGATGGGGAAAACGCTTTGAACTTCCGGGAAATAGATAAAATCCTTACGGATTCCGTTTCCCTGGGGATCTACACCTGTGTCTTTAAGCTCGGGGAATGCGGAGAAAAAATAGGGCGGATTTTGGAGCTTTGCAAAAATCACAGGGAGTGCTGTGTTTTCGTTGCGATGGACCCGACGACTTCCCTGAAAGGGTTCAGAGAACCGATCATGAAAACGCCGAATCTGATCTTTTCCGTGGATATGACGGAAAGCAGGGAAGTGCAGCCCCAAATTCTTTGTGATTTGCATGAATGGAAATGCTTTTACGGCTTCCATGCGTATTACAATACCGATAATGTGAACGATTTGACATCGGACCGCTTTACCCGCCGCATGATCAGAATGAACTGCATTTTTGGCTGCTATGTCAACTCGGATTTTGAAAATCAGGAGCTTGAGGAGCAGGTGTACCGCTATGTCTGTTCCCGCAGAGGAAAAAAAGGGGAACCGCTCTTCGTGTTTGATTTTAACCGGGATGAAAAATATATTTCGGATACGATCCTGTGCGGAACAGACTTTTGCGTTGGCCCCGACGGCAAGGCGCGGCTTGCTGGCGGGCACTTGGCGGATATGCATCGTGTTTTGCTGTCCGACATGGTAAAGGCGCCGGGCGTTCAGTTCGTTTCATAAAACTTTCACGGTTCATTCAAATATTTATGTGTTCCGTATGTTATGATAAAGAATATGGGGGTCGATGGGCTGTCCGTATTTTATACAGGAGGAGATCCTTTTTATGTATTGGTTTCGAAGAATGATGATGGGCAGGTATGGTACTGACCAGTTATCCATTGCTCTGCTAATTCTTTATATGGTGCTTTCCCTGATTTTGCAATTTTTCCGTGTGCCGTTTTTGTCCCTGCTTGCCTTGATTCCGCTGGCGATTTGTTTCTACAGGATTTTTTCCAGGAACATCAACCGACGTTATGCGGAAAATGCCCGCTTTCTGAAATGGTGGTACCCCGTAAAGACACGGATGCAGAAGTCCTATAGCCGTTTCCAGGACCGGCAGACACACCGCTATTTTAAATGCCCGCATTGTTCCAGTACGCTTCGCGTACCAAGGGGGAGAGGAAAAATTTGTATTACCTGTCCGGTTTGCAGAACGGAATTTATTAAAAAAACGTAAAATTACCGCATGGATTGTAAGCGCTACAACCATGCGGTTTTTGTTGCCTTTAAGCCCGGAAAAGTTTGATTATTAGGAGAGGCAGACAGGTTTGATTTTATACAGATAAAGGAGAAATTATTATAATATTTTCCAAAAGCATTGCGAAGCAATTCGCAATTTAATATAATCTAAATAATAAAATTTTTTTGAAATTTTCATTCTAAGTATATAGGGGGCTCTCAAATGGAGGAAATACGCCAAATGAGTTCGGTAAAGAAGTACATGGATTTGATCGACAAATTGGCTGGAATTATCAAGTCTCACATTGTGATTAATGACGAAGAGATTACCGAAATCCACGTGCTTTCGGATACCAGCCGTTCCCCAAAGCAACTCGCGCGGGATATTCAGTCCGCATTGATGGTGCGCTTCGGTGTGAATGTTGACCACAAGCTGATCAGTATCGCGCAGATTCCGTCCAAGAATACCATGAAGCTCACAGACCGCCTTGTTTTCGAGGAAATCAGTATTTCCAAAAACAAAGAGCGTTTCACCGCCCGCGTTACCCTTTGCGACGGGAATTCCACCTTCAGCGGAGAGGCCACCGGCCTGAATGACCTAATGGAGGGCAATAAAATAATCTGTCAGGCGACTTTGAATGCGGTTTTGAATTTTGTAAATCCCTGTGTCGTGCTTTCACCGGTTGAAATTAAGGCGTTTGATTTGGCCGGTGAAAAGGTGGTTGCCGTTTGCATTGCGGTGAAGATTCAGAGCAAGGTGGAGCATTTTCTGGGCAGCTCCTTTATTGGCGACGACGCAGGTTCGGCAGTTGTGAAGGCCACGCTGGATGCTCTGAACCGAAAGCTGGCGAATACATAGCCGGTTTTATTTGCTAAAAATCAGGTTTGCAGTAATTTTTTTCTAGCGTAGAGGATATAGCCTGTTTACTAGCGGAGAACAGAGTCTGTTTTACGGAGGCTATATTTTATGAAAAAAATTCTTTTTGCGTTGATGTCCATTCTTTCTGTGATTGCGGCTGCAGGCGCAGGCTTTACATGGCAATAAACTTAATTTAACATAGCTGCGAACCTGATTTTTTATATAAGAAGGAGGTAACATATGAGCCGTACTTCAAAAATATACGCCTGTTTCATTTCAGTAATCGGAATTACGCTAGGCTCATACTGTGTTTATCAATATTTTCATACGGTTTTTTCCTATTCGGATCCGAAGGCGGAACTTAGGCAGTTTGGCGTTCTCCTGCTTTTGTACTTGATTTGCCGGTGTCTGCCCATTTACATAAGAAAAGATTATGCGATTGACATGTCGTTTATTTGCAATCTTGCGTCTATTTTATGCAAAGGCCCCTTTGCATCGGCGGCGATGGTTATTATTGCTACGCCGTTTGTAATTGTTCCGACCAATTCGAAAGACAGGGCCTACGACCATTTTTTTAATAAGCCGCCCATTAAGACGGCTTTCAATGCGGGAAATTTTACTATTGCTGTATTTCTGGCCGCCGTTGCATACCAAAAATGCGGCGGAGACATTAAAAACATCAGCCAGCCGCAGAATTTTATTCCGGCGATTGTTTCCATAGTCACATTTTTTCTTTTAAATTGTGCCATTCTAATGTTCCTGTTTCATTTGGACAAGCAGGTTCCGTTTTTTTCCGCGCTCTTTAAAAATCTGTACCAGTTTTTCCCGAATATCTTGGCTTCTGCCCCGATCGCATATTTTCTTGCGAAAAGCATGGAAATAAAAAACGGGGAGTTTCTGGTAATCCTGATCACGCTCCCTTTGCTGCTGGCACGGTACAGTTTTGTGTTATACCTCGATGTAAAGCAGAATTTTTACAACATGCTCAAGACGCTCACAGCGGCGCTTGAGGCAAAGGATAAATATACCGAGGGCCATTCACACCGTGTGGAAGACTACGCCGAGATGATTTCACGCAAATTGCACTGTTCCTTGTCGGAGCAGGATAATATCAAAGTGGCCGCCCTGTTGCATGATGTGGGGAAAATCGGCATTGACGACGAAATTCTGAACAAGCCCGGCCCGCTTACGCCCGAAGAGCGGAAGGTTATTATGACACACCCGCTGATCAGCGAAGCAATTCTGGAGAATGTGAAGCTGAATAAAAAAGTGCGTTCCGCCATCCGCCATCACCATGAACGCTATGATGGAGGCGGCTATCCGGACGGCACAAAAAGGGATGAAATCGGCATGGAAGCCTATATTATCGGCGTTGCGGACGCGTTCGATGCAATGACGAGCGACCGGGCTTACTGCGCCAGTATGCCGATTGAACGGGTAGCTCGGATTTTGCAGGAGGAAAGCGGGAAGCAGTTCCATCCGAAGGCGGTTTCTGCCTTTTTGGAAGTACTGCGCGAAAGGGGCTATCTTCAAACGGGAGGACAGGAATGATTTTACTGTTTTTTGCGCTTGCTGGTATCCTGATTGCCGCTTTGTTGAATTTTTTTCACGGCAGGAAAAACCAGTATCGAAATCTGGGGGAGATCCGCGGCCTGTGGCTGCCCGTCCTGGGGCTTGCCCTTGAATTGCCGTTTACCCTTTTCCCGGCCTATGCTGAAAAAGCGGGCTGGATGTTTACAATTGCAAGCTATTTGTGTATTTTCGCTTTTCTCTTTCTAAATCGGCAGAAAAGGGCTCCGGTTTGGCTGACTGGGCTGGGAACTTTCTGCAATTTTTTCGTGATTGCCTGCAACGGGTGGCGCATGCCGGTGTCGGTGCGTGCGCTAGCTGTTTATCCGGATATAACCGCGGAGGCGGTATATGCAAAAAAGGCGAATTATTTCGTTGCGCTGCACGGTGCGAATTTCTCTTTTTTAAGCGATGTGATTTATGTGCCGATTCCGCGAATCGGTGGATTTATCAGTATAGGGGATATTTTGCTCGGTCTTGGTACAGCTTTTTTTATTGTCCAAACATTGACTGATAATAAATACCCTGAATTATTTATCTGATTTCGCATAATAAAAATTTCCTTGAAACATATTGCTGATTTATAGTATAATATATATTATTGTTCAGGGTATGCCTTTAAAATTTGTTTAAAAAGTTGAATGTGAAAATGGAGGAGAGAGTATGGAGTATCCGTCGCAGACAAAACAACAGTTGGCGAATTCACTAAAAGAACTGATGGGCCATACACCGTTCAATAAAATTACTGTTCATAATGTAACAAGTAACTGCGGTTTAAATCGCCAGACTTTTTATTATCATTTTAAGGATATGTATGAACTCTTGACATGGATTTACAGTACTGAAATCTTTAACCAGGTGGTTGAGGAACGGGATGAGCCGTGGGAAGCGGCGGTCGTGAAGGTTATTCGGTATTGTAAAGCAAACCGGGCCTTTTGCAGAAATACCATACGTTCCATGAAAAAAGAGTCGATGGAGGGCTATTTACAGCCGGTTGTCCGCAATTGGGTGGAAAAGCTGGGAATCGACATTGCAAACAGCAAATACATAAGCAAAGAAGATGCAAAATTTCTCGTGGACTTTTTCACATCGGCCTTTGTAAATTATGGCATCCAGTGGATCAGCCGAGGAATGCAGGAGGATGAAGATTTTATTATTGGGAAAATAAAAGCGCTGCTTCGAATTATTTATCACGGCGCGGAAAAAGAAAAACGGATTGCTATTTAAACGAAGCCCTGTACATTTTGTACGGGGCTTTTTATGCTATATCGAAAAAAATTGTTAATGCTCACTAAGCAAAATGAATCAAACATAGAAAAATTACCTAAAAAAAAAGACATGGTTTACAAATATAACTAAAAATATTGCATGATTTATATAATATTTATCATATCTAAACAAAGCGAAAGAATTGTCTAAATACAAATTCGGGGCGGGGTGTTATGATATACGCATAGATGGTGATGCGGTGAAAACCGGAAAACCAAAGTTATGGGAAGGTGCCCTTTGGGGCAAACGAAAGATACAATTACTGTATCGGAAAAACATTTTAGGGGAGGTTTTTTTATGGCCAAGTATGTAATGGCGTTGGATGCCGGCACAACAAGTTCACGTTGTATTCTTTTCAATGAGAAGGGTGAAATGTGCAGCGTGGCGCAAAAGGAGTTCACACAGTATTTCCCAAAGCCAGGCTGGGTAGAGCATGATGCAATGGAGATTTGGTCCACCCAGATTGGTGTTGCTCAGGAAGCAATGCTGAAGATTGGAGCCGTAGCTTCCGATATCGCGGCGATCGGTATTACCAATCAGCGTGAAACCACGGTTGTGTGGGACAAGAAAACAGGCGAGCCTGTTTACCACGCCATTGTTTGGCAGTGCAGACGTACATCAGAGTACTGTGACTCTTTAAAGGCAAAAGGCTTAACAGAAACTTACCGGAAAAAGACAGGCTTAATGATTGATGCCTACTTCTCGGGCACGAAATTAAAATGGATTCTTGATAATGTTCCGGGCGTAAGGCAAAGAGCAGAAGCCGGAGATTTACTGTTCGGTACCATTGAAACATGGCTAATCTGGAAACTGACAAAGGGCAAGGCCCATGTTACTGATTATTCCAATGCTTCCAGAACCATGCTGTTTAATATTACGGAGCTGAAATGGGATAAGGAAATCCTTGCCGAGCTGAATATTCCGGAATGCATGCTCCCGACTCCGAAACCGTCAAGTTGCGTTTACGGCGAAGCGGATTCGTCCTTCTTCGGCGGCCCGATTCCAATTGCAGGTGCCGCAGGCGACCAGCAGGCTGCGTTGTTTGGTCAAACTTGCTATACTCCCGGCGAGGCGAAAAATACATACGGTACAGGCTGCTTCATGCTGATGAATACAGGTGAGAAGCCGGTTTACTCCAAGAACGGCTTGGTTACCACAATTGCATGGGGCCTAGACGGCAAAGTTAATTATGCACTTGAAGGTTCTATTTTTGTAGCCGGCGCTGCGATTCAGTGGCTGCGTGATGAAATGCGTTTGGTAGATTCTTCACCAGATTCCGAGTACATGGCAACGAAAGTTAAGGATACAAACGGCTGTTATGTGGTTCCTGCGTTTACCGGTCTGGGTGCTCCGCACTGGGATCAGTACGCCAGAGGTACAGTCGTTGGTATTACCAGAGGCGTGAACAAGTATCATTTCATCAGAGCTACTTTGGAATCCCTCGCTTATCAGACCTATGATGTACTGAAAGCAATGCAGGATGACTCCGGCATTACGCTGAACGCTCTGAAGGTTGACGGCGGTGCTTGCGCGAACAACTTCTTAATGCAGTTCCAGGCCGATATCATCAATGCTCCTGTCCACAGACCGGTATGCATTGAAACAACGGCGATGGGTGCTGCTTATCTGGCAGGCCTTGCGGTTGGCTATTGGGCAAGCAAAGAAGACGTTATCAAGAACTGGCAGATTTCCAAGATCTTTGAGCCTTCCATGGACAGCGCTCATCGTGAGGAAATTATCAAAGGGTGGAACAAGGCTGTTAAATGCTCTTTCGGTTGGGCGAAAGAAGACTAATTCATTCGTTCGAGTATAGAAAAGCGACTAAAACAGTTACTAATCGGTCCCGCGGGAGGGCGACCTATCTACGGGACCGATATAAAAAAGATTGAGGTGTATGGATATGTTACCTTATTTAGCTGAATTTTTAGGTACGGCTCTATTGGTTCTCCTGGGCGATGGCTGCTGCTGCAACGTAAGTTTGACAAAATCTGGACAAAAAGGTGCCGGTACCGTTCAGACTGGCATTGGATGGGGTCTCGCAGTTATGGTTCCTGCTTGCATTTTTGGTGCGGCTTCCGGTGCCAGCTTTAACCCTGCGCTGACCATCAGCTTGGCAGCAATCGGCAAGTTCGATTGGGCTATGGTTCCCGGCTATGTTGTTGCTCAAATGTTAGGTGGCTTTGTAGGTGCTATTCTCGTTTATATCACCTTTAAAGATCACTTTGACGCTACAGAAGATGGCCCGACAAAGCGCGGCGTTTTCTGTACTGGTCCGTCCATCCGCAACATCGGACGCAATATCTTCCAAGAAGCAGTTGCAACATTTGTACTTGTTTTTGCACTCCTCGGCTTCGGCAATGTAAAGGGTGCTGCTGATGCAGGTGTTAACTACTTCTTCGTATGGGGCATTATCGCTGCTTGCGGCATGTGCTTAGGCGGTCTCACAGGTTATGCAATGAATCCTGCTCGTGACCTTGGTCCCCGCATTGCTCATGCGATCCTCCCGATTAAAGATAAGGCAGATTCTGATTTCAGCTATGGCCTCGTAGTTCCTGTCTTTGGGCCGATCATTGGCGGCCTTGTCGCTGCGTTCTTGTTCACGGCCATTCCGTGGTAGGATAACGCTATTTATTAGGTTATATTATTTGGCATACCTTGTAAATACATAGCGATAAATTCACAGAATATTTGCAGGGGCAACAATCGTGTCTGCCCCTGCATTATTTTAAAAATCCTAAATAATTAAAAGAGTGGTGTACACAAAATGATGGATGTAATTATCATTGGCGGAGGCGTTGTTGGTTGCGGTGTAGCACGCGAATTGTCCCGTTACAAGCTGAACATAGCGCTGCTTGAAAAGACCGATGATATCAGCAATGGCCAAAGTAAAGCCAATACCGCCATTATCCACGGCGGATATGATGCCAAACCGGGCACGCTGAAAGCAAAGTTCAATGTCTTAGGCAATAAAATGTACGACAAAGTTTGCGAGGAACTGGACGTTCCCCATAAGCGCAATACATCTTTAGTTGTTTCTTTTGGCCCTGATGGCCACGCTGAACTTGAAAAATTACTGCAACAGGGAATTGAAAACGGAGTTCCGGGTCTAAGCATTATTGGACAGGATGAACTTAGAAGAAGAGAACCGAACATTGGCTCTACAGCGTATGAAGCATTGCTGGTTGAGACCGGCGGGATTGTCTGCCCGTACGAAATGACACAGGCATACGCAGAGAACGCGGCAATGAACGGTGTTACTTTCTACCGCCAAGCAGAGGTTACAGGGATTGAAAAAGTAGAAGGCGGTTGGAAAGTTATAAGCAAAGCCGGTACTTTTACAGCAAAGGCAGTTGTGAATTGCGCCGGGCTTTACTCAGATGTCATTAACAACATGGTATCCGAGGACAAGATTTCAATTGTCCCCCGCAGAGGCGAATATTATATTGTAGACAAAAAATATGCGGACGCATTCCATGCTTCCATCTTCCAGCTTCCAACGAAGATGGGCAAAGGTATCTTGGTTACGCCGACCGTTGACGGGACTGTGCTCCTTGGGCCGACTGCGGAAGATATTGACGATAAGACTGATACAAGAACCACAGCAGAAGGCCTTGCAAAGGTTTTGAAATTTGCGAGCCTTACATGGGAACACATTCCGATGAGAAACTTCATTACGACTTACTCCGGTCTGCGTGCCCACTGTGACAGAAACGATTTCGTGCTTGGCGAAGCTCCGGATGCCCCGATGTTCTTCAACGCGGCAGGCGTCGAGTCCCCGGGTTTGACTTCCGCACCGGCAATCGCCCAGTACCTTGCTGAAATGATTGCTGACAAGCTTAG
This sequence comes from Caproiciproducens galactitolivorans, assembly GCF_004768785.1. Lineage (GTDB taxonomy): Bacteria > Bacillota > Clostridia > Oscillospirales > Acutalibacteraceae > Caproiciproducens > Caproiciproducens galactitolivorans. The sequence goes on from NZ_SRMQ01000002.1 coordinate 175,937, forward strand.
CGCGAACAAGAACGAAAACTTCAATCCGATTCGCAAGGGGATTCCGAAGTTCAGAGAAATGAACGACGAGCAGAGAGCAAGAGCAATTTCCATTAACCCGGATTACGCCAAGGTTGTCTGCAGATGTGAAACAGTAACCGAAGCGGAAATCAGAGAAGCAATCCGTAGACCGGTCGGTGCAAGATCGGTAGATGGAGTTAAGAGAAGAACCAGAGCCGGAATGGGCAGATGTCAGGCCGGGTTCTGCACACCAAGAACCGTGGAAATATTATGTGAAGAGCTTCATATATCCCCGCTTGAGGTGACAAAGTTCGGAGGAAACTCCAAGTATATTGAAAGCTACCTTTTTGAGAAAGGGGATAATGAAAATGCGTAATGTTGACATTTTGATTATTGGCGGCGGTCCCGCTGGTTTAGCGGCTGCAATTTCAGCCTACGAAGCGGGTTGCAGAGATATTCTGATTCTTGAAAGAGAAGAAAATCTTGGCGGCATACTCAAGCAGTGCATACATAACGGCTTTGGGTTGCATACTTTTAAAGAAGAACTTACTGGTCCGGAATATGCACAGAGATATATTGATAAGGTGCTCGAATACGGCATTCCCGCCCAGTGCGACACCATGGTTATTAACATCACTCCGGACAAGGTTGTTACAGCGGTCAGCCGTGGCGCCGGTCTGGAACACTTTAAGGCTAAATCCATTATTCTTGCCATGGGCTGCCGCGAGCGTCCGAGAGGGTCGCTTGGTACCCCGGGCTGGAGATGCTCCGGTATTTATACCGCCGGTACGGCACAGAAATTTACAAACTTAAAAGGATTAATGCCGGGCAAACGCGTTGTTATTCTTGGTTCCGGTGACATCGGCCTTATCATGGCCCGCAGAATGACATTTTTGGGCGCCAAAGTTTTGGCTTGCGTCGAATTGATGCCTTACTCTGCCGGACTGAAGAGAAATATTGTTCAATGCCTCGATGACTATGGCATTCCGCTTCTTCTCAGCCATACGGTTGTTGATATTGCGGGAAGAGAGCGTCTGGAAGGAGTTACGGTTGCAGAGGTTGATCCGAAGACCCTGAAGCCGATTCCGGGTACGGAGCAGTATTTCGAATGCGATACCCTGCTGCTTTCGGTTGGCTTGATTCCTGAAAATGAGTTGAGCACGATGGCTGGCGTTAAAATTTCTCCGGCGACGAATGGTGCCGAAGTGAACGAGAATCTGGAAACGTCGGTAGAAGGCATCTTCTCTTGCGGCAACGTTCTGCATGTTCACGATCTGGTTGACTACGTTTCCGAAGAATCTGCAAAAGCAGGTGCCAACGCATATAAATATGTACAAGGTCAGCTTAGCAGAGAAGAAGATACCCTTGAAGTGGAGAACGGATTCGGTGTTTCCGGTGCTGTACCGCAGCATATTTCAAAGGATCTCAATGAGCCGATCACCATTATGTTCCGTCCGAGAGGCGTTTTCAAGGATGCGCAGGTTTGCATTGATGTAGGGGATGTTCAGGTGGCTACAAAGAAGAGCCGTATCCTTACCCCCGGCGAAATGGTTACATTAAAGTTCAGCCCGGAATATCTCCGGAAAAATACAAATGCTGACAAAATCACTGTTAGAGTGGAGGCGCAGCAGTCATGATAAAAGAAATTACTTGCATCGGCTGCCCGATGGGCTGCAGGATCACAGCCGAACTGGATGGAGATAAAATTCTTTCCATCGAAGGATTTACTTGCAATATCGGTAAAAAATATGCTCAGGAGGAACTGACCGTTCCTACAAGAATGGTAACCGCTTTGATGCATATTTGTGGAACCGATCAACCCCTTTCCGTAAAAACGTCGAAACCGATTGAGAAAAGTAAGATATTTGATTGTCTGAAAGAGATTTCAAATCACTACGTAATGCGTCCGGTTCACATTGGCGAGGTCGTCATTAAAAATGTGTGCGGTACGTCGGTTGATATTGTTGCGACGAGGGACGTTGAATAAGAATACGGTATAAAGCCGTATTTAGGAATTAAAATATTTGACAGGAGGTATTTTTGTGAAGAAGCTAATTAACTGCGTCGAAAATGTTGAGCGCGAAATGATTGAAGGCTTGGTAAAAGCCTATCCGAATCATGTGCGAAAGCTGGATTGCGGAAATGTTGTGGTTAGGGCGCATAAGAAAGAAGGCAAAGTTGCGCTAATCAGCGGCGGCGGCAGTGGCCATGAACCGGCCCACGGCGGTTATGTAGGCGAAGGTATGCTTGACTGCGCTGTGGCTGGGGCAGTATTTACTTCACCCACTCCTGATCAGATTTACGAAGGAATTAAAGCGATCGCCACGGATAAGGGCGTCCTGATGGTAGTGAAAAACTACACGGGCGATGTTATGAACTTTGAAATGGCGGCTGAAATGGCACAGGCTGACGGTATTGACGTGCAATACGTCGTAACAAACGACGATGTTGCCGTGGAAAACAGCCTTTACACGACCGGGCGCCGCGGCGTTGCCGGTACGGTGTTTGTTCACAAAATTGCCGGTGCGAAGGCGGAAACGGGCGCAGATCTGAATGAAGTCCACCGCGTAGCGCAAAAGGTTGTTGACAATGTGCGGAGCATGGGAATGGCGCTTACTCCCTGTACTGTTCCCGCGGCTGGAAAACCTGGTTTCGAACTCAACGAGGATGAAATGGAAATTGGCATTGGCATCCACGGGGAACCAGGTACGCACAAAGAAAAAATCAAAAGCGCCGATGAAATCGCCGTAACGCTTCTTGATAAGATATTGGCGGACATTGATTATAACGATAAAGAAGTGGCTGTTATGATTAATGGATCCGGCGCAACCCCCCTAATGGAACTCTTTATTGTCAATAATAAGGTTCATGATTATCTTACCGAAAAAGGAATTAAGATTTATAAGACCTTTGTAGGCAACTACATGACCTCCCTCGAAATGGCGGGCTTCTCCATTTCGTTGCTGCGCTTAGACGATGAGTTAAAAGAACTGCTCGACGCGAAAGCCGACACGCCGGCCTTTAAAGAATAAAAAATTTGGAAAGCGGCGGAGCTTTCCGTTCCGCCGCATATTCTTTATCTGTCTGCATATATATAGTTTGTTAAGAATAGGGAATCATGTTGCTTTTGAAAGGAAATGTAATTATGACGGACAGTAAAAAATTAATTGACATCATTCAAAAGATCAGTACACAAATTCAAATGGATAAAGACTACTTGACAGAATTGGATAATGTGATTGGAGACGGTGACCACGGGATTAACATGGCGCGTGGATTTAAAGAGGTAGAGAAAAAACTGTCTGATTTCTCTAATAAAGACATCGGTTCTATTTTGAAAGCGGTTGGAATGGCATTGGTTTCAACGGTTGGCGGAGCTTCCGGGCCGCTTTACGGTACAGCGTTTATGAGAGCGGGCGCGGCAATCGGAGCGAAAAACGAAATGGACGGCAATGATTTCCTGAATGCAATGGAAGCAGCGATTGAAGGAATCAAAATGCGTGGAAAGTCGCATGAGGGCGAAAAAACGATGCTCGACGCGTTAATTCCCGCTTATAATGCAATGAAAAAAAGTTACGAGGAAAACAACGATTTTAAAGCTGCTATTTCAAAAGGTGTAGAAGCAGCTGAAAAAGGCGTAGAATATACAAAAACCATCATTGCAACCAAAGGAAGAGCCAGCTATCTTGGTGAAAGAAGTATCGGTCATCAGGATCCGGGCGCAACCTCTGCCTGCTTGATGCTAAAGGTTATTCAAAGTTCGCTTTGAGAAGCAGGAAGGAAAATATATGGTAGGAATTGTAATTGTATCGCATAGTGAAAAGCTTGCGCAGGGCGTCGCGGAGTTGGCTGGTATGATGGCCAGCGAGGCTCCGGTAGCGGCTGCCGGCGGTTTGGATGATGGTTCGCTGGGAACCAGCTTTGAAAAGATTGTTAAGGCTGTCGATTCGGTTTATTCCGATGACGGCGTTGTAATTCTTATGGATATGGGCAGCGCCGTAATGACGGCGGAAATGGTTATTGAAAGTATGCCCGATCGAAAAATTAAAATGATTGACTGCCCTCTGGTTGAGGGCGCTGTTGTGGCCGCGATCGCTTCCAGTTCCAATGAGAGTATGGAGGATATTATTCAGGCTGCACAGGAATCCACTTCAGAGAAAAAGCTCTGATTTAAATTTGATTACTCCTTTACTTATTCCATGTTTCGACACACACCATAGCAGTAGGCGCGCCAGTTCTTTGAACGGTGCGCCTGCTGCTATTTAAGCGCAATTTTTTCTTTTCATTTCATTTAAAGCTTACTGCTTGCGGCAAGATCTTGCTACAGGAAAATGGGACGGATAAACGGCATGAAGCAGGGAATATTACAGAATTGGGATTTACATTGAATCCTATTAAACTATAATGTAAAGGAGCATTATTATGAGTAAAAAATATACTTTTCCAACAAATGTGAATGGAATATCCGATGACGATACAAAAAAATGCAATTTTATTACAGACGCGAACTGCATTGGACAAGCGGAAAAAAATCCCGATTACAAGAAAGATGCGAATACGGATACAAGCTCGTACCAACCGAATCGTGTCGAGAATAAACGGAATGAAAACGATAGTTGGAAAACAAGCCCTCTGGAAGCCGATACCCCGATTGATCCGAAAACCGGTTCTGATAAAAATCGCTAAAGAAAAGCCCTCCTTTTCGAGGGCTTTTCTCTTTTTGTATAACGAAAACTTCCGGCATATCCGGGAGTTCAAAAAGCTTTAGCGGTGACCAAAATGCGGGCTAAATCTTTTCAACAATCCTCCCGTTTCGTTTTCAAAGCAAAAATAAGCATCTTCCGCGAAACAGACGGGCTTTATAGCACCTCCTGGCGCTTGACTTTTTGAAAAACGGGTGTAAAATCGTATATAAAAACAGGCCGGGAGGATAAAAATGGAAGATTTTACGATTGCTCCGGAAGAGGAAGAGAAAATTTTAAAGAATGTTTTCAGTTCGCTTGAACCGTTAAAATTGAAAGTCCTGTCGTCAAAGGCAAAGAAAAGAGCGGTTATCTATAAAAAAATAGCCGGCCAGTTTGAAAAAGGAAAAAAATATACCGAATTGGAAGTCAACGGTATTTTAAAGCAGATTTATCCGGAAGATCATTCCACCTTGCGCCGCGGTCTGATCGACCTGGGGTACTTGGCTCGGATGAGTGACGGAAGCGTTTATTGGCTTAAAGAAAACGATTGATTTTTAAATTGGTTTCAAGAAAACTATTGACAATTCAGCTTGAATACCATATTCTATAATAAATATAATATAGCTCATGAAATGCGCAGATGGGGACGGAATGCATCTTAACCCGCTCACAGAGAGCCGCTGGTTGGTGGAAAGCGGTGCAGGTATTTGCAGGATATCACCCCGGAGCAGGCAGCTGAACAGAAATTAGTAAGCACGCCCGGTTTCTCACCGTTAAGCGAGAGTGCATTGTTGGATGCATATGAGATGCCGCTTTGGCGGCGAATTAGAGTGGTACCGCGGAGAAAGCCTTCGCCTCTAGGATTAGAGGCGAAGGCTTTTTTAATTCAGAACGGAAGAATGTTTTAAGGAGGAATCAGAAATGCAGTTAACGGGAGCACAAATCCTGATGGAATGTCTGCTTGAGCAGGGCGTGGATACCGTATTCGGGTATCCGGGGGGAGCCGTACTCAACATTTACGATGCACTTTACGAGTATAGGGATAAAATCTGCCATATTCGTACCGCTCATGAACAGGGTGCGGCGCACGCGGCGGACGGATACGCCCGTTCAACGGGGAAAACCGGCGTTTGCATCGCGACCTCCGGTCCGGGTGCAACGAATCTGGTAACCGGCATCGCTACTGCCTATATGGACTCCATACCGATGGTGGCAATTACCGGAAATGTAAGCTGCGCGCTTTTGGGGCTGGACAGCTTTCAGGAGGTGGATATCACGGGCATTACCATGCCGGTGACGAAACATAATTTCCTTGTTAAACATATTGAGGACTTGGCGGATACCATCCGAAAGGCGTTTTTAATCGCGGGAACAGGCCGCAAGGGACCGGTGCTGGTGGATATTCCAAAGGATGTTACCGCGCAGAAGTATGAATATATTCCGCATGCGCCGCTACCGGCCCCGAAAGGCGACTTCCCCTATGATGAGCGCTTCGAGCAGGCGCTTACAATGCTTAAAAAAAGCGAAAGGCCGTTTATCTATTCGGGCGGTGGGGTGATCGCTTCGGAGGCTTCGGGAGAGTTGAAAAAGTTTGCCGATCTTCTGGACGCTCCGGTTGCCTCATCGCTGATGTGTCAGGGTGGTTTTGACCAGACGGATCCGCGCTATATCGGGATGCTGGGAATGCATGGGACGAACACCTCGGCACTTGCCATCAAAAATTGTGACTTATTGATCGCTATTGGCACCCGTTTTTCTGACCGCGTGCTTTGCAACGCGGACCTGTTTGCACAGCATTGCCCGATTATTCAGATTGATATTGATACGGCGGAATTTAATAAAAATATTGAAGTCGATTTAAAAATGAAGGGCGATGCCAAGGAAATTCTTGCAAGGCTGAATCAGCTTCTTCCCCAGTGCCAGCACAAGGGATGGCTGGAACAGATCGCGGAATGGAAGGATCTGTATCCGCTTGAACAGATGGCCGAATCCGAAGGGGAGGTACTGCCGCAGGAAGTCATCGAAACGCTCGACCGGCTAACGGATTCCAAGGCGATTATCGTGACCGAGGTCGGGCAGCATCAGATGTGGGCGGCGCAGTTTTACCGCTTCCGCACGCCCCGGCATTTTATCAGCTCGGGCGGGCTGGGAACCATGGGGTACGGGCTTGGCGCGGCAATCGGCGCGCAGGTGGCGAACCCGGATCAGCGCGTAATCAATCTTGCGGGGGACGGCAGCTTCCACATGAACTGCAATGAGCTGGCAACGTTGGCGCAGTATAACATCCCGGTCATTGAACTGGTGTTCAATAATCGCGTGCTCGGTATGGTCCGCCAGTGGCAGAAGCTGTTTTACCAAAACCGTTTTTCCCAGACCACGCTGGACAGCGCCACGAATTTTGAAATGCTGGCCCAAGCGTTCGGCATAAAGGCGTTTGCCATCAGCCGCAGAGAGGAAATCGAGCCGGTACTGAAGGAAGCGCTGGCTTATCAGGGGCCGTCGCTGATCAACTGCCATATCAGCCCGGATATCAATGTGTTGCCCATGGTTCCGGCGGGCAGTTCCGTAGAAGAGCCGATTCTGGAAATGTAAGGAGTGTGCAAGATGAGCTACAGCAATGAGAAAGAGTATGTTTTATCCGTGCTTGCAAAAAATACGCCGGGCGTACTGCTTCGGATTTCCGGATTGTTCAGCCGCCGCTGCTACAATATTTTAAGTATCGTTGCGGCGCAAACCGAAAACACGGAATACTCCCGCATTCTGATTGTCGTATCGGGGGACGACAGGATTGTGCGCCAGGTCGATAAACAACTGTGCAAACTGGTCGATATAGAAGAGGTAACGGTTCTGGACAGGGAGCAAGCCGTTGTGCGCGAGCATCTGTTGATCAAGGTGGCGCGCAATCAGCAAAACAGCGAAAAGCTGGTTAGCATTGCCAATGTGTTCCATGCCAATATTTTAAATGTCCAGGAGGATTCTATGATTATGGAACTGACAGGGGACGCGACAACATTAAATTCCTTTATTGAACTGTACAATCCGTATCATGTGCTGCAAATTCTTCGCACAGGCGCAATGGCTATGATGAAGTAATAAGACAAAATAAAAAGATTGGGGATGTCAGCTTGCTTACGTTAGATCAAGTTTATCATGCGGCCTATGTTTTAAAAGATGTGATTCGAGAAACGGCGCTGATTCATGCACCGCTTATCAACCCCGAAAGCCAGATTTACTTAAAAACCGAAAATCTTCAAATTACCGGCTCCTTCAAGGTGCGCGGTGCTTATTATAAAATCTCCCAACTGTCGGAGGAGGAAAAAACCAAGGGCGTAATCGCCTGTTCCGCCGGAAACCATGCGCAGGGTGTGGCTCTTGCCGCGGCGAAAAGCGGCATCCGGTCGCTCATCTGCATCCCCGACAGCGCCCCGATTTCCAAGGTGGAGGCAACGAAAAGCTACGGCGCGCAGGTCTGCCTTGTAAAGGGCGTGTACGATGACGCCTATCAGAAGGCGTGCGACCTGCAAAAGGAAAGCGGCGCCACCTTCATCCACCCGTTCAACGACCAGCAGGTTATTGCCGGACAGGGGACGATCGGGCTGGAAATCCTGAACCAGCTTGCAGACGTGGACGCGGTGATCGTACCCGTGGGCGGTGGCGGGCTGATTTCGGGCGTAGCCTTTGCTATAAAATCCCTGAATCCCAAATGCAAGGTTTATGGCGTGCAGGCCTGCGGCGCTCCAAGCATGGTGCAGGCTTTGGTCGACAAGAAGGTAGAAGCCCTTTCTAGTGTGTCTACCTTTGCGGACGGTATTGCGGTAAAATGCCCGGGTGATTTGACCTATGCCCTTTGCAGCAAATATGTCGATGAGGTTGTTACCGTTACGGAGGACGAAATTGCCACGGCGATTCTAACGCTAATTGAGCAGCATAAGCTGATTGCCGAAGGAGCCGGCGCGGTTTCCGTTGCGGCGGCCATGTTCAACAAGGTTGACGTAAAAGGGAAAAAGGCGGTATGCTTGCTCTCAGGCGGGAATATTGATGTGACCATCCTTTCCAGGGTTATCAGCCGCGGGCTTCTCAAGGCCGGGCGCTCCGGCGACCTTATTCTCTCGATGGTTGACAAACCGGGCCAGCTCAAGGAGGTTTCCTCCATTATTGCCGACCTCGGCGCGAATGTGGTAAGCGTTCACCATGACCGCAGCGGTGAAAATACGGGAATTAACGACTGCTATTTGCATATTCGCATGGAAACGAGGAACCATGAACATCTGGCGCAAATCCGAAAAGCGATTGTCAAAGCCGGATACCATATCGTACAGTCCAACTGAGTATTCGCTTATATAAATATATTAAAATAAAGAAAGAGGGAAAAACAAAATGAAAGTCATTTCCACAAAGGATGCTCCAGCCGCAATCGGACCCTACTCCCAGGCGATTGTCGCCGGGAAAATGCTCTTTCTGAGCGGACAGATTCCGATTATTCCTGCCACGGGCGAGATTGCACAGGGGGATATCACCGTACAGACCGAGCAGGTCATGAAGAATATCGGTGCGGTTTTGAAAGAAGCCGGTGCGGATTTCACAAATGCCGTAAAGACAACCTGCTTTCTTGCGGATATGTCCGACTTCGCTGCATTTAACGGGGTTTATGAGAAATACTTCACCGGAAAACCTGCGCGTTCCTGCGTTGCTGTAAAACAGCTTCCCAAAAGCGCTCTGGTAGAGGTTGAAGTGACTGCCGTTTTGGATTAAGTCTTCCTTTAAAGGCATGCGCCCTCCGGATAACCGTAGGGCGCATGCTTTTGTCTATTTTCGCTTTATAATTCGGGTTTTATTTTGAATCGCCTCTTTTACACGCTGAAGGGATTCGTTGTTCCGAAGCGATTTCATAGTTGGGAAAGCCTGAATGAAGCGGCGCTGAAAAAATTTGATTTCCGTTTCCAATTTATCCATTTTTTCGTAAAGCTCGTTCAGGGTTTTCAAATAGAAAGCTTTCCGGTCCTCGTCAATCAGCGAACCGATTGCCGTCTGAATGTTCTCGAATTTCTCCGTTTTAAGGTCGGAGGCTTTTTCCCGGAATTCGTCAATGGCCTGCTGGATTTCATCGAGCTTTCCGTTGAACCGCAGAATTGTGAACACAGTCAGCGTAGTATCACAGAAGAAATACAGGATAAACAAGCAAGCAATGCAGGGAAGGATGTCTGAAGGGATTTTCTGCAGCATCCGCATAAGCAGGGGGTGCACGTAAAGCATTCCAACCACGCACATTACGCCGAACAGAAGCGAATTTTGCAGGCAGACCCTTCCCTGGATATTATACCGGTGCTCGGAATAATCCCAGTACTTCGTGTGGAAAATCCCCTCCAGCGCGAACCCGGTCAGGTATTCCAGCGTGGATGTAAGGAATACCCCTGCTATGTAAAGCAATAGGATATTATCTTTTACCGGAGTCAGAATATAGATTACTGCAATACCGCCCACACCGTATATTGGGCAGAATGGGCCGTTGAGGAAGCCCCGGTTGATAAATTTTCCGACAGGGATGGAACAAAAGATGCTTTCAGTCAGCCAGCCCAAAAAGCTGTATACGGTAAACGATAAAAACAAGATCCAGAAATTCTCCATTTCCTATCTCCGTCCTGAATAGACTATGTTGAATCGTTAATAGTGTATCTTTTCTGTGGAGGTTTGTCAAATGGAAATAAAGGATACTTTTTGGATAAGAAGGAGAATATAGTACAAAAGAGCCGCGCCGACCGCAGGGGTAACAATCCATTCCCAAATATCTACTTCCAATGTGGTCACATTCAGCAGGCGGTTGATGCTGAGCGAGGCATTGTAGATTTCGCTCAGGAAAAGCACCGTGATATAGGCGCGCAGCCCGAACATAGGCACAAATACGGCAATCAGGATAACGCGCATGATGGAATCGCTGAAATTGTATTTCAAAGAATACATCTGCTGGTCAAGACCCTTTAGCAAGCCGTCCACAACGCTGTCGAGGTACATCAGCGGTACAATCGGGGCCATAATCCGCAGGATATTCCCGACCTCGCGGCTCTTGTAAAACAGCATGCCAAGATCGTCCGCAAAAAAGATGAACAGCGAGCAAATGAAAAACGAAAACATGAGCGTACAGCGGAACGCCTTTTCCACGACCCTTTGGATGGCCTTCTGCTTTCCTTCGGCGTTGGCTTCCGCCATTTCCGGAATGAGCAGCATGGATAGGGACGTTAAAAAGGAGTAGGGAAAGTAAAGAATAGGCATAACCATCCCCTGTATCACGCCGTACTGCGCTAGCGCGCCGCTGTCGCCGGCACCGTATTTTTTCAGCCCCTTCGGGATCAGCATGTTTTCGGTGCTGCTTAATAGATTTCGGAAAAAGGAACCGAATAGGATCGGCCCGGCGATATGGAGGATGCTCTGGAACACACCGCTGCTTTTTGCTTTGGAAAGCTTGTTCCGGTTAGCAAACAGATGATAAAGCACGATCATAAAGGTGCAGTCGAACACTTCGCCAATAGTGGAACCGAGCATCAGCGCGTCCAGCGCGTTGCTCATGGAAAAAAGCAGCAGCAGGGAGGCGCCGATTGTCACAAACTGTTCCAGAAAATCACTACATACGGGAACCAGCGTATTCCGTATCGCAAGGAAATAGCCTTTCAGGCAGGAGCAGATGGCGATAAAGGGCAGGCCAGGCGCCAAAAGCTTCAGCGGCATGGCCGCCGATGCGTTCCCGATGAACCAGTGCGCGATAAAATCCGCGCCGAAGAACAGCGCCGACGCTCCCAGTAAACTCAGTGCCAGCGCACAGAGTGTGCATTGCCGCACGGAACTCTTTGTTCCGCGCCCTTCGGAAACCAAGCGGGTAACAGCCAGCCCGATTCCCGAGGTACACAGGGTGATGCCGAGAAAGAAAACGGACAGGACAAGCTGGTACAGCCCCATGCCCGCCGCACCGATTTTCGAGCAGATAAACATCCGGAACCAGATATTGCTCAGGCGGAGCAGTACGGAGCTGGAGGTCAGAATAGCGGCGTTTATGTAAAATACACGCTTTCTCATTTGATTAACACCTTTATTTTCTTTGTTAATCAAATGTATTCGCGCGAAGGGCAAAATAAGTCTATAACTTTTATTTGATACAGTGTATAATTAAATACAGCAATTTTAAAATCGGAAAGTAAGTTGTTCCCACTGCCCGCAGAGGGTTAGGACGAAATTGCATTAAGAGTGATTTTTGGAGGAAACATATGGATTGGACGGAAATTCGGATTACCGTGGATGCGGAAAATATCGATACAGCGGGGGACATTGCCCAGATGGTCGTTCCCTATGGCATTTATATTGAGGATTACTCCCACCTGGACGAAGAAGTGCGGGAGATCGCCCACATTGACCTGATTGACGAGGAGCTTTTGAAAAAGGACCGCTCCAAGGCGCTGGTGCATGTGTACATCAGCCCGGAGGAAAATCCGGCGGAAGCCATTGCGTTCTTAAGCGAACGCTACAACGCCGAAGGCATTCGGCATACAATCGATACATCCGCCTGTGCGGAGGAGGATTGGATTAACAACTGGAAGAAATATTTCAAGCCCATTAAGGTTGGCGAAAAGCTTTTGATCCGCCCGACTTGGGAGGAGGAATACGAGGCAGGGGATCGCACGGTGCTGCACCTGGAACCGGGGCTCGCGTTTGGCACCGGGACCCACGAAACGACCCGCCTGTGTATGGAACTGCTGGAGGAAACGGTAAAACCGGGCTGTGACGTGCTGGATGTCGGCTGCGGCAGCGGAATCCTTTCGGTCGCCGCGCTGCTTCTTGGGGCAAAAAGCGCCGTCGGGGTGGATATTGACCCGATTGCCGTAAAGACCGCTGTGCAGAATGCGGAAATTAACCATGTTCATGAACGTTTTACCGGCGTGTGCGGCGATTTGACCGAACAGGTCAGCGGGCAGTACCATATCGTCGTCGCCAATATTGTTGCGGATGTCATCCTCCTTTTAACAAAGGATATCGAGCAGTTCCTGTATCCGGATTCGGTGTACTTGATGAGCGGGATTATCGATACCCGCGAGAAAGATGTTCTTGCCGCCCTTTCGTCGAAATTTGAGGTTATCCGCCGCAAAACGGAGAAGGGCTGGATCGCCCTCGCGGCAAAACTAAAGAACTGATATGACCCTATATACGCCGTTTTGGGATACGATTCATAAAAAGGAATTACGACCTATTCCCTCTTCTGATAGTTCGAATCCGGAGGGAGAAAGCGGAGAAAATCATTATGGTTTTGGAAAATGGAAGGGGAACCTGTAATTGCGTAAAAATATACTGCGAACGCCATGGAAAATGTCCCGAGTGTATGGCCCACCACGAAAAGCACAAGCGGTATCCGCCTTACTGCAAGCGGGAATCGCGCGTAAAACAGAAAAAGGTCCGGCTGGCGGTGTCTGGCGGGCAAACAGAAAAGGACCCGGCTTGAAAATAGCCCGGTCCTTTTATTTATTCGTTTTCCGTATAGTTCCCTAAGAAAGAGAAGCGCGGAAGCTCGTCATTCAGCGCGCAGAGAAGGTTCAACGTGCGCTCTTCATGTACATTTCCGGTGAAATCAAGGTAAAAATCGTACTCGAAATTCCTTTCCGCAATCGGGCGGCTTTCGATTTTTGTCAGATTCAGCCCCGCCGCCGCAAAACGTGCCAATACGCTGTAAAGCGAACCGGTCTTGTGCGGAAGGGAAAAGCAAAGGCTGATTTTCTGCGCGCCGTCGGGAATGTACAGGCGGCGGCTGATCACGATGAACCGCGTGCGGTTGTTGGAAGTATTCTGAATATCGTTTTGAACGATATGGAGCTTATACTGCTTCGCCGCATGCTCGGAACAAATCGCGGCAATTCCGGCCTCCTGCCGCTGGGCGATCATCTGTGCCGCCGCGGCTGTGCTGGAACACGGCAAGGCATGCAGATCGTTCTTTTCAATATATACGGAGCACTGGGAAAGTGCCTGCGGGTGGGAATATACCGTACGGATGCTGCGGGGGTCCACTTTCTTAGCGGATGCCATGCAATGCCGCACAAGCAGGGTCGTTGCGGCGATAATGCTGTACCGGTACTGCAAAATCAGGTCGTAGACCTCGCCGACGGAGCCGGCAGAGGAATTTTCGACCGGCAGCAGCCCCAAATCCGCTTCGCCGCTTTCCACAGCGGCGAAAATGCCGCCGAAATCCTGGTAAAACAGAGGGAACGTATGCGGGTAAAGCTGCAGAAGTGCTTCGTGGGAATAGGAGCCGATTTCACCAAGGCAGGCGATTTTCTCAGCTTTTTCCGGCTTTACGCCCGCGTCCCGGATGGCGGCGCGCAGCTCCTGCCCGCTGCCGAGCAGGCTGTGTTGCAGCGAGCGGCTCATGTCCATCATATTCGCATACAGCATACGGGCTTCGCCGCCAAACTCGCCCGCCCTGCTCCCAATGCGGTTCAGAATAGCCTGTTCCCGTTCTGCGTTCAGTACCGGCTGGCCGGTTTCCTTTTTGATGACCGCCACCGCTTTGGCGCATTCCATCCGTTTCAAAAAAAGAGGCAGAAGGGCTTCGTCTATTTGATCGATTTCTTTGCGAATTTCTTCTAGTGTCATCCTTATTACCTCGATTTATAAAGTCATCAGGTTTATGAGCGCAATCGCCGCCGCGGCCTCCACAACGGGCGCGGCCCGCGAAACGATGCAGGGATCATGCCTTCCGTGAACACGGAGTTTTGCGTTTTCTTTCGTTTTCAGATCGACGCTGTCCTGCTCCCGTGCAATGGACGGCGTAGGCTTGAACGCCGCGCGGAACACAATCGGCATACCGGTTGTAATTCCGCCAAGGATTCCGCCCGCGTTGTTGGTCCGGGCTTTTACCGTGCCGCCGTCGAAGTAGTATGCGTCGTTGTTTTGGCTACCGTACAGCTCCGCCGCGCCGAAGCCCGCGCCGAACTCCACGCCCTTAACAGCGGGAATGCCGAACAGGATGGATGAAAAGACCGGTTCAATTCCACCGAACAGCGGGCCGCCGATCCCCGCGGGAACGCCGGTCAGCGCGCATTCGACCACGCCGCCCACGCTGTCCTGTGCCATCCGGGCTTTTTCAATTGTGTTCCGCATTTTTTGTTCCGCCTCCCGGTCAATGACGGGGAACGGGACGGAAGCAAGCCGTTGGAGCAAATCCTCAGGGATGTCCGTCGGGGAAAAGGGGGTATCCCTGCAATCCGCCACAAAAAGGACGTGTGAGCCGATTGCGATGCCCCGGCGCTGTAGAATCTGGCGGCATACGGCGCCCGCGAAAACAAGCGGAGCTGTCAGACGGCCGGAGAAATGCCCGCCGCCGCGCATGTCGTTAAAACCGCCGTAACGTAGGAACGCAGGGTAATCCGCGTGCCCCGGGCGCGGGACGCGCTGTAAATTCTCATAATCGCCGGATTTTGTATTCGTGTTTTCAATTAGTGCACACAGCGGCGCGCCGGTGGTTCTGCCGTTTAAAACGCCGCTTACAATTTTAGGCAGGTCGCTTTCCCTGCGCGGCGTTGCTGCCGGATCCTTTCCCGGCGCGCGGCGGCTCATTTGCAGGGCGACGGCTTCAAAATCAAGCTCTTCGCCCGCCGGCAGCCCGTCGAGCACCGCACCGATAGCGGCGCCGTGGCTTTCGCCGAAAATGGATACCTTTATTTTTTCACCCCATGCGGACGACATACGCTTTCCCTCCCAGCCGGTTATAGTCCTCGAAAAAGTCCGGGTAGCTTTTGCGGACGCTTTGCGCGTCGTGGATCGTCACGCACCCGTCCGCTTTCAAAGCGGCGATTGCAAAAGCCATGACAATGCGGTGGTCGTTGCAGCCGTTGACCTCGCCGCCGTGAAGCGTCTTCACGCCGTCAATCAGAAGGCCGTCCTCTGTTTCCTTCACCTTCCCGCCAAGGCGGGTCAGCCCGTCGGCCATGGCCGCCAGACGGTCGCTTTCCTTGATTCGCAGGCGCTGCGCGTTATAGATTCTTGTTTGCCCCCGGCACAGCGCGGCGGTCGCCGCCAGAACCGGGACAAGGTCGGGAATCTGGGCTGCGTCGATTTCTATGCCGTTTCGTTTCTTGGGCGTAACGGTTAGTTGCTTTCCCTCCCATGCAATATCCGCGCCGAAAGAGCGGAAAAGCATTTCTGCCGCGCGGTCGCCCTGCCGGGAATCCGGATTCAGCCCTTCCAGCCGGATTTTTCCGCCGAGCGTTCCCGCCGCCAGGAAAAAGGCTGCCTGGGACCAGTCCCGTTCTACTTTATAAGGTTTATAAGGGGGTACGCTGTAGGACTGGTTCCCCGGAACTATCCACCCGTTTTCCTCGGCTTCGATTTTTATTCCGAAATCCTTTAAAATATCAATCGTCATATCAACGTAGCCGGCGCTTTCCAACGGCGTGGAAAGTCTGATTTCGCTGCCGCCGTCCAAAACCGGGAGCGCGAGCAGCAAGCCCGTAATAAACTGGGAACTCACGTTGCCCGGCAGGATGAATTTCCCCGGGGTGAGCTTTCCGTGAATTGCCAGCGGCAGCCCCCCTGCCGTTTCACATTTTACGCCATGCTGGGGCAGGCAGTCAAGATAGACGCCGATCGGACGCTGCGGAAGACGGCCTTCGCCCGTAAACATAGCCGGAATTCCGAGCGCCGCCGCGACCGGAATCAGAAAGCGCAGGGTGGAACCGGATTCCCCGCAGTAAACTTGCACGGGGGTTCCGTCAGTTCCGCTGAGAAGGGTTTTCATTGCGCGGATGGTGGCCCGGATATCGTTGCTCAGATATTCTACCCCGTCCTCAAAGAGATTGCCGCCGCCTGCCAGCGCCGAACAGATAACCGCCCGGTGCGCCGCGCTTTTAGAGGGCGGCACGAGGATGCTCCCGCTTAAAACCGAAGGCTCAATTCTCACGTCGCTCATTGCAGCACCTCTGTCAGTTCCGCCAGGCGGTCGCGGTAAATCTGGTCCACAAACCCCTCGCCGATTTGTTTCAATAGAATCAGCCCGATCATGCCGCCGCTGTTTTTCTTGTCAAACGCCGTTGCGGAAAGAATCTGGTCAATCGGCATGGGATCGCTTGTGGGAAGCTGGAATTTCCGTAACGCCGCGATGATTTCATTCGTCGTTCCGGGCTTTGTGATGCCCATGCTTTCGCCGCATTTTGCCATCATGACCATGCCGATTCCGACCGCTTCCCCGTGGGACAGCTTGGAAAATCCATACAGCTTTTCCAGCGCGTGGCCGAAGGTGTGGCCGAAGTTCAAAAGCATACGTTCGCCGGTGTCGAATTCGTCCCGCTGCACGATTTCGCGTTTGATATCCACACAGCGGTAAATCAGTTCTTCCATGTTTTGACGGATATCCTCTTTATAGATCATATCGAACAGTTCGCGGCTTTTTATGCAGCCGTACTTAATCGCTTCCGCCATTCCGTCGGAAAGGAAACGCTGCGGAAGGGTTTCAAGCGTGTCTGGGTCAATTAAAACCAGACAGGGCTGATGAAACGCTCCGACCAGATTTTTTCCCTGCGGGAGGTCGACCGCCGTTTTGCCGCCGACCGATGAGTCAATCTGCGCCAGAAGGGAGGTTGGTATCTGGATAAAGGGGATGCCGCGCAGATAGGTCGCGGCGGCAAAGCCCGTCATGTCGCCGGTTACGCCGCCGCCCAGCGCGACGAGGAAATCACTGCGGGTCAGCCTGTGTTTGGCGCACTCCGAGTAGATTTGCGCGATGCAGGAAAGCTGTTTGCTTTCTTCCCCTGCCGGAAAAGCAAACGTGTGCACGGAGAAGCCGGCGGCTTCCAGCGACTGCTTCACGCGTTCGCCATAAAGCGGAAGTACATTGCTGTCGCTTACCAGAACAGCTTTTGCGCCCGGCTTGAAAAGCCGTTCCGCAAGCTTTCCGGTTTTGCCGAGGCAACCGCGTTCGATTTGGATTTTGTAGCTTTTGGAAGTATTAACGGTCAGTTCCTTCATTCTCCAAGCATCTCCTTTATCTGTCTGCTTTTGCACAGAAGGGCGCGAAGCGCTTCGGCATCCTTTTTCGAAACAGCATCTTTCAGCATGGTTATATTGGCAATCAAAATATCCAATTCTTCCATAAGTGCTTCCCGGTTGTCGATGAACAGCTCCGCCCATAACGCTTCGTTAATATTCGCCACACGCGAAACGTCGCGATAGCTCCCCGCGGAAAAGCCGTTGTGCTCCGGGCAGCTGGGGCTCATCACATAAGCGCAGGCGAGCACATGGGGAAGCTGGCTGGTAAACGCGATCATCCGGTCGTGCTTTTCGGGGGTGGCTTCTACGGTTCCGCCGAAGCGGAGCGCCTTGGCGATTTCTTTCAGCAGGCCGACCGCCTGCTGCGGCGCGTCGCAGGGAACGAGAATGTAGCTGGCGTCCAGAAACAGATCCGCGTCGCTTGACGTGAATCCGCTTTGTTCCTTGCCTGCCATCGGGTGTCCGCCTACGAAGGCAAAGCCATGTTCCCGCGCGATGCGGGGCAGATGCGCACAGATTTCCGCTTTGATTCCGCAGGTGTCGGTTACGACGCAGTGCGGTGGAATCAGATGGGCGTGCGCGGCGGCGAAATCGATGTCCGCCTGGGGATACAGGCAAAGGTAGAGGACATCCGCTTCCTGGATATCCGCTTCGCTGGCAATTTTGTCAATTGCGCCGCATTCCAGTGCAGCTTTTAAGACGTCCGGATTGCGGTCAATTCCGGCAATTTGGCATTGTGTGTACTTTTGAAAAGCCTTTGCAAGGGAACCCCCGATCAGGCCCAGCCCGACAATTACAATTTTTCGGTTCATGATGGGATACCTTTCGTCGCAGATATTTTCTATATTATAGCAAATATTTACAGGCTATTCTACATTTCTTCCAAAGGCTTTTGCCGCGGCGCGGAGATGTTCCGCTGCCTTGTCGAACTGGTCCGGGGTCAGCGACTGCGCGCCGTCGGAAAGTGCCTTTGCCGGATTGTTGTGCACCTCGATAATCAGACCGTCCGCTCCGGCTGCAACCGCCGCAAGCGCGAGTGGCTCCACCAGCCATGCAATTCCGCCCGCGTGGCTTGGGTCGACCACAACAGGAAGATGGGAAAGCTTTTTCAGGATCGGGATGGCGGAAATATCCAGCGTGTTCCTTGTGTAGGTTTCATAGGTACGGATGCCGCGTTCGCAGAGGATGACCTGTTCGTTGCCCCCGGCCAAAATGTATTCCGCACTCATTAAAAGCTCTTCAATCGTGCTGGACAGCCCCCGCTTTAAGAGAATGGGCGTTTTGACTTTCCCCAGTTCCTTCAGCAGATCAAAATTCTGCATATTCCGCGCGCCGACCTGAATAATATCCACGCCGTTTTCCAAAAACATGTCGATATGGTTGGCGCTCATGATTTCCGTAACGATCGGAAGGCCGGTTTCCTTTTTGGCTTCTTTTAAAAGTTCCAGCCCTTCGGCCTTCAGCCCCTGGAAGGCATAGGGGGAGGTTCTTGGCTTGAACGCGCCGCCGCGCAGGAACTGCGCGCCCGCAGCCTTGACCCGCCGGGCAATGTCACAGATCTGCTCCTTGCTTTCAACGGAACAGGGGCCGGCAATCAGCGCCAGCCCGCCCCCGCCGATCTTTTGCCCGTCGGGCAGGGTGATGACGGTGTCGTCCGGGTGGAATTTGCGGTTGGATTTTTTGTAGGGCTCCTGTACCCGCTTAACGCTTTCTACAAAATCCTGTGCCGAAATATAGTCGATATCGATTGCCGATGTATCGCCGATCAGCCCAAGAACCGTACTTTGCGTACCTACCCAGGTATTGACCTTTATGCTATACTCATTGGTAAGCGTATTTGTAAAATCTTTTACCTGCTCCGGCGTGCATCCTGGCTTTAATACAATAATCATATTTTATTCCTCCTTGCAATTATATAGTGGAAAATGATAAAAAAAGAGCGGAGCTGCTGTCAGCTCCGCTAAAATATAAGCCTGTCGGGGTAAGGCTATATACCTTCGCACAAAAGCTCACAGTCCGTTTTTAGGCATGCACAAAAATCCCACGCCATAAAATAGCGGGGATAACCGTAAGCTATAAATCGTTTTGTGCTTGTCGCAGAACGCATTGTGAAGCTCCTTTGTAATTCTTGCTATGTATCATAATACAGATTGCATGGGCTGTCAAGGGAAAATAGAAAATATCGATTTTTCTCGAAAAGTGAATATTGTTCAAAGTTGTACGAAAAATAGATTTACATGATTGATTTTATGGTGCATTTTTGATACAATATTAGACACTAAGGCGGATGTGTCATAACTATTTGTAGACGAAAGAGGGGGTGCCAATGCCGAAAAAATCAGCAGGAGAATTCGACCTAAGAAAAATTATTAATTCTCTGGGCGCGGGAATTCTATGTTGTAAGAATGACGATGCACTTACAATCGTTTATGCAAGCAGCCCCTTTTATGAAATGCTTGGATATCGAGAAGGTGAAATAACGGCGTTAAACGGACAGGAACCGAACCGCGTGTTAAGCGCGGATCAGCACTACGACCGTCAAGATTTTGTGCGGAACCTTTCAAGGGATGGCAATGCGCTAGTCGAGCTGAAACTTATTAAAAAGAATGGGCATCACATCTGGGTAAACTGCAGTTTGCGCCTTTTAGTTGAAGAAGATGGTTCGGAATTGTTGTGCGGCGTTATACAAGATATAACGGTCAAAAGAAGGCTGCTCAATAAAGAGCGCGAGCAATTCGAAATTATCCGTAAAGCGAAACGGGAGCTTGCCGCGAGCGAGGAACGCTACCGCATTATTATGGAGCAGGCGGCGGATCCGATTATGGACTACAATTTTAAGACGCAGGAGATTTATTATTCCCACCCTTTTCGGGACAGGTTCGGTACCGGATTTAGCACGGATGGCTTGCTGGACAGCCTGTGCCATTCCAATATCGTTTTCGAGGAGGACAGGCAAAGGCTGGTAGACGATATGTACCGCTTTATGCATGGGGAGAAGCAGAAAAACCCCGATTACCGGTTTATGGATGTGCACGGGAATTACCGGTGGTACCGGGTTCGAAGTACAATCATTCGCGACGAAAAGGGCGAGCTTTCCAGAATGATTGTGTTCTTTATCGATATTGACAGCCAGAAAAGGGAAAATCTACGCCTGAAGGAAAGGGCGGAGCGTGATTTGCTCAGCGGGCTGTACAACCATGTGACCACGTCCCGGCTGATTGACGAAGCAATTTGTGGAAGCGGTGGGGAAGACCAGCATGCGCTGTTCCTGATTGATATTGATAATTTTAAGGATATAAACGACCATCTGGGGCATCTGCTTGGCGACGAAGTGATTGAAGAGGTGTCCGCCAAACTGAAAAGCCAGTTCCGCGGGGACGATATTATCGGCCGGATTGGCGGCGATGAATTCGTTGTATTCCTTAAAAACATATCGACCATGGATATCAAACGGAAAGCAGAGCTTTTGCAGAGGGTATTCCGCAGTATCCGTTCGGAACGGAATGCGAAATTCCAGATTTCCGGGAGCATCGGCGTTTCGATTTATCCGAAGGATGGAAGGGATTACCACGAACTGTTTCAAAAGGCCGACGCTGCTATGTATGCGGTAAAGCACAACGGGAAAAATTCCTGTTGCACCTATTCGGATATTGAGCAGTAAGCCAAAATGGATTCCCGCTTATTCGGAAGGAGTAAGCGGGTTTTTTAATAACCGGAGGATTTGTTCCGCAACTTCATCGGCGGGCGCGTCCGCCGGAATTTTTATGTCTGCGGCCGCACGGTACCGCTCGAAACGTTCCCGGTAAAGCCGGCACATTTTTTCTTCAGGCTCCGGTCCGGAAAGCAGCGGGCGCGTTAGGTCGCCCGCAAGCCGCTCCCGAATGCGTTCCAGGGAAGCGTCCAGAAAAAGGACGACGCCGTTCCGCTTTAATTCTTCTGTGTTTTCCGGGTCCAACAGCGCGCCGCCGCCGGTTGCGATGACCAGCCCGCTTTTCTGCCCAAGCCCCTTTGCGGCTTCCCGTTCAAGCTTTCGAAACTCCGCTTCGCCTTTCGAAGCGAATAACTCCGAAATGCAAACGCCCTGTTCCTGTTCGATATATTGATCCATATCGACAAAGGTTCGCCCGGATTTCCGCGCAAGGAGATTTCCAACTGTGGTCTTGCCGCTGCCCATAAAGCCACAGAGGACAAGGTTGCCGAATGTCTTTTTCATTTCAAAGACAGCGTCCGCACACAGCGTTTCGATATCTTCATTCCGAAACTTTGCGCCATACCAGATTTCCTGCGCGGCGGCGGCTTGCCAGACCAGCATGCTGATTCCGCCGATGGCGCGCACGCCGTTTTTGCGCGCGGTTCTTAAAAGCAGGGTTTCATTTGGGTTGTAAACCGCGTCAAAAACGCAGGCTGCATTTCGAATGATTTCTTCCGAAACCGGGCGCGCTTCCGTGTTGGGATACATACCGACTGGTGTGGCGTTCGCAAGCAAATCCATTTCTCCGCGAATTTCGTCCAACAGGCAGAAATCGGCCTTTGCGTTTTTTACCTTGCTTTGGATATCGGCACAAAGCTGCCGTGCGGATTCGATTCCGTGCGGGCGCACGGCGATCGTTACGGTTCCGCCGCACATTGCTGCTTCAAACGCCATTACGCGCCCGGCACCGCCTGCGCCGAGAATTACGGTACGCCCGTCCAGCTTTGCGCCTCCGGCTTCAAGCGCTTTGCAAAATCCCGTTCCGTCGGTTGTAAAGCCGGTAAGGTGGCCGTTCCGGTTTTGCACGGTATTTACCGAATGGTAAAATACGGATTTCGAATCCAGTCCGTCCAGCAGCGGAATAATTGCTTGCTTGTGGGGAATGGTTATGTTGAAGCCGCGAAGGCTGCGCAACGTATCCATCCGTTTAGCAAGGTTCTCCGGCGGAATATCCAGAATGCCGTATTCGGCCTGTATTGAGTTTAGAGAAAAAAGGCGGGCGTGAATAAATGGCGACATTGTGTGGGCAATTGGATGGCCGATGACAGCATAGGTGTTTTCAAGCATTTTCTAGTTCCCCTCATTTTCAAAATAAAAAATCTGGAAATATATTGACAAAGTCATAGTTTGCTAATAATATGTGGTTAGAGAATTCGTGACCGGAGCGATTTCATGGCTTTTTCTGTGGAAATTGTAGCACATATGAAAGAGTGTTGTCCACAATGCCACAATAAATGATACGTTATCCGCGAGCCGATAATTCAAAATGCCAGAAAAGGAGGGTGAAACATGGTATTCGAGAAGGTAAAGGCGATTCTCAGCGAACAATTCGACGTGGAGGAGGATACAATTACTCCCGATACGAGCATTGCTGACGATTTAGGCGCCGATTCCTTGGATGTCGTTGACCTTTTAATGTCAATTGAAGACGAGTTCGAAATTGAAGTTCCTGATGAAGAGATCGATAACATTAAAACTGTCGGCGAACTCGTAAAGTACATTGAAGACAATGTTTGATTTGCATTTTTTTCAAATCCGCTGTGCCTAAGCATGGCGGATTTTTTATTGTTCTGCGTTCGGTAAAACGGAGCTTGCCCGCATGGGAAGTACCCGCGGAATAGCCAGGGGGAATCTTGCGACTGCTTTTCTGCGTTTTCTGGCATTTTTACTTGAAAAAGGACTTTCTTTCCTTTATAATATATGAATAGTTTGTTAAGAAAAAAGATGATTATAAAAGGGGCGTAAAATCGTTGAGTGAATTCAGCTTTTTAACCGACGGCGTGATGTACATGCTGGCAAACCCCAAAATGCTGGCAATGTGGCTGATCGGCGGCCTTTTGATCTGGCTTGCCATTAAAAAGGACTTTGAGCCGGCTCTGCTCCTGCCGATGGGATTCGGCGCGATACTGGTCAATCTGCCGCTTCCCGGCGTGGTCGGGGAAAACGGAATTGTACAGTGGCTTTTCCAGAAGGGGATTGCCTCCTCCGAAGCGTTTCCGCTGATCCTTTTTGTCGGCATCGGCGCGATGATCGATTTCGGCCCGCTGCTTTCCAACCCCCGGATGCTCCTGTTCGGCGGCGCGGCGCAGTTCGGTATTTTTTTGACGGTTGTGCTTGCCGTCCTGCTGGGATTCCCGCTGAAGGACGCAATGAGCGCCGGCGTGATCGGTGCGGCGGACGGCCCGACGTCCATCCTTGTTTCCCAGGTGCTGAAAAGCGGATACATGGGCGCGATAGCGGTTGCCGCCTATTCCTATATGGCCTTGGTTCCGATTATCCAGCCGGCTGCAATCCGGCTTGTCACAACCAAGCGTGAACGCATGATCCGCATGCCGTACAATCCAAAAGCGGTTTCCAAAACAACGAAAATCCTGTTCCCCATCATTGTTACGCTGGTTGCGGGGATGATCGCACCGGATTCGGTTTCCTTGGTCGGCTTTTTAATGTTCGGAAATCTTATCCGCGAGTGTGGCAAGCTGGAAAGCCTGTCCCAGACGGCGCAGGGCCCGCTTGCAAACCTGATCACCATCTTTTTGGGAATCACCATTGCGTTTCAGATGCAGGCGGACAAGTTCCTCACGGTTGGAACCCTGATGGTAATGGCGCTGGGTCTTTTTGCATTCGTGTTCGATACCATCGGCGGCGTTGTCTTTGCGAAAATCCTGAACCTGTTCCTCCCTGCGGATAAGAAAATCAACCCGATGATCGGCGGCGCCGGAATTTCTGCTTTCCCCATGTCCGCAAGGGTGATCCAGAAAATGGCTCTGAAAGAGGATAACCAGAATCACCTTCTGATGCATGCGGTCGGCGCGAATGTTGCGGGACAGATCGGCTCCGTTGTTGCGGGAGGAATTATCCTTTCTCTTGCAAGAAAGTGGGGGATGATGTAAATGCTGAATTTCAATTTGCTTACGGTTGCGTTTACCAGCTTGCTGGGAAATGTTACAAATGAGGATATAGGGAAATCCTTTCGCCTGATGGGTTTGGGAATGCTTGGCATTTTTATCGTTATGCTTCTCATCTATCTGGTAACCATTATTTTGAATAATACGACAAAAGAAAAGAACGACGAATGATAACGGCGTGTGAGATATAGAGAGGTAGTTTTGTTATGGCCGAACAGAAAAAAATGGTAGAGGCGATTACTCCCATGGAGGAGGACTTCGCCAAATGGTATACGGATATTGTAAAAAAAGCCGAGCTGATGGATTACACCAGCGTGCGCGGCTGCATGGTCATCGAGCCGTACGGCTGGGCAATTTGGGAAAATATCCAGCATATTCTGGATCAACGTTTCAAGGAACTGGGTCATGAGAATGTCTCCATGCCGATGTTTATTCCGGAAAGCCTTCTGAACAAGGAAAAGGAGCATGTGGAAGGTTTTGCGCCGGAGGTTGCGTGGATTACAATGGGTGGCAATGAAAAGCTGCAGGAAAGACTGTGCGTGCGCCCCACCTCCGAAACCCTGTTCTGTGACCATTACGCGAAGGTCATCCACTCCTGGCGCGATTTGCCGAAGCTCTACAATCAGTGGTGCTCGGTTGTACGCTGGGAAAAAACAACGCGCCCGTTCCTGCGTTCGGTGGAGTTCCACTGGCAGGAAGGCCACACGATGCACGAAACCGCCCAAGAGGCGGAGGAGGAAACCCAGCGGATGCTCGGGGTATATGCCGATTTTTGCGAAAACGAGCTGGGCATACCGGTAATCAAGGGCCGCAAGACCGATAAGGAGAAATTTTCCGGCGCCGTTGCGACATATACAATCGAAGCGATGATGCACGACGGCAAGGCCTTACAGTCCGGAACCAGCCATTATTTCGGCGACGGCTTTGCAAAGGCATTCAACGTTACCTTCCAGGGCAGGGACAATTCCATCTGCCATCCGTTCCAGACCTCCTGGGGCATGAGCACCCGCATTATCGGCGGGATCATTATGACGCACGGGGACAACGATGGGCTGGTGCTTCCGCCTGCTGTCGCGCCGATACAGGTCATCATCGTGCCGGTCGCCCAGCATAAGCCGGGTGTGCTTGACAAGGCACAGGAACTGCGCAAGCGGTTGAAAAAGGCGTTCCGCGTGCGCGTGGACGATTCCGATCAGTCGCCGGGCTGGAAATTTGCCCAGTATGAAATGAAGGGCGTTCCGCTTCGCTTAGAAATCGGACCGAAGGATATTGAAAAGAACCAGTGCGTTCTGGTTCGCCGCCATGACCGGCAGAAGATTTTTGTGCCGCTTGACCAGCTGGAGCAGGCTGTGGCCGAACAGCTTGAGCAAGTGCGCAAGGGAATGTATGAAAAGGCGCTCGCCCGCCGCGAGAGCATGACCTATTCCGCGAAAACGCTTGAAGAGTTCAAGAAAATTGCGGACAGCAAACCGGGCTTTGTCAAAGCGATGTGGTGCGGCGATTTAGCCTGTGAAGAAAAGCTGAAGGAAGTTGCGGGCGTTTCTTCTCGCTGCATGCCGTTTGAACAGGAGCATATCGGCGATACCTGCGTTTGCTGCGGAAAACCCGCAAAGACCATGGTTTACTGGGGCAAAGCATATTAAATTTCAGATAGATCAAAAGGCCGGACGTCATCCGGCCTTTTTTCTAAGTTTATAAATGGTATGTAACCTTTTTTCCCTCTCTTATCTTCAGTATCTGATCAGTCAGCTTAGCTGTCCGAAAGAGAATGAATTCACTCTGCAGGGCGAAAACATCAATGGGCATATAGCTCAGGTAGTGGTGCCGGATTTTAAGAAATGCCGTTCTGAAATTTTACAATTTATTTATAATATGCGCGAACCATTCGTTATTTCAACGGATTAAGCATAGCTTGTTGAATATCTTTGTGCAATTTGGAAAATAATGTAAAAGAATTTAGCGGAATAGTAACATTTTTCTTTCTTCCTTGTCATAACCATAACGGTTTTGTAAATTGCATTTTCAAATCGGATGTGTTACCATAAAAAAACGTTGGCAGAAGTATTATCAAAAAACTGGAAATTCTTCATTAAGGAGTGAGAGAAATGAAAAAATTATATGCGCTTATTTTAGCACTTACAATGGTTGTTTCCATGTCCGCATGTAAAGGAGGACAGGTATCGCCTACGCAGAATGAAACGGCTTCCGGTGCTGTGGTATCCGGTAAGGAGGCTTCCAATCCTGCGTCGTCTTTGGCGTCCGTACCCGCAGCGTCATCCAATTCGGATCAGAAAAAGGTGGCGTCCGAGGAAATTGCAAAGATTGACCAGCCGAAAACAGCGAATTCCAAAGCGGTAGCAAATCTGAATAAAGGAACCTATACCGTAAAAGAGGAAAGCTATAGCTATAAGAATGACAATAATGCTTTTACCGCTACCTACCCGGTACTGTCCGGCAAAATTCCAAACGTGGATAAAATCAATGCAACAATAAAAAGTACTGCGATGAAGACGATCAATTCCATGGGAACCAGCAAGAAGAAAAACAAGACAACGGTCAGGGTTAGCGGCGAGGTTGCTTACGAAGGCAAGAATTTTATCAGCATCGGTTTCAATGAATATGTTAAGGTTTCGACCCCGAAAGCAAAGCCGACCCGCACCCTCCGCGTAGTCAATATTAACCTGAACACGGGAACCGTTCTAAGCACCAACGATTTAATTGTGAAAAACGACGCGCTCTGCAAGACGCTGGAGAGCGTAAGAGGCCAGCTCAGCGGGGATGTTGCGCCATACATTACCGCCGATGTGATTAAGTCTGCATTGGATTCCGGTGCTGTCTATTTCTCAAAGTACGGTGTTGGATTCGGCCTGCAGGTTAACAAACCGGACCAGCGGTTAATCAAACTGGTTCTGACGTATGAGCAGATGAAACCGTATATGACGAACAATGAAATTTGGAAAAATTTTAAATAAAGAATAACTTCTCTGTCTTGCCGCTCCCCATGCCATACTTTTAAGTAGAAAATAGCTGGATGCGGAGCAATGCAATGGACAAAGGAGAGGCTTTTGTTCTTGCAATCTGTATAGGAACCATTCAAATGGGGCTTGGCAAAAAGCCCCGTGGGTTTACGATCCTTTGTTTCCTGCGGCGCGATTGGAGTTGCCGGCAGTCCTGCCTCACTCTATATTATGTATAAGAGGGAAGCTTTTAGTGGAGTGGGTGCTGTCGCGGCTCTCCTTCCCGCTGCAGTTCTTTTTTTAGTTAAGATAATCGACAGGGAATATTCCAGTAAATACTGGAAACAATGGAAAGCGGAGGGAAATTATGAGAAAGCTTCTCACAGGAATCCTACTTCTTTCCGGAATACTGGCAACCGCAGGCAGGGTAATGCGGAAAAGGGGATGCCTGTCTTCCATAAAGCCCAGCGAAACCGGCATTGTCGGTGCGGTGGAAAAAGATGACCGTCCATTCGCTTGTTTTGCCGTAAAGTGGCATTTCCCATTGGTCGCGCGGGATTGCAAAATCCGTTTTTTCAGCACGATTGCAAAGCTTAGCAGCGTTTTGCTCCTGCGTTCGCGGCAAAGGGGAAAGCCCCGTGGCAGACCATAAAATTTATTTGAAATTTCTTTTCAGAAAGCAGAAAAAAGTCTTGCATATAAGGCTCTGATATGGTATTATAATTAAGCACGACTGCGACAGATATGCGATGAAGCGGGAGGTTGCGGCTGAAACATGCCGGTTTTTCCGTGGAGTATGTCCGATTTTAAACCGGGCGACAGATAACTTTGAGCGTGCGATGGGACGAGGTGTTTTATGCCTGTTTCCTGTTGTGCTCAGACGTTTTTTATGCCAGCACCCGGATTAACTTGAAAAAGTCAATCCGGTTTTTCAATGTGCTAAGAGGGAACACCCGGCACGGTGTTAGGTTTTAAAAAACGCCGCCCGCCAACTACAATAAGGAGGCGATTCATAGTGGCAGTCAAAGAGAAAATCAGGATAAGAATCAAGGGTTACGATCATCAGTTGGTTGATCAGTCGGCTGACAAGATTGTACAGACAGCGAAGCGCACGGGCGCACGGGTTTCCGGTCCGGTCCCGCTCCCGACGGAAAAGCAGATCATCACGATCCTGCGTGCTGTTCACAAGTACAAGGACAGCCGTGAGCAATTCGAGATGAGAACACACAAAAGGCTTATCGACATTCTCAGACCTTCCAACAAAACCGTAGAGGCTTTGATGGGTCTGGAACTCCCCGCTGGCGTTGAAATAGAGATTAAGCTCTAATTTAACCAACCTGCGGCCGGGGTCATGTTGGCAGATGCCAACCAATAACCTGCATAGGAGGTAAAATAATGCAAAAAGGTATTATCGGCAAGAAAATCGGCATGACGCAGATTTTCGACGAACAGGGAAATGTCATCCCCGTAACAGTTGTGGAAGCCGGTCCCTGTGTTGTTGCACAGAAGAAAACGGTTGAAAATGACGGTTACGCGGCCATTCAGATGGGCTACGGCGATTTAAAGCCGCACAAAGTCAAAAAGCCCATGAAAGGGCATTTTGAAAAAGCGGATGTCGCTCCCAAGAAAACACTAAGAGAATTCAGAGTGGAAAACACGGACGCTTTCAACGTGGGCGACCTCATTAAAGCGGACACCTTTGCGGTAGGCGACAAGGTTGACGTTACCGCTACCAGCAAGGGTAAGGGATACGCCGGCGTTATTAAGCGCTGGAATTTCCAAAGACTGAAAGAGAGCCACGGTTCTGGTCCTGTTGCCCGCCACGGCGGTTCCAACGGTTGCTGCTCGGATCCCTCAAGAGTATTTCCGGGGCAGAAGATGGCCGGTCATCTGGGCGCGGAAAGAGTTACGGTTCAGAATCTGACCGTTGTAAAAGTAGATGCGGAAAACAACCTGATTGCTATCAAGGGCGCAGTTCCCGGCCCCAAGGGCGGAATCGTAGTAATCCATGACAGCGTTAAGGCGTAAGGGAAGGAGGAATTGGAATGCCTAAAGTAGCAGTACTTGATATGGCCGGTAAGGAAGTCGAAAAGATCGATCTTTCCGAGGCTGTATTCGGAATTGAACCTAACACAAAGGTTTTGCACGATATGGTTGTAAACTATCTTGCAAACCAGCGTCAGGGCACGCAGTCGGCGCTGACCCGCGCCGAGGTATCGGGCGGCGGCAGAAAGCCGTGGAGGCAAAAAGGCACCGGTCACGCAAGACAGGGTTCCACTCGTGCACCGCAGTGGACGCACGGCGGTATCGTTTTTGCTCCGAAGCCGCGTGACTACAGCTATTCTTTAAATAAAAAGGTAAAGCGTCTTGCAATGAAGTCGGCTCTTTCAAGCAAGGTAATCGACAACGATCTGATCGTGCTCGACAAGATCACGCTTGACGAATATAAGACAAAGACAATCGCAACAATGCTCAAGGCGATCGGCTCCGAGAAAAAAGCGCTCATCGTTCTCCCTGAGGTGAACGAAAAGGTTATCGCTTCGGCAGCCAATATTCCCGGAGTAAAGACGGCTATGGCCAACACCTTGAATGTCTACGACATCTTAAATGCAGACAAGTTCATTGTGCTCAAAGATGCCGTAGCCCAAATTGAGGAGGTGTATGCATAATGACAGCACAGGACATCGTAATTCGCCCGATTATTACGGAAAAAAGCATGGCCGGTATTGGCATGAAGAAGTACACCTTTGAAGTAGCAAAGGATGCCACAAAAATCGATATCGCAAGAGCGGTTGAATCGCTTTTCGGCGTAAAGGTAAGAAAAGTAAACACCCTGCATGTGCGCGGTCATCTGCGCCGCCAAGGCAGAAACGAAGGCTATACTCCTTCATGGAAAAAAGCAGTCGTTACCCTTACCGAAGACAGCAAGACAATCGAGTTTTTTGAAGGCATGATGTAAACTCTGCCGAAGGAACGCAGAGGCAAGGATGGGGAACTGGCATTTCCCCGCAAAGCCATCATGAGGAGTGTGAAATCGAATGCCTATTATTAACTTTAAACCTACCACGGCTTCAAGGCGCAATATGTCCGTTACGGATTATTCCCAGCTTTCAAAGGTTAAGCCGGAAAAGAGCCTGCTGGCTCCGCTGAATAACAAATCCGGGCGCAACAGCTACGGTAGGATCACGGTTCGTCACCGCGGTGGCGGAAACCGCAGAAAATATCGTATTATTGACTTTAAGCGTCAGAAGTTTGACGCGCCGGGTACTGTTCAAACCATTGAGTACGACCCGAACCGTTCCGCCTTCATTGCACTTGTGCAGTATGAGGACGGCGAGAAAAGATACATCATCGCTCCGAACGGCCTGAAGGTCGGCGATGTGGTCGTATCCGGTGCCGGAGCGGATATCAAGCCGGGCAACGCGCTTCCGCTTGAAAATATCCCGGTCGGTACCTTTATCCACAATGTAGAGCTTTACCCGGGTAAGGGCGCACAGCTTGCCCGCGCGGCCGGCAACATGGCCCAGCTGATGGCGAAAGAAAACGGAATGGCGCTGTTAAGGCTTCCTTCCGGCGAGCTTCGCAACGTGCAGGCCAGCTGCATGGCGACAATCGGCCAGGTCAGCAATGTTGACCACGAGAACGTAAAGATCGGTAAAGCAGGACGTAAACGCCACATGGGATGGAGACCGACGGTCCGCGGTTCTGTTATGAACCCGAACGACCACCCGCACGGCGGCGGCGAGGGCAAAGCACCGATCGGTCGGCCGGGACCTGTTACTCCCTGGGGCAAACCGGCACTCGGCTATAAGACGCGCGCTCACCACCATCGCTCCGATAAATTTATCGTCAAGCGTAGAAACGGCAAATAAGGCGTACAGAAAGGAGCTTATGAACTATGGGCAGAAGCATAAAAAAGGGTCCTTATGTTCAGCCTGTGCTGCTTAAAAGGATTCAAGAAATGAACGCGGCCGGCGAAAAGAAGATCATTAAGACATGGAGCAGAGCTTCCATGATTTTCCCGGATTTCGTTGGCCATACAATTGCGGTTCACGACGGCCGCAAGCATGTTCCGGTTTACATCACAGAGGATATGGTTGGACACAAACTCGGTGAGTTTGCCCCGACCAGAACCTTTAAGGGACATTCCGGTTCAAAAACGACATCGCCGAGCAAATAACGGCCGAAAGGAGTGTATAGCATGGAAGCAAGGGCTTATTTAAAGTACGCCCGTATTTCACCCCGCAAAGTCCAGATTGTGCTTGATTTAATCCGTAACAAGCCGGCGGACGTTGCTATGGCTATCCTCAGGAATACACCGAAGGCCGCCAGCGAATACCTGATAAAGTTATTGAAGTCGGCCATCGCAAATGCTGAGAATAACCACAATATGGATGTTTCCAGACTTTACGTTGCGGAATGCTTCGTAAGTCCGGGCCCGATCCTCAAGCGCATTCGTCCAAGAGCGCAGGGTCGCGCGTATAGAATTGAGAAAAAATCTTCGCACGTAACCCTCGTGCTCAAGGAAAAAGAATAAGGCAGAAGAGGAGGTAAACTATGGGCCAGAAAATAAATCCCCACGGGTTTCGTGTGGGCGTAATTAAGGATTGGGATTCCCGTTGGTTCGCGAAGGAAAACGTGTTCGGCGATACCCTCGTTGAAGACTACAATCTTCGCAAAATGCTGAAGAAGCAGCTGTATGCCGCGGGCGTTCCGAAAATTGAAATTGAACGTGACGCTTCCAAGGTTCGCGTTCATATCCATTGCGCAAAACCAGGTATGGTTATTGGCAGGGGCGGTTCAGAGATCGAGAAGCTTCGTGTTCAGTGCGAGAGCTTCCTCAAGAAGCCGGTTACGATCAATATCGTAGAGGTTAAGTCCCCTGATTTGAACGCTCAGCTCGTTGCTGAGAATATTGCACAGCAGCTGGAAAAAAGAATTTCTTTCCGCCGCGCTATGAAGCAGTGCATCGGCCGCGCCATGAAGCTTGGCGCAAAGGGTATAAAAACCCAGGTGTCCGGCCGTTTGGGCGGTGCGGAAATCGCAAGACGCGAACAGTACCATGACGGTACGATTCCGCTTCAGACCATCCGTGCAGACATTGACTATGGCTTTGCAGAGGCTGCGACAACCTACGGCCGTATTGGTGTTAAGGTTTGGATTTACAAAGGAGAGGTTCTTCAAGACAACCGTAAGCCTCGCAAGGAAGGAGGCAGTAAATAATGCTGTTGCCTAAGCGTGTAAAATACCGCAGAGTGCATCGTGGCCGTATGACCGGCAAATGCTACCGCGGGAACAAGGTAACCTACGGCGATTATGGCCTTCAGGCTTTGGAGCCGGCATGGATTACCTCGAATCAGATAGAAGCAGCTCGTGTTGCTATGACACGTTACTGCAAGAGATTTGGTCAGGTTTGGATCAAGATATTCCCAGACAAGCCGATTACCCAGAAGCCGGCAGAAACTCGAATGGGTTCCGGTAAAGGATCCCCGGAATACTGGGTAGCAGTTGTTAAGCCGGGCAGAGTCATGTTTGAAGTTGGCGGTGTTTCGGAAGAAACTGCAAGAGAAGCTTTACGTCTGGCGTCCAACAAACTGCCGATTAAGTGCAAGTTTGTTAAGAAGGAAGAAACGGGTGGTGAGCAGTAATGAAGGCCTCAGAAGTCAGAGAATTAACAATCGCAGAGCTTGAAAGCAAGCTGAAGGACCTCAAGGCCGAGCTTTTCAACCTGCGTTTCCAACTTGCCATTAATCAGCTCGATAACCCGATGCGTATCTCCGCTGTGAAAAAGGATATCGCCCGCGTCAAAACCGTTTTGCGTGAGATCGAGATCAAGGACAGCGCGAATGCGTAACGGAAGGGAGGATTAATCTGTGAGCGATAGGAATATTAGAAAAACAGCGGTTGGCAAGGTCTCCAGCAACAAGATGGATAAAACGATCGTTGTTGCGATCGAAGACAGCGTTAAGCATCCGCTTTATAAAAAGATTATCAAGCGTACCGTGAAGCTGAAAGCACATGATGAAAATAATGAATGCAATATCGGTGACCGCGTGCGTGTGATGGAGACCCGTCCGTTAAGCAAGGAAAAAAGATGGCGTCTCGTCGAGATTATAGAGAAAGCCAAATAATTTTGGCTTTATGCAAAGGAGGAACGCACTGTGATACAACAGCAGACTTACCTTAACGTTGCCGACAACACCGGCGCGAAGCAGCTTATGTGCATCCGCGTTCTTGGCGGCACCGGCAGAAGGTATGCCAATATAGGTGACGTAGTTGTCGCTTCTGTTAAAAAAGCGACTCCGGGCGGCACAGTTAAAAAAGGCGAAGTTGTTAAGGCAGTCATTGTCCGCACTGCTTTCGGCGTACGCCGTGATGATGGAACATATATCCGCTTTGACGAAAATGCGGCTGTCCTCATCAAAGACGATAAGAATCCGAGGGGAACACGTATTTTCGGGCCTGTAGCCAGAGAACTGCGTGACAAAGACTATCTTAAAATTTTGAGTCTTGCCCCGGAAGTTCTGTGATGGGAGGTGCTCACTAATGAATAATAAAGTTCATGTAAAAACGGGAGACACCGTCGTCATATTAAACGGCAAGGACCGCGGCAAGCAAGGTAAGATTATCGCCGTCAGCCCGAAAGAGGGTAAGGTCATCATTGAGGGCCGCAACATGGTTTCAAAACATGTAAAGCCCCGCAAGATGGGTGAACAGGGCGGCATTGTTAAGGCGGAAGGCGCTATGTACGCCTGCAAGGTTCAGATCGTTTGCCCTCGCTGCGGCAAACCCACGCGTGTCGCCCATAAGATTTATGAAGACGGCACCAAGGAACGCATTTGCAAAAAATGCGGCGAAGCGCTGTAAGGGAGGATAAAACGTCATGGCAAGACTTAAGGAATATTACCAAAAAGAAGTCGCACCTGCTTTGATGAAGAAGTTTTCATACAAGAGCGTTATGCAGATTCCGAAGCTCGAGAAAGTCGTCATTAACGTAGGCGCCGGCGAAGCGAAAGATAACGCAAAGGTAATTGACGCCATTTCCAATGACCTCGCCGCCATTACCGGCCAAAAGCCGATGGTTTGCAAAGCAAAGAAATCGGTTGCGAACTTCAAGCTCCGCGAGGGCATGAATATCGGCGTTAAGGTAACGCTCAGGGGCGACAGAATGTACGAGTTTATCGACCGTCTCTTTAACGTAGCGCTTCCGCGCGTAAGAGACTTCAGAGGAATCAACGCGAACTCCTTCGATGGCCGTGGAAATTACAACATGGGCATTAAAGAACAGCTGATTTTCCCTGAGATTGATTATGATAAAATCGACAAGGTCCGCGGAATGGATATTTGTTTCGTAACAACCGCGAAAACCGACGAGGAATCCAGAGAGCTCTTAACGCTCATGGGCGCCCCGTTTGCGAAATAAGGAGGGAAAATTGTGGCCAAAACTTCTATGAAGGTCAAACAGCGCAGGACGGCGAAATACCCTTCCCGCGAATATAACAGATGCAAGATCTGCGGCAGGCCGCATGCCTACCTTCGCAAGTTCGGAATATGCCGTATATGCTTCAGGGAGCTTGCCTACAAGGGTGAGATTCCTGGCGTGAAAAAGGCCAGCTGGTAAAGCTTAGCAAAGGAGGTAACGGTATGCAGATTACAGATACGATTGCTGATTTGCTCACCCGTATTCGCAATGCAAATTCTGCAAAGCACGATTCGGTTGACATTCCCGCTTCCAACATGAAAAAAGCCATTGTGCAGATTCTTGTTGACGAGGGTTATGTGAAGAGTTATACGGTTACAGAGGACGGCAAGCAGGGCATTATTAAAGTAAATCTCAAGTATGGCGAGAATAAAGCTCCCGCCATTAACGGCCTGCGCAGAGTCAGTAAGCCAGGCCTTCGCATTTATTCCAATGCAGAGGATCTGCCAAAGGTTATGAAGGGGCTTGGCATCGCCATCATTTCTACTTCAAAGGGCATTATGACAGACCGTCAGGCCCGTAAAGAGCACATCGGGGGCGAAGTCCTCGCTTTTATCTGGTAACAAGGGGGTGCAGTAATGTCGCGAATTGGAAGAAAACCCATAAATATTCCCGCTGGCGTCACCGTTAAGGTTGACGACAACGTCATAACGGTAAAAGGGCCGAAGGGCACGCTGACCCAGAAGGTCCATCCGAATATGCATGTTTCCGTCGAGGGCAACGAGATACTCGTGACCCGCCCGAACGACGAAAAAGAAAACAGATCCCTGCACGGCCTTACCCGCACGCTGATCCACAATATGGTCATCGGCGTAACAGAAGGCTTCAAGAAGGAGCTCGACGTTTTGGGCGTTGGCTACCGTGTGCAGAAGCAGGGCAAGAACCTTGTGATGAATATTGGTTATTCACATCAGGTGATTGTTCCGGAAATCGATGGGATTACCATTGAGTGCCCGTCTGCTAATAAAATCGTAATCAGCGGTCCTGACAAACAGCAGGTCGGTCAGTTTGCTGCCGAGATACGTGAAAAACGTCCGCCGGAGCCGTATAAGGGCAAGGGCATTCGCTACACCGGCGAATATGTACGTCATAAGGAAGGCAAGGCCGGTAAGGGCGCTAAGAAGTAAGTAAGGAGTGAATAACAAATGGTGAATAAGGCTGACACAAACAAGGCCAGGCTTAACCGCCACCGCAGGGTGCGCGGAAAGATTTCGGGCACAGCAGAACGCCCGCGCCTGAATGTATTTCGCTCTACCACCAATATCTACGCCCAGATTATCGACGATGTTAAGGGAGTTACTTTAGCAGCAGCTTCCACACTGGACAAGGATTTCAATGGTAATGGCGGAAACAAAGAAGCCGCACGCAAAGTTGGAAAGCTTATTGCGAAGCGTGCCGCTGAAAAGGGCATCACCGAGGTCGTTTTTGACCGCGGCGGCTATATTTTCCACGGCCGCGTCAAAGAGCTGGCCGAAGGCGCCCGCGAGGGCGGCCTCAAGTTCTAAGAAGGAGGAATACTTTTGGCTAGAATTGACGCAGCAACTATGGAACTGAAAGAACATGTAGTTGCTATTAATCGTGTATCCAAGACCGTAAAAGGCGGCCGTATCTTTAAGTTTGCCGCGCTCGTAGTTGTTGGCGATGGAAACGGTACAGTCGGCTTTGGAATCGGTAAAGCGGGCGAAGTTCCCGACGCAATCCGCAAGGGTATTGAAGACGCGAAAAAGAATCTGATTAAGGTTGCGATGCGTGGCTCCACAATCCCGCACGAAATCATCGGCGCCTACGGCGCAGGCAGAGTTTTAATGAAGCCTGCCGCTCCCGGTACCGGCGTTATTGCCGGCGGCCCGGTTCGTGCCGTTGTTGAAGCGGCCGGAATCAGGGATATCAGAACAAAAGCCCTTCGTTCCAATAATCCATGCAATGTAGTCAGAGCAACTTTGGACGGTATGTCCAAGCTGCGCACAGCCGAGGAAGTCGCTGCAACACGCGGCAAGTCGGTAAAAGAAATTTTATAATTAGGGGGGAGCAATATGGCACAGCTTAAAGTAAAGCTGGTAAGAAGTCTTATTGGCAGCAAAAAGGACCAGATTGCAACCGCCCAGGCTCTTGGTCTTTTTAAGATAGGCGACACTTCGGTACAGCCCGACAATGAGCAGACCAAAGGCAAGGTGGCAAAGATAATCCACCTCATCGAGGTAAGCAAAGCGTAAGGAGGTGCGAATAAATGAAGTTGCACGAACTATCTGCAGTACCCGGTTCTAAGAAGGAGCCGAAGCGTATTGGCAGGGGACACGGTTCAGGTCAGGGAAAGACTGCCGGCAAGGGCCACAAAGGTCAAAAGGCCAGAGCGGGCAGAGGTATGCGTCCTGGATTTGAAGGCGGACAGATGCCTTTACAGAGACGTATTCCGAAGAGAGGTTTCAATAATATTTTCGCGAAAAATATTGTAGCCGTAAATGTTGGCACGCTCGAACGATTCGAGGACGGCGCTGTGGTCGACACACAGGCGCTGATCGATTCTGGCATTGTGAAAACATGCTGCGATGGGATTAAAATTCTTGGAAACGGGAATTTAACGAAAAAACTTACAGTGAAGGTGACTGCTTACTCCGAGGCCGCAAAACAAAAGATAGAGACCGCGGGTGGAAAGGCAGAGGTGATCTAAGTTGTTTAAAACACTTAAGAATGCCTGGGGGATTCCCGATCTTCGCAAGAAGATTCTGTTCACGCTTTTTATTATTATGGTTTTCCGTTTCGGTGCCGTTATTCCGGTCCCGTTCCTCAATGTAACCGCATTGAAGGGATTGATGAACACGGTGGATAAGACCGGTTCGGCACTGAGCTATCTCGATATGCTTTCCGGCGGCGCTTTTGCAAACGGTACGCTGTTTGCAATGAGCGTTACGCCCTATATCAACAGCTCCATTATTATGCAGCTCCTTACAGTCGCGATTCCAGCGTTGGAAAGACTTTCGAAGGAAGGCGAAGAGGGCCGAAAAAAAATCGCTACCTATACCCGCTATGTAACGGTTCTGCTTGGTTTGATTCAAGGTACCGCGTATTTCTTCTATCTGCGCAACAGCTCTTACCAGGGTACGCCGATTACGAAGTACACAAAGGGCTGGGAGGAAGTTTTTGCAGCATTTGTCATTATCATGGTGTTTACCGCCGGTACCGCATTGATGATGTGGCTGGGCGAGCAAATCAACCAGCATGGTATTGGCAACGGTATTTCCATACTCCTGTTCTCCGGTATCGTGGCAAGAATGCCGCATACGATTAATCTGTTGGGTCAGTATCTGCAGGCTGCCAATCAGGATGCCACTTCATACGGCAAGTACTACTTCTTTGTACCGCTGTTTGTTGTTCTTTTCCTGGTCGTTATTTGGGTCATCGTTTTTATGAACGATGCGGAGCGTCGTATCCCGGTTCAGTATGCGAAGCGCATGGTGGGCAGAAAAATGTACGGCGGCCAGAGCAGTCATATTCCGATCAAGGTCGGGATGTCCGGCGTTATGCCGATTATTTTCGCAAGCTCAATTCTCTCAATTCCTAGCACGATTCAGTTGTTCCTTGGAAAAAGGGTATTGACCGGCTTCTGGAAGAGCTTTTTCGACGCTTTTTCCACTACCGGTTTGCTGTATTCGTTAGTTTATTTCCTGTTGATTATAATGTTTGCATATTTCTATGTAGCAATTCAGTATAATCCGATTGAGATGGCCAATAATCTTCGTCAGAATAACGGTACGATCCCGGGTATCCGTCCCGGTAAGCCGACATCTGATTACATTTCGAGGATTCTTTCCAAAATCACGCTGATCGGTGCGCTGTTCCTCGCGGTGATCGCACTTCTGCCAATTGGCTTCGGTGCCTTTACCGGCATGCACAACATGTCGATCGGGGGTACGTCCATCCTGATTCTGGTTGGCGTCGCGCTGGAAACCGTGAAGCAGATGGAGTCTCAGATGATGATGCGCCATTACAAAGGCTTCCTTGATTGATAAGGAGTGAGAGAATATGAAGCTGATACTTCTCGGCGCCCCCGGCGCCGGTAAGGGTACGCAAGCAGAAGTAATCTGCGAGCGTTTCAATATTCCAACAATTTCTACGGGCAACATTATCCGTGAAGCGCTGAAAAGCGGCACTGAAATGGGAATTCGCGCAAAATCCTTTGTGGATGCGGGCAAACTTGTTCCGGACGAGGTCGTTATCGGTATCATTCAGGAACGCTTAGCCAAGGATGACTGCAGCAACGGTTTTGTTCTGGACGGTTTTCCGCGCACGATTCCCCAGGCCGAGGCTCTGGACAAAATGGGCATTGCGATCGACAAGGTAATCGATATCGAGGTTCCTGATGAGGTCATCGTAGAGCGCATGTCCGGACGCCGTGTCTGCGAGAGCTGCGGCGCCAGCTACCACCTGGTTTACAATAAGCCGGATGTCGATGGCGTTTGCAGCAAATGCGGCGGCACCCTTGTTCAGCGCAAGGATGATCACCCGGATACAGTCAAAGAGCGCTTGAAGGTATATCATGACCAAACCGAGCCTCTGAAAGGCTACTATTCCAAGCAGGGCAAGCTTTATGTTGTAGAAGGGCACGAAGATGTTGCAAGTACAACAAAACGAGTTCTTGCCGCAATCGAGGCGTAATCATGATAGTGCTTAAAACCAGCAGGGAGCTTTCGGCAATGAGATCTGCCGGAAGGATAGCTGCAAGAGCGTTGAAATTGGCCGGCGAAGCGGTTGAACCCGGGGTATCTACCTGGGAGATCGACCGCATTGTCCGCCGCTATATCGAGGAACAAGGTGCAAAGCCCACGTTCCTTGGTTACGGCGGGTTTCCTGCAAGCGCCTGTATCTCGGTCAATAATGTGGTTATCCATGGTATACCAAGCAAAGACACCATTATCAAACAGGGCGACATTGTGAGCATTGACATTGGCGCCACCTTTGACGGATATGTCGGTGACAATGCGTACACGTTTCCCTGTGGAGATGTAAGCGCACAGGCGCAGGCCCTGATGGATGCAACGCGCGAAAGTCTTTATGAAGGCATTAAAGCCGCAAAAGTCGGTGCGCGCATCGGCGATATCGGCAGCGCGATCCAAAGGTATACCGAAGCTCGCGGTTACTCGGTGGTACGGGATTTCGTCGGCCACGGAGTAGGTGCGAAGATGCATGAAGACCCTACCGTTCCTAATTACGGCACACCCGGCAGGGGCGTGCGCCTGTTATCAGGCATGACTATCGCAATTGAACCAATGATCAACCAGGGTGTTAAGGAAGTAAAAACGCTTGCGGACGGTTGGACGACCGTAACCGCCGACGGAAAGCTTTCCGCACACTTTGAGCATTCCGTCGCCATTACTCCGGACGGTCCAGTAATTTTAACATTGCCGGATTAAGGGAGGGGTAACGATGGACTTTGTCAGAGGGCTGGTTGTTCGGTCGGTCGCGGGGCGCGACAAGGGCGGTTTTTTCGCCGTGCTGGAAGCGGATGATGTTTACGCCGTTATTTGTGACGGGAAACGCCGAAGCCTGAGCAATCCGAAAAAGAAAAAGCTGAAGCATTTGGCCGCGACCAAAACCGTACTGGCTGAAGGTTCAATGCAGACCAACCGTGAAATACGAAATGCTCTTCGGAATTTTCAAGCCGGGAGCCGTTTTCCACATGAGGAGGGTTAATATATATGTCGAAGCAGGACGTAATAGAAACTGAAGGCGTCGTAACTGAAGCACTACCTAATGCAATGTTTATGGTAGAGCTTCCGAATCACCATACGGTACTCGCGCATATTTCCGGCAAGCTTCGGATGAATTTCATCCGTATTCTGCCGGGCGACAAGGTCACAATCGAGTTGTCGCCTTACGATCTGACGCGCGGGCGCATCACATGGCGTTCAAAGTAAAACAAAGACTCGCTAAGGGAGGGCGCACAAATGAAAGTAAGACCTTCTGTCAAAAAAATTTGTGAAAAATGCAAAATCATTAAGCGCAAGGGTAAAGTCATGGT
The DNA here is from genome assembly GCF_004768785.1 of Caproiciproducens galactitolivorans. Taxonomy (GTDB): domain Bacteria; phylum Bacillota; class Clostridia; order Oscillospirales; family Acutalibacteraceae; genus Caproiciproducens; species Caproiciproducens galactitolivorans. The sequence continues at coordinate 216,965 of NZ_SRMQ01000002.1, forward strand.
AATCTGTGAAAACCCGAAGCATAAGCAGCGCCAGGGATAATTTGGCGCGGACCTATTAACAATGGAGGTGCAAAACCAATATGGCGCGTATATCAGGTGTTGACTTGCCAAGAGATAAGCGCATCGAAATTGCTCTTACCTATATTTTCGGAATCGGACGCAAAACCGCCACAGAAATCTGCGCGGCAACAGGTGTTAATCCGGATACCCGCGTAAGGGATTTAACAGAAGATGATGCTGCGAAGCTCAGAGAATATATCGACCATAACTGCCGCGTTGAAGGCGATCTTCGCCGCGACGTAGCTTTTGACATTAAGAGATTGATTGAAATCGGCTGCTACCGCGGAATTCGTCACCGCAAGGGTTTGCCGGTAAGAGGCCAGCGTTCCAAGACCAACGCGCGTACACGCAAGGGTCCGAGAAAGACAATGGCTAACAAGAAAAAATAATAGGGAGGGATTCTAGAAATGGCAGCACAGAAGGGCCCAGCAAAAAAGGGCACCGCAGTTCGCAGACGCCGCGAGCGTAAAAATATAGATCGTGGAGCCGCTCATATCCAGTCCACCTTTAACAACACGATTGTTACCATTACCGATACGCAGGGCAATGCCGTATCGTGGGCAAGTTCCGGTGAATTGGGATTCAGAGGTTCCAGAAAGTCCACTCCTTTTGCCGCTCAGACCGCAGCCGAAACCGCCGCGAAAGCAGCGATGGAGCATGGTATGAAAACGGTTGAGGTTTATGTAAAGGGACCGGGAGCCGGCCGTGAAGCGGCAATCCGCGCACTTCAGGGCGCAGGCCTTGAAGTCAGTATGATTAAGGACGTTACCCCGATTCCGCATAACGGATGCCGTCCTCCGAAGAGAAGACGCGTATAGTATAAACCGATAATAGGAGGTGCAACCATAATATGGCAAGATATACAGACGCTGTGTGCAAACTTTGCCGCCGTGAAGGACAGAAGCTGTTTTTGAAGGGCACAAGATGCTACACAGATAAATGCGGTGTTACCCGCAGATCATACGCCCCGGGCCAGCATGGCCAGGGCCGCAAGAAAACATCCGAATACGGCCTGCAGCTTCGTGCTAAGCAGATGACAAAACGCTACTATGGCGTATTGGAGTCCCAGTTCAGAAGCTACTATGACCTTGCAACACATAGAGAAGGAAAGACCGGCGACGAGCTGCTCTCAATTTTGGAGTCCCGCCTCGACAACGTCGTTTACCGCCTTGGCTGGGCAAGCTCCAGAGCAGAAGCCCGTCAGCTTGTTGTTCACGGTCACTTTAACGTGAACGGAAAAAGAGTAGACATTCCTTCCTACCTTACAAAGCCGGGTGAAGTAATTTCCATCCGCGATAAGAGCCGCCAGAGTGAAAAGATTAAAGCGGTTATTGAGGAAAACGCGTCCCGTCCGGTTGTTAAATGGCTTGACGTGAATCGTGATACCCTGGAAGGGAAGATTATCGCATCGCCGACCCGTGAGGATATTGACCTGGCAGTCGATGAGACTCTCATCGTTGAGTTGTACTCCAAGTAATGCCGTCTTTTGACAGCATAGAGTAAACATCATGGCTGATACGAATCCGCTATATGTCAAGGAGGGTCGCTAATGATCGAGATTGAGAAGCCAAAAATTGAAACAGAAGAGTTAAGCAATGACGGAACCTACGGCAAATTTGTCGTAGAACCGCTTGAGCGAGGCTTTGGAACAACCTTGGGCAATAGTCTGAGGCGTGTCCTTTTATCGTCGCTGCCGGGGGTTGCAGTCACATCAATCAAAATAGACGGCGTTCTTCATGAATTTTCTACCATTCCCGGAGTAAAAGAGGACGTCACCGAGATTGTGCTCAATATTAAGGGTTTGACCGCCAAGCTCCATTGTGACGGCCCAAAAACAGTTGAAATCTGTGCGGAGGGCCCGTGCGATGTAACGGCCGACTCTATCAAGTGCGACAGCGAGGTTGAAATCCTTAATCCCGAGATGCATATTGCAACTTTGGGAGAGGGAGCAAAGCTGTATATGGAATTGACCTTGGATAAGGGCCGCGGATATGTCCCCGCCGAAAGAAACAAACAGAACCTGAACGGAAACGTAATCGGCGAGATTCCGGTGGATTCCATCTACACTCCTGTTTATAAGGTGAATTATAATGTTGAGCCAACCCGTGTAGGCCAGAGCATAGACTTTGACAAGCTTACGCTGGAGGTTTGGACCAACGGCGTTATCGGAGCGCAGGAAGCGGTTTCTTTAGCCGCGAAAGTCCTTACCGAACACTTGAACCTCTTTGTTGATTTGTCCGACAAGGGCAGCAGCACCGAGATTATGGTTGAAAAGGACGATAAGGGCAAGGAGAAAGTGCTTGAAATGACAATTGAAGAGCTTGATCTTTCGGTCCGTTCCTTCAACTGCCTCAAGCGCGCCGGTATTAATACGGTTGAAGACCTGATCAATAAATCAGAAGAGGATATGATGAAGGTTCGCAACCTCGGACGTAAATCCCTTGAGGAGGTTGTCTGGAAGATGGCCTCCCTCGGTTTCCAACTACGCAAGGATGATGAATAATCCCTTGTGCAAACCTAAGGTAAAGGAGTGATATTTCGATGCCCGGAACCAGAAAGCTCGGAAGAGACACTGACCACAGAACAGCCATGCTGAGGGCGATGGTTACCTTTCTTTTAGAGAATGGCAAAATCGAAACCACAGTTACTCGCGCCAAGGAGGTCCGCTCCATGACCGAGAAAATGATAACGATTGCGAAGGAAAACAACCTTCACAACAAGCGCCTTGTGATGGCATTCATTACTAAAGAAGATGTAGCGAATAAGCTGTTTAACGAGATTGCTCCGAAGTATGCCGACCGCAACGGCGGTTATACACGAATTAGCAAGCTTGGCCCTCGCCGCGGTGACGCCGCAGAGATGGGAATTATCGAACTGGTTTAAATAAGGTATTGAAAGGCTACCGGTTACGGCAGCCTTTTTTGCTGCCTTTTCTATTAATGAATAGGAAGAGGAGATCTATGTATTTAGTCAGCTCCTGCTTGGCAGGAATTCCTTGTAGATATGATGGAAAAAGCTGCACGAACCCGAAGATAGCCGAATTGGTAAAGCAGGGGAAAGCAATCCCAGTCTGCCCGGAGCTATTGGCGGGCCTGCCTGTTCCAAGGCCTTGCTGCGAGATTGTCGTGGATAAGAGCGGGAAGAAAAAAGTGATGAGCGCAAATGGGGAAGACCTGACAAAGGAATTTGACAACGGTGCGCGAGAGGCCCTCAGGATCGCGAGCGAAAACGGGATCAAGAAGGCAGTCTTGAAGTCAAAAAGCCCTTCCTGCGGGTGCGGCTGTATTTATGATGGAACCTTTTCGGGCAGAGTGATTCCCGGAAACGGAAAAGCAGCGCAGCTTTTACTTGAAAATGGAATAGAAGTGCTGACGGAAAACGAAGCGGATATGCTAAAGGTCTTCGGATAAGCGGTGATTCCGGTTTGCCGAAGTAAATTTTCGGCTTTATCAAATTTTTCCATTCGTTTGCCAGGCTTGGGGCAACGCCCAAGCCTGGCTTTTTTATTTTTGAATTTTTATCCAAATTTGTAAAATATAGAAAAAATTGGAGGTATCCATTAGGATAAAATGTAGACGTAAATCGGCAAAAAGATTGCCAATAATTACAATAAAGAATTATTCTCGAATTCGATTATTTCCAGCTTATTTTCCTATAAAATGAAGTCTGTTCCAGCAATGGGAAAATTAATCAGCAAAGAAAGGAAATGAGCAATGAAAAAACGAATTCGGGCATTAAGCATGGTTCTGGCGCTGTCACTCGTTATTGCGGTATTCGGGAATACGGCGGCTTTTGCTGCCGACGCGACGCAAATCACATTCCCCGAAGAAACGGATGCGCTTCAGTCCCTGCAGCTAAATTCTATTTACTATGGCCTCGAGGTGAATGTCAGCAATCCGGATGTAACGTTGAGCGCTGTTTCAAGTGACCCCTCTATTGTAAAGATTGAAGAGGAAACAGACACCAGCGGTTCGGGCGCATATTATTATGACCTGGAGGCCCGTTTAAACGGAGTAGTCACGTTAACCTTTACCACATCGGACGGTGTGTCCGCAACCAAAACGCTGACGGTGGAAGGAACCGGGGAGCCGACTTATACGCTTTCCTCCGATGTCACCGGCAATTTTTCTCTCAATAAAGGGAGCAGCCGGATTGTAAAAGTCCATTTTGAGAACAATGACGTTGATACATATTCCTACCCCACGTTAAGTGCACAGAATGGAAAAGTACTCAAAACGACATTGGTCAATACGGATGAGGACAACGGCGACTATTATTTCCGCGTGGATGCGGTCGGCACTATCGGGCAGAGCGACGACCTGTACTTAGGGGCTTACGGATTCATCCCGAATAAGCTGTGTACGGTCTCCATCATTCAAAATAAAGACCTTCGGTTGGATACCACAACCGAATATATCTGCAATACCGGCGATAAATATCATTTTATTGCCTATACCAATTCGGGAATCAATCCCCAAATCATGGTTGACAACGAGAACATTTCCGTTACCTTTGTAACAACGGTATACGGCGGCTATGAATATGAAATGGAAGCTTTAGAACCAGGAACCGCCCTGATTACAGCGACTTTGAATGGGGAAACAGCTTCTTTCCCGGTTACCGTGAATGAGGAAGACGATTTTCCGAGTGTCGTGTCGGATGCACCGGCTGAAATCACCCTTTCGCAGGGGGAGTCGCACACCTATAAAATCACCGCTATGGGCGGCGGGGTTCCCATCATTGTGCCGGGTACGGACGGCGTAGTGTCCGTACAGTTTGAGAAAAAGGAAGGAATCGATTATTACTTCCAGGTTACTGCGATTGGCGAAGTCGACAGCCAAACCAATTTGAGTGTTATGTTCCCAGACAGCACCTATGATGATTATAGTGTGGATCTTGGCAGCATAACCATAAAAGAAGGCGCACCGGCACCGCAATCGGATACCAATTCCGACTTTACGCTTAAGAAAGGCGAAAGCTATACGTTTAAAATCAGCAATGCCTCGAGCTTTTATGCCGGTTCCAGCAACGTCTTCCAGGTGGTGAAAGTTAGCACCTCCGGTAGTGATGCGTACTATAAAATTACGGCGATCGGAAATCCGGGGCAATCCGCGGGCTTTTATATGAGCGCGCCGGGCTATGCGCCGCAGAAGGTCTGCGTCGTCACCGTTGGGCAGGCTGCGCCTCAATCGGATACCAATTCCGACTTTACGCTTAAGAAAGGCGAAAGCTATACGTTTAAAATCAGCAATGCCTCGAGCTTTTACGCCGGTTCCAGCAACGTCTTCCAGGTGGTGAAAGTCAGCACCTCCGGCAGCGACGCGTACTATAAAATTACGGCGATCGGAAATCCGGGGCAGTCCGCGGGCTTCTATATGAGCGCCCCGGGTTATGCGGCACAGAAGGTCTGCGTTGTCACCGTTGGACAGGCTGCTGCACCGAAATCGGATACCAACTCCGACTTTACGCTCAAGAAGGGCGCAAGCTATACGTTTAAGATCAGCAATGCCACGAGCTTCTACCCCGGTTCCAGCAATATCTTCCAGGTAGCAAAGGTTAGTACCTCCGGCAGCGATGCGTACTATAAAATTACGGCGATCGGAAATCCGGGGCAATCCGCGGGCTTTTATATGAGCGCGCCGGGCTATGCGTCGCAGAAAGTCTGCGTAATCACTGTGGGAGCTCCGGATTCCGTTTCCATTCAATCCGATACCAACTTAGATTTTAGCTTGGCAAAGGGCGCTTCCTACCAGTTTAAAATTACCGCGCCCGGGGCTTCTTCGATTACATTCAATCCCGGTACTGCCGGTGTATTCCAGGTAACCTTCCTTCGTCGCACAGGCAATGATTTCTTCTATAAAATTACGGCGATCGGCAAATCGGGCCAGCAAGCCGGAATTTATGCTTCCGCTTCGGGGCAGGTAGCAAAAAAGCTTTGCGTAGTTACCATTAAATAAGATTTTTCCAATCCACAAAGGCCGCTGAAACTGGTTCAACGAAAACAGCGCAATAGCTAATCGTAAAATAACGCCGTCTGGCTCCGTTTTTCAAGGGGAGTTGGGCGGCGTTTTCATAAAAAGCCGTAAGGGTTGATTTTTCGGCGATGACTGCATTCGGGTTTGTAATTGCGGAAAAATGCGGAAGGAAAAACCCGATTTCTCAATTACAGCTTGAATAAAATAATTTTTCGGTTTATAATGAAAAAAAGGATAAAATATTCATTCGAATAAAAGGTGGATAGGGGTGTAATCGTTGATACTGAAAAATGCGAAAATCGTAGACGACAGTTTCCGTTTTGCCGATGCGGACGTTGCCGTGGAAGAGGATAAAATATCGGAAATCGCCCCGGGGCTGGCGGGCGGGGAAGAAATCGATTTATCCGGGTGCGTTCTTGTTCCGGGGTTTGTGGATATCCACATCCATGCTTGTGTAGGGGCGGATACCTGTGACGCAGACGCGGACGGCCTTGCGAAGATGTGCGCGCACCTCGTTACCAAAGGGGTTACCTCGTTTTGCCCCACGACGATGACGGTATCCCATAAGGGGATTCTTCGTGCGCTGGAAACGGTAAAATCCTGTATGGACCATCCTCCGAAGGGTGCGGCCATCGCTGGGGTCAATATGGAGGGACCGTACATATCTATTCATAAGAAAGGCGCGCAGAAGGGCGAATTTGTAAAAAACTCGGATTTCAAGGAGTTTCAGGAATTTTACGACACCTGCGGCGGGATTATAAAATTGGTGGATATTGCGCCCGAATGTCCCGGCGCGGAGGAATTTATCCCGCAGGCTTCCCGTCTCTGCACCGTTTCGATCGCACACACCGAAGCGGATTACGCATGCGCGAAACATGCGTTTGAGCTGGGCATTACGCATGCAACCCATTTATATAACGCGATGCCGGGCATGAAGCACCGTGAGCCCGGCGTAATCGGCGCGGTGCTTGATGACCCGCGCGTCCGTGCGGAACTGATTTGCGACGGGTTTCACATTCACCCCGCTGTGCTTCGCATTACCTTTGAGGCATTGGGAAAGGACCGCGTGGTGATCGTCAGCGACTCCATGCGTGCGGCAGGGGCGCCGGATGGCGTTTCAGAGCTTGGCGGGCAGACGGTGTACGTGAAAGACGGGCAGGCAAGGCTGAAAGACGGCACGATTGCCGGCTCCACCACAAACCTTCATCAGGAGATAAAAAATCTGGTTGGCTGGGGCGTTCCCTTCCTGACCGCCATACAGGCCGCAACTCTGAATCCGGCAAGGGCAATTCATGAGGACGAACGGATCGGCAGCATTAAGGTCGGGAAGTATGCCGACATGGTTGCGCTTGATTCCGACTTGAACATCCGCATGGTGGTCGCGCGCGGAAAAATTGCAGTCAATAACAATGCTTAAAAGTTCCACAGCAAGCAGAAACAGCAGGAGCCGTAGGGATAGAATCCCGGCGGCTCCTGCTGTATTTTTCTCTTTTACCGGATAATGCGTACCCGGATGATTTCCGGAAGCTTTGCGATATGCTCCGCTGTTGTATCCTTGACATCGCCCGTAACGTCAAGAATTGTGTAAGCATAGTCCTTTTTGGATTTGCTCTGCATGTTTTCAATGTTGATACCGCTTTCCGCCAGCGCGCCGGAAAGCAGGCTGATGGTGTTGGGGATATTCCGGTGCAGAATGCAGATACGAATGGAACTGTCGCGCGGCATGCAAATCGAGGGCATATTGACCGAGTTTCGGATATTGCCGTTCTGCAGGTAATCAATGAGTTCATTCGCTGCCATGCGCGCGCAGTTATCCTCGGATTCCGGCGTCGAAGCGCCAAGGTGGGGAATCGCAATAACGCCGTCCAGCCCGATCAGGTCGTCGCTTGGGAAGTCCGTCGCATAGGAGGATACTTTGCCGGACTGTAATGCGGCAATAATGTCCTTGGAGTTGACCAGATCGCCGCGCGCAAAGTTCAGGATGCGCACGCCGTCCTTCATTTTTGTAATGGTCTGTTCGTTAATCATACCCTTTGTGTCGGGCGTGAGCGGGACATGAACCGTAATATAGTCACAGGCGGTGTAAATTTCATCGAGCGTACGCGCGTGTTTTGTGGAGCGGGAAAGTCCCCAAGCCGCGTCGACGGAAAGGTAGGGATCGTAGCCGTAAACATCCATGCCAAGGCTCTTTGCCGCGTTGGCAACCAGGATGCCGATTGCGCCAAGGCCGATGACACCAAGCTTTTTGCCGCTGATTTCGGGGCCAACGAACGCGCCCTTGCCCTTTTCGACAAGCTTTCCGACTTCATTGCCTTTGCCCTTTAAGGTTTTTGTCCACTCAATGGCGGGGACGATTTTGCGGGAAGAAAGCAGCAATGCGGCAATGACCAGCTCTTTGACGGCGTTTGCGTTTGCGCCGGGGGTGTTGAAAACAACGATACCCTGCTCGCTGCATTTTTCAAGCGGGATATTGTTGACGCCCGCGCCCGCCCTTGCAATCGCAAGAAGATTTTTAGGAAATTCCATTTCATGCATGGAAGCCGAGCGAACCATGATTGCATCCGGATTTTCCACCGCTTCGCCGCATTCGTAGTTCGTGTCGAAACGGCTGGTTCCAACCGGCGAAATTTTATTCAGATATTTTATACGGAACAAATCAATTCACCTTCATACTTGAAATCTATGGATATGCCTAACCGTTCTTCTTTTCGAACGCAGCCATGAAGTCCACGAGCTTTTCAACACCCTCGACGGGCATTGCATTGTAAATGGAAGCACGCATGCCGCCGACGGAACGGTGTCCTTTGATATTTACAAAGCCGTGTTCTTCCGCTTCTTTGACAAATTTCGCGTCAAGCTCTTCGCTGCCGGTGACAAACGGAATGTTCATCAGCGAACGGTCCTTCGGCACGACCGTCCCTTTGAAAAGCTTGGAATTGTCAAGGAAATTGTAAAGGATGCCGGCCTTTTTCTCGTTGATTTTCTTCATTTCCTCAAGCCCGCCGATGGTGTTTTTCAGCCAATCCAGCACCAGCATGCACATATAAATGGAATAACAGGGAGGGGTGTTGAACATGGAGTTATTGTCCGCATGTGTCTGGTAATTGAACATGGTGGGAGTGACTTCCATTGCATGGCCGATCAGATCCTCTCGGATGATGACCACAGTCAGGCCAGCTGGTGCCATATTTTTCTGCGCACCGGCGTAGAGCAGTCCAAATTTGCTGACGTCAATCGGCTCGCTCAGAATGCAGGAAGAAACATCCGCAACCAACGGAACGTCACCCGTTTCCGGCAGGGTATGGAATTTTGTGCCGTAAATGGTATTGTTCAAGCAGATATGAAAATAATCCGCGTACTTCGAAAAGGTTTGAGGGTCAAGGTCGGGAATATAGCTGAACGTTTTGTCCTTGGAAGAGGCAACCACGTTTGCTGTCCCGTACCGGGCGGCTTCCTTATAAGCCTTCGTTGCCCACTGACCGGTCAAAACGAAATCGGCTTTTTTGTTTTTTGTCATCAGATTCAGCGGCACCATTGCGAATTGAGAGGAAGCGCCGCCCTGTAAAAATAATACTTTATAATTATCCGGAATATTCATCACTTCGCGAAGTAAACTCTCCGCTGAACTGATGATTCCCTCGAAGATTTTAGATCGGTGGGACATCTCCATTACAGACTGGCCGCTGCCCTGGTAATCAAGCATTTCAGCCGCTGCACGTTTCAGCACCGGTTCAGGCATCATTGAGGGTCCTGCGGAAAAGTTGTAAACACGTTTCATTAAGCGCTACCTCCAAAATTATTTTATGGCCTTCCCATAATTTACTGAATATAATTAATTATTATATTGCTTTAGTTAATTAAAGTCAATGCGGCATTTTTCATAAAATAATCCGCATCGCGGCGGCATTTTCCGGACTAAATATTCCCTTATTGCCAAGGATCGGTTTTATGCTATAATATTGATAGAATTTCGCGTAAAATATAAATAAAATTGTATATTTTTAAGGGGGCGATATGAATGACGGTCAATGAGGTGGCTTCCGTCTTGGACGCGGAAATTGTCACGGCTGGGGATCTGAACGCCGAGGTAAAAACCGCCTGTGGCAGCGATATGATGAGCGACGTGCTTGCCTTTGTAAAGGACCAGTCCGTGCTTCTTACCGGGCTGAACAATCCGCAGGTTGTGCGCACGGCGGAAATGATGGATATGCGCTGTATCATTTTTGTGCGCGGCAAAGAGCCGACCGAAGAGGTGGTTGCGCTTGCAAAGCAAAAGGAGATTACAATTCTGAAAACGCAGCACCGGCTGTTCACGGCCTGCGGGCTTCTGTACAGCCATGGCTTGAGCGGGGGCGACAGGAGTTGAGCAATACCTTATCTTTCGACTACATAGTGCCGGGCGACGACTTTACCCGTGCGGGGGAAGCCTCCAGCGACGTAAAGCATAAGCTTAAGAAAATCGGTTACGACTCGGATGCGATCCGCCGTGTTGCGATTGCCATGTATGAGGGGGAAATCAACATGGTCATTCACGCGGGCGGTGGGAAAGTGCACGTGGAAATCAGCCCGGAAAAAATAGAAATGGTTCTTTCCGACAACGGCCCGGGAATCGAGGACGTTGCACTTGCCATGCGGGAAGGATACTCTACCGCGCCCGATAAAGTGCGCGCGCTGGGTTTTGGCGCGGGCATGGGCCTGCCGAATATGAAAAAATCCACCGACGTTATGGAAATTTCCACCAAAGTGGGGGTGGGGACCACCCTTCATATGACGGTGTACGCAAAGAGGTGACGACGTGAACCAGTTTTTTCACTCTGTAACTTTGGACAAAGAGAAATGTATGGGTTGCACGAACTGCATTAAGCGCTGTCCGACGGAGGCGATCCGCGTTCGCGCGGGCAAGGCGAAAATCATATCGGAACGGTGCATCGATTGCGGCGAATGCATCCGCGTCTGTCCGCATCACGCGAAAAAAGCAAAATCCGACAGTCTGGACATGATTCGGGACTTTGCTTATAAAATCGCCCTGCCTGCGCCGACCCTTTACGGGCAGTTCAATAATTTGGATGATATCGACATCGTGCTGACTGGGCTCAAGAATATCGGCTTCGACGAGGTGTTCGAGGTTTCTAGCAGCGCAGAGCTGGTTTCCGAAGCAACACGGAAGCTGATGCAGCAGGGTAAGCTGAAAAAGCCGGTCATCAGCTCGGCCTGCCCCGCCGTAGTCCGGCTTATCCGGGTGCGTTTTCCCGACCTTTGTTCCCATGTCCTTCAATTGAATTCCCCGATGGAAACAGCGGCGCGCCTTGCAAAGCGCGAAGCCGCGAGAAAAACTGGTTTGCCACGCGGGCAGATCGGCGCTTTTTTTATAACGCCCTGCCCCGCCAAGGTAACGGCAATCAAGATGCCGATAAGCTGCAAAAAATCCGAGGTGGACGGCGCGATTGCCATTAGTGAAATTTACCCAAAGCTTACTGCGGCCATGGAAAGCGGGAAGCCCGTTGAACCCCTTTTGCATTCGGGGATCATCGGCGTCGGCTGGGCTTCGAGCGGCGGGGAGGCCAGCGCGCTTCTGAACGATAAATACCTTGCGGCGGACGGGATTGAAAATGTAATCCGCGTTCTAGAGGAGCTGGAGGATGAAAAGATCCGTGAGATGGACTTTATTGAATTGAACGCCTGTTCCGGCGGCTGCGTGGGCGGCGTGCTCTGCGTGGAAAATGCGTATGTCGCAAAGGCTAGGCTCCAGCGGCTGCGCCGTTACCTGCCGGTTTCCCAGAACCATATCGACGGAAAGCTCCCTGTTGGTATGCAGTGGCAGAAAAACCTTCTATTCGCGCCGGTCTTGAAGCTTTCCGACGATATGAACGAGGCGCTGCGCATGATGGCGGAGATTGACCGGATTCAGGAGGAGCTTCCCGGACTTGACTGCGGTTCCTGCGGCGCGCCGACCTGCCGGGCGCTTGCGGAAGATATTGTGCGCGGTTTTGCCAAGAAAAATCAATGTATCTTTATCCTGCGTGAGGAAATCAAACATGTAGCCGACGCCCTTTCCTCAATGGGGACGTTTCCGGCACAGGCTGACGAGGAGGAGAAAAAACGATGACAGTAAAAGAGCTGGCCGAACATTTTGGCCTGAAAATCCTTGCCGGGGAAAACAGCCTTGACCGCCCGGTTTCGGGTGGATATACCTGCGACCTGCTCAGCTGGGCGGTAGCACGGCTTCCCGCCGACGCGGCGTGGCTGACCGTAATGGGAAATATAAATGCAATCGCGGTTGCATCCCTGAAGGATGCAGCCTGTATCATTCTGACCGATTCCGCCCCGCTTGATATTCCCGCGCTTGAGAAAGCGCGGGAATTGTCCTTTCCGGTTCTTCTGTCGGAGCAGGACAGCTTTACCCTTGGTGCCCGAATCGAAGGGCTTTTGTACTGATGCGCGCCTACTACGATCTGCACTTGCATTCCTGCCTTTCCCCCTGCGCTGATGACGATATGACGCCCAACAATATTGTCAATATGGCGCTTCTGCTGGGGTACGACATCATTGCGGTGACGGATCACAATTCCTGCCAAAATGTACCTGCGGTTGTACGGGCAGGCGAGGCGAACGGGCTGACCGTTGTACCCGGAATGGAACTGTGCACGGCGGAGGATGTGCATGTAATCTGCCTGTTTCCAACGGTGGAAGCGGCAATTAGCTTCGACCGCTTCGTTTCAGAACGGATGCCCCGGATAAAAAACAGGCCGGAAATTTTTGGCCGACAGACAGTTATGGATGAAAACGACGCCGTTACCGGAGAGGAAGACATACTTTTGCTTAACGCATCAGCTATAGGATTGAACAGCGTGCGTGAAACGGCCCGCCGTTTCGGCGGCACCGCTTTCCCAGCCCATATTGACCGGAACGCTTACAGCGTGCTTGCCAATCTGGGCGGAATTCCCCCGGAAGCGGGCTTTACCGCAGCGGAAATCAGTTTGAAGGGAAATGTGCGGGCGCTATTGAAGCAATACGGGGATCTTGAGAAAATGCACCTGCTTTCAAACTCTGATTCGCACACCTTGGAAGACATGCCGGATCGGAGTGCTTCGGTTATTCTTCCGGAGAAAACATCCGAATGCCTGATTTCTATTTTGGAGGGGAAAAATGGGGTCTTTCCAATTGATTAAATTATAATTAGCCAAAAACAATAAAATTTTATCCAAAATTTTGTACCGTTTTCAAAAATTGTTATGGATTTATGAGCCTTAGCTATGTTATAATTATCGCAATGAACCCAGCGGAAAGAGGATCGTTTACCGTCGGGCGATTTTTTCTGCATGGATTTACCGAAGGAGGAACGAGGATGCAAAAACGAATCAGCAATCTGCCCTTTAAGGGAACCCCCGAGCAAAAACAAAAACTGGATGAAGTCATCGAAAGACATAAACAGGAACGGGGTGCGATTTTACCCGTCCTGCAGGAAGCACAGGAAATTTACGGCTATCTTCCGCTCGAAGTCCAGAGCATAATCGCCGAGGGGCTTGGCGTGTCACTGGAAGAGGTCTATGGTGTTTCTACATTTTATTCCCAATTTTCGCTTACGCCGAAAGGAAAATACAATGTATCGATCTGTTTGGGAACGGCCTGCTATGTAAAGGGGGCTGCGGCTGTACTTGACAAATTGACTTCTATATTGGGCATTCAACCGGAGGAATGCACTCCGGATGGAAAATTTTCGCTGACCGCGTGCCGTTGTGTGGGTGCGTGCGGTCTGGCTCCGGTACTGACCGTGAACGGGGATGTTTACGGACGTATGACCCCGGAAGAAGTAGAACAAGTATTGGCGAAATACGAATAAGATGCGCGAACTTTCATTAAATGTGATGGATATTGCACAAAATTCAATTTCTGCGGGTGCAAAGCTTATTGTGATCGATATATGTGAAAATACACATGCCGACAGCCTGACGATTACCGTCGCGGACAATGGTGCCGGCATGACAGCCGAGCAGGCGGCCTGCGCGGCGGACCCTTTTTTCACAACGCGGGAAACGCGCCGGGTGGGACTGGGCGTACCGCTTTTCAAGATGGAGGCCGAAATGACGGGCGGCAGTCTTGAGATAACGTCTGAAAAAGGCGTGGGAACAACGGTAACAGCAAAATTTGTCCCTTCGCACGTGGATATGATTCCGCTCGGGGATATCAATTCTACTGTGTTGCTTTTGATCACCTGCAACGAAGACAGGGATTTTGTTTACCATCGCCGTGTGGATTTGCGCGAATTCACCCTGGACACACGCGAGTTGCGCGCTGTGCTGGGAAATGAGGTGAAGCTGAGTTCCCCGGAAGTAACTGAGTGGATCAAAGGCTACCTTACGGAACAAACCCAAAGATTAAAGGAGGAATCATCAGATGAAGTCTTTAGAGGAACTTCGGGCGATAAGGGATAAAGCACGCAGCCAGGTTATCCTTCGTGAAAATAATGACAACGCGATCCGCGTCCTGGTCGGCATGGCTACCTGTGGGATTGCAGCCGGAGCGCGTCCCGTTTTAAACGCAATAGTCGAGGAGGTTGCAAAGCGCGGCCTTCAAAATGTAATCGTAACGCAAACAGGGTGCATCGGCATCTGCCAGTTTGAACCCGTGGTGGAGGTTGTGGCCCCCGGGCAGGATAAGGTTACTTATGTAAAAATGACGCCTGAAAAGGCGGTACGCGTGGTGAACGACCACCTGGTAAACGGCAACGTGGTAACGGAGTTTACCATAGGCGCCAATTCATAATAAGGAGGCAGAATTCATGTATCGTTCCAATGTACTGGTTTGCGGCGGTACCGGTTGTACCTCCTCAAACAGCGAGCTGATTATCTCAAAGCTCAAAGAAGAAATTACAATAAAGGGACTCGATAAAGAGGTTAATGTCATCCGCACCGGATGCTTCGGCCTTTGCGCGCTCGGTCCCATTATGATTGTTTATCCGGAGGGTTCTTTTTACAGCAGGGTGACTCCGGAGGATATCCCAGAAATTGTGGAGGAGCATCTCTTAAAGGGAAGAATTGTCAAGCGCCTGCTGTATAAGGAAACCGTTGTAGACGACAATACGATTAAATCCTTGAACCAGACGCCGTTTTACGCAAAGCAGCACCGCGTTGCGCTTCGCAACTGCGGCGTTATTAACCCGGAAAGTATTGAGGAATACATTGCGGTGGACGGATATTCAGCTCTCGGCAAGGTACTTACCGAAATGACCCCAGAGCAGGTTATTGAGACAATAAAAGCTTCCGGACTTCGCGGCCGCGGCGGCGCGGGCTTCCCGACCGGACTGAAATGGAGCTTTGCCGCAAAGAATCAGGCTGATCAGAAGTACGTCTGCTGCAATGCCGACGAAGGCGACCCGGGTGCGTTTATGGATCGCTCCGTGCTGGAGGGCGATCCGCACTGTGTGCTGGAAGCTATGGCGATCGCCGGTTATGCAATCGGCTCTACACAGGGCTATATTTATGTCCGTGCGGAATATCCGATCGCGGTTAAGCGTTTGCAGATTGCCATTCAGCAGGCGAGAGAATACGGCCTTTTGGGCAAAAACATCTTCAATACGGGATTTGACTTTGACATCGACCTGCGCCTTGGCGCCGGCGCGTTTGTCTGCGGCGAGGAAACCGCATTGATGACCTCCATCGAGGGCAAGCGCGGCGAGCCGCGTCCGCGTCCGCCGTTCCCGGCTTTGAAGGGCCTGTTTCAGAAGCCTACCATTTTAAACAATGTTGAAACCTACGCGAATATCCCCCGCATTATTTTGAACGGCGCGGATTGGTTTGCCTCCATGGGCACCGAAAAGTCCAAGGGTACCAAGGTGTTCGCTCTGGGCGGAAAAATTGAGCACACCGGCCTTGTGGAAGTGCCGATGGGCACCACTCTGCGCGAAATCGTAGAGGAAATCGGCGGCGGCGTTCCGAACGGCCATAAATTTAAGGCGGCGCAGACCGGCGGTCCTTCCGGCGGCTGTATCCCGGCTTCCGAGTTGGACGTCCCGATTGATTACGACAACCTGATTGCCATCGGCGCCATGATGGGCTCCGGCGGCCTGATCGTTATGGACGATACGACCTGCATGGTCGATATTGCGAAATTCTTCCTGGAATTTACTGTTGACGAATCCTGTGGAAAATGCACGCCGTGCCGCATCGGCACAAGGCGCCTGCTGGAGATGCTTGACAAGATTACAAGCGGCAACGGTACGCTGGAGGACATTGACCGTCTCGAGGAGCTTTGCTACTACCTGAAAGAAAACTCCCTGTGCGCCCTTGGCCAGACGGCGCCGAACCCGGTGCTTTCCACCTTGAAATATTTCCGCGACGAGTATATTGCGCACGTTACCGAGCATCGCTGCCCGGCCGGCGTTTGCAAGGCTCTCACGAACTATCATATCCTGGAGGACAAGTGCCGCGGCTGTACGCTCTGCGCGCGCAACTGTCCGGTCGGTGCGATCACCGGTAGCGTAAAGGTACCGCATGTGATTGACACAAAGAAATGCATTAAGTGCGGCGCCTGCATGGAAAAGTGCAAGTTCAACGCAATTATTAAGAGATAAAAAGGAGTGTGCCATTAATGGAAAATATGGTGAATATAAAGATAAACGGCATGCCCCTCTCAGTGCCGAGCAGCTACACAATCTTAGAGGCGGCAAGGGAAGCCGGGATAGACATCCCCACCCTGTGCTATCTGAAAGGAATCAATGAAATCGGCGCTTGCCGCATGTGCGTGGTCGAGGTAAAGGGAGCGCGTTCCTTCGTTGCCTCCTGCGTTTATCCGGTGAATGAGGGCATGGAGGTTCTGACCAATACCCCTGCGATTCAGAAGTCCAGGAAGATGACGCTGGAAATGCTCCTGTCGGTGCACAACCGCGACTGCCTTGCCTGCAAACGCAACGGAAGCTGCGAACTGCAGACCCTGTGCAACGAGCTGGGCGTGGAGCAGTCGGATCGCTTTGATGGCGCAAAGCCAGACGTGTCGAAGGATGAATCCTCGCTGCATCTGATCCGCGACAACTCCAAGTGCATCCTTTGCCGCCGCTGCGTCGCGGCGTGTTCGGACCAGCACGTCGGCGTTCTCGGTCCCAACTGCCGCGGTTTTGACACGCACATCGCCTGCGCGTTTGAAAAGCCGCTTAACGAGGTTCCCTGCGTATCCTGCGGACAGTGCATCGTAAGCTGCCCGACCGGCGCTTTGACGGAACGCGACCAGTGCGACGAGGTCATGGCTGCCATCAACGACCCCGAAAAGTTTGTAGTGGTTCAGACCGCCCCGGCAATCCGCGCAACGCTTGGCGAATGCTTTGGCCTGCCGGTCGGAACGAATGTGAAGGGCAAGATGGTTGCCGCGCTGCGCCGCCTTGGCTTCGATAAGGTATTCGACACCGATTTCGGTGCGGACCTCACCATTATGGAAGAAGCCAACGAGCTGCTCGAGCGTGTAAAGAACGGCGGCCCGCTGCCGCTGATTACCTCCTGCTCGCCGGGATGGATTAAATTCTGCGAATACTATTATCCGGAGCTGCTGCAAAACGTGTCTTCCTGCAAATCGCCGCAGCAGATGACCGGCGCGATTATTAAAACATACTATGCGGAAAAGAACAACATCGACCCGAAGAAGATTGTGGTTGTCAGCGTGATGCCCTGCACAGCGAAGAAATTCGAAGCAAGGCGCGATAATCAGGACGCGGCCGGTGCCGGAATCCCGGACACCGATATCGCGATTACCACCCGCGAGCTTGCCCGCCTGATCAAGATGGCAAACATCAATTTCGAACGCCTGCCGGATGAGGAATTTGACCCCGCTTTGGGTATTACCACCGGTGCTGCCGCTATCTTTGGCGCGACGGGCGGCGTAATGGAAGCCGCGCTCAGAACAGCGGCCGATACGCTGGAGGGCAAGAGCTTGGATTCCATTGAGTATAAGGAAGTCCGCGGTACCGAAGGAATCAAGGAAGCCGTCTATCATATCGGCGGCATGGATGTGAAGGTTGCCGCGGTCAGCGGACTCAGTAACGCTAACGAAATCCTCAGCAAGGTGAAAAACGGCGAGGGCGGCTATCACTTTATTGAAATCATGTGCTGCCCGGGCGGCTGTGTCAACGGCGGCGGCCAACCGCTTCAGCCCGCAGCCGTTCGCAGCTTTACCGACTTGAAAGCCGAACGGGCGAAGGCGCTTTATGAAGAGGATAAAAACCTGCCTCTCCGCAAGAGCCATGAAAGTCCGATTGTCAAGACTCTTTACGAGGAGTATCTTGAAAACCCGGGCAGCCATAAGGCGCACAAGATTTTACACACTACCTACGTGGCTAGAAAGAAATTTTAAAACAAATGCTCCCGGACTTTTCCTCCGGGAGCATTTTTCTGCAAAAGATGGTATAATCAGAAATGGAATTATTAAAACAGCAGGAAAGCAGGTGATAGTCCTGAAGCGGATCGTAAGAATTTTCTTCCTTATTTTATCGGCATGCGGCTTGATTTGTTTTTTGATTCCTTTTTACTGTGGGGTGCTTAACATCGGAAATGGAACGGGGATTCTCCTTTGTACGGTTGTATTTCTGACTTCGTTTTTTTTCGGAAAAATCGGTGCGGCTTGCAGGAAAAGCAGGCCTTTCCGCGTTTCCTGCCGTATCGTCCTTGTTGTCTTCCTCATTGGTGTCTGTTGGACTGTTTTTCTTACGGGGCTGATGGTGTACGGCTCGGTAGGAATGAAGCCGCGCGCCGGTGCGACGGTGGTGGTTTTGGGCAGTAAGGTAAACGGGAAACAGCCCAGCGCAGATTTGCGGGTTCGCATTGAAACGGCCGCGTCGTATCTGAAAGCAAATCCAAAGGCAAAGTGTGTTGTCAGCGGGGGAAAAGGCGCGGGGGAACTCGCAACGGAGGCTTCCGTTATGCGGGCGGAGCTGATCGTGCGCGGTATTGAGCCTTCGCGGATTTTTGCGGAGGATGCATCGAGGACGACAAGAGAGAATCTTCAAAATTCCCTTGCGGTTATTGACAAAAACGGCTTGAGCCGCGATCTGGCCATTGTAACCGACGATTACCACCAGTACCGCGCGGGCCGGATTGCGGAAAGCCTGGGCGTTTCCCACGGCGCAGTCAATGCCGCAACGCCTTGGTATATTTTATCCGCCTGCTATATGCGCGAGCTTCTCGCGCTGACGAAATTCCTTCTGCTCCCGTAGCCCGTTAGGAAATCGCGGCGCCCTCCGCTGCCGTGCAAAGGTGCGGGATGCGGAAATGGTACAATTTTATTTTGAAAACCCGAGATTTTTCAAAGATTCGGCCTAATTTACGAACAGGGAAAAGTATAGTATAATAACAGATAATATTGAAAAGTTGGTGGAAAATGAACCGGATTTTAATCAAAAATGCAGTTATTCTCGACCCGGAAAGCGGAAGGAACGAACCCGGCGATATCCTGATTGCCGACGGTGTGTTTTCGGCGGTGGGCGGACAAATCTGCTGTGAAGATGCGCAGGTCATCGACGCTGCCGGGCTGACCGCCGCACCGGGGCTTGTCGATATGCATGTCCATCTGCGCGATCCCGGCTTTACGGAGAAGGAAGATATTCTCACCGGCTGCCGCGCGGCGGCGGCGGGCGGTGTGACCAGCCTTTTGTGTATGCCGAATACCAATCCGCCGGTGGATACGCCGGAAACGGTGCGGTATATCTGGGAAAAAGCGGAGAAAGCCGACGCGCGCGTTTATGTTGCCGCGGCGATCACAAAGGGGCTGAAAAGCGAGGAAATCAATGACCTCAGGGCGCTGCGGGAAGCGGGCGCTATCGCGCTGAGCGACGACGGCCGCCCGGTTGTGGATTCCCGCCTGATGGGACAGGCCATGCGCCTTGCGCCCTCCCTTCATCTGAAGGTCGCATCCCACTGTGAAGACTTATTCCTTTCCGCTGGAGGGAAGATGAACGAGGGCGCGGTGTCCGAAAAGCTCGGGGTTCCTGGAGTTCCAGCCGCGGCGGAGGACTGTGGCACCGCGCGGGAGATTGCGCTGGCGGCGGCTTACGGCGTTCCGGTCCATATCTGCCATGTCAGCACCGCAGCATCCGTTGCGCTGATCCGCGACGCAAAGCGGCGCGGCGTTCCGGTAACGGCGGAAACCGCTCCGCATTATTTTGCACTTACGGAAGAAGAACTGCTGCGGCGGGACGCGGATTACCGCATGAGCCCCCCGCTGCGTACGGAGAAGGACCGTCTCGCTGTGATCGAGGGGCTTCGGGACGGGACAATCGATACAATCGCCACCGACCACGCGCCGCATACGCCGCAGGAAAAGGAGGATTTCCTTGCCGCGCCGAACGGGAGTATCGGCATGGAAACCAGCCTTGCCGCAGGCATCACCTATCTGGTTCATATCGGTATAATCACAATGGCGGAGCTTATAAGCCTGATGAGTACCGCTCCGGCAAAACTGCTAGGCTTAAATGCCGGGACATTACAAGAAATGGCGCCCGCTGATCTAGTTCTGTTTGATCCGGAAGAACGCTGGACGGTTGATGTAAGCCGCCTGCACGGCAAGAGCCGGAACGCTGTTTTTAAGGGAAGGGAACTGATCGGGAGGGTCAAGATGACCGTCTGCCGGGGAAAGATTGTTTACAGGGAATAAAGAATGGAGGCCATGTTTACATAAACATTCGTTGTTTTAAACAAGACGTGAAAAAATGGAGGAAACGCAATGGCATTAGACAGATTAATCGAAGGTATTCTGGAGTGCAAAAACCCAACGGTAGCAGGGCTTGACCCCAAGCTGGACTATATCCCGGCTTTCCTTAAAGAGAAGGCGTTTGCGCAGTACGGCGAAACGCTGGAGGGTGCGGCCGCCGCAATTCTTGAATTTAACAAGGGCCTGATCGACGCGCTGTGTGGGATTGTTCCGGCTATTAAACCGCAATGCGCGTATTACGAATTATACGGATGGCAGGGGGTAAAAACCCTGCATGAAACGATCGTTTATGCGAAGGAAAAGGGTATGTTCGTCATTACCGACGGAAAGCGCAATGATATCGGCACAACGATGCAGGCGTACGCCCAGGCGCATCTCGGTTCCGTTGCGGTCGGCTCCCAAACGCCGGAGCCGTTTGGCGGCGATGCGCTGACCGTCAACCCGTACCTCGGATCCGACGGGGTAACCCCGCTGTTAGACGTATGCAAAGCGCAGGATAAAGGAATTTTTATACTGGTGAAAACCTCGAACCCTTCTTCCGGCGAGCTCCAGGATCAGGTTTTCGAGAGCGGCGAAACGCTTTACAGCACCGTTGGCGGCCTCTGTGAAAAATGGGGTGAAGCCCTTCCGGGAAAATACGGCTACAGCGGTGTCGGCGCGGTTGTCGGCGCGACTTACCCCGAACAGCTTCGGGAGCTTCGCCGCAGCCTGCCCCATACCTTTTTTCTGGTTCCGGGCTACGGCGCACAGGGCGGCGGCGCGAAGGATGTCGCGCCCGCGTTTGATCAGAACGGCCTTGGCGCGGTTATCAACGCTTCCCGTTCCATTATGACCGCATGGAAGAAAAATGGCGTGCCGGAACAGGATTACGCCAAGGAAGCCGCGAAGGAAGCCGTCCGGATGCGCGATGAAATCGTCGGGGAAATCGGCGGGCTGTCCCGCCCTTAACCGAGGAAAAGAAGGAACAGGAGTGAACCGATGAAATACGATGTAATGCTTTGCAGGATTGCGGAAAAAAAGCAGCTTTCACACGATGTGTTTGATCTGACCGTCGAGGCGGGGCCGCTCGCCGAGGCGGCGCGCCCGGGGCAGTTCGCACAGATTTACGTGCCCGGAAAGACCCTGCGCCGCCCAATTTCCATCTGCGGCATTGACCGCTCCTCAAAAACCCTGCGCTTTGTCTTTCAGGTTCGCGGGGAAGGCACGGCTTGGCTGGCGGAAACAAAGGCAGGGGATTTTTTGAATATCCTTGCTCCGCTCGGCACCGGTTACGAGCTCGGCGACACCTGCCGCAAAGCGGTTTTTGTCGGCGGCGGCATCGGCGTGCCCCCTCTGTTGGAAGCGGCGAAGCCCTTTGGCGAAAACGCCACAGCGGTGCTTGGCTTCCGGGATAAGGCAAGCATTATTTTAAAAGAGGACTTCGAGAAAAACGGGAACCGTGTGTGGGTTGCTACCGACGACGGCTCCTGCGGGCATCACGGCTTTATGACCGATTTGCTGGAGGATTTGGATTTCGACGTTCTCTACGCGTGCGGCCCTGCGCCGATGCTGAAAGCAGTATGCAAGTTAGCCGCCGAACGGAAGGTTCCCTGCCAGATTTCCCTGGAAGAGCGCATGGCTTGCGGAATCGGCGCCTGCCTTGGGTGCGCGTGCAGGCTCAAGAAAGACGGGCGGGAATATTACGGCCATGTCTGTAAGGACGGCCCGGTTTTTAACGCTGAAAACGTAGTGTGGGAGGGATAAGCATGGCAGATTTGAAAGTAACCGTTGCCGGTGTGGAATTTCAAAACCCGCTGATTGCCGCGTCCGGAACCTTTGGCTTCGGGCGGGAATTTGCTGAGTTTTATCCTCTTCGAACCCTTGGGGGAATCTCCTGCAAGGGAATCACCTTAAAAGAACGTCCCGGCAATCCGCCTCCGCGCATCGCGGAAACGCCGGGCGGAATGCTGAACGCCGTGGGGCTGCAAAACCCCGGCGTGGATCATTTTATTGAAAACGACCTGCCCTGGCTGAAAGAGCAGGGCACAGCGGTTATTGCGAATATTGCGGGAAATACGCCCGAAGAATATTGCGAGATGGCAGAAAAGCTGTCGGGTACCGCAGTAGATATGATTGAAATGAACATATCCTGCCCGAATGTGAAACAAGGGGGCGTGCAGTTCGGCACAAGCTGCGCCGGGGTGGAAGGCATTACCAAAGCAGTACGGAAGCATTGCAAAAAGCCACTGATGGTGAAACTTTCGCCGAATGTAAGCGATATTTCTGAAATTGCGGCGGCCGCCGAAAGCGCGGGTGCGGACGCGATTTCCATGATCAATACCCTGACAGGAATGCGCATCGATATTCAGACGCGCCGCCCGATTATCCGGAACAATACCGGCGGGCTGTCCGGCCCGGCGCTTTTCCCGGTGGCGGTCCGTATGGTGAATCAGGCGTACCGAAGGGTGAAAATCCCGATTGTTGGCATGGGCGGCATTTCAAAATGGCAGGACGCTGTGGAAATGCTTCTGGCGGGCGCTTCGGCGCTGCAGATTGGCACGGTGTTTTTTTCGGATCCGTACGCCCCGGTAAAGATTCTTGACGGGCTGAACGATTACCTTGACCGCAGCCGGATAAGCACGGTTTCGGACTTGACCGGACAGGTTCAATTATGGTAAATTCGAATCGGATACATAGACGAATGACTTAAAACGAATGGGAGGTTTATTCATGACGCGAATTATTTTGGTACGTCACTGTGAGGCAGTAGGGAACACCTTGGGCGTGTTTCAGGGAAGCACGGACTGTGACATCAGCGGGCACGGCAAAGAGCAGTTGGAGCTTTTGGCGCTTCGTTTTCGCAATACGCCGATTGACGCGATCTACGCAAGCAATCTGAAGCGTGCCCGCAAAACGGCGGAAGCGATTAACCGTTACCATAACTTGCCGCTTCAAATCGAGCCTATGCTCCGCGAAATGGACGGCGGCGACTTTGAAGGAAAGTCCTGGAGCGAGCTTGCGGAGCTTTACCCAGAGGAAATCGAAAAATGGTACGCGGATCCGGGCGCTTTTTGCCCGGCAAACGGTGAACCCGCCAGCATGGTGTATGACCGGATGTGGAAAGCCGTTACCGGCATCGTGCAGAAAAATAAGGGCAAAACCGTTTGCTGTGTTTCGCACGGCTGTGCAATCCGCAACTTTTTGTGCCACGCCTTGAATAAGCCTCTTGAAGAAATGCGGGAAGTCCCCGGTTTGTATAATACGGCGGTCAGCATCGTTGATTTTGATGACGAGATGCACTGCAATGTGGTGCTGATGAACGACGTGTCCCATCTGCCGCCAGAAATGTATGAAAACGGAAAGGGCGCATGGTGGAAGAAAAGAAATCCTGAAAAATGCGCGGCGCGGAGGGATTCATGAAGATACTGGCTGTTGATTTGGGACTTGCCCGTACGGGGCTTGCCATTTGCGATGAAAACGAAATACTGGCGTCCCCCGCGGGCGTGATCAGCGAGCGCAGCAGGGAACGCCTTGCGCAGGCGATTGCCGCACGCGTAAAAGAAGAAAATGTGAAGTGTATTGTGGTGGGCCTGCCCCGGAATATGGACGGCAGCGAAGGGGAGAGCGCCAAAAATGCCCGCGCCTTTGCCGAACTGCTGAAAACACAGGTTTCCGTTCCAGTTGAAATGCGTGACGAGCGCGGCACTACCATTACGGCCCATAGCTTTCTGAACGATACCGACACACGCGGGAAGAAGCGCAAGGCGGTAGTGGATTCAGTTGCCGCAACGATCATTTTACAAGACTATCTGAACTTCCGTAAAAATCAGAAACGCGGTTAAAGTGCTTTCTGCAAAACCGTTTATACAAAAAAGGGGCAATTAGTCCAATTGGACTAATTGCCCCTTTTTACTGTTTTATTCTATCCTCTGAATTCGCTTTTTTTCTTTCGTGTTTAATCGCGGTTTTTCCCAAGAAAGAAGAGGGCAATGGTGCCCGGGCCGGAATGGGCCCCGATGACGGGACCGATGGAATTGATTTCAATGGATTTTACATGGAAGTTTTTTCGAACCTGCTCTGCTATGTATTCCGCGTCCTCCAGGGAATCGCCATGGCTGATAAAGATCATCTGTTTATCCGGATCTTCCACAGTAAGCTTCATATGGTGTATCAGCGCATCCAGCGATTGCCGGCGGCCCCGTACCTTTTCAACCGGAATCAGGTGCCCCTCGCTGTCAACGTGCAGCACGGGCTTAATCCCAAGCATCGTGCCGACCAACGCCGCCGCACCGGATACCCGCCCGCCGCGCTTCAAATGGTTTAGGTCATCCACCGTGAACCAGTGGGCAAGGCGGCCCCTGTTTTCGATCAGCCAGTCGCGTACTTCGTCAATGGAAGCGCCGTTTTTACGCATTTTCGCTGCGTAATATGCCAAAAGTCCCTCACCCATGGACGCGGCCAGCGTGTCGACGGTGAAGATTTTCCGGTTTGGGTACTTTTGGGAAAGCTCTTCTGCGGTTAGCCGCGCGTTATTATAAGTACCGCTCAGCCCCGAGGAAAAGGCGATGTATATGACATCCTTGCCGGATTGCAAAACCGGTTCGAAATATTCGGTAAAGGTTACAGGGCTGATTTGATTTGTGGTGGAAGTTTCCCCATTGCGAAGGCGCTCATAAAAGTCGCGGGAGGACAGTTCGCGTTCGTCCGGGTAATTGCTGTAAGATACATCTCCTATCGTAAAGGTCATCGGAATTACCTGAATATCCAGTTCTTCTATGAGTTTAGGGGAAAGATCCGTTGTAGAATCCGTTATAATTTCATATTCGCTCATCTTGTTTTCTCCCTTCTGACAGAACAAATTATATCGTATCCGCTCGGCTGTGTGTAGAGACAGAATTCACGGACTGTCTTATGGAACCATGGGATTTCTTTAAAATATATATCTGACCGGCGTTTTTTTGCCCGGACAGCGTCGCGAAATGCCTCGAATACTTCCTTGCTGAAACGAAGAAACACCTTTGCCGCCTGCACATCGCCGCTCAACCGTACTTCCCAGAAAAGAAAAAGCTTCTGAAAACTCAGAAGCTTTACTGCTTTTTAAATTAATCCCGCCTGGCCGTAATGTGCTTAAATAACCTGCTACCGTCAAGCAGGTGGGTGCTGGCCCAATGGTTTCATACTCCCTTCGTCCGGCAAAAGCCGGGAGGTCTGAAGTCCGCCACCGGAGCGCATGCTCCCTATTATCATTTTGTAGGGTTATTTTGCAACGGTCCGCGCACCAGGCAGGGTGAAAGCGTCCATCATTATTCGTCGTCGATCTCTTCGGAATCGTAAAGCTCCTCGAAACGGCTTTCAAAAAGCTCCGCCAGCTTATCAAGAAGTTCTTCGTCTTCGACTTCGGCAAGTTGCTGCTCGCCATTCTCATCGATCGCTTCAAAGATATAGTAGGTACCCTCCGCGTCGACTTTGTCCTGCGGATCCTCAAATGTCGGCAGTAACGCGTAGAAACAGCCGTCATCGTTATCAATTACGTCCAAGACTTCAAATTCGTGCTCTTCGCCCTCGTCGTCGACTAGGGTAATTAAATCCGCACCATACTCGTCGTTCACAGGGGTCATCTCCTCTTGTTTAATTTGTCTATAGTTATTCTACCTTGCCGACCTGTCGAAGTCAACAGGAAAATTCAGATACAAAAGAATAAATAAAAATTTCAAGAATTTATTAAAAATTATATTGACATTTACTAGAAATCAGTTATAATATAATCAAGAAAGAGAGAGGGATGATTAAGGACGGCGTTCGAAAAACTGCTAATTAAGGTGGCACCACAAGAATGGCGCCATGAAAAAGCAGGGGAAGGTAGCGCCGGAAAAATCGATCTTCTTGAAAGGGGTGGGTCCAATGGGCAGTAAAATATCCTCAGAAACGCAGTATCCAGTTCGTTGGGCACAGCGTTAATTCCTGAATAGTGTAAATTTAAAGAGGAATGTTTTGGAATCCTTTTCACAATTGAAAGGGGAAAATCATTGAGCATTCAGAATTCCATACATTGGTTAGGGTCTTAGCGACACGATTTTGCAACCCGTTTTTAAGCTTTCTTAAAAAGCGGTTCGTTTAGGACATTTTAAGGGGTGAGTCCAAAATACAGTTAAGTACGCAGCTCTAACAGAAACAAGAAATTGGTGGTTCCGATGTTTATTTAATGGATTGGATTCTTATTCGGGCTCCGGCAGGATTGCCGGAGCTTTTTTATTCTAAATCGGCATACAACTAATGTGGTTTTATCAAACGGGATTTTTATTGGAAAGCGGCTTTCTTACCCTTATTATATGTAAAATACAAAAATTTGTTCAAATGAAAGCTTTTTAGTTTTCCCCGGATAGCCAATTTCTAATGAAAAAACGGGTCGGAATTTGTTGACTAATTTTGCGGTATAAACTGTTAATAGGCAGATAATTATGTTAAGATAGAAGAAATACAATATAAAGATGTGATTGTGTGACAAAGACCGAATTTTTAACAAAAACCGACCAATTTCTTAACAAACACTTTTCTGGAGAATCCATCCATTATCGCCAAGTAATTTCTATTATTTTACCGATTTTAGTTGATCAGGCGTTTATCATTTGTCTGAGCCTGCTGAATACCGCGATGATCAGCTCTTCCGGTGTGGCGGCGGTCGCCGCCGTAAACATGGTGGATTCTCTAAACATATTCTTAGTCAATGTTCTTATTGCCGTTGCGACAGGTGGCACCGTGGTTGTTGCGCAGTATAAGGGAAGCGGGAACGACGCCATGGTGTCGAAAGCCGCGGCCAATTCGCTGACTTCCGTATTTCTTCTGGCTTTTGTAATTAGTGCGGCGGTCGGCGTTTTCCATACCCCGACGCTGAACCTGTTGTTCGGAAAAGCGGATGCCGAAGTTTTCGAAAATGCAAAAGTATATCTACTGGGAAGTTGCCTGTCCTATTGCGGCATAGGGACAGTAGAAGCGGTCTGCGGCGCTCTTCGCGGCGTGGGCGAAACAAAATCCTCCCTCCGGCTTTCTCTTGCGATGAACCTTTGCTATGTTGTTCTGAACTTTGTATTTATTACGATTTTACATATGGGTGTTTTCGGGATGGTCATTTCCCTGAATATCGCCCGCTATGTAGGTGCTGGCTATTCGATTTATTACCTGCTGAAGGGCGATACCACCGTCCATTTTAAAGTGAAGGACGCCCTGCAGATTAGTACATCCATGCTGAAACGGATTTTCTTTGTCGGGATTCCGTTTGCCGCCGAGCAGATGTTCTTTAACGGTGGGAAAATTCTGACGCAAACCTTTATTGTTCAGCTTGGCGTTTATGCCATGGATATCAACGCGATCTGCAACTCCCTTGCCGGGCTTTTTCAGATTCCGGCAAACGCCTTGATCCTGACGACGGTTACCGTGGTCGGCCAGTGCATGGGACGGCGGGATATTCAGGATGCGCGGAAATTCATCCGCTCCTTCCTCTGGCTGTCGTCGCTGTCCTTTGCGGTGACCATGCTGCTGATCATGCCGTTTATACGCCCGCTCTTGACCCTGTTCCATCCGCCGGAGGCGGTTGTCCCCACGATTATCCAGATCATGTGGATAACTACGCTGGCAAATATACCGGTATGGTCCATCAGCTTTTTAACCCCAGCTGCGCTTCGTGCCGCGGGGGATTCCAAATTTACGTCCATTTCTTCCATGCTCACCATGTGGTTGCTCCGCGTGGTGCTTGGGTATGTTTTGGGGATCGTGCTTTCGTTCGGGATTGTCGGCGTTTGGGTTGCCATGATTTGCGAATGGGGCGTGCGCGGACTCATATTCCTACTGCGGTTCCATGGGGATAAGTGGTACCAGCACCATCTGATCGATAATTAATTCTGTATGGAAAACTGGTGCGGCGCGCTGCCGTGACTTTCTGGTAGTTCGGGATTGACGGCACGCCGATTTTTACACACCTGTCACGACAAAAGGCGTTGATCAGGAAAAAGACAGCTTTTTTACGACTTATAATGGGATGCTGATGGGTCGGTGAATTATATCTGGAATACCATAGGGGTACTTATACCTCCATGGCGAGGAACAAACGCGGCAACCGCAAAAGCAAATTTGCACTAATGAATCTGGAACTGATTTCCGTTTGGGCGGAAGAATACGGCGTCGCATATCCGGAGGAAGAAATCAGCACTATGTGGCGGACGGTTCTTCTGAACCAATTCCATGACATTCTTCCGGGTTCCGCCATAAAAGATGTTTATGATGTGACCAGAACGGAATATGCGGAAATACAGAAGAAATCGGAAGCTCTGACTAAAGAACGCTTGGATGTGATCGCTTCCGCGCAGGGGACGGGGAGGGATTCGGTTGTAGGCCAAGCTTGGAAACGATGCGGGAATCATCGGCGCCGCGGTTTTAAAATAAATGAACCTTTCTATACTTTTGTATTAATGATTTTTAAAAATTATTTAGTGGAACTATTGACAGGACGAATTTCTTGATATATAATTAGGACGAATCAAAAAGAAAATTACATATTAAGGTGCAAATTTGTCGAAAGGCAAAGACGCTAAACTATAGGGCCTAAGGATTTTATAATCTATGGCAGCCAGTTCCCTTTTGCAAGGATTTTTGGACGAATTTTTCTATCCGCAATTGGCTTTATACCATTGCGGATTTTTTTTATGCAAACTTATCGAAAGATAAGGACGCTAAGCCATAGGGTCTAAAGGATGACGTCCCATGACAGCCGGTTTCCTTTTGTGCATAGAGAGCATTTTTGAATGTATCTCTTTAGCCCACAACTGGTTAAGTTGTGGGCTTTTATTTTTGTTTGCAGGGGTTGGGGTATAAAGATGTTAAAAATACTTTTTGCATGCGCAGCGGGGGTTGTCGGGTTTCTGTTCGGTTTGTATTTTCCCGATATAGTAAATTCCCTGATAGTGAGAAAGTGCGGACAGAAAGGCAGAGAGCTACCGGGCAAACTGGAATTTGGCAATACTGTCAAACTTGCGGTTTCTGTTGGCTTTTTCTTCGTTTTTAGCGGGATATCTTACCAGATATTCTCTGCAAGGTCTCTCTTTCTTTGTGCCTTTGTTGCCATTACGGCCGTTGCCACCGTAATTGACCATAAAATCCGCATTATCCCGAATGAGATTTGTTTGGCGCTGGTTGTTTTCGGGCTTGCCTACCGCTTTCTGGTGAATGGAATATATGGACTTTTAGAGTCTGTGGAAGCGTGTGCACTAGTTATAGGTATTTTCTTGATTTATTATGTAATCTTCTGCAGAAGAAAGGGATTTTATAATGGCATTGGGGCAGGAGATATCAAACTGGCGTTATCGACAGCTGTTGTCGTGGGATTTCCGGCAGTCATGACCTCGTTACTATATATGTCTGCCGCGCTGATTATTTATTGCGTCGGCGGATTGCTGCTGAAAAAGCTAACGCTCACCAGCCTTTTCCCGATGTGTGGATTTATCATGATCGGTTTTCTATTCGGCGTATTTGCCGCTTGAAATAATTTCTGAAAGAAAGTGGGTGGTTCATTTGTTGGGAGCCTTTTTGGAACAGGAAGATGGACAGAGTATGGTGGAATACGGCCTTATACTTAGTCTGGTAATTCTTGCGGCAATGGCAGGTTTTTCAGCCTATTCGAGTGAAGCGAGAAAAATGCTGGAGAGAACTTGTAACACGGTGGGGCAAGCTTTACCCCATTAAGACAATAATTTCTTTCGTCAAAAATCACCGGAGGGTGAATTTTTGAAATAAATTTATTTTAGGGAAGGGGGGGGAATAGACATGAAAAACATGCTCAACTGGCTTGCAAACGAGGAAAGCGGCCAGGGAATGGTGGAGTATGGCCTGATCCTTGCCTTGATTGCTGTTGTAGTTATGGGCGCAATGTCAGGCATTGGTACTAAGCTTCAAGGTATGTTCAATGATATGGCAGGTAAAATTGCCGGAAATACTTCTACCAAGTAATTTTCAAACAAAAGATGCGGAGCAAGAGGGGGAACCCCTTTCATACAAAAGGGATTCTCTCTCTTTCTCAATTGATTAAGGTATGAAGCATTTGTTGAAAAATGGCGGGGAGTTAAAGAATAGTAAGTCATATTCATGAGTATTGAACAAGCAAGACATAGGAATTGTATTATGAGCAGAAATGGATTTTTAAAAATGTATGGAGAACGCGGGCAGGGTTTGGTGGAATTTGCTCTGGTACTGCCGGTTCTTCTGATCATATTGGGAGCGGCTGTTGATCTTGGTAGAATGATTAATTACAAAATCATCCTGCAGAATGCTGCTTCCGACAGCGTAAGAAGTATGAAACAGGAGTCCGACCTGAATCCGGATGTCATAAAAAGCAAGCTGTATGAAAAGTACGGGGACCAGCTCGATTTCAGTCAGTTTCAAGTCCGTTCTTCCGGCGGGGATGTTCAGCGAAAATATTATACATACCATGCGAACAGCTGGTATGGGTTTGTTGACAGAACGAGCTATTACGATTATTTTGACGCAACCATATCCGTAAATTATCGCATGAAGATGGCAACGCCCGTTATGGCAATGATTGCGGGGGAAGCGGTTACGCTTTCTTCGACGTTTACCGGTCAGGTTTATATAAACGGGTATAACGGATAAATGGGAAGTGAACACATGGGCGGTTTTCTTGGAAGAAAAGATGAAAAAGGGCAGAGCTTGGTGGAATTTGCACTTGTTCTACCATTTTTTCTGCTTATATGTTTTGGAATTATCGATTTTTCATGGATTATGCACCAATCTATCACGTTTAATCATGCGGCTCGGCAGGCGGAATGGGGCGTTACTATCACCGACCGCTCCGAAGATTACCCTGTGTCTGTGTACGGGAGGGAGGCAGCATCGCTGATTGTCGGGAAAATGTTGGAGGATTCCACTTTAAAGAAAAGCAACCTGACAATTTCCAATCCTTCTGTTGATATACGAACCCAGTACCAGCAGTATTATCTTCCGGCTGCGAATGGAGGGACAAGGCGAAGCCTACGAAAATGGCGGCTCATTACAGTAAAGGCTGATGTGAATTATGAAGTTCCGTTACTTACCCCGGTCG
The DNA here is from genome assembly GCF_004768785.1 of Caproiciproducens galactitolivorans. Lineage (GTDB taxonomy): Bacteria > Bacillota > Clostridia > Oscillospirales > Acutalibacteraceae > Caproiciproducens > Caproiciproducens galactitolivorans. The sequence continues at coordinate 248,771 of NZ_SRMQ01000002.1, forward strand.
CCAAAACATTGTTTAACGGAAATCTGACTTTGCATAAAAGCATCAACAAAGAAAGAGTATTAACGTTCAAAGACCGCAATACATAAAAGTGATTCCGTCAATTCTTGAAATTGTTTTGAGGTTTGATTCATGTTGGAAAAGAAGACAAATGAAAAGGGAAGCATCAGCGTTCTTTTTGCATTTTTATTTGTGGCTCTCATGCTTTTTACAAGTTTTGCTACCGACGCCGGAATGCTGTACTATCAACAGCTGCGCTTGAAGGAAGTCGGAAATGTGATTCGCGAAGCAAGGCTTAACAATGAAACGGTTCTCCAAAATTCGACGCATCCAGCCGAAACTTTGGAGAGGCTTGCAAAGGATTATGCGGTGAAAAACGGGCTGCGCGCGGATCAGGTCACGGTTGACTTTGCCGATTTGGAAAATGAATCGACATATACACACCGATATTATGAGATGAACATCTATCTGACGGATACGTATCAATATAAGGCATTAAGTATTCTTGGTTTTCGTGAACAGAAGATCCGGGTTACAATCCATGGTTACGGAGATGTCGAAAACTCGGCAGGAGTATGGAAACCATAGAAGTCAAAACAAGATGGGAAATGCATAATCAAGAACAGGAAAACCGGCAGGAGGAAGGTATATGAAAAAAGTCCGTATCATTGCGGGTATAGCAGCTTTGCTGACTTGTTTTTTGGTTTATTCCTTTTTCAGCGGGAACAATGAGGCGGCAAAGCAGGAAGCTATGATGACGGTGCTGGTGGCGGCGAAAAATATTCCCGCCCAGACGCAGATTACAGACGACATGGTTGCCGAAAAGCAGATTCCGAGCAGTCTCGTGCTGCCGGATACTGTTCTGACAAAAAGCGATGTGGTGGGGAAGTACTCCAATGCCAGTATAGTTGCACAGGAGCCGCTATTGAAAGGAAGATTTACAAAACCTTCGGAAAGCGGACTTGCCTATACTCTCAAGAATGGAATGCGGGCAATTACGCTTACGGTGGATTCCGAAACGGGAATTGCCGATATGGTAAAAGTAGGGAACCGGGTCGATATTATCGTAGTGTCTTCCGATGAGAAGAATAAAAAGAACAGCAAGGCGGTTACTTTTTTGCAGAATATAGAAGTGATTGCGCTCGGCGGTGGAACGGATTCGAAAGGTTCATCCGGCTACGAGGATGTGACGCTGTCCGTTACACCCCTGGATGCGGAGAAGCTGTCGCTGGCGGTGTCAACGTATGGCCGAGTGAAAGGCAACAACAGCCTCAGGCTTGTTTTGCGCCCTCAGGAGGACAAGAATACGGCGGCTGTTAAGAGTGTAACCATTCAGGATATTATGGGATAAAGGAAGAAGAGCCATGAAGATCAAGGTATTGCTGGTTGGCCGGGTGGAAAATTTGGCGAATATGCAGCGGATGATTCAACATGATAGTGATATTTCCATAGTCGGAACCGTGCAGGCAGAAGCGCGCGTATTGGATGAGATCAGTTCTTCCAACCCGGACGTTGTCGTTTTGCACGTGGATCAGGGAAATGTGGTTTTCCGAATCTGCGAACAGATTTATTTGCTGCGCCCCCGCTGTATTCCCGTTCTGCTGGCGGAAAATCCCGATATGAAAGTCCTGCAGCGGGCAATGCACGTGGGAGTTCATTATGTGTTTCCTGCTTCTATGGAAGGGTCCGAATTGGCAAACCATTTAAAGAACATTTTCGCCAATGAAACCGCACGGTTATCGGTTTTGCAAAAAGGGGCGGAAGCCAATGTCCGATCACGGATCATCATGGTTTTCGGGGCGAAAGGCGGTATTGGGAAAACAACTTTGGCGGTCAACCTTGCCGTTAGTCTCGCCAGCCGGGGAATGCGCGTTGCATTGCTGGATCTGGATATGCAGTTCGGGGATATTGGGATTTTCCTGAACTTGCATTCCTATGAGACATTATCCGATCTTCTGGAAGAACAGAATAACCCCACGGCCGACACAATCCGCAGGCACCTTGCCATCCATTCGTCCGGCGTAAATGTTTTGTGCGCCCCCAAAAGTCCGGAATACGCAGAGAATATATCTGCATGGCAGATTGAGAAAATCATCACGGCGCTTCGCGCTTATTTCGACTACATTGTAATCGATACAGCAACCCTGTTCAGCGACATCAACCTGTCCTGTATTGATTCCTCGACATTGATTATGTTTGTTACGGGGTTGGATATCGCTGTTCTGCGGAATTCTCAAAAAGGGATTGATCTTATCGGTTCCCTCAAGCAGAAAGAGAAAATCAGGCTGATTCTTAACCGTGATTCACAGACGGATATCACAAAGACAGATGTTGAGAGGATTTTAGGCTGTCCAATCTGGCACAGCGTGGAAAATGACGAGAAAGCTGCTGTGTCTGCTATAAATGAAGGAATACCTCTTATTACCGGATTTCCCAAAAATAAAATCAGCCGCGATATTGAAGAAATTGCAGCGCACATTGACGAAGAATTAAGTGCGGACGGCAGCAAAACCGTAAAGCAGAAGAAAAAGCAAAGGCGTGTGTTTTGGAGGTAAGAATGCATGGGTTTATTGGAAAGGTTGGAGAAAAAGCAACAGATTGAGCCGGATAATGCTTATCGGGGAAATCAAAGTAAAGTTGATTTTGACAAGTATGCGGAGCTGAGGGAAAAAGTTCATCAGGAGGTCATTGAGCTGGTTAATTCCGGCGAATTCGGAAATGACGGGGATGAAACGATTTCTTCGGCTGATCTTTTAGAATCCATACAAAATATTGTTTCAAGGCAAAATGTACCGTTGACGAGGTCGGAACAGAATCAGGTCGTTCAGGAGATTTTCGACGACGTAGCGGGGCTGGGACCGCTTGAGTCCCTTTTACGGGATGATACCGTGTCGGAAATCATGGTTAACGGGGCCCGCAATGTGTATGTTGAGCGGGGCGGCAGAATCGAGCCGCTTGGAAGCGTTTTCCGCGATAACGCCCAGGTCATAAACGTGATCAATCGAATTGTTTCATCCGTTGGCAGACGATGCGATGAATCCAGCCCGATGGTTGACGCCAGGCTTCGCGACGGTTCGCGTGTCAACGCGATTATTCCTCCGCTTGCCTTGAGCGGCCCGACCATCACAATTCGAAAATTCCCAAAAAGATCGCTCAAGATCAGCGACCTTATCAATGTAAATTCCCTTTCTTACCCGATGGCCTCTTTTTTGGAGGCATGTGTAAAAGGTCGGGCAAATATCATTGTCTCCGGCGGAACAGGCAGCGGAAAAACGACCCTGCTGAATGTCCTGTCTGATTTTATCCCGGAAAATGAGCGCATTATTACCATTGAAGATTCCGCCGAACTTCAGCTGATGCAGCGCCATGTTGTTACGCTGGAAAGCAGGCCCGCGAACGTTGAAGGGAAAGGACGCATTACCATTCGCGACCTTGTACGAAATTCCCTGCGTATGCGGCCGGATCGGATTATCGTGGGTGAGGTCCGCTCCGGAGAAACGCTGGATATGCTTCAGGCGATGAATACGGGGCATGATGGGTCGCTTACTACTGCACACGCGAATTCTCCCCGGGATTTGATTGGAAGGCTTGAAACAATGGTGCTGATGTCGGGAATGGAATTACCTGTCCGTGCGATCCGGGAACAGATTTCATCTGCGCTTGATCTTATTGTCCATCAGGCAAGATTCCGGGATGGCAGTAGGAAAATCGTCAATATTTCTGAAATTGTGGGCATGGAAGGCGATGTGATTACCCTTCAGGATGTATTTACTTTCCGCGAAGAGGGCTACGACGGAAACGGAAAGATTAAAGGCAGGTTTTCCCCCACAGGCATACGGCCCCATCTTGCCGCACGGCTTTTGGAGCAGGGAATTCCCGTCCGGGATGAATGGTTCCGTGAAGTGTCGTAATTTTGACAGAAATGGGGGAATTCCATGAAATATATTCTTTCCATAAGTTCTGCGGTTGCGGTGTATTGTTTCGTCAGCCTGCTCCTTATGCACGCTTCAAAGAAGAATTTTCGCGTAAAACGCCGTATTGCTTTCTTTGCCGCAAAAGAAGGTGCTGCAGGGGATTCTTCCCGAAAAAGCATTCATAGGAAAATAAATCTCAGGTTTTTAAATATCCCGCAAAAAATCGCCTCCGGATTGGCGTCGGCCGGCATTCCCCTCACGCCAGATGAATTTATCCTGTTATGGGCCTGTGTTTCTATCGTTCCACCGGTTATCGCTTCTTTCTTCTTGGGATTATGGGTATCGCTGCTTCTTGTCGTCCTTGGGGTGGCAGCACCTCCGCTTTATGTGAGCAGAATGCAGAAAAGACGGTTGTCTTTATTCAACCGCCAACTGGAAGATGCGCTTCTGGTTATCTCGAACAGTCTCCGTGCCGGTTTTACTTTTGAGCAGTCACTGGAAAGTGTTGCAAACGATATGCCGCCGCCGATCGGGGAAGAATTTTTAAAAGCAATCCGGGAAGTGCGCCTGGGAGTTCCCGTCGATATGGCGCTCAATTCTTTGGCGGAAAGAATGCAGAGCCGGGATTTGCGGCTTATGAATTCGGCGGTCCTGATTCAGCGTCAGGTTGGAGGAAATCTCTCGGAAATCTTAAGTAAAATTTCCGAGACAATCCATGATCGTATTCAGATTCAAAAAGAAATTAAAGCGCTGACCGCGCAGGGGCGAATGTCGGGAGCAATTATCAGTATCCTGCCCGTGTTCCTTTTCCTGGTGATGAATATTATTTCACCTGGCTATTCAGCGCAACTTTATCAGAACCCGATGGGAATCATGATGCTTGTAGTGGGAGTATTTATGGAAATCATAGGTTTTCTCGTTATTCGCAAGATCGTAAATATCCGTTTTTGAGGTAGAGAATATGCAGGCAATATGCAGCGGAGTTTTGGCCTATCTTCTGGTTCTGCTGTTTTTTGGCAGAAAAGAAATGAAAGCGGAACGTCTTCAGAAAAGAATGGCCGCAATTAATTCAGGCGGATCGGACTCCCTAAATGAAGAAAGTACAGATGTTTCTTTTTTTGACCGCATTTTAAAACCGTTTGTAAATCGCATTATTGTTGGAATTTCCAAACTGATTCCGAAAACGCCCAAAAACCTTCAAAAAATAAATGCCCGGCTCAGGCTCGCCGGTATCCATATGAAGGACAGCGAGTATCAGGCTATGGTCATCCTTGTCACCCTTTCCTGTGGGGCGTTGGGCGGTTTCTACGGGCTTTGGATGGGTCAGCCGCCGAAGCAGATCATTCTATTTGTTCTATATGGAATTTTAGCAGGTTATATTCTGAATCGATTTAAGCTCGAAAGCGCCATTACGCGCCGGAAAGAAGCCATGGCAAGCCAGCTTCCCGAGCTTTTAGACCTTTTAAGCGTCAGTATGGAGGCCGGCTTGGGGTTTGATCAGGCGGTTCAGTACGTCACAAAGAACAACGAAGGGCCGCTTGCAGAGGAGTTGGCGGTTGCCCTGCGCGAAATGACGCTTGGAAAATCTCGCAAAGACGCCCTGCGGTCCTTAGCCCAACGGTGCGAGGTTGAAGAAGTTAAAACTTTTGTCGGGGTAGTGGTTCAGGCGGACGAATACGGCTTTTCCCTAAAAGACATCTTGCGCGCGCAGGCGGATACAGTCCGCATGGCGCATAAGCAGGAGGTTAAGGAAAAAAGCATGAAAATTCCAATCAAGATTTTATTCCCGTTGGTTCTTTTCATTTTCCCGGCTTTGTTTATTGTCCTTCTCGGACCATCTGTTCTATCAATTATGAAAATGTTTACGGAGATTTGAAAGATGAAAGTAATGCAAAATGGGGCTGTTATTGCAGATCGCGTTTCTATTGCGGACGGTTTTCTAAAAAGGCTGAAGGGCCTTATGGGGAAGAAAACCTTACGAAAGGGAGAAGGTCTCTTACTGGAAAATTGTTCTTGTATCCATACCTGTTTTATGAGATTTGCAATAGATGTTGTTTATTTCAGCAAGGAATACAAAGTATTATATGTCGAAACGCTTCCTCCATGGCGGGTAGGCAGAATTGTGAAAGGGACTAAAAACATTCTGGAGCTTCCCGCGCATAGCGCCGCAGGCCTTGCTGTCGGCGAGGCCTGCACCATAGAAGGCGCATAGACAAGCGTTATTACTCCATAAGCGGTGAAAGGATATGGTTCGGTAATGGAAAAAAAGGTTTATCAGATGACAACAGAACCGGAAGATTTCTATGATGATTCAGATCTCTATGCAATAAGGAATCGTAGCGAACAGGAAGATTTAAAAGACAAACTGAAGCCTTCGCTGTTGGGCGGGTATGCAAAAAAGGACGTGGATCACTTCATTGAGGAAATGAAAGAACGGGAAAGGCGCATGAAGGCCAATCTGGAGCAGCAGGTCAAAGACCTTTTGATCGAACGGTCAAACCTGAACCATGAGTGCCGCTTGTTGAAATCGCAGTTGAGCGAAACAGAGAAAATCGGGGCGGATTTTGAAAAAGTTCAGGAGCGCCTGCAGCAGTATATGAAAGAAAAAACGGATTTGCAGGCGATTCTTGATAAAACGCAGCAGGATTATCAGGTACTGCAAAGATCCATGGAAGAGATCACGGAAAAATACAACCGCAGCTGCGAACAGATGCAAAATGTTGAGTCGGACGAAATCCGCACCCTTAAGAAGCGTCTGGAGGAATTAAAAACCTATTGCGCCGGCTTGGAACAACATGTTGCCGGCACAAAGAAAGAGAAAAAGAGCCTTCAGGATGAAGTGCAGCGGCTAAATGAGGAACTGGCGCAGAGGGGCGGGGATAATTCGGAATTAAGCAGTTTGCAAAGCAGCTTCCAGTCCCTGCAGTCTAAGTATGCTAGCCTTGAAAAAAGTTTTCAGGAAAAATCCTTGGCGTTGGAAAGCGCACAGAAGGAATTCTCCCGGCTGGAGAATGAGGTTACCCAGAAAGAGGAGCAATTGCGCCAGATGGAGGACAGATATGCCAAAGAAGTGGAGCGCACAAAAAGGCACTTCCGGCTTTGGGTTCATAAAATGCAGAAACAGCGGCAGCAAATCCTTTCTTTGCAGAAAGAGGTTGATAACGGCATAACCGCGAGGGCGACACTTGAACAGTTGCAAAAAGAGTACAGCGATTTGCACAATGATTATCTGCGGCTGAAAGATCTTGTCAGCGTCCTAGAAAATCAGAAAGAGGACATGCAGGTTGTGCTGTCGAAATATCAACATCAAGAGCAGGAGAATATTTCTTTAAAAAGAAGAAATGCCTGCTTGTGTCAAGAGATTCGAAATGTCCATCACTCTGTGCAGTATATTCTCGATCAAATGGATCGGCAGGCAAAGGCCGCAAAATCACTTTTGGAACGGTCGAAAGGCGAAAAAGAGCAGTTGAATATCTTAATGCGCGAAAAAACCGATCTTCAGGTAAAAAATGTAAAGCTGTTGGCTCAGCTAAGTGCCGGAAACGACCGAATTCAGAGGCTCGAAGAGGAGAATGCTCAGCTCTCTCAGCAGTTAAAAGCATATCAGGAGGAAATAAATGTCCCTGAAAAGCTTAACAAGGATTTCAGCGGTGCTGTTTCCAGCCACAAGTTCGAGGATTCCGGGGATGACCAAGGGGAAACAGTTTCGTCTGGTCAAAAAAATATTCTTTTTCCATTTGAAGAGGCTCAGCAAAAGGCAAAAAAATTAGCAGAATGGACGTATATGGAAAGCGGGCAAGAAAATTAAAAGTCGTTCTTAAAAGCGGGACCTTTAAATTCGGGCCCTGACGGGATGGTGAAGTCAAAATGACAATGGATGCAGCTCAGTTTTCAAAAATGAAATATTTATTTCAAACGATGGATAAGCAGATGTTTCTTCAGCACTATCAACGCGATTTTTTTAATAATCACTGTGAAAAAGATTTATTTGAACTGTTTAGAAATATCCCTTCCCGGACCTATCGGGAGAAAATGCGTAAGCAGTGGATTGTGTGCCAGAAAGTAGCCTTGCGTTGTTCCGCAAAATTCTGTGTTTACATTGTAAATCCTGAAGACCATTTTACAGGGTATCTTGCGTTGTGTTCCGAAATTGATCCGAAGTGGAATCAGAACATATTGCGGAAAATAAAAATGCCTATGCTGGAGGAATATGCGCAAATCTATGAGGACTGCAAGTCGCAGGAATTGGTAGTCACCTATTTGTTTGCCGTGCTTGCCAGTCAGTTTAAGGAAGTTGTATTTTCCACGAATTCCACAACCTTTGCAGGCCTTTGCTTTGGCTCGGAGGAATGGATGTTACCCATTTATCCGAAAAGGCAAAGCCGGTATTTGGTGGTTCAGTAATAAACTGCTGCTTTGTGTGCAGCAGCGGGATGTTTTTTGTTCAAATGGAATCACAGTGCGAATAAATACATGCTGGAAGAAACGAAAAGGCAATGCAGAAAAAAAAGCAGCCCCAAGACAGACGAATTCCCTTGGCACAATGGATTACGGCCTCCTTCGGACCGTAGGGAACACGCCTTTGGCGCTGCGGAAATACCCATCGGCGTATCGATGGGGTTGACATAATATAACCTTTGTTTATTAGGCGGTGAATGAATCATGAAATTTCCTGAACGTTTACACAATTTGCGTAATCAAAGAGGGCTTTCACAGGCGCAGCTTGCGAGAGATATAGGCGCCCATCCAATGTCTATCGGAAATTACGAACGAGGGAATCGGTACCCCTCGGTTCTTACTTTATGCTGTCTTGCTGAATTTTTTGGAGTGAGTACGGATTATCTTTTAGGCAGGACGGACAAGATGTAAAATTGGCGGGTGAGTTTTCAAAACGTTCCGAGGAAAAACGAATACGATTTACCGGGAACCTCCAAATGGCAATTTTCATATGGAGGTTCCCGGTTTTCTTCCTTGTTCCGGGCAAAAAGCGGTATGCGCCGCTATTTGGCTGTAACTGGGCAAAAAAAAAACGCAGCCATTCGGCCGCGCCTTTTTTATTTTCGGTTATCAAACGCAGGATTAAACGCATAGAAGTTCTTCGAATCCAGTTGGTCGGTAATAATGCGCAGCCCTTCGCCAAAGCGCTGGTAGTGCACGATTTCGCGTTCACGAAGAAATTTGATTGGGTCGCGCACATCCGGGTCGTCGGTAAAACGCAGGATGTTGTCGTAGGTGCTGCGCGCTTTTTGTTCGGCCGCCAAATCTTCGTGGATATCCGTTATCGGGTCGCCCTTCACCTGCAGATATGCGGCGGTGAACGGCATACCGGATGAGTCGGCGGGATAAACTCCGTTCGTATGGTTAACAAAGTAAGCGTCAAATCCGCCGGCTTTGATCTCTTCTTCGGTAAGGTTCCGTGTTAACTGATGGACAATTGTGCCAATCATTTCCAAATGTGCCAGTTCTTCTGCTCCATAAGGTTATCCGTTATCCGTATGTCCTTTTTGCAGGCGTGGGAAAAGGATCAGTTCAAAGCCGTCCGGCGCGCCGTTCCGATGCGTCCGGACGGCTTTCGTATAAATCACCTTTTTTAAAACAGACTTGAGAAGCGCGTTTTTTTCCGCCGGAGTCCCGTATTCATACCGTGCGAATACGGGATCTGTTTTTGGCAGGATTTCCTTATTGCGCTCAGGTTTAAGCGCCTGTATTTCCGCCTGGATTTGTGTAATCGTTTTTTCTGTATATTCCAATTGTTCCAGATTCCTTTTCAGGCGTTCTTGGAATATAGGGGTGGTATAAACGCCCTTTTCGAAAAATTCATAAATCCGTTCTTGCTGTTTTATCAGCTCTCTCTGCTTGCGAATCATTTTCGCGAGGGCCTGCTTTTTCCACTCTGATTGCGGCGTCTGGCGGGATGCGGCTTCGTATGGAAGCTGATAACCGGATAGCCAGCCGCGCAGCGCAAGCAGGATTCGATCCTCGGCGCAGTCCAGCCTACAGCTGATGTTCCGGCAGGCGGGTGCAGGGCACATCAGCGTGGCGGCCGCCCCTTTTTGAGGGCGGCGTACCATTTTCCGTCCGCAGATCCCGCAGACCACCAGCCCGGCAAGCGGGTTTTGCGTTTCGTATTCTCGTGGGCATGGGCGGGAAGGGTTTTCTTTCAGTCGGCGCTGTACCGTTTCCCACGTTTTATTATCAATCAGCGCCGGATGCAGCCCGTCCTTTAGAATCCAGTCCTCCGGTTTTGCGCGGGGGCGGGTTTTTACCATTTCGCCGTTCTCTATTTTCTTCCGGACGGGCCGCGCGTTCCATCGGACTTTTCCGATGTAGACCGGATTGCGCAGCATCGTCTGGATGGAAGAGGCAGTCCAGACGCAGCCCTTTGCGGTTGGAATTCCCAGGCTGTTGAGCTTGCTGGCGATTTTGGAAATACCGGTTTCGTCCATGCCGCCGTCTGCCCTTTTTTCGCCGTATGCATACAGGCTGAAAATCAGCTTTACAACGGGGGCCTGTTCCTCGTCGGGTTGAAGGGTATAACCGCGGCCGTTTTCAATTTTCACGCGGCGGTAGCCGTATGGTGGTTTGCTTCCGTTATATTTACCTTCCATTACCGATGCGATGCGGCCCCGCTGTAAACGCCGGTTGATGGTTTTGTACTCACGCCGGCTCATAAATAATCCGAATTCGAAATATTCCTCATCGTATTCGTTATTCGGGTCATAGGTTTTCATTGGCGTAATGATCTTGGTCCCGCTCAATTTGAAAGTCTGGGCAACAATGCCCTGGTCGATTGTGTCGCCGCGGGCGAGACGCTCCACTTCCATTACGAGTACGCCGTCCCAGACGCCTCGTCCCACCTCGGCCAGAAGCCGCTGCATGACCGGCCTGGCTGCGATGGTTTCGCCGGATACGATTTCGCGGTAGATTTCGGATATTTCCAAATGTAGCCGCCTGGAAAGCTCCAGCAGCGTTTTTTCATGGCGGGCAAGCGTTTCGCCCTCGCCGCGGGCTTCCGCTTCCGCATCCGCGCGGGATTTGCGTAAATAAAGGCAGTAGGGCATTTTTTTCGCCTCCGTAGAGAGTGGTGTCATAGGACAATTCTCAATAGGAATACACATGTAGCGTGGTGATAATCATGCTTGCGAAAATTCCGGCTGAAGGGGAAATCGTAGAAGAATATTCCATTGGGGGGACGCGGATTCTTTTCTGCGACGCCGCCTTCGCGGACAATGCTCCGGACGATGAACGCAGGATTCTGAGTCAGGCGGCGCAGGCTTCGATAAACATCCTTTTGAAAGGACAAAACAGAAAATAGGGGAATCTTTGCAAGCCGTTTTATGTATATGGAAAAAGCGCCTGCCGAATGTATCAATAGGCGTTCAGTCGAACTACATAGCCATGACTCGAGTCTTGCTAATAGATAGGATTGTTTCTTTAAAAAAGCTTCATTTTCTCCCACAGGCTTACAAGCCAGCTTAAGTTCGAATTTTGCTGCATACTTCCCACCGCTTACAATTCGGCAAAGAAAGTATCCAAATATACAGCCGATCGTATTTAAAGAATGTCATCAACATTGAAAACGCCAAGGCAGGTAACGAATTGAACCGACTCGATGGCTGATATTCCAGAACTATCTCCTTATAAATATAAAATCATTTTTTTCAATTTTATAAAGACAACATAGGAGGGATATTGCAACATATTTTTTCAAATATTTTTAAATTAGCAATTTGCAGCAAACGGGTTTCGAAATTATAGAAAAGAAGACATGGATTTTTCCATGTCCTCTTTTCGTTATTGCGCGGGCTTCGCGCCGATTGCGTTTAAATATTCCTGAAGGGGTTCCAGTTTTTCGTAGAGGATAACAATCAGATCGCCGGCATCTGCACTTTCAACGGCTGCTTTTAGAGCTTCCAGCTCGTTTTCGATGACCGTTACTTTTTCTTCATCGTAATTTTTTTCGAGGATTGCGCTTTTAAACAGATTGGCTACTTCCAGCGGTTCCCTGCCGCGCTTGTCCTCATCCTCCTTAATATAAATCCGGTCGAAGGATTCGGCGCATAAAGCGCCTACCGAGCGGATGGCTTTATCGCTGCGGTCGCCGGGCATCCCGATTACACCGACCAGCCTTTTCGGCTGAAAGTGTTTGCAGGCCCGAATGACCTCTTGATATCCCGGAAGGTTATGCCCGTAATCAAGCATAATGTGAAAATTATTCACATCATATAAGCTGAAGCGTCCGCTGTTTTGTTTATACGACCGCAGGCCCTGTGCGATTCTATCGGCGGGAATCCCCAGCGCATAGAGGGCTGCGGTTGCGGCCAGCGAATTTTCAATATTGCATGCAATCTTTCCGCCGCAGGTGATCGGGACATCCGCTGCAGGAAGAAGGGAAATCAGGGTTTCTTTTTCCTGTATGCGAATCCATCCGTCCTGTGCAAACACCCGGATCTGCTCCTCTTTGCCGATTTTTTCGAAACGGTTGTTTTTTGAAAAGAGGACGATATTTGCCCTTGTCCGTTCCGCCAGATAGGGGGTCATACCGTCTTCCGCGTTCAAAACAGCGTAGCCGTTTTCCTTAACCGCTTCCGTTACCAGAGATTTGACGTAAGCGAGGTCCTCCAGCGTTTCGGTTCCGTCCATTCCCAAATGGTCTTCGCCAATATTCATCACAATTCCGACGTCGGCCAGATCATACCCCAGACCTTCCCGGATAATGCCGCCGCGTGCAGTTTCCAGAACCGCACAATCGATATCCTTATTCGATAAAAGGGTTTTGGCGCTGCGCGGCCCGGAATGATCGCCTTTAAAAAGGCATTTTCCGTTCACAAACGTTCCGCTGGTGCTGGTCAAACCAACCTTTCTGTCGCATAAAGACAGCGTGTGGGCTATCAGGCGCGCCGTTGTGGTTTTTCCATTGGTTCCGGTAACGGAAACAATGGGGAAGCGGATGGATTCGTCCGTAGGGAACAGAAGATCCACAATGTCTGCCGCAACATTCCGCGGCGTGCCCTGGCTTGGGTAAATGTGCATGCGAATGCCGGGCGCGGAATTTACTTCCACAATCACGCCTCCGGTATCCAAAATGGATTTTGAGATATCCTCCGTGACGATGTCGATTCCCGCAATGTCAATCCCGATGGATTTCGCGGCCCGGACGGCAAGCTCCGCGTTTTCCGGATGAATCTGGTCGGTGCAGTCGATTGCCGTGCCGCCGGTGCTCAGGTTCCCGTTTGCGCGAAGCTTTACCACCCGGCCTTGCTCCGGAATGGAATCCACCGTCAAATTTTCATTTTCCAGGATACGGATGGAAATTTCATCGATCTTGATTTTTGTCAGGGGCTTTTCGTGCTGTTCCCCGCGGTTTTCATCCAGATTTACCAGATCGACCAGTTCCCTGACCGTATGCTTTCCGTCGCCGACAACCATGGCGGGCAGGCGCTTGGCAACCGCGCTCACTTTATTGCCGACCACAAGCACACGGTAATCGTTTCCCCTTACAAATTTTTCAACGATCACCCCGCTGCCGTATTTGCATCCCTCGCGGAACGCGTTTTTAATATCTTCTTCCCGGTCTAAATTTAAAACGACGCCCTTTCCCTGATTGCCGTCACAGGGCTTCAGCACGACGGGAAGGCCGATCTGCTTTGCCGCGATGACGGCGGAGATTTCGGAATAGACCACCTTTCCGTACGGCACGGGAATGTGGTTTTCGGCAAGAATGGTTTTCGTAAGCTGTTTGTTGCAGGAGATGTCGGCGGCGATGCAGGATGTTGCGTCCGTCAGGGTGGATTCCACAATCCGGCTGTACTTTCCGTAGCCGAGCTGCACAAGGCTTTCGTGGCCGATCCTCGTTACCGGAATGTTCCGGCGCTTCGCTTCCTGCACAATCGCCGTGGTGCTTGGGCCAAGCTCCGCATCGATGGAGATTTTTTTTAGATAATCCATAAAGAACTGCGTGTCGGGTTCTGTGCCGTTGAGAAAACAATTCAAAATAAAAACAGCGGTTTTCCCGCATTCCAGCCCGCAGACCTCGTTCTGAAACTCATAAACAAGGTAGTAAACCGAAGGCTCCTCCAGCACACGGGTTTTCCCGAATTTTACTTTGTAGCCGAGCATGTACTGCATTTCCAGAATAACATGCTCAAGCACATGCGCAAGGTAGGTCCCTTCTTTCAGCCGTTTCAGGAAACCGCCCTCGTACCCAAGACTGCAGCAGTTTTTTCTAAGCCCCGGAAAGGCTTTCAGCAGGCGGTCATGGAACCCCTCGATATCCTTTGTGGGGATATCCCAATATTCACCGATGTCCACGATCAGTTTCATAATGGGCCTGTGGCAGTAAATATTCCGGCCCGGATAGGTAATAAAGTCCAGAATTCGTATTTTATCAGTTCCCATCTTTTAAACGTAAGACCTTTCTTTCAGTCAGATCAAATCCATACCCCTGGGGAAGCGCGTGAACCGTTACGCCCATAATGGCAAGGATCTCATCCGGGTTTAGTTCGGAAACATTCGAACTCTGAATGGTTTTCCCATCAATGATCGTTACCGCGTTCGAGCCGATAATTTCGAAGTGCAGGTCGGGGTAAACTTTGATGGCGGTATCCTCGTCAATACCGATTCCCAAAACATCCGGGTTCTCCGCCACCCCGCAAAGCAGCCGCCCGAACCGCCCGCGCTGATCGAAATGCTGGTCGATAATCACGCCGTTCAAAAGGCCCAGCCCCGGCGCCATTTTCAGGGTGCATTTCCGGGCGGGCTCATTGTCTTTCCCCTGAACCACCATGGTGGAAGTCATTACGGACGCGCCGGCGCTGGTTCCCATAATGATTCCACCCTCGTCGTAAAGATTTTTTATTTCGCTGTATGCCTTTGTTCCGCCCAAAATGCTTGTGATGCGGAGCTGGTCGCCGCCCGTCATAAAAATGCATTTGGATTTTCGGATCATTTCGCAGTAATGCTCATTTTCCGCGTTCTCGCGCGTGTTGATATTTAAGATTTCGATATTGGTTACGCCAAGCCGTTCGAATACCTCGTGATAATTTGCCCCGACCTTTTCCGGGTTTTCCGTCGCCGTAGTTAAGACCGTAAGAATATCATTATCGGAGAGCATTTCGGGCGCTTGCTTCAGGATTACGCTTTCGCCGTTCTTATCTTCTGCGCCTCCGATAATGATAAGGTAACCTCTTTTTTGCATTCTTTTCACCTGTGTTTTCATATTCTTTCAACAGTTTCCCTGCGCTGAAAAGTTTTTTTATTTCGTAATTTCGGCTGATGACCAGAATGTCCGCATCGCTTCCTTCCAGAAGCGCTCCTTTTCGGGGGTATAGCTTCAATACTTTTGCCACATTCTGCGTCACCAGGCTAAATGCGGTTTCCGGGTCGATTTTTTTATAAGTAATACAGCGGAGAATGTCCTCCCACAAAGTATGAATGCGGCTGACAGTACCGTTTGGATTACTTCCGTTTGCATCAGAACTGACTGTAACGTTTTTCAAACTGCATCCGGATCGGATCAGCCGTTCTACTGCGTCCGGGACGGAAATCCCGTCGGTTTCGCCGGTTGTAAGGTCAATGCAACCCCCAGACTTGCAGTATTCCACCGCCTGTCCAAATAATTCCCTGTCGCGGTTCACATGGGTGGGGACAAATTCTTCCATAGGCAGTTCGCTGTGCTCCAGCATCTGCAGAACAGGAGCCAGCCCCTGTTTCCCGCTGCCCATATGCAGGTGCAGAACGCCGGCTTTTTTTCCAAGGAGTCCTCCTAAGTGGGTGTCCGACGCCATTTTCAGCATCTCATGCAGCCCGCAGTGGGAGGAACGGTGGTCTGAAACGGCAATTTCGCCGATTCCGATTACCTTATCAATAAATGCCAAATCGCGCACGATGCTTCCGGTAAAGGTGACGGGCGGCATGGAATATGCACCGGAATAAAGATAGGTTGTGATTCCCGCCTCCTCCAATGCTTTTGCTTTTGCGTAAAGGGCGTCTAGGCTTCGGGTACAGCTGTCCGCGCCCAGCAATCCCACAAGGGTGGTAACGCCGGTTTCCAGAATTTCGTTGGCCTCGATTTCCCCAATGCGGCTTATAAAGCCTCCTTCGCCGCCGCCGCCCAGAATATGGACGTGCTGGTCAATCAGGCCCGGCAAGGCGATTAGGCCGCCGCAATCGTAAATGTGTACATATTCGCTGTTTAGGTGGATTTCGGGCCGTATCTTTTCAATTTTTCCCCCGCTTATCAAAATATCATTTTTTCCGATGTGTTTTGGGGTGTAACATTCAAGGCCCTTTAAAAGAACAATCATTTTGCCAGATTCCTAACATTCCGGTTTTAAGTTTTATTATGGGATACTATTTTGTTTTTTATGCTTTCTTCCCATGATGATTTGTTCGAATTTCGATAAAAAAAGAACGGCCCATGCAGAGCCGTCCTTTTTCATGCCCCGTGTTTACGACAGAGCGCCGTTTTCCGGGTGAAGATATTCGTTGATGATATTGGTAATGTACTGTTCCTGCGCGTCCTTATCCAATCCGGATAAAGCCGGTTTTTCCAGACTGGACGTATCATCCGCGTAAGTCATAACATAGGACCGCGCGGGCGTTTCGCTGACTTCAATCCTTTTCAGCTCCCAGCCCTCGTTTTTGAGTATCCGGTCAATTTTGTCCCGAAAGACTTCACATATATTTTCCAGAGTGGGATTTATTTCGTTAAAAGGTTCCACTTCGTTGATCAGCTTGTCCTGATACTTGTCGAACATCGCGTCAATAACCGCTTCCATATCGTTGAAACGCACAAAGCGATCGTTCCTCTTAACGGCTATAATGCTGATTTCCCAGGTGTGCGGATGTACTTCGCCGGTTCGGCCGTTAATTTGAATCGCATGGTTTGCGTTCAGATAAAATTTAAACTTGTACTGTTCAAATCCCAATTTTCATTTCCCCTTTACGCATTGTCCGCACGCGTTTTTGTTTATGTATGAAGAAGCAGGAAAAAACAAAAAGATCGGACCGGACAACCTTGCGGAATTTCGAAAATTCCTCCGTAATATTGCTGGTACGCCAACTATTGTGCCCTTTTATGCTGTTGATGATCCCCGCAACACGGATCCAGAAAACAATAAAATTGTAGAGCGGCAGCAGAAATATCAGATAGAACTTAGACCGGTAGAAGCTTTTGTATTCCGGGAAATTCGAAAAGTAGATATTGACGTTCAGATAGAATAAAAATGTTGTTAAAACATACATACAGTATAAAATCAGAACGGATGTGACAATATGCTGTACCTGGGAACCCCAGAACGCAAGGAAGATAAGCGCAAAGTACCAGATCATCCGGGGAAAGACAAACGTATGGTCAAACAGCAGGAGACGCACCATAAAGTTCGAAAAGAAGCCGGGCAGCAGTGAGAATTTTTCCATATGGAACATGTGGGCGACTTCCAGCTCGCCGCGCTGCCAACGCTGGCGCTGCACATACAGCTTGTTGAAGTCTTCGATCGGGTCCACCAGAAAAAACGCGTTTTCACAGATATACACCTTTTGCTTCAGCAGCTTGCGCACCTGAAAGGTTACGTGGGTGTCTTCGCTGACGGTGTCGGTGTTGTAGAGCTGCGTTTTCAAAATAGTGGATTTCCGGAAGGCGGAAAACGCGCCAGACAGGGTAAAAATACTGTTCAGCTCCGCTTCGAAATTCCTGCCGACCAGAAACGCCTGGCAGTATTCCATGAATTCCAGTTTGCGGAACAGGCGCTTTAAGGGACCCTTCGTCTGATTAATTAAATCCGGGTCGGTCAAAATGCTTCCCGTCATACAATGGATGTTCAGGTTGTTTTCAAACCGCACGACGATGTTCTTCAGCGCGTCGGGGTGCAGCTTTCCGTCGCTGTCGATATGGATTATGTATTTTCCTTCGCTGTTATACAGCGCCATATTCAGCGCCTTGGATTTACCCTGCTTTGCGTTCAGCCACTGCATGGACAGTTTCGGGAATTTCGCTTGTGCCATTTGATAGACAAGGAAACTGTCATCGGTGCTTTTGTTATTCACCAACAGGATATCGATTAAATCCAAAGGGTAATTGGAATGATAAACGGATTCAAGGCACGCTTCCAGCGTGTCGCTGGAATTGTAAACCGGGATAATCAGGGAGATTTCGGGCAAAAGGATCGGGTTCTTTTCCTTTTTTTGGCGAACCCCCTTTTTCAGAAGCAGGAAAAAGCTGATTACGGAAGGCACGCCTTCCATTACAAGCGGGATAAAGATCCATGCCAGCCAGAAAATGAACTGGCTGGATAAAAATTTAATGATTTCCAGCATAACGGAAGCCTCCGACTTTCTGCCTTCTGATCTGGGCTTTTGTAAACACAAGGAAATAGAGGGCGATGGAAAGGATGTAGAACACCATGCGCCCCACTATGGAATGCGCCAGATAGAAAGCGCTCAAACCGCGGTAGTAAACCATCATACAGATTAGGAATACGCGCAGGATGTTTGCGGCAAATATCCAGACAACCGCCCCCACTCCGATCATCAGCTTTTCCTTGACGCTGAAAACGGGGAAAAAGCAAAGCATGCAGAGAAACGCCATAATTTCAATAATCCCGGAACATTCCAGGTCAATATACAGGGAAATGACGGAGGATTTCGCGTTGGGAACAAATAAGATTCCCAGTTGCGTGGAGGCTTCGTACATATGCGTTGCCTGTCCCACCAGCCCCGAAACGTAGGATATTAGTTTGGAGAAAGGAACGGACAGGGAAGGGCTGACCCATATCATCATAAAGACAAAAACGCCCACACTACCCCAGACAAAGGTAAAGAAATCCAGTTTGGAACGGTATCCGACCCTAAGAATATAAAGCCATATGATAAAACACAGGATGGAAACTGCCGTCATACCAACTGTTTACCTTTCTTTCTGTAAAGTAAATATCCAGCAACGGCGAAAGCGGCACAGACCGCAATGCCGATATAGGGAGCAGTATCCGTACCGGCGCACGCGATATGCCGGTACATGAGGTTGGGGGTAAAGAATTCCAGAACGCGGATATCGTCCGGGTCAATGCTGGGTCTCTGGCGTTTCAATTCCGAAAACGGGATTTTCATTTCCAGTTCGTCGTTCACGCCGCCCGGATTCCTTTTCAGTATGGCCTTTGAACCTTTTGCAATGCTCCAAGCAATGCCGGAATCCCCGTGCCTTACCTCTACCGGGTGGATTCCGGGACCGAACGAAGAACTTGTAATCGTGCGTCCTCCGGGCATTACGACCTGAAACATAACCCGTTTCCCGTCGCACCAGAATTCATAATCGTCGCCGATGATGCTGTGGTAGTAGTTTTTTGCCATAATAATATGTAAGTAAACGTATTGGTCGTCCCTGTAAAGCGACATCTTATGCCGGATTGTTGTGTTGTAGGGCTTTCCATTTTCATCGGTGTAGGTAACTGTTTCGTTTTTTTGCGTGGCAGGGTTCCATTGGTTATACAGGATATAGGGGTTGTTCCAGTTATATTCATAGGAATACGGAACGTCTTTCCAGTCGTCGAAATTCCCGTCAATCTGAATAACGGAATTGCCGGAGCTCGATGGGATTCCGCTTGCAAAAGCATATGCCGGGGAGCAAATCGCCATAAGCGCGGAAAGAACCAGCAGTATAAAAAAACGATGTTGCTTCATTTGTACACGCATCCTTTCTTGGTTATTATAGTAGGCAGAATTAAAAAATTTCTTTTTCTGATATACTAAAAATCCGGGTAGGGGTTTCGCTGATTTCCAGCGTTAATAATTCGAATCCGTTTTCCCGGACGATGGATTTCAAATGGCTGTAAAAAACTCTTCCGATATTTTCAATGGTGGGATCCAGCTCATAGAAGGAAGCGGTTTCGTTCAGATATGCCCCTTCATAAATTTTAAAATAATTCTGTATAATTTTTTCGATTACATCATATTTACTGAATTTATTGTTAAAATTTTGTAAATATAGAATGATTTTTATTGTGTGAAAATGAGCCGACTGCTTTGATACAGAAACCGGGTTATGCGAAATATGCAGTTTGAATGTGTATTTGTAGGCTTTGTTCCACATGTGTTTCCTCAAATCGACAAATTTCTCTTTTTTTCTATTTTATCACAGTTTCTTTAATCTGTAATCAAGAAAATAAAAATAAATGCTAGAATACCATAGATTATTGAAAAAAAGGAGTGCGGATCTTTGCGCGGATACCTTGCAAGTTCCAGAAAAAATCGGATTTTTCATTTGTTTTATGAAAAGCCCTCCTCTTTTCCGGAGTGGCTATTTTTCCTGCTGCGGTGTGTTTTTTTGGTTACTTTTACCTGTATTTTCTTGAATGTTTGCTTTTTGAATGCCAGCAGTATGTTTCAGTTTGATATGCCGTTTTCCATTACTATGGCGGGTGTCCTTCTGGTTGTTCTTTTTTTATTGCTCTATAAAGCGAGGGGGATTTCCAAAAGTTGTTCTGCGTTCTTTTCCTTTATCCGCAGGCATCCTGTTCCGTGGGCCGCCGCCGGCCTGTTGGTGCTGTTTGCCCTTCAGATGGTAATGGTACAGGCGATTTACCGCCCGATCGGTTGGGATTGCAGCACCATTGTGGAATCCGCTGCAAAGGGGGATTTGTCCTCCCAGCGTTTTTATTTCTCGACCTACCCGAACAACCTACTAATGTTCTGCCTGCTGAAATATCTGCTGAAAGCCTTTTTTGCCTTCGGCGGCACAGATTACTGGCTGTTTTTGGCGGTCGTGAATGTCCTTGTTGTGGACATAGCAATTTTTCTGGTGTTTCTGATTTGCAGGAAGCAGTTTGGAACCACCTGCGGGTTTGTGTCCCTTCTTCTGTTTGTCATGCTTTTCGGTTTTTCGCCGTGGCTGGTAGTGCCGTACTCCGATACGTTTTCCATGCTGTTCTTCCCGCTTATTTTTCTGCTGTTTCTGAAATGGCGGGAGGAGAAACGGATTGTATGGAAAGGCGCGCTTCTGTTCCTAATCGGTTTTTTGTCGATGGTCGGGTATTATATCAAACCCTATACATTGATCGCCTTGTTTTCAATCGTTATTTATTTGTTTATCCAAAACCTGAACCGCTTGAAACAGCTTGGGTTATGCCTTCTTTCTTTCGTTCTAATTTTCGCCGGCGCGGCAAGTTGCGGTGCGGCTTATAACGTAACTGTGAAGGAACCGTATGCAGAGGTTCTGGACTATTCCCAAGCCCTGCCGATGTCCTATTTTTTTATGATGGGGTTAAATACAAAGGTGTCGGGGAGTACGGGAAAGCCGCTGTATGGCGCGTACAGCGGCGAGGACAATTTGTTTGCATACACGCTGAAAACGCCGGAAGAAAAGAAAGCCGGAACACTCGCAGAGGCAAAAAGGCGCATAGCGGCGTACACCCCCAAGGGATACGCCCGGTTTTTATATAATAAGGCGAACTGGGTGTTTAGCGACGGAACCTTCTGGGTGGAGGGGGAAGGCTACGATGTGGACCAGCCGAGCGTATCGACCGCGCCCTTCAGCAAATGGATGCAAAGTTATTTGCGTTTTTACGGGGCGAATTACCCTCGGTTTGCAAATCTGGTGCAGGCTGTCTGGATTGTGCTTCTCTTTTTGCTGATCTGCCCTTTGCTGAACAACAGCGACGATTATAAAATGCCCCTGATGAATATCCTGCGAATCGCGGGCCTTGGATTTCTACTGTACCAGCTTTTGTTTGAGGCCCGGCCGCGTTATATTATTTCGGCCCTTCCGGTTTTTGTCCTTCTCGCAGTCTGCGGATTTTCCTACTTTCATAAAAATTTGTCCAGCTACGAGGAGTCGGATTTTAAGATTCCCGAATAAAAGAAGCCCGCTGCGGTTCGCGGGCTTCTTTTCTTAATCCGGCCCCTTGTTTTTTACAGAGGTGCAATATCGGCATATTTAATAAAATTTATTAAACTGGAAAACGATTGACTGTTAAAAAATTGGAGATTATAATAAATAATAATAGTTTGTTAATCTTTTGATTAACAGTTAACAAATAAGAGGAAGGAGTAAGAAAATGAAAGGATTTGCAATGTTAGGAATCGGAAAAACAGGTTGGATTGAAAAAGACCGTCCCGCCTGCGGCCCCATGGACGCAATTTGCCGCCCAATTGCCTTGGCACCCTGCACATCGGATATTCATACGGTTTGGGAAGGTGCGCTTGGAGAGCGCAAAGACATGATCCTCGGCCATGAAGCGATCGGTGAGGTTGTTGAAGTAGGCAGCCTTGTAAAAGACTTTAAGCCGGGCGATAAAGTTATTGTCCCCGCGATTACTCCTGATTGGAATTCCCTTGAAGCACAGGCCGGTTACCAGATGCATTCCGGCGGGATGCTTTCAGGATGGAAATTTTCGAACTTTAAAGACGGCGTGTTTGCGGAATTTTTCCATGTAAACGATGCCGACGGCAATTTGGCGCATCTTCCGGAAGGAATGGACCCTGCGGCCGCCTGTATGCTGGCCGATATGGTGCCTACCGGCTTTCACGGCGTGGAGCTTGCCGATATTCAGTTTGGCGATAGTGTGGTCGTTGTCGGTATCGGACCGGTAGGCTTGATGTCTGTAGCCGGTGCGGCTCTCCGCGGTGCTTCCCGTCTGTTTGCTGTTGGTTCCCGCACCAATTGCATCAATGCGGCGAAAGCCTACGGTGCTACGGATATTATTAATTACCGCGAAGGCGATATTGTAGAGCAGGTTATGGAAAAGACGAACGGTAAGGGCGTTGACCGCGTTATCATTGCGGGCGGCGATGTTGACACGTTTGCACAGGCGATTAAAATGCTGAAGCCGGGCGGAAAAATTGGCAACGTCAACTATCTTGGCGAAGGCGATTATATTAAGATCCCGCGTGTTGAATGGGGCTGCGGCATGGGTCACAAGGCGATTGCCGGCGGCTTAATGCCGGGCGGCAGGCTCCGCATGGAAAAACTGGCTTCCCTTATGGTATCCGGCAGGCTCGATACCAGCAAACTGGTTACCCATCGCTTTGAAGGCCTTGATAAGGTTGAAGAGGCACTCATGTTGATGAAAGATAAACCGAAGGATTTGATCAAGCCGGTTGTAACCATCAAGTGGTAAGAAAATATACTTTTAAAGCCGTCCGTCTTTTCAACGGGCGGCTTTTCTTATATCCTATCCAATTGCGCCGGGGCGGCTGATTTTCCGGCTGTATTATCGCTGCAATTTCAGAAAGGTTTCTGTTAAGATTTTACAAGTACTGTTTTCTGATTTATAATAGCAATATCCTTTGTCGGCCCTTTTGCTTCGTGTGAACCGGAAGATAGCGTATAACTTGAAGGCGAAACCCCATTGTACGGTCAAAAGGGCGGCCGATTCCATCGGCAAAAGCAGCATACATAAATACGTCAAAAAGTACTGGAGGTCTACAGATGATAAACAAATTTTGCGCTTCCCCGCTCTGGGAATGCAGCCAAACCCTTGCCGCAGTTGCACAGGGAAGAAAACCCGCCGAAACAGTCATTCGCAACGCAAAGCTAATAAATGTTTGTACGGGCGAAATCCTTCCGGATACGGATGTTGCGATTGCCAGCGGAAGAATTGCGCTGGTGGGCAATGCGGAGCATTGTATCGGCGAAAGCACAGCGGTAATCGACGCGCAGGGGCAGTACATCGCCCCTGGCTTCCTGGACGGGCATATTCATGTGGAATCCTCCATGATGAGCGTGGGGGAATACGCGCGCGCGGTTGTGCCGCACGGAACAACCGGCATTTATATGGATCCCCATGAAATCTGCAATGTGCTGGGGCTTGACGGGGTTCAATGCATGATTGAAGACGCCAAGCGGACGCCGCTGAAAACCATGGTGACTACGCCGTCCTGTGTCCCGGCGGTTCCGGGCTTTGAGGACACCGGCTGTTTTATCGGTCCGAAGGAAGTGGCGGAGACGATGAAATGGGACAGCGTGGTCGGTCTTGGCGAAATGATGAATTTCCCAGGCGTCCTGTCTTCCAGCGAACATGCGCACGGAGAACTAGCGGAAACCCTGAAAGCGAATAAAATCATAACCGGCCATTATTCCATGGCGGAAACCGGACAGGGCCTGAACGCCTATATTGCTTCCGGCGTGCGCTGTTGCCACGAGTCCACCCGCGAGGAAGACGCGCTTCAAAAAATGCGCCTCGGTATGTATGCTATGTTCCGTGAAGGATCCGCATGGCACGACTTGCATGAAGTGGCGAAAAGTATTACCCAGCATAAGATTGACACCCGCTTCGCGGTGCTCATATCCGATGACACGCACCCGTACACGCTCTTAAGCCAGGGGCACCTTGACCACATTGTGCGCCGCGCGGTGCAGGAGGGCATCGACGTTGTTACGGCAATACAGATGGTAACAATCAACTGCGCCCAGTGCTACCAGATGGACCACGATCTCGGCTCCATCGCGCCCGGAAAATGCGCGGATATCGTATTTATTAACGATCTGGAGAAGCTGGAAATTACAAGGGTTCTGATCGACGGCAAAACCGCGGCGAAAAACGGAAAGCTGACGGAGGAGCTTGGGGAATACCGCTATCCGGAATGGGCGACAAAATCCATGCGTGTCCGCGGCACGATCACGCCGGAGTCCTTCCGGATTCCTGCCGAAGGGCAGGAGGTAACCGCGCGCGTGATTGA
Organism: Caproiciproducens galactitolivorans; assembly: GCF_004768785.1. GTDB lineage: Bacteria > Bacillota > Clostridia > Oscillospirales > Acutalibacteraceae > Caproiciproducens > Caproiciproducens galactitolivorans. The sequence goes on from NZ_SRMQ01000002.1 coordinate 273,352, forward strand.
AATTATACCGGAGCGGGTCGGCACCTTTGAGCGCCATATAAAATTGAGGGTACAGGACGGTCAGGTTTCGTCCGACACAACGCAGGATGTTCTGAAAACCGCGGTTTTCGAACGCCACCATGAAACCGGGAAAGTCGGGTTCGGCTTTGTAAAGGGCTTTGGTATCCGGTGCGGCGCGATGGCCTCCACCGTTGCGCATGACGCGCATAACCTGCTGGTGATCGGAACCAACGACGAAGATATGGCGCTGGCGGCAAACACGCTGATTGCTTGCGGAGGCGGCATGACCGCCGTGCAGAACGGCAAGGTGCTGGGGACAGTTCCGCTCCCAATCGCGGGCCTGATGAACGACAAGCCTCTGGAAGAAATGAGCAGGATTGTGGAGAATTTGAGCGCCGCATGGAAACAGATCGGGTGCAGTATCGTTTCGCCGTTTATGACGATGGCATTGATTCCGCTTGCCTGCCTTCCGGAGCTTCGCTTAACGAACCGCGGGTTGGTGGACTGCACCACCTTCCAGTTCGTCCCGCTTTTTCTTCCCGATTGATCGGTTTTTAGGCAGGGGGGAGCCGTATCAGTATTCCCTGCTGGCAATATGCCCAAAAATCACCCGGAATATCCGCAGCATGCGGGTTTCACCGGGTGATTATATTCTCTATAAATACGTTAATCCGAAGCCTTGTTTTTATCCGGTATGCAGACAGATAAAATCATGCACAGGATGGATATAATGAGAAACAGGATAAGCAGGATATGGAGGGAACTGTTTAAGGCTTCCTTTGTCAGCTCGCCGGTGACGGCGGGATGGGTTGTAGAGGACTTGTATAAATTCCCGGGATTCACCCCATGAATGCCCCGTTCCACAAAGAATTTTGTAAGAAATAAATTGAAAACGCTTCCGAAAATGCTGATCCCGATGGTTTCCCCCAATGTCTTTACCAGGGAATTCGCGGCGGTTGCGGCGCCTCTTTTATTGTATTCTACGGATTGCTGTATCATGATTGTCAAAATCGTAAAAGTGCCCCCAAGGCCAAACCCCATTATAAATACGTAGAGCAAAACGAGGATCAAGGGGGATTTTGTTCCTAAAGTCGGAAGGCACAGGGTGCTGACCAGAAGAATGCCGTTGGAAATCAGGTTCGCTGCCTTTCCGCCACGCCGCACCATGCACCTTCCTAGGACGACCGATGCGATGAGCCACGAAATCGACATCGGTGCCATGCTTAATCCGGAAATTTTCGCGCTGAGGCCGAGTACGTTTTGCAGGTAGATCGGCATATAGCAATCCATGCCAATCATAATCGTGGAGGCCAGAAAGCAAATGATATTCGCAAGCGTGCTTTCTTTTGTAAATATATCAAAGGGGAAAATCGGCTCCTTAGCTTTTTTCTCAATTTTGTAAAACAGGAGCAGCAGAAAAAGCGTCAATGTTATCGACGCGATGAAATATGGTTTCTGGTTTGTATTTCCCGTATTCATTGATAAAAACATATTTAAAAAGATCAGCATTGCCGCGGACAAAGTAATAATTCCGGCAAAATCAAAGGGCTGCTTTTTCTTTTCGAAGCTTTCCTTGATATTCCTTTGGAGAAGAATTACCGAAAGAATGCCAAAAGGAATATTGATGAAGAAAATCCAGTGCCAGGTCAGCGTTTCAATGATGATACCGCCGAGAAACGGTCCCGCCAGGCTGGCAATTCCCCAGACCGTTCCGAGCATTCCCTGTACCTTTGGCCTCTCTTCCAGCGTAAAAACGTCCCCCACGATGGTGTATGTAACCGTAAAAATCGAACCGGCACCCAGCCCTTGAAGGACGCGGAACCCGATCAGCATATACATGTTCTGGGATAATCCGCACAGGAAGCTTCCGGTTATAAAGATGAATATTCCAATGGAGAGAGTGTTTTTTCTGCCGTAAAGGTCGGAGAGCTTCCCGTAAATCGGCGTGGTAATTGCGGATGCCAGTAAGTAAACCGAAAAGACGAAGCTGATCATCTGGAATCCCTGCAAATCCTTCACAATTGTCGGAATCGCGGTCGTTACGACTGTTCCTTCCACAGCGCCTAGAAACATCGCCGTCATAAGCGCGATCATTAAACTTCTCTTTTTCGTATTCATACCTTATCATCCTTATCCGTTATCTGTTTGCGAGTAAAGCAAATGCGGTCGGTTTGACCTACCGATTCTTAATTATTCACGAAAAGCAAAGTACTTTTTATCTTACATGATTTATGGGTTATTAGCAAGGAAAACTGCTATGTTTCAGAGAATTTGCGGTTATAAGAATAAAACAGTAGAAGTTTCTTTGAAAAAGCTTAAATTTTACGTAGGTTTGTAGTATAATAATCAAAAAGAAAGCGGCGCAGCGAGTTCCAAAATTTTTAAGCATTTGGGAGCCGAACCCACCGGGTTTGCGCCCCCTTTTTGTATGGGTCGTGAAATACGAATTTGTGCAACAGAAGGGATGCTTCGGTTTGAAGATACAATATATATCCGTTCCAAACGGAGCGGCGGTTCTTTCATGCGAGGGCGCCGGCTCCGTAGTTTCCATTCCGGAATGCGTTGACGGCCTGCCGGTTCGGGAAATCTGCGCGTACGCTTTTTCCGCTCCGGCCGCCGCCAGACGCTTGCCTCCCAAGGCGGAAATCCGCTCTGCACGGGTAAGCGCCCCCGTGCCGGGAATCGGAGAAACGTTCCTAGGCGGCGCTTCTCTGCGGGAAGTGCAACTGCCTCCCGGGGTACAGGTTATCGGGGAGTACGCGTTTTATAACTGCACCGCGCTGGAACGCCTCTGCCTTAGCGCGGGCGCGGCACGCATCGGCAACGGCGCCTTTATGAACTGTGGCGCGCTGAAGGAAATCCGCTTTTTCGCTTCCCCGGACGAGCAGACCTGCCTGCCCGGCCTTTTAACGGAAACACAGCAGGAGGTGCGTGTTGAGTTCCATGGCGGCGGAGAAACCGCTGTTTGGATTTTTCCCGAATATTTTGAGGAGTCCGTGGAAAACGCTCCCGCGCATATCTTTGAGCATTTCATCCATGGCGCGGGTTACCGTTACCGGCAGTGCTTTCAAGGAAACCGGGTGGACGCGGTTAATTACGATCAGCAGTTTCCCATGGCAAAGATTGAGGCCGAGCCCGCGGCGGCGCTACGCATCGCGCTGGAACGCCTGCGGCATCCTTTTCATCTATCCGAGGCTGCCGAAAAACAGTACCGGTCCCATTTAACAGAAAACGCCGTTGCCGCGGCGGGTCTTTTGATTACGGACGACGACCCGGAGGGGCTTGTATTTTTGGCCGAAAACGGGATATTGACGCGGGAGAGCATCGGCGCGGCGGCGGAAGAAGCGGCGCGCAAGGAGCGCGCGGAATGCCTGAGCGTTTTACTCAACGAACAGCACGCCCGTTTTGCCCCGAAGGAAAAAGTGTTTGACCTGTAGCAAACAGGAAAAGAAGGGAGGCAAAGCCATGCAGGCAGAAATGAAAGAGAGGGTTCGAAAAATCGGAAATGAGATTCTCACGTCGTCGCGCGCGGAACTCTACCTTCATATGCGCTTTCTGGATATTGCGCTTAGCGTCTTTACTTACGAGATGCGGCCTTCCATCGCGTTTATGGGTACGGACGGAACCGCTCTTTATTACGATCCGGACAAGCTGATCGACCGTTATCGCAGGAACCGCGCTCTTGTAAATCGCGGGTATCTTCACTTGGTGCTTCACTGCGTGTTCCGGCACCTTTGGAAACCCCGGCGGGAAGATCGGGCGCTCTGGGATCTTGCCTGTGACATTGCGATGGAATTTGTGCTGGACGGCCTTCCGTACCGCAGTGTCCGGCTTCCCTCCACAAGCTTCCGGCAGAATTTTTACGATACCCTTCGCGCAAGGCTCAAAGTGCCCACAGCGGAAGGAATTTACATCATGTTGGAGGAAATGCGCCTGCCGGCGCGGCAGCGCGAACAATTGGAACGCGAATTCCGCATCGACGACCATTCCTTCTGGCCGGACCCGGACGAAAAACCGCCCGCCGGCGCGCCCTCTCCCCGGCAGAATTGGGACGATATCAGCCGGAAAATGCAGACGGATATGGAAACCCTTTCGCGCGACCCGGCGCAGCAGTCCGAGGCTTTGCTGCAGCAGGTGCGGGTGGAAAACCGGGAGCGGTACGACTACCGACGTTTCCTGCAGAAGTTTGCCGTCCTTCGTGAGGAGCCCCATTTGGACTTGGATTCGTTTGACCCGGGGTTTTATTCCTATGGGATGCGCCTGTACGGGAATATGCCGCTGATTGAGCCGCAGGAGACGCGGGAATCCCGGAAAATCGAAGACTTTGTTATCGCGGTTGACACCTCCATGTCCTGTTCGGGCCGGCTGGTCAAAGCCTTTTTGAAGCAGACCTATTCGGTGTTAAGGGATACGGAGAGCTTTTTCCGGAAGGTCAATATTTATATTATCCAGTGCGACGAAGCCGTGCGTTCTGACCGGAAAATCACCAATGAAGCGGAACTGCGGGATTACATGGAGCATTTTGAACTGATCGGGAACGGCGGCACCGATTTCCGCCCGGTATTCCGCTATGTGGACGAATTGCTTGCGAAAAAAGCATTCCGCCGCCTGAAAGGCTTGATTTATTTTACGGACGGCCGGGGCGTTTTTCCGCAGCGCCGCCCGCCCTACGACGTTGCGTTTGTATTCATGCGGGAGGACTACACCGACGCCGACGTTCCGCCGTGGGCCATGAAGCTGATTCTGGAGCCGGGGGATTTCGGGGAGCTTCCGGGACCCACGGCGGACAGCCAAATTGATGATTGGGAGGAACTGCCTCATTATGAATATTAAATATGCAAAAGAGGAAATTAAAAATACGGTGCGAGCCTATCTGCAAAGGGATGAAAACGGGAATTACCGCATCCCGCCCATCCGCCAGCGCCCGCTGCTTTTGATGGGTCCTCCCGGTGTGGGCAAAACGCAGATTATCGAGCAGGTTGCCAGGGAATGTGGGGTTGCGCTGGTGGCCTATACCATTACCCACCACACAAGGCAAAGCGCCGTGGGCCTGCCGTTCATTGTCCAGAAAACATACGGCGCGCAGGAGCGTTCGGTAACGGAGTATACCATGAGCGAAATCATCGCTTCGGTTTACGATAAAATGGAGAGCACAGGCTTAAAGGAAGGCATCTTGTTTATCGATGAGATCAACTGCGTTTCCGAAACGCTGGCCCCGACCATGCTCCAGTTCCTTCAGGGCAAAACCTTCGGGAACCAGAAAGTGCCGGAGGGCTGGGTGATCGTGGCGGCGGGAAACCCGCCTGAATACAACCGTTCGGTGCGGGAATTTGACATTGTCACGCTGGACAGGGTGCGGAAGATAGAGATTGAGCCGGATTTCGCCGTCTGGAAGGAATACGCCTACCGGCAGTCCATCCATGGTGCGATCCTCACGTACCTGGAAATCCGGAAAGAAAACTTTTACCGGATGGAAACCACGCCCGACGGGATCCTGTTTGCAACGGCGCGCGGCTGGGAGGATCTCTCTGAAATCATCGGCGTATACGAAACGCTTTCGCTTCCGATCGGGCAGGAATTGGTGCTCCAGTATATCCAAAACCCCACCATTGCGAAGGACTTCGCCAATTATTATGAGCTTTACAATAAATACCGCGACGATTACCGTGTGGCCGAAATCCTCAACGGCCATTTTTCGGATGAAGCGGTTACAAAACTGCGTTTAGCGCCGTTCGATGAAAAGCTGAGCGTCATCGGGCTGTTGTTAAGCAAGCTGAACGAATTCTGCCGGCAGGCTTACCTGACCGACCGGTATACGGAAGATTTGTTTGCGCAGCTGAAGGAATGGAAAGCCCTTCTGGCCGGCGGCACGCCGGACGCTTCGCTGCGGCAGCTGGCGCAGGGCGCCGAGGATGCGCTTGCCCGGCGCAAGGAAAATGGGCAGGCGGGTGGTGAGGAAGAAACAGTTACCCGCCGCTGCGTCCGGACGCTGGAAGGCTATGCTGAAGCGCTGAAAATGGCAGGCCTGCGCGATGCGGACGCCGCGTTTGCGTTCGTAAAGGAGCGCTTCGGGGAAGAAATCGCGAAGCGCAAGGAAGAAATCGCTTCGGTTTCCGACGCGCTGGAACATGCGTTCCGTTTTATGGAGGCGGCGTTCGGCGAAAGCCAAGAAATAGTGATCTTTGTTACGGAGCTTACGGTAAACTTTTACAGCTCGCGGTTCATTCTGGAAAACGGTTGCGACTCCTATTATGTTTATAATAAAGGGCTTCTGTTTAGTGAGCGGCAGCAGGGCATTTTAAAAGAAATCGACAACCTGCGTGCCGCCCAGAACAGCGACGAACTCTAAATTTTTGTTTTCCTGCGATTCATACTGCCGTCCCATTTTACGATGGTTTTCTGGATTTTCCTTTTGTTTTTAATACACAAATGCATAATTGCTTTTGGGACCGACTATAATGTGGGTAAACAGTATTAAACATAAAGGAGTTGTTTTTATGCCGCGTGGAGTTCAAAAATCCATAGAGGAAAGAATCGCTGGTATTGATAAAGAAATGGAAGAACTGAGTAGACGCCAAAAAAATATTCAATTGAAAATAAAAGATTTAGAGGCGAAAAAACAATCGTTATTGAATGAGAAAAAACAATCCCAACTCGCTGAGCTTGCCGGCTTGCTGGAAAAATCGAAGCTGTCGCCGGAAGAAGTGATCAGGAAGTTAACAGAATCCAAGCAGGGCAGGGAATCCGCGTAAGAGCCTTTTGAATCGTACAGAAAAAAGGAGCGCAGCGAAACGGCTGCGCTCCTTTTTATACGTTTATTAAGAACCGATTGTTATGCTTTATATCCGTTTTTACGGGCGATGGCTTCCTCGCGGATTTCCTTGCGCATTCCCTTAAGCGCTTCCTCACGGTTCTCATTTTTCGCTATGAGGTTTCTCCGCATGGTTTCGTCGGAAGTTTCTTCAATCATTTCCTCCGCCTTGCGCATATTTTCAATGGTATGGTTAATATTTTCCTGAATGCGTTCCACATTGTCGCTGCGGTCATCCGGTTTTGGTTTCATTTTCTTCTCTCCTTTCACAGTCACTACTGATTTTATTATTTTGAGCCACGCTTTAATTATAAGTAGAAATTGATTCCAGTTATTCGTACGATTCCATTGCGGGTACAGGATTGCTACAGGTTTGCATGCGGGATCTTTAAATAAATTAATTTAAAAAAATAAGCAAAAGGGGCGGCTGGTGTCTTTGAAGCTTTTGTCCAAGCCGGAAGAATAGAAAAATTTATTATCAAGTTCCGAAATACTTTATAAAAAAGAGCCCGTTAAATTTGGGCTCTTTGATAGATTTCCTCCATCCTTGTATTCAGCTTATGGAACGGCTTCTTCAAGACGGCAAGGATTAAAAATGTTCCCAAAAAGATCAGCAGGGCGCGGATATTGTATTGCACGCTGCTCCAGACCGGCCCGGCGATCGCTTCGCGGTAACAGTTGATCGCATAGGTGAACGGCCACAGCGGTTGCAGTTTTCCGAAAATTTCCGGATTTGTCTGGATTGGATAAATTCCGCCGGCGCCCGCAATTTGGAATACCATCATAACCATGGCAATTGCCTTGCCAACGTTCCCGAAAAGGGAAACCAGCGTAAAGATCATTACGGTGAACGTAATGGAAGTTAAAACGCTTATGCCCATAAGCAGGCCAAAATCCGCGGGATTTACGCCCAGAAGAAAGACATCGCCCAAAGTGACGATGGTTGACTGAATCAGCGATAAAGACAGGAACAGCAGCATTTTTCCGAAATGCTTTTGCTTTAGATTTAATTTTATTCCCCCAACGGTATTCTCACATTCCACCGTAAGCAGCGCGCAGCTTAAAAGCGCGCCGACCCAAATTGCCAAAACGGTATAAAACGGAGTAAGGCCCGCCCCGAACGTATCCGTATTGTAAACCGTTTCTTCTTTCACCTCAATGGGGGAGGACAGAAAGTCGGAAATTTCCGAAGGGTTATTTTCGGTGAGATCAATTAATTGGTCAATGTCTTCGATTGTCACATCGTCAATTTTGGAGTTTAACCGATCTAGATCATTCTGCAGGGTGGTAAGGTTGTCGTTCAGCCTATTTGCTTGGCTTACGGAAAGCCTGCTGCTGGCTCCGCCGAAAACAGCTAGTGCGTTTAACTGGGGCTGTATGGCTTTCCCCAGTTCGGCAAGGTTGTTGGCGTCGTCCAGCTTCGCGTTCAGGCTATCCACAAGACTGTTCAGAAGCGGCCTGCCGTTTACTTGGATATTATTCGAAACATCCTGCGTCTGCTTTGTAATCTCATTGCTGATTTCGGACAGGCTGTTCAGAGCCGCGTTGATGGAAGCCTTCGACGTGTCGGCGCGCAGGAGGGGAATTTGTTTGTCGAGCGCGTCCCTTTCGCTCACGACCAGGCGGTCCGCATACTTCAGGCTGCTTTCCAAAAGGCTGAGCGTGGTTAATTTATAGTTTGCGTTCAGGGTGCGAATTTGCTCGGCGTCGGCTTTTAACATGATGTGCACAGAATTGCAAAGGCTGCTGCATTGTTCCATAACGCCGATTACATCCTTGTTGATGCTGTTGCTGTTGATCTGCTGCAGCGTGGAAATCATTTGCTGGTTTCGGTTATTCAGCTCGGTCAGATTCTGGATGTCCGCATTTAAATCGGAGGAAATCGTCTGGATCGTCTGCTTTGTCTGCTGGGTCAGCGATTTGTTCGCATCCGTTATATTTTGCAGGCTGTTTAGCTGTTCCGTAACTTTTGGAAGCGTGGTTATGCACTGGTTTAAATACTGCTGGAGTTTTTCGGAGTCCTCATTTGCGGCCGATATGTGTTTCTTTAATCTTGCAATGTCGCTGTTTGTCTGTGTGAGTGTATTTTTCAGTTCCCGAATCCGTGAAGTTTTTAGATTGGAACTGTTTATTTCGGATTTCAGCTCGTTGAGGGCTTCTTCCGTTACGGTTTTTACAAAACTGGTTTTGATGGTGCTGATCAGTTTGTTTTTGGCTGCATCCGTTATTTTCGTGGCAATGGAGTTTAATTTCATATTGACGCGATAAGAAATCGCGGGCTTCTGCGGGGTGGAGGTGGCCAAAGTAACCAGCTTGGATGAAAAATCATCCGGGATTTCAATAAGAGCATAGTATTTGCCCTCGTTCAGCCCGTAATTTCCCTGCCATTCGCTGACAAAATCCCAGCCGATGGATTCGTTTTTTTCCAACTCTTCAATCACGCTTTTGCCCACATTGATTACCTTGCCGTTGTATACGGTGCCCTGGTCTTTGTTCACAACCGCTACGGGCAGGTTGCCGGTATTTGAGTATGGGTCCCAGCATGCGTAAATGTTGATCCAGGCGTAAAGGGATGGCAGCAAGCACAAACCGACCATGATAATGATTACGGAAATGCTTCTGGCAATGGTTTTCAAATCACGGATAAAAACCAGAAATACCGGCCTTATGCCAAACATAAGAAATCGGCAGACGGTATTTTGGATTTTTTCAAATATATGCAATCGTTTCTTCATATCTACTCTCCAAGACCGGATTTTTTAAAATCGCATTCAAACTGATGGAACGTATTGTTCAGCGGCTCGACAGTAAGGTATCCGCCAATCAAGAAAACGGCAGCAAATATGGTCAGCAGCGCAAAGTTCGTAATCACGCTGCTGGGCAGAGGGCCGGCGATCGCTTCCCGAATCCCCCCTAATGTATAAGTGAAGGGGAAAAGGGGCTGCAGTATGCGGAAGATAAGTGGGTCAACCTGAATGGGATACGAGCCGCCGCTGCCGGCTACCTGTAAAATCAAATAGATGATGGACAGCGCCTTCCCAACGTTGCCAAGGGTGGAAGCCAGCGTGAAAGTAATAATCGCAAAAACGATGGAAGAGAAGACACAGAAGGTTACAAAAAGCGTGGGATTCACAACTTGGATTTTCAGAAGGAAAATATCCCCCAGAGAAATAATCAAGCCCTGCACCGCGGCTAAATTTACAAAAAGCAGCATTTTTCCAAAGTGCTTTTCACGAAGAGAAAGCCGTTCGATTCCGTCAAAGGGGGCCACCTCTGTTCTCAGGATTGAGTTCAGCACCAGGCATCCCACCCAAAGCGCTAGGGTGGTGTAGATGGGCGCCATGCCGGTGCCATAGTTCGGAATCGAATAGATCTGTTCTTCCTTAATCTCAAAAGGCTCGGAAATATAATTGCCCATAAGCTGCGGATCGTTTTGAAGAATGCTGATGATTTCTATAATATCGTCATTGTTTACCTGCTCGAATTTGCTACCGAGCGTGCTGATGATATCCTTGAATTCGTCAAGCTTGTCGTTGATTTTGGAAGAAAATTCGGAGGAGAGGCTGCTGCCTTCCTCGGCCGTTTTTACCATACTGGTGATCAGCCGGCTTAAATCCTGTGCGTTTTCAATTAGTGCGGAAGAGTCCTTTAACGCGACAATTGCATTGTCGCCGATGCTCTTTAAGTCGTTTTTTATGCCGGAATTATACAGGCTGAGCGCGCTGTTTAGCTGCGAAGAAATCCGGTTGCAATCGTCGTTCAGAAGGTCCGCCGTTTTTTTCGCAATACTGTTTGCCGAATTTAATTGGCTTTGAACATTGGAAATTTGATTTTGCTGATCTGTTATGTACGACTTGACCGCCCGTAAATGTTTTACCATTCTCTCCATCTGATCTTTTTTCTTTTCGTTTGAGGATATCACAGAGTTTAAGTATGTAACGGCGGTGCCGATTTTAGTGTTTGCGTAGTCAATTTGCTGCTGCGCGCGTGTAAGGACTTCATTTAATTCCTTCAGCGCGACCTGGACGGTTTTCTCCGAGGTTCTTAGATCTTCCAAAATGGCTTTAAGCGCTTCCTTTAAACCGGATTGCTGAATCGCTTTCATCGCGTTGATTGCTTGAGCAAGGTACGGGTTCTGGAGCGTCTGGTTCAGATTTTCCAATTGGATAATTACAACGCGCAGCGCCGCATCAACGGCGTCCAGGTCCTTTTCAAGTTGCAAGATTTTCGCGTCCAAAATCTTAAGGATCATATCCACAGAGCCGGAAGCCTTTTTTAATTGGTCTTGCAGATCCGCCAGCGATTTCCGCAGGTTTTTCAAAGAGGCTTGCAGCTTCGTTAAGGAAGTGATGGCACTATCTATGCCGGTGTCGTAATCGTAGGAGCTGCATTGGTTTAAATAGCGGATGGTTGCGTCGATGGAGTCGTCCATGGAGTCAAGCTGCGCGCTGATCATCGGCAAAGTCGTATTGATTTTCGACGCGTTTGCGCTGGAAACCGACTCGTTCAGGCTGGCAAACAGCTCCTTTACTTTTGTATTTGAGGTCTGCGTATGCTTCAGGTTCAAATCCACGTTTTCAATCGCGGTGTTTACTGCTGTCTGCATGGACTGAATGATTTTCTGCTTGTCGGAATTGTTGGTGCCGATGGCATCCAGGCTGCTCTGTATGGCCGGCATTGTATCGCCGATGCTTTTGAGGAACACGTTCAAGTTATCCGAGTTGGTCCCGATGTTGTCTAGCGAGTTTGTTATCACGTCCATATAACGGTTTAATTGGATTATATAATCTTTCACCTTAAGAACCGTTTCTTTGTTGTCATCTGCGCTTTCGCCGATCCTGTTCAATGTAGTGAAGGCGGATTCGTTTACACTGGATATGAATTCCGCTGATACTTTCTCAACCAGCGTGTTGCTTGCAGTTGCCGTAATTTTCCCCGCGACAGGGTTGGCTTTTGTATCTACTTTATAGATGATTTGGGGCTTCTGTGGGGTATCCGTCAGTACGGTAAGAAACTTGGATGAAAAATCGGGCGGAATCTCGATCATGGCGTAATAGGTGCTGTCGATCAGACCCAAATTCGCGTCATTGGAATTAGTAAAAATCCATTTGATTTTATTGTTTTGCTTTAACTCCTCTACAATTTCATCGCCCACGTTTATTTCCTCATCTTTATAGATGTCGCCTTTGTCGTTGTTCACGACGGCGACGGAAATTTCCTCTGTGTTTTCATACACGTTCCAGCAAGCCTTTATGTTTACCCACGCATATAAAGACGGCAAAACACAAAGCCCGGCCAAAATAACGATTGCAACAGGATTTTTTGAGATTCGTTTCCAATCCTGCCGATATACTTTTTTAATATTTCGAAAGTTCATTTTGATTCCCCATTAATTAAAAATAATCTTACATTTAGAATTATATAGGATTTTTAGGCGTGTATAATATTAAAATAGATTAATATACCTTGCATATCACAGAACAACACAAGAATAAAAAGTAGCGGCAGAGAGGTTTCTATTTACAGAAACTTTTCTGCCGTATTTTATGTTTTGTGTAAATTGGGTTATACCCAGAACAGGCAATAATGGATAAAACGAAGAAACACAGTAGTGCGGGTGAAAGCATGGAGGCTTTCGGGAAACGCTTATTTCTTTTTTATGTACAATTCCAGGAGCTTTAACGTATTTTTTACGCCGTCGATATGGGACCGTTCGTACCCGTGCGAAGCATATACGCCGGCGCCGATCAGGCCGTGCTTCAAATCATAACCGGCGGCAAGCGCGGCGTCTGCGTCCGACCCATAGTAGGGGTACACGTCCACGGCAAAATCAAGTTTGCCCTCCTGCGCACAGCGGATCAAGTTCGTGGTCACTTCATAATCATAGGGGCCGTGGGAATCCTTGGCACAAATGCTGACCATCCGCTCGGTGCAGGCCAGCCCCTCGCCGATGCAGCCCATGTCTACGCTGATGATTTCCTCCGCGTCCGCCGGAAGGGCACCGCAGGCCCCGTGGCCGACCTCCTCATACACCGTAATAAAGACATAGACCTTTCGTTTGAGCTTCAGCTTTTTCTTCTGAAGATCCCTTGCAAGTCCCAGAAGGATCGCAACGGAAAGCTTATCATCCAGAAAGCGGCTCTTGATATACCCGCTTTTCGTGATGGTTGTGCGCGGGTCGAAGCAGACGAAGTCCCCGTTACAGATGCCCAGCGTCTCGGTATCCTTCTTTTCTTTTACATCTTCATCGATGACAATTTCCATGTCCGCAAAGGTTCTGTTCTGCTTGGAGTATTCGTCGTTGACGTGGACAGAGGGGTCGTTCATCTGGAGCGTACCTTCAAATACTTTGCCGGAGCGGGTGCGGATTCTGCAATTTTCGGTTTCACAGTTGTTGGCGTTTAAGCCGCCGATGTTCGTAATGCGCAACCTGCCGTTTTTCTTGATTTCAGCTACCATGCCGCCCAATGTGTCAATATGGGCGGAGAGGATCAGCGGGCTGCCTTCCCCGCCAAGATCACACACCACGCAACCCTTCTTTGTCCGATACGGATGATAACCAAGGCTTTCAAACTGCTCCATTGTATAGCGCGTAACATCTTCGGTAAACCCGCTTGGGCTGTCGATCGCAGTCAGCGCTTTTAACTGGTCGATTATATAATTCATTTTATACACTCCCACAAATTTATCGTGTTTACTCTAACGGTATTTAAAAGGATTTCACGGCAAAATAGAGTAAAATGATGGAACCCAGGGCAATCCGGTACCATCCGAATACTTTAAAGTCGTGCTTTTTAATATAGTTCATCAGGAATTTTATGATGAGGACGGAGACAACAAAGGCAACGACCATACCGGTGAGCAAAATGGAAACCTCCACACCCGTATAGTGGAAACCGAATTTCGCCAGTTTCAGTACGCTTGCCCCAAACATTACCGGGACAGCGAGATAAAATGTAAATTCAGCCGCCGTTGTTCTTGCAACCCCGATCAGAAGAGCGCCGACGATGGTTGCGCCGGAACGGGAGGTACCGGGGAATATTGCGGCGATCAGCTGGAAAAGCCCGATGATCAAAGCTGTTTTATAGCTTATTTGGGAAATTGCGGAGATCTTCGGCTGTTTATTCCGATTGTAGTTTTCAATTATAATAAACAAAATACCGAATAAAATCAACATGATTGAAACCGTTCGATAATTATAAAAGAAAGCCTCGATTTCCTCATCCCACAGTAAACCGACAATAGCGGCCGGAATACAGGCCACAATAATTTTTCCCCACATACTCAGAATGTCGGTCTTTACCGTCAATCTTTTTTGAAAACCAAAGGGCATCAGATTCTTCCAATAAATCACGATAACCGCTAAAATAGCGCCGAATTGAATCACAACGAGGAACATCGCCTTAAAAGTGGCGCTGGTATTCAGCTTTACAAAGTCGTCAAGCAGGATCATATGCCCCGTACTGCTGATCGGCAGCCATTCCGTAATTCCTTCAACGATTCCAAACAGGATTGCTTTTAAAATTTCTACGATTCCCATATTTCTCTCCATTTCGTGTTTGCATAGCTTGGATTTAGCTTGTTTTCAGCCATAGGAAGTCTGGAAGATTTCCGTGCGTTTATTCAGACAATATTGATTATATTCCAAAACAGAGATAACTGCAACGGAATATTGAAAATCGAAGATACTGTTGTCCGCCGCCTTCCATCTGAAACATTTCCTTATCGGGTCACATTATTCAGCCATTTGAAGCTTTTGTATCGCAGCACCGAAAATGGGATTTTGATAATTTCATCGCTCATCAGGATCATATAGATGACCGGAACGCTCCATTTAAATAAGAAAGCCGCCAGGGCGCCCATTAGAATGGAGCCGCCCCACATGGTGGTTGTGTCAAGGACCAACCCGAACCGGGTATCGCCGCCGCCCCGGAAAACGCCGACGATGAGCGTTGTGTTGATTGCCTGTGCAAAGGAAAAATACGACATCACAAACAGCATGAATGATAAATGATTCTGCGTAGTCGGCGCCAGATTTAACGCGGATATGATCATCGGCCTTGCAGCCAGAATCAGGATCGCGCCGGCTCCGCCCGCGATAATGCTCAGCTTAATGAAACGCCTGGCGTAGATTTTGGCGTTTTGCAGATGGTTTTCCCCGATGGCCTTGCCGATGGTGATTGCGGTTGCGTTTGCAAGCCCAAAGGCGATTACCAGGGCAAGCTGCCGGGTGATCTGCGCAACGGAATTCGCCGACACAACAGAGCTTCCAAGGTGGCCGATCACAACGGCGTTCATCGCCACGCCGCAGCCCCACATCAGTTCGTTTATTGTAACCGGGACGGAATAGTACAGAAAGTCCCGGAACAGGTATTTGTCCCGCAAAAGCAGGGACGAAGGCTTAAATCGCAGGACATGGTTGAACTTTGCCGCATAGATTATGACAACCAGCAGCTCGATGCCTCTGGAAGTAAGTGTTGCGATGGCGGAACCCCGGATGCCAAGCTTTGGGCAGCCAAACAAGCCGAAGATTAGCAGGGAAGCAATTGTAACGTTCGACAGCAGGGAAATCAGGTACACCACGCTGGAGATTACGACGCGCTCCACGCTCCGCATGATATTCAGATAAATTACCGTGATCGACATGAGTATATATGAGAAGGAAATGATTCGAAGATATTTTACCCCTTCCGCTATAACCGGCCGCTCATTCGTAAATATATTCATGATTTGCTCTGGGAAGACCAGCACGGTTAGGGTAAATAAGGCGGCAACGCTCAACGAGAACCGCATACTGATTGCCGTGATTTTGAGGATGCTGTCGGTGTCTTTCTTTCCCCAGTACTGGGCTGTTAAAACGGCGGCGCCGGAGGTTAATCCGAAGAAAATTAACGTCAGGATGAATTGCACTTGGTTGGCAAGCGAGGCGGCGGAAAGCACCGTTTCGCTCACCCTTCCGAGCAGAAGGACGTCGATGGAAGAAATCCCGACGTTGATTAAATTTTGAAGCGCCATGGGCAGTATCAAAGAGAAGGCCGTTTTGTAAAAGGCTTTTGCTTCGTTTCTGTCAATGATCGTATTGTGTTTCACAAGCATTCCTTTCCGGTTTTCCAAAACCAGTTTTGATTTTTATGATCAGTATATTGGTAAATCTAATTTTGCGGACCGGAACATCCGGTGTTTCCAAAGCCGGCAATAGAAAATGATCAGCCGAAAAGGCGTTTGCCGGGATGACAAAAATTTTTTTTCATAATATAATAGGGAATACGGGATTCAAAATGAAATTACATACAGAATGAAGGATATTATGAACGAAAAAGAAATTTCAGAAATTCGCCGCCGCTTTCGTCCGGATAAGAGCAATATTACCCGGATTCGCGGCTGCTACGTGAACGAGCAGAGAGAAATTGTTACGCAATTCAGCCAGTCGCTGGGGCTGATGCAGCAGGAAGAAGCCGAAGAGCTTCTGGCAATCCTAAAAAAGACGCTGTCTGGCACAATTGGGAAAAACCTGATCGACATTGAGTTTGCCACTCGACAGGTCCTCGAAGGGGAGGAACATAAGTTGCTGATGGCACTTCGAGATTCCTCGCTGGAGGACGATGATGCCGTTCGGGAATTCTATGGGCGCGTGATTCAGGCGCTTAACTTGGAGGGGAAATACCTTATTCTTTTGGCCTGCGACAAATATGATGTTCCTTACTACGCAGAGGACGGAGAAAAGCAGGAAGATTCCTCGGAAGTGTTTTCGTACTTTTTGTGCAGTATCTGTCCTGTGAAACTGACAAAGCCGGCGCTCGGTTATTATGCCAGTGAAAACACGTTCCGGAATATTGCGTCCGACTGGATTGTGTCGGCGCCGGAGCTTGGCTTCCTTTTCCCGGCTTTTGACGACCGGAGCGCCAACATTTATAACGCCCTGTACTATTCCCGCAATCTTGCGGAGAACCACGCGGAATTCGTGGACGCCATATTCAAAACCGAAATCCCAATGCCGGCCGCCGAACAAAAAGAAACATTCCAATCCATTTTGAGCGAAACCATTGCAGATGACTGCAATCTGGATGTTGTGCAAACGGTTCACAGCGAATTGTCCGGGCTGATTGAAGAACACAAAACCAATAAAGAGAAAGAGCCGTTGGTGATTTCAAAGGAAACGGTGAAAGGTGTTTTGAAATCCTGTGGTGTTCCGGAAACCCGAGTCACAGCGTTTGAAGAAAAATATGACGACGCTTTTGGCGCCGATATGGAAATCAGTCCGCGTAATATCATTGATACCAAGCAATTTGAGCTGCGTACCCCCGATGTGACAATCCGTGTGAACCCGGAATGCAGCGACCTGGTCGACACGCGGGTCATCAATGGGGTGAAGTATATTTTAATCCGTGCTGATGAAGGCGTGGAGGTAAACGGTGTGAACATTCATATTTCGTAACAGTTCTTAGGAACCTAAAAAAAGATTTCCCCGCAGAACGGTTATGTGAATAATTTTACCATATATCAGCAGACTGGCAAAGATGTTGCGCGATAAAATTCGCGGCTATAAAAAGATGTCTTGAAAAAAGCGCTCCGAAAAAATCGGAGCGCTTTTTTATGCTAGGGTGAAGGCGGTTTCCTACAATAGCTGCGCAACGAATTTGCCCGTCCAGCATGCGGAAAGGGCAAGAAACAGATTCAGACAGGCGTTTAGCCCGCCCATTAAATATGCGCCTTCGGAGATAAAGGAAACCGTTTCAAAGCTGAAAGTAGAAAATGTTGTAAGCCCTCCCAAAAATCCGGTTGTCAGGAATATCCGAAGGTTTGGGGACATAGGGAATAGGCTTGTACTGGATTCCATGATAAAGCCCATGATAAACCCGCCAAGTACATTCACAAGGAAAGTCCCCAGGGGGAAGTTGCCGAAAAACTTTGAGGTAGAGCACGAAATTATGTATCTTAACATGGTACCCAAAAATCCGCCGAAACCAACAATTAATACTTTAATCATTCCCTATACCACCTTACAAAAAATAAAAGCTTCTACTTTAAGTGTAAAGTAGAAGCCATCAGCATAAAGATGCATTTTGGTGAGCCTCATCACCATATTGAACTATATAACAGGATAAAGGATATCCGTTGGTTTGTAAATACATAGAAAACATAAAGAATCGGATTCTCCTTGCTCGATTTCGTGTTTTTTGTACAATCCCTTATTGCAGCGATGCCGCCCGCATAGCCAGAATAAAATACACTCTTATTCCCGAAAAGAAAATTTTTCAGTTTCAAGAATAAGAGTGTTCGGACCAGCCAGTATGTAATAAACAAATTGTACAATTTCCAGATTATAAACTAAAAGTCATAGCTGATTTCCGTTATGGGAATGACTTTTTTTGGTACTTCCGGATGCTCTCCGATCATCTTTTCCATCCAGATCATATCGTACCATGTGCCGAACTTATAGCCGCATTTTGTAAAGTGAGCCGCTTTTGCATACCCCAAATGCTCGTGGAAAGCCATACTGGCATTGTTAAGGTGCGCATCCTCAACCGGTGTATAGGCAATGCAGGCGTTCAGGTTAATAATGTTCTGGCGTTTCAGAAGCTCCTCCAGAGCAAGATACAGTTTTTTTCCCAAGCCTTTCCTTCGGCAATCCTGTTTTATGTATATGCTGGTTTCAACCGCCCAATTGTAAGCCGCACGCTTTTTAAATGCCGATGCATATGCATAGCCGACAATGCGTCCCTCATCCACAGCGACAATGTAGGGATACATTTGTAAAGTGTCTTTGATTCGCCTTGAAAACTCAGCTACGGACGGTACGTCATACTCAAAAGTAATGGACGTATTCCGAACATAGGGGGAATAAATATCCAAAAGTTCTTCTGCGTCCTTTTTTGTTGCCATCCGGATCAGGGTTCCCTGCTCCATTTTACGACCTTCTTTCTTTCATAAATGTAATTCCCATTGTAGAGGTGATGGGAATCATATTCTTTCATATGACCGGCTTGTCCCCTATGCGGATAACCGAAACCATAAAAAACAATAGCAGCCTTATGTCACAAAATCATGACAAACGTACCAAGGGTAATTAGTATGCCGCCGAGGATGCTTTTCACTGTTACCGTTTCCTTCAGCGCCACAAAAGCAAGAACCATGGCAATGACCACGCTGAATTTATCGATTGGGATTACTTTTGAGGCTTCGCCGATTTGAAGTGCCTTATAATAGAATAGCCATGAAAGGCCGGTTGCAATCCCGGACAGAATAAGGAATATCCAGCTTTTTTGAGTAATATTCGCAATTTGGAACTGTGTTCCGGTGATAAAAACGATTCCCCACGCCATGATTAAAACGACTGCGGTGCGTATTGCAGTAGCTAAGTTAGAGTTTATATCCTCAATTCCAATCTTGGCCAGTATGGACGTAGACGCTGCAAATACTGCGGACAATAACGCATAAATAATCCACATGGAATTTCCGTTTTTTAACTTTTCGATCGTGCCATTCACTCCCGTTCTTTTTTTAATAAGTGCTTGTGACATTTATCTGTTGCCACTTTTTCATTATAGAAAGCCATTTTGCAATAGTATCTGTAATTATACTCATGTTATACCGCACAGGGGACCGAAAATCAATCCTGCCGAATCGGCGGCGCATCAGAAATTTCAGCGCTTCGGCCGAGCTGAACCGTAGGAGATTGTCATAAACATACGGGTATCCTGCGCGATCCCGGGACGGTACATAAAAAGAGAGGCATCGGTTCGTGGGGAAGATAAACCGATGCCTCGCAAATAGAATTATTATGAAGAATATAGCATGGAAACTTTTATCCTACTGTGGCAACAAAAATTCTTGTGCCGTTTACATAAATTCCGGCTGCAGAGTCCGCCGCGCCGGCGGAAGTAATTTTGTAGTAATAATCATTGCCGGATTTGGAAACAAAAGCGAGCTTGAAGCACGGAGTTCCAACGGTAACGGATGGGGCTGTGGCGGAGGTAATCTTGAAGGTATAGGCGCCATGCACCGTCAAATCCATTGTCGTATCACTTGTGAAAGTGTTGCCTTTTACGGTGGCAACAAAAATTCTTGTGCCGTTCACATAGATTCCGGCTGCGGAGCCCGACGCACCGGCGGAAGTGATTCTGTAGAAATAATCATTGCCGGATTTGGAAACAAAAGCGAGCTTGAAGCACGGAGTACCGACGGTAACGGTTGGAGCCGCCGCCGAGGTAATCTTGAACATATAGGATCCGTTTACTTCTAAATCCATGGTGGTGTCGCTTGTGAAGGAATAGCCTTTTACCGTAGCGACAAAGAGCTTGTTGCCATTCAGGTATATGCCCGTTGCGGCGCCAATGGGGCCGACTGCGGTAAGCTTGTAGAAGTATTCGTTGCCGTTTTTGGCATACAGCGCTACGGTGAATACGCCGCCTGTGCCGGCTACAACGGAAGGTACGGACGATGAGGTCACTTTCATAATGTAGCTGGAGCCCTTTTCGACCGAGAGGTCGGCGTTTGTGTCGGAAACAGCGGTCGGTTCAGCAAGAGCGGTAATCGTGCATTGCGCCGTACCGTAGTCATCCATTTCGTAGCCGTCCGCGTCATAGAGCGTTGCGGTCAGAGTCGCCTTGTTTTCCGACGCGAAAACCGGGTCAAAACCGGTTACCTTTACGGTTGCGGAAGCGCCGGAGGAGGTGAGCTCAAATATGTCGTTGCTGCCGTCGATGTCCCAGACAATCCTGCCCCCGTCGGGGAGAGAGGTCCCGGCCGGGTAAGCGGCAGCGGTGAATGTCTCTGAACAGCCCTTCGCAATGCTTGAAGTGTCTTTATTAATCGCAAGGCCTGCAAAAGAAAGGGAGGCAATTTTAAACGTATCGGTTGCCGCGCCGGCTGTTTTTGCAAGCGTATAACCGAAGGTGTTGAAATCGTCCGCGTCAACCGCATTTGCAGCAGCCTTGAAGACGGTGGTGCCGGCCGCAAAGGTTTTGTCGGTCAGCTTCAGCGTGACACCGGAGGCGCTGCCGGTTACATAAAGGTTTCCGGCTGCAATCTTCATTGTGCCGTCGCCGCTGATTGTATCTGCCGTAACCATGCCGTCAAATGCAAGCGTGGTATCGGTATCTAAGGAAATAGTGTCAACCGTAACGGAACCGCCGACGGTTGCGCTTGTGTCTTCATGCTGGGTGTAAATCGTCCCGTTTTTCGCGTTGGCGGGAGCGGGGATTTTTCCGATGAAGGCATCGCTGTCATCGCCGAGATACACACTTGTTTCGCGGAAATCGAGGTCGATGGCGTTTATGCCGATGCTGTCGCCGGATAAGGTGATGGAACCGTCCGCGTCCGATTTCAGGCCGGCGCAGGTGATTTTGGATTCCTTAGAGGACAGAAAGATCTCCTGCGCGGTAATTTTACCCATTACAACAGGGGTGTCCGATTCATTCGCGCGGACGGTAACCGTACCGCCCGCGTCGATTGCTCCGGTTGTGCCCGCGTTTACGGTTACGTTGCTGTCCGAATCTAAGGTTACATCCGTAACATCGATATTTCCGGTCTTGCCGCCGCTTACAAGAACTGATTCTCCGCCGGACGTGGCCGTGGCTCCGCTCGTTTTAATGTCGCCGACGGTGCCGTCCGTAACTTCAACGGTGCCGCTTTCTATATCGATGGAACCGACCTTCCCGCCGTTGATCTGGAGGTTCCCGACATGGCCGGAAATTTTCTTCACATTGGTTTTCTCTTCGACATACACGCTTGTGGTGCCCTTGGGGAATATCACTTCACTATCCGTAACATTGCTTGTTCCGGAATTTGCGTTGCCGGTCAGCATGGTTTTTCCGTCCGTCTTCTTAATCGTAAAAACTTTGCTGTCCGGGAATAAGGTCGCTGCGTCCGTCTTTTTTTCAATTTTTGTTTTCAAGGTGTAAGCGTCGCTTGAGCTGGTCGACGCCTTATAGGTGGAACCGTCTGCAACCAGCTTTTTTACTGTGATGGACACGTTCATGGTGGACGCGTCCTGTGTGTACCGGTTGGTTTCGGAAGAGAAAGCCCTGCCGACGGTGGCGGTCGGGAAGCGGGTGAACGCCGAAGCCGTGTCCGCGACCGGAATATGTACGTCATTGCCCGTCACGCTGAAGCTGTAGGCGTTTTTATCCGTAATACCGGAGGTCGCCGCGGTTAGGTCGGCGGGTTCATAAACCGCCAGCGCGGAATCGGCGCTCGGTTTTGCCTTGTAAATACCCAAAGTCTTTGTATAGTTGGCGGTTTGGGCAAAGGTTTCAAAATCAGAAAAGCCGGTACCGGGCTTTTTGGAAGCAAAGTCTGCCTCGTATTCGCCGAAGACGATCTGATCCTTGTCGTAAACATATACGGTAAGGTTCTCTCTTGCCGTTACGGTGTAATCCTGTCCGTCGTCGTCGGTGTAGCTGCCTTCGTAAAGAACCGAAATCACTTCTTTACCGGAAGCCGAGCTGCTTTTCAGCTTCAGCGACGCCGTATCGTTGGATTTGTTCACCTTTAACGAAACAAGCCTGTCGCCGGAAACATGGGCGATTTCCTTTATTTTTTCGTCGCTGACCATCTGGTGGTCCTTGGTTTCAAACAGGAAGTCGCTGCCGCTGTTAAGCAGGAAATCCGTAAGGTCGGCGGTGTTTGAAGCACCGCCGTTGACAAGATAAATGCTGTCCTGATTGGTGCTGCTGATTACGCCGGTTAATGATTTTACAGCCGCCGAAGCACCAACGACGGGAAAGCTGCTCAGAATCAAGGCAGACGAAAGTACGAAAGAAAGAACTTTTGCTGCAAATTTTTTCATTCTGCAATCCTCCTGACCGAATGGTGTTTTGCAAATTTGTGATGAAAGTGCGGTGATGTTTTTTCTAACAGCAGGCTTGCTGCCGCAGCCGTATTCCATGCGTCAGCTTATGGATTCGTCCATATGGGATCCCTTATCGGTTTTGCTGATTTAAAAGGGAGGAAGGGGAACGGCTTCCGGTCTTTGTGCTGCTTGTGCTGCCGGAGAGGCTTTGCGCCTGAGAGGATGTTGTTCCTTTTTTGCTGGAAGCTGTGCTCGAAATTTCCTTTCCAGGGGTGCTGGATGAAACGGAAGTGTTGCCTTTGCCGGATTCATCGGAGGAAACCGGGGAATCCTCGTTGTCCGTTTCCTGCGGCATTGTGTCGCTGGTTGCGCTGGATGAATCCGGAGTGTCTTTGCCCGCCGTTTCGTCCGGGGCATTGTTGTCCGCCGGAACGGAAATATCCTTGGTATCGTCGCCGTCCGGGTTCGCGGATTCTTTCAACTCATCAATCCTTTTTATAATATCCTTTATTTGAGCGTCCTTGTATTCGCTGATGGTAGCGGAAGGATCGAGCTCCTGCAGCTCTTGGATCAGGCGCAGCTTCCCCGGGGTGATGGCCAGCCTTTTGGCTTCGTCCCGCTTATCCATGGAAATGTGATCCTTGCTGATTCTTGCGGTTTTACCTTCTGATTTTATTGCCGCTTCCGCGCCCTGCGCCGCGGAGTTTTCCAGTTCGATCGCGGCCTTGGTATTGTCGGTTTCAGATGTTACGGAAATGACCGTTGAACCGTCCTGTGCAACAAAGCCCTTCTTTGCGGCTGCCCGAACCAAGGTATGGACGGCGCTTTTGACATCCGCGTCCATGATGTTTTGCCCGTTCAGGAGCGTTGCGCCGCCGCTGTCATAAGCCGTTGCGGACACAACCTTTCCAAACCCGTTCACGCCCAGCTCAACGCTGGGGTTGATGTCAAGGCTTATATAGGAAGATGGAGTTTGATAGTATATGGCTGCGGCAGCGGATATTGCACACACAAGGACAACGGTGCAGACCGCTATAGCGGCCCTGTGCCTTACGAAACGTCCGGACCGGGTCTGCGTCGCAGCGGGCGCCGTGTTTAAATTAGCAATTAGGAAATCCTTTGTTTTCCTCTTTAGGTCATCTTCGGCACGGATATGGTTCATAGCAGCCTTAAAAATAGTTCCCATCATCAAAACCTCTCAATTTCTTCTTTAAAATTGCTTTTGCCCTTCTCAGATGTGTGTGAATGGTATTTTGATTCCTTCCGAGAATCGTTGCAATTTCAGGGACCGTATAGTCCTCAAAATAGAAGAGATATATAACATTTCTGTATTTCTGTGGAAGGGATAACACCTCGCGCAATACACCCTCTTCGGCTTTATCCTCTATGGGAATTTCTAAGTTATCGATGGAACAGGTATTTTTTCGAAAGAAGCTTTTGTGGAAATCCTTGCATTCATTTATGGTAACTCTGCAGAGCCATGCCTTTTCGTGCGCGTCGCTTTCAAACGGCTCTTTATGCTGTAATAGCTTTAAGAAGACGTTTTGAAAGATATCTTCCACATCCGCTTCACTTTTAAGATACATAAAGCATATTCTTCGAACCATATCGGAATATTTGTCGAGAGCTTCGGTTACAACATCGTTGGTACCGGACGATGTTTTTTCCATTTTCTTTCCTCCCTTCAATATAGATACGATTGAAAACGGTAAATACTTTCAAAATTCGGCAAAATTTTATAAAATTTTTTTCCAGGTATAGAGAGCGCATAATAAAACCGCTTTGAGGCTCGCTTGTTTGAAGCTGGGACGAAGGCCCCGGCAGCCGGATGAACTGAAAAAAGAGGAAGAGGTGTTTGCAACACATCTTCCTCAATCGGTATTATATTTTTCGGAAATGCGCCTGCTGCTCATCACCCGCGGCGGCTCAATACTATTCTAACGTAAATTCCAGTATAGGTCAAATTTCAATATTTTTATAAAATAATACTGGAATACAGGCCTTTTTCAAACAGGCCCGCCGTCCGGCGAGCGGTCGCGTCTTGTCTGGAGCAAACCGCTATTTTAACGCCTGCTTATTTTGGAAGAAATCCTTCCACGGGTCACTCCTGCCGATCCGCTGGAGTGCGTCCGCCATTGTAATGCCGTCCGGGGCGACGGTTTCAAGTTCATCCCAGGCGATTGGCATGGATACTTTGGCTCCCTTCCGCGCCCTTATGGAATAGGGAGCAATACTGGTAGCGCCCCTTCCGTTTCGGATCCAGTCAATAAAAATCTTGTTTTTTCGCTTGTCTTTTCGGATATTGCTGGTATAACGGCCGGGCCATTTCTGTTCCATTACTTCGGCAACGCGTTTTGCAAAATCATGGAACACGTCCCACGAAACGGTGGGTTTAAAAGGGACGACAACGTGGTACCCTTTGCCGCCGCTGGTCTTAAGATACGCGTTGATCGAAAGCTCGGCAAGAATGCTTTTCAGATCCATTACGCCTTGGCGCACCTTATCAAGCTCCATCCCCTCGTCCGGGTCAAGGTCAAAGACCATTATGTCAGGGGTTTCAAGCTTTTCCACACGGCTGCCCCATGTGTGAAATTCCAGCGTGCCCATCTGCGCTTCCGCTATCAACCCGGCCGCGTCCTCAATATAAAAGTAATTTTCCATTTCCCCGTCGTTCGCGGGGATCGAAACGGAGACGATTCCTTGATTGTCCGTACCCGGGTGTTTTTTAAAGAAGCAGGTCTGGGATATTCCTTTCGGACAGCGCACGATGCTTAAAATCCGGTGGGATACATAGGGCAGCATATGCGCCGCAACCTTTTCGTAATATCGGATTACGTCCGCCTTGGTTATTTCAGGGTCGTCGAACATGACTTTATCCGGATGGGTAATTTTAATCCCCTGTATGATTAGTTCATTGCCGCTTTCTTGCATTGTTTTTTTATTGTCCACAGCGGATGCCTGACGCTGTACTTCCTCATCCGCTTTTTCCTTTCTCACCTTCTTCGGATCCTTATCCGTTCGCAGACCTTTAAAACTTGCTTGCCGCAGCAGATTCTCTTGCGTCCATTGCGCAAACTTGATTTCCGCCACCAATTGGGGATCGAGCCATGTGATTCTTTCGTTGTTTTTCGCCTGCGGCGCGTGTTTGAAAGGGGAAGCATCCCTTTTCAGATCTTTAAAATGCTTTTCAAGCTCGGTTACGCTGCGGGCGCTCAGGCCGGTTCCGGCACGCCCGGCATAGACAAGTTCTTCCCCCTCGTACACGCCAAGCAGGAGCGAACTGATCCCGCTTGTTTTTTTATCGGATAGCGTATATCCCCCAATGACAAATTCCTGCCTTTTATCACACTTCAGTTTGATCCAATCCCCGTTTCTTGTCCCGCTGTACACGGAGTCGGCTTTTTTGCCGACAATCCCTTCCAGATCCGCCCGGCAGGCCGCAAGGAAATTCTCCTTTCCGTTTCCCCGGATATGCTGGCTGTAATGGAGTTCTTTTGGGCTATTTTCCATAAGGACTTCCAGCGTTTCTTTCCGGTCGATCAGGCGGCATCCTCGAAGGTCTTCTCCGTCCAGAGCCAGAAGGTCGAAGATGATATAGGTGAGGTTTTTGCCCATCGGCTGCCGCATATAATTTTGAAGAGCCTGGAAATCCGTCTTTCCTTGGGTGTCTGTGATGGCCATCTCTCCATCAAGGACCATCGCCCTTCCCGCAGCCCAATCAAGGAGGGAAGAAGCAATGCCCGGAAACCGATCCGTATAATTTTGGCCGTTTCTGGTCATAAGCCGGACGCGGTTGCCCTCCAGAAACGCCAAAATCCGGTAACCGTCATATTTCACCTCATAGAGCCATTCGTCGCCTTCGGGGGCTGTGTCCACCAGTTGGGCAAGCTGTACATCGGTTTGGGTGAACGGGTTCCGCGTAAATTTCTGCTCCGTTCCCGCTTCAATTTCTTTCATGGTACGTCCGGTTCTGACGCTGGTGGTGAATTCGGAAATCCCGTCGGAGACCCTGGCATACTCGTCCTTTTCCTTTAGCAGGAGCCAGTTCTTTTCCGCTTCCCCCGCTTTTGCTTTCATTCGGATCAATGCCCATTTTCCCTTAAGCCTTCTTCCTTTCAGAACGAATTTAAGCGAACCTGTACGCAGCCCTTCGGCCACGTCCGACAGGGGTTCCCAGATTCCTTCATCCCAAAGCATGACAGCGCCGCCGCCGTATTCGCCCTTGGGAATCAGCCCTTCAAAGTTCCGGTATTCCAAGGGGTGGTCCTCCACTTGTACGGCAAGCCTCTTGTCACGGATATTATAGGAAGGCCCCTTCGGTACCGCCCAGCTTAAAAGTACGCCGTCCCATTCCAGGCGGAAATCGAAATGGTCCCGGCGGGCTATATGATGTTGAACAACAAACTTCAACTGTTCTTCCGGCGTTTCCGATATGCTCTCCGGTTCACGGGTCTTTTCAAAATTCCTCTTTCGGTTGTATTCTTCAAGCTTGGCCATTCATACTCACCTTTTTGATAACATACCACTTCTATTAGACTAAACCTGAAAATTGAGGGCTTTTTGCGGGAAATTGTAAGCTTTATTATCCGCTGCTTCCTTGCGGTTTATTCTTATTTGATGAAATGCGGA
The DNA here is from genome assembly GCF_004768785.1 of Caproiciproducens galactitolivorans. GTDB lineage: Bacteria > Bacillota > Clostridia > Oscillospirales > Acutalibacteraceae > Caproiciproducens > Caproiciproducens galactitolivorans. The sequence continues at coordinate 300,585 of NZ_SRMQ01000002.1, forward strand.
ACGTCTCCAAATTTATTTGTATTTGGCGGTGCGTTGGTTAAACTAAACCATGGAGGTGGCGTTTATGCCGGCAGCACATCATACGGTAATTTCATTCGGGCTTGTATCCATCCCTGTGTCGATGTACACAGCTACCCAGGATAACGATATCCATTTTAATCAACTGCACAAGGAGGATCAGAGCCGTGTGCGGTATAAAAAAACGTGTGCCCATTGCGGGAAGGAGCTGAAAAGCGAGGACATCATTAAAGGCTATGAATATGATAAGGATCGCTATGTGGTCGTTTCAGACGAGGAAATCGAAAAAATTAAGACGGAAAAGGAAAAATCGATTCAGATCCTGCACTTCGCGCAATTGAATCAGATATCCCCGGTTTATTACGATAAAACATATCAGGCGGTCCCGGAAAAGGGAGGGGAAAAGGCTTTCGAGCTTCTGCGGTCCGCGCTGATGCGGGAGCAGAAGATAGCTATCGGGAAGACCGTCCTGGGGACAAAAGATACGCTGATGGCGATTATCCCGCGTGAAAACGGGGTGCTGATATCAACCATGTTTTATCAGGATGACATTAAGGAGTTGCAAAAATCTTATGATATTCCGAAGCCGACCGAGCAGGAGCTGAAAATGGCCCAGCTGTTGATTAACTCGATGGATACGCCGTTCGATCCGTCCCAGTATAAGGATGAGTATCAGGAAAGGCTCAGGGAGCTTATTGAAACAAAAATTGCTGGGAAGGAAGTTGTCGCCGCCAGTCCGGAAAAAACGGACGGGAAAGTGATAGACCTTATGGATGCGCTGAAGGCCAGCATAGAAAAGCAGAACGAGGGAAAAACGCCTCCGGCGAAAAAGAAGAATAAAAAGCAGGGAGCGTAGGATGAAATTGCCGTTTTATTGTGCTCATTAGATTCATACCTTTTCTTTGCTGAAGGACCAAAATAAGGGCAAAAGCTTTCGCTTCTGCCCTTTTATTATAGGATAGCGCTACGAATCATTGGTGGCAAAATTTTTTATTTGGTGGCAAAACAGGAATAAAAATATTGAAATTGTGTTTATAAAGGCGCTAAAGCACTTACTGTTTTATTACCACCAGTTTTGCCACCAACATTTGGGAGGAAAATCATGCCTGACTTTATAAATACAGAGATTGTAAAAGACAGTTCAATTGATTCAGATAAGAAGTTTAAATGCACAGTCTATCTAAAAAGAGGATGCTACGCAAAGTGGATAGCCTTATTAATCTTGCTGGCTGCACTTCGAGAAATGATGCAATCGAAAAAGCTGTTGATTTTTATTTTGGATACATTACTTCTCAACTAAATCAAGATTATTTATGCGGCGCTTTTGGTTCAAAGATGGAAGGACTGGTTAATAACCTAGCTACGCGAATTTCAAAAGGTAACTTTCGCACAGCCGTTGAAATGAATATGCATACTCGTATGCTGGCTGCTACTTTTCATATCGACAAGTGCGGATACGAAAAACTGCGTGTAAAATCTATTCATGATGTAAAAACGACAAACGGATCCATTGATATTCTGGAAGCGGTTAATGAATCAGAAAGTGAAATATAGGGTCTTTAGATAATTAGCATATTGACATTGGGAAAAAATGGAATTATAATTAAGGTGAAATTAATTCTATATTATAATTAAAGGGTGAGTCCATTGAACTAATTGCAAAATCAGGTTTGTTCCGTTTCGGTCGTCTACATATAATTATTAAAAAACTAAAGGAGTGTGTAAAATGAAGAATTACTATTAAAAAGGCTATCAGTTTAGTTCTTGTGCTTGCAATGTCCACTACCATTTCTATGCCCGGGCTTGCCGCGACTACACATAATCCTGAAAGCATTATCATTAAACAGAGTGACGGTAATTATAAGGTAAATAACCTTGGGACTTCGGCAGGAGTCAAGGTAACAATGAGCAAGGATGGCATTTATCAAGATGAGAATGGAAATCTGTTCTCTAAAGTGAAAGATGATTTATTTATTCCTGTGAAAAAGGTAGCTATTCCGCTGGAAAATATCCAAGCCACTAATGGTGTGATTAAGGAACAAAACATTCAAAAGGAAACTGCTAATTATATTCTTGATGTTATAGCTAATGCTAAGAAAAATCATAATCATATAGACAGTATTCAAGTATATTTGCCACAAGCAACAAATTCCAGGAGGACTTATAAGGGATATGGAAATAAAACGTATTTTGAAGAAACAGTTGCAACCAATTATCATAGCGAACCAGCAGATGTTAATCAATCCCCTTGGGGTACTTATAAGAATAGTGTCATTAAAGGAATCGTAGAATATCTTATAGGTGAAGCAGTTGATAAAGTGACGTATAATTCATATTCTATAGCGAGTATTTTTGCTTCAGCTGTACCTAGTTCAGTACCAGGCACTACTGAAGTAACTCATTATGCTCAACTGTTTGAATCAAAGACTACAAAACACACTTATGTTGTGGAGGATGGTCAATACCTTTTTGGGTCATTGACAGAAAAAGCTTCGGGAAAGTTCGAAAACTTTATTTCAATCCCGGGTGTGTCCGGTGGAAACAAACGAGGATCGGACTCTAAAATTTCAAATATTCAAACCCAAAACTATTCATCTGCCGATAAAAGAGCCTATTATGGCTATGTAAGCGGTGGTTGGGTTGAAAGAATTGAATCTTACCAGTATGGTCAAGCGACTTTTAACTCTGCATATTCCTCCTGATATCACCAAGCGACAATTTTAATTAACTCAGTGGCTTCCTAAGTTATACATGAGCGCCGTTATAGTAATATGGCGCTCTCTTAGCTTTTCAATGCTGATGGCCAACTTAAGAGGGGATGATCACCAATTGAGAATAAAACGAAAAAAAATAATTATATTATGTATTTCATTGATTTTGGCTATAGTCACAGCAGCATGGGCGTGGTTTACAGAACCAGTAACAGTGGACAGAGCAATGCAGGACAGGAAAGTAACAAATGCCGTAATTTCATACAAAACTATTACAAAAGATGGAATTGCTGCAACGACTATTCAAACACAGAATGTAACCGAAATAAAAAAAGTGATTAATTTAATGAATCAATATCCATACAGCAGAAGACTTTTCGCTACTTCGCCATCAAATTCTTCCCATTATTCAGACACACATATGATATGGATTTCATTGGGGTATAAAAACGGGAACGGCAAGCCCGGAATATATAACTATCTTATATATGAGTATGGATACATGCAAACATCAGATTCTGGAGAACATCTTCACCCTAGTGGAATCGGACGATTTGGAACCGAAAAGACGAAAGCGTTTTATAGTAAAATCACCGATTTGTTTCATCAGCTTGAGGGTAATTCAACCTGGGAAAGAACAATTGATGCATCATAAATAGTAGAAGTTGTCTCTTGTACGAACTTTTTCAATTGGTTCACTTGAAGTTAAGACAGAATGAGCAAGAAACTTGTTGAAAATAAGCAAAAGAGTAAATATGATTCCGAGCACAAATGGATTCCATTTGTGCTCTATTTTATAGTTAGGAGGAATCAAATTGCCTGGCGCAAGAATTGTACTAAATTCCCGGTATTTCCATATTGCCAAAGTGGGAGAAAAGGCAGACGGAAAACATGTCATGACAAAGGACGCAGCGATGGGCCTGGTCAATTATGTTGGCACGCGGGAAAGCGTGGTGCTGAAGCAAACCCAACCATCGGCAACGCGACGGAACTAATCTCCCACGCTGCAGAGTTTGGACTGGGGTTTGCAGTTGACTTAGGTAAGGCAAAAAACTTAGTAGAGTATGTTGGAAAGTGTCCAGGAGTTGACCGTGTTGGAGAACATGGTCTTTTTTCTTCTGCTCCGGAAGTGGATATTAAAAAGGCTCAAGAAGAAATTGCGAACTGTAAGGGTAACATTTGGACGCATGTCATTTCGCTACGTCGGGAGGATGCAGATGCACTTGGGTATGATACTCAGAAGCCGTGGCGCGATCTCATAATGCAAAAGATTGACATCATCGCAAAGGCTTCCAACATTCCGGTATCGGAACTGTACTGGTACGCCGGGATGCACAACACTACACACCATCCCCACATTCATCTGCTTGTATTTTCAGACAATCCCAAATCCGGGAAACTTACCCGGGAGGGAATCAATCAAATGAAATCCGAATTTTCCGAAGTGATCTTCGCGGATGAGCGCCATCACATCTATGAACATAAAGATGAAATGCGCGAGGGAATTAAAAAACAAGTGGATGAAATTCTTTCCGAGATTACGCGAAATGCCGAAAGGCAGTTTAGTGACAAAGAAATGGACACGCTCTGTAATAAGCTGTTGCAGTTGGGGAATGTTCTGAAGAACCGCCCTGGGAAACTACAATACGGCTGGATCTAAGATTTTCAGCTCCGCCGCCAGATTAATGACATCATGGCTGATTTAGGAAAGACACCGGCGATTCAAGAACTTTACCGTCTTTACTGCGAGGACCACAAAGAGCTGCAGGGAATGTATCGAAATAATCCAAAGGATATTGGTCCTCTTGAAAGACAATCCGAATTTCAGGTTATTCGAAACAAGATTATTCGTGAAGCTGTGAACTTGGCCCGAGCGCACGAATCGTCCCTTTCTTCCCCGCTTTCTTACGAATCTCTCTGTGCCCCCCTGCCATCTGAAAAACTGGATTGTTTGCCGGCGGATTATGAACAGTCAGCAAACTGGGATGTCCAGGACGACTTTGAACCGGTAGAACAATGCAGCTCTGCCGAGCAACGATTCCGCGATTGTTGGAACAAAGTAGTGAATGGTGCAGCAAAATCCGGATATGAACTGGCGAAAGCCCGGTATGAGCTGGCCCGGATGTATTTTTATGGAAAAGGCGTAGAACAGGACTATGGACAGGCCATGATGTGGTACGGCCTTGCTGCCGAAAGCGGTCATTCCTTTGCTAAATATGAGCTTGGGAAAATGTATCTTTACGGAATCGGTATTGAAAAAGACCCAGAACTGGGAAAGGAATACTGCCTGGAAGCATACTGGGATTTTCGGCGCTCCGTGGAAAAGGCATACGGGCTGGATATTGGACAATACGTGGAAGATGGAACAGTGTTTGAGGAAGGTTACTCCGGTTGTAAGGACGTAGCCTACCTTCTGTATTGTTTGGGTCGGATGGAACACTCCGGGGAGGGTATCGACCAGAATTACGAGAAGGCATTCCGGTGGTACCGGTTGGCAGCACAGGGTAGTCATATCCATTCCAATTACTGTATGGCACAAATGTATTACGGTGGTGAGGGCGTTCCACAGGATTACTCTGAAGCGCTGCACTGCTACAAAGCAGCCGCAGAAGGTAAAGACCGGTACGCCTATTATGCGCTCGGAAGAATGTTTGACACCGGCACCGGCGTGGAACAGAACCGCTCTGCAGCTGCAAGCTGGTTTACATTGGCGTCAAAAGAAAATGTTTCCTATGCCGATTACCGTTTGGCGCAGATGTGTGCAGCCGGACAGGGCATGGAACGAGATACGGAGTTATCCGGTATTCTCTACCGCAAAGCACTGGAAGAATTTTTAGAGCAGGAGAAGCGGCAGCCGAATGCCGCTGATGAATTACGAATTGCTGGGATGTATCTGCATGGGTTAGGTGTAGATGTTAATCCCAAGGAAGCGGCGAAATGGCTGGAGCTGTGCGCGGAAAAGGAAGACCCGCACGCACAGTATCAGCTTGCGCGGATGTTGCAAACCGGCGATGGCGTCATGAAGAATGAAAACCGAGCCGGTGAATTTTACACGAAGGCTTTTCAAGCCTTTGTAAAACTTAATCACGAAGAACCGGATGACGCGTTACAGTATAAAATCGGAATCATGCTGGAATTCGGGCTGGGTGTAAAACGCGACGTTACCGCAGCCAAAGAGTGGTATCGAATGGCTGCGGATTCAGGAAATGAATCCGCAGCGGAGCGGTTGAATCAGATCCATGCCATGGAAACCGGCATGGCGGTCAACTCTGTGCTGAGTCTGTTTCGGGCACTCAGCCAAAGCATGGGTGACAGCATTAAAGACAGCACAACACACAAGTATCGGCAGGACCGCAAGCTGCTGCAAAAACAGCGTGAGCGGAAGATAGAACATGGACACAAATACGATGACCAGGAGCAGGCTATGTAGAGGAGGATTGAAATGTCAAAGTATGTGGAGTTTACCCAGGAGGAAATTGACCGCGCTGCCCACACGGATATCAAGTCATTTCTGGAAGCAAAGGGCGAAAAGGTTCTGCGGAGCGGAAGTGAGTGGATGTGGGCCGCAAATCCAAGTGTGAAGATTCGCGGCCATGTTTTTTGTGAACACGCCACCGGTGAAGGCGGAACCGCCATTGATTTTCTCTGTGCCTTCTACAACTGCCGGTTTCCGGACGCGGTCCTAACCCTGCTGGGGGAAGATTATAACGGAGTAAGGTTACGCCGAAACACGGCTCCGCCACCGGAGCGGAAACCGTTCAAACTGCCGCAGGAAAGCCGGAATATGAAACGGCTCTATGCGTATCTGATGCAGGAACGAAAAATCGACCCAGATATCATTTCCTTCTTTGTCCACCAGCGAAGCCTGTATGAAAGCAGTAATACTCACAATGCCGTATTCGTCGGGTATGACAGGATGGGAAAGGCCCGGTCGGCACACGAAAAGGGGACACTTTCTGACCGACCGTATCGGCGTGACGTACCAGGTTCATCGAATGACTATTTTTTCAACTATTCCGGCGGTTCGGAATGGCTGTTCGTTTTTGAAGCGCCGATTGATCTGATGTCTTTTATCTGTCTGCATAAGGATAAGAACTGGAAAAAACACAACTACCTAGCTTTAGGCGGGCTGAGCGACCGTGCTCTGGCCCGCTTTTTGTCTGAATATTCTAATATCCGAAAGATTGTATTCTGTTTGGACAACGACGCAAACGCGAAAAACAAGGACGGTTCTCCTGCCCCAAATCACGGACAGGTGGCTGCAAGGCAATTTTGTCATGATTATGGACAAAAAAGATATGACACCTGCGTAATGGTTCCAGATCTGAAAGATTGGAATGAAGTCCAGAAAAGCAGGAGTCAACAGTGAGATATGAATCAAATCGAGGAGGAATCGATATGCCAAGAAACATCGCTTTCATTATTTCCATGGTGGCGGTAATTTTTATCGTTATTATTATGATTTTGCAAGCGAAACAAGGTTCACTAAATATCAAATCTAAGACCGTTGGCGACGGCCAGTATGGTGACGCGCGTCTAGCGACACAGAAAGAATTGGAACCAGAAAACATACCAGTGCAAGAATAGATACATCGGACAGCAACACCATTCTTATCAGTCCGCCGGGCGCAGGAAAAACAACCTGCATCCTTTATCCAAATTTGGAGTTGGCTTGTGCTTCCGGGATGAGTTTTTTGGTAACGGATACGAAAGGGGACGCTTTTCGCGATTACGCCGGAATCGCTCAGAAATATTATCACTATCGCCCCTATGTCATTGATCTGCGAAATCCAACCCGCAGCAACGGCTTTAATCTGCTGCATTTAGTCAACAAGTACATGGACAAATACAAAGCATCTGGCTCTTTAAAAGACAAGGCGCGCGCGGAGCGCTATGCGAAGATTACCGCGCACACCATTGTACATATGGACGGGTTCGACGGCGGCGGACAGAATGCCTTTTTCTACGAAGCCGCCGAAGGGCTGATTGCGTCCACCATACTGCTCGTTTCCGAATTTTGTGCAAAAGGCGAGCGCCATATTGTCAGCGTATTCAAAATCATTCAGGAGTTGCTGCAGACGAAGGCAGTAAAGTCAAAGGCAGATAAAAGTGTTAAGCCCAAGAATGAGTATCAAAAACTCATGGAGCTGCTCTGAACACCGCGGAATCCAGTATGCATAGTGTCATGAGTACGGCAATGAGTCGGTTGCTTTCCTTCATTGACAGCGAATTAGAGCAAATCCTTTGCTTTGATTCCTATGTGGATGCAGAGCAGTTCTGCAACGATAAAGTGGCTGTTTTCATTGTATTTCCGGAAGAAGACCCCACGAAGTTTTTTCTCGTCAATTTGTTTGTTTCTGAACTTTACAACGAATGTCTGACCATCGCGAACCAGAATGGAAAAAATAAATTGGACCGGCGTATCCTTTTTTATCTGGACGAAATTGGGACCATGCCGAAATTTGATAATCTGGATCAGATGTTTATGGCCGGGCGGTCCAGAAACATCCTTTTCTTTCCTATGCTGCAATCGGTCGCGCAGTTTGATAAAAAATACGGCCGCGATGGAACAAACATCATTTTGGAAGCCTGCCAGAATGCCTTAGTTGGCGGACAGGCTCCACTATCAAAAAGTGCAAGCGATTTTTCCGATATGCTGGGAAAGATGACGGTTCAGGCGGGAGGCGTTTCCTACAACGGAAACGGGCTGCTTCAGACAAGTTCATCCCAAAATTATCATATGGTATCAAAACCATTGATTAGCGCAAACAAACTTAAAACACTGCCTAAAAATCAATGGATATTTGAAAACACATAACCACCCGTTTATAACGACTCTAAAGCGCTATAACGAATGGGGAATTGAACTAAACTGTCCCTATGAAATGCCGGAATTCGCGGCACGCCCTGTGCGCTACGCCAGCAAAGATGAACTATGGGCCGCAGTACTTGCCCAATATCCGCAGAAACGAGAACCGGAACCGGAAGAAATTCCACTTCCAGAGGAACCTCCCGTTGTGCGGAAGACGCACATTTCGGATGAATTGATATAACCTGAATTGATAAAAGAGGGAACCGACTGAACCGGTTCCCTCTAATTTTATATAAGGAGAATATGCCGTGGAAAACTTTTACCTGTGCAACAGTGCCGCCCTGCAGGCCAACCTCTCAAAATCAGCGTTTAAGGTTTACTCTTTTCTTGCCATGAGTGCACACAATCGCACCCGTTCCAGCTTCTACAAACGGAGCAGCATCGCGATGCATTGCCATATGAGCGTATCAACGGTGAACCGTGCGGTTCGGGAACTGTGTGGGAAAGGATTGTTGGAAGTGAAACGCAGATTTTTAGAAAAAGGTCAGCAGACTTCCAATGACTATATTCTGATCGACAATCCCCAGCTCACAACAAACGATATTGTGGCTTCTCAGGCCAATCAAACGCAGCCTAAATTTAACTGCGATAATTACACAAAAAAGGCTCAGAACGGCGTTCAGACAAAACTTTGCCTATTCAAATGTAGCCCTGCCGGATTTCAGGTAAAGCTATCGCCATCTGAAATGAAAGTGTATTCCTGTCTGTTTTTTCATGCCGGCCGGTCCGGTCAATGCAAACCATCGAAGAAACGGATCGCCTCCGACTGCAGTATGAGTGTGGACACGGTTACCAGGGCTATTCGGAAACTGAAAAGCGCAGGCTTAATATCCATTGTCCCGCAGACGCGGATGGAACGTTATGGAAACAATGGAACCAGTGTAAATCTGTACATACTGAATGCTTCAACGGATCGGAAAAAACATTCCAGAAAGCATTTCCCAAGCCTTTGGAAAGTGCTGTTTTATCTTTTTTTCATCCGTTTGACACCCTCCCCCATGTCACCGGTGACACCCCATAGAACTATATCCAGAACAAAGGTTACGTTAAAGCAGAGAAAAGAGTATTTTATCTCTCTATTAGCTAAGTGCTATACAGCGAATATTTATCCGAAATCGTCATGGAAAAACCAGTTAACCGGAAGGCAACGAAAATTCAGTGACTCCGGATAATATCACAGCTGGGCAATTCTTTTTTCCCTGCTTTAGAACATCTTTGCGAAAAATGAGATTGGAGAGGACAACATGAACGAAATTATTGGACTTCCGGTTCTTGTTTCGGAGCGGCACCGGATTGTGATCAACCGGAGCTTTCGGGATTTGCTGAATATTCCGGAAACCGGGTCCGTACAGGTTATCATTAACCGGAACCGTTTGCAGGTATTTCCAGACGTCGTTGAACTAAAGGGAGGAGTCCGAAAAGATATTAGTGCAGGCAGGTTTAATCTGCCGATGGAGTGGGTTCGGGCAAACGGCGTAGAGGTTGGTGACTACGTCTTTTTGATTGCAGCGGAGGATTGTATTCTCGTCTGTCCATCCATCAAATTTTCAACTTTTTCTCAGGAGGGCCAATTATGAATTATAGTGGGATAATTACCATGTTGATTTTACTACTCTATTTTGCTAAAATAGAATATGAAAACAAGGGCATAAAATGGGGTAATTCTTTGGATTATGCAGTACTAGGCTCCCTAATTATTGTAGCGTTAGAATTGGGTTTCGAGATCTGGAGAACCTTTAAGGATAGAAATGATTCTCAGTCAGAACACACAAGGATTCAGGATAATGACGACAAGAATAGGAATCTGCTTATTAAGGACCATGAGCGACTAAGTGATAAAATCGACGCGAGCCAAACTCTCATCAGAGAGGGACAAGGACGCATTTCGCAGACAACATCTGAAATACATGCGGCAGTTTCGTCAATTGATAAACAATTAGCTGTAGAAGAAGCCAGAAGAGAGGAACTAATAAATTCCATGACTTCCAACCAGCGTAATCTGCATGATCAAATTAACGCTATTTATGCATTAAATGAGCAATTACCTATCCTGCAACTTGAAAAGCAGCAGATTACCGAAAAATACGAAGCTCTTCTAAAAGAACATAAAGATCTAGAGCATAACTACCTCATTCTCCAAATGGAACGCGATGAGTTGCAAAAGAAATATGAGTATCTTTTACAAGGCTTCGAGCAGGAGGAAACTGAGAATTTTACACAGAAGATCGAATAAAAATAACAGAACGAAGCGGAGCAGAATTTCCTGCTCCGCCTTTTTATAGAGAGGTTTGATAATCATGAAATACATTGGCAAAATTATTAGCTACCCAACAAAGTTGTTCGTTAACAACCGCATCTACATTCCTAAAGAATATTTACACTTTTATGGAATATCGGAAATCAATGATGAGTTGTTCTTTAAAACATCAGATCGACAACTGTTTTATCAGCCATCTTATCTTTGCAGAAAAGAAGCAATCCATACAAGTCTTGCTCCATTATTGGGGGACTGGTTACTTTACCTATTTCGTGGGTTAGAGAACACCGGCTGAAACATGGGGATATCCTGTTCTTGCTGGGAACAACAGAGGGAATACTGGTTCTTACAAAATAGGAAACAACAAAAAACGTGAAGCAGTTTTGCTCTGCTCCACGTTACCTACGGGTTATTTTCTTTGTTCATGTCAGAATTAATCAGATCAACCACATATGCGTTAAGACTTTTTTCTCTTACATTTTTCGCAAATGCAGCAACCACTTCTTTCTAACCTTTTGGAAGTCGAATTAAAAGCACGCATTTCGGTTACATGTCAAGGTCTGTACCCTTATTGGCTAGTGAGGGTGCAGACTTTTGTTTTTCCACAACACTCCACAATGCGGTTTGCATTGTGTACCTCATAATCCGAATGTAACATTCGCGGCGTGAGGTTGGCGCCCTTTGAGAAATATTTCAATCAATCGGCACCAGCGATTGATGAAATCATAGTGTAACACAAAGACTTTCTTTGTCGGAGCCGGAAACTTGGATACCGCGAAGCCGGCATAACCGCGTTTGCGATCAACTGCATGCTGATATCCAACTGGCAATTGGATGTGCGATAATCCCGGCAAAGTTATAATGATACTTCTGTCCGGCCAACGTTACTGTATTGGGGGCAGCTTCCAGAGAACCCGGAAGAGGAATCTTTATTCCTATGCGATTATGCCAACAATCCTTTGTGATACATAAAAATCTATTTGATAACAAGGGCAAAAAACAACAAGGGCAAAAGCTTTCGCTTTTACCCTTGATCATAATGTGGTGGACGTTATAGAACTCGAATCTATGACCTTTCGCACGTCAAGCGAATGCTCTACCAGCTGAGCTAAACGTCCATATTTTTTAACGCTCGACTATTATAGCGCATATTCGTGGAAAAATCAAGCCTTAATTTTAAAAAATTCCGTATCCTTATCAATTTGCTTGTATTCAAAGTTCTCTTCGGCTATAATAATTTAGAATAAGAAGCTGAATAGAATGTGAGGTGCTAGCTATGTCGATCGGTTTGGTTTTGGAAGGCGGCGGTATGCGCGGGGCATATACAAGCGGCGTGTTGGAGGTTTTATTGGAAGAGAATATCGAGTTTCCAACAGTATACGGCATCTCTGCCGGTGCCTGCAATGCACTAAGCTATATATCCAAGCAGAAAAAACGGAACTTCGATATTTTTTATAACTATATTGCGGATAAGCGATACATTAGTGTGGAAAATTTAAATCAAACTGGATCGCTGTTCGGGTTTGATTTTATTTTCGGTGAGCTTTTTCACAAGCTCCTTCCATTTGATTACCAAACCTTCTTCGATTCCCCGGTTGGATTGAAGGTAGGCGCGACGGATCTGAAAACAGGTGAGGCAGTCTATTTTGACAAAGCGGATCTGGATGAGGATTTTACCGCCGTTAAGGCGTCAAGCTCACTGCCGTTTATTTCCAATATAGTTTCTTACCGCGGGTATGAACTGCTGGACGGCGGCTGTGTTGCGCCGATCCCGATTGAGCGTTCGATTTTTGACGGGAATGAGCGAAATGTGATTGTCTTGACACGTGACCGCACATATCGTAAAAGTTTGCGCCCGGAATTCCCCCGCGCGGTGCTTCGGGTAAAATACGGCGATTATCCGAATTTTGTGAATGCCATGCTTATTCGAGCGGAGGTTTACAATGACGAACTGGAAATCTGCCGCCGACAGGAGGCAGCGGGAAAAGCCGTTATCATACGGCCCAGCAGGCCGATTGAGGCCGGACGTTATGAAAAAAATCCCGAGGTTCTCAAAGCGATTTATGAGATGGGCATGAACGACTGTCGAAACAAGTTGAAAGAATTGCATGCATTTATGGACGCTGATATCGGAGAAAAAAAGGACGGTTAAAATCCGTCCTTTTTTTCTTGACAATGTGAAAAGAGCGGCTTATTATATTTTATATGCAAATGATTTGCATTTGAGGAGGCACGCAAATGAAAAAACTTACTGCCGTAGTTTTGGCGGCTGTTATTTTTTTCTGTACGGCAGGGTGCGCACACCGAACGGAGAAACCGATTCGTTTTCGGGTGGTGACCTCGTTTTATCCCCTGTATATTATGGCGCTCAATATTACCGACGGCGTTTCCGATGTACAGGTTGACAATATGGCGGGGCAGCAAGCCGGCTGCCTGCATGATTATCAGCTGCGGTCGCAGGATATGAAAAATATCGAACAGGCCGACGTGTTTGTTATTAACGGCGCGGGAATGGAAAATTTCATGGATAAGGTAACGGCCCAGCTTCCCAAGCTGCGCGTAATCGATTCCAGCAAGGGGATAACGCTGGTAAAAGACGAAAGCGGGGAGGAAAATCCGCACACCTGGGTTTCCATTACGAATGCCATCCGGCAGGTGTCCAATATTGCGGAAGGCCTTGCGGAAGCCGACCCCGCAAACACCGCTGTTTACCGGAAAAATGCGGAGGAATATGAAGCAAAGCTGAGCCTCCTGCGTAAAAAGATGCATGAGGAACTGAGCAGTATTTCGAACCGGGATATTATCACTTTTCACGAGGCGTTCCCGTATTTCGCCGAAGAGTTCGGATTGAATATTGTGAGGGTGGTCAACCGGGAACCCGACAGCCAGCCGAGCGCACGCGAACTTGCCGAGACGATCCGCCTTGTCCGTGCAAGCGGCATCAAAACGATTTTTGCGGAGCCGCAGTATCCGGAGTCAGCGGCGAATATTATCGCAAAGGAAAGCGGTGCGGCAGTTTATTCGCTTGACCCGGCGGTAACGGGTGAAAACAAGAAAGACGCTTATCTAACCGCAATGGAAAACAATCTTACGGTTCTAAAAAAGGCTTTAAAGTAGGGGGGCACACATGGAAACTTGCAGGTGCAGTACGCAAATACGCAATTTAACGGTAAAAAAACACGATGGAGTGATTCTGCATAACGTATCGCTCGATGTTCACCACGGAGAAATCCTGGCACTAATCGGTCGGAACGGCGCGGGCAAGACAACGCTTTTGAAGGCGCTTCTGGGGCGCATCCCCTACACGGGCAGCGTGGTTTTTTCGAACGCGCGGGGGGAGAAGATTGAGAAACCGCGCATCGGGTATGTGCCGCAAAACTTGGTTTTTGACCGTTCCACGCCGGTTACGGTGGGCGATCTGCTTTGCGCGAATATGGGCGGTTTCCCTGTTTGGCTGGGGCATAACAAGGAACAAATAGCACGGGCGGAACGCCTGCTCGCACAGGTTGGCGGAAGCCCTTCCCTGTTGAAAAAGCGCATCGGCAGTTTGTCCGGCGGTGAGCTGCAGCGCGTGCTGCTCGTTTTTGCGCTGGAACCGAAGCCGGATCTGCTCCTTTTGGATGAACCGGTTTCTGCGGTGGATCGAAAGGGAATCGGGGCCTTTTACGATCTTGTCACCTCGATGCGTGCGGAGCATCAAATGCCGATCATTCTCGTTTCCCATGACTTAAACCATGTGGAAAAATACGCAACCCGGGCCGCCTTGCTGGACGGTACCATTGTTGTAAGCGGAACTGTGAATGAGGTTATGAAAACTCCGGAAGTCAGGGAAGCCTTCGGACTGAAATTGACCGGAGGGGTGAGGAAATGAGTGTGATTTATTCCTTAATCGGTCTGCTTCTGCCATTTGAATGGACAGAATTTTCCTATATGAAAAACGCGCTGCTGGCGGTTCTGCTCATTACGCCGCTGTTCGGGCTGGTCGGCGTGATGATCGTGAACAACAAAATGTCATTTTTCTCCGACGCGCTTGGCCATTCGGCGCTGACGGGCATTGCAATCGGCGTTTTGATGGGCGTTGACAACTATCTTGTTTCGATGATGGGCTTTTCGCTGCTTTTTGCGCTTTGCATTTCGGCGGTTATGAAGTCCGAAACCTCCTCTGCGGACACGA
Source organism: Caproiciproducens galactitolivorans (assembly GCF_004768785.1). Classification (GTDB taxonomy): domain Bacteria; phylum Bacillota; class Clostridia; order Oscillospirales; family Acutalibacteraceae; genus Caproiciproducens; species Caproiciproducens galactitolivorans. The sequence goes on from NZ_SRMQ01000002.1 coordinate 315,617, forward strand.
TTATCGGGGTGTTTTCTTCCACCGGGCTTGCCCTGGGCATTGTGCTGCTGTCGGCGTCCGGGGGGTTCGCAAAATATTCCGGCTATTTAATCGGGGATATTTTAACGGTGCAGCCGGAAGAAATCCGCATGCTTGCATTGATTCTGGCAGCCGTTGTCCTTCTTTGGGGCTTCTTTTTCAACAAGCTGATGCTGGTCAGCATGAATACCGATCTTGCCGCGAGCAAGGGAATCCGCGTCCGGCTGGTGGAAAAATTCTTTGTGATTCTGGTTGCGGTGATTGTTACCGTTTCCATTAAGTGGGTCGGCGTGCTGATTATCAATTCCCTGCTGGTGCTTCCTGCGGCCTCGGCCCGCAACCTTGCGAAAAGCATGCGTTCCTATCATTTTACCGCCATCGGGATTTCCCTGTTTTCCGGCGTGAGCGGGCTGATCATCTCCTATTACGCCGGAACTGCGGCGGGTGGGACTATTGTTCTGGTAGCCGCCGTCATCTTCTTTATTACGTATTTTTTGAACCAGGCGCGCGCAAAGTCCTGATTCGGGTTGCATGGGGATAAGGATTTGTGGTACTATTTTAACAAAGTAAATCCGTAAACTGGATAAACGGAACAGGAGATTGAATATGAAGCATCCGTATTTTAAGCCAGCGGATATCCTGCTGCCGAAGAACGTGCCGACCGAAAAATGGTGCGTGGTGGCCTGCGACCAGTACACTTCCCAGCCCGAGTACTGGCAGGAAGTGAAAAAAGCGGCGGGGGATACATCCACATATTATCTGATCTATCCGGAATGTTATCTTGAAACGACCGACACCGAAGCATATGCCGCCGGAATCAATTCCACAATGAAGCGCTATTTGAAGGAGGGCGTGTTCCGGGAGCTGAAGGACAGCTACCTTCTTGTCGAACGCACCCTGGCGGACGGCAGGGTGCGCCGCGGGGTCATAATGGCTCTGGATCTGGAACAGTACCGCTATGAAGCGGGGAGCAAAACGCCGATTCGCGCAACCGAGGGAACGGTTCTGGAACGGATCCCTCCCCGTATGGAAATCCGGCGCGGCGCTCCGCTGGAGCTTCCCCATATCATGATTTTGATTGACGACAAACAGCGCAGCGTGATCGAGTCGATCGAGCCGCAGGATTTAGCGCTGGAATACGAAGGAAAGCTGATGCAGAACAGCGGAAGCATCCGCGGTTTCCGCCTAAACAAAAGGGCGGCCGAGCGGCTGGAAAATGCGCTGGATAACCTTCCGGTCAGGGATAATCTGCTTTTCGCCGTCGGGGATGGGAACCATTCCCTGGCGACCGCGAAGGCCTGCTTTGAAGAACTGAAAAAGACGCTGGCACCAGAAGAGGCCGCGTGTCATCCCGCGCGCTGGGCGCTTGTGGAGGTCGTGAACCTTTACGACGATTCCCTTCGGTTTGAGCCGATTCACCGCGTAGTTTTCCTGACAAAGCCCGAGGAGCTTCTGCGCGAGCTTTCAGAGTATTATGAAATTTCCGAAGTTCCCTGCAAAGGACACCGAATTACTTGTATTACCGGAAAAGAGAAAAAGGATATCTGGGTGAAAAATCCGCCGTCCAATCTTGAGGTGGGTACATTGCAGAAATTCCTTGACACGCGCCTTTCATCGGTAGGTGGAAAAGTCGATTACATACACGGGGAAGATGTTGTTGAAAAGCTCTGCGCTGAAAACGCGGACGCGGTTGGCTTTCTTCTTCCCAATATGGAAAAAAGCAGTTTATTTGAAACCGTAGCCCTTGATGGCGCGCTGCCGCGCAAGACTTTCTCCATGGGTCACGCCTGTGATAAGCGGTTTTATATGGAGTGCAGAAAAATTAAATAAATCTTAAAAGCCGCTCATTGTGGCGGCTTTATTGAGAAATAAATCCGCATAAACAAGAAAGGGAGTTCTCACTCGCGTGAAAGCTCCCTTAATAACTTAAAAATTTTATTCAGACTATGATGGAGAAGCTTCCTGCACCAGAGGGTCATCAAAGGGTAAATTACCAATAATTGGATCCAGTGAAACACGCTGGACAAGTTTTGCTTTAAGCAGATGATTTGCAGAATTTATATACTTTAATGTCTCCTGATTTCCCTCCTCACATTCACAGAATTCTAAAAATTCCTCAACTTCCTGTCGTTGTCCTTCATATTTATCCCCGCCCAAGTCATCCGGTAATTTGCCCATAGTGTATTGCACCAAATGTTGTTTGTAAATTTTCCAGTTAGTAGCATTTAAGTCATCCAAACTCCACTTTTTCTTCATTAACTTCAAGAATTCAGCGTCTCGTTTTTTTAGCGATTGCATGGCTTTTTCCTCATCCTGAAAGGTGCAGACTAATGGGTTTTTCTTACCGTTTATCACCAGAACATTTTTGACTACCACCGGATTCAGATTTTGCATATTGGAGCTAACAGAAGTTTTCAAATTTACGGACAGCACTTCGATGGGTTCGGAAGTGGTGATTTTTCCTTGCAAGCTTACCACCGGAAAACAGACGACAGGGACCAGAGCAACGACTGCGATGATTGCGACTGCAATTAATAGTTTTTGTGTTTTTTTCATATACTACCCTTCTTTTTTATAAAATTGTCATGAAAAGATTGCATATATGGTACCATCCGGTTGGCTTAACCAACCTTTTGCTCGTCCGCTGTTATCTGAGGCCCAACATGCATAATCATCGGAGTGTTGTGTTATGAAAAAATCATAAAAAGTTCTTCCATATCTGGTTTTTTGGTTATTTGCCCGTTGAGTTACATAAGCAAGGTGATGATATACTTTATTACCAGATGTATCCATACCGATAACACTCCCACCTTTTGTATAAAGTTGCTTTGAAAAATCTAAAAAATGCTCTTTTGTTAAACCAGTATACCATCTTGGCTTCCAATATTTTGCAAATTCAGAAGCGACAGTCCATGCTTTTGTCGGTATGGCTCCGGTATAAAAGTAATTACTATGCCAATAACCATCCTGGGGCACGCCGCCTTCTTTACAAATTTGTGAGACAAAATTTGTACAATCTCCACGGTTGTAATAAATGTACTCGGAGTTGGGCGATTCCGCATACTGTAGGGCGTATTCGTTTGCGGCTGTAATATTCGTCAATCCTGAGATCTGGTTAGGAGAAATTTTTCCTGGTTCATTTGTCCGGGTGGAAGTTAAAGAATTTTGCTTTTTTTTAACAAGTGAATCCGTGTCGGGTAAATGTCCTATCATATCATCCAACACGATTTTTGAGATAGTATGATTCCGTAGTTTTGTGTTTGCAAGAGACACAAAGTCTATTACCTCATTATTTAAAATACTGTTTTCATAAGTATCTAAAAAGGCTTCTAAACTTTGAAACTGTTTTAATAAGCTACCCTGTTCATCATACATTTTATTTGAATCGGGGTCACTCATATAATAATCAATTGCAGTTCGATACTCTTTCCAATTATCGTTATTGAGCTCATCAAGACTATACTTTTTTGCTAAAATCTTTAGAATGGTATCGCACTTTGTTTTTGCGAGTTTTAAAGATTCATTCGGATTTTCAAAAGCAAATAACAGTGAATTTTCAACACCGTTGATTACAATGGATTTTTGATATAATATATCTCCGAAGCCACTTAATAGATTGTAATTTGCATCAGCTTTCTTATGGGCTTCAATTACCTGAATAGGCTGGGTGGTGCAGTATTTTCCTTCTTTTAATAGAGCAATCGAATTTTGATCTTCATTCTCATCATTCATTGAAGAATCATGAACGGCTGAGTCTTTTTTATCGTTGAAGTTTGGATCTTGATTAGCTGACGCAGCTAAAGGCACAGATACGAAAAAAGATAGAGCTAAAATGAGCAAATCAATTTTTGATGTATGAGTTTCATTTTTATTCCTCCTAAATTAATAAGCATTGTTTTACATTTTTAGAAACAATTATAAATGTGCAACGGTATCATCTTCTCAAAACTTTTCTTATTTAAAATTATATTTTCGAATTATTAAAATGTCAACAAAAATAATGGGAAAAATTTCAAGAATTACCAATATTTAAAAATAAGAATAGACTTCAAGTTTATAACGACCGCCGGATGACTCCGACGGTTTATTTTACTATATTGAATAATTTTTTATCGAAAGTGTCAATGTTTTACGAAGCGCTTTATAATGGGGCGGAATTGTGATACTATTAAAGAAATCATGTTCAAACGGCTGCTTTAGGCGGCGGAACGGGGGAAATATGTCTGACGTAATCAGAGTATTTGTAGAAAAGAAACCCGGCTTTGATGTGGAAGCACAGCACATCCGGTCGGACCTTGTCGAAAATCTAGGGTTGACCTCCGTTGAGGAAATCCGGCTGATCAACCGCTACGATGTTTCCGGGCTGACAAAAGAACAGTTTGCCGCGGCACGGGACACCATTTTTTCAGAACCGAATGTGGACAACGTATATGACGAAGTGTACCCTTTTCCGGAAGGTTACACCGCATTTGCCATGGAGTATCTGCCCGGTCAGTATGACCAGCGCGCCGATTCCGCCGCGCAGTGCGTCCAGCTTTTGACGCAGGGGGAGCGCCCGCAGGTAGCGACCGCCCGCGTAATTGCCGTTAAGGGCAATGTAACGGAAGAAGAACTGAATAAAATCAAGAATTATATGGTGAACCCTGTGGAGAGCCGCCTTGCTTCTATGGAAAAGCCCGAAACTCTCGACACGGCGGCGGAGACGCCTCCCGATGTCGCTCGTGTGTCGGGCTTTATCGATTGGAGCGAACAGGAGCTTCGGGGGTATTATGAATCCATGGGCTTTGCCATGAGCTTTGAAGATCTGGTATTCTGCCGCGACTATTTCCGGAAATCGGAAAAGCGCGACCCGAGCGTGACGGAGCTACGCGTGATCGACACCTACTGGAGCGACCACTGCCGCCACACCACGTTCTCAACCCGTCTGGAAAAGATTGAGATTGAAAAATCCGCTCTCAGCGGTGTGATCGAAGACGCTCTCAAAGCATATTACGACGCGCGCGCCGAAGTGTACGGCGAAACCGACCGCCCGGTTTCCTTAATGGACATGGCGGTGATCGGTATGAAGCTTCTGCGCAAAAGAGGGAAAATCCCGGATTTGGATTTAAGCGAGGAGATTAACGCCTGCTCCATTGAAGTACCCGTTACTGTGGACGGAAAAGAAGAAAGATGGCTGGTGCAGTTTAAGAATGAAACCCACAACCACCCAACGGAAATCGAGCCGTTCGGCGGCGCGGCAACCTGCCTCGGCGGCGCAATCCGCGACCCGCTTTCCGGCAGGGCGTATGTCTATCAAGCTATGCGTGTAACCGGTTCAGGCGACCCGCGCGTTCCGTTCGAGGAAACCCTTCCGGGCAAGCTGCCGACCCGTAAAATTACCACCGGTGCGGCACAGGGCTACAGTTCCTACGGCAACCAGATCGGCCTTGCCACCGGGCAGGTTACCGAGCTTTACGATCCCGGTTATGTTGCGAAGCGTATGGAGATCGGCGCGGTTATCGGCGCGTCCCCGAAGGAGAATGTTGCCCGTTTAACGCCGGAGGAGGGCGACTTGATCGTGCTTCTCGGCGGCAGCACCGGGCGCGACGGCTGCGGCGGGGCGACTGGCTCGAGCAAGGCGCATACCGAGCAGTCCATCGAAGTCTGCGGCGCGGAGGTACAGAAGGGAAATCCGCCTACCGAGCGGAAGATACAGCGGTTGTTCCGCAAACCGGAGGTTGCAAAGCTTATTAAACGTTGCAACGACTTCGGCGCGGGCGGCGTGTGCGTAGCCATCGGCGAGCTTGCCGACGGGCTGAAAATTGATTTGAATAAGGTGCCGAAAAAATACGAGGGGCTTGACGGAACGGAGCTTGCGATTTCAGAGTCGCAGGAACGAATGGCGGTTGTGCTTTCCCCGCAGGATGTAGATTCCTTTATCGCGGCGGCGAACCAGGAAAACCTCAACGCGCAGGTTGTCGCTGTGGTCACGGGCGAACCGCGCCTGCGCATGAAATGGCGCAAGGACATTATTGTCGACATCAGCCGTGCATTTTTGGATACGAACGGCGTCATACAGAAAAACAATGTTGTCATCGAAGCAGTAGATTCCGAACGCGACTACCGGAAACTCGTTCCGGATTGTTTGAAGGGGAAACCGGTGGAAAAAGCGTTCCAGGAAAACCTGTCCCGGCTGGAGGTCTGCGGGCAGAAAGGGCTTTCCGAGCGCTTTGACTCCAGCATCGGCGCCGCGACGGTGCTGATGCCGTTTGCTGGTACCTATCAGCTTACGCCGGAAGAGGCAATGGTGGCCAAAATCCCGGCTGTTCGCGGTGAAACCGACGACGCGACCGCAATGTCCTACGGTTATATTCCGGGAATTGCCCGTTTCAGCCCGTTCCACGGGGCTGCTTACGCCGTTGTGGAAAGCCTTTCCAAGCTTGCCGCCGTCGGCGCGAACCCGATGAAAGCAAGGCTGACGTTTCAGGAGTATTTTGGAAGGCTGAAAAAAGACCCGAAGCGTTGGGGAAAACCGACTGCCGCGCTTTTGGGCGCGCTGAGCGCACAGCTTGGCTTAGGCCTGCCGGCGATCGGCGGCAAGGACAGTATGAGTGGAAGCTTTGAAGAGCTTGACGTTCCGCCGACATTGGTCAGCTTTGCTGTCGCAATGACGAAAGCAAGCACGACGATTTCCGCGGCGTTTAAAAAGCCCGGGGCAAAAGTGGTTTTGTTCCCGCTGCCAGAGAATCCGGAGACCCTGCTGCCCGACTGGGAAAAGCTGGAAGAATATTACAGCAGCATTCATAATATGATACAGAGCGGCACCATTCTCTCTGCTTCTGTTGTAAAAGAAGGCGGCGCGGCGGCCGCGGTTGCGAAGATGTGTTTCGGCAATCGGCTCGGCTTCATTTTTGAGCCATCGGTTCTGGATGAAAAGACCCTCTTTGCGCCGGCTTCCGGTTCCATTCTTGCCGAACTTGCGTATGGCGTGGAAGTTCCGGACGGGTTCCCCGCGGTTGAACTGGGCAAGGTGTCCGTCATGCCGCAGGTTGTTCTTGGCAGGGAAAGACTGGACCTCGATGCGCTGATTTCCGCATGGAACGGTACGTTGGAAAAAATCTTCCCGAATCAGGCGGAAGAACAACCGGTTGCGCGAGATATTCCGTTCTATAGCCAGCGTTTTGAAAAGGCTCCGGCGGTAAAGGCCGCGAAACCGCGCGTCTTTATTCCGGTGTTCCCAGGTACAAACTGTGAATACGACAGCGCGCGCGCCTTTGAGAGGGCGGGTGCGCAGCCGGAAGTCCTTGTTGTACGCAATCTGACCCCTTCCGATATTGAAGTGACGATTGAGCGTATGGAAAAAGCAATCCGCGCGTCGCAGATAATTATGCTTCCGGGCGGATTCTCCGGCGGTGACGAACCGGACGGCTCCGGCAAGTTTATTGCGACCACCTTCCGCAATCCCAAAATTGCAGAGGCGGTAAATGATCTTCTGAAAAACCGCGACGGGCTGATGCTTGGAATCTGCAACGGGTTCCAGGCCCTGATTAAGCTGGGGCTTGTGCCCTACGGCGAAATTATGCACCCGGATGAAAAGGCGCCGACGCTGACCTTCAATACGCTGGGACGCCATGTTTCCCGCATGGTATACACCCGGGTAACCTCTGTGAAATCCCCGTGGTTTGCCGGGGTGGACGTGGGAGATGTATTCGCGGTGCCTGTCTCCCACGGAGAAGGCCGCTTTGTGGCAAGCAATGCGGTTCTGGAGAAGCTGATTGCAAACGGTCAGGTCGCAACCCAGTACACCACTCCGGACGGCAAGCCGAGCGGCAGAATCGAGTGGAACCCGAACGGTTCCGTCTGCGCAATTGAGGGCATTACCAGTCCGGACGGGCGTATCCTTGGAAAAATGGCGCACTCAGAACGCATGGGTGTAAATCTGTACAAGAACGTTCCTGGCGAAAAGGACCAGAAGATTTTTGAATCGGGAGTAAAATACTTCAAATAATTCAGGTGAAAAATAGAATGAGTGAATTTTTCAGACGGACTTGGGCCGAGGTCAGCTTGGATGCAATCGACTATAATTTTAAAGTGATCCGGGATCAGGTGAAGACGGGGACGATGATCTGCTGTGTAATCAAAGCGGACGCTTACGGCCATGGTGCGGAGACCCTAGCGCGGGAATATGAAAAGCTGGGCGCGGACTGGGTTGCCGTTTCCAACTTGGAAGAGGCTATGCAGATCCGCAATGCGGGCGTGAAGCTACCCATTTTGATTTTGGGCTACACGCCGCCCTGCATGGCCGCCCAGCTAAGTGAGCTGAATATCTCGCAGACGGTGCTTTCTGCGGGCTATGGCGAATCCCTTTCGCAGGAAGCGCAAAAAGCAGGCGTTACGGTGAAGGTGCATATCAAGGTCGATACCGGTATGAGCCGTATTGGGTTTATGTATCAGGATCCGGTGCGCGACGCCGGGGAAATCGATGACATGGAACGGGTTTGCAGGCTCCCTGCGCTTGACGCCGAGGGGATCTTTACCCATTTTGCTGTTGCGGACGAAGGCGAAGACGGACGCGATTTCACGATGACGCAGTATGGAAACCTGATGAAGGCGGTGGAACTGCTTCGGAAACGCGGCATTACATTCCGTATCCGCCACTGCGCGAATTCTGCGGCAATCTTCGATTACCCGGAGACGCAGTTGGACATGGTGCGCCCCGGCGTAGTCCTTTACGGGCTGAAGCCGTCCGGGAAAATACAACATGTAATGAACCTTATTCCCGCCATGGAGCTGAAGAGCATTGTGTCGCTTGTCAAAACCGTTGAGGCCAAGACTAGTGTCAGCTACGGAAGGGAATTTACCACGACCGCGCCTACAAAGATCGCTACGGTGCCGATCGGATATGCCGACGGCTATGTCCGGCATTTGTATGTGCAGGGGAGTATGCTTGTGCGCGGCCGGAAGGCAAAGATTATCGGCCGCGTCTGCATGGATCAGCTCATGCTGGACGTAACCTCTGTTCCGGATGTGAAGGAGGGCGACGTTGTTACGGTGTTCGGCCGCGACGGGGATGCTTGTATTACGCTTGACGAGCTGGCCAGCTATAACCAGACCATCAATTATGAGCTCGCCTGCATGATTTCAAAGCGCGTGCCGCGTATTTACTATAAGGGCGGCAAAGAAGTCGGCGAACTGAATTATATCTGTAAATAATTTTCGCGCGCGAAACCGTTCGGCGGACTGTTTTTGCAGGGAATTCCACGTGCGGCAAAATTAAATATATTTTTATGAATAAAACAGAAACTCCCGGAAAACCGGGAGTTTTTCTATTCAGGAAGCAAATTTTATACAATCCGATATGTTAGCAGTTAATTGTACAAATAGGAAACGATTAAGTCCTGTGAAGCGCCGGGATCTTTACAAATCCTTTCAGATACTGGAATTCCTTTGTGTTCCAAAACACAAGAAGGTAAGCTGTGTTTGGCAGCAGTAGGCAAATAAAACATTTGGCTATAAAGCTGAAAAAGCCCTTGCCCGGAACAAAGGTGCAGCAGGAATAGGTCAGAAAACCAACGGCAAAGGTCATTGCGGCATAAAGTGCATACCGGCGAAAATAAGCGCTTACGGAACGTTGGAAGCCATGCCGGAACAGAACTAGTGGTTCGACCCAGAAGTCGATGGTCATGGTGCTGATCAAGGTGCCGATAAAAACGCCGGCAACGCCTAAATGCTGCACAAGCAGAACGGAAGCGATCAGATTTACAGCAGCCTCGAAAACCGCCTTGTACCGGTCGTACCAGAACAGCCCGAACGCGTCCCGGAACGTCAGGGTTGCCTGCCGCATTCCGGAGGTGTAAAAATTCAAGACAATGACAAAAACAATGGGCAGGGAAAACAAAAGGTTTTGCTTGCCTGTAAAAAGCAGCATGAAAGGGTTAAACAGGCTGAACAGGGAGATGGCGCAGAAGCTGAAAATCCAGAAACAGGCGAAATTGATTGCCAGATAGACCTCGTAGGATTTTTTCTGCTCCTCCACCGCGCCAAGGTTTCCGACGCTCGCCGTAATTCCGCTGAAAATCTGTTTCGTTACATTCATAAGGGTATTCGTAATCAGGTAATAGTTCGAGTAAATTCCCACGCTGACAATGCCGACAAACTTGGAAAGAACCAGGGTATCGGTGCCGTTTACCACAACACTCCCGATCCGGTGCATGAACATTGCTTTTATATTTTTTACAATGGCGGCCCTGTCTTCCTCACTCAGCCTTTCCTTTTCATATTTTTTCAGGAAGGGGTACATTTTCACCGCTTTCCGTGCGAGAAAATAATTTGTGAAAAAGCTGAATAAAATCTGTGTGCATAAATAGCAGATGAAGTTTTGCGTCAGGATGAGAATAAAGACTTGGACGACATTCTGAGCAATTGCGAATCCGTATTGGAACAGCGAACAGATATACACTTTTTGGTCGGCGATAATAATCTGCTGCTTGTAGGAGTAAAAATATGTGACAACCGAATTGAAAAGGAATAATAAATAAATTAAGGTTAGGTTCGGGATATCTGGAACCTCTTTAATAAAATATTGATAGAACGGAACAAAAGCCAAGCCCACAACGGCAATGACAATTCCGATAGTGTGGTATGCCCGCTTATAAAGCCCCATTAGTGCGCCAAGCTTTTTATAATTGTTTTCGGCTAGCGGCTTATACATACTGAACGTAATGGCGGTACCGACTCCCAGTTCGGCGAGGGAGAAAATCGTAAAGATATTGCTGAATAAACCGCTTACACCCAGATAGGCTTCGTTTAGAAAACGAATAAAGACAAGCCGGCAAAGGAAGGAGAGGAAAATATACAGAAGCTGGCTGCCGATATTTACAATTACATTTCGGATTGAATTTTTACTGCGCATGTATCTACTGCCTTTCAAGAACAATATATGCAATCATAGCATATTTCACAGGCTTCGTCTATTGGATTAAAAACAAAAACGGCCCCGAAAAATTGGAGCCATAAATTGGTTTGGTAAACAGGAAAGGGGAGGCTCCTGCATCTTTAGAGCCTCCCCGTGTTCTGTTTTTAATTAAAATGCTTTTGAGACAAATCCGACTTTTTTCATTACTTTATTGAGGGTGCGGCTTGAAATGGCAAGCGCTTTCTGCGCACCTTCCGTATAGCATTTCTCAAGGTAATCCTTATTTTTAATGTAGTCGGCATAACGCTCCTGAATCGGGCGCAGGTGCTCCACGACGGCTTCACCGACGGCGGCCTTGAAATCGCCGTAGCCCTTGCCTTCAAAGTCCTTCTCAATCTGCTCATAGGAAAGGCCGGTCACGACGGAGTAAATGCCCATCAGATTGTTTATGCCGTCCTTGCCCTCGGCGTAACGGACGCAGGCGTCGCTGTCGGTGACGGCGCGCTTGAATTTCCGCAGGATAACCTCGGGTTTATCCAGCACGGCAACGTAGCCGTTTACGTTTTCATCGGATTTGCTCATCTTCTTGGACGGATCCTGCAGGGACATGATGCGTGCACCCTTCTTCGGGATATAGCCGTCTGGCACAGTAAAGGTGGGGCTGTAAATACCGTTAAAACGTTCCGCAATGTTGCGGGCAAGCTCCAGATGCTGCTTCTGGTCAGCGCCCACGGGAACGAGGTCCGCCTGGTACAGCAGGATGTCCGCCGCCATCAGGCTCGGGTAAGTGAACAGGCCCGCGTTGACGTTGTCGGCATGCTTTGCGGCTTTATCTTTAAACTGCGTCATGCGCTGTAATTCGCCAAACTGGGTGTAGCAGTTTAAAATCCAGGCAAGCTGGGCGTGCGTGCAAACCTGGCTCTGAATAAAGAACGGGCTTTTTTCGGGGTCTAGGCCGCAGGCCAAAAGAAGCGCGTAGGCCTCGAGCGTATTATGACGGAACTTTGCCGGATCCTGGCGCACGGTAATGGTGTGCAGATCCGCCAGGGCATAAATGCAGTTGTATTCGTCTTGTAAACTGATCCAGTTCTTGAGCGCTCCCAGATAATTGCCGAGGGTAATCGTCCCGCTTGGCTGAATGGCGCTGAAAATTACCTTTTTGCGCTCGGTATTCGCTGTTTCCATATTGTTTTCCTCCAGTTAATTTGTGATCATTTCATTTGCGAGCGTGCCCAGAATTTGAATGCCCTTCAGAAGCTGGCCGTCGGTTGGCGTGGAGAAGTTGATGCGGAAGGACTGGCTGGGGGCGCTGTCGTCCGTCAGAAAGGCATTGCCGGGAACCACGCATACTTTGCGTAGTACGGCCTGCTTGCAGAAATCCAGCATATCCACGCCGTCTGGCAGGGTGCACCAGAGGAACAGCCCACCCTCGATCGGATTGTAAGTAACCTTCGGAATCAGATATTTGTCAAGAGCGCCGGTTGCAATTGCGGACTTTTTTAAATAGATTTCCTGCAGCTTTTTCAGGTGCTCGTCAAAATTATAGCGGGTCATGAATTCGTGGCAGACCATTTGCGACCAGATATTCGTGTGAACATCCTGCCCCTGCTTGCAAACAATCATTTTTTGCAGCAGCTCCTTCGGGCCGATCGCGTACCCTACGCGCATGCCGGGGGAGATGATCTTGGAGAAGGTGCCGGCGTAAAGGACAAGGCCCGCGTCGTCCAGCGATTTGACCGCTTCAATATGTTCGCCGTGGAAGCGCAGGTCGCCGTAGGGGTTGTCCTCCAAAATCAGAACATGGTATTTCTTGGCGAGCGCATACAATTGCTTGCGCTTTGCCCAGCTCATCGTTATTCCGGACGGATTCTGAAAATTGGGTATGGTGTAGATGAATTTTACATTCGATTCTTCTTTCAGAGCCTTTTCCAGCTCCTCCATGTTCATGCCGTCGCTGTCCATCGGGATCCCGCGCAGGCGCGTGTTGTAGGAGCGGAAGGTATTCAGCGAACCGATAAAGCTCGGAGCTTCGCAGATAACCACGTCGCCCTCGTTGCACAGCGATTTCGCCGCTAGATCCATGACTTGCTGCGCGCCGCTTGTAATCAGAATATTATCGAAATCACGGCCGATGCCGTGCATTTTTTTCATGTAATCTGTCAGGTATTCGCGCAGAGGCTCGTAGCCTTCCGTAATGCTGTACTGGAGCGCGTCGATCGGGCGCTGCGCCAGAATCCTTTCGGATATCTCAGCAATTTCCTTTGACGGGAAAGCTTCCGGAGCGGGGTTCCCTGCGGAGAGCGAGATGACGCTCGGATCACTAGCGTATTTAAAGATTTCCCGTATGGCGGACGGTTTCAGCTTTAAAACGCGGTTGGAAAATTGGAATTCCATTATATCACCCTCTAGTATATATTCTTTATTATTTTATCACAGAAGTGCGGCAATGACTATAAAAACCCTTCTAATTTATAAAAATACTTATAATCTGATTTTATACGTCAAAATATTACGGCAAGTTATGACAATAGCATCTAAATACATATAGTATAATGATTTTTAGCAAAAAATGGACATGCTTCCAAATATTGTATGGCGGTGATAAAAATGATAAAAGCAAAGACGGAGCGGATCAGCTTCCCGGCGGTTGCTGCGGATCCTACAAAAGCAGTTGCCAGGCAGCTTGTTTATTTTACGGCGGCACTGCTCTGTTCCCGCGGGCTTGTGTTCGGCCATTATGCGCCGTTTGGGGTAGCGGCGGTTGCGGCGTTTCCTTATGCAGGGCTGTGGAGCGCTGTGCTGGGAAGCGCGGCGGGGTACCTTTTGCCTTCCTCGGTAAACGTACCGGTACATTATTTGGCCGCGGTATTGGCCGCCGCGGCGATTCGCTGGACGCTCAATGACATGATGAAGCTGAAAATGCACGCGATTTTCGCGCCGATGGTCGCCTTTCTGCCCATGCTTGCAACGGCAATGGCGATTATCTTTGTAAACGGTTCCGGTTCGGAAGCCGTTGCCATGTATATTGCGGAAGCTTTTCTTGCGGGCGGCGTAGCCTATTTTTTTACCCGAACGTCGGAAGTGATCATTGCCGGCAGGAGCGCGGACGAAATGAATGCGCAGGAAATTACCTGCGCGGCGCTGTCGGTGGGCGCCCTGCTGCTGCCGCTTTCCAATCTTGCCATCGGCCCGGTTTCCCTCGGCAGGGTTCTGGCGGTGATTGCCGTCCTGTTTGCCGCGTATTACGGCGGGGTTTCCGGCGGAAGCGTGACAGGGATTGCCGCAGGCATTGTTTTCAGCCTTTCCACCTCCGGGCTGAATTATCTTTCCGGCGCCTATGCGCTGGGCGGACTGATGGCTGGCGTGTTTTCACCGGTTGGGCGGCTCGCTTCGGTTGTCGCATTCATCATCTCCAATGCGGTGGCTTCCCTGCAGGTCGGCAATCAGGAGAAGGTGATCGGGGGGCTGTACGAGGTTATGGTGGCGACCGTCCTTTATATGCTGATTCCGCAGAAGGCCGGCGCCCCGATGATTGGCCTTTTCTCCTGCCCGGACGATACCTCTCGGATGGACGGGTTGCGCCGGTCCGTGATTATGAAGCTGGACTACGCAGCAAAGGCGCTGGGTAGCGTTTCGGATTCGGTGGAAGAAGTTTCGAAAAAGCTGTATTCCACCTGTGCGCCCGACATCAATGGCGTGTACAAGCGTACCATTGACGACGTATGCAGCAACTGCGGGCTGAAGGTCTATTGCTGGGAACGGAATTATAATGACAGCATGAATTCCTTTAATGATCTTACGGAAAAGCTGCGCAGCAAGGGGGAAGTGGACCGGAACGATTTTAACGCGCAATTTGCGTCCCATTGCAGCCGGCTTGCTGCCATAGCCGATTCCGTAAACAGCCATTACCGCGAGTTTTCCATTAAGGATGCGGCAGAAAGCCGCGCGCAGCAGGTGCGAAGTATGGTTGCCGACCAGTTTGCAACGACCAGCAACCTGCTGGAGGATATGGCCGCTGAGTTGGAGCTTTACGAGCAGTTTGATTTTAACGCCGCGCAGAAGGTTGGTGAAGTTTTGCGCGGGGCAGGCATCCTGCCGATTGATATTAGCTGCCGCGTAGATCGTTTTGACCGCATGTCGATTGAAATTATCGCCGCGCAGGCGGAGAGCGTGCGCATGAACAAGGCGGAACTGACCGATGAAATTTCCCGTGTCTGCGGACGTGTGTTCCAACACCCCTGCGTCAGCGTGGTGAAGGGGAAATGCCGCCTGCAGATGGCGGAGCGTCCGTTCTTCCGCGTGCAGACGGGCTGCGCGCAGCATACGTGTGCCAATAAACAGGTCTGCGGCGACAGCTGGGATTGCTTTCCCGACGGGAACGGCCGCCAAATTTTGTTGATCAGCGACGGTATGGGAACGGGCGGACGCGCGGCGGTGGACGGCGCGATGGCCACCGGCATTTTATCCCGCCTTATCAAAGCGGGAATTGGGTTTGATGCCGCGCTGAAAATTGTAAATTCCGCATTGATGGTGAAATCGGGCGACGAGTCGCTTGCCACGATTGATTTGGCCGCGCTCGACCTTTTCAACGGCAATCTTGAGTTTATGAAAGCGGGAGCGCCGATCAGTATTTTGCGAAAATCCGGTCGTGCGGTTGTGATTGATGCCCCCAGTCTGCCGATCGGCATTTTGAATGATATTAACTTTACCAAGTCCTCCGATAGCCTTGGCGACGGCGACCTGCTGGTGCTCCTTTCTGATGGTGCACTTGCAGCCGGCGACGATTGGATTTGTGATACGGTGGAAAAATGGAAAGGACAGGTTCCGCAGGAGCTTGCCGAAGAAATCGTAACACAGGCAATCGCTCGCCGCGCCGACGGCCATGACGACGATATTACTGTTCTAGTTATGAAGGTGAAGGAAAGTGACAG
The DNA here is from genome assembly GCF_004768785.1 of Caproiciproducens galactitolivorans. GTDB lineage: Bacteria > Bacillota > Clostridia > Oscillospirales > Acutalibacteraceae > Caproiciproducens > Caproiciproducens galactitolivorans. Next base: position 331,460 of record NZ_SRMQ01000002.1, read on the forward strand.
CTCGTTTTGAGCCCCAAAAATACAGTAGGACGCAGGGCGGATCGAAACTGAAATAAATTAAAAAATTGATAGAATACTTGATTATTCTACCATACTAGTGTAAGATAGTGCTACTTTCAAACCCTTTTCCTGGTAACCGGGAGAAGGGGGAAAGGTTTATCCCTTTTAAACTACGGGAGGTGCTATATGACTACTCAATTCAAAAAAATGCTTGCATCCTTGACAGCCTTGGCGTTGTTGTCCGCTTCTTTCGCCGGCTGCACGCACTCGCAGGCAACCGGAAGCCAGAATCCGGTTTCAACGGGTTCCACGCCAGCTTCTTCTGTTTCGGCTGATTCCACCGTTACGTCAGACGTTTCGTCGGCCCCGCAGGATTCTTCACAGGTGGATGAGCAGACCGCCTTACTGCAGGACATACAGAAAGCGGCCAAAGAGGGAAAGGTAATCGATATCCCATTTTCCGTAAATACGAACGTTATTGAAGATGTTCAGGAGAAATGGGGAAAAGAAGACAAATCCGAATATATTGCGTCCGCGAAGGGAATCTACAATACCTATTCCAAACACAACGCGGTTTTTGCCTTCAACAAAGGCGAACAGATTTTTGAGGTTCGCACGCTTGACGGAAAATGGAAGGAACTTACGCTGTCTAAGGTCAAAGCAGTCCTTGGCAAACCGGACTACGATGTAACGTCCGGAAAGGATCACATTATTGGTTATGTTGCCAGCAAGGATTATAAAATTTTAATGGTATTCCCGAAAGACGGGGATGACCCGAAGCTAGACCATTATTCGGTTCTGTATCCGCAGGGCACGATCAATTCCATGGCGGGCGACCCGGGCAGGCAATGGTAAAAATAACAGGGATATAAAAGAGAAAAGCCCTTTCCCAAACGGGAAAGGGCTTTTCTGCTGCCGGTTAAGAAATGTCCGCTGCCCAAAGTCCGTGGAGATTGCAATACGAATACGCTGTAACGGGTTCATCTTGTTCCAGAATAAAGGTTGCTTCCGGCTTGTCCCCCGGATGAAGGACTTTGCGCTGGCCGCCGTTTTTGGTCTCAAGATAAATCCATTCAATGTAGTGCTCGTTCACCATCGGGTGCTCAACACTACCAACTTTAACGGTTACGGTATTGCCAGAGACACTTACGACGGGAATGTGCTTCTCGTGCGCGGCTTCTACTGTGTTCGGAACAACTTCCGTCATCGGATCCCCGCAGCAGATCATTTTGACGCCGCTGCTGCGAATCATGCTGACGAAATTCCCGCAGTGTTTGCAGAGATAAAATTTCATAGCCATAATACAATCTCCTTTATCCTGATTTTTCCTACATTATAACACAACTTTATAATTTTGAATACAGATTTTAAACATTTTTTACAATAATTGTGGAATTTAGTGTTTTAATATTAAAAAAGGAATAAATAACAATTATGTTAACCTCATTGCATTGGGTGCGGAAAAATGATAAGATAATTCTATCCCGAAAAACCTAGAGGGTGAATATGAAATGCTAAAACGATTAACAGCAGGGTTTCTCTGCCTTTTTATACTGTTTTCTTTTTCCGCGTGCGGCGGGAAATCGCCCAAAAACGCGAATAAAAAGATTAACTATTTCCTGTCGGCGGAGCCAAGAACGCTCGACCCGCAGATTGCCGCGGACAACTCGTCCATCATTGCGGTGGAAGCGCTGTTCGAGGGGCTTGTGCGCCTTGATGAGAACAACCAGCCCTATCCCGGCGTTGCCCAAAAATGGGTGAGCAGTAACAATGACACCGTTTTTACGTTCACTTTGCGCAGCAACGCAAAATGGTCGGACGGAAAAACGCCTGTGACCGCCCATGATTTTGTATATGCGTTTCAGCGCGCGCTTTCACCGCAGACAGGTTCCACTACCTGTTCCCGGATGTTTTGTATTCAAAATGCTAAGGAAGTCAATGACGGAACGCTTTCGCCGGACCGCCTTGGCGTGACGGCGGCGGACGACCACACACTGGTTGTGCGGCTGAACTATTCTTATCCGAATTTTCCGGCGCTTACCGCCTTCGCCGTTTTTATGCCCTGTAATCAGAAGTTTTTTCAAAGCACATCCGGCCGCTATGGGTTGGAGAACCGGTATCTGCTCGGGAACGGGCCGTTTGAAATCGATGGGAAATACGGCTGGGATCACGGGAATTATCTGAATTTGATTCGCTCCAGCAGTTATACGGGGAGTATAAAACCGCTGCCATCCAACATAAAGTTTACAATTTCCAATAAAGAGAATACCATTTCCGACCCGGTTGCCGCATTAAAAGACGGCACGGTGGATGCGATTGCCATTACTTCCTCTCAGGTGGAGGCGGCCAAGGCGGCCGGCTGTACCATTACATCCTTTGAGGACACAACTTGGGGTCTATGCTTTAATATGCAATCGGATATTATGAAAAATAAGAATATCCGCTACGCGTTTTTGCAAGCGTTTGACCGGAGCAAGATTTTAAAGCATCTTCCGCAGAACACAAATCCCGCCGAAGATATCATTGCCCCGTCTACCACCTTGCTGGGAAAAAATTACCGCAGTCTGGCCGGGAGTGGTTCTTTCTATCTGAAGCAAAGCAGCAACGCTGCGTCGTTGTGGAACACAGGCATCAGCCAGCTTTCCAAACCGGATGTAAAGAGTATCAGCATTCTTTGTCCGAATGATCCGAATGTCAAATTAATGCTGAATGATATGATCGCTGCGTGGAACGCAAAATTCAACAACTATTTTAATATGGAACCGCTTGACGAAGCGCAGCTTGCGGCGCGGATCGCGTCCGGCAACTATCAGATTGCGTTGTGCCCGATCTGCCCGAGCAGCGAGGGTCCGCTGGCGGTACTGTCCATATTTAAGAGCGGCGCCAAAGAGAACCCGGCTGGCTTAAGCGATTCGACTTACGATGCGATGCTTGCGGATGCGGAAAAAAGCGGGGGAAGCGCTTCCGCCGCCGCTTTTGCAGCCGCTGAGAAGTACTTGAACGAGCTCGGCGTCTTTTATCCTTTATATTATCAGAAACACTACTATGCATCTGCAAAGGGCGTTTCCGGTATTGTTTTCCATCCGTATAACACCGGTGTGGATTTTATCCGTGCGGGGAAAAAATAAAAAACAAATAAAAAAGAAGCTTCAGTCCGTGGGCTGGAGCTTCCTTTTATCTGTTTGAGATTACATGCCGTAAAACTCTTCGGCGGTTAAAATTTGGATTCCGTTTGAAGAAAGGGCATTCACCGCTTTTTTACTGTCTTTTACGCGAAGGATAACATACGCTTTGCCGCTTTTGCGGCTGATAAAGGCATACATATATTCCACGTCAATCCCGATGTCCGCGAGAATCCGCATGGCTTTGGAAAATGCGCCCGGAACATCGTCTATGCCCATCGCAATCACATTGGTGAGGGAAACGGTAAGCCCCGCCTTTTTCAGCGCGGCAACCGCTTCGTCGGGTTTATTTACAATCAGGCGCAGAATCCCAAAATCACTGGTGTCCGCAACCGATATCGCGCGGATATCAATGCGTGCCGCCGCAAGAACCTCGGTGATTTCTGCAAGGCGGCCCGATTTATTCTCGACAAATATGGAAAGCTGCTGAATTTGCATGGCAATTCCTCCCTATTGTTTCTTTATTCTATTATAAGCCTCAAACTTTCCGGTTATCAATGACCCTTTTCGCCTTGCCGTCGGTGCGGGGGATGGACTTAGGCTCCAGCAGCCGCACTTTTGCGACCACGTTGAGCGTGGATTGCAATGCGTTCGAAATCTTGCGGCTCATATCCTCAAGGTCTCGAACCGTATCGGAGAACATATCCTCGTTTATTTCAACCTGTACTTCCAATGTGTCAAGATTATTGACGCGGTCAATGACAAGCTGGTAATTCGGGGCCATGCCGAGGCTTAGGAGAACGCTTTCAATCTGGGAGGGGAATACGTTTATGCCGCGGATAATCAGCATGTCGTCCGTTCTTCCGCGCGGTTTTTCCATACGCACAAAGGTGCGCCCGCACTCGCAGGCGGTGTGATTCAGGCAGCAGATGTCTTTTGTGCGGTAGCGCAGGAGCGGCAGCGCTTCCTTGCCGATGCAGGTGAATACCAGTTCGCCGTATTCGCCGTCCGGAAGCGGTTTGCCTGTTTCGGGGTCGATCACTTCGGGGTAGAACATATCCTCGTTAATATGCATTCCATGCTGCATTACACATTCGCTTGCAACGCCCGGACCGGCAATTTCCGAAAGTCCGTAAATATCGTATGCCTTAATGGAGAGAAGGCGCTCGATTTCCTTGCGCATATTTTCCGTCCACGGCTCCGCGCCGAAAATGCCCGCGCGAAGCTTCAAGCTTTTGGGGTCCACTCCCATATCGCGCATGGTTTCACCGATATACATGGCGTAAGAGGGGGTGCAGCAAAGAATGTCGGAGCCGAAATCTTGCATAATCATGATCTGGCGCTTCGTATTGCCGGTGGATACCGGAATAGCGGTCGCGCCGAGCTTTTCCGCGCCGTAATGAATGCCCATTCCGCCGGTGAAAAGCCCGTATCCATAGGAAATATGGATGTAGTCGGACTTCGTACCGCCTGCTGCGGTGATACAGCGGGCGGCACAGCGCGCCCAGACGTCGATATCGCCTTTTGTGTAGCCGACGACCGTCTGCTTTCCGGTGGTGCCGGAAGAAGCGTGTACGCGCACGAGCTCTTCCTTTGGTACGGCAAACATACCGAAGGGATAGGTGTCGCGCAGGTCGGTTTTATAAGTAAACGGGAGCTTGCGGATGTCGTCAATCGAACGGATATCCCCCGGCAAAAGCCCCATTTCATCGAAGCGCTTTTTATAGGTTGGAACGTGCTTGTAGCAGCGCTCCACCATCTTTACCAGCTTTTTTGACTGAATATAATGCAGCACTTCGCGTGAAGCGCATTCCAGCTCCGGCTCAAAATAGTTTCCTTGCATTTTTTCAATCCCCCATTAGATTTCCTGTGCGTTATAGCCCAGTTCGAACGCTTTCAGATTCATGTCCATAAATTTCGCGGGTACAGTTTCCTTGATCGTGTCGATCCAGACCTGCTTGTCAATCGAGAGCCGTTTGGCAACGGCGCCGATCAGAACAATGTTGACTGCCCTGACGGAACCCGCCTGTTCGGCAAGCTTCAGCGCGTCAAATGCCACGACCTTTGCCCCTTCCGCTTTTACGGAACCGATGATGTTTTCGGGGTAGGCGGCCGATCCGGTGACAACGGGCATGGGGTCGATCTGCTGCGTATTTACAACAATGGTGCCGTCTGTTTTCAGCCACGGCAGAAAACGTGCCGCTTCAAGCGCTTCAAACGCCATCAGGACGTCTGCTTCCCCTTTATCAATCACCGGGGAATAGACTTTATCCCCATAGCGGACATAGGTAACAACCGAACCGCCGCGCTGGCTCATTCCGTGTACTTCCGAAACCTTTACATCTGCTCCGCAGTGCAGCATGGCGCTTCCGAGAACGCGGCTGGCGAGCAGGGTGCCCTGGCCGCCCACGCCGACAATCATTACGCTTTTTACCTGACTCATGCTTTCGCCTCCTCTGATGTTATCGCACTCTTGGCACAAAGGCTTGTGCAGACGCCGCAGCCGACGCACTGTGTGCGGTCAATGGCTGCCTTGCCGTTTTTCATGCTGATCGCGGGACAGCCGATGGACAGGCATGCGCGGCATCCGATACATTTTTCCTCTCTAATGGCGAGTGGTGGCTTATGCTTGACATATTTCAAAAGGGCGCAGGGCCTGCGGCTGATAATAACCGACGGGCCGTCCGCTTCCAGTTCTTCCTTCAATGCGCTCTGTACATCCTGAAGATTATAGGGATCGCAGACACGAACGCGCGGAATCCCGACGGATTTGCACAGCGCCTCCAAGTCAACGGCGCTGGTCGGGTCGCCCTTAATGGTATAGCCGGTAGACGGATTCTGCTGGTGCCCGGTCATTCCGGTGATGGAGTTGTCCAGAATAATCACAACGGAATTGCTCCGGTTGTAGGCAATGTCAATCAGTCCGGTTATGCCGGAATGGATAAAGGTGGAATCGCCGATGACGGCCACGCTCTTCTTTTCCGATTCCGCGCCGCGCGCTTTGTTAAAGCCGTGCAGCCCCGAAACGGAAGCGCCCATGCAGACGCATGTGTCGATCGCGCTCAGCGGAGCGGAAGCACCCAGCGTGTAACAACCGATATCGCCGCTGACAAAGACTTTGGCTCTTTTTAGAGCATAGAACAGTCCGCGGTGCGGGCAGCCGCAGCACATAACGGGAGGGCGGACGGGGATGTCTTCTTTCACGGACAGCACCGCCGGCTCCTTGCCCAGGATGCACTTGCGGATAAGGTTCTGCGAAAATTCACCGCAGCGGGGGAATACGTCCTTTCCCGTTACCGCAATGCCGTTTTTGCGGCAGAAGCTTTCAATTACATCGTCGAGCTCTTCGATGACGTATAACTTGTCCACGGTTGCCGCAAATTTTTTAATCAGCTCCGCCGGAAGGGGATGGACCATACCCAATTTCAGGTAGGAAACGGTGTCCCCCAACGCTTCCTTCGCGTATTGGTAAACAATTCCGGCACAGATAACGCCGGTTTTGGAGTGGTTGTCTTCGATCCGGTTGATCGCGCAGGTTTCCGCCCAGGCGGCGAGTTTTTTGGTGCGCTCTTCAACGCTTACATGCTTTGGCTTTGCAAAAGCGGGGAGCATTACGTTTTTGGCCGGATTTTTTATGTAAGGCTTTAACTCCAATTCCTGCCTGCTCCCAAGTTCCACAACGCTGCGGGAATGCGCAACGCGGGTGGTAAGGCGAAGGATGACCGGTGTGTCGAATTCCTCGGAAAGGGAATAGGCCAGCTTGGTGAAATCACGGCATTCGCCGGAGTCGGAGGGTTCCAGCATCGGCAGCTTTGCGGCGATGGCATAGTTGCGGGAATCCTGTTCGTTCTGCGAGGAATGAAGCCCCGGATCGTCGGCAACGCCGAAAACCATGCCGCCGTTTACCCCTATGTAAGACATTGTAAAGAGGGGGTCGGCCGCGACATTCAGCCCGACATGCTTCATGCCGCAGAAAGAGCGCGCACCGCCGAAGGAAGCGCCCGCGGCGACCTCGGCCGCCACTTTTTCGTTTGGCGCCCATTCGCAGAATATTTCATCAAATTTTGAGGCAGCCTCGGTGATTTCTGTGCTCGGCGTGCCCGGGTAGCTTGAAACCACCTTCACGCCGGCTTCGTAAAGCCCCTGAGCGACCGCTTCGTTGCCCAGCAGAAGTTCTTTCATATGTGTTTCCTCCTAAGATTATTTTTGAAACCATGAAATTAAAACGCACCGCATCAGAGGAAGATCCTGATGCGGTTCATACCATACTGTATTATTTTATCAGTTTAAATCGATTAAGTTCATCTCCATTTTAACTCATTTTTATCCCATATGCAACCGGCTGAAATAAAAAATGCAGAATCCGTATAAAAAATCAGGCAGAAGCCATCTCCGCCTGGTTTTGTACCATATTAAAATTGGTTTACCTCAGCTAAAAAACGCGGCTGCAAATGCAGAACCGAGAATCAGCACAGCGCAGAGCAATGCAACAATGCGGATAATCAGTTTGCGATAATTCACTCCATGGCTTACCATCTTCTGTTCTTTCATTTTCATTCCTCCTGTAACCATTCTATTATATCAAATATTTATAAAGAAAACCGTGAATACATTATGAATTTTACCAGTTTTCTTGTCGAGTTAAACGAACAATTTGGTCCCTGTATAGAACATATACAAATTAGAAAATTTTTCCATCCTCTTTTTACGCACAGTAACAGAATTAGACAAAATACTCAATATTCTGTTGACTATGTCGGATAATGTAACTATAATTAATTATTAGGAAAATTGGAATAGGCATATTAACCAGTCATTAAGAAAGGTGGATTAGTATGAGCGAAAAGATGGTGGAATATCTTGCGAAAGCATGCAATTTGTATATTTCCGATATTCGCCTGTCCAAAAGCAGCGCCACTATTTTACCTGTTGTCAGCCGTTTAAACCCCAACCTGTTTTCTTCAGAAGATTGGAGTACTAGCCTGTCCTATATTTTTATGAAGTCCCTGCATTTTGATACACCGGAGGATGCCAAAAATTATTATATTGAAAGGTTAATGAAGTTTGCCGACGCAGAAGCGGAAAACGAGGAATAATGCTGGAGGCTTCCCGAGGATTCTCGGTATTTCCCTCAAACAGCGCAAAAGCGCAAATTAGGTTTACATAACTATTGACATCAACTGGAAATTGCAATAAAATAAGACTGTTTTCTGTATTAAAATATTGAGGTGAAATATGAATAAACAAAGCCGTGGCTTCCGGCCTCAGAGAAGAAGTACAGGCTCTAGGCCGCAGGGCGCGGTTCGGAGGATGAACTACGATACTGAGGAATTTGACCGCTACAATTATGTTGACCGGGATATTTACAGCAGCAGCCGTTCAGCCTCCAGAAGAAGCTCACGCAACGGAAGAAGAAAAAAGCGGGGCGGAGGTTTGAAAAAGTTTTTTCTTACTGTGTTTTTTATTCTTCTTGCTCTATTTGCGGGTGTTTTCGCATACGGGAAATATATGTTTAACCGCCTGGATCGCTCGGAGAAAATCGATACTTCGAAATATATTGAACAGCCCAGCGCTGCGCCGGCGTGGGATGTTATGTCCGATCAAAAGGTAATGAATATTTTGCTGATTGGGACGGACAAAGGGGATGACGGAAACAGCAGCCGAAGCGATACCACGATGCTGGTTTCCATTGATAACGATCGAAAAGAGCTTCATTTGGTGTCTTTCTTGCGCGATTTATATGTTGAAATCCCAACAATGAAGAAGCAGAAGCTGAACGCGGCCTATGCGAAGGGCGGCGCGGCGCTTACCATGCAGGCACTGGAAAATAATTTCCGTATCAATATTGATCATTATATATCGGTTGACTTTGAAAATTTCGCCACCATCATCGACAAAATGGGTGGATTGGATATCAAGATGGATAAAAAGCTGTGCGATGCGGAAAACCGCAACATGGGGAGCCATTTAAAGCCCGGCGTCAATCATCTGGACGGGCGTCTTGCCGTTTATTACGCGCGTATTCGTGAAACGGATAGCGACTTTGGCCGGACCGGCCGCCAGCGCGAGGTTCTGGAGCTGATGATCGAAAAGATGAAAAGCATGAACCCTCTGCAGATCAATGCGATGATGAATGATTTTCTTCCTCTTGTAAAAACGAATCTTAGCGATTCGGAATTGATTTACCTTGCTTCTATTGCAAATTCGGTTTCGCATTACCCGATTAAAACCATGCATGTGCCAAACCCGAACACCTACAGGGATGTAAACATCAAGAGGATCGGCGCGGTGTTAGACCCGGATTTGCCGGAAAACTGCCGCTTGTTGAGAGAACTCCTTTATCATGAAAGCGCCGGCGTTTCTTCTTTGGATTTCGAATAAATTCTTAAAATCTCCCGTCCCGAAGTAATTCGGGGCGGTTTTTCTGTAACTTCGCGTTCTCTGTTCACTATTCGTGAAAAAAATGGTATAATATTTTAATTAAACACTTTATTAGAGATTTCATTCTCTTGGAGGTTGAACAATGGACAAAAAAACTTTCTACATTACCACGCCAATTTATTACCCTTCCGGCAAGGCGCATATCGGCCACAGCTACTGCACCGTCGCCAGCGACGCCATCGCCCGCTATAAACGAATGCAGGGCTACGACGTCATGTTCCTCACCGGTACGGATGAGCACGGTCAGAAGATCGAGATCAACGCCGAAAAAGAAGGGGTAACCCCCAAGGAATATGTCGATAAAATCGTTGCAGGGTTCCAGGATCTGTGGAAGCTTTTAAACATTTCCAACGACCGCTTTATCCGGACGACGGATGATTACCATGTAAAGGCCGTACAGAAAATATTTAAAACCTTATATGACAAAGGGGAAATCTACAAGGGCAAATATGAAGGCTGGTACTGTACCCCCTGTGAAGCCTTCTGGACGGAGACACAGCTCAAAGACGGGAAATGCCCGGACTGTGGGCGCGAGGTGAAAATGGCGAACGAAGAAGCCTATTTTTTCCGCCTTTCCAAATATGCAGACAGGCTCCTGAAGCTCTATGAGGATCAGCCCGATTTCATCCAGCCGGACAGCCGGAAAAACGAGATGATCAATTTTATCAAGCAGGGGCTGAACGACCTCTGCGTTTCGCGGACAAGCTTTACTTGGGGCATTCCGGTCGACTTTGACCCGAAGCATGTTGTCTACGTCTGGCTTGATGCGCTTACGAACTATATTACCGCAATGGGCTACGGTTCTGACGATGATTCCGATTATAAAAAATACTGGCCGGCGGACGTGCATTTTGTCGGCAAAGAGATTGTACGCTTCCACACCATCATCTGGCCCGCCATGCTGATGGCGCTGGATCTTCCGCTTCCAAAGCAGGTTTACGGTCACGGCTGGCTCCTGTTCGGCGACGGAACCAAGATGAGTAAATCAAAGGGAAACGTGGTGGATCCGGTCATCCTGTGCAGCCGCTACGGCGTGGACGCGATCCGCTACTTCCTTCTCCGTGAAATTCCCTTCGGCGCGGACGGCGTGTTTACAAATGAAGCGCTGATTAACCGCATTAATTCCGACCTTGCGAATGATTTAGGCAACCTTCTCTCCCGCAGCACTGCAATGGCGCAGAAATACTTCGGCGGGAAGATTCCGGCGGAGCGGGAAAGCGCGCCTGTCGACGACGAGCTGATTCAAATGGCCTTGGAGCTTCGCCAGAAATGCGACGATGCCATCGAAGGGTATCAGTTCAGCAACGCGCTGGCGGAAATCTGGAAGCTGATTGCCCGCACGAATAAATATATTGATGAAACTATGCCTTGGGTGCTGGGCAAGGACGAGTCCAAGCGCGCCCGCCTGGCGACGGTTATTTATAATCTCTGCGAAAGCCTGCGGATCGTCTCCGTTCTGCTTACGTCGTTCCTGCCGGAGACCGCTCCGAAGATTCAGGCGCAGATCGGCGCGAAGCCGGAGGAACTGACCTACGATTCCGCTGCAAAATGGGGTGTCCTCTCCAATGACGCGGTCATTACCAAGGGAGAAACCCTGTATCCGCGCATTGATGTGGATAAGGAGATTGAGGAGCTTAATAAGCTGATTCCGAATCCCGCGGAATCGAGCGAGGAAAAAACAGCCGCTGCGAAGATCGAAGGCCTTGCGCAGATCGGCATCGACGATTTTAATAAAGTGGAGCTTCGCGTTGGAAAAGTCAAGGCGTGCGAACCGGTTAAGCGCGCCAAGAAGCTTTTAAAGCTGACCATTGAGGACGGAGTGGGGGAAAGGACGATTGTGTCCGGTATTGCGAAATGGTACAAGCCGGAAGATTTAACAGGGCACAGCATTATTTTCGTTGCCAATTTGAAACCCGCGACCCTTTGCGGCGTGGAGAGCCAGGGCATGGTTCTTTCCGCCGATTCGGGGGAAGACGTCAAGGTTATTTTTGTTGACGGGATCCCGTCCGGGAGCAAGGTTTGCTGATGGAAATGACAGGTTCTATTTTTGATTCACATGCACATTTCGATGATGAGTCGTTTGACTCCGACCGCGACACACTTTTGGCAGAGCTGCCGAACCGGGGCATCTGTAACGTAATTAACTGCGGGTCGGATTTAAACTCCTCGCGCGCTTCCGTTGAGCTGGCGGTGAAGTATCCGTATATCTACGCCGCGGTGGGGATTCATCCGGAATGCGTGAAGGATGCTCCCCCGGACTATATAAAGCAGTTGGAGGAATTGGTTACCAAGGAAAAGGTTGTTGCTGTTGGAGAGATCGGCCTTGATTACCATTTCAAGGAGAACGCGCCAAAAGAGGTTCAGAAAGCCGTCTTTGAAGAACAGGTTTCATTGGCGCATAAGGTTGGGCTCCCGATTATTGTGCATGACCGCGATGCACATGGCGATACCATGGAGCTTTTGCGCAAATGGAAGCCGAAGGGTGTGGTGCATTGTTTTTCCGGTAGCGTGGAAATGGCGGAGGAATGTATCCGGCTCGGTATGTATATCGGTCTTGGCGGCGCGGTAACGTTCAAGAACGCGCGTGTGCCGGTTGAGGTTGCGGAGGCCATTCCTTTGGATCGTATGCTGATGGAAACGGACTGCCCCTATATGGCACCGGTTCCGTTCCGCGGGAGACGGAACGATTCCACGCTGATCGTGTATACGGCCGCCAGGATTGCAGAAATCCGCGGCACAACCGCCGAGGAAATTCTAAAGTTTTCGCGCCGCAATGCGGAGACATTGTTTTCTATTAATGGCTAATGAAAGGCCGGGAGGTATCTCCCGGCCTTTCATTTTTCGAATCATATGACGTAAAGCTGGGTGAGAGCTTTCACCGGGCATTTTAAAAACCTGCGGAGTTTTGCAGTTAGAGTCCCAGTTTCCTTTGCTTTTTCTCACGGAGGCACGGAACCAATCCCCAGGACGGGTTGAAGGAAGCCCGCCGGGGGCGAGGATGATTATACTCGCTTCACAGTCGGAGTCCGGGAAATTTCCCCGAACTTTTTCTATAATAAACAAACGGTGGGAAATACAAAGAGACTGCCTTCGAACAAGGCAGTCTCAGTATTATTGTTATTCAATTATGCTTACACCGGTCATTTCAGGCGGCTGGGGAAGCCCCATAATTTTAAGCATGGTTGGCGCGATGTCTGCAAGGCGCCCGCCGGAGCGGAGTTTGCAGGGATAACCGACAACGCAGAACGGAACCAGATTCGTCGTATGCGCGGTGAACGGAGAACCGTCCTCCTCGTACATCTTGTCCGCGTTGCCGTGGTCTGCTGTAATCAAAGCAACGCCGCCCATTTCCGTAATGGCGTGAACAATTCTTCCGACGCACTTGTCAACTGCCTCCACAGCGGCTTTCGCGGCGCTGAAAACGCCTGTGTGGCCAACCATATCGCAGTTTGCAAAGTTCAAAATAATCACGTCGTATTTCCCGCTCTTAATGCGTTCCATTAAAGCGTCCGTAACTTCATAGGCGCTCATTTCGGGCTGAAGGTCATAGGTCGCTACCTTCGGGGAGTGGATCAATACGCGATCCTCGCCGGGATATTGTGTTTCAACACCGCCGTTGAAGAAAAATGTAACATGGGCGTATTTTTCCGTTTCGGCAATCCGAAGCTGGGTAAGGCCCTTCTCCGAAATATATTCGCCGAACGTGTTTTTCAGCGACTGGGGTTTAAACGCAACCTCCACATTCGGCATGGTCGCATCGTACTGCGTCATGCAGACATAGGTGAGAGGGAAGAAGCCTTTTTTGCGCTCAAAGCCTTTGAAATCCGGGTCAACCAGCGTGCGGGTAAGTTCGCGCGCGCGGTCTGGACGGAAATTGAAGAAAATGACGGAATCGTTCGGCTGAATTTTCGCGTTTTCCGCACAGACAACCGGTACGACGAACTCGTCGGTAACATTCTGCTTGTAGGAATCCTCCACCGCTTTTACCGGATCGGCGCACTGTACGCCTTCCCCGTAAACCATCGCGGCATAGGCCTTTTCAACGCGTTCCCAGCGATTGTCGCGGTCCATGGCGTAATAACGGCCCATAACGGTGGCAATTTTGCCAACGCCGATTTTCTTTATCTTTTGCTCGCATTCTTCAATATAGCCCTTGCCGGAATCCGGCGGAACATCGCGGCCGTCGAGCAAAGCGTGTACAAATACTTTTTTGCAGCCGCGTCTCTTTGCAAGCTCGAGCAGAGCATACAGGTGCGAATTGTGGCTGTGTACGCCGCCCGCGGAAAGCAGGCCGATTAAGTGCAAAGCGCCGTCGTGGGTAAGAACATTGTCAACGGCGGACAACAGCGCGGGGTTTTCAAAGAAGTCGCCGTCTTCAATGGATTTTGTAATCCGGGTCAGTTCCTGATAGACAATCCGGCCCGCTCCGATGTTAGTGTGGCCAACCTCGGAGTTGCCCATCTGACCATCCGGCAGACCGACGTCCATGCCGGAAGCGCCGATTTGTGTAAGGGGATTGTTTGCGAAAAGACGGTCGATATTGGGTTTATTGGCGGCCTTAATCGCGTTGCCGCTTTCCGGACCGATACCGAACCCGTCGAGGATCATTAGTATTAATGGTTTTTTCATGTTTTTTAACCAGACCTGCCTTTCGGGAATAATTTACCTGCTTGCTGCCTTTACGATTTCTGCAAAATCAGCAGGCTTTAAAGAAGCGCCGCCGATCAGGCCTCCGTCAACGTCAGGCTGGTCAAGCAGTTCCGCCGCATTCTTCGCGTTCATGGAACCGCCGTACTGAATGGTGAATGCGTCTGCGCTTGCTGCATCGTAGAGCTTTTTAATTGTTTCGCGAATAACCGAGCAAACCTCGTTCGCCTGTTGTGCGGTAGCGGTTTTGCCGGTTCCGATCGCCCAGATCGGCTCATAAGCAATAATGACTTTTTTCAGATCGTCCTTGGAAACGCCGCCGAGCGCAATTTTTGTCTGCATGGCGACAAGCTCTTCCGTAATGCCCTGCTCACGCTGCTCAAGGGACTCACCTACGCAGAGAATCACGGAGAGGCCGCTGTCCAAAGCCGCGCGAAGGCGCTTATTAACGGTTACGTCGGTTTCACCAAAATAGGTTCTGCGTTCGCTGTGGCCGATGATGACATACTGTACACCCATGGAAGCAAGCATGTCCGCAGAAACCTCGCCGGTGAACGCGCCGCTCTTTTCCCAGTGGCAGTTTTCTGCGCCGACACCGATATTGGAGCCTTTTGTTGCTTCCAATGCTGCGGAAAGATCCACATAGGGGGTGCAGACGATCACGTCACAGTCCGCGTCTTTTACCAGGGGTTTTATTTCTTCAATCAGTTTGGTCGCCTCTGCCGGCGTTTTGTTCATTTTCCAGTTTCCGGCAATTACTGCTTTTCTAAGCTTCTTATTCATAATCCATTCTCCTTTGCTCGGCCTTGTCTGTTGCCTAAGCATAAATCGGTTTCGGTGAAAATTGCTGCCCGTATAAATATATCCGGAAGGATTCCTGTGGTCACAATTTTCCCGGAATCCGCTTAAGTTTATTATACAGGCAAGACCTGAAATCATAATTTTAATGCGGCAGCAGGGCTGCCGCATTCGTGTTCAAAGAATTATTTTTCGTTCAGGCATGCGATACCGGGCAATTCAAGGCCCTCAAGGAATTCAAGGGAAGCGCCGCCGCCGGTGGAAATATGGGTCATTTTATCCGCGAAGCCGAGCTTCTCAACCGCAGCGGCGGAGTCGCCGCCGCCGATAATGGAAATAGCGCCGCTGTCTGCAACCGCTTTTGCAACAGCAATTGTGCCGGCTGCGAAATTATCCCATTCGGAAACGCCCATCGGCCCGTTCCAGACAACCGTGCCGGAGCCTTTGATCGCGTCGGCAAACAGAGCGGAGGTTTTCGGTCCGATGTCAAGGCCCATCCAGCCTTCGGGAATTTTATCAGAGTCAACAACCTTATGCTCTGCGTCCGCTTTGTATTCGGTCGCGACAACGTTGTCGATCGGGATCAGAAATTTAACGCCCTTATCCTTGGCTTTTGCCATCATATCCTTTGCAAGTTCGACTTTGTCGCTCTCGCAGATGGAGGTACCGATGGAGTAACCGAGCGCATTCATAAAGGTGTAGGCCATGCCGCCGCCGATGATGAGGGTGTCGACCTTGTCGAGCAGGTTGGTGATAACGCCGATTTTATCGGAAACCTTTGCGCCGCCAAGAATAGCGGTGAACGGACGCTTCGGATTGGTAAGCGCGCCGCCCATGATTGTGATTTCCTTCTGGATCAGGTAGCCGCACACAGCCGGAAGGTATGCCGCAACGCCCGCTGTAGAGGCATGCGCACGGTGGGCGGTGCCGAATGCGTCGTTTACATAGATTTCGGCCAGAGAGGCAAGCTGCTTTGCAAATTCGGGATCGTTCTTTTCCTCTTCCTTATGGAAGCGGACGTTTTCAATCAGCTCGACTTCGCCGTCCTTTAAGGAAGCAGCAATGCTCTTTGCGCTGTCGTCGACAACGTCTGTTGCCATTTTGACTTCCTGTCCCAGCGCCTTCGAGAGGTATTTGCCAACAGGGGCAAGGGAAAATTTCATGTTGAACTCGCCCTTCGGACGGCCCAGGTGCGAGCAGAGGATTACTTTTGCCTTATGGTCTACCAGGTAACGGATGGTTTTCAGTGCTTCATCAATACGCTTTGAATCCGTGATATTGCCTTCCGCATCGAAAGGTACATTGAAATCGCAGCGGACCAATACTTTTTTGCCCGCGACATCAATATCTTCTACGGTCTTTTTGTTAAGATAGTTCATGCTTACCGCTCCTTTATATTATGATTTCGGAAATTTCAAAACACTTTCGTTATTATACAATAATTTGTAAAAGATTTCAAGCAAATTGGGGCGTTTCAGACAAGTTTGTTAAAAAATAATCACCATTTGTATTCCCGAAGCTGTCCTTTGCAAAGCAGATTCGGATATCCCCATTGCCGCAGCACCTCATATACGCCGATCGCCACAGAATTCGATAAATTTAAGCTCCGTGCGTCCGGGTTGTTCAGCATGGGAATACGCACGCAGTGGTCGGGATTTTCATATAAAAGTTTTTCCGGCAGGCCCGCGGTTTCTTTTCCGAAAAACAGGTAGCAGTTGTCGGGGTAGTGCATATCTGAGTGAATATGTGTTGCCTTTGTGGAAAAGAAAAAGAAATTGCCTGTATTTTGGCTGAAAAAATCGGAAAGGCTATCGTAATAGGTGATATCAAGCAGGTGCCAGTAATCAAGCCCGGCGCGCTTGAGTTTTTTATCGTCAATTCGAAAGCCCATCGGCCCTACCAGATGAAGCCGAGCGCCCGTTGCGGCGCAGGTGCGCGCCACGTTGCCGGTATTCTGCGGAATTTCCGGTTCAACCATTACGATGTTCAGTGTTGGCATGATAAACTCCTTTATTCATTCATAATTTGGTATTTATTTTCAACAATAAACTGAAAGAAAGAGGGGAAGATATTGAAAGGCCTTATGATTTTATTTTCAATGTGGAGGTTTTGGATTATGTATCGAGAAACCATGGGATTTGTCCGAGGAATGGGCGCCGGTATGCTCGCTGGAATTACAGCCATTGCGATCGGAAGCAGAATGATGAAGGACAACAGGCAGTTCAGACGCAATGCAAATAAGGCCATGCGTGCGGTGAACGGCATGTTTGGTAACGTGCAGAGCATGTTTCGAATGTAATTTCAAAAGGACATATCCGGTAAAACCCTCGGCGGGATTTCCCCGCCGAGGGTTCGTTATTTTAACGGAAGGACACGATACATAAAACGCACTCTTTCGTTTCTTAATATATTATAATAACTTAGAAAAGCGAAAACAAGGATAAATCAGGATTAAGAAAATCAACGCCACTTTTGTATTAATGGCGAACCCCTGCTGTACACCGAATTTTTGCGCTAAGCGAAATTCAGTTGTGCGTTTGGTCACTAATTGCTGATTTTCATACAAATTGAAAAGAAAACTTACGAATTTCTATTTCCCAACCAGATGGAATATGCTATAATATGGTAAATTATGCCAAATGTTTGGTGAACTTCTACTAATTGAATTATAACGTTGGGAGCGAAAACATGAATCTAAGGAATGCAAAAAAAGCGTTGTTATTTAATGATTTTTTATCCTTACTGGCCGGAGAACCTTTGGAAATAAAATATAAAAATATAGCCCGTTTTTTGCATATATCGGAATCTACGCTTTCAAAGCTTAGACATGGAAAGCTGAATAAGATGCCCTCTGGTCTGCACCCGGAAAATATAGGGTCCGAATTTGCGGCGGCCCTGACACGCTCCTTTGCACCTACGGTCAGTACGGTTCGGCGTTTTTCCACTTTTGCGCGGATTGTTAGTGAAAATTACCTCATATCGAATACTTTGGAAAAGGCGGCGGCTTCCTTAACCGTTCCAATGAACAACGTGAATCTGAAAAGGGTTTGCGCAAGCGAAATTTCGAAATTTATCAAGCGATGCTATGAGGAATCCTATGCCAATTCCGAAATGGATTTCGCCAGCCATGTGTCTTCGCGCTGCACAGCTCAGTCCGAGATTATTTTTCAAAAAATCTGTGATACTATAAACTGCGACACCTTCGATTCGGAAAAGCTGAGGCAGCTTTTGAATGTTGTTTACGCGGCAAATATCCGTCATCAAATCGCCACTTATGTGGGAAACCGATCTGTTATCGACTTGGTTGAGCGGTTTGTACGAAGTCAGGCGGATGAGCCTTTTTATAACTATATACACCGGTCGGAGGTTATCTCAATCTCGGAGGATTCTTCCCTCCTTATGCGAACGATTAAAGGCCAGCAGCAGATTGTTTTTCAGACCACGAAGCCACGGGAAATTATCATGTGTCAGCCGCTGAACCATTTTGTGGATATACCCGATCAGGAAACTATTAAGAAAATACTGCCGCATATAAGCTGTACGGTGAACCACATTCCTTTAATAAAATATATCAATATCCATGAAAACTCGAATTACAGCGACTTGACGAGTTTTTTTACTGTACGGCAGGTATACGACAATGTCAGCGGTACCGTTATGACCGAGCTTGCTTTCCGTTTCAAACTGTATCCGGGCGTGGCGGGGGAAACCATTAATATAGCTTACGAATGCAATCTTATCACTCCGTTTATCAATAATATTTCCTGTAACTACAGTTTTTCTCTTCACTATCCCTGTAAATTCCTTGAGCACGAATTTGCCCTTGACGCCAAGACAAAAAACAAGTGGGGCGTTCAGGTGAGGCTGTTTACGCCTATGACCACCAGCGCCTGCACAGTAGAGCATCCGGATGAATCCGTAGTACAGATCGGCGGCACTACGGATTTGAAAAGAATCACCTTTTACGACTGGGCCATGCCGGGCACCGGCTATTTCAGAAATATTTACGAACTGAAGTATGCGGAGCAAATACATAATTAAACATTAAACCACTTTATTCATTCACATCTATTGCAAGTTTTCCATAATATCCTATATAATAGTAAGAAAATAGTTTGTATTTGAGGAAGGAGGCCCCGACATGCCTGTGCAAGATTCGAATCTTGCGCCTGTTTTTTATATGGTTTGTTACAGGCCTTTTGATGGCAATGCGCAAAATAGTGCGATTTTAACCGGGGTAAGACGCGATTATCTGACGACCCGCAAAAGCTCCTCCGGAAAATATAAAAAATGTTTGGCAGGAACCAATATTTCGATCCATTATAAAATCGGGAAAGGGAAGTTCCTCTGGAGGAAAAGCAGCGGCAAAATCCTTTTGCAGGAATCTTACCCGGAGGTTTATGGTTACTGTATATGGACAAGGAGTCTGGCAGGGGAAACCATAAGCAAAGCCCGCTATGCGAAAGATCATAGCTGGCTTCAGACCGCGTATTACCAGGGCGACACAAAACGCCCCGTCGCCTTTCTAAAACCCGTGCAGGGCAGTAAGGAATTGCTTCTTCTCGAGCTGGATGCCAAGACGGGGAAGTACGAGGCCGTAAGGCTGTTCCCCTTTGAGAACAACGAGGGAACGGCGCAGCAGAGCCTAATAAATACGCTTGCGGGCGAGCCGCAGGTTTACGCCGAAACGGATGAAGGCAGTTTTTGCTACTGCACAAAGGAAGAACTTGAGAGCCGGATATCGGTTTTGAACGATTTGAATACGGGAAAAGAGAGCTTGATCCCCAAATGGCCGTATGTGGAAGAAGAATCAATAACATTCACCTATATTATGAATGACGGTTCAGCAAAACCCGCGCAGCCGGAATCGGTTCTGGAATCGCAGGCAGAGCAGCAGACGGAAAATCCTTCGGGGCAAACCGCACAGGAAGCGGACTATGCGGCGGATCATGAAATTTTCAGTACCGATGAACCGGTAAAGCCTGCGCGTTACACGGTTGCGGCAAAAGGGCTGAATGGCGAAACACAGATTAGTGATTATCTGCCTCTGCATCTGGAAAAGGCGACAAAACGCATTGTTATCAGCGCGGAAGAAAGCTACCTTTACTTTGGAAAGGTGATTAACGGCCTGCGCCAGGGGCGCGGCCGAACGCAGATGCAGAATGGCTATACCGCTTACGAAGGCGACTATGTGGATGATAAGCGGGATGGCTTCGGCGCGTATTATTATAAATCGGGGAAAATCTGTTATGTAGGCGACTGGAAGGCGAATAGACGCGATGGCCTTGGGATTTCTTACAGTTCCCGGGACGGCACCATATTCTTCGGAAGATGGAAGAACAATATCCCCACAGGAAACGGCGCCGCGTTCGACGCGGAGGGGAATTTAATCTATACGGGCGAATGGAAAAACGGGATGCGCCATGGACACGGTACGGAATATAAAAACGGGGAAATCGTGTTTACAGGGGAATTTCGGGAGGATAAATATTACTCAGGATACAAACGGATTCAGAAATAGGTGAACGGATAGAGGGTGGAAATATGCAGAGCATGGAATTACATAATGTAAGCAGCGGCGAATGCATTGTGCTGCGCGGAGCAAATAAAGATCTATTGATGGTTGACTGTGGTGAGCCTGGGACGGGCAGTATTTCCGATATCATGAAGCGGTATGCCGGTGCGGTGTACCGCGATTTTTTGCTTACGCACTATCATGAAGCGGAAATCTGCGGGTTTCAGAAGCTTTTGAAAATCAATCCGAATACCTTTGACCGGATTTTTTTGCCTGCTTCTCCCTGCGATAAGCGCGGCAGGGCGCTTTTATTGGAATTTGCCCTTTTTACTTATGCTTTTTCCAATAAAAAGGATGATTTCTATTTGGAAAGCATATTCTTGCTTCGCATCTTTAGCGTTTTGTTAAAGAAATCGGACAGCCGGATTTTTGCGCTGAAAATGGGTTCGACTTTCCAGTTTGACGGCGTTGTTTACGACGTTTTGTGGCCAGCCGCAACAGATTATCCATTTTCAGACCTGTTTTCCGCGGCGGTGGAAGATATGAACGTCTGTCTTTCATCCCCGTTCCTTCCGGAGGAGGCGGGGCAGTTTCTGAAGCTGAAGGAGCAGTTTTGCGCCGCTTATCTTGCCTGCTGCGGAACCTCCCCTGTAAATCCGAAGGATATCAGCCGTATGAGTACGATATTTAATAGTATCGAAAATTTATGGCTGCGGCTGAAATCCCTGCCTTCTGCCCCGGATATTGCGGAAATTCTGGATCGGCCGACGACCCGGGAGGCATACAAAAGGGAACAGCAGGCCGCAAGCATTATTTTTCAGAACCGGCGCAAAAGCGAGGCCAGCACGGATGATATCCTGATGACCGGTTCCGCCGCGCCGGAAAGTATGGATGCCATTTCAGACAAACTATATGACGGCTACTATATTTTGAAAGCCCCGCAGCATGGCGCGGCGGGGGCATGGAGCCATCTGTTCAACGAAATCAGCGCTTCGCATATTCTGATCAGTAATGGGAATAATAGGAAACCGGAGCCGGTTGCCGGCGAATATCTTGACCTGCCCTCAATAAAGCACTGCACGGACTGTTCTGCCTGCGCATGGTTCCAAAACAGCGGATACTCCTGTAATCGGATGAATTGCTGCTATGAGCTGCATGAACCGGGACTGACAATCAAATGCCCGTATTGCCATAGCCAGGATGGACCGGCGCCTTGCGGAATTTACCAGATTAACCGGGATGTTCCCCGTTCCTGTTTATGCGATAACAAGCCGATTTATATGAGTAAATTGTAAAGAAGAACGCAATAAAAAGGAATTATTTTTCATTCAACTTCTACATACATTGCCATAATGGATAAATATGGATTTATTGCTGGAAGATATTAAAATTAAAACCAAATTTTATATAAAAATATATCCAATATATACTTGACAATGCCTGCCAAATATCTTATAATCCAATTAAACATATGAGTGGTGGTTGTGGCTGCGGCTATGCCAAACGCATTATTGGCAGAGTTCCCACGAAACCATTGCAAGTCAGGGGGAGAATATCTTAACACCCATGGCGAACATGTATGTTAAATTCTCATAGCACACGCAAATACGCAAAACGAACTATTTTAAGGAGGACAAAAAGGATGAAAAAAATCACGGGAAAAGTGGTTTCTCTTGTGCTTGCTTTAGCACTTGTAGTATCCAGCTTTTCGGCAAACTTTGCTTTCGCCGCGACAAAGTCGATGGCGGGAGTTGTTACTGATACCGCAGAAGATGATATCTATCTCTGCAACGGTGGAACTGGCGACAGAGAAATCGATCTTAATGATTTTCTCGCAGCCAACGGTTCAGGCTTCAATATGGAAACAAAGAACCACAAGGATGTTGACAATGTAAAGGTTTCGTCAATTTCCCATATTTCTGGCGATAGGCTGGTTTCCTTAAAGCTTAGAAATAATGATGACGATGCATATCTTAGATTAAAGAGCAGCACGAAAACTGGTACAGAAGTTATTTCCGTTTTGTTCAAGGCTGATTACACAGATGATGACGGAAATGAGTATACTGTAAAAGCTTCTCAGAAGTTGACCGTTCATGTTTATGACAAGGATCAGCTTGTATTAGGCAAAAAAGATTCGAACGGTGTTGGCAAAGGTGTAGATGAATTAGACGATATACCGATGACTGCAGGCGCAACAGTTGAGATTGGTGCTTTCGTTGCACAACCTGAGAGTGAAGATAGTTGCTATGCTGTGCTCACCCCTGCACATAAGATCTTCTTGTCAAAAGATAAGAAGGATTATAAAGACAGCGGTTTTACACTTGAGGTAACAAGCGGTTCAAGTGATATCCACTTCTTGACCGAAGCTACTGTGAACGGTAAGAAAGTATTCCAAGATCAGTTTGATGATGCTCATATGAGGGCAAAAGATGTAGCGCAAGATGTCAATGGCGTTCTGTATGCAGTAGTTGGTAAACTAAACAGCCAAAATCAGATTACCGGTGATGCAAGCACAGGCAATATTACGCTTACCGCCAAAAAGCTTGTGCAAGATGGTGCTACTTATAAAGCTTCTACAGATTCCGATGAAAAGTATACCTTAAAAGCCAAAATTGCAAAGAAAATTGATATTGAAGCATTAAAGAGCTATAATTCAACGGACTCTTCCGATGCTCGGTATCTCTTTAAGAAAACCGTCAATAATGCTGGAAAAGCTAGCGATATAAACTACACAATCAGAAAAGACGGTAAGAGCATTTTAGATGGATTTACACAGTTTGACGGCAATGATGTAAATCTTACTGACAAGGAAATCAAATTCCCGACTGATACTGATACTGTTACCGTTAATGAAGATGTTAACATCAAGAAGATTTCCGGTAAAATGAACAAGTTGACGATCGGCGATTGCAATGTAGGCGAAGTTGACATCGATAATGGTGAAGTTACTATTGATGAAGGTAAAGTCGGCGATGTTACCATTGGCGATGACGATTCAACTAAAGCAAAGCTGACGATCACAAATGGAGCAAAAGTTGGTAATATTGATACAACAGATGCGAATGATAATGAAGAGTCGATTAACATTGATGGTGCAACAGTTGGCAACATCAAGACTGACGGTGATGTAGAAATTGAAACAAATGATGATGATCATACAGTAACTGTTGGTGAGATTGCTGCTGCTGGTAAAGTAACTGTCAACGCTGATGAAGCGAAAGTTTCTATCTCCGCTCTGAAAGCTGCAGATGAAGATGCAGAATTTACTCTGTACAATACCGACAATATGGAATTAAAGGTTGGCAAGATTGATTTCGACTACTATGATGATGTTAAACTCAATCTTGGCAATGAAGATGACGAAGACGATATCTTCACCGGCACAATTCCGGCTCCGATTAATGCGGCAGACGGTAGCATTGAAACTAAGAACGAAGACACAAATGTTACTGTAACAGGTAAAGTGGATGTAGATACAATTTCTGTTGATTCTGATTCTACAATCACTTTCAAGGATGATGTTAAAGCTGGTACGGTTGATGGCGACGGCACAATGGTCGTTGTTCCTGGAAAGCTTTATGTAAAAGAAAGTGCTTCCAGCACGAAGTTAAAGCTCGATGGTAATTTTGCCGCTGGTACAGTTGCATTCAAGGCTGATGCTGGCAATGTAGATGTTGATGATTTCGATTGCTATGGCTTTACACTTGAAAAGTCCACAGCGAGCAATGTAGATACCTTCAAGGTTAAGAGTGTAAGCTTTGCTGGCATTCAGATCAACAAGACTTCTGCAAACATTGCGAAGGGTTATTCCGAGACATTCACAGCTACTGCTTATCCGAACGGTACTACCATTCCGGCCGGTTACACAGTTAAGTGGGATCTCGATGGCGGCAGCAGCGATGTGTTCTCTATGACTACAAATGGCAATACTGCTACAGTTAAGGTCAATAGCATTGATTCTACTTTCGCAAGCCAGAACCATGCAACTCTGACCGCTACACTTTATGATGCAGACGGTTATGAAGTTGAAGATTACAGCGCTGCAAAGTGCGAGATCACAGCAATAGCTGTTCCGGAAGCAAAGATTGACACAACAAATGACTTCTCTCTTGCTCAGGGCGCTTCCTATCAGTTCAAAGTTACTTCTACAACTGCTCCTTCCTTTACGGTTGGTACACCGGGTGCCTTCAATGTAGCTCTTGCTTCTAAGAATGGCAACGATTACTTCTACAAGATCACCGCAGTTGGTAAGGTAGGTTCTTCCGCTGGTATTTACCTCAACGGTGCAAAGGTTTGTGTTGTTACAATTAAAGCTCCGGCTTTCACTTGTGACACAACAAAGGATGTAACCGTTAAAGGTTCTTACCAAGTAAAGGTTACTGCTACAACTACACCGACATTTTCTGTTGGTACAGCAGGTGTTTTCAAGGCTTCTTTCGTGAAGAAAGTTGGTAACGACTACTTCTACAAGCTCACATCTGTTGGCAAAGTTGGCGCAAAATCTGGCGTTTATGTAAACGGCGTTAAGGTTTTTGTTGCAACTGTTGGCTAAGTAATCCTTAAAAATAGGCAATTTCTTAATTAAATTATTACTATCTCAACAAAATAAGTTATAGTTGTATTTGCGTAGCGGCGGTTTGAGCGACAGCTCAGGCCGCCGCTTTGTGCTGCATTTTTAAAAATGTATGTATGAATTCGGTTGATAACCCGGTGGATCCTGTTCTTCGGTTCCAATATCAGTTAAAATTGCTTTCAGTTCCGGGTACGGCATGTTGTAGCGTTGGCTCAAGTAGCGAAGGGAGGCACCAAGCTCGCCATCCGGTCCGCCATATTGCGCTATAATCATTTGCGCAAGTTTTGGGTTTGTATTTTTTATATTAATGGGATACTGTAAATGTTTAACATAATTCCACATTAAGCTTTCCCCCCTTCGGTTACATCCCAGGGCCATGGATCGGAAATCCATGCCCAACGGCTGGTCGTCGCGCTGGTTTCATTCATCGGGCCGTAAGCGGCTTCATATTTCGCAATGAGATCAGTCGTTATTTTGCGGTATTCCTCCAGCTTTTGCGCTGCTGTGCAATCGCCTGGGTGGGTGTCTAAGAAAATGTGAAGCTCCCACATTGTGAATTGATAGGAACGAATTCTTCTTAACATCATTTCCTGCTCATTCATTTCGAAGCACCTCTTCCCCCAAGAAATGGTTTGTCAAGGTCTGGGAATATCGTGCCACTGCGTAGTCCTTTTTCCGGATCATATATCGTACCAAATTGCTGGAAAGGTACGTAAGCCATTGCAACGACGGTTACAGCCGGTAGCGGGGTCCGTGTAATCAGACAGGCATCCCCTTCCAGAATATTCATATTCTCCATTGATTTTCTCCTTTCTTATTTATTGGGCTTAACCTAATCCTATATTATGCAAATTTTGGACAGCATGTGAAATAGGGGTACTTTTGGGGAAGTATTTAGAAAAAGAAAAACACAGAAGGAAATGTTCTCTCCTGTGTTTTTCGCTATTTTTTAGCAAGTTCCGCAAACACCTTTAATGCAGCGAAGTAAATCCTCCAATGTGCAAATATCTTCACCACAGCCCGAAACTACATTTTGGACATTTGCAGGTAATGAAGCGAAGTATTGATTTATGTCTGCATTTGATGCTAAAAGATCGCTTAATCCGTTTGCCATATTCTCACCTCGCTCCTAGTTTATGAAGAATGAGAGGAAATATTAAGGGAAATAATTCCCGTTAGTTTATTCTTCATTTTGTAAATACGAGTATTTATGATATAATATATAATATTAAATTATTATTCATCGAACAGATGGACAATTTATAGTAATTGGAGAAAATATGGCTACTTTGAAAAAGACAATACAAAAGAACCTACTTGTCATTATAACGTTAGCACTTTCAACGGGTGTTTTATTGTACTTTTTCTTTACTACGGAAGGAATTGTTACATTAGGGGAAATCATAACAAAGCTTAGACTGCGCTGGTTATTCATGGCGATTGCAAGCGCTGTATTATGCTGGATTTGTGAAGGTTGTGCTTTAAATTTACTGTGCGTTCATCTTTACCCGAATTGGAACTATAATCGTTCTTTTTGCGTTGGAATGATCGGTCTGCTGTATAGTGCGTTGACGCCGTTTTCAACAGGCGGCCAGCCTATGCAGATTTATTCTATGCGCAAAATGGGGATGGATACTGGGAAAGCAGGTTCCATCATTGCGGTAAAAACACTTACTTATCAGGTCATTATGGTTGGCTACTCTCTTGTATTGGTTGCATGGAAATTCCGCTTTTTCCAAACCAGCGTCAGTAATTTTTCTTTTGTTACGATCATTGGGTTAATTTCAAACAGCGCATTTATCTTTCTGGTGGCATTGTTCATGATTAGTGCAACAACAACGAACAAGCTTGTAAATGCGGTTATTCAGTTCCTCCACCGTATAAAACTTTGCCGTCATCCCGCGGAACGCTATGAAAAAATTCACGGCCAACTTGAAGTTTTTCACAATGCGTCCAAACTGATGGGGAATTCCATCAAGCTATATATTCCGGTTCTGGTTATTACCGTTTTTCAAATTACTTTAAACAGCTTGATTCCGTATTTTATTTATCGCAGCTTTAGTATGCACGAGGTTCCCGTTACGACCATGGTTGCCGCGCAGGTGTTTGTGGCGATGGTAAGTGCCTTTGTTCCGCTTCCGGGGGCTTCTGGTGGCGCAGAAGGCAGTTTTTATATTTTCTTCGGAATGTTTTTTGGCTCTGCAATCTTGCCCGCAATTCTGCTCTGGCGCATTATCAGCTATTATTCGAATATTTTATTTGGCGCAGTTTTCGCTTATATTGGAAAACGGTATAATGTACCGGATAAGATCGTTGAATAAAATAAGTCTTTACAGGAACGTAAAAGACCTCCTGCCGCAATTGATTTTACGGCAGAAGGTCTTTATGTTATTTTGCGACAGGTGTTTGACTTTGGATTCGTTTTTATAACCTATGGTTGCTATTTCGAAATGTAATTGCCTTTTCGATTTCCACAACGGCGAGGGGGATAAAGGAAAGCGATGCGACAATCAGCCACTGATAGCCTGTGAGCATCGATGTTTTGAATATGACGGAAAGCGGTTTGATTACAATGACCGCCAATTGCAGGGCAACGCAGGCAATTGCGGCTAGCACCAGCTTTGGATTGGCAAAGATACCCGCTTCAAAGATGGAGCGGGTAGACCGCATATTAAACGTATGAACTACCTGGGAAAGGCTGAGAACGGCAAAAGCCATCGTGCGCCCGATAACCGGCGCGGATGGGTCAAGATCGAAATAAATACGGCCGATACTGTAAGCTAAAAGGGACAATGTTCCGATCAGACAGCCTTCAACGATGATGTTATAGCCCATCCCTCCGGAAAAAATGCTTTCATTGGGCTTTAGCGGCTTTCGGTTCATAATATTCTTATCAATCGGCTCTACGCCCAGCGCAAGCGCGGGGAGGGAATCGGTAACTAGATTTACCCATAAAAGCTGGATTGCCAGTAGTGGAGTGGGCAAACGCAGAAGGAAGCCGACGAACACCGTCAGGATTTCACCGATGTTGCAGCTAAGCAAAAAATGAACGGTTTTCTTAATGTTTTCATAAATGCCCCTGCCTTCGCGTACAGCAGCGACAATTGTGGCAAAGTTATCATCTGTCAAAATCACATCGGACGCCGCCTTGGCCACGTCAGTACCCGAAATACCCATTGCGCAGCCGATGTCCGCGGCGCGCAGGGCAGGGGCGTCGTTTACGCCGTCACCGGTCATAGCGACCACTTCTCCATGGGCTTGAAAAGCCTTTACAATCCTGACCTTATGTTCCGGCGAGACACGCGCAAATACGGTATAATCGTAGATGTTTTTTTCCAGTTCCTTTTGGCTGAGCGCGTCAAGGGCGGATCCCGTAATTACCCGTTTTTTTCCTTCGAGAATGCCAAGCTGCTTTGCAATTGCCGCAGCTGTGGCTGCGTGGTCCCCGGTAATCATGACGGGCAGAATCCCCGCTTTTTTACAGAGTTCCACTGCGGACTTTACCTGTGGGCGTGGCGGGTCAATCATTCCGATCAGGCCGCAAAAAATAAGGTTCTGCTCAATTTCTTCCGGCTTCTCGGGCAAAACGTCAACGTCCCGGTAAGCGACGCCGATTACTCGCAGCGCGCGTGAGGCCATTTCTTCGTTTTGCCGGGCTGCCCCGCTTGTGCAGTGGGTAAACAAAATATCCGGTGCGCCTTTTGCAATGATACGGAAGCGCCCTCCGCTCAAACGATGTACTGTCGTCATCATTTTCCGCTCGGAACTGAACGGGATTTCCCGTATACGGGGAAATTGGGCATCGAGTCTATTTTTTTCCGTTGGAGCCACCGCCACAATGGCGACTTCCGTAGGGTCGCCGTGAATCGTTTTGCCGCTGACAGTACAGTTGCAGCACAGGGAGGCAAGATCCAGAATCTGCCTGCCCTTTTCCGTCTGTATTTCAACCGGGCCGCTTGCATCTCTCAGTTCAACCACGCTCATCCGGTTTTGCGTAAGGGTTCCCGTTTTATCGGAACAGATCACGCTGGCGCTTCCAAGCGCCTCCACAGCAGGCATACGCCGCACGATTCCCCGGTTTGCCGCCATACGCCTAACGCCGATCGCAAGGACGATTGTAACAACGGCGGGCAGCCCCTCCGGAATGGCCGCGACGGCAAGGCTGATTGAAATGAGGAACATTTCAATGGGCGGGATATGCTGAAACAGGCCCATGATAAAGATGATGAGGCATATGACGAGAGCACCGCTGCCAAGCCAGTGCCCCGTTTGCGCCAGCTTCTTCTGCAGCGGGGTCTGGGGGGCAGACTGGTTAGTAATCATATGTGCAATTTTCCCCACATGCGTGTCCATTCCCGTAGCCGTAACAATGCCTTTGCCGTGGCCTGCGGCAATGGAACTGGTGGAATATAAAAGATTGTAGCGGTCGCCAAGCGGGGTATCGGCAGCACAGATGCAATCGGCGCGCTTTTCACTCGGAAGGCTTTCTCCGGTAAGTGCGCTTTCCTCTGCTTTTAAATTAACCGCTTCAATTAGGCGCAAATCGGCAGGAACCAGATCGCCTTCGCGAAGAATGACCAGATCGCCGGGAACCAGTTCGGATGCCGAGATCCGTTGTTCTTCTCCGCCGCGAATAACATGCGCGTGGGGGCTGGAAAGCTTTTTCAAGGCTTCGATTGCTTTTTCCGCCCGGCTTTCCTGTACCAGACCGATAATTGCATTCATGGTTACAATAAATAGGATAATAATGGAGTCTATGTAGTCATTGTTATGTTCCAGGAAGGAAGTTATAAAGGAAATTCCTGCGGCAATTAAAAGGACGATGACCATAAAATCCGAAAACTGAGCGAGGAAACGAAGCAGCAAGCTCCTCCGTTTTGGCTGCTGTAGTTCATTCCTGCCGTATTTTTTCAGCCGCTCGGCTGCTTGACCGGAAGAAAGGCCGGTTTTCATGTTTGTACCAAGTTTTTTTGCGCAATCCTCTTTTGTAAGGCTTTGCCATTCCAATTTTATCAACCCCCGTTTCTGTTTTAAAGTATATTCGAAAGGGGGCTAAAATATGGTATAATAAAACAACGAAACAGAAAGAGGTAGAAATATTGGATATTACAATTTTTAACTTTATCCAAAATCATTTTCATAATGAATTTACAGACTGGATTTTTCCTTACATTACCAGAATGGGCGATCGCGGGCTGATCTGGGTAATGGCCGCCTTTTGCATGGTTATTTCCAAAAAGTATCGGAAGAACGGAATCCTTCTTTTGGGAATCCTTGTGGTAACGCATATTTTAGGGGAAATGATGCTGAAGCCTTTGCTTGCAAGGCCCCGCCCTTTCGTAACGTATCCCGGTCACCAGCTATTAATCCCGGCGCCGGAAGGCTATTCCCTTCCCTCCGGCCATGCGGCATCCTCCTTTGCCGCCGCGTTTACCTTATGGAAAGCCAATAAGAATTTTGGGATTCCAGCTTTTTTCCTTGCTTTTCTTATTGCATTTTCCCGGACGTTTTTATTCGTACATTACCCTTCGGATATTCTTTGCGGCGCAATACTTGGAGTATTATGTTCGTATATTTTTATAAAATTTTCAGCTTTTTACGAAAAAAAGTCGAAAATTTGACTACTAAATATGGTTTTTGTTTACGTGATTTTTTGAATATATTGCGAAAATAAAATTTTGGTAATTAAATACGTTGATTCATATTGAATATTTTCGGTTCATGCATTATGATACAAGTAAAGTGTGATGTTCATTCACACAATAAAGGAGGAATGGGATGAAAAAATGCATAGGAAATATTGCGTTGAAAAACTGTACGCTTAAGTACTATGTCTTCGGAAACCGCAGCACGGGGTACGGAATCGAAATAAAGGTAACCCGTGTGGAAAAAGCAGTCCAGATCGTATCTTATGATTTTGGAAAGGTTATGGATGTAGCAAAAAAGCTGCGTTGCGGTTCAGTTTTTCCTACAAACCTAAGCGAAATTATTGAAGATGAAAATTTCGACGATTTCCAAAGCCCAAATTGATTGTGCTGACAATTGTCGAAAATTGATCGGGGAGGGGGAGAAAATTGAAATACATTTGCATTTCATGCGGCTATGTATACGCCCCCGATGCCGGGGCTCCTGAGAATGGAATTGTACCCGGGCTTTCATTTCAAGACCTGCCGGAAAACTGGACCTGCCTGGTTTGCGGGATGGGGATTGATATGTTCTCCGAAGAATAGTCCGGAGATCATTTTATGCGTACATTTTTAAGGCGATGTTTTTTCTAAACGCAGAACGGCTATGTAAGAGCCAAGAGAATTAGTGGGGTTGTAAAGGTCATTGAACGAAATTCATTTGAGAAAGTATTGGAAAGAATCTAATGTTATGAAAAAGTTGATAAGCGCGAAAAAAAGGGTAGTCGACTTTTGCCGGCCGCCCTTTCTTTGTTGTAATAAGTCACTCCATGGCGAAGCCAAGGAGCGAGGCTTTTCTTTCATAATTTTCGGGGAATTTCAGAATTGAATATTTTCATGGGTGTGATGTTCCGTCGGTTCTGTGGGAGCGGATTCCTGCTCTTCAAACAGGCTCGGAAGAATTTCCAGATGTGTCAGGATTTTGTAAAGAATCAGCAGTACGGAAAAGTAGATCAGCAGCCAGAAATTTTGGGCAACCAAAGAAAAATAAATAGCGGCGAGCATGGTCAAAGGATGAATATTGATGGAGGAAGAAATTATTTTCGGCTCGATCACCTGACGGATTGCAATAATCAAAAACCAGCATAAAAGCAAGGCTCCTGCCTTCAGGAAGCTGCCTTTTATCACATAGAAGAACGCCAGGGGGATATAAATCGTGCCGGGCCCCAAAACCGGCAGAACGTCCGCAATGCCGGTAATAATGCTCAGGACGAGGGGATACGGAATACCCAAGGCGAAAAAGATGATCAGGGTTTCAATAAATGTTATAAAGTAGATAAAAAGATAGGAGCAAATGTATTTTCCGCTTAAGCTTACACCATGCTGCGAAGCGGACCGGATATTAAATGCGGCGCTTCTCGAAAACAGGGACATAATATGCGATTTAATCCTGGTCATATCTTTCGAGAAGAAGTATGTTGACAAGATCATCACGATGAACATAGTGATGATGGCAGGCAGCGAGGTTAAAAAAGCAAGTATGCTGCCGAATATCGTTTTAATAATGCCTGCGCCGGATTGGGCGATGTTTATAATCTGCTGCTGATTTTGCTGTACGTATCTTGGATTGATTTTACTCAAATATTCGCTGGCTGTGCGGATCATCTGGTTGATTGGTTCGGTTACGGACCCGACGTCGGCAGAGATGTTGTTGAGCAGATGGCTGATTTCATTGATCAGCCAATAACCGATTAAAAACAGAATGCCGAACACAACACAGAAAGCAATCAGCGTTGCCATCGCGGCGGCCGCACCGGGCTTGAAATGCAGGCGCTCCTTTAAAGCATTTACAAGGGGCTGTACGGCAAGCGCCAGTAAAAATCCTGCGAAAAAAGGAAAGGTATATTTTAACGTTATCGCAAACAGAAAAAATACCACAGTATATTGGATAAAAAAGTAAAGAAGCGGCTTTAACCTGGTAAGCTGACGCTTTTCGAACAAATGAAAACCTCCTTGTTATTCACGGCATGAAATAGTATTATAATTATAATCGATCCGTGACAAAAAAGGAAGTAGAAAAAGAGCGCCCCGCAATTTGCGAAGCGCTTCGTATCTTGCTTTCAAGAAAGCAATTATTTTTCTCTGCCCAGGAGCCAGTCAACGGACACGTTGAGGATGTCTGCCAAGGCGGCAAGCTCAAAATCTGTTACATACCGGATTTGCCCTTCTAATTTGGACAAGCCCGATGCATTCATA
Source organism: Caproiciproducens galactitolivorans (assembly GCF_004768785.1). GTDB lineage: Bacteria > Bacillota > Clostridia > Oscillospirales > Acutalibacteraceae > Caproiciproducens > Caproiciproducens galactitolivorans. The sequence continues at coordinate 364,436 of NZ_SRMQ01000002.1, forward strand.
TCAACACCGTTGACCTGAAGCTGAGCTAACAGTTCCTTTTGCTTCATACCCTGGTTTTTACGCGCCATCTCCACACGCGCACCGACCAAATTACGTGTACCAAGTGCTTGTTTGCGTAATCTCACTGAGTTCATCTCCCCCCGCATTAATTTTAAATTTACGCACAGTTATTATTCCATTTGCACAGCGCCATAACAAAATTTCCTGAAAATTTACATTGGTATGGAAATTTATCAGTATAAATTCTGTTAATATCTAATAGTATAATATTTTATTGTTTAAAATGCAATAAAATATTAAAAAAATTCACAAATAAAATCAATTATTTTTAAATTATTAATATTTTAAAGAAATTCTTATATCTTATTTGTTATTTTGCCTTAAGATTGATATAATATTCTTTAGAAATGGTTATAATTTTGTTAAAATTGTGCGCGAAAATCAATATTGTTATTATTTTAATTTGCTGTTGTTCTATAATATGACGAGGCGATAAGGTAGAGTTACAGCAAATTAATAATTTTATGGAGCTGAATAATATGAAAAACCAGAATGATTTGAAAACCAATCTGACCATGCTGACAGATTTCTACGAAATTACCATGGCCAACGGCTATTTTACAAACGGATATGCGGACACGATCGTCTATTTCGACATGTTTTTCCGGCGCGTTCCGGACGACGGCGGATATGCGATTATGGCGGGCGTCCAGCAGCTTATCGAATATCTTGAAAATCTTACCTTTACAAAAGAAGATATTGAATATTTGAGAGACTGCAAAATTTTTAATGAAGATTTTATCCGTTATCTAGAAAACTTTAAATTTAGCTGTGACGTATGGGCTGTTCCGGAAGGAACCCCCATATTCCCTGTTGAACCGATCATTACCGTGCGCGGGCCGGTAATTCAGGCACAGTTTATTGAAACCATGCTCCTGCTTACAATCAATCATCAAAGCCTGATCGCTACAAAGGCCAACAGAATTGTCCGAGCGGCGCAGGGAAGGGCGGTAATGGAATTTGGTTCCCGGCGCGCGCAAGGCGCCGACGGGGCGATTCTGGGCGCAAGAGCGGCCTATATCGGCGGCTGCTGCGGAACAGCGTGTACAATTTGCGACCGGGACTACGGCGTTAAGGCGCTGGGTACTATGGCGCACAGTTGGATTCAGCTTTTTGACAGCGAGCTGGAGGCGTTTCGCGCTTATGCGAGGGAATACCCAAGCCAGTGTACTTTGCTGGTTGACACCTACAATGTTTTAAAATCCGGGGTGCCCAATGCGATTAAAGTATTCAACGAGGAACTGGTTCCGCGCGGCTTCCGCCCGGCGGGAATCCGGATCGACAGCGGGGATATTACATATCTTTCCCGTAAAGCACGCAAGATGCTCGACTCGGCCGGATTTGAGGATTGTAAAATCTGCGCTTCCAATTCTCTCGACGAGTATATAATACGGGATATGCTTATGCAAGGTGCGTGCGTCGACAGCTTCGGTGTCGGCGAAAGGCTGATCACATCTTCCAGCGAGCCGGTTTTCGGCGGGGTTTACAAGCTCAGCGGGGTGGAAGATGCGCAGGGAAATATTATACCCAAAATTAAGATTAGTGAAAATGTGGCGAAGATTACGACGCCCTGTTTTAAAAATCTTTGGCGCTTGTACGACCGGGAAAGCGGAAAGGCGATTGCCGATGTCATTACGCTTCATGACGAAGTGATTGACGACAGCAAACCCTATGAGCTGTTCGACCCGGATCATATCTGGAAACGCAAGACGGTTACCAATTTCCGCGCGGTGGAGCTGCGCGAGAAAATATTTGAACACGGAAAGTGTATAGCAAAGCCGCGGGATTTAGATGAAATAAGGGAATACTGCATGAAGCAGGTGGACACGCTGTGGGAGGAAGTAACGCGTTTTGAAAACCCGCACCAATATTATGTGGACTTGTCGCAAAAGCTTTGGGACGTAAAAAACCGCCTGATTTCCGAGCACCGTTTTTAAGTTCCCAAATCCTGTCGGTTGACAGGCAGGGGAAAAACGATTAAAATAATGAATACGAGCAGGCTGAACAGCCGCGGGTATACTCCGAAAGGACGTACCCGAGGAAAGTCCGAGCTCCACAGGGCAGAATAACGGCTAACGGCCGCCGGGGGCGACCCCAGGGAAAGTGCAACAGAGATATACCGCCGGTAACGGTAAGGGTGGAAAGGCGAGGTAAGAGCTCACCAGCGCGCGGGAGACCGCGCGGCTCTGCAAACCCTATTCGGAGCAACACCGCAGAGGGACAAATGCGTCGGCCCGGCGCGTCCCGAGAAGGTGGCATTGAGCCGTGATGGCAACATCCGGCCAAGATAGATGGCTGTTCACGACAGAACTCGGCTTATAGGCCTGGTCGTATCTTTAAAAGAAAACCCGCTGATTCAGCGGGTTTTTTCATATTCTGCGGTTTATATTTACGGGTCTGCCTTTCAAACAAATTTCCTGATTATACAGCGGAATACGTGTTATAATGATCCTGTAACAGGTTCTTTTTTATACGGAAAGGAGACGGTTTTCATGTCGATTGTGGGTGCGTTTATTGTACCTCATCCGCCGATTATCCTGCCCGAAGTCGGGCGCGGAGAGGAACGGAAGATACAAAGGACGATTGACGCCTATCGGGAAGCTGCCCGTAGGGCCGCGGCGCTTCAACCGGATACCGTTGTGGTGACTTCGCCCCATGCGACCCTGTACGCGGATTACTTCCATATTTCCCCGGGCGAAAAGGCATGCGGCAATTTGAAAGCCTTCGGTATTCCCGGCGTTTCCCTGGAGGCACAATACGATAGCGCGTTTGTACGGGCGCTGGAGGAAGAAGCCGGAAAAGCGGGGCTCCCGGCCGGGACGTTGGGCGGGCAGGACAAAATGCTTGACCATGGTACGCTGATTCCTCTGCGCTTTTTAAATGAGACGCCGGTCAGGTATCGGCTGGTGCGCATTGGCCTTTCCGGCTTGCCCGCGCTGGAGCATTACCGCCTTGGGAAATGCATTGCTCGTACTGCCGAAAAGCTGAACCGGCGGGTCGTTTTTGTTGCCAGCGGCGACCTTTCCCATAAATTGACGGCGGAGGGGCCGTATGGCTTTGCAGAAGAAAGTCCGGAATTTGACCGGCAAGTCACAGATGCGATGGCAAAGGGCGATTTCCTGCGCTTTCTCACTTTCCCTCCCGCATTTTGCGGTGCGGCCGCGGAATGCGGACTGCGTTCTTTTATGATTATGGCGGGCGCACTCGATGGGAAAGCGGTACGCCCGGAGCTTCTTTCTTATGAAGGGCCGTTCGGCGTGGGCTATGCTGTTTGCTCCTTTGAAATTACCGGGGAGGACGACCTCCGTCACTTTGATGCCGTTTATGCAAAGGAACATCGGGCGCATCTTAACGCCGTGAAAGAAAAGGAGGATCCCTATGTTCGGTTGGCACGGCTTTCCCTGGAAACATTCATTAAAACAGGCATGCGGGCGAATATGCCCGACGGCCTTCCGGAAAAAATGCTTCAACAGCGGGCGGGCGTATTTGTGTCCCTGAAAAAATACGGGGAACTCCGGGGCTGTATCGGCACGATTGAACCGGTGACCGGCAACGTGGCGGAGGAAATCCTGCAAAATGCGGTCAGCGCAGGCGTGGAAGATCCGCGTTTTCCATCCGTAACCGCGTCGGAACTGCCCGATCTTGTATACAGCGTGGATGTGCTTGCGAAACCGGAACCGATTGCGTCCATTTCGGAATTGGATGTGAAACGCTATGGCGTGATCGTATCAAGCGGATATAAGCGCGGCCTTCTTCTGCCGAATCTGGAGGGGGTGGATACGCCGGAACAGCAGGTGTCCATCGCAAAGCAGAAGGCAGGGATTCACCGTGGGGAGCGCTTTTCGCTCGAACGGTTTGAGGTGGTGCGTCATACATGAAAACCGTATGTGAGGTGTGCCCCCATTTCTGCAATCTGCAAGAAGGGCAAACCGGCTTTTGCCGTGCGCGCAGCAATGAAGGCGGGAAAATCGTTTGCAAAAATTACGGCAGGCTGACCGCGCTGGCGCTTGATCCCATTGAGAAGAAGCCGCTGCAGCGGTTCTATCCGGGAAGCAGGATTTTGTCGGTGGGCAGCTACGGCTGTAATTTGCGCTGCCCGTTTTGCCAGAATTGCGAGATTTCCATGGCGGACGGGGAGCAAATTGAAACCGTCGAGGTCTCCCCGGCAGCACTTGTGGGCAAAGCGCTGGAATTGCTCCCGCGCGGGAACATCGGGATTGCCTATACCTATAACGAACCGCTGGTCGGGTACGAGTATGTCCGGGACTGTGCAAAGCTTGCAAAGGAGCATGGCTTGAAAAATGTTGTGGTAACCAACGGGAACATCAATGAAAAACCGCTGCAGGCGCTTCTTCCGGATATTGATGCCATGAACATCGATCTGAAAGGGTTTACGGAGCGTTTTTACACAGCCATCGGCGGCGATTTGGAAACCGTTAAGCGTTCCATTCAAATCGCGGCGGAACGCTGCCATGTGGAGGTTACCACGCTTGTGATTCCGGGGGAAAACGACAGCGTGGAAGAAATGGACGCGCTTTCCAGATGGCTTGCCGGCGTAAGCCCGGAAATCCCGCTGCATGTTTCGCGCTTTTTCCCGCGTTGGCGGATGACCGACCGCGGTCCCACGCCGGTGGAAACGATTGATTGTCTGGCGGAAACGGCACGTAAAAATCTGCGGTATGTTTATAAGGGGAATTGCTGAAAAAAACAGAGGTCGGAAGGCTTTCCAACCTCTGCTTTTGTTTACTATGAGTATAATATGAATGATATATTACTAAAATTAATAACAAATGGGAGCCGGAACGGCCTTTTTTTGCCATCCGGCCGCCTGTAATCCGAAATGGCTTACATAAGAAAAGCAGCTTAAGTCATACTAATCCGGAGGAGGCGATCCGCCTTGTATCCGGAGCAGATTTATTACGAGCCTGCCGCGCTGGACTATCCGCTTGGCAAAGCCCTGCGCGAACGCTATTCCAACGCGCCGTGGATTCCCATAGAGAGCCATAACAAGATTGACGAGCTTCGCACCCGGCCCAACAGCGATTTTGCCCGCATGAAGCGGTATCTGGTTGTCGGGGTGCGCAAAACCCATAAGTATGTTCCAAACCATAAGGTTTCCGATTTCCTGGTGCCGTACACATCTTCCGGCTGCAGCGCAATGTGCCTGTACTGCTATTTGGTGTGTAACTATAATAAATGTTCGTATTTAAGGCTGTTTGTAAACCGGGAGGAAATGCTGCGAAAGCTCATGAAGACCGCTTTAAACGCGGACCGCGATCTGACCTTTGAAATCGGAAGCAACAGCGACCTGATACTGGAAAATACGATTACCGGCAATCTGCCGTGGACAATTGAGCAGTTTGCAAAATTGGAGAAAGGATTTCTTACCTTTCCCACGAAATTTGATTCGGTGGATTCCTTGTTAACGCTTGATCACCGTGGACGGGTGATTGCGCGGATGAGCGTGAATCCGCAGGAGATTATTTCGAAGGTGGAATTCGGAACATCTCCGCTTTTCAACCGGATAGCCGCGGTCAATCGGCTTGGTGAAGCGGGCTATCGCGTCGGGCTTTTGATTGCGCCGGTTATTTTGCTGGAAAATTGGGAGCTTCTTTATCGTGAGCTTCTGGATATTTTGGAGGAACGGCTTTCACCGGCTGTGAAAAAGAGCATGTTTATTGAAATCATTTTTATGACGTATAGCTACGTTCAGAATGCAATCAATACGGAGGCATTCCCAAACGCCGTACAGCTTTTTCACAAAGGGCAGATGACGGGCAGGGGACGGGGGAAATACTGCTATACTGCCCCTTTGCGCGCGTCGGGGGAGCAATTTTTAAGGCAGGAGATCGGCCGGCGCTTCGGGAAAAACAAAATCTTATATATTGTTTAAATAAAAAGGAGGAACTGCAAAACGAAAAACGGAGAAGTTCCTCCCTTATTATTTTTTGAGTTTTTTTAAGAAAATAGTCTGGAAAGGTACGGTGCCTTAAGCGCCGCAAATGAACAGCCACTGAATTTTATCGCCGTTTTTTAATTGATATTGGTTACAGCCTACAGGGGGCTGTTTTCCGTTCACCGTGTATGTCCACCCGCTGGATGCGCCGAAATCTTTTTCGTAGATATTGTGAATTCCTTTTATATAAATGGACTGATAAACAGGAGCAGAGGCGGATTCCATCGGAATGCCATTCGATTTCGTTTCGCGCAGGAGCACGTCGTAAACTGTCTCCCCGTTTTTGATTTCCACGCTCTTTTCCGCGAGGATAACCCCATCCTTTGGTACGAGAGAAAGTTTGTCTTCGCTAAATTTTTCCCGGTTTTTCAAAATATCGTTGCACGAGATAAACAATGTGCAGCGCAATTCCTTTTTTATCATTTTTGCGGAACCGGAAGCCGTATTCGGCGCGGTCTGTGAAACGTTCGCGGAGAAAGCGGCGCCCGAAGTTTCCCCCTGGCCCGCTATTTCTGAGGAAATAGCGGAGCTTTCAGGTGCGCCCGCCGAGATTGCCGCATGCTGGGAAGGAAACTTCGCCTTACATCCGGAAAGAACGGCGAAAATACAGAACAGAGCAAAGATTTTTCTAATATATTTCACCGTTTGTCCGCCCCTTTATGGGTTATTTTTGTTTTCAGCAGGAAAGCCAGAGCTATGCCTGCCAAAATGACGGAGGCAATCCATACGGAAGCATTCTCCCCGGTTTTCAGGGCGGGCATAGCCGATTTGCTGCCGATTGCATATAGGTTTCCGCTGTCGTTGTAATAAAACAGCGTGCCGTCGGCGGAACAGGTCAGGCTCTGCGAACAGCTCTGCGCGGCGGAAGGGGTGAACAGCGTTTCATAGGAAGGCTTTGTCTGCCCCTCATGGTCGGAGATAACGTAGACACAGGAGGAATCCTTCGAGAACACGGAATTCTGGTCAGCCGTTCCGTATTTTGTAACGTAGATAAGCACCCGGTTCTTGTTTGCGGCGGTCGCGTAGGCGGTGGTGACCAAGGGGGAGGACTGGGACTGGATTCCCTTGATCTGGTAAATGGTTTTCAAATCCGCCGCGTTCAATACAGAGAAAGGCGTTTCGGCGCCGTAACCGCCCCCGGCGACATAGAGCCTGCCGTTGTATACGACGGGGCTGGAGGAGATGTTGTTTCCCAAAGCAGCGGATTTTAAAGCGGTGCCCGCGACGATCTGCCCATTCGCGTTCGCTTTTACCGAATAGATATAGCCGCTTTTTACGGAAACGTAAATCCTCCCGTTTGCATAGCAGGGAGTCGAATTCACCGGCCCGCCTGCTGAAACGGTGCTGACCGGGGAACCGTCCGCAAGGCGGTAGGTGGAAACATTGCCGGCTGTGTCTGAAACCGCGATGGCGGAGCCGACCACAGCGGCGCCGTTCCAGTAATAGCCTGCGGCCGCGTTTTCATGCTTCCAGGCGGTTTTGCCGTTTTCCGCAGAAAGGCAGGCGTACACGCCGGAATTGTAGGCATAGGTCTTGGGGTCCTGCGTATACGTTCCGAAATAGATTTTGTGGCCGTAATACATAATGGGAGAGGCAATCTGCTGTGCGGATGAACCGTAGGCGATGGTATCGCTCTGCCATACGGAGGCAAGGCTGTTCATATCGAATGCGGAAATCCGCACGCCGGCGGATGTTTGCTGCGGTACGAAAATCTTTCCGTCGCCGCAGGCGATTTGCGAATTATAAGGCGGGATATCCTTGCAGGAAGCGGATGCCAAAGTTTTACCAGTTTGTGCGTCCAACTTTAGAAGTGTGCCGCTGGACAGGGTCAGATATAGGGAATTGCCAACGGCAATCGGGGTGCCGCAGGCGTTGCTTTCCATTTTCATTCCATTGTATTCGCTGGTCGTACTGTGTTTTATTGACCACAGCAGCTTCGCGGCCGACGGATTTACCGGGGTTTTGGCGGCGGCAATGCCAGGAGTTTGCGGGGAACCTAAAAACTGTGGCCAATCCTGCGCGCTTTGCGCCGCGGCGCAGACAGATATGGAGAACACAAGTGTAATGGCGCATAGCGCCGATCGAATTCTTTTGGATTTCATGGTCATCCCTCCAACAAAATTATAACACATATGCTTTTTATTATGAGGGGATTGTTCCAGTATTGCAAGCAAAATAAACCATACAGCGGAAATGCCTGTGAAAATCTGGAAAATATAAAGGACGCGGCCTGCCAGACAAACCGCGCCCTTTATATAGGAAGATATGTAAAGATCTTGTACTTAAAAGAAACGGGGAACCTGCATCCTGATTCCGTCCGCGGACTGCAAGCCTTGGGCGGATCAGGAAGAAAACAGGAAGGTTTAGATTACGCTGAAAAGCAGATCACCGTAGGTCGGGTAAGGCCAGTATTTTCTGCCGACCAGACTTTCGATTTCATCCGCAATCGCGCGGGCGTCCTCCATTCGGGCAAAAACCGTATTGCGGTAATACTGCGCCTGCTCCAGAACATCCTTGAATTCTTTTTCCGGCTCTACGGAGCTTTTCAGCACAACGGTTTTTTTGTACAGCTCGGCGCTGAGCGTAGAAAGCTTCTTCAGAAGCGTTTCTTCCAGTTCACAGCAGATATCTGCGCAGAGCTGCTTTTTATTGATGGCTTCCTTGCTGATATCCTTCATGTACGAACATGCCGCCGGGAGGATATCTTTTTTCACCATATCCACCATCGTCAACGCTTCAATATGGATTTGCTTGCAGTAATTCTCAAGCTGTATTTCGTAGCGGGAATGGATTTCTGTTTTAGAGAATACCCCTTGCTTTTCAAACAGTTTTACATTTGCATCGCTGATATAGTAGGGCAGGGCGTCCGCGGTGGAACGCAGGTTTAAAAGCCCGCGCCTTTTCGCTTCTTCGACCCACTCATCGGAATAATTGTTGCCGTTAAAGATGATGCGCTTGTGCTCTTTCACGGTCTTCCGAATCAGTTCCGTCAAGGTGCTGTTGAAATCCTCCGCCTTTTCAAGCTCGTCTGCAAAATCGCACAATGCGTCCGCAATAATGGTGTTGAGCATTATGTTCGGGCAGGCGATGGAAACCGTGGAGCCGAGCATGCGGAACTCAAATTTATTGCCGGTAAAGGCAAACGGGGAGGTACGGTTGCGGTCGGTGGAATCCTTCGGGAAGGTTGGTAGGACGTCCACGCCGATTTTCATGAAGGCTTTGTCCTTCTGCTTATAAGCCGTACCGTCTTCAATGGATTTCAGAACGCCCATCAGCTCGTCGCCGATGAATATGGAAACAATGGCCGGAGGCGCTTCGTTTGCCCCCAGACGGTGGTCGTTTCCGGCGCTGGCCACGGAAATGCGGAGCAGATCCTGATGTTCGTCGACCGCCTTAATAATTGCGGCAAGGAAAAGCAGGAACTGCGCGTTTTCACGCGGGGAGTCGCCCGGTTCCAGAAGGTTCACGCCGGTGTCGGTCGAAATACTCCAGTTATTGTGCTTGCCGCTTCCGTTTACGCCGGCAAACGGCTTTTCGTGGAGCAGACAGGTAAGGTTGTGCTTTGTGGCAACCTTTTTCATGATTTCCATGGTGAGCTGGTTCTGGTCGGTAGCAACATTGGCAGTCGTAAAAATGGGAGCGAGTTCATGTTGGGAAGGGGCAACTTCATTATGCTTCGTCTTGGCTAAGATACCGAGTTTCCAAAGCTCTTCGTCCAGCTCCTTCATATAAGCGGATACTCTCGGCTTAATGACGCCGAAATAGTGATCTTCCAGTTCCTGCCCCTTCGGGGGTTTCGCACCGAATAGGGTTCTGCCGGTGTAAATCAGGTCTTTGCGCTTCTCGTACATTGCCTTGTCAATCAGGAAATACTCCTGTTCCGAGCCGACGGTGGTAATGACGCGGTTTGCATCGGTGTTTCCGAAAAGCCGTAAAATGCGCATAGCCTGCTTGTTGATGGCGTTCATGGAGCGCAGAAGGGGAGTCTTCTTATCGAGTGCTTCCCCGCCGTAGGAGCAGAACGCTGTAGGGATGCATAGGGTGCCGTCCTTGATGAAAGCATTGCTCGTCGGATCCCAGGCTGTGTAGCCCCTTGCTTCGAAGGTGGCGCGTAGCCCGCCGGACGGGAAGCTGGAAGCGTCCGGTTCCCCCTTAATCAGCTCCTTGCCGGAAAATTCCATGATCACCCTGTCGTTTTCGACCGGATAAATAAAGCTGTCGTGTTTTTCTGCGGTAATCCCAGTCATCGGCTGGAACCAATGCGTAAAATGCGTAGCCCCCTTTTCAATGGCCCATTCCTTCATCGCATTCGCGACCACGTTCGCCACGCTGGGGTCCAGCGGCTTTCCTTCTTCCCTGGTTTTTTTTAGTGCTTTATAGGTTTCCTTAGGCAGCTTTTCCTTCATTACCGAATCGTTGAAAACCATGCTGCCGAACATTTCAGGAACTTTGCCCATGAATATCACTCCCTGCATAAATTTCAAAAAATAAAAAGGCACTATAGGGCCAAACCCTACAGCGCCTTTGCTGTTATGCGATTATTATATGACGTTCAGGGATAAATGTCAACTGAAAAAATCAAAATTTGCAAGATTTGATAATATTTCATGCAAAACTGGTTTATAACAGGCTTTTTTTATGACAGATTGCAACAAATTGCAATTTCGATCATATAATCATGCAATATGTATTGACATAGGCCTTATAAAAATATATTATGAATACCAAAAAGAATTTAATATGCATTATCAAAATGTAAAAATTGCATTATTGATATTGATAGTGTAAATGAATTTGCTAACAAAAATTGCAGGGGGCCAGTTTTATGCGATTAGAGGGAGATGTAAGGATACCTTCGGGCTGCGCCATATCAGGGATATTTTCGCGCAGCGGCAAGAAGTTGAACGGCGAAGCCATTATCCGTTCAATTTCCACTATGCATGACCGGAGCAACGGTTTGGGCGGCGGTTTTGCGGCCTACGGGATTTATCCGCGCAACAAGGATCTGTATGCCATTCATGTTTTTTATGACAGCGTCCGCGCGAAAGAGGAATGTGAAAAGGAAATTATGGCGAACTTTGACGTAACCGTCGCGGAGAAGATCCCCACAAGGAAAATGCCGATCATTACGGATGAACCCGCCATTTGGCGCTATTTCGGAATTCCGTTTGAAAAATTGCTGAAGGATACGCAGCTGGACGAAAGGGAATTCGTCGCGCGCTGTGTTGTTAAGATCAATACGCAGATAAAAGGGGCCTATGTGTTTTCCAGCGGAAAAAATATGGGCGTGTTCAAGGCGGTCGGCTTTCCGGAGGATGTTGGCCGGTATTACTGCCTGGACAAATATGAAGGCTACTGCTGGACGGCGCATGGGCGTTACCCAACCAACACGCCGGGATGGTGGGGCGGCGCGCACCCGTTTGCCATGCTGGATTATTCGGTTGTACATAACGGTGAGATTTCCTCCTATGACGCGAACCGCCGGTTCATCGAAATGTTCGGCTATAAATGTACCCTTCTGACGGATACGGAGGTCATCACCTATATCATCGACTATCTGAACCGCAAGCAGCACTTGACCCTCCACGAGGTGGCGGATGTGATTGCCGCCCCGTTCTGGAGCGAAATTGACCGGCTGCCGCAGAAGGAAAAGGAAAGGTTTACGTACCTGCGCAATGTCTATTCAAGCCTGCTTATCACAGGTCCGTTCTCCATCCTGCTGGGCTTCAGCGGCGGGATGATGGCCTTGAACGACCGGTTAAAGCTGCGTTCCATGGTCGTTGCCGAAAAGGGCGGCATGACCTACGTCGCAAGCGAAGAATGTGCGATTCGGGCGATCGAACCGAACCTGGATAAAATCTGGTCGCCAAAGGGCGGAGAACCGGTGATCGTAACGCTGAACAAGGGGGTGGATGCATAATGCCGATTGATTTTTTATATCCCGAATATGAAGTAATCCGCAATCCGCAGCGCTGCATTGCTTGCCGTGTCTGTGAAAGGCAATGCGCCAACGAGGTGCATTCCTATGATCAGGAACTGAACCTGATGAAGAGCGACGAATCCAAATGTGTGAACTGCCACCGTTGCGTAGCGCTCTGTCCCACTAGGGCGTTGAAAATTGTAAAAACAGACCATACATTCAAGACGAACGCGAACTGGACAAACGAGGTGATCGGCGAAATTTACCGCCAAGCCGGAACAGGGGGTATGCTGCTTTCTTCCATGGGGAATCCAAAGCCCTATCCGGTTTACTGGGATAAAATCCTGATTAATGCGTCACAGGTGACAAACCCGTCCATTGACCCGCTGCGCGAGCCGATGGAAACCAGAACCTTTTTGGGCAAGCGGCCAGAAAAACCGGAGCGCAATCTGGACGGCACCCTAAAAACGGAAAACCTTCCGCCGAATCTGGAGCTTTCAGTACCGGTCATGTTTTCCGCCATGAGCTACGGTTCCATTAGCTACAATGCGCACGAAAGCCTTGCACGGGCCGCGCAGGAGCTTGGAATTTATTATAACACCGGCGAAGGCGGCCTGCACGAGGACTTTTACCGGTACGGCGCGAACACGATCGTCCAGGTGGCCTCGGGACGTTTCGGCGTCCATAAGGACTATCTGGAGGCGGGCGCCGCAATCGAAATTAAAATCGGGCAGGGTGCGAAGCCGGGCATCGGCGGGCATCTGCCGGGGGCGAAAATCGTCGGCGACGTGTCACGTACACGCATGATTCCGGAAGGCTCGGATGCGATTTCACCCGCGCCGCACCATGATATTTACTCGATTGAGGACCTGCGCCAGCTTGTCTACTCCTTAAAGGAAGCAACCGATTATAAAAAGCCGGTTATCGTCAAGATCGCGGCGGTCCATAACGTGGCCGCGATCGCCAGCGGCATTGCGCGCAGCGGTGCGGACATCATTGCGATTGACGGCTACCGCGGCGGCACCGGCGCGGCACCGACCCGCATACGCGACAACGTCGGTATCCCGATCGAGCTTGCGCTTGCGGCGGTGGACGAACGGCTGCGGCAGGAAAAAATCCGCAACAACGTTTCCCTTGTGGTCGGCGGGAGCATCCGAAACTCCGCGGATATTGTGAAAGCGATCGCTCTGGGCGCGGATGCGGTTTACATTGCTACGGCGGCGCTGCTGGCGCTTGGCTGCCACCTTTGCAGAAGCTGCCAAACAGGCAAATGCAACTGGGGCATTGCAACCCAGCGGCCCGACCTTGTAAAGCGCCTGAATCCCGATATCGGTTACAAACGCCTAGTCAACCTCGTTTCCGCGTGGCAGCACGAAATAAAGGAAATGATGGGCGGCATGGGCATCAATTCGATCGAAGCGCTCAAAGGCAACCGCCTGATGCTGCGCGGAATCGGACTCAACGAGAAAGAGCTTGAAATTCTGGGTATCAAGCACGCGGGGGAATAAGCGATGAAAAGAATCTATGTAAATGAGAAATGGTGCCTCGGATGCCATCTTTGCGAATATTACTGTGCGTTTGCCAATTCCGGAAGCGACGATATGGTAAAGGCGCTGAAGGACATTCGTATCCATCCGAGAATACGGATTGAAGAAAAGCAGGGCATCAGCTTTGCGGTTTCCTGCCGCCATTGTGCGGAGCCGCTCTGCGTAAAAAGCTGCATTACCGGAGCGCTCCGTGCGGATAACGGCGTGATTGCGGTTGACAAGAACAAATGCGTCGGCTGTTACACCTGCATTATGATTTGCCCCTACGGCGCCATCATGCCGGGCGTCGACGGTAGCGTTGTTCAGAAATGCGAGCTTTGCACAAACAACGCGTTCGGCGAGCCGGCCTGTGTGCAGGGCTGCCCGAACAGGGCCATTGTATTTGAGGAGAGGTGAGCGAGATGAATTATGTGATTATCGGCAATTCCGCCGCCGCGGTCGGCTGTATCGAGGGAATCCGTTCCGTCGATCCGGACGGAGCCATTACGGTGATCTCGAAGGAACCGTACCATGTGTATTCCCGCCCGCTCATTTCTTACCTTATCTATGGGAAAACCGACGAACAGCGGATGAAATACCGTCCCGACAGCTTTTATGAGGACAACGGAGTGAAGGCGATGCTTGGCGTTGCGGTGGAAAAAGTAGATTACACAAAAAGGCGGGTCCTTTTGGAGAACGGGGAGCAGGTCCCGTTTGACAAGCTCTTGTTCGCGACCGGCTCCGCGCCGTTTGTGCCGCCGATGGCGGGGCTGGACGAAGTAAAAAAGAAGTTTTCCTTCATGAAGCTGGATGACGCGAAAGTGCTGCAGTCGGAACTGAATCCCGAAAGCCGCGTGCTGATTCTCGGCGCCGGGCTTATCGGCCTGAAATGCGCGGAGGGAATTCTCCGCAAGGTAAAGAAAGTAACCGTGGTGGATTTGGCGCCGCGTATCCTGCCAAGCATCCTCGACGAAGAGGGCTCTGAAATTGTACGGAAGCATATTGAGGAGCAGGGCGTGCAATTTTACCTTGCCAACAGCGTGGCGCAGTTCCATAAAAACACCGCGTGCCTGAAAGACGGAACGGAGCTTGAATTTGATCTTCTGGTGCTGGCGGTCGGCGTCCGGCCCGAAACGAAGCTAGCCGCCGGCATTGGCTGTAAGGTGAATAGGGGAATTCTGACCGACGCTCACTGCGCAACCAATCTTCCCGATGTTTACGCGGCGGGCGATTGCAGCGAAAGCCTGGATATTACGGTCAATCAGCAGCGGGTGCTCGCGCTTCTTCCGAATGCCTACATGCAGGGAGAAACCGCGGGAATCACCATGGCGGGTGGAGAAAAGAGCTACAATAAGGCAATTCCGATGAACGCGGTCGGTTTCTTCGGGCTGCACATTGTTACCGCCGGAAGCTATGACGGCGAGGCGTATGTTGTAAAGGAAGGCAGCAATTATAAAAAAATGGTATCCAAAGACAATCTTTTAAAGGGATATATTTTAATCGGGGACGTGGCGCGAGCCGGCATCTATACCTCCCTGATTCGGGAAAGGACTCCGCTGGACAGCATCGACTACGAATTGATTAAAGAAAAGCCGCAGCTCATGGCGTTTACCGCTGCTGAACGGGCCGTAAAACTTGGAGGTGCCAGAAATGAAAATTAACGCGGAGAAGAAGCACTTTCAAGATTTAAATAACGAAGTGCGTTTCGCGAAAGACACGGAAATTATGATTGATAACTGCATGGGACAGCGGTACATCGGGTCCGGCATGAGCGGAAAGCGCCTTACGATCAACGGAATCCCGGGAAATGATCTGGGGAGTTATCTGAACGGCGGAACCATCCGCGTAAACGGAAACGCGCAGGACGCGACGGGGGACACGATGAACGAGGGGGAAATCATTATCAACGGGAACAGCGGCGATGCGACAGGCTACGCTATGCGCGGCGGGAAAATTTTCGTCCGCCATAACGCCGGATACCGCGCGGGCATTCATATGAAGGCGTATCAAACGCATCATCCGCTCTTAATCATCGGCGGCGAGGCCGGAAGCTTTCTGGGCGAATACCAGGCGGGCGGTACGATTATTGTGCTTGGGCTAAATTCTGATAAAAAAGCGCCGGTCGGCAGCCATTGCGGTACGGGGATGCACGGCGGCAGGATTTATCTTCGCTGCGAAGAGCTTCCTCCGGATTTGCCGAAGCAGGTGCAGGCGACCCCTGCCACGCCACAGGATATGGCGGAAATCGATGTTTGGCTCGACGAATTCTGTGCTGTCTTTGGAATTGATAAAAAAGAAGTGCTGTCGAAGGGCTTCTTTGTTTTAACCCCGAATACGAAAAACCCGTACAAATCCCTTTATACCTTTAATTAATACTTTTAAGCTGCAATCCCTTAAATATAATCTAAAGATAAGCGGCGGAGCGTGATGCTCCGCCGCTTCTGTTATGTTGCAATATAGATTAAAGTTTTGCAAGGGACTGGTCGATGTCGGCAAGAATATCTTCCACATTTTCAATGCCGACCGACATCCGGATCATGTCTGGACCGATACCGGCCTCTTTCAGCTGTTCGTCGCTGAGCTGGCGGTGCGTGGTGCTTGCCGGGTGCAGCACACAGGTGCGCAGATCCGCCACGTGAATGACGATAGAGGCAAGTTTCAGCCCCTCCATGAATTTTGCCGCCGCTTCCCTGCCGCCCTTCACGCCGAAGGAGATAACGCCGCAGGTGCCGTTTGGCATATATTTTTTCGCAAGGTCATAGTACTTGTTGCTCTTTAAACCGGGATAATTCACCCATGCGATTTTTTCGCTCTGTTCCAGATACTCTGCGACGGCAAGGGCGTTTTTGCAATGCCGCTCCATGCGGACGCCCAGCGTTTCCAGCCCCAGGTTGAGCAGGAAGGCGTTTGTCGGGCTTGCCTGCGCGCCCAGGTCGCGCATCAGATGCGCGCGGGCCTTTGTGATGTAAGCCGCTTTTCCGAATTGCTGCGTATAAATAATCCCGTGATAGGATTCGTCCGGTTCCGTCAAGCAGGGGAATTTCCCGTTGTTCCAGTCAAAATTTCCGCTGTCCACAATGGCCCCGCCAACCTGAACGGCGTGGCCGTCCATGTACTTTGTTGTGGAATGTGTTATGATATCCGCTCCGAATGCAAAGGGGTGGCAGTTTATCGGAGTGGGGAAGGTATTGTCAACAATCAAAGGCACGCCGTGCGCATGCGCCGTCTTTGCAAACATTTTCAGATCCGTAACAATCAAGGACGGATTAGAAAGCGTTTCGGCGAAAACGCAGCGCGTGTTGGGCTTGAATGCAGCATTCAGTTCTTCCTCGGAACAGTCGGGGGGAAGAAATGTAAATTCAATCCCCATTTCCTTCATTGTTTTGTAAAAGAGGTTAAAGGTACCGCCGTAAATAGCGCTGGAGCTTACGACATGGTCGCCGGCGTGGCAGATGTTGAAAACGGATATCAGAGAGGCTGCCTGCCCGGAGGAGGTTAGCATCGCACCAACACCGCCTTCAAGCGCCGCGATTTTCTTCTCGACTGCGTCAATGGTCGGGTTTCCCAGACGTGTATAAAAGAAGCCGTCGGCTTTCAAATCAAACAATTCGCCGAGCGTCTGCGCGCTGTCATATTGGAAGGTTGTGCTCTGAACAATCGGCAGTACGCGCGGAGCGCCGTTTTCCGGCTCGTAACCGGCGTGGATACACCTTGTGTCAATGTGATACTGGCTCATTTTCAATCTCCTTTATATTATCATTTTATCTGGTGAAAAAGGCTTTTAAGGCTTCCGCCGCCCAATCTGCGAAGGCAACCACACCCCAGACTAAAAATATAAACACAATCGCGGAAACGGCCCGGATGAAAAAACGTTTTCCAGCGCTCATTTCCACCGGGGCTTCCTCCGGTGTGGAGTCCGAATTATCTGTACGATCCGTTTTATTCGCAGGCTTTTGTAGCTCAGCATCGGAAGCGTCCAAAATTCCAATGCCGCGGAGAATGTCTTCGCAGGCATGCAGTTCCCCGTACCGTACAAAAAAATTTATGTCGGTATTTGAGGGCTTCCCCACAATCGCGGCGGGCGGACCGCCGATACCGCAGTTGCGTTCTTCAAAGACAACGCCTTTTTCCCGGAAGGCGGCGCGGATCATCCCGGCTTTTTCTTCGGAAGCCGTCATCAGAAGCACCGGATCATCCTGTTCCAGCGTCCTGAGTTTTTTGGAGCTGCATACCGGGCAGCGCTGCATCTTGTCGTTTACAAGCAATTGGCATTTGGAACAATACAGCATAATTTCACTTCCGTTTCTTTATCTTTTATAATAACATATTTCCTGATCTTATTACAAGAAACATGAATAAATATTATCTGTTTCCCAGCAGGACCGGCTGCATTTGCCTGCCCTCCAGCGCGCAGAGCGCGGCGGCCGGAATGAGGCTGAAATCCGCGACGACCGAGGACGGCTTGTTTTCCGGGTCATCCTGCCGCATCGGGACAAAATAAATGTTTTTGCAGTTTAACAGCCTTCCGATGTTCTGGGCCGAAGCCGCGAGCGCGTCGTTCGTCGCCGGGGCCAGCAGCACCGGGCGGCCGATGCGCAGGTGGGATTTCACCGCCATGGTTACGCTTGTATCGGTAATTCCATTTGCGATTTTCGCAAGGGTGTTTCCAGTACAGGGCGCGACAATCAGCAGGTCAAGCATTTTTTTTGGACCGATCGGTTCGGTATCAACGATTGTTTTCAGAACCTTCCTTCCGCAGATGTCTTCGATTTCCCAGATGAAATCATCCGCTTTACCGAAACGGGTGTCTGTTGAAGCGGCGTTTTGCGACATTATTGGTAAAATTGCGTATCCCGCTTCGGCAAGCCCCCGCATCTGTTCGATCGCTTTTGAGAAAGTGCAGAAGGAGCCGCAAAGAGCGTATCCGATTCTCATGCTATCCATTCCTTACTCCTCCATAATGTTGTATATGGTCGTTTTAATGATTTCTCCCGCTGCCTTTGGCGCCACCTTTCCGGGAAGGGAGAGGGCGTGCACCGCTTTGATGCCGAGATTTTCAGCAGATTCGAAATCAACGCCTCCCGGCTGGGATGCAAGGTCGATAATCAACGGTTTTGCATGCATTTTGGAAAGTATTCGCCGGTTAAAAATCATAGCGGGAACGGTATTAAAGATCACGTCGTATTGTTCCTTTTCGCAGATATTATCCGTGAAAACGGAGGTGTATCCGTACGCTTCAATCCAGGCAATATCCGCGTGCTTTCTGGCGCTTACCGTTACTGCCGCGCCGATGCCGCGCAGCATCCAGGCAAGGACTTTCCCAATCCTTCCAAAGCCGACAACAAGGCATTTGCTGCCGTTTATGGTCCCGGGATACTCGCGCATGGCGATTTCGATTGCTCCTTCGGCAGCCGGTACTGCGTTATGAATGGTAAATTCCTCCCGGTTGTAATAATCGTAAATATCAATGGAGTCCCAGACCTCGCTGGTTTGAATCAGCTTTCCAATCATGCCCCCGTAAACCTGTTTTCCGCGCATAAGCTCTGCAAAGCTGTCGTTTAACTCCACTTTTTCTTGACAGTACGGTGCGTTCAGGTGCAGCCCGTTGGTTGTAACGGGGAGGGGCAGAATCAGATTTTCACAATGTGCTGTTGTTTCTTCCAGTCCCGCTTTTTTGACATCCCTTGAAAATTCAACGTTTTCAAATCCAAAAGCATATACGGTGTAACCGTCCGATGCGATGGATTCAGCCAGAGCGATTTGTCGTTTGTCTCCTCCTAGAACGCCAAAACTATTTATATCAATCATCACTCAAACCTCCGAACACTTCTTTCCTTTATACTATGGGAGTCGGACGGTCAGTGTGATATTCCGGCGAATTAATATTTTCTGTTGCAAATATTCAAAAATATGTTTATTATAAACGGGTATGGCAATATAATAGAAAGAAAAAAGACAATTCAAATGTGTTAACAAAGAAAGCAGCCGTGAGGCACATGGCTGCCACTTTTCTCGATTTGCCAAGATTTGCCGGGCCGCTACATAACGGCAGACTGTAAACATATATTTATATTTAAGGAGCAATTCGAAGATGGAGTATCATGACGAATTATCAGATGTGAAAAAAATACATTTTGTGGGGATCGGCGGTTCCGGGATGTGCCCCCTTGCCGAAATCCTGCATAGCAGGGGATTCGAGCTGACCGGGTCGGATATGAATGAATCCGATACGCTTGCCCGGGTTCGTTCCTACGGAATTCCTGTTTTCATGGGGCATAGGGCCGAAAATATTGGCGACGCCGACATGGTGGTTTATACGGCGGCTGTAAAAAACGATAACCCGGAGCTGATGGCCGCGCGTGCGAAGGGAATTCCGACCGTGGAGCGTTCCGTGATGCTGGGAATCGTTACCCGGCGCTATCCGCATCCGGTGGCGGTTTCCGGTACACATGGAAAAACGACGACCACCGCGATGATCACCCAGATCCTGCTGGACGCCGGGAAGGATCCTTCCGCCGTTATCGGCGGGAAGCTGCCCTTGATCGGCGGGAACGGCCGTGTCGGCAATTCCGGTACGATTGTCTGTGAAGCCTGCGAATATGTGGATACGTTTCTGCAACTGCATCCGGAGGTTTCCGTAATTCTGAACGTGGACGCCGACCATCTCGATTATTTCGGGACGGTGGAGAATATCATCAAGTCGTTTCGCCGGTTCGCAAAGCAGACTTCCAAAACGCTGATTGTTAACGGGGACGACGCAAACTCCATGAAAGCGGTGGAAGGTCTTGTGCATGCGTCTATTGTAACATTCGGCTTGGATGCGAAGAATGATTTTCACGCGGAGAATATAGCGGACACAAAAGAAGCAAGAGAAAGCTTTAGTGTTGTAAAGAACGGAAAAAAAGTCGCGGACGTACAACTGGTCATACCGGGAAAGCATAACATATATAATGCGCTGGCGGCTTTTGCTGCTGCCGACCAGCTCGGCGTGGAGCCGGAGAAAATCGCAGCCAGTCTTGGGCGGTTCACCGGTGTGCACAGGCGCTTTGAAATTCTGGGAACTTTTGACGGAATTACGGTGGCGGACGATTTTGCGCACCATCCCACGGAACTGACCGCTACGCTGACGGCGGCCATGCAGATGGGTTTCCGCAAGGTATGGGCCGTATTCCAGCCGCATACGTATTCCAGAACCTATATGCTTCTGGATGAGTTTGCAAAGGCGCTTTCCATTCCTGACAGGGTTGTCCTTTCCGAAATTTTGGCGGTGCGCGAAACAAATACCTACCATATTTACGCCAAAGATCTGGCGGAAAAGATTCCCGGGAGCGTATGGTTTAAAACATTTGAGAAAATCACCGCATATGTTACCGCCAATGCGCAGAAAGGGGATTTAATCCTTACGCTGGGCGGCGGGGATGTTTACAAATGTGCTAATATGATTGTAGAGAAATATAAGAAGCGGAATTGACCTTCTTCTTGCGAAAAATCTACAAATGGATTATAATGTCTATGTTCAAATAAGCATATATGTGTCATAATAGGGCATGTGCTTTTGAATAGGATTGTAGGGGGACATTATTAAATGCTGAAAAATCTTTCATTTCTAAACATGTATCTTTGGAATTTGTTCATTATTTTCGTATGGCATTTAACAGTCTTTTTTGCTTGCGTTTACCTTCCGCATTCCAAATTCACCCCGGAAAAAGAACGGTTTGCCCCGAGAGAGTGGGAACACGGCGGTCGTTGGTACCGGGAGAAGCTGAAGATTCAATATTGGAAGGATAAGGTTCCGCAGCATATAGGGAAGGGCGGCTTTTCGAAAGAACATCTTACGGATATTTCCATAGAGTATGTTGACGAATTTATTTTTGAAACCTGCCGCGGCGAATGGATGCATATGAAAAACTGTATCTGCGCGGTGGTCATCCTGTTGATTAATCCATTGTTAGTCGGATTAGTCTTTTCTTTCATGATCATGCTGGGCAATTTGCCGTTTGCGATTATACAGCGTTATAACCGTTTCCGTTTGCAAATTCTGCGCAAGAAGCTTTTGCGTGATAGCCATGAAAACGGCATGAGTCAAACTGTTACCGCTTAATGATATGTAGAAAAGATGAGATCAGCTTTGCCGTTTGACGGCACGGCTGATTTTTTATAAGCGGGAGGATAAGCTGTGAAGAGGCATACGTGTTGTTTCACTTTTGTTTTCGCTTTCTTATGCCTTACGGTAATCAAGGTAAGCGCAAGTGCGGATCCGGTTCCTTATTTTACATATAGCCTGGATAAATCGTCTGTGTCCGCCGGTGATTTTATAAAGGTACAGCTTATTGCAAACCAGACGGCTGATACCGCTGCGGGCTTTCGTATGGCGATTGACTATGATGCCGCGGTGTTCAGTTTTGTACGCACAGAAACGTCGGCACAGATTAAAAGCGGCACCATGTACACCAACAGTACTGGGAATCCCATCCGTAGTGTGTATGTGTGTAATGTGGATCATCCAACGGCGCCGGAGCTTTCCGGGAATATTCTGTCGTTTGTCTTTCAGGTAAAGAACAATGCGCCTGCGGGAAAAGCAAATATAGGGGCGCACATTAACGACGTTTGCAATTATAATGCAATGCGTCTTGATGTTTCCGTTAACCAAACTTTGACGGCGGTTGTGAATCCCCCGAAGGAAGAGCCTTCCGATGAAGCTTCGCTTGCTTCGCTCCAGCCCTATCAGGGCGAGCTGATTCCTCCCTTTTCTCCCGATGTCTATAAATACAAATTGTATGTGGACAGCCATGTGGATTCCATCGAGTTTTCCGCTGCCGCACGGGACGGCGGAACGGTGCGTATTAACCGGAAGTCCTTGTATAAAGTAGGAACGACAACGCCAATTATTGCGACGGTAACGTCAGCCGATAAAAAGGTAAAGACCGAATATGTTATAACGGTTTTCCGCGGCGAAAAACCGGTACCTGTTTCCAATGAGGAGCCGGACAGGCTCGAAAGCGAAACCTTGCCAAAGGGGAAAGCTTCCAGTCAGAACCAGAAAACACGGAAGAAAGAGAACAGCGTAAAGACAAGGCAAACGAAACAGGCGGGAAAGTATGCCGCCGCAGTACCTGCCGAAGCCGGACAGGAGGATCAGCAGGCGATACAGGCAGCCGTTCAGCAGCCGTCTTATACCAACCACAGCGACCGCAATATCTATGTGATTGGGAATCAGATACCCACGTTTTTTATCGGGATGCTCACAACTGTCCTTTGTTTGATGGTGGGAATCCTTTTGACGTTTTATCTCCGCATAGCACCCAGAAAGTAAATTTGAGCAAAAAAGTATTTGTGAAATGCTTAAATAAGGCCCGTTTTCATGAAGAAGACGGGCCTTATTTGCTGCCATGCGAACACCTCCGGTATGCGGGAAGTAGCGATTTCCTGCCTGTGCAAAACCTGTGCAGAGAAATGTTCTTGCAAAGTGTTGGGATTATGTTATGATTGATATAAAGGAGTCGTGAACTCCGAAAAATTGTTGATAGGCAGGGAATTTAAATGAAGACGTTTACCTACAAAATAACGGATCCGGACGGACTTCACGCTCGTCCGGCAGGGTTGCTTGTTAAGCAGGCGGCCCAGTATGCCTCCTCAATAAAAATTGATAAAGGGGGAAGCAAAACGGCAGATGCGAAAAAAATCTTTTCCGTTATGAGTCTGGCCGTTAAGCAGGATGAAACGATTACTGTTACCGTGGAAGGTACCGATGAGGAGAAAGCTGCAGATGAACTGAAAAAGTATTTTGAGCAAAATCTTTAAGGGAACATTCAGATTATCCGGTTTCGGTTCTGAAAAATCCGAATACTCTTTAAAAGCGCAAGCCGCCCGTTCGACGGCTTGCGCTTATTCATAGGAGTTTTATTCATAATTATTTCATGAAATCTATGGAGAATCCCTAAATCGATTCTTCTGTTTGGATAGTTCTTGTGCAATACGTGTGCAATAGATTGGTATTGAGCTTTATTATTTATCCAATATAATAAAAAACGAGGGTTACAGTCACTATTTGGCTGATGGAAAGAAGGATTATGAAAAACAGGGAGAGCAATATCTTAAGTTTTATTTTTAATAACAACGGTGCGACCTTGCAGAAGCTTCTTGATACGTTTAAAATCTCAAAAAGAACACTGTATTATGATATTGAAAGCATTAACCACCAGATTAAAGGCTGCGGCCAAATCCGAAGAATCGGGCAAAAATTTGCCTGTATTGGCAATTATAACGCCCTGCGAAAATTTATCAGCGGCGCGGGTCCGGTTGACCCTTATGCGGCTTACAGCAGACAGAATTATATCCTCGGTAAGATTTTGGACGAAGAACCTTTCACGCTTGAAAAACTCGCTGACGAGATGGGAATGAGCAAAAACACCTGTATTAGTGATATAGAGGAGATTAAGCGCCTGTTAAAAGGGAAAGGGCTTTCCCTTCGGACAAAACCGCAATATTCTGTTTTGGGTAACGAAATAAAAATCCGAGAGCTTTATCTGGCGCTTATGCAGGAAAACGTGGATCTTATCAGCCGAATTTCACCGCGGGTTGTTGCGTTTAACCAAGACCAGAACCTTCAATTGACGGACTATTCCCTTGGAAACCTTTCTGTGTTTCTCGCTTTTGTCAGCCGCAGGATCGCGCAAAGGCATTTTGTGCAGGCGGAAGGCGATTTCGCCGAAACGGAGGAGTTCTCTTACTTCCATGCGCTTTCCGCTTTAATCGATACGGAAAACTTGCATGAATGGCAGTATCTCGCCGCTTACATTGCGTCCCTTCCCAGCTGGAACCATCAGGTGGATGACAGCCGGATTGACCGTTACGTAAACCGCTTGATTGAAAAATTTGAGTCCAGAACGGCGATTACTCTGGAGTCCAAAGAGGAGTTCAAAGAGAATATTAAGCGGCACCTGCTCTCGTCCTACTACCGCATCAAGTTTCATTTTCCGGTAAACAACCCCTGCCTTTCTGAAATCAATGTGCAGCATGGATCGCTTTACAAAATTGTTCGTTCGGTTGTTTATGAAAACGGGAAAGAGTTCCGTGAACTAAGCAATATGAGCGATGAAGAAATCGGATACATTACAGCCTATTTCGGTGGCTATCTTTCCGGCAGCCGGAGCAACGGAGTGCGCAGGAACAGAGTGCTCCTCGTTTGCCCGAATGGATTGATGGTTTCGAAAACACTAAAAATTCAGCTTTATAAATATATTCCAGCCGTAGAAGTCGTGGACACCATTGCGATGAGCAGCCTTCCCCACTATACCGGAAGCTATGACTATATCATTTCTACGATTGAATTGCCGGGCTATGAAAATGTGATGGTTGTCAACCCGATTCTTACAAAAATGGACATACAGCATATCATGAATAAATTGCTTGATTTTTCCGGGTTTTCCTACGCGTATGATGTTGAATTGCTCATGAATGTCATTCGTCAAAGCGCAGATATCTTCGATGAAGATCAACTTCGCAAGAATTTAAGCAGGCTGATCTGCCCTCGGTTACAAGAAAACAAGGAGGAAAAAAATCCTGTGCTCAAAGACCTTATTTATGGAAACAGAATTCAAATTATCCAGCATGTAGAAAATTGGCAGGAGGCAATACGGCTGGCGGCTCAACCCCTTTTGGATGACCATTCCATCGAACCGCCTTATGTGGATGCCATGATTGAAAGCGTGAATCGTTTTGGGCCGTATATCGTTCTCGACGATTATTTTGCGCTTCCGCATGCAAAGCCGGATGGTCGGGTGAACCGGCTTGCCATGTCGCTGTTGGTTGTAAAAGAGGAGGTCGATCTGGTTGGAAATCCGGTGAATATGTTCTTAGTGCTTGCAACGGTCGATTCTTCCTCCCATTTGGATGCACTCGCAAATCTTTCCGATATTCTTAGCGATCGGGAAAATCTTCAATTGTTCCGCAAAGGGGATAGGGAAGAAATTCTGGATTTGCTGAACCGGTATTAAGTCGTTTTGCGGAGCATTTTAACGTGGCTTTCCTTCGAAAACATTAAAAAGAATTGATTAAGGAGGTGTAAAAAATGAAAATTTTTGCAGTTTGCGGTTTTGGCTGCGGGTCGTCCATGATTTTAAAGATGAGCCTAGACAGGGTTTGCAAGCAGATGGATGTTGCGTGCGAGGTGGAAACAACGGATATCAATTCAGCCCGTGGGGCACAATGTGACGCCATTTTCACAAGTGCAGAATTAGCCGGCGAATTGAAAGGCTCGTGTACCGTACCCATTTATAGTGTAAAGAAGTATATGGATTTAGCGGAAGTAAAGGAAGTTTTTGAAAAGTTTTTGAGTGATATGAAGGGGGTATAATTCATGATGGATTTCATTACAACGAATATTTTGCGCAATCCACCGGTTTTGCTTGGGTTGATTGCAATGCTTGGTCTCATTTTACAAAAAAAGCAATTTACGGAAATTGTAAAAGGAACTCTTCTTGCGGCATTTGGTATGTTAATTTTAAATGCGGGCGTGGGTATGCTGGTAAATTCCATATCGCCGATTAATTCCGCGTTTCAGATACTCTCCGGCGCCGGCAGCGGCACCGCGGAAGGACTGAACGATGTGACGTTTACCGGCACT
Source organism: Caproiciproducens galactitolivorans (assembly GCF_004768785.1). GTDB lineage: Bacteria > Bacillota > Clostridia > Oscillospirales > Acutalibacteraceae > Caproiciproducens > Caproiciproducens galactitolivorans. The sequence continues at coordinate 390,523 of NZ_SRMQ01000002.1, forward strand.
TACGGCGGCGATGTCGGGCTGGCTATGTTTATAGGCCTTCTCCTGCATTTGCTGATTGCAAGGTTTACCCCGGTCAAGACGATATTCCTAACCGGTCATATGCTTTGGTGGTTCCCGTTCATCTTTGTGGCCGCCGGTGTGGAAGCAGGGCTCAAAGGGCCGGCGCTGATCGGCATTAGTGCGGTATTTTCCGCTCTTTACTGGTCCGTTATGCCATGGCTGCTTCGTAAATATGTTTTTGCGGTTACCGGCGACGAATCCTTTACATTGGGTCACCCAACGGGTATCTTAAGCCTGATTTCCGGCTTTGTAGCGGGAAAAGTAGGGAATAAGGAAAAATCTACGGAAAGCTTGGCGCTGCCAAAGGGACTTTCTTTTTTCCGTGAGATTTCCATTACCGGCGCGGTTGTGATATTTGTTATGTTTATTGCGGTAGGCCTTGCGGTTCCTTCTTCCGTTGCGAAGGACCAGAATTTGTTTATGACTGCTGTTAATCAGGGGCTGAACTTCGGCGCAGGACTTATTGTAATGCTGCAGGGTGTGCGCATGCTCATCAATCAGATTGTTCCGGCCTTTAAGGGAATTTCGGATAAGCTTGTTCCCAATGCGATTCCGGCCTTTGACTGTCCGATTATATTCAACTATAAACCGAATGCGGTTCTGATCGGATTTGTTACTGCGATCATAACATCGACAATCCTTGTTTTAATCTGCAACATGACAAATGTGTTTCATCTTATGCTGATTCCGCTGGTCATCACTTCTTTCTTTGAATGCGGCGCGGCGGCTGTTATCGGCGAAGGACAGGGAGGACTGCGCGGATGTATTGTAGGGACAGCTGTTGCATCTGTTGTGATGGTAGGCTTGGTAGGGTTTTCTGCTGTAATGTATTCCGGTACCATTCAGAATTGGATGCTGATTTTCGGAGGCAACGATCTTTCGCTCTTCGGCATCATTGCGAATCTAATTGATAAACTTCTGGCGGTGTTTTAATCATGCAATTTCAGTATTTTAGTGAAATCCGGCGGCTCATTGATGCAGTAGAAACGAAGGAATCGGCGTCAATGGCAAATGCGGTGGCGGTGCTGACAAAAGCAGTACTGGAAAAGCATGCAGTCTACGTTTTTGGTGCAAGCCATGCAGGAATCCTGACGCAGGAGATGTTCTACCGCGCCGGAGGATTGGTTGTAATCAACCCGATTTTTGGGAGAGAGGTAATGTTGGATACTTTCCCCATTACGCACACTAGCAAAATGGAAAGGCTGGTCGGCTACGGTACACTCCTTGCGCAGAAAACACCAATGCGGGCAGGCGATGTATTAATTGTCCATTCCGTTTCCGGCAGGAATCCGGTCACCATTGAAGTGGCATTGGAGGCAAAAAAACGGAACACTACTGTTATTTGCATTACGAATCTTCGCTATTCAAAGTCGGTAACATCCAGACATCCCTCTGGGAAAAAACTGTACGAAGTGAGTGATATCGTCATTGATAACCATGGCGAAAAGGGCGATGCCTGTGTTGCAATTAAGGGAATCAAACAGAAAGTAAGCCCGACATCAACCGTAATTGGCGCATCCATTTTAAACTCAATAGTTGCGGCAACTGCACAGGCATTAGTGGATGCAGGGCTGAAAACCCCGCCGATTTTTTATAGTGCGAATGTAGACGGCGGAGATGAGCTTAACCGAAAGATCTATGAGGAATACAAGCAAAACATACATTACAGTTATTAACATATGGATTTGGGGAGGAATCTCAAGGTTGGTTCCTCCTCAGTCTATTATAAGACGTTAGGGAACCTCTGTATAAATGGCGATGTCTTCAATTTTGAGACCGTCCCGAAGTTTGTGTAAACCTTCATTGAGGTGTAGAATGGAAGCAACACAATGGATGGCATCCAAAAAGACTACGGTATAGACGCTTTCCAGCGGGCGCTGCAATCAAACAGCCGGAACGGGCACAGTAACAAGACCTTATGAACCAGTTTCGGCAATGTGGATATTGCCGTGTCTGGCGAGAATGACACGCCAGAGATTCAATTGTCCCATCGTACCGGGCTTTTCAGAAGTAATTGTACGAACGGCTCTTATGGTATTTTCTACTGGCGCGGCTAACTCGAAACTTTTCCACATAGCGAATTAGGGGTTGCCTATACTTCATGTCTTGTGTTATACTGTTCATGAAGGAATGGCATGTCCTTTCGATGAATTTTGTGTGGTAACTCAATTTTAACCGATGGATCCATTCCTGCCTTTATTTTTTTAACTGTCCAACATCTATTGTAGTCCTACAATCCTACAGATGGAAATATTAAAAAAGGTGTTGACATATAGGCGCACCTATGCTATTATATTAAGGCGCTCTAAACGAAGTAGTGCAGATTGGCTTATTAAGCATGCACAAGTAAATATCGCGGAGTGGAGCAGTCCGGTAGCTCGTCGGGCTCATAACCCGAAGGTCGTAGGTTCAAATCCTGCCTCCGCAACCAAACAAAAGCTAGGAATTATGCGGTTCCTAGCTTGTTTTGTTTTTATTTGCCGGCATCATTTAGAATGTATTTCACAATCATGTTGGAAACCGTTTCGGAGTCTTTTTCGCTGATGTTTTTGACTTTATATAGCCTGCTGAAGCGCTTAGGCTTCGTAAGCGCATACAGCAGGATCGAAACATCTTTATTTTTGGTGTGTTTAAATACTTTCCATATTCAATAAGCTCTTCGCCGTTATTGGCGCGGGGCTTATTTTTTGCTCTTTTATATCTGATTTACACGGGGTGAATTGCGGAGGTCTATGACTGCAAGAGTTGTCCGGTAATATGGCATTATTTTTTTAAAACTCATACGAGAAGCTGTGCAAGGATGGTAACCCGGTTGGAACCATGATAAACTTCAAGCTGGCTTTTACGGTTGGACATATTCTTCCCAGCCGAAGGCTAAGAAGAAAGGAGACAAGTATCATGTTTGATTGGGAGAAGATTGGAAACAAAAACGCCGTCCATTGTAAGACGGAAAAGGAAGCCGAAATGTTCCTTACCGAGTGCGATAAGCGAGGAATAGAGTGGTGTCGTGAGGGGATAGCTTCCAGCAAAAGTAATTGGGAGATATATAAGGAAAGCACAGTATACTACATTGGACCTTCAGATGAAAAAGAAGGGTTGACATTTTCAAGTATTTCACACTTCAAGGAAGAAGGCTATACCATTTTCGAATTTTCTGATCTTTACAAGCCTGATTTGCCCCGTATTTGCTATATACTCGGCGGAGAAGATAACCCGCTGAAAGTGGGGGAAAAGTTTAAAATTTCCGGGTGCAGCGGCACTTTTGCAATCGGAGCAGATGGTCATGTTTACGGCGTCAGTAGCTGTGGAAAGGCTTTGCATTTCATCCTTGAAGACATTATTAACGGCGAACTAAAAATCATCCGGCAACCGCAGTTTTCCGAAGACGAAAGGGCTTTCATGCGGCTGTGTGTCGAAGCCGGGTATCCGTGGTTTGCAAGGGATAAAGACGAAAGCTTATACGCTTACGAAAGCAGGCCAAAGAGTATACAAGGGGATGCATTTTCATGTGACGGAGATTTTTTTAATCTTCCGGAATCTTTTCTGCCACAAATCACATTTGAAAACAGTCTGTTTAACGCAGCGGATTATCTTGAGGGAGCGGAAAAATGAACAACGCCCAATTTGCCTTAGGCAATGCCTTGATAAAGGCTTGAAAAAAGGGGGGGTCCGGCATTTTCGGCAGATGGAAATGGTTATGTAGATTTAATGTGCCAATTAACCTTTAGACTTATAAGCACAGTTATATTTTTGCAAACTTGGAACATAGTTTTATAAAAATAAATTGAGGGCCATGGCGTATTCGCCATGGCCTCTGTGAATAGAGGGAAGAGGTTTTTGTTAAGTGTTTTGTCCGTAATATGCGTGCGTGCCGTGTTTACGCCAAAAATGCTTGTTAAGCAGCTCGCGCTGCATTGCTTCATCCGAGCCCGCAGTCATTACCCGCGTGTGCCAGGCCATCATGGCCAGTTCTTCCAATACGACGGAGTTGTGCACCGCCTCAAAGCAATCCCTGCCCCAGGCAAAGGGTCCGTGAGAATTCACCAGAACGGCGGGAATCGTAGCGGGATCCGTCCCTTTGAAGCTTTCTACAATCACATTGCCGGTTTCCGCTTCATAAGCGCCTGCGATTTCCTCCGGAGTCATCTTCCGGGTGCAGGGAATTGCCCCGTAAAAATAGTCGCCATGCGTGGTGCCGTAAGCCGGAATAGGCTTCCCCATCTGCGCCCAAATTGTCGCCCAGCGAGAATGGGTGTGGACAATTCCGCCTGCCGCAGCAAAGTTTTTGTACAGGACGCAGTGTGTCGGTGTGTCAGAGGATGGGTTCAGGTCGCCCTCCACTTTTTCACCGTCCAAATTCACAACAACCATATCCTTCGGCCGAAGCTTGTCGTATTCCACACCGGAGGGTTTAATTACAAACAGTCCGGATTTTCGCTCGATTCCCGAAACATTCCCCCATGTGAATACCACCAGATTGTGGATGGGGAGCTGACGGTTCGCTTCACAAACCTGTTCTTTCAATTCTTCCAGCATTTGTTTTCATCCCTTTCGGATCACTTTTTCAGCTTCCAGACCAGTTCGTTCCATGTAAGTTCCTTGCAAAGCGCGTTGATCTCGGTTTCCTTACCGATATGAATGAATTCAATATCCATGATTTCTGCAAAATTGCGCAGTTCTTCTGCCGTAATCGAATAGCTGAGGACGGAATGATGTGCGCCGCCCGCGTAGATCCACGCTTCCGCGGAGGTTTCAAGGTTCGGGAGCGGCTTCCAGAGGACTGCGGCTACCGGGAGCTTCGGCATTTCGTGAACCTGCTCCTGGCATTCCACATCGTTGACAATCATACGGAACCGATCGCCCATATCGATAATTGTTGCAAGCACCGCCGGGCCGGCTTTCGCCTTGAAGGTAAGACGCGCCGGGTCTTCGCGGTCGCCGATACCCAGCGGAACCACCTTGATTTTTGGGCGATCCGCGGCAATCGATGGGCATACCTCAAGCATATGGGCGCCCATATTCATTGCGCATTCCGGGTCAAAGTTGTAGGTATAATCCTCCATAAATGCCGTACCACCCTGGCAGTCGGCCGTCATGAGCTTTATAATGCGGCAAAGCGCGGCGGTCTTCCAGTCGCCTTCCCCGGCAAAGCCATATCCCAGGCGCATCAGGTCCTGTGCGGCAAGGCCGGGCAGTTGGCGAAGCTGCTGCAAATCCTGAAAATTGGTATGAAAGGCGCCAAACTTTCCTTCTTCCATAAACTTCCGAAGCGCGACTTCTTCCCGTGCCTGATAACGTACAGATTCGAGGTTATCCGTTGCCATATCGTAAACTTCCATGTACGCCTTCATCTGGGCGTCGATTTCCTCTTCAGTAACGGCATCCACCATACGGATGATATCGCCGACGCCGTAATGGTCAACCTGCCAGCCAAATTTGATGTGCGCTTCCACCTTGTCGCCTTCTGTTACGGCCACTTCGCGCATATTGTCGCTAATGCGGAGCACGCGAAGCCTGCGGCTCTCAAATGCGCCGACCGCCGCGCGCATCCAGCGCCCCATGCGTTCTCGCATTACCGGGTCCTTCCAGTAGCCGGAAATCACCTTTTGCGCAATGCGCATGCGCGCAAGGATGAAGCCATGTTCTCTGTCGCCGTGGGCGGATTGGTTCAGATTCATGAAATCCATATCAATATCGTCCCACGGGATGTCGCGGTTGAACTGTGTGTTGAGGTGGAGCAGCGGCTTTTGCAGGGCCGAAAACCCGCGGATCCACATTTTTGACGGGGAAAAGGTATGCATCCAGGTGATAATTCCCGCGCACCGGGGGGCATTGTTTGCCTCTGCAATAACCTTGCAGATTTCTTCGGAATTGCGCACCACAGGCTTAAAAACCAGTGTGCAGGGAATGGATGGATCTGTATTCCATTCGTCTATCATGATTTGCGAATGCCGGTCAACGGTTTTCAGCACATTTTCCCCGTAAAGGTCTTGGCTTCCAACCACGAACCAGAATTCATATTTTTTTAAAGTTGACATATGTATCCTCCGATTTCTAATTTCGAACCGCTAGTTCTTCTTTATGGCTTTCAAGCGCTTCATTACATCATTTTCGCCGCGCCCAAAATAGTCGTGCAGAATGCGGTATTCCTTAAAAAGCGCATCGTACCGCTCCGAATTTTCCGGAATCGGATAATAGACGGTATCTTTGATTTTTCCCATTGCGCGGGCTGCTTCAAATACACTATCGTAGCCGCCGGCTTCCTTACCCGCCGCGACGGAAGCAAAAATCGCGGAGCCAAGCGCGGGGCCTTGAAGCGAACCTGCGATTTTTACGGGCATCTTAATCACATCCGCATAAATTTGCATGGTCATGGGGTCTTTTTGGGAAATTCCGCCGGAGGCGAAAAATTCTTCCACCGGAACGCCATGGGCGCGGTAATTTTCAATGATCATACGCGTGCCGTAGGCGGTTGCCTCAATTAGTGCGCGGTAAATTTCCTCCGGTTTGGTTTGAAGCGTCATTCCTAGCATCATGCCGCTTAAATCAACGTCGACCAAAACGGAGCGGTTTCCGTTCCACCAATCCAGCGCGAGCAGTCCGCTTTCCCCGGGACGCAGTTTTTCCGCCTTTTCCCGCAGGTACTGATGGATATTTTTCTTTTGCCGTTTTGCTTCCTCATAATAGGAAGCCGGCAGGCAGTTGTTGATAAACCATGCGAAATGGTCCCCCACGCAGGACTGCCCGGCCTCGTAGCCGAAATAGCCCGGCATGACGCCGTCTTCCACCACGCCGCACATACCAGGCACCTGGCGTTCATCTTCCCCCATCATAATATGGCATGTGGAGGTGCCTATAATCGCAAGCATTTTGGCAGGCCCGTCGATTCCGACTGCGGGCACGCACACATGCGCGTCAACATTTCCCACAGCAACTGCGGTGCCCTCTTTCAGACCGGTCAGCTTTGCCGCTGCCGGGGTCAACGTACCCGCCCTTTTGCCAAGCGGGAGGATGTCGCGGGAAAGCTTTTCGTCCACCACATGTTCAAGCTTCGGATGAAGCGCCTTAAAAAAGTCGTTAGTGGGGAAGCCCGTGCGCCTGTTCCAGATTTCCTTATAGCCTGCGGTGCAGGAGTTGCGCGTTTCTTTTCCGCAAAGTTGCCAGATAATCCAGTCCGCTGCTTCGATGAACCGATCCATCGCGTCGTATATCTCTGGGTCCTCTTCAACGATTTGCCAGATTTTCGGAATCGTCCATTCCGAAGAAATTTTTCCGCCGTAGTTTTTCAACCACGGTTCGTTCCTTTCCTCTGCAATTTTATTCAGCCGGTTTGCCTGATCCTGCGCGGCATGGTGCTTCCAAAGCTTTACATAGGCGTGCGGGCGGCTTTTGTATTCCGAAAGAAAGCTCAGCGGCGTTCCGTCCGCCTTTACCGGAAGAACCGTGCAGGCCGTAAAGTCGGTTCCGATTCCGATCACATCGTCCGGGGATACGCCGGATTCTTTCAGAACGGCTGGAATGGTATGCGCCAGCACGTCCAGGTAATCCTGCGGATCCTGTAGTGCCCAGTCGTGGCCGAGCGGCGTTCCGTCCGGCAGGGTTTTATCCATTACCCCGTGGGGATACTCGTAAACGGAAGAAGCAAGTTCGTTTCCGCTCCTGGCGTCCACCAAAACCGCTCGACCGGAAAGCGTACCATAATCAATTCCAATTGTATATTTTGCCATTACAACATCCTCCAATCCTAAAAAAATGTACGTACAACTTTGCCGAAAACAGAAAGGCCTTTCAGCCCTTTCTGATACCTATTCAAGCACTCTTACGGACTTGCGCTCTACAATTTTCGGTTCAAAATCAACCGTAGCCTTAAATGTATGGTCCTGAATCAGGCGCAGCAGGTTTTGTGCGGCGGTTTCTCCTAAAACATTCATGGGATGTGCGACCGAGGTGAGTGGCACCTCGCAAAGAGCTGCGAGATCCGAATTGTCAATGCTTATCAGCGACAGGTCCTCCGGGATCGCAATACCGTTCCTTTTCATAATCTCCACAATCCGCATGCCGACCTCGTCATTGTAGCACAGCAGCCCGGTGCAGCCCTCTATGCGCCGCAGGATAATTTGCTCAAACTTCGAAAAATCGGGGACATCCTGTGTGGAATACCAAAACACGTTTTCATCATGGATTTCATACCCTGCTTTCAACAGGGCATCCAGGTATCCGGCGTAGCGTAGATGCCCCTGATGGTCGTCCGACTTAAAAATACCCGCAATCCGCTTGTGCCCGGCGCGGATCAGATATTCTGTGGCGAGCAGCCCGGCCGCGCGGTCATTCAGGGACACATGGGGGATTTTCATGCCCGGATAGCCGCTGTTGATAAATATTACCGGTATTCTTTGTCGCTGGATTTCTTCATAAATTTTAAAGTTTGGATTTGGCAGGCCGCTTTGGGTCGGCTCAATGATCATTCCGTCCATGCCCTTTTCCAGCATGGAGCGCAGCACCCGGCTTTCATTCTGAATCTTGTTGTGCGTGAATGCAAGCTGCATGGAATACCCATTCTTTGTCAACACATCTTCAATTCCACGGATAATCTGCGGAAAAATGTATGCGCGAACATAAGTGGTCACTACACCGATCGTCTTGGTCGGTTCCCGTTTGACCGTTGTGTTGAAAACGACATAGGTACCGCTGCCCTGCCTGCTTTCAAGGTATTTGTCCTGAGCCAGAATATTGATTGCCTGCCGAACCGTCTGCCGGCTGATATGGAACATGGCGCTCAGTTCGTTTTCGGAATACACCTTTTCACCGTATTTTAGTTCTCCCGATTCGATTTTCTTTTTGATCCAGGTGACCAGAGTCATATATTTCGGCATTTCCATTCAGTGCTGCCTCTCCTTCTAGCGTAAAGCGTTACTTTTGAAACCATGATACATGAATATTTTATACATTGTCAATACATCTTAAGCAGCACTATCGGCCGTATCAGGAAGCCTTTTTCTTTGAAAGAAGGTCGATTGTTACAGCACCCAGAAGGACCAGTCCCTTCACAACGCGCTGGATATCAACGGACCAGCCGATCAGCGACATGCCGTTGTTCAGCACGCCCATAATGAGAGCACCGACTACCGCGCCGATGATTGTGCCGCTTCCGCCGAGCGCGGCCGCACCGCCTATGTAACAGGATGCAATTGCGTCAAGCTCAAAACCGTCGCCCGCTTTCGGTGTAGCGGAGGCGTTTCTCGCGGAAAGGACAATGCCGGCCAACGCACTCATAAGCCCCATGCTTACGTAAATCCAGAACATCACGCGCTGGGTTTTGATGCCGGAAAGCCTTGCCGCTTTTTCGTTTCCGCCAACGGCGTAAATCTGGCGGCCCGGAACCGTGTTGTTGGTAATGAATGTGTAAATAATAATCAGTACCAGCATCAGCGCAAGCACAACCGGCAGGCCGTTGTAAAAGGCAAGCTTAATGGTAAAGAAATTAATAATTAAAACAATGATGGCGAGCTTCAGAACTTCCTGCCATGCGGCAGGAACTTCAAATCCGTAGGATTTTTTCTTGTTGACAGAGCGGATTTCAAGATAAATGACAATCAGGGATGTGACAATTCCGGCCAATATGGAAAGCAGTTCGATTTTCTGCCCGCCGATATTGGTGTAAATTTCCGGCAGATAGCCCGCCCCGATCTGCACATATTCCGTAGGCAGCGGGCCCTTTGTCTGACCGCCGAGGATAACCATGGTCAGCCCGCGGAAAATCAGCATGTTTGCAAGTGTGACAACGAATGCCGGTACCTTCAGATAGGCGATAAAGAAACCCTGCCAAGCGCCAATTAGCAGTCCGCTTACGAGGATCCCGAAAAACGCGGCGGGAGTAGGGATATGTAAGTCTAAAACCATGATGGCGCATGCGGCGCCGGTAAAGGCAACCACGGAGCCGACGGAAAGGTCGACGTTGCCGGTTAACACACACAGCAGCATGCCGACCGCAAGGATAACAACATAGCTGTTCTGCATGATCAGATTGTTGATATTCATTGGGCTGACATTTTTTCCGCCTGATAGCAGATTAAAAATGAAATAGATGACAATGAGAGCAATCAGCATTCCGTATTGCTTGATGTTCGTACTCCCGGATCTTTTCTTTTCAAGACTAGAATTCATATCGCCTGCTTCTCCCTTCTGGTGTGTGACATTATGATTTTCATGATCATTTCCTGAGAAAAATCTTCCTTTTCCAGTTCGCCCGCTATTTCGCCCTGATTCAGGACATAAATCCGGTCGCAAACGCCGAGAAGCTCCGGCATTTCGGAAGAAATAAAGATGACTGCCTTTCCCGCTTTCGCAAGGTCGTTGATGATTTCGTAAATTTCATATTTTGCACCTACATCAATTCCCCGCGTTGGTTCATCCAAAATCAAGATGTCGGGGTTGGCAAGAATCCATTTGGAAAGAACCACTTTCTGCTGATTTCCGCCGGAAAGTGAACCCGTAATCTGTTTGATGGAATGCGTCTTAATGTTGAGCTTTTTCCGGTATTCTTCGGCTGCCAGGATTTCTTCGTTTTTGTCAATGACGCAATGCCGGGAAAAACGGTCGCGCAGGCTGGAAAGCGTCATATTCCAGCGGACATCGTTGATCAGCACCAAGCCGCAATCCTTACGATCCTCCGAAGCATAGGCAATTCCGTTGCGGATGGCGTCCTGAACATCGCGTAAAACGATCTTTTTTCCGTCTTTATAAAGCTCCCCGAAAAGGTTGCTTCCGTACGATTTGCCGAAAATGCTCATGGCAAGCTCCGTGCGTCCCGCGCCCATTAGTCCCGCAAAACCAACTACTTCACCTTTTCTAACATAGAAGTTTACATCTTTGAGCACGACGCGCTTGGGGTCGTCCGGATGGTGCACCGTCCAATTCTTCACCTCGAACGCAATATCCCCCGGCTTGCTTTCGCGGGGAGGATAGCGGTTTGTCAGTTCACGGCCGACCATGCCCTTTATAATCCGGTCTTCGTTCAGATCGTCCCTTCCTTTTTTCAGGGTTTCAATTGTTTTGCCGTCGCGGATGACGGTGATGCTGTCCGCTACTTGACTCAGTTCATTCAGCTTATGGGAAATCATAATGCAGGTAATGCCGCGCTCTTTTAAGCCCAGTATAATATTGAGAAGCTTTTTGCTGTCCTCATCATTCAGGGAAGCCGTGGGTTCGTCCAGAATAAGCAGCTCCACTTTTTTTGCCAGCGCTTTCGCAATTTCAACCAACTGCTGTTTGCCGACGCTCAGCTTATTGACGGGCAGGTTCACATTTTCGTCCGGCAGCCCGACTTTTTCGAGGATTTCCTTTGCCTTTTTCCTGGTTTTGCTCCAATCGATCACGTTTTTTATATTTGTAATTTCATTGCCCAGAAACACGTTTTCCGCGATCGAAAGATATGGGCTTAAAGCAAGCTCCTGATGGATAATAACAATGCCTTTGCGCTCGCTGTCCCGGATGTCGCGGAATTTGCATTCCTCGCCATTGTAAATAATTTCACCGGAATATTCGCCGTACGGGTAAACGGCGGACAGAATGTTCATCAGGGTGGATTTTCCCGCTCCGTTTTCCCCGCAAAGGGCGTGAACCTCACCTCTTTCCACCGTAAAATTTACATCGTCCAAGGCCTTTACCCCGGAAAATTCCTTTGTGATATGCTTCATTTCCAGGATGACATCAGCCATGCTACGCACCTCGCTCTTGTATAGTAATCGGTTGGGCGGCAGCATAAACTGTCGCCCAAGTTTTGAGCTTCAAACGAATCAGGAAATATCTGATTCCTTATAATAGTTGGAATCAATCAATTCCTTTTGGATATTGTCTTTGGTGATTGCGACCGGTTTGCAAAGGTAGGACGGAACAACCAGCTTGCCGTTGTTGTAGGATTTCTCATCATTAATTTCCGGCTTTTTGCCTTCCATAACGGCCTGAACCATCGTAACGCACTTTGCGGCAAGAACGCGTGTGTCTTTAAATACGGTCATGGTTTGTTTACCGGACTTAATGTTCTTTATCGCCATTGTTTCCGCATCCTGCCCGGTGATGACAGGCCATTTTGTGCCGACCTTGTAGCCCGCGCCTTCCAAAGCGGCCGCGATACCATAGGAAATACCGTCGAACGGGCTCAACACGATGTCTACGTTTTTGCCGGTGCTGTAATAACCGGACAAAATGTCTTCCATTCTTTTCTGAGCTGTTTCCTGTGACCAGCGGAGGGTGCAGATTTTATCAAATTCCGTCTGCCCGGAAAGGACCTTGAGCTTCCCGTTGTCTATGTAGGGCTTAAGAACTTCCATGGCGCCGGCGTTTAGAAAATGCGCGTTGTTATCGTCGGGGGAACCCGCGAAAAGTTCAATATTGTAGGGCCCTTTGCCTTCCTTCAGGCCCATTTTTTCTTCTATGAATTTGCCGATCAAAGTACCAACGCCTTTGTTATCGAAGGTTGCATAATAGGAAACCGCGTCGGTGTCCATTAGCAGACGGTCATATGCGATAACCGGAATGTTGTTCTTCTTTGCCTCCGCAAGGACATTTACCAGGGCGCTGGAATCGATGGAGGCAATTACGAGGCATTTGGCGCCGCCTGTAATCATGTTTTCAATTTGCGAAACCTGTGCCTGAACATCGTCTTCCGCATACTGCAAATCAACGGTGTAGCCCAGCTTCTCAAGCTGTTCCTTCATATTGTTCCCGTCGCGAATCCATCGTTCGGAGGATTTGGTTGGCATTGCTACGCCGACCTTCTGGCCTGCCGCGGAACCCTGTGCTTGCTGGGAAGGCGACTGGGCATTTGCCGCCGTTGATGTGCTTGCCCCTGAGCCGCACGCTGCAGTCAGCAGAAACATGCATGCCGTAAGAACAATTGACGTCAGTCTTTTCATCCTTTTCATTACTCTCTCGCTCCTTACATGTTATTAATACAACTTTTTATAAAACCGCTATTTTAGCGGAAATATAACAAAATGTACAGTTTATCTTTGCGATTAAGGCTGTTTATATTAACAATATAACTTAAATGCCTAAAGTTGTCAATATAAATTTGATAATTTTTAAAATAAACCGCAATATTTGTATGTACAAGTTGTATCATTACAAGTCGGACTTGGCAGCGCTTGCGAATGGCCGGTATATTTCTTTTTGAGCATGTAACTGGTACGGCTTTATTTAAGAATAAGATTATTTTCTGGATAAATATATTGTGTTGCTTTCTGAAATTGATTTATAATGATTATGAAAATAAAAAATAAGATTTAAAATAATAGGAGATTCGATTATATCGAGGTTGATAAAAGTGGGCTTGGCAAATTGCAGTATGGTTTTGGAAGGCGGCGCGATCAAAGGCGTGTTTACATCGGGTGCGCTGGATTTTCTTATGGAGCAGGATTTTTACACAAAATACGTTGTGGGCGTTTCAGCGGGAGCCTGCAATGCGGTGGATTATGTGTCGAAGCAGATTCATCGAAGCAGGGACTGTTTTATCCCTTCCCGGAAGGAAGATAAATACATAAGAATTGGAAACATCGTTCATCGTAAACCGGTGTATGATATGGATATTGCTTTTCACGAATTCCCGCTTAAACGGATCCCTTTCGATTTTGACACTTTTTATGCTTCGGACATGGAATGCGAGGTAGTGGTAACGAATTGTGTAACAGGAAAAGCGGAGTATATGAAAGCGAGCCAGGACCGGGCTGCCTTTTTAAATATTCTGCGGGCTTCAAGCAGTATGCCCTTTTTGTGCGATCTGGTTTATATTAACGGCGTCCCCTATTTGGACGGAGGAATGTCGGATTCCATTCCCGTCGAGCGTGCAATAGAGCGGGGGTATAAAAAAAATATTGTAATTTTAACAAAAAACAAAGGATATCGAAAAAAGGAAAGCAAATTCATAACCTCTTTATCAAATAAAAAATATGATGAATACCCCGAACTGAAAAGATTAATTGGGAATCGGTGGAAATACTATAATCAAGAAATGATGCTTGTTGAAAAGCTGGAAAAGGAGGGAACAATTTTCGTTCTCCGGCCGGAAATCAAAGCGATATCCCGTCTGGAGCAGAATCGAAAAAAAACGATGGACTTTTATATGCACGGATATGCCCTGATGAAAGAACGGTATGGAGAGTTAATGAATTACTTGAACTCATGAAAAATTTCAAAAATTTTGCGAAAAAAGAGTTGACAACGATCAAATGTTATGATATTCTTAAACTCCTGCCTTCGGGCGGGGAAAACAAGATCGCTTTCAAGGCATTCTTACACAGGGAATACAAGGCAAATCAATAACTCAAAAAAAGTTGTTGACAAACCAAAGATAGCGTGATATTATAAAAAGCGCGCTCACAATTCGACAGAATGTGACGCGCAACACAGGACCTTGAAAATTAAACAACGTAACGAATTAAGGAACCCGTAAACCAGAGAGTAGAAAGTACTTTCGGACAAAGTTGGTTGTCACTTAAAAAGGCAACAAAAATACACGTTAGTGTATCGTGAA
>NZ_SRMQ01000003.1 GCF_004768785.1 Caproiciproducens galactitolivorans
TTCACGATACACTAACGTGTATTTTTGTTGCCTTTTTAAGTGACAACCAACTTTGTCCGAAAGTACTTTCTACTCTCTGGTTTACGGGTTCCTTAATTCGTTACGTTGTTTAATTTTCAAGGTCCTGGCCGGTCAAACTTCGCTTCTGCTCTGCGTTTTCGCGGCTTCGGCTTTGTTTTTCCGTTTGCGCCTTCCGTAAGGCGCTTGACTATAATACCAAATCCAGCCCTTTTAGTCAACCCTTTTTTTAAAATTTTTTAAAAAAATCAGATTTTCCGCCAAAAATAGCCTCGTTTCACACTTTTAGTTCATATATAGAAAATAAAAATATCCTCACTCTTGGATAAAACATCATTGTAAGGGAAAAATTCTTTTCAGAGGTGTTTTAAGAATGAATAAGAAACTGAAATATATTTGGGCAATTGCTATTGTTTTACTGGTTAATGTCCTTGTCATATCCATCGTAAAAAGCGGGAGCGGTTCGGTCGGCGCGCTTTCAAAACTCGGTTCGCAAGGGAGCGAAGTGCGCAGCATTCAGACCAAACTACAGAACCAGGGCTATTATAAAGGAAAAATCGACGGTATTTACGGGACGAACACGCGAAACGCCGTAATCCGGTTCCAGAAGGTAAAGGGCCTTACGCCGGACGGCATCGCCGGACCCAAAACCCTAAAAGCGCTGGGCCTCGGCGGCTCCGGTGGGCTGGGCGGTTTCAGCAGCAACGACATCTCGCTGCTGGCGCGGGTAACTTCGGCGGAATCGCGCGGGGAGCCGTATGTAGGGCAGGTTGCGGTTGCCGCGGTTATTTTAAACCGTATTGAGCATCCATCGTTTCCGAATACATTGGCGGGCGTAATTTACCAACCGGGCGCATTCAGTTGCATAAACGACGGCGGAATCAATGCACCGGTCTCAGACAGCGCATACAAAGCCGCGCGTGACGCGATTAATGGCTGGGATCCGTCGGGAGGGGCAATTTATTACTACAACCCGGCAAAAGCCACCAGCGGATGGATTTTTTCCCGTCCTATTATTACGGTTATCGGGGATCACCGTTTTTGCAGTTAACAGAGAAAGGGGCGCCGAACAATCCTGTCCGGCGTCCCTTCTTACATATATAAAATAGTTCCATACCGAATAATATATCAGACTACGGTAACTACGCAGCGGCGAACCGCCTTCTGCTTCGGCAGGGTGGAATACACCGAAGTACATCCGCGTCTAACGCATTGAATCTTATAATAATAACTTGCGCCGATCTTTTTCTGGTACACGGTTTTAATCACGCTGCTGTTACCGGTGGAAAACGTAGGTTTATCAGAAGCATTTTTGGGCGTAAATTTAAACTGATAGGTTTTTCCAACCTTGAGGGTAATCGCTGCGCCGGTATCGGAAAGAATGGAAGCATCCGTTACCGCTGTGCCGGAGGGCTGGAAAAACGCCTGTGGCCCGAGCGGATATTCCTGATACGAGTAATCCATATCGACCGCACCGTTTATACCGGAAACGCTGCCGGCAAAAGTATACTGCCATGTGGTATAGGGACCGCTGTAATTCGGCAGAAGTACATCCGGGTGGGCAACCCATATATCATAAGTGCTAAGGGAAGATATGGTTTTAAATTGATTTAATAAGGTCGTATTGCAGTACACGCCGGCGCGGTAACCCGCCTTAATCATCGCGTTGCAGAAGGTTGAAATTATGGAATCGAGCTGGCCTGCCTGCATGGATGAATGGAATGGCTGTTCTACGTCCAAATAAACCGGATAGTCCAGCTTGCGCCCGTTCAGAATACCGAGGCAGAGCTGAGCCTCCTGCTGGGCTTCGGCTGCTGTTGTGGCGTAGCTGACGTGATATGCGCCGACTTTCAGCCCGTTCGCGGTTGCACCGTCGTAATTTGCGGCAAAGGTCGCGTCTGTCTGTGATTCGGGCTTCTCATTGCCGTAGCCGCTGCGCAGAATTGCAAAATCCACGCCGTCAGCCTTTACGGCCGCCCAGTCCACCGTTCCCTGGTGCACGGAAACATCGATCCCCTTCAGGACGACGTTGACAACACAAGCGGCTGTCCTGCCGTCCGGGGCCGTCGCGGTAACCGTTGCCCTGCCGAGGGACACGCCGGTAACGGTGCCGTCGCTTACGGAAGCCACATTCGGGTTGCTGGAAGTCCATGTAACGGATGAACCGTCGCTCACCGTAAGGGAAGCGGTTTCGCCTCTTTTCAGCGCGAGGCTCTGCGCGCTCAACGCTAAGGCCGAAGCGGTTGTATCCGCGTAAGCCATCGTACACATGGAAAGGGCAAACGTAAGTGCCAGGAGCAGAGCCGTACATCTCTTTCTCATTAAAGTTCCTCCTATGAATTTTACAAAAACTGGAATTTTTCTGTCTTTATAATAGGCTCGTCCAACGCCGCTGTCAAGCGAATTTTTTAGTATTAAACTGTGATTTTCCCCCTGCATGGAAAATGCCGCGCGGCAAAACAACCGTGCGGCTTTTTATCTTATGCAATTACTTTTTAAATTCCTTGAAAAGCTTCGTGACCTCATCCTGGCGCTTCTGATTCTGGTCGGAAGTAACAGTATCCTTATAAACCATCAGATACTTTCCGTTGTCGGAAATAACCGCCGGAACCTCCTGACTCATCATCTTAAAGCTGCCTTTCGCCTTGATTTCGTCAAAAACAGTCTGTGCCGTACTGTTAAGGCTGGTGTCAAACTCGTACAGCTCAACGGTTACATTGTCTTTTCCGTTATAGCTGAACTGGTACTTCACACCCTTTTTCGCGCCGATAAAGTCGGCTTTCATTTGCTCCTGATTGCCGAAAAGAACGGAATTGGCGGCAAGGTATTTTACAAGGCCGGAAAGGTTATCGTCCATACTGTCCGCGCTGACCGCGGACGATACCGGCTGCGAAGCGGCCGAGGAAGAAGCCGGCGCGGGCGTTCCGCCAACATCGCCCATGCCGCAAGCCGCCATGGTTCCCGCCATCACAATCGCGAGCGCGAGGATTAAAACTTTTTTCATCTGCAAGCCCTCTCTAAATAGCAAAATAACATTTGTATTATAGTGTATCCCTTTTTCCGGCCTTTGCCGGGAGAAAAGGAAAGTCTTTTGTAATTATCCGATTTTTCCGTTGTTTTGTCAACCATCAAGTTTCTTTCCCTTTCAAGCGGGAAAAACGCGCCGTGACAATCCGACATTTCCAACGTTGCAAAGGATTTTCCGGAATGGAAAGTTTTCATCGGAAGCCCAACAAAAAACTGCCCGGCAATTCTGCGGGCAGCTTTTAATTCCTAACTATGTATTACAGCCTCTTGTTCAGCCAGTCGACAATCTCCGCAATGATTTCGTCGCGGCATGGCTCGTTTAGAATCTCATGGTACAGGTGCGCGTAGATTTTCAGGGTTTTATCGCTCGAAGCAATATCCCCGAAAAATTCCCGGGAATCCTTCTCGCTTACAAGACCGTCGCAGCAGCCGTGGAGAAGCAAAACCGGGTCGGTAAACTTCTTGGCGTTCTTCTTCATCCACTCTACGCCGTAATACAGGGCATTGAACAGGCCGACGGAAATTTGCTTTTCCACCAGCGGGTCGTCCTCATACGCTTTTACAACGGCAGGGTCGCTGCAAACGCCGTCGCCCAGCTCGTTCGGGAAATAGGCATCCGCGGGCTGCGGTATCGGCAGGGAACCCGGCGCAGCGGCATTCATGCGGGTAAGCGCGCCAGAGGTCACGATCCCCTGTACTTTGCCCGGGTATTTTGTCCCGAACAAGGTAACGGCGCAGCCGCCCATGCTGTGGCCCAGCAGAAATACGGGAAGCCCCTTGTTTTCCATTTTCGCCATCTCTACAAAATGATTTACGTCATCTACCATTTCGTTGTAATCATGGAAAAACACGCGCCTGCCTTCCGATTTGCCGTGGCCGCGGTGGTCAAACCGGTAAACGCCGAAGCCGCTCCGGTTCAGCTTTTCCGTCACATAATTGTAGCGGCCAAGGTGTTCGCACAAGCCGTGCACCACAACGACAATCGCCTTCGGGCTTTCCGGAACATCCTTCCGGAAAAACAGCTTGGTCCCGTCATAGGAAGGAACCATCATTTCCTTCGTCATAACAACATCCCCTTTTCATAAGCTTAGCGAATTTGCAAAAACGATTGTATTAACTATATCATCTAAATTTTTGTTCGTCAACTCAAATATTTTTATTAAAATCGACTGCTTTTGAACGCTTTATAGCGTTCCAGAATATCGGGATTGCGCCGCATGAATTCCACAAAGTCCGCAAAGCACAAAATAGTTTCCTTACTGAACATATGCTCGGTTTTTTCGGTTTCCTCCAAAAGGAAGGAATCCCCCACGCCGATGATGCGCGCGAAATCCTCCAAAATCGTGTGGCGCTTTAAAAGCCACGCGCCCGTTTTCTTGCCTTTTTCCTCCAGCATAATGAACCCGTACCGTTCGTATTTGACCATTCCGATTTGGGCAAGGTTCTGCACCATTTTCGTGGCAGAGGAGGGCTGGACGTTCAGCGCCTGGGAAAGGATGTGGATTCTGGTAAACCCGGTTTCGTATGACAGCCGGTAAATCATTTCCAGGTAATCCTCCATAGACGCAGTCAGGGCGTCTTCATCCTTTTTCATATATCCGTTGAAGGTATAAAAATTGCTGCGCACGGCCGCGTCCACCTTTCCAAAAGACTTAATCATTCAATATATTCCGGTACTCCGGGATTTATGACCGGCGTGAACATTTTGTGCCGGTGCAACATAGTTTGTAAGGACAAAAAAAAGTTGGAAAAGACGAACGAAGCGTAACGATTCTTCAAAAAGCGGAATCCGAGCCTCCGGCCGCGGGGTGCCGGTGTTTTCTTCCTTCAGAATATCTTTTTATCAATGGACGGGTAGGCATTTCCAGCCTTCCCGTTCTTCTGTTTTGATAAGCAAAAGCTGCTTTGCTGGTATATTTTTACAAACTGCCTTTAGTGTCTAAATTCGGCAAAAACTTTGTCGATATATGTCTTAAGAATCAGCGATAATTTTGTCGATGTGTCTTACAATGAAAAGGAGATGATGTTATGCTGGGAATGAAAAGCTTAAGAACAAAACTGCTGCTTTTTATCGGGATACCGGTTGCACTGGTTTTTGTAATTACGGCATTGATTTCGCTATCCAATGTTAAAAATTCTGTTTATCTGTTTTTAAACGAACAGCTTACGGACAAGTCTCAAGCCGCATCGTATCAGATCAGCGAGTATTTTTCAAACTATGAGCAGGTCGCAGTGCAGATGGCGGCGAATTCCCAATTTGAGGATCTTTTTAAGAAAGTCACCCCGGGAACAAAGCTCACCGCTCCCGCAGAATTCGCAAATGCAAAAAGGAGCCTCATTAACGTTCATCAAAGTGATCCGGATAACATCATCGCATCCTGGATTGCGGATATCGATTCCAGCCAATATACACAATCGGACGGATACCTTTCGGGTGCGGACTATAAAATCGAAACAAGGCCGTGGTACCAGCAAGTGGTAAAAGAACAGAAAACCGTGATTACCGATCCGTACCAGGACGCCAGCACAAAGGAATGGGTTGTAAGCGTGGTTTCCCCGGTTTACGATTCCGGCACAAAGACTTTGCTCGGCGTGACCGCAATCGATTTCAACCTTGAAAAAATCAGTAAAATGATGCAGGGCTACCGGCTGGGCAACACCGGGTTCTTCATCCTTTGCTCCAAGCAGGGCGTGATGATTTACCACCCCGATTCGACTTTTATTAACAAAAATGTCTCTGAATCCAACATGTCCAAAAATATTATCGATGCGATTACGAACAAAACCACCGGGCCGGTCACCTATACCGCGATGAATCATACCAACTACGGCTATGTTGCGCCGGTTGGCGATACCGGATGGACGGTAGCAACCGGGCTGCCGGAGGCGGAGTACAATGAATCCTACAACACAACACAGATGACGTTCCTCGTCACTTTTCTGATTGCGCTCCTTATTCTGCTCGTAATCATTGTTCTGATTTCCAAGAGCATTATTGGGCCGCTGAAAAAGCTTACCGCTTCCGCACAGCAGATTGCGGACGGGAACCTGAATGTGAAAGTGGATGTCAAGTCCATGGACGAAACCGGACAGGTTGCCGTCGCGATTCAAGAAATTGTGCAAAGGCTCAGCCACTACATCGAATACATCGATGAGATTACCGCCGTCCTTGACCGGATTGCCTCTGGGGATCTTGTGTTTGACCTGAAATGCGATTACACAGGTGAATTTGCAAAGATCAGGGATGCCCTTAACAATATTAAATCCAGACTCACAAAAACCTTTACCATGATCACCGATTCCGCCGACCAGGTTGCAAGCAGCTCCGACCAGGTTTCGAATGCCGCGCAGGCGCTGGCGCAGGGCGCCGCGGAGCAGGCCAGCACGATTCAGGAGCTTTCCGCTTCTATTACCGAAATTGCGGACCATGTGAACGAAAACGCGGAAAACGCCAATGCGCTGGAACAGCTTGCGCAGGAATCGTACTCCGAGGCGCAGCACAGCAACGCGCAAATGGCGCGCCTGGTTACTGCTATGTCGGACATCAACGACGCGTCCAATGAGATTGGAAAAATCATTAAGACCATTGAAGACATTGCGTTCCAGACCAATATCCTCGCCCTGAACGCGGCTGTGGAAGCGGCCCGCGCCGGCGAAGCCGGAAAGGGCTTTGCCGTTGTCGCCGATGAAGTCCGGAATCTTGCGGGCAAGAGCGCGGAGGCGGCAAAAAATACAACCTCTCTGATCGACAACTCCATCCGCACCGTACAAAACGGCACAGGGGTGGCAAACGAAACGGCCCAGTCCCTACAGCAAATGATTGAAAAGGTCGGCCAGACGTCAGAACTGATCGCAAAGATCACCAAGGCAAGCAATGAGCAGGCCGCATCCATTAAGCAGGTTACGATTGCCGTTGACCAAATTTCCGCAGTAGTGCAGACGAATTCCGCCACTTCGGAAGAGAGCGCTGCTTCAAGCGAAGAACTCAACGGCCAGGCAAAAACGATGAAAGAGCTTGTCAGCCAATTCCGCTTATAAGCCCAATCCCATCGCCATACAGAAACAGCCTCACGGAAAACCGTGGGGCTGTTTCCATTGAGTGCGTACGATTCTATGCCACTTGCGAACCGACTGCCTGCCCTGCCGTCTTTCTTCCTGCCACCTTTAAAAATCTTTTCGGTTTCTTTATACCATAACGCTTGATAAATTATTGACAAGATGACGCAGGTGGAATATAATAGTATTTATAAAATATGACACAAGTGTCATATTTTATAGGATCGGAGGAACCAGCCCTTATGTCGAAAGCTTCTGAAAAAAGAGAGCTGATTTTAAAAAACGCAAAACAAGTATTTATCCGCAAAGGATTCGACCGCGTTACCATGAAGGATATTATTGAGGAATGCGGGATCAGCCGGGGCGGCATTTACCTTTATTTTTCAACGGTGGATGAAATTTTCATCGAAGTTGTAAAAAAGCACAATCAGGAGAAAATAGAGTGTATCCGCACCAGCATTGAAAAGAATCAGGATTTTAACCAGCTTGTCGACGAATTTTTCGCGGATCAGAAAAGGCGCCTTTTAAACATGGACAAGAGCATGTTCGTCGCCATGATGGAATTCTGTTTCGCGCACAAAAATGTTTCGGACCGGGACTTTTACACGGAGCAGTTTTACAATACGAAGGTGATTATTCTGGAAATCCTGAAATTCGGGCAAAAAGCGGGGGCGATCACCGCCAAAAACATTGAACGTCTTGCGGATTCGATTCTGTTCCTGATTGAAGGCCTGCGCTCGCTGGCGGTTTCCAGCGAAATTTCCGGCGAGCTTGTGGATGAGCAGCTCCAAGTTGGAAGGGGATTGATTTATTCCGATTTATTTTAACGGAAAGAAGGGGCATATTTTGAACGTTCTGATAACGGCGGGAGGTACGTCGGAAAAGATTGACGACGTTCGTAAAATCAGCAACACGGCGACGGGACGGCTGGGAAGCCTGATTGCGGACTGCTTTCTTACGGACGAGTCCGTTTCTGTAACCTGTCTCTGTTCCGAAAATGCTGTTTTGCCCAAAAAACCGCGTGCACGCATTCTCCGCATCAGCGATGTGCAAAGCCTGCAGCGGACTGTTGAAGAGGAAATGCACGCGCGCGCGTACGACGCGGTCATTCACTCTATGGCGGTCAGCGACTACCGGGTAAAATACAGCGCACCGTCCGAATGGCTGGCGGCGCAGCTTGCAAAGTCCGTCGGAAACGGCAGCCAAAACCCGGAATCCCTTGCTGCGCAGATCCATTCCGCGCTTTTGTCCTGCGGCGGCGGGGACAGGCCCAAGAAAATTTCCTCGGACATAGAAAATGTATTCCTATGCCTTGAAAAGACGCCAAAAATCATCGGGCTATTTAAAAAGCTCCAGCCGCAAACCATTCTGGTTGGGTTCAAGCTTCTTGCCGGCGTGGAAGAAACCGAGCTTCTCGACGCGGCACGGAATCTGATGAAGCGGAACGAGTGCGATTTCGTTCTGGCAAACGATCAGGAAAAAATTGATGAAAACCGCCACGAAGCGATTTTACTGGGAAAAGACCATTCGATGACCCGTTTGCACACGAAAGACGAAATCGCCGCGGCAATCAAAGAGCATGTTATGCGCAAAGCCAAGGAGGGCGGGCAGAAATGAAAAATGTCGTATTGGGCGTTACCGGGAGCATCGCCGCCTACAAAGCGGCGGATATCACCAACGCGCTTACAAAATCCGGCTACAACGTGGATGTGATTCTGACGAAGGGCGGCGCGGAGTTTATTACCCCGCTGACCCTGCAGACCCTGTCGAAGAACCGGGTCTATACCGACATGTTCGAGCTGGACTATCCGCGCGAAGTCACGCATATTTCCCTTTGTAAAAAAGCGGATCTGTTCGTGATTGCGCCCGCTTCCGCCGATATTATCGGGAAAATCGCAAACGGCATCGCGGACGACATGCTGTCGACCGTAGCGCTCGCCATGCAGGGCATCCCTTTGCTGATTGCTCCGGCAATGAATACCCGGATGTATGAAAATCCGATTGTAAAGGACAATCTTGAAAAGCTGAAAAAACACGGATACGAAATCATCGAGCCGAAGGAATCCCTTCTTGCGTGCGGCGACCTTGGCAAGGGCGCGCTTGCCGACGTCGGCGACATCCTCCGCGCAATAACCGATCATCTTCAGGAGAAAACGCTATGATATTTTTGGCCAATATTGGGAATACGAATGTAAACTACGGCCTGTACGAAAAACGGATCCTCGCTTCCGGCTACTTCCCCATCCACCTGCTTTCCTGCGAAAGGCGCGCGCTCGCGCTTTTCCGCTCTCTGCTCCGGAAATGCAGGGTATCCCGGGAGGAGGTTGAAGGCACGGTGATTTCGTCCGTCGTCCCGGAAAAAAACGCGATCATTCTGAACGCGGCGGAAAAGATTTCGCAAACGGAGCCGGTTCTGATCTCCAGCCGGACGGGCTGGGAATTCGACACCTCCGCCTATTCGGGCGTTTTGGGAACGGACAGGCTTTTATGCTGTTCCGCGGCTTTGCAGAAATACAAACCCCCGTTCGTTGTCGTGGATTTCGGCACCGCCACAACCCTGAACGTAATCGATTCGTCCGGTGCTTTTGCGGGCGGCGTGATTCTGCCCGGCGTACGGACCGGGCTGCGGGCGCTGGCGGCCAGCACCTCCCAGCTGCACGAAATCCCCTTCTTCGGTCCGAAGTCGGCGATCGGAAAAAACACCGCCGAGTGTATGCTTTCGGGGGCGACCTTCGGAACGGCGGCGATGCTGGAAGGGCTTGTCCGGCGGATTGAGAAGGAGCTTGGCGCCAACGCAGACGTAATCGTTACCGGCGGAAACGCGAAAGCCATTATCCCCTATTGCGAGCTTGAAGCCCGCTATGAACCAGAACTGCTTCTGGAAGGGCTGGCAATACAAGCAAACCGGCTGATAGCCGTATCGAAAAAAGCACGGGTTGAATGACAAGGTGCATCCAAAACAATTCGTGTTTCCTAATCAAGAAGGAGAGAACATTTATGAATCGAAAAACCGGCACGAACCGACTGGTCCTCACCGCCCTTTTCTGCGCAATTATCCTCCTTTTAAATTTTACCCCGATCGGGTACATACAGCTCCCGCTGATTAAAGCGACGATCATCCATGTGCCCGTAATTATCGGCTCCATCCTGCTCGGTCCGAAAATCGGCGCGGGGCTGGGCTTTGTTTTCGGCCTTACGAGTTTTTACAATAATACCTTTGCCCCAACCCTTCTTTCCTTTGCCTTTTCCCCGCTGATTCCGGTTCCGGGAACCACGATGGGAAGCTGGGCCGCGCTTCTCGTTGCTTTCCTCCCCCGCATTCTGGTGGGCGTTGTCCCCTATTACTGCTATACGCTTTTCAGTAAGGCAATGAAGGGCAAGTATGACATGCTGTCGTTGGCTTTGAGCGGCCTTGCCGGCTCCATGACCAACACGATTCTGGTTATGAACTTGATTTATTTCCTTTTCCGCGACGCGTATGGAGAAGTAAAGCACATTGCTGTAGACATGGTTTATACCGCCGTGCTGAGCGTTATCTTTTCAAACGGCATACCGGAAGCCGCTGTGGCCGCTGTGCTTACGGCGGCAGTCTGCCGCGCGCTGATAAAGCTCAAGCCCATCAAGGCGTAAGGCCGCATAAACCCGCGCAGCGAAGCCGCATGGCGGACGGAACCAAGAAAAAGCCTCCCATCGCCCATAATGGACGACTGGGAGGCAATTTTATAATAAAATCCGGCAAACAAAAAGTACAGAACCGAAGCTGACAAGAGCCGTTCGGGACGGACCCAAACGGCTCTTTGAATCGAATTGGCATTCATGCTGCGGCTTTGGGGCAGAAAGATTGTTTTACAGAAGCTCCTAACGCACTTCAAGCCGGCTTTCAAAGTTGCCAAGGAGCATGTTCGGCGAAACGACAAAGACGAAAGCCTTCGGATCCTCCTGAAAAAGCAATCTTTTCAGGTACTGCCACTCATATTTGTTGATGACCGTCATATGGACAAGCTGTTCATGCTGGGTAAATTCGCCCCAGCCGTTCCAGCTGGTTACTCCCCTGCCCGTAAACTCAGTCAGTTTTTTGCCAAGCCCCGGGTTTCTGGAGACAATGAACACCGTAAGCTTGATGTTTTGATCGTGCACCTTATCCATTACGACGGTCGCGATGAAGGAAAAGATAAGCGAATACGCCGCTATTTCCAAATCGAGCTTCACCGCCGCAAAGAGATAGACACAGGTGTTGATAAAGAGCGCGATCCGCCCGACGCTGAAGCTCGGGTACTTCTTGGAACAGATCATTCCCACAACGTCCGTCCCTCCGCCCGAACCGCCTTCCCTAAGCGATAGCCCCACACCATAGCCGCAAACAGCCCCGCCGATCAGACAGTTGAGCAAAGCGTCGGAAAACAAAGGCTTCGGCGGGGCCGGAAGCACCGTCATCAAGAAGGATTGAACGCATACGGCAATGATCGTGCGGATAATAAATTTGCGGCCTAAGACTTTCAAACCCATATAGACCAGCGGTATGTTCATCAACCAGGTGATAATCCCCACAATATCAATATTCGTGGGTACGGGAATGCCACATGCATCGGCGATCACCCATTTAATAATTTGCGCAACCCCGGTGAAGCCTCCGCTGTAAAGCCCCGCGGGAATCAGAAAAAAACGGTAAGAGACCGAAAACAAGACGACGCCGAGCAAGATATACACCATATGTAACCATTCGTTGTGGCTCTCTTCTTTTTTCATAGCATTTTCGTCAGCCTTTTTATAGCCCTGCCTGTAAAAAAAACCGTAGCAAAACTGCACCAGCCGGTGAAATTAACCGAAACAATTTCTTTTACAAACAGGCGAATATTCAAGGTATCTTTGCGGCAAATGGGGATCGGCGATTAGTATTCCAATTTCCACATATACCTTCTCATGGTGAGCGGATGGCTGCGAACAATCGCAATCTGCTCTGCGTAGACGCGCATTACGGCGCTCAGAATCATCGGATTAAAATACTCGGCCACAGCCGGCGGAAGCGAATCAATCCCGTAATCTTTCCCATCCACAATGGTTGCCTTCGCTTGGAAGCGATGCAGGAAATCCATTGCGCGCGCATCCAGGGCGCGTGTGCGTCCGCTGTTCATCAGCAGGATGAACGGAACATCCTTATCCACAATTTCAAACGGGCCATGGAAGAACTCCCCGTCGTGGAAGCAGCCGGAATTAATCCACTGCATCTCCATCATCAGGCACAATGAAAATGTGTAGGCAACGCATTGCGTTGCGCCGGAGCTCATCACATATACGAACGGCGCGTCCTTGTAATCCTGCGCAAACTTCTTTGCCGCGGGAAGCACAAAGGAAACCGCGTTTTCGATCATGTCATAGATCTTGCCAAAAGCCGTCTGCATATCCTCGTAATGCTCATACCCCTCATAATGATTTAAAATCTCTACGGAGAGGTCGAGGACATTTACCATCTTTTCGAGCTTCGCCGCGTAGTTTTTCTCAAAGCCATGCACAATCACGTAGTGGGCGTTCTGTGCAAGGGGGGAATCCTCCTTGTGCGTTACCGCTATGACCTTTGCGCCCTTTTCCATCGCCAGTTTGGACGCCGCAACAGTTTCCGGCGTGTTTCCGCCGAGGGAGCAGGTAATTACAATCGCGGTACTGTCTACGCCGACCGGTGTTGCGTGCACAAATTCATTGGCTGTGAAATGACCCGCGCGAAGCACTTTTGCGTTTTGCTCAAGAAAGTACTTTCCGGGATAAAGCTCTGCCTTCGATGCGCCGCAGCCTACGTAATACACCGACTTGATACCCGGAACCTCTTTTTTAATTTCTGAAACAATTTTTTTTACTTCCATATCGATCCCTCTTTGTATTTTTTGATACGCCTTTCCGGCGAAGACATGACGTATTATTATGTTATAACCATTATAATACAACTAATAATACATGTCAAATATAATTACAAATTCCTCCTAATTTTCTTTATCCAAAAGCAAAATAGCATCGGCAATCGAGGCGATCGCAATGTCCGCCCTGCTGCGGTCAAACGGGAACCGATTATCGACTAGTGCCGCTACAAAGGTTCCCGCCCGGTGAGCCGCTTCGATTCCAACCGTCGAATCCTCTATGACCAGACATTCTTCCGGGGATACGCCAAGCCTTTTCGCAGTTTCAAGATACACATCCGGGAACGGCTTCGGCCTGCTGCAATCCTCACCGCTGATCACAGCGTCCATACTGTCAAAGACGCCCACTTCTTTCAGGATGGCTTTCACCTTTGCATATTCCGTCGAGGAGGCCACGGCTGTGCGGATACCGTTTCTGCGTGCATAGGCAAGCACCTCCTTAACAGCCGGACGAAAGAGCTTTCCATAGTCGGTTTTCCCGCCGTAGCGCGGAATCCAGCGAAAGCGGAATTCTTCTTTCATTTCTTCCGCGCTCTTACCGGATCCGGAAAGGCTTGCGATGAGGTCCCAAGTCTCTTTCGAGCCTCTCCCCACAAGAACATCCAAATCCTTCTCCTTTACCGAGGAATTGTACTGCCGGATATATTGGAGAACGCGCTGCTGATTCATCGGCTCCGTATCCACGATTACGCCGTCCATATCAAAAATGACCGCTTTCATCATCCCTTCACCGCCCCGGCGGTAAGCCCGCGCACAAACTGCTTGGACATGCAGAAGAACAGGATAATTAGCGGAAGCGACGCAATAATCAAACCGGCCAGCGTTGTCGTATAGTCGACCTTCAGGTCGCCTTTAAAGGTCATAAGGCCGATCGGAATGGTCTGTATCGCTTTATTGTTCAGGAATACGTTCGCAAAGAGGAACTCATTCCAAACGAAATTCAGGTTCACGATTGCACAGGACGCAAAGATCGGTTTACTGATCGGAACGATGATCTTCGTGAAAATCTGGAAACTGTTGTACCCGTCCACAATCGCAGCTTCTTCCAATTCCACCGGAATTGACAGGAAATACGAGCGCATCAGGAACACGGTGAACGGAATGCGGAACGCAATATAGGGCAGTATAACCGCAAAATAGGTATCGTAAATTCCCAGCGTTTTCAGTATCTTGTACAGCGGTACCAGCGCCACCTGTTCCGAAAGCGCCATCCCCCCCAGAACAATCATGAAAATGATTCCGGCCCCTTTGGCTTTGAACCTGGTAAGCCCGTAAGCGAGAAATGAAGACAGGATTAAAATCGCGCAGAGCGAGACCGTGCTGACCAGGACGGAGTTCCCAAAATACCTGTACAGGCCAAGGTTCCATGCTTTCACATAGTTGTCAAACCTCCATACCTGCGGCAGGGAAAGGGAATTCCGGAAAAGCTCCAGATTGGTCTTTAAAGAATTTAGGATAATCCAAAGAAGGGGTGCGAAGATTACGGCGCACAGGAGAATACAGAGCAGATTGAGGAGAATTTTGGATGTTTTATAGCTGCTTGTTTTCATGTTTTTTCCTCCTTCAATCCTTTCCGGAATTTGTGACTTTCAACTGCAGCACAGAAAGCCCAACGGTGATTACAAAGATGAATACGCCGGTAACGGCCGCCATCCCGAGGTCGTCGTGCAGGAAAGCCTGCTGGTACAGGAACAGACCGAGAACCTGGGTGCTGTTTCCGGGCCCGCCGCTTGTTGTGGAGTAAACCTCCGTATACAGTTTAAACGCACCAATGACCGTTATGATGGAGCATACCAGAAGCTGTTCCTTCGCCTGGGGAATCAGGATGCTGACCGCCCTTCTCACCGGGCCCGCACCGTCAATTGCGGCCGCTTCGGAATATTCCTCCGGAACATTCTGAAAGGCCACGCACATCAGAAGGGCAATATAGCCCGTAAACTGCCACTGGCTCATCGCAATGATACAGTAGATCGCAAGCTTGGAATCGCCCAGCCACGCTTTTCCGGGCAAATGCAACGCCTTGAGAAGCGCGTTCAAAAAGCCGACATTCGGGTCATAAATGAACGTAAACATTAAGCCTACCGCCACTAGTGAGATCAACGACGGCATGAAATAAATGTTGCGGTAGATACTTTTTAATTTTTTTGCAATGGCAGTGCCTTCAATAATCAACGCCAAAACTGTTCCGAACCCCACCTGTACGATCAATGAAATAATGCAGTACAGCCCGTTATTCTTGAGCATGATGGGAAAGGCTTCGTCCATAAAAAACCGGCGGTAATTATCCAGACCGACAAAGGCCGCGCCCGCGGAATAGGAGGAAAGCCGGAAAAAACTGTATCCTATATTCATGAAAACCGGGATATAGACAAAGAAAAGAACCATAATGAGCCCGGGAAGCATGTAGAGATACGGAACGCATTTTCTTGTTTTCAAATCCTTCACCTGCTTTTTTGAAATACGGGCAGGTCTCCTTTTGAAAGCCTGCCCGCAGTTTTTTATTTCAGGGGATTCGCTACGAGTACTATTTTTAACGACACACATACTTCACGCCGGGAAACATGCCCGAAACGGTATCCTGGAAGCCTGTGCTTATTCGCCCTTTTGTCCCGATTTCACTAGTGTCTGCGCTTCTTTCGCCTTCGCCTGAATCTTCTTCATTGCTTCCTCCGGCGAAACGGTACCGTTCGTAAGCTTGGACACTTCCTCCTGATATTCCTTGGATACGGTGGAATACAGCGCATTGTCGAGCCATTCGCTCATCTGCTTCGCTTCGCTTACAACCTTATACCCATCGATTAAAGACTGATCCGTCAGCCCACTTGTGGTATCCTTGGCGGCATTGAACCAACCAATCTTCTGGCATTGTTCAGTCCCCACTTCTTTTCCGAGGAACCACTTTAGGAAATCCACGCATTCCTGCGGATACTTGGTCTTGGAGGAAATAACGAATCCTTCGGGGGCACCGGTCAAAATTTCCTGATTACCCTTCGCACCGACGACCTCCGGGAATTTAAACATACCGAATTTCAGATCCGGGCCGTCGGTCTTGATATACGGAATTTCAATCAGCTCGCCGTAGTAAATGGCCGCTTGCCCCATGGCAAACATGGATCTTGCCATATCCGGCTTTACTCCGTCCGGGTTCTCCGTCATGTATGGAAGGAGCTTCTGATAAGACTTCATGGCCTGCACATAACCGGGATCCGTGAAGCTTCCGGTCGTGGGTTCATAGTCTTTCTCCCGTACGCTGTCGGGAACGTAAATCTGGTTCAAAGTCCCAATGTAATGAAGTCCCGCCCAGGGCTCCGAATTGCCGTATGCGATCGGCGTTATTCCGGCCGCTTTCAGCTTCGCACACGCGGCGAGCAGGTCATCGAATGTTTTCGGGACTTCAATGCCGTTCTTCTCGAAGATCTCCGTATTATAGAAGAACTGCTTGCTGTCAAGACGGAAAGGAATGCCGTATATCATGCCGTCCTTCGTCGTATAAATGCTCATCTGGTTTTCAAGAAGTGAATTTTTCCACTCCGGGTCCTTATCCATATAGGGCGTCAGATCCAGAATCAAATTCTCGCGGATAAACCGCTCTGTGAAGTCGCCCGCCCAGCTGAAGAAGATATCCGGGGTGTCGTCGCCGCCCACAACGACCTTGATCTTTTCCTTGTAGTCCTGATTCTGCGCGCTCATAATGTCGAACTTGATGTCGGGATGGGATTTTTCATACTCGTGCAGCTTGCTCTCAATGAAACCGTTGTAGGGCTCGTCCGGGAAACGGTGGAAGAACTTGATTACCTTTTGCCCTCCCGCGGCAGCCGAACCCGCGGAGCTTCCACCGGCAGATGCGCTTCCGGATTCCGAATTTCCGGCACATCCGGCAAAGGAAAATGCCATCACGCATGCCATCGTAAAGCCGACTGCTTTTTTCAGTATTCCTCTTTTCATACAAACTTCTCCTTTCATATTCTCCCTTTGAAGATTCTTTATTCTTACACGCTTTCCTTTTTCATGACCCTTCTATCCTCTTCCGTCAGTTCGACCTGTTTTCCGTAGCCGAAAGAACCGTCGCGCTGACATTGAGCGGAAGAAAAAACTGCAGCTCTGCAAAGGCTTAAGCGTATTAGACAATCCTTATACTCCGCGGCGGTGGTGATCCCTTTTTTCCCGGAACCGGTACCGAAATCCACCGCGTCCGCGATCCCGTCAAGATAATTTGTCAGGAAACTCGCGATAAAGGCATCCCCGGCGCCCATTGTGTCCCTCGCCTTTACCAATAGGGGAGACTGCTCATAGAAATCCCCGTCCACCATAACGAACGCGCCCTTTGAACCCCGTGTGGCAATGACGATATGCTTGCATCCGTAGATCATTATCTTCTCCATCGCCGCCCGGATCTTACTCTCTTCCATATCGCCGCAGGAAATTTCCGCGCAGTCGATATAGGGGCAGCACGCCCGGAAATAGCCGTCGTCCATTCGGTTGGAAAAATCCATGGACAGGAACCTGGCCGCCCTGCGTATGACCGGCAGCTGTGGTTCCAAAAAGCTGTACACGCTTGTATGGACCAAATCAAAGCCGCTTATGTATTCCTCGTCCATCCCGGTTAGCACAGGGGGCTTCTCCCGGGAAATACCGCCCTTATTCCCGGTGAGGAACACGCGGTCCCCGTTTACAAGTTGGACACGGGCACAGCCGTTCTCCCCGTGCGCAAAGCGGCAATGGGAAAGATCCAGTCCGATTTCCAACGCGGCTTGATAAACATGCTTTCCGACCAGGTCATCCCCGAAGGTTCCGAGGTACGCGGCCCGCGCGCCGTGCATTGCGCTGAACACCGCCACGTTTAAGGCGTTTCCACCCGGATAAATCGTTGAAATATGGAGGTATTTGTCGCAGACGTTATCCCCGATTCCTAGTGTTCTGATCATCTTAAAACTTCCTTATAACATATTATAACATCATCACGAACCGCTTGTCTTGATATTGTTATATCATATATATAATAAACTGTCAATAAGTTTTCAACTTATCTAAAAATTTTGTTATTTTATTTGCTTTTTATGAAAAAGTATACAGAATACGGCG
Organism: Caproiciproducens galactitolivorans; assembly: GCF_004768785.1. GTDB lineage: Bacteria > Bacillota > Clostridia > Oscillospirales > Acutalibacteraceae > Caproiciproducens > Caproiciproducens galactitolivorans. The sequence goes on from NZ_SRMQ01000003.1 coordinate 18,090, forward strand.
ATATTGCATTTCCGTTCTTGCATTATTGCGCAATAAAAAGGAGCAGCTTAGGCTGCTCCTTTGCTGCTCCTTTGTGTTTTCTTTCGGGATATTCGGCCGTTATTTTGCGCCCTCATCCACATCTAATTGAAGGATATAGGTGTAACGGTCTGCATTAATAATATTTTTTCCATAATAGACGGGGTTTCCGTCGGCGTCCGCACAGGTGTCCCACATATAAAGGAGGGCTTCGTTTTCCTTTACACCCAGTTCCTTCGCCTCTTCCTTTGTGGCATAACAGATGCCTATTTTTTTGGTGCCCGTTTTCAGGATTACATTATGCGCTGCAAGCGTGCTGAAAAGCGGCTGGTTCAAGTCCTCTGAAAGCAGGAAGGCAAACTTTCGCGGGAAATGGTTTTCCTCCAGCATTACGGGCACGTCGTTGCAGTAGCGTAACCGGCGGATCCGTATGATTTTTTCGCCCTTCTGTATGTGAAGATATTTCACATCGCTTGGCATCGCGGTCACAATATCCGCGGACAGGAATTTTGTCCCCGGCTTTTCGCCGTTCTGAATACAGTTCTGGGAAAAACTCATAAGCGTATTCAGGTTCCTGACCAGCTTCTTGCCGGTCACGAATGTACCCACTCCTTGCTTTCGGGTAAGCAGATCTTCGTCTGTAAGAATTTCCAGCGCCTTCCTCACGGTAATCCTGCTAACGTTATACCTATCGCTCAGCTCTTTTTCCGTAGGAATCCTCTCATCCTCCTTCAGTATGCCTTCTTCAATCTGCTTTCTCAACTCATCTGCCAACTGCAGATAAAGCGGTGTTCCCTTTTCTCTTATAAGTTCCTCCATACTCTCTCCTGTATCGTTTCGGGAATCAGTAATCCAGCCTCCGGTAATATCTTCTGATTTCGAGCGGATGCCTTCTGTAGTATTCCAGATGCACGTTTATTCTCTGGAATGCGGACCGCATCACGATCGGCGCCAGAATCCACCGGAACTCGTCGCTGATTCCGTTTAATTTGAATTTTTTCGTGTCGAAAACAATCACCTTTGCGCTGATTTTATTCACGAATTTTTCGACACGATCCATTTGCGGACGGGTTTTATCTTCACCCTTAATCAGAATAACCGGAGTTTCCCTTTCAATTACTTCCAGCGTACCGTGGAAGAAATTCGCCGCCGACACCGGCCTTGTGCGCATCCACTGCATCTCTTCCATAATACACATCCCGTGGCAGGTTGCCCAGTCTTCCAGATTTCCGGAACCGACAAGATAGGTCAGCGGCTCATCGCAGTACTTTTCGGCATACGCCTTTGCGTCCGCGTCCGCATCTTTGTAAATCTGAACGGCATTTTCGGGCATATTTGCAAGCTGGGGAAAAAAAGTATCGTAGGCATCGAACTGCCCGGCGTTTTTTAGGAAGCGGAGCGTGACCGTGTACCAGAAGTAATACGCTGCTCCGATTGTATTAATAACATTATCACATATATCATACAATGGACTGTCTTTTTTTTCAATATATCCGATTATTTCCGCGCCGATTTGATGAACTTTTTCCATTGCCGCCACCATTTCCGGCGTATCCCCGGAAACGGACTCGATGACCACTACGGAATCCTTGTTCAGAAACGGATTCCCTTCCAGGCAGAAATCGGCGGCATTCTCTAAGTAAAATGGTACTGTAGCCCCAAGCTGCTTTACAATATGCATCATCTGTCCGGCGTACAGCACCGTTCCTCCGATTCCGATGTAGAAGATATTGGAATACCCCCTTTTGCAGATCCTGTCAACGATGGCTTCGGCCTTTGGAATCAGCTCGATTCCGTTTCTATGGTCCTGTAAGACTTTCGCTTCATCAAACTTTAACATATTGCCCTCCTATAAATGTTATATTGTTGTAATATAATATATCATAACATCTTATGGCTTTCAATAGGATTTCCCGACAAAGAAACGAAATTTAGTAAAAAATTTCAAAATGATAAAAATTCAGCCTCTCACAGGATGGCGCAGCTACCATCCTGCGGGAGGCTTTTTCTTTCCTCTATGCAAAATTTCAAGTCGGAACGCTCTATATTGCAGCCTGCCGATCTGTTTTGGAATCGGAATAACAATTCCTGCGCAATTTTGCTTTCGGAATGCGCATCTGGCCGCGGTATTTTGCGACGGTTCGCCTAGAAATGATGATTCCAAGGTCATTCATTTTATTTGCAATATCCTCATCGGAAAGGGGCGTTGATTTATCCTCCGTTTCGATAATCGCCCGGATTTTCTGCCTTACGGATAAGGAAGAAAGAGCGCCGCCGCCGTCCTGCAAAGGGATTCTGGAAGTGAAAAGGGATTTCAAACTGATTGTCCCAAATTGGCAGGTGATGTATTTTTCATGGATGGCGCGGCTCACCGTCGATTCGTTCATCCCGAGCGGAGCGGCAATGTCTGCAATCGTCATAGGCTTTAAATAAGCATACCCGTTTTCAAAATAGGGCTTCTGGAACTCCACAATTCTTTCCAAAACGCGCGAAATTGTACTTTTCCGGTTGTGCAGCCCCTTGATCAAAGAGGCGGCCTGCCTTATTTTATCCTTAAGATAGGCAATGGCTTCTTTGTCATCCAGATTCTTCACCAGCTGCCGGTAGTAGGCGCTGATACACAAACGGGGCAGATCGCGGTCATTGCCTTGAATGACGAAGCCGTCGCCCACCTTTGAAACCGCAGCTTCCGGAATGACAAATCCGCCGTCGTTTTGCGTATAAAATCCGCTGGAAGGAATTGGATTGAGCCGTCGGATGATATTGCAGTATTCCTGTACGGTTTTAACCGACAAAGCAAGCCTTTTCGCAATTTCTGGGATCCGGTTTTCAGCGAGCAGCTCCATGTGCTCCTCAACGATTTTTATAAGATGGCCATTGCAGCTCGGATTTTGCAGGAGCTGGAGGGTAAGGCATTCCCGAAGGTTTGCGGCACCCACCCCGGCGGGCTGCATCTGCCGGACAACCGCCAGGGCGTTATGGATCGTTTCCAGCGGGACATGAAGCTTCTTCGAAACCTCTTCCGCGGGATCGGTCAGATACCCGCGATCGTCAAGGTCTTCGATAATATACCGACAGATTTTCGCTGTCACCGCATCCGTTTTCCTCTCCCTGAGCTGTTCCAGAAGATAATCGGTAAAGGTTGCCTTTGCTGTGAGCGTGGCAAACGGCAGAAAATCCTCCGCGTCCGTACCATGCGTTGTGTAGGAATCCGGAAAAAAGGCGTCGGAGGAAAGCCGTTTAGCAAGCTCTAAAACCGCTTTCTCGTCCTGGTAGGTTTCGCTGTCGGCACCAAGCGCACAATCGGCCAATTCATCCGCTGCGGCCGGATATTCTTCCTCATATTCCAATACGGGATTCTCGATGACAGCCTGCGCTATCTTCTGCTTCAGTTCCGGAAGCGGCATCTGCAGCAGCGCGAGTGACTCCCGCATTTCTGTCGTCAAAGCCAGCTTTTGGCTCTGGCTTTGGATAAGTATCTGATTTTCCGTGTACGAAAGATCCATAAAACCGCCTCCCACCTTTGGAGCTGTTCCGGGGGAAATTAAGAACCGACGCTTTGAAGCAAGACGCTTTTTATTTCCGCCAGTACACCCGGGCTGACGGAAAACTCGTTTAACCCATATTGAAGCAGCAGCGGAATCGCCCGTTCGTCCGACGCCAATTCCCCGCACATACAGCAGGGGATTCCCGCCTGAAGGGCGGCAGAAATCGTCATCTGGATCAGACGCAGAACCGCGGGATGAAGCGGGTTGTACAGATCCGAGATCCTCTCATTCATCCTGTCCACGGCAAGCGTGTATTGGATTAAATCATTCGTGCCGATGCTGAAGAAATCGACTTGTTTCGCAAATTTCTCCGCCAGAAGAGCGGCAGACGGAATTTCAATCATCATACCGATTTTTATAGAAGAATCGAACGGAACGCCCTTCTGCTCTAATTGCTGCTTACAGGAATCTAGGACGCTTTTTGCCCGCTGAAACTCGTCCATACAACTTATCATCGGAAACATGACCCGGATATTTCCGTAAACGGAAGCCCTTAGAATCGCTCGGAGCTGCGTTTCAAAAATTTCCGGATTTTTCAGGCAGAGCCGGATCGCCCGAAGCCCCAAAAACGGATTGCTTTCCTTTTCCATTTTGAGGTATGGAAGGCTTTTATCCCCACCTATATCCAATGTTCGTATCGTAAGCGTTTTCCGGTCCAATCTTTTTGCGGCTTCTTTATAAACGCGAAACTGTTCTTCCTCTGTCGGCATTGTGCCTCTGTCCATAAACAAAAACTCCGTACGGAAAAGCCCCACACCCTCGGCGCCGTTTTCAAGTGCTATTTCCAGATCCTTCAGGCCACCGATATTGGCGAACGTCAGAATTCGTCTGCCTTCTTTTGTAAAAATTTTCTTTCTTGCGAAACAGGCTACTTTTTCTTTTTGCTGTTTCTCCTGTTCTATCCGTGTAAGATACTGATTCACCAAATCCGTACCGGGGTTAACAAGGATTTCGCCTGCTGTACCGTCCACAACCACGGTGGTTCCTGTCTGTACGGACGAAAGAATCTCCTTGCAGCCTACCATGGCCGGAATACCGAGCGCCTTTGCCAGTATCGCCGTGTGGGAAGTTTCTCCCCCTGTTTCCGTAACTATGGCGCACACGTTGTCCCTGCAAATTTGGGCGGTATCCGAGGGCTTAAGGTCATGCGCGAAAAGCACAGTACCAGCAGGCAGTTGCCGGAAATCAAATTCCTTCTGCTCCCCCGCCAAATTGCGGATAATCCTTGTCCCTACATCCTGAATGTCGGCGGCGCGCTCCTTCATATAATCGTCGTCGAACCCAGAAAAAGTATCATACAGCGATTGCGTTACATCATCAACTGCCTTTTCTGCGGACACAGACTCCCGATCTATTTTCGAAAAGGCTTCGCCGATAAACGCCGGATCTTTTAAAAAGTTCAGATGGCTTTCAATGATTTCCGCATTTCTACTGTCTAACCGCTCCCGGATGCCGGCCGCAATTTCTTCGATTTGCTCCTTTGATTTTTCCAGCGCCCTTTTCAGCCTATCCGCCTGAACGCCCGGGTTGTCTGCAGTAGTTTGAAAGCTTGCCGGCTGCTCGGTGTCCAATACATATGCTTTTCCCACAGCATACCCTTTTGAAACGCTGATTCCTGTTTTCATGGTCTCCGTCTCCTTTGCGCAAGGGTTCATTCTTCCCCGAATTTCGATTCTACAAGCTCTGTCAAAGCGGCTACCGCTTCCTTTTCATCGATTCCATCCGCTTGAATCGTTATAACGTCATTCATTTTTACGCGCAAGGCCAACAGGTTGATCATGGATTTCGCGTTTCCGGAGCGATCCCCGTTCCAAATGGTGATTTGGGACTGGTATTTGTCCGCGGCGGTTACCAGCATGGAAGCCGGCCTGGCATGCAGCCCGATTTTGTTTTGTACTTTCACTTGTTGTGATATCATAATCAAAATTATCTCCTTTATTGATGTGTTTCACAAATAGATTAAGCAATTTTCATGCCAACAATATCGCAAATAAAAGAATCCGCCGCATTGCCGGCCCTTGGTTCAAGTCCGCCTCGCAAATCCGGCGGGCGGGTTTTTGCTTCTTTACGCCTTCTTTGGCCGCTTACTCGGTCGCGGCTCCGCCACAGGCAAAAGGGCTGTATTTATTCGGAAACGCAGTTTTCTGGCATAAAAAAAGAGGCAATATAGCAGATTTCGTCATCCGGAATGCGGATTTCAAATTTGTTTTCCAATCTGTCGCAGGACGACCGGACAATTTTAAAAAGCCCGCTGTTCTTTTCGATATAGGCTTGTTTATCCGGAAATTTACTGAGCGGGGATTTTCCCAGGATGCGGTCAACCATACAGGCAATATGGCAAAACACGCCGACTAGCACGTCGGAAAGCAGCTGCCTTTGTATTTGCGTTTCAATTTGCTGGATTACGCCGCGTATATCCTCAAAAATGTAATGGCTATCGGTATTTTTCAGCATGTTGGCAAGGGTCTGCCCAATTTCGACTAGGGTGTTTTCCTTATCAATAATCCTTTGTATTTCCTGCACCGCATTCCCTTCCAACACCTCGGTCAGCCCGAACTGCGCCACATCAAGATCGATTTTAAACGTGCTGACGATACAGATGATTTTCCCGATATTGCTGATGGAAGCCAGTCGGGTGGAAATGCTTTCCGTGTCCACCAGCTTCAGCGCAACCGTTTCACATACAGCGTTGTGATAATTCAGCTGGCTGTCCAAAATATTCTTTAGAAGCTGTGCGCTTCCTTCCCCGGTTGTGCAAATCGTGAGGATAAACATCTTTGCCAGCTTGTTCTTATTCGGCATTGACCGGGAGGTCTCCGTAAGCAATTCATTTACCGATAAAGTCTCCTGGTACACATAGTCGAGGGGGTATCCCAAAGCGGCCTTCCGGGCGGCTTCCAACACATGCAGCGTGCTGACCAGGGGGATTGTTTTCACCTGGATTTTCAGTTCCTCCTCAAGATCGGAGGAAAAATTCGTCAGAGAGCCCATATCCACCAACAGGAGCACATTGGTTTTCTGCGGCAGGCGCAGAAGGCACTCTTTCAATCTGGAATAGACCTTCTGCGGATTCTCATCTAGTGAAGCATCAATCCCGATCACGCAGTTCATATCGAGCAAGCGGTTGGCAACGGCCGCCATCGAAGAGGCGGTTGCGGTACCATGGGCAACAACAATCACCTGTACCTTTTCGTTTTCCTTAATGTGGTCAAGGTGGGCAATGTAAAAAAACGCCGCCAAAAATCCGGCTTCATCAATGGGCATGGTGATATTGAATTCTTGATTGAGAATTTTCAGGCTATCCAGCGCAACGGAAAATTCGGCGGCATGCTCTTTGCGGATGAGATTCAGCTGCGGATTGATAATTTTACGGCCCCGCCTTACCCGGTTAATGGAGTTATAAATATGTACCGCCAGACCATACCGGATGTTGTTTCCAAAATTGCGGGCTAATGTTTTCTGCGCTTCCATGAGAATTTTGTCAACTGCCGCCATTACTTCAACGCCGACAAGGTTTGTTATGCTTGAGAAATCCTGCGGATGCTCTGAAATATCAAGAAAATTTTTATAATACAGGCGGATTTCATTGCTGATCTCCTTGCTGATCTCTTCGTCGGAGATACCTCGCTCCTTCATCTCCTGCGTCCGGTTTTCGATCATTTCGTAAATATTTTCTGCGTCCTCGTTATTCCGCAGCAACAATTCCTTCGAGCTGCTGTCAAACACACAGTACCGTTTATTGATTCCAATCAGCCGGTTCCAAATTTGACGATGGGTGGTTTCCAGATAGAGCCCCTGTTTTATGTTATCCGGCAGATCAAAGCTGACCACACGCAAATCCTCTTTTTTGCCTGAAATATAGTCATAATACGCTTTCGCGCAGATAATCAGGATATCGTTCTTCAACTGGCCGACATTGTTAGGACAGCAATAACTCAGCAGGGCGCGCATGGAATTTACGGAGACGGAAATCGGCTTTCCGAGCCGGGCCGATTCGTTGCGGAAGAAATGGCTGATCAGATTGAGTCTTTCATCCATGTTCCTCTCGCTTAAATTCGGAATTTTTATAATCATGGGGATTCTGCGGACAAATGTCTTCAGCAAAGTGGAATCCGGGTCTTCTGTGGTGGCGCAAATGAGCAAAACGGTCGCTTTCCTCTCATTTTCCGTTTCACCCAGTCGCCGGTAGACGCCTCTGTCAATAAAGGTGAACAGCATTTCCTGTCCCTGGGGAGGAAGTCGGTGCACCTCGTCCAAAAACAAAAATCCGCCGTCCGCCTTTTCAAGCAAGCCGGGCTTGTCCGTATCCGCGCCCGTGTATGTGCCCTTTTTTGTTCCCATGAGCTGGCTGACCAAAAGCTGGGGGTTGTTTGCATAATCTGCGCAATTAAAGACGATGAAAGGCGCATCTTTCCCTGCGCATTTCCGTTCGCGTGCGTATTGATAAATCAGTTCGGCAAACATGGATTTTCCCACACCCGTTTCCCCGAAAAGAAGCATATGCATGCCATGCGGAGGGTACAGTACGGCGGCCTTTGCCTGTTCGACACAATGGTACAGGCTCGGGTTGTCACGGACAAAACGATCCAGCAAAGACCCCGCATTCTGTTCAGCCGCAGGGGAAGAAATTTTGTAATACACCGGCTTTATTCCGAATTTTTCCGCACTTCCCTCTTTGCACATCCTATTCAAATCACTGCTCACATTCGCACGCGAAAGCCCCAAGTCTTTCGCAAGTTCCCCGGCGGTGACTCCCCCCTGTGCCGACAGCTCGCCCAGTCTTTTTCGCACAATATCAATCCGTTTCATGCTCAAGCCCCCCAAGATCACGATTTAATCAAGGTTAGTATAGTGTACCTGCCTAATAAAGTCAATGTTCGTGCTGCAATATTGGTAATAATGTGAATTATTTCGCAAACAAAACTCAAAACACATGAAACAGATAACCACAATGGCAATACCGGATTGCGCTTACGCCCAAAGTTCTTATGCCCTGAAGCGTTTTGGCATGAATATTGCTTATTCTTTGAGCAGGAAAGTAAAATTTGTATATAAAAGGTGAACGAAAATGAGTATTGAAACAATTTCTATGCAGCTTATTGTAAATAGCGGGGATGCCAAAAGCCAGGCGATGGAAGCAATCCAAAGCGCGAAAAATGGCAAGATTGCGGAAGCGCGCGCTCAAATTGACAAAGCGGGCGAATATTTGACCGAGGCGCATCGGTTCCAAACGGAGATCATTCAGGAGGAGGCGGACGGAAATATAAAAAATATGTCCGTACTTTTGGCGCATGCACAGGATCATTTAATGAGCGCGATCATGATTATTGATATCGCAAAAGAGTTTATTGATCTTTATGAAAAATTTTTTAAAAATAAGGAGGAAGGGAAATGAAACGTATTACTTTGGTCTGCGCGGCAGGCATGTCAACGAGTCTGCTGGTAAGCAAGATGAATACCGCGGCAATTAAATCCGTATCAAATGTAAAAATCCGTGCGGTGCCGGAAGGCGATTTCCAAAAATATGCGGATGATACGGATATTTTGCTTCTCGGACCGCAGGTGGCGTACACGCTTGACAAAATGAAAGCGCAATTCGAGCCCAAGGGGATTAAGGTTTCCGTTATCGACAGTACGGACTACGCAAAGATGGACGGAGAGAAGGTTTTGAAACAGGCATTGGCGTTGTAGGCATCCATTATGGATCCATCCCATTCTTGGGAAGAGCTGAAATACATAAGGAGCGTAAAAAAATGATAAGAGTAGTTCAATTTTTAAATCAGGTACAGGCCGGTCTGGGTGGTGACGAAAGGATGGATATAGAACCCCAAGCACAGGCCGGTGCAGTAGGAACGGGGATGCTTTTGCGGACCATGCTGCTCCGGAAAGGCGCGGATATCGTTGGTACGGTAATATGCGGAGACCATTACTTTTTAGAGAACCGGGAAAAGGCTATTGCGGCACTCACGGATATAATTAAAAATCTGAAGGCGGATGTCGTCATCTGCGGGCCGGCTTTAAACCATAAAAGATATGGGGACTGCTGCGGCTATCTGGCGGAAGCCTTGACAAACGAAGCCCACGTGCAGGCTTTTGCGGCGATGGCGAAAGAAAGTACGGGAACGGAGCTTTTCCGAAAGCGGGTCTACATTATTGAAACGCCCAAAGTTGGGGGAACCGGATTAAATGGTTCGTTGAAAAAGATTGCAGACTTTGCGGTTAAATTAAGCAAAGGGGAACCCATTGGTACCGCGGAAGAAGAGGGCTATTTCCCAAGGAGCTAACGAAGTAAGCCCATCAATTTATCAAAACGATTGGAAATAAATTGATGCTTAATAAAATTTTGAGGAGGCTGTTTGATGAAACGAATTCTTTTGTTTTGTTCTGCAGGAATGTCTACCAGTTTATTAGTTACAAAGATGCAAAATGCGGCAAAAGCGATGGAAATGGATGTATCGATTGATGCTTTTCCCGAAGCGGAAATGGCAAGTCATCTGGACGACGCGGATGTTGTGCTGCTTGGGCCGCAAATCCGGTTTGCATTGGGCAGGGCCAAAAAGCTATGCAGCGAAAAAAACATACCCGTGGATGTAATCAACAGTATGGATTACGGGATGATGGATGGAGAAAAGGTTTTGAAAACAGCGCTAAAAATGATGGAAAACCAGAACAGGGAGGATCACCCATGAAGAAAAAAGAAAATCTTCTCGAAGAAAAAATCATGCCGGTGGCGGATAAAATCGCCAACAACCGTTATCTGATTGCCATACGTGACGGCTTTATGCTGGCAATGCCGCTCCTGATCATCGGTGCCATATCTTTGTTAATTGAAGAATTGCCGATCCCGGGCTACGGGGATTTTATGTCCGGTATCTTCGGAAAACACTGGGGCGATTTCTTTTTAGTCCCCTATCACGCCTCCATGGCGATTATGTCGATATTTGTAATAATCGGAATATCGCACAGTTTAACCAACCATTACAAACAGGACGGGTTGAACACCGCAGTCATTTCGCTTGTTTCCTTCTTTGTGTTAACACCGTTCGTTACAAACTTTACGCCGGAAGGCTCAAAGGCGGTTTATCAGGTCGACAGCGTTATCCCGATGGAATGGATCGGCTCCAAGGGCTTGTTTGTCGGAATGGTTTCCGCGATACTTGCCACGGAAATCATGCGCTTTGTCTCAAATAAAGGCTGGGTTATTAAAATGCCGGAGGGTGTCCCGCCCACCGTTGCAAAGGCATTCTCCGCGCTTATTCCGGGAACCATCACCATATTTTCCTTTGGAATAATAAGATTAATCTTTGCATATACTCCATTCGGCACCATACATAATTGCATCTTCAATGTTCTGCAATTGCCGCTGGTTTCGCTGGGCGACAGCCTGGGGGCGGTCATAATCGCAAACTTCTTTATCGGCCTGTTCTGGATGTTCGGTATCGCCGGTGGGGATGTTGTACAATCCGTTATGACCCCGATATGGCTAGCTTTGTCGGCGGACAACCTTTTGGCATTTGGAAAAGGAGAGGCACTACCCCATATTATCACGCAGCAATTCAACTCCATCTATCTGTGGTTAGGCGGTGGCGGTGCCACATTGGGCCTATGCCTTGCGCTGCTGCTTGTCTGCAAATCCCAGCAATGCAAAAGAATCGGCAAACTCTCCATTCTTCCGGGACTTTTTAACATCAATGAACCGATCATATTCGGGCTGCCCGTCGTTTTGAACCCGATCCTGCTCATTCCATTCATTTGCACACCTTTGATTTTAGCGGTCATAACCTATTGCACGATGGCCGCCGGGCTCGTTCCGGCGCCGAACGGCGTAATTATTCCCTGGACCACTCCCCCGATCATCGGCGGATTCCTTGTTTCAGGGATAAGGGGAGCCATTCTGCAAGCCGTGGAAATCGTTATATCGTTTTTGATTTACCTACCCTTTATCAAAGCGCAAGACAAAAAATACTGTGAGCAGGAAAAATTATATGAAAACAATAAGGAATAAAAACCGTAAAGCAGTAATATAAGTGATTTTTAGGTGGCTTTGTAAAAAAGCCACCTAAGCACTTATATAACATCCGGTTGCGAAACAAGCAAAAGCAACGGGAAAAAGCGCGCCACCGCTTGCTTATTTAAGACAAGTAAGCAAATTTTTTAAACAAGGAGAAAAGCTATGAGAACAATTGGATTTTCCGTTTACCCAGCCCATGCAAAATTAGAGGAAAATTTAGCCTACATTGACAGGGCCAGTAAATATGGATTCAAAAGGGTATTTACCTGCCTTCTCTCCGTCGAGGGAGAGAAAGAAAAAATCATCGACGAGTTTAAAAAAACGGTCGCTCATGCGAATCAATACGGGATGAAAGTAATTGCAGACGTTGACCCATCGGTGTTTCAGCACCTCGGGATAAGCTATGACGACCTTCATATTTTTAAAGAAATGGGGCTTTATGGCATCCGCCTGGATCATGGTTTTACAGGGCTGGAGGAAGCCGCCATGTCCTTCAATTTATTTGGCTTGAAAATCGAGCTGAACATGAGCGCCGGCACAAAATATCTGGATAATATCTTCAGCTATCAGCCTAACCCGGATAATCTCTTAGGGTGCCATAATTTTTATCCTCATAAATATTCCGGAATTTCTTATGATCATTTCATGAAGTGCAACGAACAATATAAAAAGTTTAATATCCGGACCGCCGCGTTTGTTTCTTCAAAAAGCGCGAGTTTCGGCCCATGGCCCGTCAATGAGGGGCTATGCACCTTGGAGAAACATCGGAATCTGCCGATACAGGTACAGGCAAAACATCTTTTTTCGACGAATCTGATTGACGACGTAATCATCGCGAATGCTTTTGCGTCAGATGAAGAGCTGAAGGCCTTGAGCGAAGTCGATCCCTATAAATTGACTTTCCATGTCCATTTGGAAAAGAATATCTCCGATCTGGAAAGGGATATTGTTCTGAACCGGCTTCATTTGAATCGAGGGGATGTTTCCGAATATATGATACGGTCCAGCAAAAGCAGGGTAAAATACGACGGAAATGGATTTGCCCCGGTGAACACGAGAAATATTAAACGCGGGGATATTACAATTGATAATATGTACTATAAAAATTACACCGGGGAATTGCAGATTGCGCTGAAAGACAGGGAGAATTCCGGTAAGACAAACGTTGTGGGAAGAATCGCCGACGAGGAATTATTTTTGATTGACCACGTAAAGCCATGGCAGCAATTTGCATTGGTTGAATAAACACAGCAAGGCCGCCGGCCGCGGCCGACGGCACAGCAATGAGGATATGAAAAGAGAATCGTTATGTTGACATTAGATAAAGTTTATCATGCCGCTTCTGTTTTAAAGGATGTGATCCGTAAAACAGATTTAATCCACGCCCCGCGCATTTACCCGGAAAGCCAGATTTACTTAAAGACCGAAAACTTGCAGATAACCGGCTCGTTCAAGGTGCGAGGCGCCTACTACAAAATCTCACAGCTTACAAAAGAGGAAAAAGCAAAGGGAGTCATCGCCTGTTCCGCCGGAAACCACGCGCAGGGCGTTGCGCTCGCGGCGCAGAAAAACGGAATTCGGTCGCTGATCTGTATTCCTGACGGCGCGCCAATTTCAAAGGTTGAGGCGACCAAGAGCTACGGTGCGGAGGTATGCCTTGTAAAAGGGGTGTACGACGACGCCTATAAAAAGGCGTGTGCGCTTCAAAAAGAGAGCGGCGCGGCCTTCATCCATCCGTTTAACGACCCCGATGTGATCGCGGGTCAGGGGACGATTGGATTGGAAATTTTAGAACAGCTTCCCGATGTGGACGCGGTGATCGTTCCGGTAGGAGGAGGCGGACTGATTTCCGGCGTCGCCTTCGCCATAAAATCCATGAATCCGAAATGCAAGGTTTACGGGGTGCAGGCCAGCGGCGCGCCGAGCATGGCGAAATCGCTGGAGGATCATAAAATAGAGGAGCTTAAGAGCGTATCCACCTTTGCAGACGGTATTGCGGTAAAATGCCCTGGAAACCTGACCTACGACTTCTGTTCCAAGTATGTGGATCAGGTTGTTACTGTAACGGACGACGAAACCGCAACCGCGATACTCACGCTGATAGAACAGCACAAGCTGATTACGGAAGGCGCGGGAGCGGTCGCTGTGGCGGCGTCCATGTTCAACAAGATTGACATCAAGGGGAAAAAAGCAGTTTGCCTTCTTTCCGGTGGAAATATTGATGTGACCATTCTTTCCAAGGTTATCAGCCGCGGCCTTCTGAAAGCGGGGCGTTTGGGCGATCTGACCATTGAAACAATGGACAGACCCGGCCGGATTAAGGAGATTTCCGCGATTATCGCCGACCATGGCGCAAATGTGGTAAGTATCCACCATGACCGAATGATGGAAAATATGGGCGTAAACGCCTGCTCTGTGAAGGTTCGGATGGAAACAAGGAATCACGAACACAGGAAGCAAATCTGCGAGGCAATTGCCGACGCGGGATACCATGTTATCCCTTAGGGAAACCAAATCTAGCATATACAAATCAAAGGAGTAGCAAAATGAAAATCCTGGTCTACAGCTGCAGAAAAGACGAAGCGGAATATTTTCGAAAATTCAGCGAACAGCATCAAGTGGAAGTCACGCTATGCAAAGAGGCGCCAACGCTTGAAAATGCAGATATGGCAAAGGGCTATGAATGTATCAGCATTTTAACAAACAAGATCAATGCGGAATTAATGGAGAAGTTTCATAACGCCGGCGTGAAATTCATTTCCACAAGAACGATCGGATATGATCATATTGACATTGACGCCGCAAAGAAGCTGGAAATCCAGGTGGCAAACGTAGCGTATTCCCCTTACAGTGTGGCTGAATATACCGTCATGCTGATTCTGATGGCAATCCGTAAAATCAAAACTATCTTGGCGCGTAGCAATATACAAGATTACTCATTGGATGATGGAGTGCAGGGAAAACAACTGCATAATTTAACGATTGGGGTAATCGGTACCGGAAGGATCGGCCGGACAGTAATTCAATGTTTGCGCGGTTTTGGCTGCAAAGTGATTGCCTATGATATAAATCAAAATGCAGAAATCGCGAAGGATGTTGCGTACGTCCCGCTTGCGAAGCTTTTTGCAGAGAGTGATATTATAACGCTGCACGCACCTGCGACGAAGGAAAATTTCCACTTGATTAATAAGGATTCGATCGCGCTGATGAAGGATGGCGTATATATTGTGAACACAGCCCGGGGCTCCCTGATTGACACAAAGGCTTTGATTGACGCAGTAGAAAAGAAAAAAATCGGTGGTGCGGCTTTGGATGTAATGGAACAGGAGTCGGACCTCTATTATCATAATTTAAAGAGCGAAATATTGGACAACCGGGAACTTTCCCTCTTAAATTCCTTTCCGAATGTCATAATTACGCCGCATACAGCGTTTTATACCGATCAGACAGTCAGCGATATGGTGGAGCATTCCATCTTAAGCTGTATTTCCTTTATACAGAAAGATCTATGATTTACGCAGCCAGAAAAAAACCGGCGTAAGCCGCCGGATTTACACAAAACGAAGTGGAAGAATGTACGCCCGCAGGCGTGCACGCCAAACCGCTTTGGGGATTTTTCCTATTTTATTAAGAAGGGGCTAGGCTTGCTCGGAGTCAACACCACCTTCGCCCCCATCTTTCCCTGCACGCCCCAAGAGCCTACGGATCTGCTAGACAGGGGGTGTTTTTCCTGCCTAAACCGGGGATTCCCGCCAAGCCCTTAGCCCGCAAAAAGAGACAGCACTCAAATGAGTGCTGTCTCTTTTTGGTGGACACAAGGGGACTCGAACCCATGACCTCTCGCGTGTGAAGCGAGCGCTCTAACCAGCTGAGCTATGCGTCCATATGAAATATACCCCCGAACTTCGAGGGTACATCTGTTTTTTATGGTGACCCGGACGAGATTCGAACTCGTGAAACCGCCGTGAAAGGGCGGTGTCTTAACCGCTTGACCACCGGGCCGTATATGGTAGCGGCAATTGGATTTGAACCAATGACACTCCGGGTATGAACCGAATGCTCTAGCCAACTGAGCTATGCCGCCATCTATCTCCGCTTTAAAATTCAAAGCGGAGCGTTTTATATTATAACCGATAATGCTGTGTTTTGTCAACACATTTTTGCAAAATATTTGAAATTCTAAATATTTCTTCTTCCGTCCGGTATTTCCCGGGAAAAAGAGACGAATCCGATACAGAAATCCTACCTTCCCCAGAATTGTAGTAAACGGTTTTAGAATCCTATTTGTATATTTTTATAAGATTATACTTACTGGATTGAATAGTTCGGCGCTTCCTTGGTAATTTGAATATCGTGCGGATGGCTTTCCCTTAGGCCGGCGCCCGTAATACGGACAAACTGAGCCTTTTCATGCAGTTCTTCAATGTTTCTGCAGCCGGTGTAGCCCATGCCGGCACGGATACCGCCCACCATCTGGTAAATGGTATCAGAGAGCGGCCCCTTGTACGGCAGACGGCCCTCGACGCCCTCCGGAACCAGCTTTTTCTGATCCTGCTGGAAGTAGCGGTCCTTACTGCCCTGTCCCATCGCGGCAAGGCTACCCATTCCGCGGTAGACCTTGAACTGACGGCCTTGGTACAACTCGGTTTCACCGGGGGATTCCTCGCAGCCCGCGACCAGCGAGCCGACCATGACGACATTTGCGCCGGCGGCGAGCGCCTTAACAATATCGCCGGAGTACTTAATGCCGCCGTCCGCAATCACCGGAATATCGTATTTCGCGGCGACACAGGCAGAATCGTAAACAGCAGTGATCTGCGGCACACCGATGCCGGCGACAATACGGGTGGTACAAATGGAGCCCGGCCCCATGCCGACCTTAATGCAATCCGCGCCCGCTTCAATAAGGGCCTCTGTGGCCTCTCCTGTCGCGACATTTCCCGCGATGAGCGGTAAGTTGGGAAACGCCTTTTTCACGCGTCTGACGGCTTCTATGACGTCCTTATTGTGCCCATGGGCGGAATCGAGCGCAACAACGTCAACCTGTGCCTTTACCAGCTCGGCAACACGCTCAAGAACATCGCCCGTCGCGCCAATCGCCGCGCCGCAAAGCAGGCGGCCACCCGTGTCCCTCGCGGAATTCGGGTAACGCACCGCTTTTTCAATATCCTTTATGGTAATCAAACCCTTGAGGTTGCCCTGGTCGTCAACGATCGGCAGTTTCTCAATACGGTGCTTGCGCAGAATTTCCTGCGCCTGCGCAAGGGTTGTCCCAACCGGAGCCGTAACAAGGTTTTCCTTTGTCATTACGGCGGAAATCGGCTGGTCGTAATCCTCTTCGGTCATAAAGCGTAAATCGCGGTTTGTAATAATGCCCACCAGCTTGCCGTTTTCACAGATCGGCACGCCGGAAATATGGTATCTCGCCATAATCTCATTCGCATCATGCACGTAATGCTGAGGAGAAAGGAAGAACGGGTCCACAATAACACCGTTTTCCGAACGCTTTACCCGGTCCACCATGTCGGCCTGCATTTCAATGGACATATTCTTATGAATAATGCCAATGCCGCCTTCACGGGCGATCGCAATCGCCATGTTGCTTTCCGTAACGGTATCCATGGCGGCCGTCATCAACGGCGTGTTCAGCTTGATGGTTTTCGTAAGCCGGGTGGTTAAATCCACCTCCTTGGGCAATACGTTGGATTCAGCCGGGATCAGCAGAACATCGTCAAACGTCAGGCCTTCCTTTGCAAATTTTTCCGAGTAATTTGTGTTTAACATGTTTTCCTCCTGTCACATTTTTGCGCGCCGCAAACCGCTTTCCGCGCCGCTTTTTTCTCTTGTTATTTTAATATATTTTGATATTATATCATTACGCGCATACAATTTCAACTGATTATTTTCGAATTATACGGGCTTTCCATCCATTGGAAGTAGCGTCGCCGTCGCGGTGAATCCGCAGCCGCGCGCATTGCCCCCCTTCATCATGACAAATCCGTCTTTTCTTGCGGCGTAAATCTTCAGAACATCGCCCAGCGCGCTCTCATTAATGTAATTAATCTGCACCTCGGCGTAACGGAAGGCATCGTGCCCGCCCGGCAGAAAATCCGTTACAATATCCCCGTAAACGGTATTGTTCAAATGGCAGTTGTAATCAAGGTCGGAATAACGAATCGGCCTTTCCCCCACGAAAGGCAGATCCTCCGGTATTTCGGCTTTCGGCACCCGATCCTCCGGAGCTACCTTTTCGCCGGAAAATACCCCGTAATCCAGAAATTTTTTCGGGCGAAGAATTTTGTGCGAATTCGGGTCGGCCGTGACGGAGGTCTGCATCACGTCAATAATCTGCTCGTCCCCGCTGTAAATCTTGAAGTCACGGTAAAACTGCGCGCCGCACACCCCGCGCGGATGCGTTTTTATTGTTACCTCTTCGTTACGCAACGGCATCCGCTTAATTTTCATCCGGTTTGTAATCAGCAGAAACACCATGCCGTCCTCGTACAACTTTTCATAGCTCAAGCCAACAATATCGAGATGCTGTTCGCTTGTTTCCTGGCACATGCGCATCAGGAAGCTGAGCTTCATCTGCCCTTGCGCGCCGATCTCATAGCTTGCGACGCGCACTTTCCGGGAATACTCTCTGATCAAATCCGTCTTGTCCATATGTGATACCTCATTGTTATGTAAAATGACACCCCCTGCGGCGTTTTCTCCCGCGGGGGGGCAGTTTCTCTTATTTTATAATATCGCAACCCATAAACGGACGCAGAACCTCCGGCACGGTTACGCTGCCGTCGGCGTTCTGATATTGCTCCACAATGGCGGGGATCACGCGGCTGGTCGCAAGACCGGAAGCGTTCAGCGTATGGACGAACTGAAGCTTCTTGTCCGCGCCGCGGAACTTCACATTGCCTCTTCTGGCCTGATAATCCCTTGCGTTGGAAGCGGAGCTGACCTCCTTGTAAATCCCCATACTCGGAATCCAGACTTCAATATCGTAGGTGCGCGCCATTGAGAAGGAGCAATCGCCTGCGGCGAGCTTGCTCAGGCGGTAATGCAAACCAAGTTGCTGTACGAGCCTCTCCGCTTTTTCAACAAGCTCCGCAAAAGCTTCGTCAGACTTGTCGGGCGCGGTGTACTGCACCATTTCGACTTTATTGAACTGGTGGCCTCGAATCATGCCGCGCTCCTCGGAACGGTAGCTGCCGGCCTCCCTGCGGTAACAGGGGGTGTACGCAATGTATTTGCGCGGAAGCTCGTCTAGTGAAAGCACCTCGTCGCGGTGCAGGTTGACCAGAGCGGTTTCCGCGGTCGGAAGCATGAATTTTTTATCGTTGCTGGTCGGATTCTGAATCCAGTAAACTTCTTCGGTAAATTTCGGGAACTGCCCGGCAACGTAGCCGCACTCATAGTTCAGCATATGTGGCGGGAGGATCAGCTCGTAGCCGTCCTTCAGATGCTCGCTGATAAAGAAGTTTAACAAAGCCCATTCCAAACGCGCACCCATACCGCGGTATACCCAGGAACCGGCGCCAGCCAGCTTCGCGCCGCGCTGGTAGTCGATCATGCCAAGGTTTTCGCAGAGATCCACATGGTTTTTCGGCTCAAAATCGAATTTCGGCTGTTCCTTGTAAAGGCGGATGGGCTTGTTGTTTTCCTTGCCGCCCTCCAGAAGGTCGTCGTCCGGCATATTCGGTAGGGACAGCAGCAGCGTTTTCTGCTTTTCTTCCAGCTCGCCCAGCTCGCTGTCCGCTGCCTTAATCTGTTCGGAAAGGGTTTTCAGCTCCGCCATTAACTGGGTGGTATCTTCCCCAGCTTTTTTCATTTGTGGAATTTTCTTTGTGGCCGCATTCTGTTCCGCCTTCATTTTTTCCACTTTTCCGGTCACTTCGCGGCGTTCCTCGTCAATTTTGAGAATATCATCCACCAGAGCGTCCACATCAATACAGCGTTTTTTCGCACCGGCTTTAATTTTTTCCGGATTGCTGCGAATCAATTTAATATCAAGCATTGTTTTATTACTCCTTTTTATTCTGTTTTATTTTCCACCGTTTGGCTAATTATTGTTGAAAAGTTTTACGAGCTCGCTCAAATCCTCTTCCCCGTAGAACTCGATTTGCAGGACGCCGCGCTTTTTTGTGCCGCTCACCTGTACCTTGCGGCCCAAATGCTCGTTCAGCGCAAGCTCGACTTCGCTGAAATACCGCGGCTTCTTCTTTGCCTTCGGTTCCGGCTCGGCTTGTTTCAGGCGTTCGTTTGCCTTTTTTGCCAGCTTTTCCAGCTCGCGCACCGAAATTCCCTGTTCCGCAGCCAGCTTCGCCGCCTTCAACATTTCCGATGGATTCGAGAAACTGAGCAATGTGCGAGCGTGCCCGGCGGAAAGCTTTCCGGAATGCACCATATCCAGGATTTCTTTCGGCAAATTCAAAAGCCGGAGCGCGTTTGCCACCGTCGGCCGGGATTTTCCCACGGTTTTTGAAACTTCCTCCTGTGTCAAGCCGTAGTTCTCCATCAAAGACTGGTAGCCCTGCGCTTCTTCAATGGGATTCAGATCCTCACGCTGCAAATTTTCAATGAGTGCAAGCTGCATTACCTCGCTGTCGGTCATTTCCCGGATCACCGCAGGTACTTCGGAAATACCCGCCATGCGCGCGGCACGCCAACGGCGTTCCCCCGCAACAATCTGGTAGCCGCCGACAATCGGCCGAACCAGAAGCGGCTGCAAAACGCCGTGCTGTGAAATGGAGTCGGCAAGCTCGGCGAGCGCTTCTTCGTTAAAATCTTTTCTGGGCTGCGCACGGTTCGGTTCAATTTCGCTTATTTTAAGGGAGACCGCTGCGTTGCGGTCTCCGGTATCGTTTTCCGCGAAAATCGCGTCCAGGCCTTTTCCAAGGCCGCGTTTTTTTGCTGCCATCTCTTCTTCCCCCCGCTATCTCTTATTCAAATCCAGAATTTCCTCCGCTAGTGCGTCGTAAGCCAGCGCCCCACGGGAGCTTTTATCGAAGTACTGGATGGGCTTTCCGAAGCTCGGCGCCTCGGAAAGGCGCACGGTGCGCGGCACCACGCTTGCAAACACCTTGCGCGGGAAGTATTTCTTCACTTCTTCCACAACCTGCTGCGTCAGGTTCAGCCTGCCGTCGTACATTGTCAGCAGAACGCCTTCAATGTCAAGCTGGGAATTGTACTGCCGCTTTACGCGGCGAACCGTATTCATAAGCTGGGACAGGCCCTCCAGCGCGTAATATTCGCATTGGATCGGCACCAGAAGCGTATCAGCCACCGTCAGCGCGTTGGTCGTAATCAGGCCGAGCGAGGGCGGACAGTCGATAAAGATAAAATCGTATTGATCCCGGAACGGAACCAACGCGTTTTTCAGAATGGATTCGCGGTGTTCAAGCGAAACCAACTCGATTTCAGCCGCCGCCAGGTCCATGCTGGACGGAAGTAGATCCAGATTGCTGAATTCCGTAGGAATGATTACATCTTTTGCATTCGCTTCGCCGATCAGAACCTCGTAAACTGTGTTTTCCAGCGCGCGGCGGTCCGCACCGACACCACTGGACGCATTGCCCTGCGGGTCAACATCCACAAGCAGGGTTTTCTTTCCCTTCATGCCCATTGCAGCGGAAAGGTTAACCGATGTTGTGGTTTTACCGACGCCGCCCTTCTGGTTGGCAATCGCGATAATTTTTCCCATTCTTTTCCCTCCCGAAGCGGGTTTCTGTCCCGCCGGATCATCGCTGAAAAAAACGGAACCCCCTTTTCGGGTATCCGTATAGAATGGTACTATTATAACACGCTTTTTCCCTAAGATAAAGTAGTTATGACATATGTTGGGGAAATCTCTGCCTTTCTGCTCCACAGAGCCGGATTTTTCTATAAATTCGCAGCGGAACAGCCAATGTTTCATGTGAAACAAAGCAGGCCGAACTTGCGTCCGGCCTACCTTGTGGGAAATGATATAGGGAAATAGGAGTAAAAACTTATAATTTTTTTAAGCAGGCTTTTTTCCGCCAGAAGTCGCCTGTGCCTTCGGAATACGAACTAGACATTCGATGTATTCGTCCGTCTCGCTTTTCAGCGTCTGCGCATTGATTCCGCTTTGCCGCATGGTCTCAATCGCATGGTTGATCGTATTCAGGAAAATGCGGACATCCTTCACCACAACGGTGCGTTTTGTCTTCTTCGGCTTCTCGTTTCCTTGCAGGAAATTGTCAATCAGCTCCTCCGCCTGTTTTACATTGCAGTCGCGGGCAATAATCAGATTCAACGCGTTTTTGCGCAGGACTTCATCTTTAATCCGCAAAAGCGCGCGTGCATGGCGTTCCGTAAGGCCGTTTTCGGTGATTTTCTCCCGTTCCTCTTTTGTAAGCTTTAAAAGCCGAAGTTTGTTTGCAAGCGTGGATTGGCTTTTGCCAAGCCGTAAAGCAGCTTCTTCCTGAGTCACATTCCATTGCTCGATAAGCTGGCGGATTCCCTCCGCTTCCTCAAAAATTTGCAAATCCTGTCTTTGCAGGTTTTCGGTCATGGCAAGAACCGCGCTTGTTTCAGGGGAACAGTCGTTGATA
Organism: Caproiciproducens galactitolivorans; assembly: GCF_004768785.1. Classification (GTDB taxonomy): domain Bacteria; phylum Bacillota; class Clostridia; order Oscillospirales; family Acutalibacteraceae; genus Caproiciproducens; species Caproiciproducens galactitolivorans. The sequence continues at coordinate 40,238 of NZ_SRMQ01000003.1, forward strand.
ATGCAGCCTACTGTGGTCAGCCCGGCGATTTTACATGCTCGGAGCCTGCGTTCTCCTGCAATCAGTTCGTAGCCGTCTTTTACGCGGCGAACCGTAATCGGCTGGAGCAAGCCGTTGGTACGAATGCTGCGCGACAGCTCCAAAAGCTCCTGTTCGCTGAAAACCTTTCGCGGCTGTGCCGGATTTGGGTGAATAGAGTTGATAGGAATCTGCACTACTTTACACGATTCATTGAATAAATGCAAAATTACCGCCCCCTGCTCGTCCCTTTTTAATAAGGATAGCATGCTGGGCGGCAATAATTTGTAATATTATGGCAACCAAGAGAAATATCTTTTTGTTCTATTTTGGCGGTTCGTGATGATTCCCTGCCATTTACCCGGAAATCTGTATTTCCGAAGCACGTAATCTACAGGGGATTCTTTGAAATTTTTGCCCCATGGCGGGGATACAGATCCGGCAAAGGCTCGGTGCGCCGGATAAAAATCAAGCTCCTCCGGTCGCCGTCCGGCAACGTAAATTTTTCAATTTTCGCCAGTTCGCAGCCCAAAAGCGCAATTGCCTTCTTTGCTTCTTCGGTTTCTTGCTCCGGCTCCAGCCCTTTCATGGCGACAAAGGTTCCTCCCATTTTCAGAAACGGCAGGCAGTATTCGCAAAGAATGTTTAACGGCGCGACAGCGCGTGCGGTTGCAAAATCGAATTTCCCGCGGAACGGTTTCTGCCGCCCGGCTTCTTCTGCACGCGCATGAACCAGCTCGGCCTGCAAATGCAGATGACCGAGCACATCTTTTAAAAAGATAAGCCGTTTGTTCAAGCCATCCAGCAGGGTCAGTTCCAGTTCCGGACGCATAATTTTCAGCGGCACACCAGGAAAACCCGCGCCGGTGCCGACATCGATCAGCTTTGCGTTTGCCGGAAGCTTCAGATACTTCAAAATCAGGATACTGTCCAGAAAATGCTTTTCCGCAACCTCACGTGGCTCTTTGATGGCCGTTAGATTCATTTTCTCGTTCCAATTCAACAATTGTTCCATGTATTGTTGAAAACTTTCCGCTTGTCCTTTGTTGATCTCTATTCCCATGCTCTGTGCGGATGAAATCAGCAGGGCTTGAATATCCTCCATGTTACGCCTCCTTCTTGCGAGCAAGCCAGATCAGCAGCACGGATATGTCCGCGGGGCTAACCCCAGAAATGCGCGAAGCCTGTCCAACGCTGGAAGGTTTTACCTTGGAAAGCTTTTCCTGCGCTTCGCTACGCAGCCCGGAAATCTTCGTGTAATCAATATCCTGCGGAAGCTTTTGCGCTTCGAGCCGCCGCATCTCCGCAATATCCGCTTTCTGCCGTTTAATATACCCCTCATACTTGATTTCTATTTCTACGTTTTCAAATACCGCAGCCGGCAAATCGGGGCGGCTCAGATCGACCTCTTTTAAGCATTCGTAGTTTAGCTGCGGCCTGCGAAGCAGATCCGACAGCCGCACACCGGTCGTTACCGGCGATGTTTCATGTGAAACAAGTATCCTGTTCAGAGCCTCGGACGGCGGAAGGACGGTACTTTTCACACGTTTGCGCTCCTCTTCCTTCTGCTTTTGCTTTAACTTGAAACGCTCCCAACGTTCGTCTGAAATCAGCCCGATTTTCCGCCCGATTGGGGTCAGGCGCTCATCGGCGTTATCCTGCCGGAGAATCAAACGGTATTCGCTCCGAGATGTCATCATGCGGTAAGGGTCGGTAACGCCCTTTGTAATCAGGTCGTCCACCAAAGTCCCTATATAAGAACCAGCGCGGTCGAGAATCATCGGCTCCCTGCCCTGTATTTTCAGCGCAGCATTGATTCCAGCAACCAATCCCTGCGCGGCGGCTTCCTCGTAACCGGAGCTTCCGTTAAACTGTCCCGCTCCGTAAAGCCCTGGGAAATCCATAAACTCCAAGCTCGCATTCAACTGGAGCGGGTCAACGCAGTCGTATTCAATCGCATAAGCGCTGCGCATAATCTGAACATGCTCCAAACCCTTAATGGAGTGATAGAAAGCAATCTGCACATCTTCGGGCAGAGAAGAACTCATGCCCTGCAAATACATTTCCTCAGTATCCAGGCCGCAAGGCTCGATGAAAAGCTGATGGCGCGGCTTGTCCCGGAACCGCATAATCTTATCCTCAATGCTCGGGCAGTAACGCGGGCCGATACCCTCGATTTTCCCGCTGTACATCGGGGAACGGCCGATATTTTCCAGAATAATCTGCTTGGTTTTTTCATTTGTCCAGGAAATATGGCAAACCGCGCGGTTCTTCGGCGGCGTCAACGTGTCATAGGAGAACGGGATAACCGGCTCGTCCCCGTACTGCACTTCCAGATCCGTAAAATCAATGCTGGACTTTAAAACACGCGCAGGTGTGCCGGTTTTAAAACGGCGCAGGCGCAGACCCAGTTTTTTCAGCGAAGCACCCAGAAACGCAGCGGGGAACATTCCGTCCGGGCCGCTTTCATAGGAAACGTCACCAATATAAATTTTCCCGCCCAAAAAAGTTCCCGTTGCGATAATCACCGCTTTCGCGCGATAGACCGCGTCCATGCGCGTAACGAGCTGCCATATGCCGTTCTCTTCGCGGGTAAGCTCCACAACCTCCGCCTGCTTCATATGCAGGTTCGGCTGAAGCTCCAATTTATGCTTCATCACCTTGCTGTATTCACGGCGGTCGATCTGCGCACGCAGGGAATGGACGGCCGGACCCTTTCCCAAATTCAGCATCCGGCTTTGCAGCGTTACCGCGTCCGCAGTTTTTCCCATTTCTCCGCCCAGCGCATCGATTTCCCGCACAAGGTGCCCCTTCGCCGTACCGCCGATCGACGGATTACAGGGGCAGTTGCCAACGGCGTCCATATTGATTGTAAAAACACAGGTGCGGCAGCCAAGGCGCGCAGAAGCAAGCGAGGCTTCAATCCCCGCGTGCCCTGCGCCGATGACCGCTACATCATATTCACCAGCATTGTATCGCATAATCGTTCCTCCTATATCCTATCACCGGAAAGCGCAATCAAACAATAAATATTGCGTGCAGGCTTTAAAAAGCCTGCGGGTTTTTGGGCGGCGCCCCGCCTCCCGTTTGCTTTCGCCCGCGTAGGAAGGGGAACGAAAGCGCCTATCAGACTGCTTTCGTTCGGGGAACCCTCTCCGGAATTTCCACCCGGCGCGCGTACAGTTTGCCAAATTCCATATATTTCTCCGCAGGCGTATTCCATTATAAACCAGTATTCGGTTCTATTCCCAATTCCGCGCCAACCTATTTCCCAACGCAAAAATTATGAAAAACGGAATCGACGACCGCTTCGGTCGCGCGTTCCCCGGTCAGTTCCAACAGAGCGGAAATCGCACCCTCAATGGAAACCGTTACCGCGTCAAGCGTCATTCCGCTCTCCACAGCCACGATCGCTTCGCTGACGCTGTCCTCGGCGCGGCGCGCCGCGTCGCGCTGGCGTTCCGTAAACAGGATCCCATCCGCCGGATTCAATCCTGCTGTGTGCAAAAGCTCCGCTACCGCGTTCTTTAACTGCTCCAATCCTTCGCCGGACAGAGCAGAAATATATACTATTTGTTTAAAATTTTCTTTAATATACTTTATGTCTATTTTTATCGGGAGATCGCTTTTATTGACAACCGCAATTGCCGGCGACCGGAGGACAAAGGAAACCAGTTCCCGGTCTTCATCGTTCAGCTCCTGCGAGGAATCAAAAACCGCCAGAATAAGCTGGGCTTCCCGGATTCTTTCGCGCGCGCGCTCCACACCGATTCGCTCGACCGGGTCTTCGGTCAGGTGAATTCCGGCCGTATCGGAAAGGCGGAGCGGGATATCCCCGAGAATGACGGTATCCTCCACAATGTCGCGCGTAGTTCCTGCATATTCGGTAACGATGGAGCGCTCACATCCGGAAAGCAAGTTCATCAACGTGGATTTTCCCACGTTTGGGCGGCCGGCGATTACTGTAACAACACCCTCCCGGATTGCGCGCCCCGCTTCGAACTGGCTTAGAAGACGCTCCAGTTCTCCTTTTACTGAGCAAAGGGTTGCATGCAGGGAACCTTCATTGACCTCCGGAATATCCTCTTCCGGATAATCTGCCCAAGCGGACAGATGCCCGGCCATCTGAAGCAGGCTTTCGCGGATTTGCCGGATTTTCTTTTCCAGAGCGCCGTCATGCCCGGCCAGCGCGGCCTTTGCAGCCTGCTCCCCCTGCGCGCCGATTAACTGCATGACGGATTCTGCTTCGGTCAGCCCGATTTTGCCGTTCAAAAATGCCCGTCGCGTGAATTCGCCAGGCCCGGCGGGTACAGCGCCGGCGGCAAACACCGCTTTCAGCACGCGGCGCAAAATATACAGCCCGCCATGGCAGGAAAGCTCCACAACATCCTCGCCAGTAAAACTTGCTGGTGCGGTAAAATTCAGGGCGATTGCTTCGTCAATATCCTCATCCCCGTCGTGAACCCTGCCGTAAAGGGCGGTATAGCCCTTTATATCGTCCAGCGTTTTTCCGCGGCTTGAAGTAAACACTTTTCCTGCAATCTTCCGTGCATCCGGTCCGGAAATACGGACAATCCCAATCCCGCCCGGTGCCTGCGGCGTGGAAATCGCCGCGATCGTCTTTGAAGAAGTATTGTAAATACTTTTGTTTTCCATAAGGTACCTCATCGCCTTATCCGCGCGAAGCGCGGGAAAAATTTAAAATTTTATACAAGATATTTCCAATTTCAACGAAAAGAAACGGGCGATTCTGCGAACCGCCCGTCAAATCATTCTTTTTTTAAGTCGATACGGCCGTAAAGCGGAGCATCCTTATCGCTCTTCGGCGCCGATTTCACAGAAGGGCGCGACGGCTGCGTACTGTTCTGCGCCGACTTCGGCGACCGATTACCGTAACCAGGCCGCGGCTTTTCCCCATACGAACGGCGCTGGCCCTTATTGTAGTTTCTCCGTGGAAGCGGCCGCTCGCCGGCTTCCGGCCCGATCACAACATGGCGGGCAAGGTCTTCACCTTCCGACCAAGACTTCGCCCCTTCCACCGTCTGCACTGCGGTATGGATAATCCGCCGCTCGTACGGATTCATCGGCTCCAAAGAGGCGTTGCGCCCGGTTCTCACCGCTTTGGCGGCGATTCTCTTACCCAAAACTTCAAGTGTTTCTCTGCGTTTCTCACGGTAATTTCCAATGTCAAGCGTAATCCGGTAATAGGTATTGTCGATATGGTTTGCCACAAGTCCCGCTAAGTACTGGAGAGCGTCGAGCGTTTCTCCGCGGTGACCGATAATAAAGCCGATATCGTCCCCGGAAAGGGAAAGCTGCGCGCCGTTCTCTTCCTCAGTGATTTGAATATCCACCGAAGAAAGGCCCATATGTTCCAGAATTTTTTTCAAATACTCCGCAGCAGCTTCTGCGGGGCTGGTTTTCACAAAAACCCTTACCTTTGCCGGGCTTCCGCCGAAAAGACCGAATGTCTTTTTTGTAGGCATTTCCAGAATTTCAAAATCCGCATCATAGGTTTCCACACCGAGTTCCCTGCATGCGGCTTCTCTTGCCAGTTCTACCGTCTCACCGGTTGCAATCGCTTCTCTTATCACGGTATTACCTCCCCCGGGTGTTTACTCGTTTTTCTTAAACTTAATGATTATACGAATGCTTCCTTACGCTTTTGGTTTCCTGTTTTTTCCCGCCTTGCCTTTTCCTGTTTCAGCCGGCACAGAAACTGCCGGGATTCTCTCCATTTTTGCTTCCTCCTGCTCCAGCAGGGCGATTCGCTGCGCCTCGGCCTTCGCGTTCAAATCTGCCGGACTGTACCAGATATTCAGGATAAGCGTCTGTAAAAATCCGGTAAGGGTCGAAATAATCCAGTAAAAACCGACAGCCGCCGGCAGGGTGCAGGCCAACCATGCACTAAACAAAGGCATGAAATAAAACATATATTTCATGCAACCTTCCTGCTGCTGCATCCCGGGCTGCATTTTCATCATGAAATACTGTGTGACCAAAGAGGAAACAAGGCACAGCACCGGAATAACCCAAAGATTTGAGCGGAACAGCGTTCCGAAAATATTGGCGCCATCGCTGGGCGTATCGAGAAGATTCATACCCAGAAACTGGAATCCATGGCTGAAAGATTCTATTTTCTTAAGCTCGTCCCCGCTAAACATGGTGAGATGGGGCTTTAAATCCGCAAAATGCTTAACAATTTCGATCTGTGCATACTGGGCGTTGAAATTTGCGCCAACTCCCGGAATCATCTTCAACATGGCAACCGCTTTGTTGATCCCATCCGCAGAAAGGTGCAACGCGTTTGAGAGCGGATTCTGAACGGTATAGAACAGACCGATCATAATCGGGAACGGAATAAAGGTGGTAAGGCACCCGCCGGTTGGGTTTACGCCTTCCTTTTCATAAAGCTTCTGCGTTTCCTGTTGAAGCTTCAGCCGATCGTTGCCGTATTTCTTCTGCAATTCTTTCTGCTTAATCGCCAGCCTGCTGCTGGCGGCCAACGATTTCTGCTGTTTGATGGAAAAGGGGAACATCAGGATTTTCAATACGATGGTGAATAAAATAATGGCGATTCCATAGTTCTGAATCAGGGTATAAAAAAACCAGAGCAGATAACCGAGAATGTTCCCGAAAAAATTAAAAAAATCGTACATATAAGCAGTACTCCTCTATTCTATCTATCATGCTTATCGCTTGTCCGTTTTTCCGGAACAGGGTCGTACCCTCCCCGGCTGAACGGATTACAGCGTAATATGCGAAACAAAGCGAGCCAAAATCCCTTAAAGGCGCCGAAGCGCTCAATAGCCTGAATTGCGTAATTTGAACAGGTGGGATAATATTTGCAGCAAGGCCTTTTATACGGCGAAATTCCTTTCTGATAAAACCGTATCAGCCAGATCAACGGGCGTTTCATTTCATGACCCCCGCTTTTTTAAGCTGCGCCGAAAGCGCACGGACGATTTCCGTGCTTTTCACATAAGGGGTTTTCCCCCTTGCAACAAAAATAAAATCGTATCCCGGCTTTATGCTGGGTGCCAAAATCCGGAAAGCTTCGCGGATTACGCGGCGGGCCCTATTCCTTTTCACAGCATTTCCAATTTTCTTTGTGGTCGTAATGCCAACCCGTATATTTTTCCTCCGGTTTTTCAAAACATATGTTACAACCACAGGGCTGACAAAAGATTTCCCTTTTGCATAAATCCTGCAAAAATCCTTGTTTTCTTTAATTGATAGAAAATCCATCACTTTAAACCCGCACCGCATTTCTTTTCCCAAAATCGGGAGCTAAAAAGAAAGGCCACATTGCGTGGCCCTCTGCTTAATAGCTCAAACGTGCTCTGCCCTTAGCTCTGCGGCGGGCCAAAACTTTGCGGCCGTTTCTTGTGGACATTCTCTTTCTGAAGCCGTGCTCCTTTTTCCTATGGAGCTTCTTTGGCTGATATGTTCTCAGCATAAAAACCCTCCTTTCGGGGTACAAACCTTGCAATATAGCATTATATATTAAGAATGCGCAAACTGTCAACCTATAATTTGTCGCCTGAGCCCAGGAAAAATCTTTCAGGGGGCAATTTTGCAATTTATCTAATTATATTATTCAATATACCACATTTTAGTTTAAAATAAAAGGAAAATAAAAAAATTTTATCGTCTATGGTTTTCCTCACGCGCGCGATACAATATAGTGTGTCTGAATCCGAAATTGAAATTTGAAAAGCCGATCGTTTTGTGGTAATATTAATTGTGTTATGCCTAAGAGTATAAATATTTGTTAAAATGAGGTTTATAAGATGGAATCCTTTACCGAGGTATGGAATCTGGTCTGCGATTACTGTAAAAGCAAGATCACGGAAATTGCGTATTCGACCTGGATCAAGCGTATCGAACCGGTTACTCTTGACTTCGCACAGGGTGTCGCGGTGCTGAAGGTTCCGAATGAACTGCACCGACAGACAATCAAACATTATTATATCGATATGCTGGAAGAAGCGTTCGCACAAATTTTCGGCCAGAAAATCCAAATTCGCATCTGCACACCGGACGAAGCCGGAATCGAAAAGCAGAATGACGAAACCCCGGCCATCAACGATGACTATGAGTTTACGTTCGACACCTACATTGTCGGCCCTTCCAATAAATTCGCACATGCGGCATCCATGGCTGTTGCAAGCAAGCCGGCAACCTTATATAACCCTCTTTTTATTTACGGAAATTCCGGATTGGGCAAAACCCACCTTCTTTACGCGATCTGCAACGAAATCAGCCATACGCATCCGGAAATGAATATTATTTATATCAAGGGCGACGACTTTACGAACGAACTCATCGAAGCGATCCGCCGCGGTACCACCGCCGAATTCCACAACAGGTACCGGAAAGCGGATGTATTTCTGGTCGACGATATCCAGTTTATAGCTGGAAAAGATTCAACGCAGGAGGAATTTTTCCATACATTTAATACCTTATACGAAGCAAAAAAGCAAATCGTACTGACTTCCGACCGGCCGCCGAAGGATATCGCCACGCTGGAGGAACGCCTTTTAACCCGTTTCGAGTGGGGGCTGACGGCCGATATTCAGCCGCCTGATTTCGAAACACGCATTGCTATTATAAAAAGGAAAGCAGAACTTCTGGAAATTGATATGTCGGACAGCGTTGCCGAATACATAGCGAACCGCCTGAAGAATAATATCCGTCAGCTTGAAGGCGCAGTGAAAAAAATGAAAGCCTACTTTTTGCTGGCGGGTGAAAGCCCGAGCATCACAACGGCGCAGGCGGCTATCAGCGATATCATCAACAACGATCAGCCCACGCCGCTGACCGTCGAAAAAATCATCGACGAAGTAGCGCGCACATTCGGAACCTCCAGCGATGACATCCGCTCGTCGAAACGCTCGGCAAACATTTCCAGCGCACGGCAGGTCTCTATGTATGTCGTAAGGGAAATTACCCAGCTTCCGATGACCTCTATCGGCAAGGAATTCGGCGGGCGCGACCATTCCACCGTTGTTTACGCCATACAGCAGGTCGAAAAGGGAATCGCCAAAGACCCCAAATTCAAAGCGACAGTAGAAGATATTGTCAAAAATATACGCGACCGTTAAAATGTGCAAAGTTTCTCCACATTTAAACAATCCGGGGGAAAACGCAATTTTTTTATTTTTCTCTTTCCACGAATTATTTAACAAGTTTTCAACATTCCCCACAGAGTTTTCAACATGCGGTTAAAAACTCAAATTTTAATACGCAATGTTAACGAAGAGTTAACAAGGAAATCACAGGAAAAATTCCCGAAAAAACCCGATGTAGCCTAAAAGACGCAAAGCTTTCAACTTTTCCCCGCCCCCTACTACTCTTACTAAAATAAAATCATTTATTTCTATTATAAACGGAAACAAAAGGTGAGATTATGAAAATTATCTGCAAACAGCAGCAGCTAAACGAAGCTGTGTTGAATATTCAGCGCGCAGTATCCGCCAAGTCCTCGGTTCCCGCTCTGGAAGGAATCCTCCTTTCCGCAGAGGAAAGCGAAATTACACTATGCGGATACGACCTGGAGCTTGGGATGAAAACCAAGATCGAAGCAAAAGTGGAAGAAAAAGGAAGAATCGTCCTAAGCGCACGCCTGTTTGGTGATATTGTCCGTCGTCTTCCGGCCGACGATGTCCACCTTTCCGTAGACGATAAAAACATCACAAAGATTCAAAGCGGCCCGGCGGATTTCTCTATTGCCGGAATTCCGGCGGAGGAATACCCCGAACTGCCCAGCATTACGGGGGAAACCTCCATCAAGATCGCCAACTGTACGCTGAAAAGCATGATTCGCCAGACGATTTTCGCCGTTGCGGAAAGCGACGCTAAGCCGATCCATACTGGAACCCTGTTTGAGCTGGACAAAAATAAAATCCGGCTGGTTTCCGTCGACGGGTACCGCCTTGCTCTGCGGGAGGAAACCGCAAAATGCGAGGAGGAACTGAACTTTGTGGTTCCTGGCAAAACGCTGCAGGAAGTGATGAAGCTTCTGAGCGACGATGACGAAGAACTGGAAATCCTCATCGGGCGGCGGCATATTTTATTCCAAATTGGCAGCTACTGTGTCATTTCCCGCCTGCTGGAAGGGGAATTCCTGGATTACCGCGCGGCGATTCCGAACACAAGCGCTATGGAGATCCTTGTTTCCACTCGTTCGTTTATCGAAAGCGTGGAGCGTGTTTCGCTGATTATCACCGACCGGCTGAAAAGCCCGGTTCGCTGTTTATTTGAGGATAATGAAATCAAAGTTTCTTGTTCCACTTCCATCGGCCGCGCAAGCGACCAGCTCCCCGCGAAAATGGAGGGTGAGCCTGTGGAAATGGGTTTCAATAACCGGTACCTTCTCGACGCACTTCGGAATACCGAGGGCGACGAGATGAAAATACAGCTCAACGGGGCATTAAGCCCAATGAAAATTTTACCGCGGGAAGGCAATTCCTATCTGTTTCTGGTATTGCCTGTCCGCCTGAAGAGCGAGGCTTGATATGAAAACAGAAAAAATAGCGATCAATACGGAATTTATCCGTCTTGACGCGCTTTTAAAGCTTGGCGGTGCGGTAAACACCGGCGGCCAGGCAAAGTTCGCGGTACAAAACGGTGAAGTAAAGGTCAACGGCGAAGTCTGCACGATGCGCGGCAAAAAGATGCGCCCCGGCGATAAAGCGGAATTCCATTCTGTAATCTATGAGGTGTGCAAAGGGTGATCATCCGCCGCCTGGATTTTGAAAATTACCGGAACCTGAAAGCCGGGCAGATGGAGCCGCACGCCGGCGTCAACCTCATCAGCGGGCCGAACGCGCAGGGAAAAACCAATCTTTTGGAAGCAATCTGGCTTTTTACGGGTGGGCGCTCCTTCCGGGGGGCGAAAGACGCCGATCTGGTTCTGCGCGGGGAGCGGAGGGCGGAAGTTAACATCGGTTTTTTCTGCGAAGAACGCGAACAAACGGCGCAGATCGCTATTTTGAACGGGCGTAGGAACGCCGTTTTAAACGGCGTTCCTCTGAAACGGGCTTCCGGGCTGATCGGGCGTTTTTTCGCCGTGCTCTTTTCACCGGAGCATCTTTCGCTGGTGCGAGAAGGCCCGTCCTTCCGGCGCAATTTTATCGACGCGGCCCTTTGCCAAGTAAAACCCGGATACGCCGCGCTTTTATCCCGTTACAACCGGACGCTTGTCCAGCGCAACGCGCTTTTAAAGGAAATTCCCCGGCATTCCGCACTTCTGGATACGCTCGATGTCTGGGATGAACGGCTCGCGGCCCTCGGCGAAAGCGTGATGAAGGGCAGAGCCGGCTATCTTGAGAAAATAAGAGGACCGGCGCAAAAAATTTACGCCGGGATTAGTCAAAATAAAGAGAACATCCAACTGGAATATCAGAAAAGCGCCGAAGACCTGAAACAGGCGCTGTATGCTTCCCGCCGCGACGATATTGCCACGGGCCACACAAATTTCGGCCCCCATCGCGACGATATGGAAATCACGATCGACTCTCTGTCCGCGCGAACCTTTGGCTCGCAGGGGCAGAAGCGTTCCGTTGTGCTTGCCTTAAAGCTTGCGGAGGCAGAGCTGCTTTTTCGTGAAACCGGCGAAAGGCCGGTGATCCTTCTCGACGATGTTATGAGCGAGCTGGATTCCGGAAGGCAGGATTACCTGCTGAACCATCTGACCGATTGTCAGGTTTTTATTACCTGCTGCGAACCCGACGCGGTAAAACAGCTTCGGGATGGCATCCTGTTTTTTATGGACGGGGGCGTCCTAAGCAAAAAATGAGAGGTTTTTCTTATGTATCTTCATCTTGGGCAGGACACAGTGATTAAAGTGAGTGATATTGTGGGCATATTTGATATTGAGACTTCTACCATTTCCAATACGACCCGCGATTATCTTTCCGCCGCGCAGAAAGCGGGAAGGGTTGTGAATGTTTCCATGGAAATGCCAAAGTCCTTTGTGCTTTGCCGCGATAAAAACAACAGGGTGAATGTATATATCACACAGATTTCCTCCGTAACCCTTCTGAAACGGACGGGTTTTATGGACGAAATTGCAAATGTATGAAAGATCAGGTGTAAGTGAAATGAAAAAATTCCGAAAGGCTAGATGTCCGCACTGCGGAAAGAAACTGGGCTTTCTTCAAACCTGGTCCATTAAAACGCAGGGAGAATTCAAATGCCCAAAATGCGGCGGCTTTTCCGATATTGAACTGGACCCCTCGACTTATGGGCTGTCTATTTTTGCAATTATTCTGAGCGGGCTGATTTACCTTATCCATATGCTTTCCGTAAAATCGCTCAGCCTTTCTTCGATTTTTCTTGCCGTGCTGCCTTATCTCGCGTTTTATCTTCTTTCGGTTTACCTTGTCCGGTTGCGGAAACCGGAAACCGGCAGAAGAGCGCCGGCGCAGCCCCGCGCTGCTTACGCGGTGCCCCAAAACCGGTATGCCAGCAGGCCGCGGGACCCGAACATCGACAAGACGATTGTTGTCGGTAACGTTTCCAAATACAGAAGATAGCAATTGCTTTTTATGATTGAGTAAAAGTATTTTATATATACAAATTGTATAATAACTGGAGGGTTAAACTTGGAGTTTAGCGAGATTACGCAGTCAGGACAGAAATACGACGAAAATCAAATACAGGTACTTGAAGGTCTGGCCGCGGTCCGGAAGCGCCCGGGAATGTATATCGGCTCCACCGGCCCGCGGGGATTGCACCATCTTGTTTATGAAATTGTAGACAACGCGATTGATGAAGCGCTTGCCGGTTTTTGTGATAAAATCGAGGTTCAGATTTTGCCTGGAAATGTCATCAGCGTTACCGACAACGGGCGCGGCATTCCGGTCGGCATTCAGCATCAGTTGGGAATCCCCGCCGTGACCGTTGTTTTCACCGAGCTACACGCTGGCGGAAAATTCGGCGGAGGAGGATACAAAGTTTCCGGCGGCCTGCACGGCGTCGGCGCTTCGGTTGTCAACGCGCTTTCCGAATGGCTGGAAGTCGAAGTTTACAACGAAGGAAAAATTTATTACCAGCGCTTCGAGCGCGGCAAGGCGGTAACGGAGCTGGAGCAGCGCGGCGATACCGCCCTTACCGGAACGCATGTCACCTTTAAACCGGACGCGGAAATCTTTCAGGAAACCACGGTTTACGATTATGAAACGCTTCAGACCCGGCTGCGCGAGCAGGCGTTTTTAAATGCTGGCATCCATATTACGCTTTCCGATTTGCGCGACCCGGAAAATCCGGTGAGCAACAGCTATTGCTACAGTGGCGGCATCAGCAGCTTCGTGGAGTATATCAATAAGAAAAAAGCCGTGGAGGTTATCCACCCCGATATCATCCATTTCACTACCACGGCGCCGGATGGCTCCGCTTCGGCCGAGGTCGCTATGCAATATAATGATTCTTACAACGAACTTATGCTTTCTTTCGCCAACAATATCCATACGACGGATGGCGGAACGCATGAGGAAGGTTTTAAGCGCGCGCTCACCCGTGTCATGAACGATTACGCGCGTAAATATAATATTCTCAAAGAAAATGATAAAAACCTTTCGGGCGATGATGTCCGCGAAGGTTTGACGGTTATTATCAGCGTAAAAATGAAGGACGCCCAGTTCGAGGGCCAGACCAAGGCGCGTTTGGGCAATACGGAAATCGGCACACTGGTCAGCAACCTGATCAGCGAAAAGATGGCGACATATCTGGAAGAAAACCCCTCCACCGCAAAGGCGATTTTCGACAAGGCGATGGCTGCCTCCCGCGCGCGCGACGCCGCCCGGAAGGCCCGCGACCTTGTCCGCCGCAAGTCCGCATTGGAAAATGCCGCCCTGCCCGGCAAGCTGGCCGACTGCCAGAGCCGCAACCCGGAGGAAACGGAAATTTACATCGTCGAGGGTGATTCCGCCGGAGGCTCCGCAAAAGGTGGACGCGACCGCAGGTACCAGGCGATCCTGCCACTTTGGGGCAAAATGCTCAACGTGGAAAAGGCCCGGCTTGACAAAGTGTACGGCAACGAAAAGCTGCAGCCGGTCGTTACCGCGCTTGGCTGCGGAATTGGTGATGAGTTTGACATAAGCAAGCTTCGTTACGGGAAAATTATTATTATGGCCGATGCCGATGTCGATGGCTCCCATATCCGTACCCTGCTGCTGACATTTTTCTTCCGTTTCATGAAGCCGCTTGTGGAAGAGGGGCATATTTACCTTGCCCAGCCGCCCCTTTACCGGCTGACCAAAGGAAAAAATCATTACTATGCGTACAGCGACGCCGAACGCGACCGCAAAATGGCGGAGCTTGGCAGCAATTATGAAATTCAGCGTTACAAAGGTCTTGGTGAAATGGACGCCGAACAGCTTTGGGAAACGACCATGAATCCGGAGACCCGTATTATGTTGCGCGTCGAAGTGGAAGATGCCGCAGCAGCCGACGAAGCCTTCACCGTTTTGATGGGTGACAAGGTGGAGCCGCGCCGTGAATTTATTGAGAAAAATGCAAAATATGTACAGAATCTGGATGTCTGACCCTGTTGGTTTTACGATGTACTATTTAACAAATTGTTAAATAGTAATTAATTATACATTTTGTATTACATAAAACCGAGAAGGAGTTATCTATGAAACAATTTTTAAAAGAACAGGATACCAATTCCAAACCTCCTGAACCCCAGGGGGAAAAGACCCCCGAGGAAGAGGACAAGGAAGATTCAATCGAGTGGGACGGCTCCGAAGCGGAGCTTGTCGCGGATGATACCGCCGAGGTATTTGAGGAACAGCATACGGGGATCAAGCTGAAATATGTGCTCACGTCCCGCGAAATTTTCCGGGCGCTTCGGAAAGTGCAGTACACCTCAAGCCGGATTGCGCTTTCCGTGGTCGCGGTGCTTCTCTGCGCCGGGACGGCGGCGATGTTTTTGGTAAAATGGAGCGCCGAGAAGGATCCCCGGTACGTGTCGCTTGCCGCCGTATGTATCCTGCTGGTTTTTTTTGTGGGTGTTTATCCGTCGCTTAGAATGAAAATCCATTCCATACGGATTGCCGATGGAAAAGAGATCCGCATGAAAATCTACCCCGACCATATTGAGATGGGGCTGTTTGATAAGAAATGGGAGATTCTCCTTGACGGAAGCTGCGAGAGCCTATATTTCGACGACATGATCGTACTTTACATACGCGACGGAAACATGGTTATTCTGCCGCTGCGCTGTGTGGAACCGGCCGTCCTGCCGGAGGTTCAGGCAATGATTCTTGCCGGGACGCAGCCGAAAGCCTGAAATTAAAGGAGTTTTCATTTATGCCGACATTTTACGGGGGTGGGCCGATTGAAACGGTATCCCAGACAATCAGCTCCGAAGATTACGCAAATGCGTATTATGCCGCTTACTGCGCCTCTTCCCCTCTGCGCAGGCGCTGGGTTCGCGCGGGTATCTTTTTGTCGGCGGCGATTGTGATCGCTTCGTGCATCCCGTGTTACCGGGCGCATTTTTCCACTTTCTGGGTTCCCTGCGGCGGAATCGTGCTGGCGCTGGCGTTTTGCTTCCTTTTTGGATTTGTTCAGCCGAACGATCTGAAAAAATGGGGCGCGCGGCTCTATCGTTCCAATGCGCTCTGGTCCATTCCGCAGCAGGTTGAAATTTACCGCGACAGCGTGGTAATTAAAAATTCCTATGAGCAGATTCTGGAATATTGGACGGACTTTTCCATGTGCATGGAAACCGGCTCCGCCTTTATCGCCGCAGGCGGACGGGAACGGGAGCTACTCATCATTAAAAAGCAGGACCTCCCGAACGAGCGGGTCGAAGCGATTTCCGCCGCGCTTTCCGGCGCGTTTGCCGCGCGCTATTTGAAAAGCGGACATTAAGGAGGGGGAAGCATGGAAAACAACCCGGTTTCAGTTAGCTTTCTACCGACAAAGTTCGATTACGCGGATTTTAAGGCCGCGCAGGCAAAAGCTGATTTTCAAAAAAGCGAGCAGCTTGTTTTACGGATTACCGGGGCGGTTCTGCTGGTTTCCGCAGTCTTGCTGCAGATTTTCTCCTTTAAAAGTGTCGTAAACAGCATCCTTTATGCCGCAATGGCCGCGGCAGGGATTCTGGTAGGATTTTTTCATAGATTAATCGCGCAGTATATGCTTCGCCGGCGCGCTCTTCGCTATTTTGACGCAAATAAAGAAAAATTTATTGCGCAGACCACCGAATTTCTAGATGAAGCGGTTATATTTCAAAACGAACGGTATACGGCCTCCATCCCGTATGACCTTTTTTACAGAGCCTATGAGGACGGCAGGGTGTTTATCCTCTATACAGGAATCAACGAAATGAGGTTTCTTCCGAAAAGGGCAATGGGCGACAGTGAGTGCGTCCGGATCCGTAACATTCTTCAGACGAAGCTTCAAGAAAAATATCAGCAGGAAGGTGCCCGCTAATGGACGAATTACAGGATAATCAAAGAATTATAAATGTAGACCTGGAAAAGGAAATGAAAAAATCGTTTCTGGATTACTCCATGTCGGTTATTGTTTCCCGCGCGCTCCCTGATGTACGCGACGGATTAAAACCGGTTCACAGAAGAATCCTTTATACGATGTATGAAAATAACCTGATGCCGGACAAGGCATATCGCAAATGCGCCGACACAGTCGGTTCTGTTCTGGGGCGCTACCATCCGCACGGTGACGCTTCGGTGTACGACGCGCTGGTGCGTCTGGCACAGGATTTTTCTATGCGCTATATGTTGGTGGACGGGCACGGAAACTTCGGTTCCGTGGACGGAGACCCCCCGGCCGCCTACCGTTATACGGAAGCCCGCATGAGTAAGGTTTCCTTGGAAATGCTTCAGGATATCGATAAGGATACCGTCGACTTTATGCCGAACTATGACGACCGCTTAAAGGAACCCACGGCTCTGCCGAGCCATTTCCCAAACCTTCTGGTTAATGGTTCCACCGGTATCGCCGTCGGCATGGCAACGAATATCCCGCCGCATAACATGTGCGAGGTCATCGACGGCATGTGCACCTTGATCGACAATCCCGACGCCACGCTCGACGAACTTATGCAGAACATAAAGGGGCCGGACTTCCCAACCGGCGCCATCATCATGGGTCGATCCGGTATCCGCGCCGCCTACGCGACGGGCCGCGGCCGCATTACCGTGCGCGCCCGCGCCGAAATTGAAGAAGAAAAGAACGGCCGCTACAATATCGTGGTTACGGAGCTTCCGTACCAGGTGAATAAAGCGCGGCTGGTCGAAAGCATCGCCGAATTGGTTAAGGAAAAGCGCATCGAGGGCATTTCCAACGTGGAGGATCACTCCGACCGCGAGGGCATGCACCTGGTGATTACCGTAAAGCGCGACGCTTCCCCGCAGATTGTTTTAAACCAGCTCTATTCCTATACCCAGATGCAGACGACGTTCGGCGCGATTATGATTGCGATTGTGAATGGCGAACCAAAACTGCTTACCTTAAAGGAAATGCTTCAGGAATACATCAAATTCCAGGAAAGCGTTGTCCGCCGCCGCACACAGTTCGACCTTCGCAAGGCCGAAGAACGCGCGCATCTGCTGGAAGGCTTGAAAATTGCGGTTGACAATATCGACGAGATTATTTCCATTATCCGCAGTTCGAAGGACAGGGCTTCGGCGCGCGCACGCATGACTGAGCGCTTCGGGCTGGACGACGCCCAGACGCAGGCGATTGTGCAGATGCCGCTCGGCGCACTGACCGGACTGGAACGCCAGAAGCTGGAGGAAGAACTTGCCGCGCTGATGGTGAAAATTGCGGATTATAAGGATATTTTAAGCAATCAGACCCGTTTGCTCGGTATTGTAAAGGACGAGGCAATCGCGGTGAAAAAGAAATTCGGCGACGAGCGCCGCACCGAAATTGCAACCGTGAGCGGCGAGGTTGATATCGAGGATCTGATCCCGCAGGAGGAATGCGTCTTAACGCTGACCAGTTTCGGCTACGTGAAGCGCCAGAAAACCGATACGTACCACATCCAGCGCAGGGGCGGCCGCGGCGTAAGCGGGATGACCCGGCGCGAAGAGGACGTGGCGTGCGATATGTTCGTAATCAACAGCCACGATTACGTGATGTTCTTTACGAACCTTGGCCGCGTTTACCGCCTGAAATGCTACGAAATTCCGGAAGGCTCGCGCACCAGTAAGGGCATGAATATTGCGAACCTGCTCCCAATTATGCAGAATGAAAGGGTCACATCCATGATCCGCGTGCCGGAGTTTGACGAGGAAAGCTACCTGTGCATGGTTACCCGCAACGGGATTATCAAGCGCACCCGTCTTTCCGCCTACAACACCGCGCGCAAGGGCGGCGTGATCGCGATTGACCTTGACGAGGGCGACGAGCTTTCGTGGGTGCGCCTTACGGACGGCGAAACCCAGCTTCTGGTTGCAACGCGCCTTGGCATGGCCATCCGCTTCGATGAACGCGACGTGCGCCCTATGGGCAGGGCGGCGCGCGGCGTAAAAGCGATTACGCTCCGCGAAAACGACTATGTTATCGGCATGAGCTCCCTGCGCGAGGGCGGGTTGGTGCTGACCGTTTCCGCGACCGGCTACGGCCGCCTGTCCCCCATCAGCGATTACCGGCTCCAGGCCAGGGGTGGCAAGGGGCTTACCAATTATCACGTTGAGAAATACGGCGAGGTTGCCGCCATCAAGGTGGTTGATCTTGACGACGACATCATCATGATTTCCTCCGACGGAATCATCATCCGCATCCAAGCGAATTCCATCCGCGAATGCGCAAGGCCCTCTAAGGGTGTGCGTGTCATGCGCTTGAACGAGGACAGCGAGGTTGTTACGCTTGCCCGTACCGCTCATGAGGAAAACGAGGAAACCGATACGCTTCCCGAAGACGAAGGCGACGCGGACGCCGGTGCTGAAACCGAAACCGAACCCGATTCGGAAGAATAAGAAAGGGTGCTGTGTATGAAAAACAGGAAAATCCTTTGCGCAGTTTTGGCGTTTGCCCTCGCCGCGTCGGTCTTTGCTGCCTGCGGCAGCAAAAAGGGCGGCGAAAGCTCGGTCCCTGCTTCCAGCTTTGCGGCCGAAAGCCTGCCCGCCGTTTCCAGCGAGGTTTCGAGCGAGTCGGCTTCCAGCGATACGGTGGTCGTAACGTCGAACGAGCCTGCGGAATCCCAGCCGGGGCCGGTGGTGGAAATCACGACCGACAATAAGGAATTCGACGAGCTTTTTAAGAAAAACCCCATCGATAAAAAATATATTCAAGAGTTGAACGACGCCATTTCCAACGTGGCAATGGTGAACCTTTCCAACAAGTACACGGGCATTTGGGAAAAAGAGGTTTCCTCTGCGTATAAAAAATTATGTAAACTTGCGAAGGGTAGCGAGCTTACCAAAATTAAGGACGAACAGACAGCGTGGGAAAACGGGAAGTCCGCCGCTCTGAAAAAAATCAGCGACGACGCGCAGGCTGCGGGCGGTTCCATGGCACAGGTGAACGCGGCAAGTGCAACCATGGATTTCTACCGCAGCCGCGCCGCGCAGCTTTACCGCGCGCTGTATTCCTACGATCCGAATTACTCCTACGCGTATAACAGTAAATAAGCAGGAGTAGAAATATCCAATTTGTATAATTATTTTTTAAAAATACAGATAGAAATATATTTGCGGTGCGAACTATTCACAAAATGTAATATTTAAAGTAAAAAAATACTATTAGTAATATTTTGGGGAATAAAATATGGAATTAAATGAAAAAACACTAAAGCGGAAAGACCTTTACGCGGGCAAAGTACTGCATTTTCATGTGGATAAGGTTGAGCTGATTAACGGAAGAACCTCTACCCGCGAATGTGTCGACCACCCGGGTGGGGTCAGCGTCGCCGTACTGACGGAGAAGAACGAAATGCTTTTTGTGCGGCAGTTCCGCTATCCGTATAAGGAGGTCGTGTTGGAAGCGCCCGCCGGGAAACTGGAAATGGGCGAGGACCCGTTGGAGGCGGTCAAGCGCGAACAGCGCGAGGAAACCGGAACCATCGGCAGGGATTATGTAAACTTAGGAAAGCTGTACCCCTCCCCCGGTTATACGAACGAGGTCATTTATTTGTACGCCTGCCGGGCGCAGGCGTTCGGGGAAACGGACTTTGACGAGGACGAATTTCTGGAGGTAGAAAAAATTCCGATGGAAAAAGCCGTGCGCATGGTAATGGACGGCGAAATCCCCGATTCCAAAACGCAGGTTCTGGTGCTGAAAGCCGCGCGGCTTTTACAGGACGGGAAGATATAAAAATGCGGCGCCCCGGCGGGGTTGATGGCCGGGGCGCTATAAGTAAGGCACCACATCTCCATGGAATGGAGATAAGTCGTACGCTGGGTCAGTTCCGGCTTTCCCCCCGGCGGGTCAGAAACGCCGGGGAAGCCGGAAGCAACTATATGGTTTCGCACACACCAAGGAATTGCAAGGAATGTGAAGAGACTTATTAAAGTCGGGCGGCGGCGGAAAATTGTCCTTGAGGCATAAGGATTCGATGGGATGGCGGAGCCCGCCGCCCGAGTGTAAGGCATAAAAAAACGCTGTATACGGCCCTCATGTCCATATACAACGCTACCTGCACAATGCGAAATTCGAAAAAACCTCTGTACAAAAATGCGAAAAGAGGTTATAATAGAATACGCAATGTGCTGATTCTATCAGTTGCGTATGGAGAGTGCTGATCTCCGTATGCAGGGGGCAGGTGTTGCCGCACCTGTTCCTGCATTGCATTTTTCTATTTTTATGCCTTACAAGCAGATTATACCCCTTTTATTCGAATATTGCAACAGAAATTTCAAATTTAAATGAAAATATGTAAATAATTTACAGGAATCGCGCCACTTTTTCGGCACGGTTCCTTTTTTGCCGTTTCCTACGGGGAATCTCCGCCGGGGAGCGCACGGTGTCGTTTGGGGGCTTGGGGCGGCGCCCCATCGTCCTTGGCTGCGGAAATCCTGTATTTCCCCAGAATACGACACTTTTTCACATAACCATCACATAGAATTTATAAAATAGCCTGTATTCCTTAAAAGAATGTTTACATTTTTAATTAGGGAAATTGATAAAATAGAAAAGTATAGCGGATGAAAATCGCCGTAAACAGGAGGGATTCGAATGATTGAGGTGAAAAACCTCTCAAAGCGCTATGGGCAGAACGTCGCTTTGGACAATATCAATTTCTCGGTGGAGAAAGGCACCGTCGTCGGATTTTTGGGGCCGAACGGGGCCGGAAAATCCACAACTATGAATATCATCACCGGGTATCTTTCCGCAAGCGCCGGTTCGATTACGGTTGGCGGGTACAACACGCTCGACAATCCGAACGAGGTGAAAAAGCTGATCGGCTACCTTCCTGAACAGCCGCCGCTTTATCCCGATATGACGGTGAAAGAATATCTGAATTTCATGTACGACCTGAAAAAGGTTGCCTTGCCGCGCAAGGAGCATTTGGAAAAGATTTGCGGGCTTACCAAAATCACCGATGTGTACGGACGGTTGATTCATAATCTGAGCAAGGGCTATAAACAGCGTGTCGGCCTGGCGCAGGCGCTTCTGGGGAATCCCCCTGTGCTGATTTTGGACGAGCCCACCGTCGGCCTTGACCCGAAGCAGATTATTGAAATCCGCAACCTGATTCATAATCTGGGGAAAAACCATACGATTATCCTCAGCTCCCATATCCTGCCGGAAATCCAAGCGGTCTGTGAGCGGATTATTATCATTAACCGGGGCAAGCTGGTTGCCGACGGTACACCCGAAAGCCTTTCGCGCAGCTTGAGCGGCGACAGCCGCATTACCGTCCGGATTGAGGGCGGCGAAAACGAGGTTTCCAAAGCGTTGCGCGG
Source organism: Caproiciproducens galactitolivorans (assembly GCF_004768785.1). Classification (GTDB taxonomy): domain Bacteria; phylum Bacillota; class Clostridia; order Oscillospirales; family Acutalibacteraceae; genus Caproiciproducens; species Caproiciproducens galactitolivorans. Next base: position 62,149 of record NZ_SRMQ01000003.1, read on the forward strand.
CGTGCCGGATTTTGTTTCGGTGCGGACGCTGGGCGAAAAGGAACCCGGCGTATTCGAATACAGCGTGGAAGCCTGCGAGGGCTGCGATCCGCGCCGCGCCCTGTTCCGGCTGGCGGCGGAAAACAACTGGCCCATTCTGGAAATGCACAGCGCCGGCCTTTCGCTGGAGGATGTGTTTCTGCGGCTGACCGCCGCGGCCTATATTGAAGACAACACCGGTGAAGAAGCCAGAAAGGAGAGTGAAACAGCGTGAGGGCGATTGTAAAAAGGGAATTAAAGGCCTATTTTATTTCTCCCATCGGGTACGCCTGCATAGCTATCCTGCTGGCGCTTTACGGTTATTATTTTTATCAGGTAATGATGCTCCGTTCCTCCTACTATATCCAGAGCGTCTACAGTACCATGTTTATCTGGAGTATGATGGTGATTCCAATTATCACCATGCGCAGCTTCAGTGAGGAAATTCGCAACCGCACCGACCAGGCGCTGCTTACCGCGCCAGTGGGCGTAACGTCGATTGTGGTTGGCAAATTTCTGGCGGCGGTCGCCGTCTTTGCCATAGCCTTGCTCGGTTCGTTAATTCCGGCCGTTGTAATCGGGCTGCACTCTTCCCTAAGCTGGGCGCATATCTTCGGGAATATCCTCGGCACCCTGTTGTACGGTGCGGGAATGATCGCCGTCGGCATTTACATTTCCAGCCTGACGCAGAGCCAGATCGTCGCCGCCATCTCGACCTTTGGTGTTTCCATCATTCTCATGGTGGTCAATCAGTTAAACGGTCTGGTTACAGACGAGAATGTCACCAAAGTGATCAACTGGATTTCGTTTGATACGCGCTTTCAGCCGTTTACCAAGGGAATATTGAATATTCCGAGCATTGTTTTCTTCCTGAGCGTCGCCGCGGTATTTATCTTCCTGACCGCCCGCAAGCTCGAAAGCAAAAGATGGAGCTAAGGAGGGTAGACAGATGACGAACGAAAACAAGAAGAATCCTGCTTCCCCCGTAACGGAGGAAGCTTCCCAGCCCGCAGCGGAAACGGCCGCCAAAGAAACGGCGCAGGCTGAGGAAAAATCAGGGAAAAAATCCAAGAAACCCAAAAAGGCAAAAAAGAACCGCCGTTCCTTCAAAGAGGTTGTAAAAACGGAAAAATTCCGTCGTAGCGGAATTTCCGCCGCGTTTACCGCGGGTTTTATCGTTGTGGTGATCTTGATTAATGTGATCGTCGGCCTGCTGGGCGAGCGGTATCCGTCCATGAACGTCGACCTTACAAAGAACCACACGAATACACTTTCCACACAAGCCGCGTCGATTGTGGATAAAGTGAAGACTCCAGTTACGATTTATATTATTGCAACCGAGTCGCAGACAAAAAGCGACCGGATTATCGCCGGGTACAGCCAGGTGGGCGAGCTTGCCGCCAAAATGGCGGAGCGGAACCGGAATATCAGCGTAAAGTATATTGATCTGGATACCAACCCGACTTTTGCAAGCGATTACCGGTCCGACAATATTACTGTCGGCAATGTGATCATCCGGTCGGATAAGCGTTACCGCGTGCTCACCGTTACGGATCTGTTCAATGTTTCCTATAATCCGGACGGGACCATGGGTGGCACCTCCATGGTGGACAGCGCGCTTGCTTCTGGTTTGAACTCGGTTATTTCGGAATCGGTTTCCATCGCCGCGTTCGACACCGGCCACAGCGAACAGATGGATACCACAACCTATAAAAAGCTTTTAAGCAACAACAGCTTTGAAACCAAGGATTTCAACCTGCTGACGGACGCCATTCCTACGGGTGCGCGGCTGGTGGTTCTTGGTTGCCCGACAACCGATTATACGGATTCGGAAATCCAGAAGCTGGACGCATTTTTAAGCAGCAGCTCGCTTGCGGGTGACCGTTCCCTGCTGATTACCTTCCACCCGAGCCAGACCGCCATGCCAAAGCTCTCCGCTTTCCTGAAGGAGTGGGGAATCAGCGTAACGCCGCAGACAATCGTGGTGGAAAGCGATTCGTCCAAATATTATACGAGCGACCCGAGCTTCATCCTCTCCAATTTGGAAACCACGCTGGATCTGGGCGGAAGCTCCTCGTACAACAAATACTACACCACGCCGCAGTCCAGCCCGATCAATATTCTGTATGATACAAAGGGCACAAGACAGACTTATTCCCTTTCCAAATCAAACGATACCTGCTATTTGGTGGATAACAACACCAAGGAGGGCGATAAGCCCGCCAAGGCAGCCTATCATACGGGTGTGCTGTCGCAGGATACGGTAAAAGCAGGCGGGAAAGAGTATAAGGCGAATGTTATTGCGCTGGGCAGCACAACGATGTTCAATTCCGATATCCTTGCCCCCAACACCTTCGCCAACGCAGCATATCTTGTCGACCTTTCCCGGTACGCCACCGGCACAACCAATGCAACGACCGCCATTACGGAAACGCCGGTCGATACCAATGTGCAGGATATTGATTTGAGCACCGGAACGAGTATCCTGCTCGGCTTGGGCGTGTTTACCCTCCTGATTCCGCTGACGATCGTAATAGCAGGTATCTGCGTTTACCGCAGAAGGAGGCACCTGTAATATGAATAAAAATATCCGAAACCTCGCCATCGTTGGAATCAGCGTTGTGGTTTTGGGCGGGGTTGCCGCCGCGCTTCTGATGACGCAGCCCAAGGGAGGGGACTCCTTTTCCGAGTCCTCAACTTCCACTATCGAGCTTGTTTCCAAAAACAGTTCGGACATTACTTCCATGAAAGTGGTCAACCAGAAGGGAAGCTACACTATTCTTCCGTCCGTTAAAAAGAAAACCGCTTCCTCCGGCACATCTTCCGGTGCTTCTTCCGCCGCGTCGGAGGAGATCACGTTTTACGTAAAGGAGCTGGGGAACATTCCGGCCAATACCTCCGCTGTTTCCCAGGTGGTGCAGAACGGATACAGCCTGGTTGCCACTAAGAATCTGGGCACCGTTTCCAATTTGGACGATTTCGGGCTGAAAAATCCCAAGGCGACGGTGGAAATCACCTTCAAGGACGGCAGTACCTATAATTATAAAATCGGAAATGTTACCGCAACAGACAGCAGCGCATATTACATGTGCGGGCAAAACTCCAACAATGTTTATACGGTGAGTATCGACAGCGGTCTTCTGGAGGGCAAGGAATATTTTGTAACCAAGGAAATCCTGTCTATCAATAATCCCTCCGGGGAAAATGACTTTACGAAAATCGCGTTGAGCGGCAAAAATTACGACCAGCCGCTTTTGCTTGGAAAGAGCGGTTCCGATTTGGTCCTTACTTCCCCGGTGAGCGCGAAAACGGATGCCGATAAGCTTAGTGCGATTAAAACCGCCCTGACCAGCATGACGGCGGATTCCGTGGAAGCGCTGAACCCCAATGCCGAGGTGCTCAAGCGCTATGGCCTTGATAAACCGTTGGTCGTTGCGGACTATACGGTAAACAAGCAGAGCTATCAGCTGAAAATCGGCGCAAAAAAAGACACCGGCTATTGGGTTATGCTGGAAAAGGTGCCGGTTATCTATTTTGTAAAGGATGAAAGTGTCAGCGCGCTGTTAAATGCAAGCGCGTTCAGCTTGCGTAGCAAGAACCTGGTTGCGCCGGAGGTTTCCGAGGTCAAATCGCTGACGGTTAGTGGAAACGGCGCGCAATATACATTTACGGTTGCCCGGAAAAAGGATGAAACGAAATCCACCGAAGACAAAGCCCAGTACACGTATTCGGTCACGGGGAACGACGGGAAAACGCTGGATTACAGCAAGAATTATACGAATTATTTCAAGATCGTCACCAGCTTGCAGATTCTGGAACCCGCCAACGGGAATCCAACCGGTATCCCCGCGGCGAAGCTGGAATTCGCCTATTTTAACCGGAGCGGTACGGATACCGTGGCGTTTTATAAAAGCGGTGACCGCCGCTATACTGCGGTGGTGAACGGCTCGGTTTACGGCCTTGTGACGGACGGCGATTTGCAAAAGGTTTTGGACAGCGCGAAAACGCTTCAAAACGGCGGCGCCATTTCCTAAGTCCGTCTGGTGTTTAACGCTTTTAGGTCAAATCCTGTTGAGCAGGCCCTGCTGCAGTTTTGCGCAGGGCCTGCTTTCATTTCCGCCTGTTGGGTGGGGCTTTTTTGCGTTCCCATTTTGCGCCCGAAGTGCTATAATAAAAAATAACCGCCGTTTTCCATTTGGAAAATGCCGGTTATAATACCTTTGGAGCGGAAAACAATGGGACTTGCGGCTGAAAAAATAAAACAGCAGGGAATGAGCCTGTTTAAAAATATTGGTGTTTTTCTAAAATGGATTCTTCTATCCTGTCTGACTGGAGGGGTGGTCGGCCTTGTCGGAACGGCGTTTTCTTTCTGCCTGAAATTCGTTACCGGATTCCGTACGGCGCATATGGAAATCGTTTATTTTCTGCCCCTCGCTGGGATTGCGATTGTATTCCTTTACCACGCCTGCAAAGTGACAAGCCCGCAGGGGACGAATCTGGTTCTGCTGGCGGTGCGCTCCACCCGGGAGGTTCCCCTGCGCATGACGCCGCTGATCTTCATTTCCACCTGTATTACGCATCTGTTTGGCGGTTCGGCCGGGCGCGAGGGCGCGGCGCTCCAAATCGGCGGGAGCCTTGGCTTTCAGATGGGGCGCTTGTTCGGCCTGGATGAAAAGGATCTGCATGTTATGACGATGTGCGGCATGAGCGCGGCCTTTTCCGCATTGTTCGGCACGCCCCTCACCTCCGCCGTATTCGCCATGGAGGTGATCAGCGTCGGGATTATGTATTACGCCGCGCTGGTTCCCTGCGTTACGGCTTCGCTGGTCGGGGCCGCGGTGGCGGAATCTTTCGGAGCGGCGCCGACCGCCTTTTCCGTTACAGGAATCCCTGCCCCGGAAGCCGCCGCTTTCCTGCGCGTGATATTCCTTGCCGCGCTTTGTGCGGGCGTAAGCGTTTTGTTATGCTATTCCATGAAATATATTGGGGACTTTTTCCAAAAAAAGCTGAAAAACCCGTATCTTCGTGCCGCCGCCGGCGGAGCGGCCATGGTGGTGCTGATGCTTGTTTTCGGTACGGATTATCTTGGCGCGGGCATGGAAAGTATTGAAAACGCAATGAACGGAACCGCCAAGCCGGAAGCCTTCCTGCTGAAAATACTGTTTACCGCGGTCACGCTCGGTGTGGGCTTTAAGGGCGGCGAAATTGTTCCGTCCTTTTTTGCGGGCGCAACGTTCGGCTGTGCTGCGGGCGGGCTGATCGGCCTTAGCCCGTCGTTCGGCGCTTCGGTCGGCCTGATGGCCGTATTCTGCGGCGTAACCAATTGCCCGCTTACTTCGCTGGTGCTCAGCATTGAGCTGTTCGGCGCGACGGGCGCGGTGTTCTATTTCCTCGCCGCCGCTGTCAGTTATATGCTTTCTGGCTACACCGGCCTTTACAGCCGCCAGAAAATCATGTATTCCAAGTTCCGGCCCGAGTTTATCGGGGGGCAATGAAAGTCTGGAAGATAGCCTAATAGGTTTGGCTTTGAATGGAGCTTATTTGCTTTTCCTTTTGGTATTAAACCAGCACCCTATTGCTTCAGCATAGCATGCTGGTTCGCAATAGGGTGCTGGTTTATAGAACTTTTGCAAGGGATTGAATATAAGTTGTTATATTACGGAATACAAGATGTATCCCAAGTTGCTTTTGTAGTAGAATTTTAAGAACGTATTTTAACAGTCATATTTCCAACTCCCATGTATGTATCGACCGTAACTTTTTCATTCAAAGTTATTAGGTCTGGAGTGTGAGATAGTTTTAAGTTTTTCTTACTTAATTTATACGAAAAGGGTTCAGAGCCGCCACCGTCAGGGTTTGCGTCAACACTAACAGAAGCGCTAGACGCAACTTTTTCATAAGTACTTTTCCTTCCTTTATTTAGTTGATTTCCTCAACTATTTTCTTTATAAGAAGAATACCACATAAAATTTTAATGTCAATATGTAAAATAAGAAAAGAGTGATTCTTTTATGGACTTTCCTACGTCAGCAAAATAAATATGGATATTTCTTTTTTGGTATTATTCTATTTCAGTTAGCAGTATTTATAGGCTCGAAAATTTTTCATTTTTCAGATATTTTCAAACGTTTTTTATTATTTATAAAGAAGATTTTTGCGTGTACCCGAAAATTAGTTGGGGATACCCGGAGTGCAGGGAGGACTGTTTTTGATATTGAAAAAGTTCAATGCTGTACATCCGGCCTTCGGGTAGTCTAAAAAATGTATGAGATGAAAAAGAACGTGCCGAAGTTTCGACACGTTCTTTGTTAAATATTCTCATATTACTATATAAATTCAAAATTTGTGTTGCATTATTCCAATAAAAGGGGTATAATCTGCTTGTAAGGCATAAAAATATAAAAAGTGCAATGCAGGAACAGGTGCTACCAACACCTGCCCCCTGCATACGGAGAAAAGGACTCTCCATACGCAACTGATAGAATCAGCACATTGCGTATTCTATTATAACCTCTTTTCCCATTTTTGTACAGAGGTTTTTTCGAATTTCGCATTGTGCAGGTAGCGTTGTATATGGACAAGGTCCGTGTACAGCGTTTTTTTATGCCTTGCACTCGGGCGGCGAAGTGCTTCATTTTGCGGTCCCCAACCAAACAATCTGATTTTTTCCTTCGCCGTCCGACTTTAAAAAACATCTTCACACTCCACTAATTCTCGGTGTGTGCGAAACCATATATCGCCATATCCGGCTCCCCGGCAATCCTGCCCCGCCGGGAAAAAGCCGGCACTAACCCAGCGTACGACTTATCTCCATCTCATGGAGATCTGGTGTCCTTAACTAATGGCGCCCCGGCAATTCAGCCTGCCGGGGCGCCGCATTTTTGCGGGGTTGGGGTGGTGCCCCCATTGCCCAGCTCCCTAATTTATTTTTTTCGAAAGGTTCTCCGGATTTGACGCGTAAATCAGCGCGGTTTCCTTTGTGATTTTCCCTTCGTGCAAAAGCTTCAGCAGATAAGCGTCCATGCTGATCATTCCCTCGCCCGCGCCGGAATTGATGGCGTTGTCGAGCTGATGTACCTTTGATTCGCGGATCATGTTGCGGATGGCAGGATTCACCAGCATTATTTCAAAGGCGGGAATCAAAGTGCTGTCCACCGCGGGAAGAAGCTGCTGGGAGACAACCGCCTGTAAAACCATGGAAAGCTGCACCCGGATCTGCTGTTGCTGGTTCGGCGGGAAAACGTCGATAATGCGGTCGATGGTGTTTGCCGCACCGACCGTATGCAGGGTGGAAAGCACAAGCTGCCCCGTTTCCGCTGCGGTCATCGCGGTGGAAATCGTTTCGTAATCGCGCATTTCGCCAAGCAGGATCACGTCCGGCGCCTGCCGCAGGGCGGCGCGCAGCGCGTGAACATAGCTTTGGGTGTCATGCGCCACTTCGCGCTGGCTTACGATGCTTTTGTCGTGCCGATGGAGGAACTCAATCGGATCCTCAATCGTAATGATATGGCTATTGCGCGTATGGTTGATACGGTCGATAATGCAGGCGAGCGTGGTGGATTTTCCGCTGCCCGCCGCGCCGGTGATAAGCACCAGCCCCTTTTTGCACCGGTTCAGCCCAATGACCGTATCCGGAATATGCAGGATCTTCGGGTCGGGCAGGTCGAACGCGACGACCCGGAGCACCGCGGCCATGGAGCCGCGCTGTAAATAGGCGTTGCACCGGAAGCGGCACAGACCCTCGATGGAAAAGGAGAAATCGTCGTCGCCAGACTGCAGGAACGGGTTCATATCCCGGTTGCCGCCCAGCGTATAGATTTCTTCAATGCATTTCCTGGTGTCCTCCGGTTTCAGCGGATACGCGCGCAACGCGTCCAAATCGACCGGGTGGATTACGTCGTTTGTTTTAAAGGAAAGCGGGCATCCCGATATAATGAAAATATCCGAAACATTCTCTGCGACGGCTTTTTTCAGAATTTCCCTGATGTGAATTTCCATTTAATCACTCCGTAGGCGCGGAACTGTTTCCCTGCCATAGTTCGATGGTGTCGTCGTCCAAAAGGCCGCTTTCAACCGGCTGGGAGTTCACTAGATTTTTAGAGGTCACCTTATACCGCTCGGCGCTCCCGTAGGGGAAAACCGTCAGCGTGGTCCGAATCCGGCGGCCGGATCCGGCCTGTGTGAAATATACGGCGGCAAGGCGGTCCTCCTCCGCCTTTACGGTTACGCCGTTCAGCTTGGTTAAAAGCATTTCGGCAAAGGCACGGTAGCAAACCGAGGCTTTTTCCTGTGCCGTCGCGTCCGTTTTCAAAATTGCGGCGGCGGGTTCCAGCTCGCGCCGACTGCGGTACTGGCTGTAATTCGAAAGGCGGGTAAGGTCGCCGTTTTCTGCGGCTTGCTTCGCGTCATTCGCCGCGCCGAGCAGGGCAGAGTCTATATCCCGCAACATTTCTTCCGAAAGCGCGGTTGCCTTATAATAGTTTTCCACCGTTTCCGCGTTTTTTGTGGAAAGATTATTGTCCGCGTTCGCCGTAACATAGGAAAGGATTCCGAATGTCGTCAGGCAGAGGACAACAAAGATCATGAGGATGGATGAAGCGCCCACGCTCCAGTTAAAGCACCGTTTTTGTTTCACGCCGAACCTCCTGTGCGGCGAGGGAGATATTTTTCGGAATGCAGGCTGTAAATCCTTCTTTCCCCGTTATGCCGCCGGTTTATATCAATGTCTGCCCGGACAAGAGTCCCGCCAGCGGTAACCGTTTTGTTCAAGGTCACGCCGACCACATAGCGCGGGTTGGTTTGCGTCCGGTTCCAGTTCTTGTCGTAGTCAATGGTATATTTCCCGCCCGACTGCCGGGCATTTTTCAGTGCCGGGGGCAGCTCGTTTGGGGAGGTCATGGTTAAAACCTGTTCCGCAATGTTTTCCGCATGAATCACCGCGACGCTCAGGTCGCTGCTCTGCCTTGCGCGGTTGTTCGCCGCCACAAAAAGCTGAAGGGTTGCCGTTGCGGAAATTGCGAAGAACAGGATAACGAAAATAATTTCAATAAAAAAGGGGTTCATCTGTCCCGGTATGCGTCTCATATTATCACCCGATTCAGGAAAGGAACAGGTTCAGCGAAAGATGGCGGCGGTTTTCTCCGCACACCGAAAGCTTCAGCTCGCTGCCGTCCTTTTCCATGGTAAAGGCTGTGAGCGGTGTGATTTTATCCCCGTTCCCCGGGGTAAACCCGTTGTCAGCCTTGGTATAAAGCTCCATCAAATAGCCGTTGTAAAGATAAATATAGGTATTGTATTCCCGTCCGTTTTCATTCGACCGGATGACCAGCATTTTCTGCCCGTTCAGGGTTTCAATGCGCACGTTGCCGCCGTTCGCCGCGTGCACTTTATTGGAAATATATGAGAGGGATGCGCGCGTTTCATTGTTCGAGTCCATTTCGCTCACAATCCTGCGGTAGCTGTTTGCGCCGATCAGCACCAGAAGCAGGGAGCAAACGGCAAACAGGCAAAAAATCAAAAGCACGAATACCGTATTGACGGAATGGGAACTTCTGCTGTTCATCGGTTTTTCCTCCCGTTTTTAAGAATTGCCGTCCTTTTCCAAAACTTCTACCGAAGGCATCACGTTTTCGCCCGCCGTCTCGTAATGGACAATGTATTTCGAATGGTCAATCGTTATTCCGTAATGTTCCTCAAGGTATTTGATATTCGGCGGGTAGAAGCCTTCCACCGCATAGCAGCTGACAATCCCCTTTTGAATCGCCGCCTGCGTTACCTGTAATTTTTCCCGGCTGTTCGCGCGCTGCGCGTTTCCAAATCCGAACCAGAACAGGCAGAGCACTGCGAAGAAAGCCAAAGCGGAAAGCACAATCCCGCGGTATAATCCTTTTTCCTTCATCAATTCAACACCCGCCCCGGTCAGCCGATCGACGACATGATCCCCATTAAGGGAAGCATGACGGAAAGCAGGATCGCGCCGATAATAACGGAAAGCACGCCGACCATGACAGGTTCAATAATGGAAACCGCGCGGTTCAGGGCTTCGTTTGCGTCGTCGCCGTACAACTCGGCGAGCCGCTTCATCACGCCGTCCAGGTTTCCGGTTTTGTCGCCGATATTCACCATGCTGGAATAGATGCCCGGGAAAATGCCCGCCTTGGTAAGCGCCTGTGTAAACGAAGTGCCGGATGCGACAAAGGAGCGGCATTGCTCAACCTTATCCAGCACAATTCGATTGTTTAAAACGCCCGGCGCGAGCGCCAGCGCCTCCTCGGTGTCGTAGCCGCTGGAAAGCAGCATGGAAAGCACGGAGGCAAAGCGCGCCAGCGCGATTTTTCCGGAGAGCTTGCGCGTCAGCGGAAAATTGTGCAGGAAGCCGGAAATAAAGCGGTAACCGCTTTCGGTTTTATAAAGAAGGAGTGCCGCCAGCAGGAGCACGGCAAGGATCAGGATAATTGCCAGCGCCCAGGTACCGATGGTGGAACCCGCCCGCATAACGGAGGAGGCGGTGTCGGAGATATCCGAGCCCATATCCAGAAACACCTGATGGAAAATCGGAAGCACCTTAATGACCAGTACCGCGATGACTGCCGCAATCATCAGCACCAGAATAAAAGGATACAGAAGCGCGCTGCGGATACAACTTCGCAAATTGTTTTCGCGGTCGTAATACAGCGAGAGCGCTTCCATCACATTTTCCAGATTACCCGCTTTCTCGCCGATATTGACCATGTTTACCATATATTTCGGGAATGCGCCGGTGCTGTTCAGCGCAAGGTACAAGGAGCCGTTCTGCTCCATGCTTGCCTGAATCCGGCGAATCAGCTCCCGCACATTTTCGTCTTCCACGTTGTCGCTGATTTCCCCCACGCCCTCTTTCAGCGGGATTCCCGCTTTCAGCAGAAGGACAATCTGCGAGCAGAAAAGGGAAACCTCGCCCGAGGAAAGCGGCTTCACTTTTTCCTGTCTGACCGTTGTGTCTTTCATGGCTTTTCCTCCAAACCGCCTTTTCGGCAGATCTCTCTTTGTATTCTTTAAACGAGCGAACAGATTTCTCCGCCATTAATAATACTTTTCCGCCGTATAATATCCGGCGGACTGGCCGGCCGCCGCAAAGGTGGAATCATACCGTTTCCACCCGCCGAGGTAAACCTCGTTCCATGCGTGGTAGCCCGCGCCCGTTGTGCCCATCACCAGCCGGGTGGGAATCCCCTGCGAGCGGCACATTGCCGCCATCAGGGAAGCATAATCAAAACAGATCCCCTTTTTCGAAGAAAGGGTACTGTCCACATTGGGAAGATAACCGGCTTTTACGCCCTTTGCTTTTGCGTAGTCATATTTGATATTTCCGGCGATAAACCGGTAAATCGCCTCCACCTTCTGCGCGTTGCTGGTAGCATTAGCGCAAAGGCTTTTTGCCTTTGCCACCGCGGCGGAGGAACGGGTGTAATCCACAAACTGGTTCGGGTACAGTGCATAGCCCGAACCGCTTACGTCCGCGTTCAGCTCCGTGGAGCAAAGCTCGGCGTAGCTGTTTCCTGAAACATTTTCCATAAAGCGGACCCGGTAAGCGCCGCTTCCGTTTTGCAACGGCAGGGTGATATAAGCGCCGTTTCCGGCGATGTTGTACTGATAATAGGAAGAGCCGCCGTTAAAATAGACCAGAATCTTCATTGCCGCCGAACCGCTGTACCGAACCATTATGTATCCTTCGGAGGCGTTGCTGTAGTCAACCTCCGCACCGTTTTTGGAAAATACCGCGCTGCCGGAGGCCTGCGGCATTTTCGCCGTTACCGGGGGCATCGGTTTGGTCGGAGCCGCCATGGGCGGCAGGGACGATGCAATCGTCATGGAAGAAACAGCCAGGGAAGACGGCGCGGCGGATGATTCCCTTGGCGCCCGCGATACCCACGAGGACGGGCTTTTTGAAGATTCGCCGCCTTCGGCTGTTTGTGACGCCGCTTCGGAAGCTTCCACCCCCGGGGAATCCGCAGCCGCAGAAGCTGCTGAAGAAGCAGCAGAAGAAATGAAAGAAGAAGCGGAAGCAGACACCGGGGATGAGACCGATCCGGTCAGATCGGTGTCCCGCACAGTACAGGCAGGAAGAAGCAGGACAAGAAGAAACACAAGGAAGAGATATTTGTATTTTCTCATAGTGTCCCCCCTGTCACGATTTGGTTAGTTTACGGCTGAGCGTCCAGCGCGTTAATTCTGGTGGTTACTTTCACATTTTCCCTGCGGTACCGGAACCGGAACCGTTGAAGAATCCGCTTTGCTACCATTTCCGCGTTCTCATAATTGATCAGGGGAAGCATCACGATAAACTGTGTGTTGCTGTAAGCTGAAACAACGTCCCCTTTGCGCAGGCTTTCCAAAATTGAGCTTTTCAAACGTTCTGCGGCAAGTTTCGCAATCTTTGGCTTTGGAATTCCGCCCTCAAGATCGTTCAACGTAAACAGGACAATGTACACAGAATTCCCGGTGCGTGTAACCGTACGCGCCTGTATGCGGTAGAAGGATTTGAACGTATCGTAATCGCAGTAGTATGCGCCGCGGATATCCGCGCTTTCCTGCAGATCGTTTTTAATAACGCTCAGATCCAGCTCCACGTTATTGATGCTGTTCATGAGCTGCTTATAAAGTGAGCGCATGGATTCGGAGATGTCCACGCCGAGTTCCTTGTAGAACAGCTGGATTACATAATTGTAGTGGTCAAGCGCCTGATTCCGCTGGCCGGTGGAAAGATAAGCGTAAAGCAGCATCTTGTGGATGGGTTCTTCCAGCGGAGAATGTGTCAGAGCGGCGTCGCAGACGCCGATCACTTCCTCGAAGCGGTGCTCTTGGATCAGCAGCCTGCACACGCGTTGGACGGATTCCGTGTAGAGGTTTGCGTAGTAGGTGCTCAAAGAAATGACCCAGTTGCTGTATGCTGATTTCGGAAGGAATTCGCCGCGGTACAGCGTAAGTGCATCTTTATACGCTGAAATGCGGGTTTCGACATCCAGTTTGTCGTCTGCACCCCGTTTAATCAATTCGACAAACTGTTCGGTATCGATTATGCAGGGATAACTGTTGTTCCATGAATAAGTATTGCGGATATACTGAATATATTCCGCCCGGCTGTCCTGTGAAAGCCGCTTCAGCAGCTCCCGTGCCCGGTAAACCAGGTTTTTTAAGGCGTTCAGCGGATCTTTGCATTCGTCCTCCGGCCAGAGGACTTCAATCAGTTTGTCTATGGAAATGTCTTTGTGCCGGTTTGCTAGGAGATACTCAATAAGCATCCAGGCTCTTTTGGTGCGGCCTTTTAAATTCGTAAGCTGGTGCCCGTTGATGGTTATGGAAAACTCGCCCAGCATATTCACCTCGATTTTTTGCTGAGAAAATGTATCCGGCTGCATAAACACACATCCCTTAAAGCAAATAGATATAAATAATGGTAACACATGGAAATTAAATTGACAAGAGAATTCTATTGCAACATCAAATAAAACAGCATTTTCCCGGCGAAAAATTGCTTCCGTCCGGGAAAATGCCGGAAAATTTATTAACTAACTACAGGCAAACTGCGGACATTTTTTGCAATGGTAAGGTACAGGTTCGTTACATTGTATTTTCCTATTCCGACAATAGCCATATGGTCCATATTCTGCACGCCCATGTAGTTCCATTTACCGATCTGCGGGGTACCGTTATATTCCACGATTTCATCTGTGGAATTCACCGAGGGACCTTTTGCTGAAATTGTGTTCACAATGCCGTCGTTGCGCCACCAGGTGCGGTCAATATCCGGTTTTTCCTTTCCACTGCGTGTATAAAGCCCGATTACGGCGGCCGGTGCAAATAAAACAGGGTTCATGACGAGCGGTTTCCCGATCTGGTGCCCGGTCAGGCGCTCTTCCGTTGTGGCACAGGTGGAATAGGAGAAATAATACACGTCGTCCTTTGCCGTAACCCAAGCGTTTTGCTCGGCCGCGCCGGTGGTGCTGAGATCCCAGAAGCTGAAGTCCCGGACTTTTCCGTTCCAGATAGAACTGTTCATCACGCGTTTTGCATAGTTGGTAAAACATTCCCCGGCTTGGCGTTTTAGGCCCCACTGATCCAGCTTGAAATCATAAACCGGTTCCACCCCTTTTCCGGTGGCCGCAGCCGCAGCCGAAATCAGGTAGGTGGCGAAGTCCTTTAATTTGTAGATGTCCACATCGGCAAGCGTTGTGCCGTTGTGCGGCGAGGCAAGCGTGGTAAGGCTGGCGACCCACGGCTTCCCACCCTCAAACAGGGGGCTTAAACCGGTCTTGGTGACTTCTCTTTCCTCTTCGCTTCCCTCTTCCAGAAGCTGAATCAGCATACGGCCGGTTTGGCCGCCTTGGCTGTGCGCGATTAGGTGAATCTTATTCAGACTGCCGTCTGTTTCCGTTCCCCATTCGGGGTAAAGGCCCGGGAACGACTTCCCGTAGCGCGCGTGGCCGTGTTTTTTGGAATGTGCTTCACCGTAGTCGACCGTGCCGCCTTTTATGTACGCGTAAAGCTCACAGGCACGGTCCCAGTTGCTGGAAAACGGGCCGACGGCAGCGGTATACGTTGGATAGCCGGCGTCGGTCAGTTTTTTCTGCAGGTCTACTAGTCCTCCCCAGTACCGGTAGCCCAGCATCTCATCCCGGCCCCACCCAGCGTTGCCGTGGCAAAACACAATGGGGTATTTGTTCCCCTCTTTCTCTGCGGCGTATGCCGGCTGCGGTATTATAATCACCGACAGAAAAATTGCGAAGGACAAGAGAAGTGCGCCTAGTTTTCTGACATTCAATTTCAATACAACTCCTTTTCAAATAGTTTTAAATACTGTCTAACAGTATTTGTTAATAAATATAAAACCACTCAATTCGAATTATCCGGATTTGTGAATATTTTTCAAATGAATTTTTATAGGAATAAATTGAATGTCGGAGATGTGGGGAAAATGAGAGATTAAGTCGGATTTTGCGAATTCGGAATTTCAGCCGCTTAAACAGGGGAAAATTAAATCCAAAAATATTTTCTATTTAAAAATTTAAGAATAGAAGAAAATACTTTCAAAGGGAAAAAAGCGGATGCGAATCATAATAGGCGGAATTGTCAAGGGTAATCTGGTTGTAGAAAAAAAGAAATTAACAGCAAAAAACCCCGGCGCAAGCCGGGGTTCGACTTTAAAATGATGTTTTAGCCGTTATTTTCTTTCCAGGGAAACGTATATGTAGAAATGCATATCGTTAATGCGCATCTCCAGACACGTTACCTGCTCAAAGCTTGCCTGTACGACAAAATCGCCGTGCATTAAGGTTGGCGTTGAAATATCCGCCTTGATTCCCATAATTTCCAAATAGGTGCATGCGCCTGCGGCAAGCATGTTTCCCAGCTCTGAAATGGCGCTCTGTGCCATTTCGTCGAATTCTAATATCGGCATTCCGCCCATCATGGAAGAAGCAACCATTTTTGCGCATTCGTCCGTCATGGCAAAAATGACGTTCCCATGCAGATCCCCTGTCACGCCGATGATGCACACTACGCCGGGGGCGTCGATTTTGCTTCCGCATTCCGTCTGCCTTTCCAGCGTGACGCTTTCAATACCGAACTGAGGCATTACGTTCAGAAAGGTATTGGAAAAGGCTTCTTCATATTTATTACTCATTCACACTCGCCTCTGTTAAACCCAATATTCATATAAATCTCGCCAAAAGTGGTGTCCGCCTTCACGGAAGTAACCGTGTTCAGTTCGGAGTTTGAAATTTTAATTAATTCGCCGTACACAATGGTCGGCGGAGCAACGCGAAGCCCGAAAAGCGGATTGCTTTTATTCATCAGCGAGCATGCGTTCCCGGCGATAATATTTGAAAGTTCGCCGATTACGTTTATAATGTGCTCTTTTGTCGGCTGGTCGATTTTGAACAGCGTCCGCGCAATTCCGGAAGCCGTATCCGTAGACATGTCCAGAATCATGCGACCGCCGTAGCGCCCGATAATGCCCATTACCGAGGAGATCCCGCGCGAAGTCTGCTCGATGTTGGCTTTCTGTTCATCGCGGTATTCCGGGACGGCGTGGAAAAATTTATTGAACGTATCGCTGAGCGCTTCCTTGAATACGGTGTAGTACAGTTTGTCAAGCTCCGCGAACAATTCTTCGTCCGCCATGATTCGCTTAATTGTAAGGGTAAGCTCCTCGGCGTCTACTGGTTTCTGCACATAACCCGAAATTTTGGCGCGCTTTGCCTTGCGAATAATTTCGTCGTCCATCATGGAGCTGACGATGACCACCTTCAGGTCCGGATCCAGCTTGTGAAGCGTTTTTGTGCACTCGATTCCGTCCACTTCCGGCATCGTTATGTCCATTGTGACTACGTCCGGTTTTTCCTTTGCGACCACATCCACAGCCTGTTGCAGATTGTTTGCACTGCCGACGACCTGAAATCCGTTTTCCGTCAGCATGTTGGTCAGCATCGCTACGGAAAAAGGAGAATCGTCTACGACTGCTACTTTAATTTCCTTCATAATCATCCCTGCTTTTCTGTTTACTAAAATTCTTGCTTTAAAATTGCCCTTTACAACGTATTTTTCGGCTGGTTCTTGCCTTTTTTTTAGGGAAACAGGATTATTTTATGGTAATAAGTTCATAATCCCGGTTCCCCAGCCCGATTTTTACCGCGTGGTCAATTCCGACCCTCCAGTCGGTCACAGGATGCGTGTCTGTGAAATGGTCATGGGTGGTCTGTGGCTGTTCCGCTAAGAAGCTGCCGTTTAAAACGGGCTGGCGGTTAACCGCATCCGCGCAGGCAACGTCCAGCGCGACGGGGTCAAAGGAAGCGAACATGCCCACGTCCGGAACAATCGGTGCATCGTTTTCCGCATGGCAGTCGCAGTTGGGCGACACATCCATTACAAGGCTGATGTGGAAATGGGGGCGGTCCTTTAACACAGCATAGGCGTATTCCGCAATTTTGCAGTTTAATATTTCGTTCGCCGTATCCCCGCCGGGGTGCACCGCGTCAAAATTACAGGCGCCGATGCAGCGCCCGCAGCCTACGCATTTCTCATGGTCGATTTGGGCTCGGTGGTTCTCGTCGAAGGAGATCGCGTCGTGCGCGCAGTTTTTGCGGCAGGCGCCGCAACCGCGGCATTCGTCCTTCTCCACGACCGGTTTTCCATCGCTGTGCATTTCCATTTTTCCCGCGCGGGAGCCGCAGCCCATGCCGATATTTTTCAGCGCGCCGCCGATTCCCGTGCTTTCGTGCCCCTTAAAATGGGTCAGGGATATAAATATGTCGGCGTCCATTATCGCGCGGCCGATTTTGGCCTCTTTTACATATTCGCAGTCGATCGGTACCAGCGTGTCGTCGGTGCCTTTTAGGCCGTCCGCAATTAGGATATGGCAGCCGGTTGCGAACGGGTTGTATCCGTTTTCATAAGCGGCGTCCAGATGGTCCAGCGCGTTTTTCCTTCTTCCAACATACAGGGTGTTGCAGTCGGTCAGGAAAACCTTCCCGCCCTGCCTGCGCACCAGATCGACGATGACCTTCGAGAAATTCGGCCGCAGATAGGAAAGGTTGCCCGGTTCGCCGAAATGGATTTTCACCGCCGTGTACCTGTCCGCGAAGGGAAGCGTTTCAATGCCGGCTTTCTTCACGAGCTTTTCCAGCTTCTGCAGAAGGTTGCATTCCGAAGTAGCCCGGAAATCCGCAAAATAAACTTTTGATTTTTCCATGTTCCATTCTCCTTTTGCCGCAGGCGGCCCAACAGCTTTTTGCGGTTTGCGTTAAAATATTTAAACTTTTTTCAAATCAGGCTTTCAAATGAACGAAAAGAAGAATCCTATGGCTGAAAAGCCATCTTCATCATCATTATACCATAAAATGATAGCCTCTGCATTTCCAGAATGCAAAGGCTATGTATGCTCATAATTGCAGATTCTATCGAAAATGATCTCTTTGGAAAGGGCGAACAGCCCACAGATCCCGGCATTCGTTTCCAAACTTGCGGAAACCACGCTTATGGGCTCGAATGCGCTTTCCTGCACAATGCGGTTGATGATCGGAAGCATCTGCGATTGAAAGGTAACGTAATCACCACCCAAAATGACCATGTCGCAGTTTAGAAGGCTGATAATATTGGAAATGGTCGCGCCGATTATTTCAGATATTCCGTCAATGCATTTTTTTAAAAATTCGTCGCCCTCGCGCCAGACCCGTACAATGTCTTTGAACCCGGCCGAATCGGGAGTTTTCCCCAGCGCGGCGAAGGCGTCCCGCGTCTCCTTCGGCGCTTTGGTACGGATGTATTGCTTCAGCGCTCGGATATTGACGGTGTCGCCCAGATTCCCGAATTTTCCGTTTACCAGCCCCAAAGGCCCGGCAGGAATGGAGTTCGAAATTTCTCCCGCGCGGTTGGTGCTGCCCAGGTACAGCTTTCCATTAATAATGATACCCGCGCCGAACCCGTAGCCGCCGCTGATGTACACAAGGTTTTCCGCCTTTTTGCCGGCACCGGTGGTGAACTCCCCCACCGCCGCGGCGTTTACGTCGTTTACGACCAGCACCTGCGTTTCAAAAAGTTCTTCCAGCTGGCGGGAAAGGTCGCTCATATTCCAGTTGGCAAAATTGGATTCCGCGTAGTAATTGCGGTTTTCCGGGTCAAACACGCCCGGGCACGAAATCGCAATAATCGCCAGATCCTGGCGGCTCAACCCCGCGGTAGAAAGCAGAAGATTGGTTGCGTTTAAAACCAGATTCAGCCTTTCGGGGTACTTGGCGTCGTTTGCGATCGCAACCGTAATCTTGTTGAGGGTCTCGCCGCGCAGGTTCCCCAGCACGAAGATCGGATCCTCGAAATTCAGCTCAATCGCAATAATATATTGGTAATTTTCATTGAATTTGAGAAGGATGGGCTTGCGTCCGCCTGTGGACATGGCGGCTCCGGCGCCTACCTCCTGAATGATCCCAATATCCAGCAGGGACGAAATGTTTTCCGTCATGGCGGATTTACTGATGCACAGCTCGCGCGACAGTTCCGCACGGGAAATCGGTTCGTCGCAGTAGATTTTTTCAAGGATAACCCTTTGGTTAATCGACCGGATATGGGTTTGGTCTACGGTGTGTATAATGTTCATCACGATCCATTCATTTATTGTCGGATTTTGTAACCATCATAGCATGGGAAAATTCGATTTTCAATAGTATTGCTGGGATTTTTAATTAAATCTATACAAAATTACGAAAATGAATTAAAATGTTATTGGTAAATACATTGACTTTTTGAAAGGATGGTGATAATATCAAAATAAGTAAGTTCGGAAACAAAACAAACTAAAGACCCTTATGATCAGTCAATCTTACGCACAGTATTATTATTCCAAAAGCAAAAAATCAAAAATTTTTAGGAAAGAAGAGAGATTGTATGAAAAAGAGCAAACTGCTTGCACTGATTCTTGCAGCGGCCATGGTCATAACAGCCGGTGGCTGCGGTTTCACAGGTTCATCCGGCGGCACCGCTGCGTCCGGTACGGAACAGACGGCGAGTTCCGGGGCGGCGTCCAGCGACACCATTACGGTGTACGACACAAACGAAATTCGCACCATGGTGCAGTGGGCGGCTTCCGACACAAACTCCTTTACCATTCTGAATAATGTATCCGAAGGGCTTTACCGCCTGAACGCCAAGCATGAGCCGGAACCGGCTTTGGCGCAGGACTGCAAGATTTCTGACGACAAGCTTACCTACACCTTTACGCTGAGGGACGGCCTGAAATGGAGCAACGGCACCTCCCTTACCGCGAAGGATTTCGTATTTTCCTGGCTCAAGCAGATGAGCGCGGACGCTACAAACGGCTATTCTTTCATTATGACGGACTACATCGTCAACGGTGAGGAATATCTTGCCGGCAAAGCGAAAGCCGAGGATGTCGGCGTGAAAGCGCTTGACGACAAAACCTTTGAAGTCAAGCTGAAGCAGCCGACACCGTATTTCATCCGCCTGACCACCCTTCCGATGTTTTTCCCGCTGAACGAGGAATTTGTGAAATCCAAGGGCGATAAGTACGGCCTGGATGCGGGCAGCATGATTTACTGCGGCCCATATGTACTTACCTCCTACGACCCGGCGAGCGGAAGCGTTATGAAGAAGAACGATTCCTATTGGGACGCTGCGAATGTAAAAGTTCCGAACGTCAAGGTTCGCATCATTAAGGAACAGGCCACGGCTCTTAACGCTTACAAGGCCGGCGAGCTTTCCAGGGTCATCCTTTCATCTTCCGACGTTCCGGCAATGAAATCCAGCCCGGAATTCAGCTCCAACAATGAATTCCGCACGACTTACCTCCAGTTCAACCTGACGGACAAGACATTGTCCAATAAAAATATCCGTACAGCGCTCGGTTATGCGATCGACCGCAAAACCCTTGCGGACGCCATCCTTTCCGACGGTTCCGCACCGGCAACCGGCCTGATTCCGAACTATATGTACGGGAACGGCAAGGAGACATTCCGTGAACTCAACGGCGACATTACTGCGTTCGATGCAGCGAAGGCAAAGGAATACTGGGACAAGGGCGTAAAAGAGCTTGGCAGCGTACCGACCCTCACCCTTTTGACCGAGGACGATTCCGTAACAAAGACCGTTGCAACCTACCTTCAGAGCGAATTTAAGAAGAATCTTGGCATTGATGTAAAGATTGATTCCAAAACGAAAAAGGCAAGAAACCAGCTGATGGATAACAACAACTTCCAGATGGCGATTACCGCCTGGGGCGCGGACTACGACGATGCAATGACTTATATGGATCTGTGGACAAACGGCACACCGTACCGCGGAAGCTACAAGAGCGACACCTATAACGGGTTGATTGCCGACGCGAAAAAGCAGACCGACGACGAAAAGCGCCTGCAGGATATGCTTACGGCGGAAAAGCTCCTGGTTGTTAATGACGCGGTCGTATCCCCGCTGTTCTACAGAGGATCCGCTTATCTCACAAAACCGAATGTGAAAAACCTGGTTACCCATCCGTTTGGCGCACCGATCGAATTCAAATATGCTTCCCTGAATTAAGAGAATCGGGAAACTGGGAATGAAAGAGGGGGAGGAGTTCTTCCCCCTCTTTTTTAGTAAAGATAGCTAGGGAGGGTATACGGAATGTTCAGATACATATGCAAGCGCATGGTGTATTTGCTGATTACTCTGTTAATCATTTTAACAACGACCTTTTTCCTGATGAAAAAACTGCCGGGCACGCCGTTTGATTCGGAGCGCTTTTCCCTGCTACCGGCGGATCAGCAGGCGCAGTTACTGGAAAAATACGGGCTGAACGACCCGGTCATCGTTCAATACGGCAAATATATCCTGAATGTGGCAAAAGGGGATTTCGGAACCTCCTTTTTCTATTCGGGTCAGCCGGTTTCCGGCGTAATTATGGGGCGTATAGGCCCTTCGGCCCTGATCGGTATTCAGGCGATCCTTATCGGCCTTTCCATCGGGCTGATTTTGGGCATCATCGCCGCGTGGCGGCACAACAGCGGAATCGATTATTTTACCATGGTTATCGCCGTTCTGGGCGTGTCGGTTCCGAACTTTGTTGCCGCGGCGCTGCTGCAATACTATGTCGGGCTGAAATGGGGGCTTCTCCCCGTGGCTTTCTGGGAAAGCTGGAAAAACTCCGTGCTGCCCTCCATTGCGCTTTCGTTCAGCGTTACCGCAATGATCGCGCGCTTTATGCGCACGGAAATGCTGGATGTGCTGGGACAGGACTATATTGTAACCGCCAAGGCGAAGGGCCTGAACCAGTTTAAGGTTTTAATGCGGCATGCGGTGCGCAACTCGATCATTCCGGTTGTAACCATCCTTGGGCCGATCGTAGTCAACCTGCTGACCGGTTCCCTTGCGGTTGAAAATATTTACAGCATCCCCGGAATCGGCAGCCTGTTTGTGGATTCCATCAAAACGAACGACTATTCCACAATTATGGGAATCACCGTTTTTTACAGCGCATTCTACATTTTTGTGATGCTGGTCGTCGATATCCTCTATTCGGTCATTGACCCGAGGATTCGCCTGGCGTCCAACGGAAAGGGGGATTAACAAATGACGAAAACAGAAATCCCTCAGGAGCTGTTTACCAAAGTCGTGGTGGACAAGGACGAAAGGGAACACATCGCCCGCCCGAACCTGACGGCGTTCCAGGACGGCTGGCTGCGCCTGAAAAAGAACAAGGCGGCGGTTGTCAGCCTGTTTGTGCTGGTCATCGTCATCCTCCTTGCGATTTTCGGCCCGGTTTTCGCAAAGCATACCTACTTCGATACGGATTATTCGCGGATTTATCAATCCCCGAGCGCTGCCTATCCCTTCGGCACCGACCAGTTCGGCCGCGACCAATGGGCGCGTATCTGGCAGGGTACGCGGATTTCGCTTTTAATCGCCTTTGCCGCCGCATTCATCGACCTGTTTATCGGCGTAACGTTCGGCGCGGTTTCGGCTCTATTCGGCGGCAGGGTGGACGCAATTATGCAGCGTATCATTGAAGTCCTTGTCGGCGTTCCGCAACTGATTATCGTCATTTTGCTGATGATGGTCATGCCTGCCGGAATCTGGACGATCGTTCTGGCGCTTTCTATTACCGGATGGGTGAACATGGCGCGTTTGGTGCGCGCCCAGATTCTGAAGCTGAAAAACCAGGAATTCGTCCTGGCCGCCCGCGTGCTGGGTACCAGCAACCGGGATATCATCTTGAAGCACCTTATTCCGAATACTGTCGGCGTTATTGTTATCAACGCCATGTTCGACATCCCATCGGCGATTTTCACCGAAGCGTTTTTAAGCTTTATCGGAATCGGCCTGGCGGAGCCGAACGCCTCGCTGGGGGTTCTGATCAACAATGGGTATCAGGTTTTGCAGAATTTCCCGTACCTGCTGATCTTCCCCGCTCTGGTCATTATTTTAATCATGGTTTGTTTCAGTATTCTGGGCGACGGGCTGCGCGACGCGCTTGACCCCAGAATGAGACAGTGAGGAGGGCCGCAATGAGCAGTTTATTGGAAGTAGAAAACCTGCATGTGCATATTAAGACGCAGCTTGGCGTTGTCCAGGCGGTGCGCGGCGTCAGCTTCTCGCTGGAAAAAGGGGAAACCCTCGCCATTGTGGGCGAGTCCGGTTCGGGAAAATCCATCACCGTAAAAGGGATCATGGGGCTTCTGCCGAACAACGGCAGGGTGGCCGAAGGCGTGGTCCGCATGGAAGGCCGGGAGCTTACCACGCTTCCGGAACGCGAAATGCAAAAAATCCGCGGCGAAGAAATTTCGATGATTTTCCAGGATCCGATGACCTCGTTGAACCCAACGATGACCGTCGGCAAGCAGATAATGGAAGTCATCCACGAGCATCATCCCGAGCTTTCCAAGGAAACGCTGAAGGAGCGGGCGATCGAGCAGATCCGCTTAGTCGGACTTTCCAACCCGGAAACCCGCTTCGGGCAGTACCCCCATCAGCTTTCCGGCGGCATGCGCCAGCGCGTGATTATTGCAATCGCGCTTGCGTGCAACCCGAAAATCCTGATTGCGGACGAACCCACCACCGCGCTGGATGTTACCATTCAGGCGCAGATTCTGGATTTAATGAAAGAGCTGCAGGGGAAAATCGATACGTCTATTATCCTGATTACCCATAATCTGGGCGTGGTTGCGAATATTGCGGACCGCGTGGCCGTTATGTACGGCGGCAGGCTGGTGGAAACCGGCGGCTTGCGCGACCTGTTTTACGAAACCGCCCATCCCTATACGAAGGGCCTGCTGGCTTCCATCCCGAAGCTACACGAGCACAACCAGCAGCTCTTTTCCATTCTGGGTACGCCGCCCGACCTGATGGACCCGCCGAAGGGCTGTCCGTTTGCCGCCCGCTGCCCGCATACAATGAAGGTGTGTCAGGAATATATGCCGGAATACACCAGCCTTTCCGGCACCCACAAAGCCGCGTGCTGGCTTTTGGACGAACGCGCGAAAAAGCAGGGAAAGGACGGTGCGGACAATGCCTGAGGAGAGAGTCATTTTACAGGTCAAGAACCTGAAACGGTACTTTAACGTTGGGAAAAACCAGATGCTGAAAGCGGTGGACGACGTCAGCTTTTCCATTTACAGGGGCGAAACCTTCGGTCTGGTCGGGGAGTCCGGTTGCGGAAAATCCACGCTGGGCCGCACGATCATTCGGCTTTACAGCGCCACAGGCGGAACCGTCCTGTTTGACGGCGCGGACGTGTCCGGAAAAATGAGCGCCGCGCAGAGCCACGAGCTTTCCCGGCGCATGCAGATGATCTTTCAGGACCCGTACGCTTCCCTGAATCCCCGCATGAAGGTCATGGACATTATCGCGGAGGGCATCGACGCGCACCATCTGGCCAAATCGGCGCAGGAGCGCGCCCAGATGGTGGTTGATCTGCTAGAGGTTGTCGGCTTGCAGGAAGAGCACGCCAACCGCTTCCCGCACGAATTTTCCGGCGGGCAGCGCCAGCGCATCGGCATTGCGCGCGCGCTTGCGGTGAACCCGGACTTTATCATCGCAGACGAACCGATTTCTGCGCTGGATGTGTCCATTCAGGCGCAGGTGATCAACCTTTTGAAGAAATTGCAGGAGGAAAGGAAGCTGACGTACCTGTTTATTGCGCACGATCTTTCCATGGTAAAGTACATCAGCGACCGCGTGGGGGTCATGTACCTTGGCAGCATGACCGAGCTTGCGGAAAGCAAGGAACTGTTTGACAATCCGCTGCATCCCTATACGCAGGCTTTGCTTTCCGCCATCCCGCTTCCGGACCCGGATTTGGAGCAGTCCCGCAAGCGTGTGCCGCTGCAGGGAAACATTTCCAGCCCGATCAACTTGCCGGAATGCTGCCATTTCTGCTCGCGCTGCCCGAAAGCGACGGAGCAGTGCCGGAAAGTGACGCCGAAGATGGCCGAGGTGCGGCCGGGGCATTTTGTTGCCTGCCACTTGATAAAGCCCGGGCAGGAATAGCAGAATATAAGGTGTGAAGGAGATATGGATATGTATTTTTCACAGGCGCTGCGGGACAGGATTCACCAGCAGTTTATGGAATCCAAAGCAACCCTGGGGCATGACGGCGAAGTGATTTTGGAACGAATGCGTGGCTGTAGCGAAGACGAGCGCATGATTCTAGAGTTTTTTTACAGCACTATGCCCGCAAGCGATATCGGGGATTATGACTTTTCCCTTTATCAGAAATTTGCGCAATTCGGGCTGTCTGTTTGGGAGAATCCCTTTTGGAAAAGCCGGATTCCGGAAGATATTTTCTTGAATTATGTGGTTTCGTACCGTATAAATAATGAAGCGATTGAGGACTGCCGCCCGCTTTTCCGAAAGAAACTGGCAGACCGGGTCCGCGGAAAAAGCATGAAGGAGGCCGCACTGGAGGTCAACGTCTGGTGCGCCGAGCATGTAACCTATCAGGCGACGGACGACCGCACCGTTTCGCCCCTTACTGTAATGAAATCCTCCTACGGGCGCTGCGGAGAGGAATCCACCTTTGCGGTGACCGCCCTGCGCAGCGTCGGTATCCCGGCGCGCCAGATTTACGCGCCCCGCTGGGCGCACTGCGACGACAACCATGCATGGGTGGAAGTCTGGTGCGATGGGGATTGGTATTTCCTTGGCGCGTGCGAGCCGGAGCCTGTTTTAAACCGGGGATGGTTTACCGAAGCCGCCGCGCGCTCCATGCTGATGACCTGCAAGGCGTTTTTGCCCTCGCAGGATGAGGAAGAGATCACCCGCGACGGCTGCACCCTCTATTTAAATGAACTCAAACGCTATGCGGAGAACCGCCGCTTTACGGTTACCGTCAAAAATCCCGAACCGCTTGCGGGCGTGACCGTCCACTTTGAACTGCTGAACGGTTCCGAATTTTCGCCGATTGCTTCCGTTAAAACGGATGAGGCCGGCCGCGCGGCCGTAACGCTCGGTTTCGGTAGCATCCATATTCACGCGGTGAAGGACGGGCGTTTTGCTGAGGTTTTTGTCGACACGGAAGAAATGGATTCGATCGAAATCGACTTTACCCGCGCGGTTGCCGAAGAACCGGACGCACAGGAGGACTTCGTTTTCCGCGCGCCGAAGGACAGCTCCCGCAACTTTATTGCGCTGACAGAGGAGCAGAAGGAAAAAAGGCGGGCGGTCATCCATCAGGCCGACCAAAAGCGCAAGGAATACGCCGCCGGTTTCTTTGATAACGAAAAGGCGGACGCGCTAGCCGCCCGCTTTGCAGACCCGCAGAAGGTGCGGGAGCTTCTGAAAGCGGCACAGGGCAATTTCCCGGAGGTTTACGACTTCCTGTCTATGGACTTCGGAGACGAGAATCGCGAGCTTCGAATAAAAATGCTTTGCTC
Source organism: Caproiciproducens galactitolivorans (assembly GCF_004768785.1). GTDB lineage: Bacteria > Bacillota > Clostridia > Oscillospirales > Acutalibacteraceae > Caproiciproducens > Caproiciproducens galactitolivorans. The sequence goes on from NZ_SRMQ01000003.1 coordinate 88,560, forward strand.
TTTAATGAAAAAGGATCTGCACGATGTTCGCGCCGCGCTTCTCGAGGAGCATTTCCGCGAAGCACTTCCTTACCGCGGGGATTTCCCGGAAAATGTCTTTGTCCCCTATATCCTGTGCCCGCGCGTGTATCTGGAGCAGCTTTCCGAATACCGCCGATTCCTGTCCGGGCTGTTTGACAAGCCGACGGCGGATTCCTTCCGTAAAAACCCAAAAGACGTCTGGGCGTATGTCAGCAAGTACCAGGTCAGCGCGGACAGGCAGAGCGAACGCTTGATTGCAACGCCCGTATGCGTTGTACGCACCGGTCAGGGCGGGGAGCTAGACCGCAGGGTGCTGTTTACCGCAATCTGCCGCACGCTCGGGATTCCGGCGCGCTTGAATCCGGTGGACATGGCGCCCCAGTATTACCGCGGCGGCGCGTTCCACAATGTGCAGGAGGAAGAGGAACGCGCGGAGGATGCGAAGCTCACCCTGCTGGGGAACGGGGAAAAATGGGCTTACCTGCACAACTGGACGCTGGCTGTGCTGAAAGACGGCGAGTACAGGACGCTGGAGCTTTCCAACGCCGCATGGGAAAACGGAACGCTCATGCTGTCCCTTAATCCGGGCGCGTACCGCCTGCTGACTTCCAGCCGCACGCCGAACGGCAACCAGTTCGCGAAAAAATACTGCTTCCGGCTAAACGCGGGCGAAGCAAAAGAACTTTCGATCGAACTGTGCAAAACAGAGATCAGCGACCTGATTCAGGACATTCCGCTCCTGCCGTTCCAGATTTACAATGACCGCAGCGAGCCGGTTCCGGCGGATTCCGTTCTCGGCGCGGGGACCGCGCTGGTTGTCTGGCTGGAGGAAGGCCGCGAGCCCACCGAGCATATTTTAAATGAGTTTATTGAGGCGAAAGACGCGCTGAATGCCGCGGACTGCAAGCTTCTGTTCCTTATCCAGAGTTCCGCCGCGTGGAAGAACGCGACCTTTGCAAAAGCGAAGGAGGTCCTTCCCGCCGCCCTGGTGCATTGTGCCGACTTTGCGGAAACCGCGGTGCCGATGGCCCGCAGGATGTTTGTAGACCCGGACAAACTTCCGCTTGCCGTCGTTTGCCGCGGCGGGCGCGGTGTGTACGCCTCCAGCGGATATAATGTGGGTATTGCCGATTTGCTCCTGAAGATTATTGATGCCGCAAATCAACAAGCCGGATGATTTTTCTTTTGATCCGGTCACAAAAAACGCATAACCGCACAGGTTATGCGTTTTTTCGCTGGGATTTTGTCAAATTTATATTCTAACCTGTCATAATAGACAAATGGTTTTGCCTTTTTTGAACCTTTTACATAAAATATGCTAACAAATCAGGCAAAAAAGGGTCAATATTCATCTTGCGCTTTTGCACAAATGTGACTATTATTATATCTGTGTCCGTTGTTAAAAGCGACATTAATATATTTTTTTGGAGTGCAATACAGAAAATAAAGTGAATTTTTTGAAAAAAACTTTTATTTTTTGTGTTTAGCTCCTGGCAATTCGCATGGAAAATGCGGAGAATACGTACACATGGGAGAAATGGTGGTAATTATGGAAATGATAGCAACGCTAATGGTCTTTCCTTTTCTTGCGGCTTTGCTGATTGCCCTTGCAAAACCGGGCAAGCTGCGGGACGGACTCATTTACTGCAGCAGCTTTGTGATTGTTGCAACGGTTTTGCTGCTTTGCGTGAGTTCGCTGCAAGGCGGAGGGACGCAGTCCTATCTATTGGAAACACAGATGCTCGACGAGTTTTTTATGGTGGTGGAACTCGGTCTGATGGGCCTTGTGTTTTACTATGGCATTCGGTATAAAAGATGGATTGTGCTTTTGCTGTCCGCAGCGGGGACGCTTCCCGTCGTGTGGATGGAAGCTGCCGGTCTGAGCGCAGAGGGCGGGGAGCACATTTTGGTGGATCACCTCACCCTAATCATGTGCCTGGTTGTCGGCATTGTCGGTGCCCTGATCTGCGTTTACGCGGTCGGGTACATAAAGGATTACCATAAGCATCACACGGAGTATAAAGACCGGTCCTCGTTCTTTCTCTCCATGCTGTTTGTCTTTATGGGGGCGATGTTCGGGCTGATTTTTTCGAGCAATCTTACCTGGATTTATTTCTTCTGGGAAATTACAACGCTGTGCTCGTTCCTGCTGATCGGCTACACCCAGACGGAGGAAGCGGTTAACAATTCCTTTCGCGCACTCTGGATGAACCTTCTGGGCGGCATGGGCTTTTCCTTCGCGATCCTGTACAGCTCCATCGCGCTGCACATCGCGAACCTGCAGGATTTGGTCGCCGCGTCGGCAGGCAACGGGGCGGTTATCGTCCCTGTAACGCTCCTGGCCTTTGCGGCGCTGACAAAGAGCGCGCAGATGCCGTTTTCCCGCTGGCTTCTCGGCGCAATGGTTGCGCCTACGCCGACTTCGGCGCTGTTGCACTCGGCAACCATGGTAAAAGCCGGCGTTTACCTGCTCATCCGGCTGGCGCCTTCCCTTCACGGCAACCTTGTAGGAGTTATGGTGACCTGCATCGGCGGCTTTACCTTTTTTGCGGCTTCGCTGCTCGCGATTTCACAGAGCGACGGCAAAAAGGTGCTTGCCTATTCCACGATTTCGAATCTGGGATTAATTACCGCATGCGCAGGCGTCGGGCTGCAAGAGGCGGTCTGGGCCGCGACCCTTCTTCTGGTATTCCACGCGGTGTCCAAATCCCTTCTGTTCCTTTCTGTCGGCGCGGTGGAAAACAGCACCGGCAGCCGGAACATTGAAGATATGCATGGCCTGATCGTCCGCCTTCCGAAGCTGGCGTTCGTTATGATCGTCGGTATCTGCGGCATGTTCCTTGCCCCGTTCGGAATGCTGATTTCCAAATGGGCCGCGTTAAAGGCGTTCGTTGATTCCAAGAGCGTATGGCTTGTCGTGTTTTTGGTTTTCGGTAGTGCGAGCACGCTGTTCTACTGGGGAAAATGGCTCGGCAAACTGGTTGCCGTTATCCATCGCTCCGAGCAGCTCAAGGACACGGTGCGCAAGAGCGAGAAGTGCTCGCTTTACACGCTTACCTTCCTCGTCATCGCGCTGTGCATCCTTTTTCCGGTATTTTCCGGCGTTTTCGTCGAGCCGTTCCTTTCACAGATGTTTAATACTACCGTCGTGGCGCTTATCAGCGGAAGCGATATCAATGCCATGCTTCTGATGCTGTGCATGATCGTAATTCTTCCGGTTATGGTGAACCTGCTCACGTTCGGCAAGGAGAATAAAATGGTTATTTCCTATATGGCGGGTGTTAACCGCGGCGATGACCGCACGTTCGTCGACTCCTTTGGACAGGAAAAATCCATGTATCTTGCAAACTGGTATATGGACGAATATTTCGGCGAAAAGAAGCTTTTAAAGCCGTCGCTCGTGTTGGCTTCGGCGATAATGGTTATTCTTATGATTCTTGCGATTGGAGGCGCCATCTGACATGGGAATCCTGAAAATTGCACTCTATCTGATTCTGGCCCCATTTATCGGCGGGTTTCTCGCCGGAATTGACCGAAAAATCGGCGCGCGGTTCCAAGGGCGCCAGGGCCCGCCGCTTCTCCAGCCTTTTTACGACCTTTTCAAGCTGTTTGAAAAGCAGTCCCTCGTGGTAAACGGTGTGCAGGATTTCTTTGTGGGCGGCTACTTCATCTTTATCCTGTTCACAGGCTGCCTGTTCTTCATCGGCGGCGATTTGCTGCTCGTGTGCTTTGCGCTGACACTGGCGGAGGTTTTCCTGATGATGGCGGCCTGCTCCGCAAATTCCCCGTACAGCGCCATGGGCTCGCAGAGGGAGCTTTTGCAGATGATGGCCTATGAGCCGATGCTCCTGCTTACCGCAATTGGATTCTATATTGCAACGGGAAGCTTTATGGTCGGAGATATTGCCCAAAGCAGCGTTTCCCCCATCGCATATCTGCCCGGTATGTTTTTTGGCTTCCTGTACATCTTAACCATTAAGTTTCGAAAATCCCCGTTTGACATCAGCACCTCCCACCATGCGCATCAGGAAATGGTAAAGGGGATTACAACGGAGCTTTCCGGCAATATTCTGGCGCTTGTAGAACTTGCCGTTTGGTACGAGGATGTTTTGCTCCTCGGTATGGTCGGCCTGTTCATTGTAAATATGAAGTGGTGGAGCTTCTTGATTGCCGCGGCTGTCTGCCTCTTAGCTTATATTTTGGAAACGTTTGTGGACAACCTGTTCCCCCGTGTAAAGTGGGACAGTATGCTGAAATCAACCTGGTTGGTAACGCTGGTTGCGGGCGGAGTCAATCTTTTGATTCTTACGCTTGTACATTAAGGGAGGTGCTTGAATCATGAATATCTCAAAGTCACCATGGCTTTTGCATTATGACGGTTCCAGCTGCAACGGCTGCGACATAGAAGTCCTCGCCTGTACAACCCCGGTTTACGACGTGGAGCGGTTCGGCGTTGTGAACACCGGAAACCCGAAGCACGCCGATATTTTTCTGATCACCGGCGGCATTAACAGCCAGAACCGAGAAGTGGTAAAACAGCTTTATTCCCAGATGCCGGACCCGAAGGTGGTTGTCGCTGTGGGAATTTGTGCCTGTGATGGCGGAATTTTTAAAGAGTGTTATAATATACTCGGGGGAGTCGATACGGTCATTCCCGTTGATATTTATGTGCCGGGCTGCGCCGCAAAACCGGAATCCATTATCGACGGCGTGGTGAAGGCGGTTGCCCTTCTCGACAAAAAGCGCGCCGCAATGAAAGCGGGCAAGGCCCCGGTTGCACAGAAGGAGGATTAGTCATGGCGGAAAATATTATTATACCCATTTCCCCCGACTCCCTTTTAGAGGAAGTCCTGAAAATGAAAAACAGTGAGTGCCGTTTGGTGCAGATCTGCTCCACACGGACGCAGGATGGCTATGAATTATCCTATTCCTTCGGAAAAGACTACGATTTATATAACCTGCGCTTTACCATCGGCGAGGATGCCCAGATTCCGAGCATCACCAATATTTACCCGACGGCCTTTCTGTATGAAAACGAAATACACGACCTTTTCGGCGTACAGATCAAAATGATTTCCGTTGATTATCAAGGTACCCTTTACCGTACCGATAAGAAAACGCCTTTTAAATAACGTAAGGAGGGATACCAGATGTCTAAACGCAGCATCGTACCGTTCGGGCCGCACCATCCGGTACTGCCGGAACCGATCCATCTGGACCTGGTGCTGGAGGACGAAAAAGTGGTGGAGGCGGTGCCTTCCATCGGTTTTATCCACAGGGGCCTTGAAAAACTGGTTGAAAAGAAAGATTTTAACGAATATGTTTACGTTGCGGAGCGCATCTGCGGCATCTGCAGCTTTATGCATGGCATGGGCTACTGCGAGTCGGTAGAGCATGTGATGGGCGTGGAGGTTCCGCCCCGTGCGAAATACCTTCGCACCATCTGGTGCGAAATGTCGCGCCTGCACAGCCACCTACTGTGGCTCGGCCTTCTGGCGGACGCGTTCGGCTTTGAAAGCCTGTTTATGCAATCCTGGCGGATGCGCGAAAAAATCCTGGATATGTTTGAAACATCCACCGGCGGCCGCGTGATTTTTTCGGTGAATAAAATCGGCGGCGTAATGAAGGACATGGACGCCGATATGCTCAAGGAATTCGTAAAGATCCTGAACGGGATGGAAAAGGACCTGCGCGAGCTTTCCAGAACCTTTCTGGAAAATAAGGCGGTCAATTCCCGTTTGCAGGGCGTCGGCCTGTTAACAAAACAGCAGGCGCACGACCTTGGCGCGGTCGGCCCATTCATGCGTGCTAGCGGCATTGTACGCGACACCCGCAGGATGGGTTACGCCGCGTATTCCGACCTTGAGTTTGAAACGATTACCAGCGATGTGGGCGACTGCTACGCCCGCACCGACGTGCGTATAAAGGAACTGTTCCAGTCCATCGACATTATTCGTCAGGCGGTAGAAAAGATTCCGGACAGCGAAATTGCTGTGCCCGTTAAAGGCTTCCCGGACGGCGAGTATTTCATGCGCGTGGAACAGCCGCGCGGCGAAGCGGTTTACTATGTAAAGGGCAACGGAACCAAATTCCTCGACCGCGTCCGCGTTCGGACCCCTACATTTGCGAACCTGCCCGGAATGCTTGAAACCTTGAAGGGTGCTCAGCTTGCTGATGTTCCGATTCTGATTCTCACGATTGATCCGTGCATTAGCTGTACCGAGAGGTGATAAATATGAAATTACTGACATTTGCGAAAACAGAGCTGCATAACCTGTTTTCTAAGCCGGCGACCCGGCTGTATCCCCAGGAGCCGAGGGTTTACCCCGAGCGCACCAGGGGGCATGTGGAAAATGATATAGACGTCTGCGTTTTCTGCGGACTCTGCTCCAAAAAATGCCCCACGGGCGCCATTACCGTAGACCGCGCGGCAAAAAGCTGGTCCATTAAACGCTTCAGCTGTATCCAGTGCGGCTACTGTGTGGCGAGTTGCCCGAAAAAATGCCTTTGCATGCGCCCCGCCTATACCCAGCCAGCCAGCGAAAAAGGAACGGAGACCTTTACGCAGGAGCCGAAGGACGATCAGAGCGCATGACTGTTTTCATAACCGTTTTCGGTATCGTGCAGGGCGTAGGTTACCGCCCGTTTGTTGCCGCGCAGGCGAAAGAACTCGGCGTGAAAGGGTGGGTGCGCAACAGCGGCGGAATTGTGGAAATCACCGCTTCGGGCGGTCAGGCGGAAGTGGAAGCTTTTGTTCGCCGCCTGCACGAACAGCGGCCGGAGGGCGCACAGGTTCTTCGCGTTGAGGTAAAGCCGCTGCCGGAGGAACGGTTTGACAGCTTCCGCATTGATTTAAGCGGAAAATATACAGACCATACGGAAGCGCCGGTGCTTCCCCCGGACATCCCCATGTGCGAAAGCTGCAAGAAAGAATTGTATGACCCAAAGGACAGACGCTATCACTATCCTTTCATTAGCTGTGCTTCCTGCGGGCCGCGGTACAGCATTATGAATACGCTTCCTTACGACCGCGGTACAACAACAATGCGGGATTTCGTCATGTGCTCCGCCTGTGAAAAGGAATACCAAGCAGGCCGCAGATGCCATGCGCAGACGATTTCCTGCCATGACTGCGGACCGCAGCTTATTTTGCGGGATCAGGGCATGACGTGGGAGAAAGAGGAAGCCTTTTCAAAGGCGGTTGCCCTTCTGCGCAACGGCGGGGTTCTTGCCCTGAAGGGCGTGGGCGGCTACCAGTTTGTGTGTTCCCCTGAGCAGGAAACGGCGGTTGAGCGCCTGCGGCTTTTGAAGGCCAGGGAGAAAAAGCCCTTCGCCGTTATGTTCCCCTCGATGGAAAGCATCCGTGCGTACTGTAGTGTAAGCAAAGAGGAGGAAGAGCTTTTAAAGTCGACCGCAAGGCCGATCGTCCTGCTGCGGATAACCAAGCAGGCGTTCTGCCCGCAGGTTAGCGGCGAAAGCCGGTTTCTCGGCGCGTTTTTGCCCTGCACCGGGCTTCATCAGATGCTGACGGATACGCTCGGCCCGTTGGTGGTTACCAGCGGTAATTTTACAACGGAGCCGATGATTTATAAAGACGAGGATATGCTGAAAGTAAATTCCCCGTTCCTTTCGGGGGTGCTTTACCATACGCGCCGGATCCTGTCGCCGCTGGATGATTCCGTTGCGCGGGTTTTCGCGGGAAAAACCCAGATTATCCGCCGCAGCAGGGGGTACGTCCCCCTCCCGATCATGCTTGCGCCGCGCCCGAAAAAGCCGGTGCTCGCCATGGGTGGCGACCTGAAAAGCAGCTTCTGCCTGTACAAGGGGGATCGCGCGTATGTAAGCCAATATTTTGGCGATATGGAAAATTTTCAGATCAGCCGGAATTACCGCAACGGCCTGAAGCATATGGAACGCCTCTTGCGGATTGAGCCGCTCGCGGTCGCCTGCGATTTGCACCCCGGGTACCACACAACCGCCCTGGGGGAAGAGCTTGCCGCAAAAATTACCTCGGCGGGCGCGCTCAAGTTCCAGCATCACCACGCGCACGCGGCGTCCGTCATGGCGGAGCACCATCTGGACGGTTGTATCGGCGTTGTGTTCGACGGCACCGGTTACGGTACGGACGAAACGGTCTGGGGCGGCGAATTCCTGCTCTGCAAGGGCAAGGACTTTGTGCGCCGGGCGCACCTTAGGAGCGTGCCGCTCTGCGGCGGGGACGCGGTGGCAAAAAACGCCGTGCTTGCCGCAGACTGCTACCGCAGCGCCGCGGGCGAAAGCTGGGGCAGCCCCCGCTACGAAATGGTACGGGCCGCGCTGAAGCACCGGATTAATACGCAGGACAGTTCCAGCGTGGGCCGGCTGTTCGACGCGGTCAGCGCGCTGCTGGGTATCCGGGAGAACAACGGTTACGAGGGCGAATGCGCCATCGCGTTGGAAAATGCGGCTGCCGCGGCGAAGGCTGCCGGAAAAGGGCCTTCCGCGCTGGGAATCCCGCTTCTGGAAAAGGAAGGCGGGGAAATCGAGCTTGACCAGGTGGATCTGGTCAGCCAGATCCTTCAAAAGGCGCGCGCAGGCGGCGACAGGGAACGGATTGCGTTCGGGTTCCATGTGGCGCTGTCCGACGTTGTGCTTGCCGTTTGCCGGAAAATACGCGCGGAAGACGGCGAAAAGCGCGTCGCGCTGAGCGGCGGCGTGTTTGGCAATCTCCTGTTGCTGGAGCAATGCTATGCGAAGCTGACGGAGGACGGGTTCGACGTGTACCTGAACAGCGCCGTTCCCTGCAACGACGGCGGCATCTGCCTTGGGCAGGCGTGGCTTGCCGCGATGGTGCAGGAGGAAAATTCCAAATAGAAACAGCTCCGCCCTTTTTGCGGATGAAGGGCGGGCGCTTTATCCAATCCGCTGGATATGGTGATTGTTATGTGTGTTGCGTTGCCGGGCAAGGTGCTGAAAATAAACGGAAGAACGGCCACGGTCGATTTTAACGGCAATACGGTGGAGGCGGAGGCCGGCCTTGTGAAAATTAAGCCGGGCGACCGGGTTCTGGTTCACGCCGGCTGTATTTTACAGGTGCTTTCCGAAGAAGAAAGCAATTCGATCGAAGAGCTGTTAAAGGAAATGGAAGAGCTATGACGGATATTCAGTCTTATTTAAAGCATTACGACGGCCCGCCGCTCCGGCTGATGGAGGTCTGCGGCACCCATACCGCGCAGATTTCCCGCTGCGGGATCGTCAGCCTGCTCCCCCCTTCCATCCATATGATTTCCGGGCCGGGGTGCCCCGTCTGTGTAACGGTAACGGCGTATATCGACCGCCTGACCGCGCTTTGCATAGAGCCGGAAAACGTGGTCGTTTCCTTCGGCGATATGCTCCGCGTAAAGGGCAGCCGGAAAAGTCTGAACGACGCGAAAGCCGAAGGCGGCCATGTCCGCATGGTGTATTCCCCGCAGGATACCCTGAAAATGGCGGCGGACGACCCGAAGCATACCTATATTTTCGCGGCGGTCGGGTTTGAAACCACCGCCCCGGTTTATACCATGCTTCTGGAGGAAGCGGAGCAGGCCGGGATTACCAACGTAAAGCTTCTGACCTCGCTGAAAACCATGCCCCCGGTCATCGATTGGATTTGCGCTAACCAGGGCGGTGTGGACGGATTTATAGCGCCCGGACATGTCAGCGTGATTACCGGAAGCCGCATTTTCGCGCCGCTTTCCGAAAAATACAAAATCCCGTTTGCGGTCGCGGGCTTCCAAGGGCCCGAGATTCTGGCGGCGATTTACGCGCTGGTGAAAAGGCGCGGAAAAGCCGGGGTTCTGAACCTGTATCCTTCGGCGGTATCGGAACAAGGCAACCTTTCCGCCCAGCGCATGGTGGAAAAATACTTCGTCCCCTGCGACGCTGCGTGGCGCGGGATGGGCGTTATCCCGGATTCCGGAATCCGGCTGCGGGACGAATACGCCCGTTATGACGCGGGCAGCGAAGGCTTAACCGAAGACTGCGGCGCGAACGCGCGCTGCCAGTGCGCCAAGGTGCTCACCGGCGCGCTGTCCCCGGTGGAATGCCCGTTGTTTGGCACCTGCTGCAGCCCGGAGGCCCCCCAGGGGGCCTGCATGGTTTCCATGGAGGGAAGCTGTTATAATTATTATATAAACGCGAGGAAAACAAAATGAAAATTACCATGGCGCACGGCAGCGGCGGAAAGGCAACTTCCGAGCTGATTGCCGGTATTTTTGAAAAACATTTTCATAATCCCGTCCTTGCCAGAATGGAGGATTCCGCCGTTGTTCCGGGCGCGGAGCGCATTGCCGTTACTACGGACAGCTTTGTGGTAACGCCCCTGTTCTTCCCCGGCGGGGACATCGGGCGGCTGTGCGTCTGCGGTACGGTCAACGACCTTCTGATGTCCGGGGCAAAACCGCAGTACCTTACCTGCGGCTTTATCCTTGAGGAAGGCGCGGAAACGGAGGACTTGGAAAAAATAACGGCCTCCATGGCGGAAACCGCAAAAGAAGCCGGGGTAAGCATTGTGGCGGGCGATACAAAGGTTGTGGAAGGCCACGGCGGGATTTATATTAATACCGCGGGCGTGGGCTTTGTTCCGGCAGGTGTCGACATTCGTTCCTCCTACTGCAAAAAGGGCGACGTTGTGCTGGTTTCGGGGAATCTGGGCGACCACCACGCCGCGATACTGAGCGAGCGGATGAAGATTACGAACACGATAAAGAGCGACTGCGCGCCGCTTGGCGAGATGGTAAACGCCTTGCTGGAAGCGGGCGTGAAGGTGCGCTCCATGCGCGACGTAACCCGGGGCGGGCTGGGAACCGTCCTGAATGAGTTCGCCTCCGCTTCGAACTGCCGGATCGAGCTGATTGAAGAAAAGCTGCCGGTTTCGGCACAGGTGCGCGGTTTCTGCGATATTCTTGGGCTTGACCCTCTTTATATGGGCAATGAGGGAAAGATGACGGTCGTCGTCGCACCCGAGGACGCGGAGAAAGCGCTTGCCTGCATGAAAAACAGCGGGTACGGCGAAAACGCGGCGATTATTGGTTCTGTTGTTTCAGAGGGGTACGGCGAAGTGCTGCTCCGCACACCCATCGGCGGCACTCGGATTGTCACGGTTCTGTACGGCGAAGGGCTTCCGCGTATCTGCTAGGCGCTGTGCCCATTCCCTCTAAGGGGAGAAGGATTGGTTCGGCTTTTCAAAACACCGGGCAAGGTGCAGCCCCAAACCCCGCATATGGCGATATATGGTTTCGCACACACCGAGAATTAGTGGAGTGTGAAGATGTTTTTTAAAGTCGGACGGCGAAGGAAAAAATCAGATTGTTTGGTTGGGGACCGCAAAATGAAGCACTTCGCCGCCCGAGTGCAAGGCATAAAAAAACGCTGTACACGGACCTTGTCCATATACAACGCTACCTGCACAATGCGAAATTCGAAAAAACCTCTGTACAAAAATGGGAAAAGAGGTTATAATAGAATACGCAATGTGCTGATTCTATCAGTTGCGTATGGAGAGTTCCGTTCTCCGTATGCAGGGGGCAGGTGTTGGTAGCACCTGTTCCTGCATGGCATTTTCTATTTTTATGCGTTACAGGCAATTATACCCCTTTTATTCGAATATTGCAACAGGGAATTTCAATTTATTTGAAAATATAGCAATATTTCACAGGAACCGCGCCCGGTTTTCGGCGCGGTTCCTTTTTTGACGGCTTTTAAAGCTTCTGACGCCCCTTCCCTTTCCCTGCGCTTTGAGAAGGCTTCGGACAAATGGGGACGTCTTTCGAAGCCCTAAGCCTGCCCGCCCGCGTTTGCAAAAAGCTCCTGCGCGTAATGCACCGACGCCATGGCGTCCTTGGCGTAGAAATCCGCGCCAATCTGCTTTGCGTACTCGGGCGTTAAGACCGCGCCGCCGACCATCACCCGGCACGCGGGGATTTTTTCGCGCAGAAGCCGGATGGTATCCGCCATATTCGCCACGGTGGTGGTCATCAACGCGCTTAACCCAACCAGCTTCACGCCGTCTTTTTCCGCCGCGTCCACCACCGTTTCGGGCGGGACATCCTTGCCAAGGTCGATTACGTCGTACCCGTAGTTTTCAAGGAGCACTTTAACAATATTCTTGCCGATATCGTGGATGTCTCCCTTTACGGTGGCGAGGATGATCTTCTCCTTTTTGGAGCGGTTCGCTTCCCGCCCCATGCTGGCGCGTATTTCCTCAAACGCCGCCTTGGCGGCCTCCGCGCTCATTAAAAGCTGGGGAAGGAACAGCACGCCCTTTTCGAAATCCCTGCCCACGCGGTCAAGCGCGGGAATCAGCTCGGAGTTGATGATGTCGAGCGGCTCCTGCGTTTTCAGCAGGGAGTGCGCCGCGGCGCGCGCGCTTTCCTTCAGCCCGCCCGTTACTGCGCCGGAAAGGGAAAGCTCTCCGGGAGCGGGCGCGGGGGCGGCTTTCTGCGCGGAATACCGGTCGATATACGCCATGCATTTTTCGTCCTTGCCGCTTAACGCGCAGTAGGCGAAATAGGTGTCCATCATTTCTTCGGAGCCGGGGTTCACGATGGCCGCGTCCAGCCCGTTCTGCAAGGCCATCAGGAAGAACGCTGCGTTGATATGCTCGCGGTGCGGCAGCCCGAAGGAAATATTGGACACGCCGAGCGAAGTGAGAACGCCCAGCCTTTCGCGCACCATGCGGAGCGCTTCCAGCGTGACGGCCGCGTTCTCCTGCCCCGCGCTGATGGTCATGACGAGCGTGTCGACAATGATATCCGTACGTGGAATCCCGTACTGCGCGGCGGTTTTTACAATCCTTTCGGCTATTTTGTACCGCCCTTCCGCCGTTTCAGGGATGCCATTTTCGTCCAGCGTCAGCGCGATGACCACGCCGCCGTATTTTTTCACAAGCGGGAACACAGCTTCCATGGATTCCTTCTTGCCGTTCACCGAATTGATCAGCGGCTTACCGTTATAAATCCGCATGGAGGCTTCCATGGCGGTCGGGTCGGAGGTGTCGATCTGGAGAGGAAGGTCGACGACGCTCTGAATTTCCGAAACCGCGTGCGGCAGCAGCGTCCGCTCGTCAATTTCCGGCAGCCCGACATTCACGTCAAGAATATGCGCGCCCTTCTGCTGCTGGGCAATTCCCTCGCGCAGAAGGTAATCCATATCGTTGTCGCGCAGCGCCTGTTTCAGCTTCGGCTTGCCCGTCGGGTTGATGCGTTCGCCGATCAGTACCGGTTTTTCCCCGAATACCACAGCCTTTGCAAAGGAGGAAACCACCGTGCGGTTCTTCCTTCCGATGGGCTTGGGTGGGATTTTCGCGCACCGCTTCACCAGCGCGGCGATATAGTCCGGGGTTGTGCCGCAGCAGCCGCCCAGAATCCACACGCCGTCCCGCGCGAGTTCCTCCATGGCGGCGGAAAATTTCTCCGGTCCTACGTCAAAGACGGTTTTGCCCTCCTCGCTGCGGGGCAGCCCCGCGTTCGGGTTAAGGATCACCGGAAAGGAACAGCACTCCAGAAGCCGCGGGACGAGCCGCTTCATCTGCTCCGGCCCGAAGCCGCAGTTCAGCCCCAGCGCGTCCACCTGCAAGCCCTCCAGCAGCGCGACCGCGGCGGGAAGGTCGCCGCCGGTCAGAAGCTTTCCCTCCTCGTCCGCAACCACGGTGGCGAAAACGGGAAGCCCGGTCTGCTTCGCCGCAAGAACGGCGGCTTTGCATTCGTAGGTATCGCTCATGGTTTCAATCAGAATGAGATCCGCCCCGGCCTTCTTTCCTGCCTGCGCCGCTTCGGAAAAGACGGCGACGGCGTCCTCAAAGGCCAAGTCGCCAAGCGGCTTTAAGAGCTTCCCCGTTGGGCCGATATCCATGGCGACCAGCGCGCCGCCTGCGGCCTTCTTTGCGATTCCCACCGCGGCGGAGATGATTTCCTCCGGGCTGTGCCCGCTTCCGCGCAGCTTGATCGCGTTGGCACCGAAGGTATTGGTTTTCAGAATATCCGCGCCGGCCTTGCGGTACTGGCTGTGAATATCGAAAATGACCTTCGGGCGGGTAAGGTTCCAAAGCTCCGGCAGTTCCCCGGGGGGAAGCCCGTTTTCCTGCAGTAGTGTGCCCATGCCGCCGTCGAAAAACAGCAGGCGTTTCCCTAAATCTTCCAGAATTCCCAATACGATCACTCCTTTCGGAACGGACAGTCCAACGACCGGCATTCCATGCACTTTGCAATATGGCAGCTTGTTTTCTCTTTCGTAAGCCCGATGACGGCGGTGACGGATTTGGTCGGCACGAGCATGAAGTCCTCCGTCATAGAAAGGCCGATTTTCCGGCAATCCAGTATGTTCAGAAGATCCCGCTGGTAGCGGATGGAAAAGTCTCCGTAGCCGGGGCTGTAGCGCGGGCGCAGGTACAGCCCGCGCTTTGCCGCTTCCCGCGCAATTTTTCGCTGGAATTCGTCGCACACGCTTTCCGTCAGCGCGGCGGCGCACGCTTGCATCACAACGGCGCGGCTCATGTCGGCTTTGGCGGCGCGTTCCAGAAGGAAATCTGCCCGCGCGCCGAGCGTGGCGGCAAAAAGGACGGCTTCCCCGCATCCGGAAATATGCCTTGCAAGGTCGACGCTTTCAATGCGAAGGCCGCCGACGGTAACCGCGCCGCCGGAAAAGGCCACGGGGAATCCCCGGTGTATGCTCCGCGGCGTGACCGCCTGCTCCAGCTCGGCAAGGCACGATTCCATGGTTTGCAGGGTGCGTTCGTCCGCCGGTTTTCCCCGAAAGCCGAGGTACCGCAGGATTTCGTTTCGATCCGTCATGGTATCACCCGATGATTTCCGACAGGTTTCCCATGATCCTCGCGGCAACGTCGGGCTTGTTCATGGTATAAATGTGAATATTTTTCACGTTGTTGGAGATCAGGTCGACAATCTGCTCGGTGGCATAGGCAATGCCCGCCTGCTCCATCGCCGCGGGGCGGTCGGAAAATTTATCGACAATCGCCTTGAAGCGGGGCGGCAGCACCGTTCCGGACAGGGCGCAGATGCGCTTGATCTGCCTGCTATTCGTAACGGGCATGATCCCCGCCACCACGGGGACGTTGATTCCTTTCGCAAGGATGCGGTACAGGAAATTATAAAGGATATTGTTGTCAAAAAACATCTGGGTGGTCAGAAAGTCGCA
Organism: Caproiciproducens galactitolivorans; assembly: GCF_004768785.1. Classification (GTDB taxonomy): domain Bacteria; phylum Bacillota; class Clostridia; order Oscillospirales; family Acutalibacteraceae; genus Caproiciproducens; species Caproiciproducens galactitolivorans. Next base: position 103,752 of record NZ_SRMQ01000003.1, read on the forward strand.
GCCGCTTTCCACCTTCCGCTTCAAATACTCGATGTCGTCCTCCTTGTGGGCGCACTCGATATGCCCTTCCGGGTAGCAGGCCGCGCCGATGCAGAAACCGCCGTGCGCCTTGATTTCGGCAACCAGTTCGCAGGCGTAGCGGTAGTGCCCGGGCGAGGGGAAGTCGGAATCCTTCGGAATATCCCCGCGTAGGGCAAGGATGTTTTCAATCCGCTTTTCCTTCAGCTCCGCCAATATCCGTGCGACCTGGTCCTTGGTGGAGGAAACGCAGGTAAGGTGCGCAAGCGCCGTTATCCCCCTGCTTTCAATTTCCTGCGCAATGCGGACGGTGTTTTCAGAGGTTCCGCCCCCCGCACCGTAGGTTACGCTCATGAAATTGGGCTTCAAGGCGGCCATGTCGCGCACAACCTCGCGCACATGCTCCAGCTCGCCGTCCTTTTTCGGGGGGAACAGCTCGCAGGAAACCGTCACCCTGCCGCTCTTCAAACATTCGCTGATTTTCATAACAATGCTTCCTTTCGAGCCTCTTTTTCAAATGAGATGGAATGTGTTCCTCACGCTTTCGGAAAAGGAACAATAAAAAAACCGTCTTCGGAAAGCGTATGCTTTCTGAAGACGGGTGTTCTCCCGTGGTACCACTTCAATTTGCCCGTCCCTCGCGGGAACGAACCTCTAAGGGTATTACAGTTTTACTGCCTATACCCGCTTTCGATAACGGGAAATCCCGTCGCAGCCTAAATGGGAATCCATCTCGGTGCGCCACTCAGAAGCCATCTTCATCCGGCCTCCCGCACGCTTCCTTTCAGCCCGGTTCCCCGTGGAAGCTTCTCTGTGTGTGCGTTCAAAGGGACTACTCTCTTCGTCACAGTGTTTCAAATATGCTATAAATATTTTCGTAAGTGTAGCACAAAAGCGGGGTGCTGTCAATATGTATCGGGCGGTGTATCCCCGCCCGATCCTCATTCGTTGCGCATCAGATTGGCGGCATAATCGCGCAGGCTTTCGAAGGAATTGATATTCTGCTCGCGCTCCTGAATGCTTTCCTTTACATACTCCGGCAGGGTATCAAAGTAATCCCCTGCTTCACCGTCGTTTTCAATCAGTTCGTAAAGGCCGCTGTATTTTCGTCCCATGGAATTTCACCTCCGCGGATATTTTTTCCAAAACACAGGAAATTATCCGCTTTTTCCGTCCGTTACCCCGGTTTCTTTAAAACGCTCCCCCACCATCATCAGCTCGCCGAGCGTGCTGATCTGCACCCCGGAACGCTTGATGCGGTTTTGAACGTCTTTGGGAAGGGACGTAAAGTAATTTTTGAAATTCGGGTCGGTTTCATAAACGGATTTTCCCAAAAAATCACCCCGCGGTTAGCTTTCGCTAGGGCGCGGGGCTTTATCATTGGGAAATTCTGTTTTATTTCAGCGTTTCATCGTAATGTGCGCGCTCGCCGCCGATAAACTTCGGCCTTGTGCGGGCACAGGTCAGGTTTGCTTCGCCGATTTTCCGAACGGAAAGGCGCACCGGTACCGCCACCCTTTGTAGGTGCATGCCTATCAGCGTGTCGCCGATATCCATCCCTGCCTGCGCTGAGACATGCTCCACCGCGACGGGATGCTCGAAGTTCGCGTACGCCGCCGAAGCGAAGGATCCGCCCGCTTTCGGCTGCGGGACGACGTTTACGATTTCCAGCCCGTTTTTCAGCGCGGCTTCTTTTTCAATAATCAGCGCGCGGTTCAGGTGCTCGCAGCATTGCGCCGCTAAATAAATCCCTTTTTCCTTTAAAATCGGGTAAATCGCGCCGAAAACCGCGTTTGCAATTTCTACATTGGAAGACGAACCGATATCGTGCCCGCCGATTTCACTAGAAGAACAGCCGACCACCAGCATATCCCCGGCATTTAGTTTTGCGGCGTCCAACAGCTCGCTCACAGCCGTTTTTGCCTGCGCGGCAATTTCTTCAAACATTCTGCTCAGCTCCAATCATTTCTTTAAATTCGATGCAAACCGTGCGTATAAGGCGATTCGTTTGTCAAATAGTATAACCCGATTGAATTTATTTTTCAATTCTTCCGAATAAATTCCATACAAGAATAATTATAAATTGGGTAATGTGGTATTATAAATCAAAATATATGGTATTTAAAACCATATTATTAAATTTGTAAAATTGGAAGTGCTTTTATGACTTGGGGAATTATTTCCGACAGCTCCTGCGACCTGCCTTCAAACGCATTTGCGGGTTCCGGACTGCATTTTGGGGTTGTGCCCCTGAAAATCACCGTAGGGAACAACGAATATATTGACAATGACGAGCTGAACGTCAACACAATGATGACGGACATGAAAAGCTATAAAGGGCCGTCCTCGTCAGCATGCCCCGCGCCGGAAGAATGGGCGAAAGAATTCCGTAAAAGCGACAAGACTGTCGCCGTTACCATGACGAGCGCGCTCAGCGGGACCTATAACAGCGCGCTGATCGGGAAAAAGATGGTGCTGGAGGAAAGCCCGGAAAAAAGCATCCATGTGATTGATTCCCACACAACGGGCGGCGGGCTGGTTCTGATCCTGCGCAAGCTGGAGGAGCTGATTACTCAAGGGCTGGATTTCGAAGCGGTGGTAAAGCAGGCGGAAGCTTACGCCCGGAGCATCTTTTTGCTTTTTTCCTGCGGCTCCTACGATAACCTTGTGAAAAACGGGCGTATGTCGCGCATTGCGGGCATCCTTGCGTCTTCGCTGGGGATCCGCGCCGTCGCCGCCAATACGCCGGAGGGCACCATCCGCGTTTTGCAGAAGCCGCGCGGCGAAGAACGCGCGCTGGAAGCAATCGTAAGGACCATGAGCGAATGGAAAAACCTTGCCGGCCAGCCGGTGGTCATTTCCCACTGCAACAATCCGGTGGGGGCGCAGCGCCTGAAGGAAAAGATTATTCATGTCTGTATGACAACGAAAATCACGATCCTGCAAACGCGCGGGCTCACCAGCTTTTACAACGACAACGGCGGTCTGATGATCGCATTTTAAAAAGAGAGACTGCAAACACAGTCTCTTTTTTATTCCCCGAAAATCTGTTTTTTCAGCCTCTTGGCGGTCGGCGTTCCGGCAAGCCCGCCCTCGGCGGTTTCCTTTAAGCTGCCGGGCATCATGTCGCCGATGCGCTTCATGGCCACAATGACCTCGTCGGCGGGAATGGCGCTTTCAATTCCGGCAAGGGCAAGTTCCGCGCCCACAAAGGCGTTTGCAACGCCCATGGCGTTGCGCTTGATGCACGGGATTTCCACCAGCCCGGCGACCGGGTCGCAGACCAGCCCCAGAATGTTTTTCAGCGCGATCGCGCACGCGTGCGCCGCCATCCTGGGCGTGCCGCCCGCCAGCTCGGTCAGCGCCGCCGCTGCCATTGCAGAAGCGCTCCCGCATTCCGCCTGGCAACCGCCCTGCGCGCCGGAAATGCTCGCGTTGTTCGCAATCACCATCCCGAACGCAGAAGCGGTAAACAGCGACATCACCACGTCGCGCTCGTTCAGCCCGCGGTCCTCCATTACGGTGAGCAGCGCGGCGGGAAGAATCCCGCAGGAGCCGGCCGTTGGCGCAGCCACGATTTTCCCCATGCATGCATTGCTTTCCGAAACCGCAAGCGCGCGCACGAGCGCACGGCCGAAGACTTTGCCGCAAAGCGTTTTCCCGTTTTCCACCGCAAGATTCATTTTATAGGCGCTTCCGCCGGAAAGCCCGCTAACGGAGCGCATGTCCGGGCTGATGCCGTCCGATACGGACTGGTGCATCACCAGAAAGCTTTCCCGCATGTTTTTGTAAAGCACGGATTCCGGCTTTTGCAGCTCGGCGGCCTGATCCTTCAGCACAATCTGCGATATTTTTTTGTTTTCCCGCTCGGCGGTCTCGATTAGATCCTGTACGGAATAATAAATACTCATTTTTCTTTTCCTTCCGTTTTCAATACGACATAAAAGGGCTATTCCGGTCGCAGAATAATAGAACGGATGACATTCGGCAGCTTTTCAATACCTTCGTTGCTTTCGCGGCTGAATTCGCCGTCCATCTCAATCGTCATCATCGCGGTTTCCCCGCGCCGGCTTCTGGTCAGCTTGAAATTGCCGATATTCACGCCCTGCGCCGCAATATAGTTTGTAACATGTGCGATTACTCCCGGAACATCTCGGTGCAGCACCAGAAGCGTGTCCTGCTGCCCGGTTACCTCTACCTTCATCCCGTTAATTTCGCTGATCAGGATGTTGCCCCCGCCCACGGAGGCTCCCTGCACCTTTACCGTACGCCCCTTTGCGTCCTTCAGCGTGATCACTACTGTGTTTGGGTGGGCACCCTCCAGCTCGGTTTTTCCGAAAACTACGTCCAGCCCGCGTTCTTTTGCGATTTCAAGGCTCTGCCGGATGCGTATGTCGCTCGGTGCCATGCCCATGATTCCCGCCACAAGTGCCTTGTCCGTCCCGTGCCCCCGGTAGGTTTTCGCAAAGGAGCCGTGCAGAAGAATATGCGCGCGGACCGGCTCGCCCTCCAGAAGCGCGCCGGCAATCCGCCCGATGCGCACCGCGCCAGCCGTATGCGAGCTGGAAGGACCGATCATCACCGGCCCGACAATATCGAAAACGTTCATAGTAGAGCCTCCGTCTGCATTTGCTTATATCAACATTATAACATGATTTTCCGCAGTCATGCACAGCGGTTTTCGCTTTTCACCCCTGCAAATTCAGCCGGATTTTTCGCTGATTTACCTGTTTTTCCCAATAAAATCCGTTTTGGATTTTTCTAAATTCGATAAAAACAGAGCAATACCCCCGACAAACCGCTTCTTGACACGTAGATAAGGATTTGTTATAATGCAAAATAACGAAATTGTTTTGAACATCAAATTAATTTTGAGGAGGTGTGCCGCATGTTGGAGGAATATTCGCAAATCAACCATTTCCTTGTCAAAGTATTCAACGAAGTGCTCCGCACAGAGGAAGCAAGCTTAAAAACGAAGGAATTCCACAACCTGTCCCTCCGGGAAATGCATGTGATCGAGGCGGTGTGCGACGCGGTTCAGGCCGCAAAAAATACCGCGTCGGAAATTGCGTCCTCGCAAAGGATCACAGCAGGCACACTCACCACAACGATCAATACGCTGGAAAAAAAAGGATACGTGGAACGGCGGCAGGATCAGCGCGATAAGCGGGTTGTTCGGATTTACCCGACGGAAAAAGGGAAAACCGCCAACCAGGTTCACGCATCCTTCCATCACAAGATGGTGTCGGCTATTATGTCGGCGATGAACGAGGAAGAACTGACGGTATTTGTGAAAGGGCTGGCGGCGGTGAAGAACTTTCTAGAGTCGAAATAAAGTTTGAACGGAGGAGTCATAATGGATGTGAAAATCATTACGGACAGCACGGCGGATATTCCGCAGAAGCGCTGTGCGGAGCTGGGGGTGGAATGCATGCCTCTTACCGTCCGTTTTGGCGATAAAGAATATAAAGACGGCGTAGACCTTTCCGCGCCGCAGTTTTTTGAAATGCTCTCCAAAAGCAATCGGCTTCCGACCACCGCGCAGGTGAATCCGGAGAGGTTTGCACAGGCGTTTTCGCCCTATGCCAAAAGCGGGCAGGAGGTTGTTGGAATTTTCATTTCCAGCAGGTTGAGCGGAACGTACCAGTCGGCGGGCATCGGGAAAAACCTTCTCGGCGCCCAGAATATTCATCTGGTGGATTCCGAAACGGTGACCTTTGGGCTGGCGCTTATGGTGTTTGAGGCGGTTCGGATGCGCGACGCGGGGTATTCCGCAAAGCAGATCTGTGAGGCGTTGGAAGCGCTGAAGCCCCGTCTCCGCTTTTACGCGGCCTTTGATTCGCTGAAATATTTAAAAATGGGCGGAAGGCTTTCGGCTTCCTCCGCTTTTGTCGGTACGATGCTGCATATTAAACCCATTATTTCCATGAAGGACGGCGAGATGATCGCTCCGGACAGGAAAAAGGGAATGCGTGCGGCCATCGAGAAGATCGGGACGCTGATACAGCGGGACAAGCCGGACACGGAGCACCCGATTGTTTTCGGCGAGACCGCCGCGCCGCAGGTTCTAAGCCTTTTAAAAGAGACGGTGGCCACGTCGGCGGATATTTCCGGCAGCGAAACGATTAACATAGGGCCGGTTGTCGGCACCTATGCCGGACCGGGCTGCGCCGGGCTGGCATATATTGCGGCAGGCTGAGGGCGCACAGCGCCCTTTCGCTGTTTTCCCGCACCGTGCGCGGCGCTCCCGCGCGAAAGCGGCTGTAAAGGAGCCGTTTATCCCCCCGGGTTCGTGATATATGAAATAAAAACGCACTTGTCCGGATGATTTACCACAGCCTGTTTTTCATCTGATAAGGATAAGCCTGCATGACGGAGGAAATATGAGTTTAAATATTATCGGCACAGGAAGCGCATGGCCCGAATGTTCCAAATCCAACGAGGAGCTGTCCCGGATTGTCGACACCTCCGACGAATGGATTTCCACCCGCACCGGAATTAAGAGCCGGCATGTTTCGGTTTGGGAAACCATTACGGACTTCGCGGCGGAGGCGGCGCGGCGCGCGCTGGAGGATGCCGGAATCAGCTCCGGCGAGCTGGATTTGATTATCTGCGCAACGGCCCGCGGGGAATACATTACGCCGTCGCTTGCCTGTCTGGTGCAAAAGCGGATCGGCGCGTACTGCCCGGCGTTCGACATAAACGCCGCCTGTACGGGCTTTCTTTACGCGCTGGATGTTTCGCTTTGCTATTTTCAGGCAAAGCGGGTCAAAAAAATCCTGATCGTCGCGGCGGAGGCGATGTCCAAGCTTCTGGACTGGACGGACCGCTCCACCTGCGTGCTGTTCGGGGACGGTGCGGGCGCGGCGGTACTTTCGGAGGGCGACGGCCTGCTGTCCATCAAAGTGCACGCCAGCGGAAACGAGGAACCTCTCCATATTGAAAATACAGAGGGCAACTGCCCATTTTCCGAGCGGAAAGCGGCCGCTCAGTATCTGCGGATGAACGGTAAGGACATTTACAAATTCGCGGTGTCCGCCATGTGCAACGATTTGCAGGAAGTGATCCGGGAAGCGGGGATTACGCAGGACGATATCGATTTTGTGGTACCCCATCAGGCAAACCTGCGGATTATTGAAACAGCGAAAAAGGGGCTTTCCATTGCCCCGGAAAAATACCGTTACAATATCGACCGGTTCGGAAACACGTCGGCGGCAAGCGTTCCAATCCTGTTGGACGAACTGAACCGGGCCGGGGAACTGAAAAAAGGAAACCTCCTGGCTTTGGCCGCGTTTGGCGGCGGGCTTACCTCGGGAGCATGCGTCCTCCGGTGGACAAAAGAAGATCGCTGAATGCTGAATAAGGAAAGGCAGGAAATTCAATGGTACAAACGCCACTTTGCGAATTGATTGGGATTGAATACCCGATTTTACAGGGAGGAATGGCATGGATTGCCGACGCGGAGCTTGCGGCGGCTGTTTCCAACGGCGGCGGTCTGGGGCTGATTTCCGCGATGAACGCCAGCGCTGACTGGCTGAAGGATCAGATTCATAAGGCAAAGGCGCTGACGGATAAACCGTTTGGGGTGAACATAATGCTGATGAGCCCCTACGCCGATGAAGTCGCCCGGCTGGTGATCGACGAGCGGGTGCCGGTCGTTACCACCGGGGCGGGCAATCCGTCGCCGTATATGGAGGAGTGGAACAAGGCGGGAGTTAAGGTGATTCCCGTCGTACCGTCCACCGCCATGGCAAAGCGCGTGGAGCGCAGCGGCGCCCTCGCCGTTATTGCGGAGGGCTGTGAGTCCGGCGGGCATATCGGCGAGCTGACCACCATGACGCTGGTGCCGCAGGTCTGCGACGCCGTGAATATCCCCGTCCTTGCGGCGGGCGGCATTGCGGACGGGCGCGGAATCGCCGCCGCCTTCATGCTTGGCGCGGTCGGCGTGCAGGTCGGCACGCGCTTTTTGGTCGCAGAAGAATGCGGCGTACATCCGAATTATAAAAAGAAAATCCTCAATGCGAAGGATATTGATACGATTACAACCGGAAAACGGATAGGGCACCCAGTACGGGCTCTTAAAAACAGCTTTACTAGGGAATTTGCGAAAATGGAATACAACAGCGAGGTTTCCGACAAGGAACTGGAAGCGTTCGGCGTGGGTGCGCTTCGCCTTGCAGCGGTTGAGGGCGACGAGAAAAAGGGCTGCTTCATGGCCGGGCAGATCGCGGCGCTGGTGAAAAAGGAACAGCCCGCCGCGGAGATTATCCGCGAGATGTTCGGGGAAGCGGAAACCCTTTTGAAAGGAGCCGGGAAATGGGTAAAGTAGCATTCGTGTTTGCCGGCCAAGGCACGCAGTACAGCGGTATGGGGAAAGATTTGTACGAGAACAGCCCGGCGGCAAGGGAAGTGTTTGACCGGGCCGATTCCATCCGCCCCGGCACTTCAAACCAGTGCTTTTCGGGTACGCTCGAGGAGCTTTCCCAGACGATCAACACCCAGCCCTGTGTGCTCTGTGTGGATCTGGCGGCGGCAAGATGCCTGCGGGAACTGGGGATCCAGCCCGAAGCGGCAGCCGGCTTTTCGCTCGGCGAAGTTGCGGCGCTGACCTTTGCCGGTGCGTTTTCAACCGACGAAGGCATCCGGTTTGTCTGCAAACGGGCGGAATTCATGCAGGACGCGGCGGAAAAGAGCCAAAGCGCCATGGCCGCGGTTTTAAAGCTTTCCGTCGAACAGGTGCGTTCACTTTGCGAAGGGTTCCAAAATTCCTATCCGGTGAATTTTAACTGTAAGGGGCAGACGGTTGTTGCATTGCCGAAAAGCGAGATGGACGCGTTCTGTAAGGAAGTACAGAATGCGGGCGGGCGCGCCGTCCCGTTGAAAGTAAGCGGCGGTTTCCATTCCCCGTTCATGGACGAAGCGTCGGACAAACTGCTTCTGGAACTGCAAGAGATGGACGTGAAGGAACCGGAACTGCCGGTTTACTCCAACGTGGATGCGAAGCCCTACGGCGAAGGCCGCAGGAATACGATTGCCCGCCAGGTGAACAGCCCGGTTTACTGGCAGAAATCCGTAGAGAATATGATTGCGGACGGGGTGGATACCTTTGTGGAAGTCGGTCCGGGAAAAACGCTGACCGGACTGATTCGGAAGATTTCTCCACAGGTAAGGGTACTGAACGTGGAAAACTTTTCGGACGCACAGAGCGCCGCAGAAGAAATAAGGAGGCAGCCATGCTGAAAGGAAAAACAGCCGTTGTAACGGGCGGCTCCAGAGGAATCGGAAAGGCGATCGCGCTGAAACTAGCGCAGGAGGGCGCCGACGTTGCAGTTGTGTACGCCGGGAACGAGGCCGCGGCAAAGGAAACCTGTGAAACGATCGAATCGTACGGTGTGAAGACAAAGGCCTACCGGTGCGATGTTTCCGACGACGCGCAGACCAAAGCGCTGGTGGACGCGGTGCTCGCGGATTTCGGCGGTATCGATATTCTGGTCAACAACGCCGGAATCGTGCGCGACGGCCTGCTGCTTGCTATGAAGGAAGAGGACTTCGACGCCGTTTTGGATACGAATCTAAAGGGCGCTTTCCATATGATTAAGCATACGTACCGGAATTTTATGAAAAAACGCGGCGGCAGGATTATCAATATCGCTTCTGTTTCCGGTATCGTGGGAAATCCCGGTCAGGCAAACTATTCCGCCGCCAAGGCGGGGCTGATCGGCCTTACCAAAGCGACCGCCAAGGAACTGGCGGGGCGGAACGTAACCTGCAACGCGATTGCACCGGGTTTTATTGAAACGGACATGACCGCCGGCCTTGCGGACAAAGCAAAGGAAGCCGCGGTCAGCGCCATCCCCCTAAAACGGATGGGCAGGCCGGAGGATGTCGCGGAACTGGCGGCGTTCCTTGCCGGAGACGGCGCGGGCTATCTTACCGGAGAGGTTATTAAGGTTGACGGCGGCCTGTGCATGTAAGCCGCACGTAGAAAGGAAGGCATATGGCATATTTTGATCATGGGCCGCTCGTAATCGGCGATTTGATTGTTCCAACGCCGGTTGTGCAGGGCGGCATGGGGATCGGGGTCTCCCTTTCCGGGCTGGCCGCGGCCGTTGCAAACGAGGGCGGCCTCGGCGTGCTTTCCGCCGCCTCCGTCGGTATGGTAAACCGAAAAAATACGCCGGGCGGCAATATCGAAGCCCTTCGGGGGGAAATCCGGCGCGCGCGGGAAAAAACCGCCGGTGCACTGGGCGTGAACATTATGGTTGCGCTTAGTGATTTCGGCGATATGGTGAAAACCTCCGTTGAAGAGGGCATCGATATTATCTTTGCCGGTGCGGGGCTTCCGCTGAACCTGCCCGCCTTTGTGAAAAAGGGCTGTAAAACCAAGCTTGCGCCGATTGTTTCCTCCGCGCGCGCGGTGAAAACCATCTCGAAATGGTGGCGCGAAAAATACGATTATATCCCCGACGCCGTCGTAGTGGAAGGCCCCATGGCGGGCGGCCACCTGGGATTCCGCAAGGAACAGATCGACGATCCCGCCTACCGGTTGGAAAACCTGGTGCCGCAGGTAATTGAGGCAATCCGCCCTCTGGAGGAACAGGTCGGGCGGAAAATCCCCGTTATCGCGGCGGGCGGCATCTTTACCGGGGCGGATATCCGCCGGTTCTTGCATCTGGGCGCTTCCGCCGTACAGATGGCTACCCGTTTCGTCGCGACCGACGAGTGCGACGCGGATATCGCCTTTAAACAGGCGTATGTGGACTGTAAAAAAGAGGATATCGGGATTATTGAAAGCCCGGTGGGAATGCCCGGGCGCGCGATTGTAAACCGTTTCCTCCATGAGGCGAAGCAGGGTACCCGCAGGCCGAAAGCCTGCCCGTTCCACTGCATATCCACCTGTACGCGCGAAACCAGCCCCTATTGCATTTCCATGGCATTGATCAACGCCTGCAAGGGCAAGCTAGACAACGGCTTCGCATTTATTGGAGCAAACGGATATAAGGTAAAAGAAATCGTGCCGGTAAAAAAATTGTTTGAAACGCTGGAGCAGGAATACCGGCAGAGCGGCGGAAACGCCGAGGAGGAAGAAACATGAGAAGAGTTGTTGTAACCGGATTGGGCGTGGTGTCCCCGGTCGGAAATGCGGTGGAAGCATTCTGGAACAATCTGATCGACGGAAAGTGCGGGATTGGCTTTATCACAAGGTTTGACACCGCTGATTTTAAGGTGAAAATCGCGGCGGAGGTCAAGGGCTTTGATCCGCAAGAGTATATGGAAAAAGCCGAGATACGGAAATCCGATCTTTTCACACAGTACGCTATGGCGGCGGCTTCCCAGGCGATGGCAGACAGCGGAATCGCCGGAACCCTTTCCCCGGAACGCCTCGGTGTTTACGTCGGTTCCGGCATCGGCGGGATGGATACCTTCATTAAGGAGTGCGATAAGTATTTAAAAGGCGGCCCCCGCAAGGTGTCCCCTTTGTTTGTGCCGATGATGATTGCGAATATGGCTTCGGGAAATATTGCGATTAAGTATAATGCGCAGGGTCCGTGCCTTCCGGTCGTAACCGCCTGTGCCACCTCTACCCACGCGCTGGGCGAAGCGTTCCGAACGGTCAAGGGCGGGCACGCGGATGCGGTGATTGCCGGCGGCGCGGAAGCGGCGATTAATCCGCTTTCCATCGCAGGGTTTACGAACTGCATGGCGCTTTCCACAAAAAACCTCCCCGAAGAATCCTCCCTCCCGTTCGATAAACGCCGCGACGGCTTCGTTATGGGCGAGGGCGCGGGAATTCTGATTCTGGAGGAATACGAGCACGCCAAAGCGCGCGGCGCGAAAATTTACGCGGAAATCTGCGGCTACGGCAATACCTGCGACGCGCACCACATTACCGCGCCGCACCCGGAAGCCGTTGGCGGCGCAAGGGCGATTTCCTTCGCGCTGGAAGAGGCCGGGTATCAGGACAAGGATGAAATTTACATCAACGCGCACGGCACCGGAACGCCGCTTAACGATAAATCGGAAACCATCGCCATAAAAAAAGCGCTGGGCGACAAAGCCTACCGGACCAGCATCAGCTCCACCAAGTCCATGACTGGGCATATGCTCGGTGCGGCGGGCGCGGTTGAGGCGATTTCCAGCGTGCTGGCACTAAAGCACGGAGTCATTCCACCGACCATCGGCTTGCAGGAAAAGGACCCGGACTGCGATCTGGATTATACCCCGAACACCGCCCGGAAAAAGGAAACCACCCTTGCCCTGTCTGTTTCCCTTGGCTTCGGCGGGCACAACGCCTGCATTGCTTTCCGGAAATATACGGGCGAATGAAAGGACGGATGACGGATGGAACTGAAAAAGCTGAAAGAAATCGCGTCGGTTATGCGGGATAACGACCTGACGCTGCTGGAGCTTAAGGAGGGCGAAACCACCCTTCGCATGGAGAGGAAAGCCGCACAGGCGGCGGAGCTAGCCAGCGCAACCCTGCAGCCCCCCGCGGCCGTACAGCCGGGCGCGCAGGAACCTGCCCCCCCACAGCAAGCGGAGGGAACAGAAATTAAATCTCCCATGGTGGGCGTGTTTTATTCCGCTCCCTCCCCGGATTCCGAACCGTATGTACAGGTGGGCAGCAAGGTGAAAAAGGGCGACACGCTCTGCATTATTGAAGCCATGAAGCTTTTAAATGAAATCACCGCCGACCGCGACGGGGAAATTACGGAAATTTGCGCGGCTGCGGGACAGGTTGTGGAATATGGCCAGACCTTATTCCGTATGAAATAGGAGAAGAGAATGGATAGAGAGGAAATTAAGAAAATCCTTCCGCACCGGGAACCGATGCTGCTGATAGATCATGTGGAAAAAGCGGACGACGATAGAGCCCTTGGCCGGTATACGGTAAAGGGCGACGAATGGTTTTTACAGGGCCATTTCCCCGGCAATCCTGTCGTTCCGGGCGTGGTGCTCTGCGAAATGATGGCGCAGGCTTGCTGTATCCTGATCGGCGAAAGCACAGAGGGCAAAACGCCGTATTTCACAGGTTTAAATAAAGTAAGATTCAAGCGCAAGGTCCTTCCGGGCGATACGCTTGAAATCGAATGCATTTTAACAAACCAAAGGGGCCCTTTTTATTTTGCAAGCGCAAAGGGGCTTGTGGGGGGAAAACTCGCGGTAAGCGGTGAGCTGTCGTTTGCGTTGATTGAGGATTGACGGAGAAAGGGGTTGGAAGCTTGTTTTCAAAAATTCTGATTGCGAACCGCGGGGAAATCGCTGTGCGCATTATCCGCGCGTGCAGGGAAATGGGCATTTCCAGCGTAGCCGTTTTTTCAGAGGCCGACCGCGAATCGCTTCACGCAAGCCTTGCGGACGAAAGCGTATGCATCGGGCCGGCCCTCGCAAAGGACAGCTATTTGAATATTCCCGCCATCCTGTCCGCCGCCGTGGCAACCGGCGCGCAGGCGATTCATCCCGGATACGGACTTCTTTCGGAAAACGCGGAATTCGCGGAGCTCTGCGAAAAATGCGGCATTGCTTTTATCGGGCCGGACGCCGACCTGATTCGTAAGACGGGCGACAAGGACGCCGCGCGCCGGACCATGCGCGAGGCGGGTGTTCCGGTGGTACCGGGCTGCGACCGCATCGACGACCCTTCCCGCCTGCGGGAGGAAGCCGATAAAATCGGGTATCCGCTTCTGATTAAAGCCAGCGCGGGCGGCGGAGGGCGCGGAATCCGTACCGTAAACGGTCCGGAAGATCTGCAGAACGCATATGCGACCGCTTCCTCCGAAGCGCAGAGCGCATTCGGCGACGGTACGGTTTACATGGAAAAATTTCTTTCCCCCGTAAAACATATTGAAATGCAGATCCTGTGCGACCGCTTCGGCAACACCGTCTGCCTTGGCGAGCGGGAATGTTCGATCCAGCGCAAACGGCAGAAGCTTTTGGAGGAAAGCCCCTCCCCCGCCGTGCGCGAGGAAACGCGCCGGAAAATGATGGACGCGGCAGTACGGGCCGCGCGCGCCGTCAACTATGTAAACGCCGGAACCATTGAGTTCCTGATGGATTCGTCCGGCAATTTTTATTTCATGGAAATGAATACGCGTTTGCAGGTTGAACATCCGGTTACCGAAATGGTAACGGGGATCGACCTTGTGAAATGGCAGATCCGCATTGCCGCGGGCGTTCCGCTCTCCTTCCATCAGCAGGATGTGCGCACCGAGGGGCATGCCATCGAGTGCCGCATTAACGCGGAAAACCCGAAGAAGGGATTTACCCCCGGCGGTGGTAAGGTTTCCTTCCTACATGTCCCGGGCGGACCGTGGGTGCGCTTCGACACCGCCCTGTACCAGGACTATGTTGTCCCGCCGTTTTACGATTCCATGATCGGCAAGCTGATTGTGCACGCGCAGACCCGCGAGGAGGCCGTGCGCAAGATGCAGGCGGCGCTAGGCGAGCTGGTAATCGATGGCGTAGAGCACAACGCGGAGCTGCAAATGGAAATTCTGAACGATCCGGAGTTCAAGGCCGGAAATTACTGTACTGATTTTATTGAGAAACGGGGATACGCATGATTTTGAGAAAAGAGTTTTTCCGGCGCCCGAAAAACGAGCTTGAGCGTTCAAGCAGGATTTACAAGGTGCCGTCGCCGGATGTTCCGGGCGAAATGTGCGTTCTTTGCCCTTCCTGTAAAAAGCCGCTGTTAACCGGCGAGCTGAATGCAAATGCAAATGTCTGCCCGGAATGCGGCTATTATTTCCGCATGAACGCACGCCAGCGGATTCATTTTATTGCGGATGAAAACACCTTTATCGAACTAAACAGTAATCTTCTTTCGAAAAACCCGCTCAATTTTCCAAACTATCCGGAAAAAATTAAGCACGCCCGGTTGGAAAGCGCGGAAAAAGAGGCCGTCGTAACCGGCACCGCCGAAATCGGCGGTTTCCCCTGCGCGCTGTTCGTGATGGAGGCCCGCTTCATGATGGGCAGCATGGGAACTGTGGTCGGGGAAAAGATCACGCGCATCTTTGAATACGCCACGGAGCATTCACTTCCGGTGGTGGGTTATATTGTGTCCGGCGGCGCCAGAATGCAGGAGGGAATCCTTTCCCTTATGCAAATGGCGAAAACCAGCGGCGCGGTGAAACGCCACAGCGACGCCGGCAACCTGTACATTGCCGTTCTGACCGACCCGACAACCGGCGGCGTAACCGCCAGCTTCGGCATGGAGGCGGATATCATCCTTGCGGAACCGAACGCTCTCATCGGCTTTGCCGGACCGCGTGTCATTGAACAGACCATGCGGCAGAAGCTGCCTGCGGGCTTTCAGCGGGCGGAATTTCTTCTGGAAAAAGGGTTTGTCGACATGATTTCTGAACGGAAGGAACAGAAAAAGCAGATTACAACCCTGCTTTCCCTGCATAAGGAGGTTTCCGGATGAACGCGTATGAGAAAGTGAACGCCGCCCGCGCCAAGAACCGGCCCACGGGAAGCGATTATATTGCGAATATTTTTCAGGATTTTATCGAGATGCACGGCGACCGACGCTTTGGCGACGATAAGGCGGTTATTACGGGCATTGCCCGGCTGGGCAACCAGCCGGTAACCGTAATCGCGTTGGAAAAAGGGCGTGACATAAAGGAAAAAGTGTACCGAAATTTCGGCTCCGCCCACCCGGAGGGCTACCGCAAAGCCCTGCGGCAGATGAAGCTTGCGGAAAAATTCGGCCGGCCGGTGGTCTGCTTCGTCGACACCGCCGGGGCGTACTGCGGCATTGCCGCGGAAGAACGCGGGCAGGGGCAGGCGATTGCCGAAAACTTGATGGAAATGATGACGCTGAAGGTTCCGATTATTTCCATCCTGATCGGTGAGGGCGGCAGCGGCGGCGCGCTTGCGCTTGCGGTTGCGGACGAGGTGTGGATGCTGGAAAACGCCGTTTATTCCGTCATTTCCCCCGAAGGCTGCGCGAGCATTCTGTGGAAGGATTCCAGGAAAGTGAAAGAGGCCAGCGAATGCCTGAAGCTGACGGCAGATGACCTGTACCGCATGAAGGTTATCGAGCGGATTATCGGGGAGCACGGGCGCGGTTTTCACCTGACCTGTGCCGAACTGAAACGCTTGCTTTCGCAGAAGCTTGCGGAGAACCTTCGCCTTAGCGCCGAGGAACTGGTTTCAAACCGATACCTTCGTTTCCGTAAATTTGGCTCAGCCTAAAAGAGCCGGCAGAACCGCCGGATTCTTTCTGGTTGTCCGAAATATTATTTTTATTCTATTGTAATTTCACCAAATTAAATATATTATTATATGGAAGAATATTTAAGGATGATGTCACCATGACGATAAAAAAGAATTTGGACATCATTGTTTATGAAAAGATAAAGGACAGCTTGATCAACGGGGAGTATCTACCGGGTGTAAAAATTTCACTTGACGAGCTTGCGGAAAAATACGGTGTAAGCCGCACACCTGTTATACAGGCGACAAAGCTGCTTGCGAACGAGCGGATCCTGGATGTGAAATGCAATGGAAGCATTTCGGTTCCCCAGTACAATGATAAACAGATTCGCGACATCTGTACTGCCAGAATGCTGGTTGAGCGTTTTGCCGTAATGGAAATCTGCGACAGAAAGGACAGAGAAGCGGTTCAGATTCTGAAAGAGAGCGCCCTTCTCGCCGCTGATTATTATCAGCAGGGCGACTATTTGATGTTCTGTAAGGAGGACCTTCATTTTCATAAAGCAATGGTCTCTATGACGGAAAACGAATGCTTGTGCGACATTTTTAAATCCATACAAGGCCGCCTTTTAGTGGCGATGAAAATCGCTTTGTGCCCCCAGCCGCGGCTGATCAAATCCTCTTCGAATGAGCATCTGGAGCTGTGCGAACGGCTCGGCAAATTTGATAAGGCTGGCGCGGTCAGCTTGATTGAAAGGCATATTTTCAGCCTTAGAGGGAAAATTTTAGAGCTGGCGTAGTTCTGTTTGTAAAATTAAGTACCCCCTTCCGGGTCTGGACCATCCAGATTCGGAAGGGGATTTTTGCGCTTTGTCGGAAAAGCGGCGCTCGCGCCTTTAGGCTGTATTTCGTTTGTTACGGAGCGAGAACGCTTGTCCCGGGCAAAACCCCCGGCCATTGGCCGGGGGGCAGGTGTTTAGTTAATATTTATCGGTCGGCAAGGAATACGGTTCCGTATTCGCTTCGGGAAAGTCAGACATATCCGGCTCGGGAGTGTTGCAAGGATCTTCTTGAACCGGTAAAGCCGTGGATTGTGGCGCTTGAGCGCTGCGGAACCCCTTAAGCTTGAAATTATCAACCAGCTCGCGCAGCATTTTTGCCTGGCTGTATAGTTCTTCGCTCGCCGCCGCGCTTTCCTCCGCCGTAGCGGAATTGGTCTGAACTACTGCGGAAACCTGATCCACGCCCTGTGTAATCTGGGTAATGGAATTGGACTGATCGTTTGCCGCTTCGGTAATATTGTCCACTAGCGAAATGATTTCCTGGGTTCCCGACACCACCGCGGTAAGGGTTTCCGCCGTTCTGTCGGCGATTTTCATGCCGTTGTCCACCGCGTCGATTGCGCTTTGGATCAAAGATGTGGTGTTTTTCGCGGCCTCGGCGCTCTTTCCTGCAAGATTCCGGACTTCATCCGCTACAACGGCGAAGCCTTTTCCTGCGGCGCCTGCCCTTGCCGCTTCAACCGCGGCGTTCAAAGCGAGGATGTTGGTCTGGAACGCGATATCCTCAATCGCCTTGTTGATCTTGCTGATTTCATTGGATGTACTGCTGATTTTATTCATCGCCTCAATCATGAGCTGCATTTCCTGGTTTGTCTGGCGCAGGATTTCGGCAACGTCTTTCACCGTATCCTTAGTTTCCTGCGAATTGGCGGCGCTGTTCTTCACCTGTGTTGAAATTTCATTGATGGAGGCGGAAAGCTCTTCAATAGAACTGGCCTGTTCCGTCGCGCCCTGCGAAAGCGCCTGCGAACCGCCGGAGACCTGCTCGGCGCTGGAACTGACCCGTTCCGAAGCCTGGCTGATTTTTGTCATGGTTTCATTCAATTTTGAAACGATGTTTTCCATTGAGGATTTGATTTCTTGGAATTCCCCGGCGTAGGGAACGCTGCTCCGCACGTCCAAATTGCCCTGTGCAATTTCGCCGAGGACGGAGGAAATATCGCTGATAATCAATCGGAAATTCTGAACCATTTGGTTGATTTTTTCAGAAACTATTCCCATTTCGTCGCGTTTGCGGATCTGCAGGTTTATGTTCAGGTCGCCCTGGGACATCTGGTCGATCGCAGTAACGACGTCTGTAATCGGCTTGGTGAGTCTTCCGGCAAGTTTCGTGGTAAAGACGAGGGAAAGAATCAGGGCCAGCATACCAAGGATTACCATGCCGATGGCGGAGCGTGTTACGCTGGAAAGAAATTCGGACTGCAATGCGGTAACATTGACGGACCAGCCGTTTGTTTTTTCGATTGGCGCGTAGGAACCGAATTTGGCAGTATTATTAAAGTTGTAAAAGGCAAAACCCGCTTTTCCGTGAATCATATCGTTTTCTAAAGCGGCGACTTCACGGTATTTTGCAGGCTCTTTTTTGGCGGCTTCCAGATTGTTGTGTTTGTTCAGAACCAATGAAAAATCGTTGTTCGCAATCTGTACGCCTTTATCATTTATTATGTAAGTACTTCCGTTGTCGCCCATTTTCACACCGGAAACAATGGAGCCGATTACGGAATACGGAATTTTCAAAAGAATGATGCTGGTTTCATAAGGCTGAATATATTCAAAATAGGCGGTGTCGCCTTCAATAATCGGATCGCTTAAAAAATCGGAGCTGCTGTATTTCACATGGTTGTACGCGGGGTCGTCCGTGTAGCTTTTACCGGAAATCTGGGAATACCCGGACGGGCTTAATATATCAATTTCCGTCAGGCTGTACTGCTGACAGGTGTTGTTCAGAAACGTTTTCATCTGATCCTTACTGACGTACATGTTTTTGTACATGCCGACGGTCTGGGCAATCAAGGAGAAAGTCTGAATTTGCTGGGTCACTTTTCCGGAAACGAGCTTTGACGACTGCTTGATGCTTTTTTCCAGAGAATCCCTTGTGGAATTATACGTGAAAAAGATCGACACACAGGTAAGTAGAAGAATAACACCGCTGATGCTGATGGATACAAGGCGAAGCAAATCATTCTTTATGCTTTCCTTTTTCATCTTTTTATTCGCATTTTTTACAAGGTTGATATTACTTATCCTTTTCAACACAATACCTCCAATTCGTTCTATTGCTAATAGAATTATCGGATAGAAAAATAAATAATTTAGGGGTGATGGTTAAATTGTGTCAAAAAATTGGGGATTTTGCGACTATATTTAATAACTTAATTTTTTTGTGCGGAAAATAGAGGCGGCTTTTTTATCATGGGAAAATTCGGTCATTTCTTTCCAGCGGCGCTTCGGCATGTGGCTCATGCGGCAGCACGGGTTGTGCCGCCCTTCGGATGGAGGTCAGAACCAGTTCGGCCCGCTGAGGGTCGGTCGCAATCTCGCACGTGAAAAAATAAAATAAAGTGCGCCCCGACAGTAATTGCGAGCGCGTCGTTTCATAAAGAAAGCCGAATCACCGGGGGATGGAGATAGACGAACGCGGAGCAAACGCCGGGATTCCCTCCCCAGCCCTCGCAAAAAAAGTTTGATTAAACTTTCAATTTGCGCGGGTTCCGCTTTTCAGCAGGGAAGCGATGTTTGCTTGAAAACGTAAGACTTCGAAAGGGAATAAAGCTGTAGGAAAGCAAACAAGGCGCGAAAACAGGGTCGCCGAGTTCATCTTTTGTTCAAATAAGATTCGATTTTGACAAAAAAGTTGTTATGATTTATAATAAATCTTATAAAAGTGCAGAAATTCGAGAAAAAGCGCCGGAATTACGTCCAAAAGGAAATCACTTTCGAAAGATTATATTTTTTACAAAAAATAGTTGACTTTTGAAAGATTTCGATATAAAATAAAAACGCAACGAAAGGTAGGAAGCAAATGCTGACTGTTGAAAAAAAGAATCTGATTCTTTCAATGCTGGAGAAAAAGCCCGTTGTAACCGTGCCGGAGCTGAGCGAGGTGCTGGGAACCTCCGAGGTAACGGTTCGGAAGATTCTCAACGAGATGGACGACGAGGGGCTTTTACGGCGTACCCGCGGCGGAGCGGTCAATATTACCACAATTCGCGAGTTTGAGGAAAAGGAAAAAGAGAAAAAGAACACGAAGGAAAAACGCGCGATCGCCAAAAAAGCCTACGAGTACATCAATAACTCCGACACCGTTTTTATCGATGCCGGCTCCACAACGCTGGAATTGGTGCGCGAAATTAAGAACGGCAACAAACGCGATATTGTTGTGATTACCAACGCGCTGAATATTGCATTTGAACTTTTGGACGCTGACGACATTGAATTGGTCTTTATCGGCGGAAGCGTACGCCACAAAATCATGTCCTGCGTCGGCGGCTTTGCGGAAAACACGATTAACAGCCTGTGCATGGATAAGGCGTTTATCGGATGCAACAGCATTACGGTGGAAACGGGGATCACAACCCCGAACCTTTACGAAGCGCAGGTGAAGCAGTGCGTATTGAGAGCTGCGCGGGAAACCATATTAATATCGGATTCTTCCAAATTTGGGCACACATCCATGGCACGGATTAGTCCGATTAAGAATATCACCAGGCTGATTACAGACAATCGGATTCCCCAGCAGCTTCGGAACCAGATTGAAAGCACCGGGGTGGATTTGGTCGTGGTGGACCCCGGGGAAGACAGTTAAGGGAGACATCGGCTTTGAATAAGATAATCAATCAACCGGAACAGATGATAAAGGAAATGATCGAAGGCTATATTGCTACCTGCCCCGATCTGTTCGAACCGCTTCCGGATTATAAGGGTATCCTGATGAAGCGGAAAAAGGACAAGGTATCCATTGTAACGGGCGGCGGCTCCGGAAACGAACCCTGGATCCTCGGTTATGTGGGCGAAGGGCTGGCAGATGGTGCGGCTTTGGGAAATGTGTATATCGCGCCGCCGGCGCGGGCTATTCTGAATGTGACCAAAGCGGTCAACCACGAAAAGGGCGTTATTTATATCTGTACGAACCATGCGGGCGACGTGCTGAACTTCGAATTGGTCGGCGAGCTTGCCCAACTGGACGGCATCGACACGCGCTGTGTGTTTGTTGCGGACGATATCACAAGCGCGCCGAGGGAAAAGCAGGAAGAACGCCGCGGCGTGGCGGGCGTTGCGCTGGTGATGAAGGTTGCGGGCGGTGCTTGCGACGCGGGGCTTCCGCTGGATGAAGCCGTGCGCGTAATTCAGAAGGCCAACCGGAATACGTTTACGTTCAGCGTTACCACCTCGCCCGGATACCTGCCGAGCGGCAAGGCCATGTGCGAGCTGCCGGAGGGCTTCATCGAATACGGCATGGGCTTTAACGGCGAGCCGGGCGTGCTCCGCACGGGACTGAAACCGGCGGATGAAATCGCCGATACCATGATGGATTATCTTCTGAAGGACTGCGGGGCTTGTGCCGGGGACGAAGTTGCCGTTATGGTGAACGGCTTTGGGTTTACCAGCCTGCTGGAGCTCTGCATTGTAAACCGCAGAGTGGCGGAGATCCTGAAGGGCAAGGGCATCAAGGTGCACGACCTCTTTATTGATTCGCTGTTCTGTCCGCAGGGAACGGGCGGTTTCTCCATTTCCATTCTGAAAGTGGACGAGGAACTGAAACGTTATTATGATATGCCGGCGTATTCGCCATTCTTTAAAAAAAACAACCGCCCGCGCGGATGAGCGGCGGCTGGGCCTGGTGAGGAGTGCTTGTGTATGAATACATTGGATACGCGCCAGCTTAAAGATATGTTTCTTTTTGTGGCGCAAAGAGTAGTGGAGAGCGAAGATTTTTTAACGGAAATTGATTTGAAACTCGGCGACGGCGACCACGGCTTCGGCATGGCGCTTGGCTTCAAAGCGGTGCAGGAGGCTTTGAAGGACAAGGAATTCGAAACAGTGGAAAATTTGTTTCAGGAAGTCGGCATGACGCTTCTGGATACAATGGGCGGTGCCTCGGGCGTGCTCTTTGGGACGATGTTTATCAGCGGGATTGTCGGGCTTGAACCGCACAAGGAGGCCGACCTTGCGCTTCTGGCCGGTATTTACCGCCGTTCGCTGGAGGCTTTGAAAAGGAGAGGAAAGGCGCAGGTCGGCGACAAAACAATGGTGGATGCTTTCGAGCCGGCGGTTGTCGGGCTGGAGGAGGCGGCCGCGGAAAACGCGGATCTTCCGGCAGGACTGGCAATGGGGGCCGAATGCGCAAAAAAAGGGATGGAACACACACGGGACTGCGTGGCAAAATTCGGCCGCGCCAAATCCTACGGAACCAAAGCTCTCGGGCTGCAGGACGCGGGGGCAACCTCTGTCTGGATTATTTTCCAGGCAATGTCGGATTGGGCCTCAGAAAGGAAAGGATCCGAATAAATACATAGACAAGGTGGGTACAAAAGATGATAACCACACTTACGCTGAACCCGTGTATCGACAGAACCGTAACGGTTGACGGATTTGCCTATGGGGGAACCAATCATGTGGAGAATTTTCGGTGCGATGTTTCCGGAAAAGGCATCAACGTAAGCATCGCATTAAATAATATAGGGGAAGAAACGCGGTGCCTCGGCTTCAATTATGTGGGCGGCGGCTCCGTACTGACAGATTTCTTGAACCAGAAGAACATTTCAAACGAATTTTTAAATGTGGAGGGTTTGCTCCGTACCAATATAAAAATTTTTGATAAAAAGACAAGTGTTATGAGTGAGCTGAACGAAAGCGGCCATTCCGTTACGCAGGATTGCGTTTCGGAGCTGGTGCGGCTGGTGGAGGAATATCTCCCCAAAACCACGCTGCTCGTGCTGGACGGCAGCGTGCCGCCGGGCGTTCCGAAGGACATCTACAAAACCCTGACGGACAAGGCCCACAGCTTCGGCGTAAAAACCGTAATCGACGCGTACGGCGAGCTGCTTTTGGAAGGCATTAAGGCCCGCCCCTACCTGATCAAGCCGAACAAGGACGAGCTGGAAGAGGCGTTTGGTGAAAAAATCGAATCCAGAAACGACGTGATCCGGATTTCCCGGAAAATTATTGCACAGGGCGTTACGCTGGTGTGTGTTTCCCTTGGGAAGAACGGCGCGATGCTGGTAACAGAAAAGAAGGCGTATTTCTCCGCCGGTGCGGACATACCGGTCCGGGGCGTACAGGGCGCGGGCGATTCCCTCGTGGCGGGCATCTGCTACGCGATTGCGCGCGGGATGTCCTGCGCGGACATGCTCCGCTACGGCGTCGCTGTGGCGCACGGCTCGTTGATCATGGAGGGCACGCAGATGTGCACAAAAGAGAGCTTTGAAAAAATGCTGCCGCTGATTCGCGCGGAAGAAATTGAATGAAATAGATAAGTTTTAGAATGGAGTCTTTAGAATGCCATTAGTAACCACAAGGGAAATGCTGCTCAACGCAAAGCGCGGCGGTTACGCCGTGACCGCATTCAACATTGAAAACATGGAAATGGCGCAGATTGTTATCTGCACCGCGGCGGAGCTAAAAAGCCCCGTCATTATCCAGACAACCCCCGGCACAGTGAAATACGCCGGGATGGATATGCTTCGCGCGATGGTTGCGGTGGAGGCCGCGAAGGCGGATATCCCCGTCGCCATACACCTTGACCATGGCGACAGCTACGACCGCTGCATGGAAGCCCTTCGGGAAAAGTACACGTCCGTCATGATCGACGGCAGCAAGCTTCCCTATGAGGAAAACGTTGCCCTTACCAAATCCGTCGTAGAAGAAGCGAAAAAGCTCGGCATCGACGTGGAAGGCGAGCTCGGGACGGTTTCCGGCAAGGAAGACACCCACGAGGTGAAAGCGAATGAACAGATTTATACTGACCCCGAACAGGCGAAGGACTTCGCCGAAAGAACCGGGGTGCGTTCCCTTGCGGTGGCAATTGGCACCGCGCACGGTTTTTACAAGGGCGAGCCGAAGTTGGATTTTGACCGCCTGAAGAAGATTGTCGAGCTGGTCGACGTTCCGGTCGTGCTTCACGGCGCTTCCGGCGTCCCGGACGAAGCCGTCCGCCGCAGCATCGAGCTTGGCATCTGCAAGGTCAACTTTGCAACCGAGCTGCGCGCCGCTTTGACAAAGGGCGTTCGCGAGGCGCTTAAAGACGAAGGCGTTTATGACCCCAAGGTGTTCATGAACGCGGGCAAAAAATATGTTGCCGAAACCGTAAAGCATAAAATTGCAGTTTGCGGCTGCGGCAATAAAGCGTAATCCGTCGAATTTGGAGAAAACTCCATTTTCATAAATTAATTAGGAGGATTTATCATGAAAAGGTTTAGGAAAATTATCAGCATGGTATTAGCAGTAGCAATGGTTGCGACACTTGCAGCTTGTTCCGGCCCCGGAACCAGCAGCAACAGCGCGGCAAGCGCGGCGGCAAGCGCACCGGCGGAAAGCAAGGAAGCGGCCAAGAAGGACATCACCGTCGGCGTCAGCCTTTTGACCAGACAGCACGTGTTCTACAACAACATTGAGAACGCATTGAACGAAAAAGCCAAAGAACTCGGCGTAAAGCTCATTGTTCAGGACGCCAACCAAGACGCCAGCAAACAGCTCAGCCAGGTTCAGGACTTCATTACACAAAAAGTTGACGCAATCATCCTCTGCCCGACAAACTCCGCAGGCAGCAAGTCCATGGTTGAACTTGCATCCAAAGCAAATATTCCGGTACTTACCATGGACGTTCCTTCCGACGGTGACACAGTCTGCCACGTTTCCACCGACAACTATAAGGGCGGCGAGCTGGCTGCAGAGTACCTTGTAAACAATGTCCTCAAGGATAAGAAGGGCAAGGCCGCAGTTATCACATATTCCGAAATCGAAGGTTGCGTAAACCGTGAAAAGGGCTTTACAGAGTGGATTGGCAAAAATGCTCCCGACATTAAGGTTGTCGATGTACAGAACTACTCCGGCGACCAGGCAAAAGCTGCTGACGTTATGCAGAACATGCTCCAGAAGCATGCCGATCTTGACGCTGTTTTCTGCGTAGGCGACCCGGCGGCTATGGGTGCTCTCTCTTCCATTAAATCCGCGAACAAAAAAGTGAAGATCATCGGCTTTGACGGCAACGCGGAAGGCATTGCCGAAATCAAAAAGCCCAACAGCCTCTGGATTGCAGACGTTGCGCAGGATCCTGCTGCAATCGGCGAAACCGCTCTTCAGGCTGCTGTTGACACTATAAACGGCAAGACTGTAGAAAAGAAGATTGCAATTTCTCCGTTCATGATCGATAAGACAAACGCAAAATAATTCCGGCTGCGGTAGTGGGGATGGGGAACCACCTGTCCCCATCCTTTTGCCGGAACATCGGTTCAACCCCTTCCCGCCGTGCCGTCCATTTCCGCGGGAGGCGCCGGGGCGGGTATCCGTAAGAACCGAAATGTTGAATCAGTATATGGAAAGGAAGTATACAAATGGGGCAGGAACCGATTATTAAGTTGTCCGGTATCAATAAATCCTTTCCCGGTGTGAAAGCATTGTCCGATATATCAGTTGAATTTTATCCGGGTGAAGTCCATGCGCTTTTAGGTGAAAACGGAGCGGGAAAATCCACTTTGATAAAAATTATTGCCGGCGTATATCAGGCTGACACCGGAAGCCTGGAAGTCCATGGAAAGAAAGTTAATTTTAAAAATCCAAGAGAAGGCATTGCAAGCGGGATCAGCGTTATCCACCAGGAATTAAGCGTCATTCCCGATTTGACCGTTGCCGAAAATATTTTTCTGGGCCGCGAGCCAAGGCTAAACTCCGGTCTGCTTGATCGTAAAAAAATGAATACCGAAGCGCAGGGGATCCTTGATTCCATCGGCGTAAATATTAAAGCGAAATCCGTAATACGTGATCTGAATAACGCAGATAAGCAGATGGTGGAAATCGCGCGCGCTGTGTCGCAGGACAGCTCCGTTGTTATTATGGACGAGCCGACTTCTTCCCTTTCACAGCACGAAGTTGACGCGCTTTTTACCGTCATTGATAAATTGAAAAAAAATAATGTTTGCATTATTTATATATCGCACAGGCTCAAGGAAATCACAACCATATGCGACCGTATCACCGTCCTTCGCGACGGCACGCTGATTAAAACCGCGCCGCTTTCCGAAGTAAGCGAGGACGACATGATCACGTTGATGGTCGGCCGGCAGATGACCCAGTTCTACTACCGGGCCGACAGCGAAAGCGTAAAGGACGAAGTTGTGCTGAAAGTCGAAAACCTTACCCGCGAGGGTGTGTTTGAAAATGTTTCCTTCGAGTTGCACAAGGGTGAAATTCTGGGCGTCGCCGGGTTGATCGGCGCGGGCCGCACCGAGGTGATGCGCGCCGTGTTCGGCGCCGACGAATACAACAGCGGCAGGGTGACCGTTTTCGGCAAAGAAGTGCATTTCCGCTCCCCGCGCGAGGCGATTCACGCCGGGCTGGGGCTGATTCCGGAAGACCGCCGCGGGCAGGGGCTGCTGCTTGCGAAGTCGGTTAAGATGAACACCTCCCTTGCAAGTATTTATGAAAACTCCAATCACGGCATTATCAATGAAAAATGGGAAACCGATGTAGCGAAGGAATACATAAAACTCCTTCACACAAAAACGCCGAGCGAAATGGCGCTTGTGCAGAATCTGTCCGGCGGAAATCAGCAAAAGGTCGTTATTGCGAAATGGCTGGTCGCAAAGTCGAAAATCCTGATCATGGACGAGCCGACAAGAGGAATCGACGTAAACGCGAAAGCCGAAATCTACCTGCTGATGAAGGAATTTGTTGAAAACGGCGGAAGCATCATCATGGTATCGTCCGAAATGCCAGAGGTGCTCGGCGTTTCGAACCGGATTATGGTTATGGGCGAAGGCCGCGTTTCCGGATTCCTGGACAATCGAGATATCGGGGAAAAAGATATTATGAAACTGGCCAGCATTCACGCTGGTTAAGCCGGGGGGATTATAGAATGAAAAATCAATTAAATGTAAAGCGGATTGCGCATGATTATACCATGCCGATCTTCCTGCTCTGTCTTTTTATCATTTCCATGATTTTCGTGCCGCGTTTTGCCGAAGTCGGGAACCTGATCAACGTATTAATGCAGATTACCATTAATGCGCTGATCGCAACCGGAATGACGTTCGTTATCCTGACCGGCGGCATCGACCTTTCGGTCGGCTCCGTAGCCGCCTTAACGGGCATTATTTCCTCCACCATTATCAATACTATGCCGGACAGCGGCATTCCGATGAGCATTCTTGTTATTTTCGGCACCTCCGTTGTCATCGGTGGCATCTGCGGTGCGTTCAACGCGTTCAACGTTTCCCAGCTGAAGGTTCCGCCGTTTGTGGCGACGCTCGCT
Source organism: Caproiciproducens galactitolivorans (assembly GCF_004768785.1). Lineage (GTDB taxonomy): Bacteria > Bacillota > Clostridia > Oscillospirales > Acutalibacteraceae > Caproiciproducens > Caproiciproducens galactitolivorans. The sequence continues at coordinate 131,244 of NZ_SRMQ01000003.1, forward strand.
ATGATGAGTATTGCCAGGGGCCTTGCGTATGTGTTTACCAACGCGAAACCGGTTTTCGGCATGCCCGAAGCGTACAGCTGGATCGGCCTTGGCTACATCGGCATCATTCCGGTAATGGTTATTATCATGATTATTATTCTGGGCCTTGCCTATCTGATTTTGAACCGCACCTGCTTCGGCCGCTATGTTTTCGCCGTCGGAAGCAGCGAGGATGTTTCCCAGTTAAGCGGAATCAACGTGAAGAAGATCAAAGCTTGGGTCTATATCCTCTGCGGGATTCTCTCCGCGCTGGCGGGCGCTGTGCTTTCTTCCCGCCTGCAGGCCGGTCAGCCGGCGGCCGCGAACGGCTATGAGCTGAACGCGATTGCGGCAGTCGCCATGGGCGGCACCAGCATGTCCGGCGGCCGCGGCGGTATTCTTCAGACCGTCGTCGGTTTGTGTGTCATCGGCATCATCAATAACGCGCTCAGTCTGCTGGGCGTTTCCTCCTACTGGCAGACAATTGCTATGGGCGCGATTATTCTGGTTGCCGTTATCTTTGACCAAAACAAGAAAGATTGATAAAATTACGTTACTCTTCTAATTTCCTTATGGAAAGAGCCGTTCCGGAATCGCCGGAACGGCTCTTTCGCGCTTTGCTTTCGCTGTGCGCCTTTAACGGCGGACGCCCCGGCAGGGCAGGCAGAGCGCCGGGGCACCCTGTGCTATGAAGAACCGAATCTCCGCGGGATGGAGATAAGTCGTACGCTGGGTTTGTGCTGTTTTTTCCCCGGCGGGTCAGAAACGCCGGGGAAGCCGGAAGCAACACTATATGGTTTCGCACACACCAAGGAATTGCAAGGAGTGTGAAAACGCTTATTAAAGTCGGGAGGCGGAGGAAAATTGTCCTTGAGGCATAAGGATTCGATGGGATGGCGGAGCCCGCCGCCCGAGTGTAAGGCATAAAAAAACGCTGTATATGGCCCCCAATGTCCATATACAACGCTACCTGCACAATGCGAAATTCGAAAATACCCCTGTACAAATCCGTAAACAGGAGGTATAATAGAATACGCAATGTGCTGATTTTATCAGTTGCGTATGGAGAGGGTTAGTCTCCGTATGCAGGGAGCAGGCGCGCCAACGCCTGTTCCTGCATTGCACTTTTATATTTTTATGCCTTATAGGCAAATTATACCTCTTTTATTCCAATAATGCAACAGGTAATTTACATGAAATTAAAAATATAGAAATATTTTACAAAAACCGCGCCCGGTTTTGCTTTTTCAGCCCCTCGGCGGGCGGAACGCATCGGGAACACAGGACAGGAGAAATGCCATGGAATTCGCACAGCAGGCGGAAAGAAGCATTATTAAAAAATACCGCAGGGATATTTGGAATCCTTTTATCGCGGCGGTAAAGGACTACCGGCTGATACAGGAGGGTGACCGGATTGCGGTCTGCATTTCCGGCGGGAAGGATTCCATGCTGCTGGCGAAATGCATTCAGCACCTGCAAAAATACAGCGATTTCCCTTTCGAAGCCGAATACCTGGTGATGGACCCCGGCTACAACCCGGAAAACCGCCGCAAAATCGAAGAAAACGCAAGGGCGCTGGAAATACCCATCCGGATTTTCGAAACACGGATTTTCAATATCGTCAGCAAAATGGACCGCTCCCCCTGCTACCTTTGCGCCCGCATGCGCCGGGGGTATCTTTATAAGTACGCGCAGGAGCTGGGCTGCAATAAAATCGCGCTGGGGCATCATTTTGACGACGTAATCGAAACGATTTTAATGAGCATGCTGTACGGCGCGCAGGTGCGCACCATGATGCCGAAGCTGCACAGCACGAATTTCCCCGGCATGGAGCTGATCCGCCCGCTTTATCAGGTGAAGGAGGCCGATATCATCGCGTGGCGGCGGTACAACGGGCTGGAGTTTATCCAATGCGCCTGCCGTTTTACGGAGGACGCCGCGCGGGAACACAGCGCGTCCAAGCGGCAGGAAATCAAGGATTTGATTGCGCAGCTGCGCAAAGTGAACCCGAATGTGGATAAAAACATCTTCCACAGCGTGGAAAGGATCAATCTGGAAACGGTGATCGGGTATTATAAAGGCAAGGAGAAGCACCATTTTCTGGATGATTACGACAATGCGGACGAATAGCGCCGTCCGAAAAGGATAAAGAAACCAGCCCCGCCCTTTCCCAAGAAACGGGAGAGGACGGGGCTTATTTAAAGGAAGGAATGAAATGAATTAGGCAAACGGGTTTTCCGTTTTATACAGCATATTTTTCGGCTGGTTGAAGGAGATGTCCTCCAAGCCAAGATAACGGAAAAGGGTGAAAAGGGATTTGCCCACATGGCCGAACGCCACCGCGCCGTGATGCGGGAAATGCTTTTCAATCAGCACATGGCGGTAGAACCTTCCCATTTCCGGAATCGCGAAGATACCGATACCGCCGAAGGAACGGGTTGCCACAGGGAGGATTTCGCCCTGGGCGATATAGGACGTCAGCCTTGCGTCGGAGGTGCTTTGCAGACGGAAGAATGTAATTTTCCCGGGCGCGATGTCGCCCTCCAGCGTGCCGCGCGTGAAGTCCGGTTTTTGCCCGTTTTCCAAAAGCCGGTTCTGGATGAGCTGGTATTTTACCGCGCCGTTGGAAAGCTTGCAAAACGGCGTGTTGCCGCAGTGGAAGCCCATAAAGGTTTCTTCCGGCGCATAGCGGTACTTGCCCTTAATGTCCTCCTCATACAGGTCCTTCGGGACACTGTTGTTGATATCCAGCAGCGTGACCGCGTCCCCGGTGATGCAGGCGCCGATGTATTCGCTGACCGCACCGTAAATATCCACTTCGCAGGCAACCGGAATTCCTCTGGAAGCCAGGCGACTGTTCACATAGCAGGGCTCGAAGCCGAATTCCTTCGGGAACGCGGGCCAGCATTTGTCCGCGAAAACGACGTAGTCGCGGGAACCCCTGTTTTGTTCCGCCCAGTCGAGAAGGGTCAGTTCGAACTGCGCCATGCGGGGAAGAAGGTCGGGATACTGGTTGCCCTTTGTCCCAAGCTCCTTCGCCATGTCGTCCACAATTCCCGGTATCCTTTTATCGCCCGCGTGCGCCCGGTAGGAAACGAGCAGGTCAAGCTCGGAATTTTCCTGGACTTCAATGCCGAGGTCGTAAAGCGGCTGAATCGGCGCGTTACAGGCGAAAAAGTCCTGCGGGCGCGGGCCAAAGGTAATGACTTTCAACGATTTCAGCCCGATGACGGCGCGGGCGACCGGGACAAAATCCTCAATCATTGCGGCGATGTCGTCCGCGGTGCCGACCGGGTATTCGGGGATAACCGCCGGCATATGGCGAAGGTTGAGGTTGTAGGAGCAATTCAGCATACCGCAGTATGCGTCGCCCCTCCCGTTAATCAGGTCTTTTCCGGTTTCCTCCGCGGCGGCGACATACATGACAGGACCGCGAAAGCGCTGGGCAATTTGAGTTTCCGGCGTTTCCGGCCCGAAGTTCCCGAGGAATACCACCAGCGCATTGCAGCCGGCGTTCTTGGCTTCTTCCACCGCCTTGAGCATATCCTGCTCGTTTTCCACAGTAGTTTTTGCTTCGTAAATTTTGCCGCCCCTTGCGGCGTAGCTTTCCGCAATTGCCTTTCTGCGCTTTTCCGACAAAGAGATGATAAAGCAGTCGCGGCTTACGGCAATCATGCCCAGCCGGACCTCCGGTATATTCTGTATCATAAAAAAGGCCTCCTTAAAACCGAATCATTTAAAGCTCCATTTCAAAGCCCCGTAAAATTTAGTGTATTTTTGATATTGTTCCTGATAAAGCGGTACATTTTCGGGAACGGGAAGCGTTTTGCTTTCCGGCTTGATCAACGGAACGGTTTCCTCAAGATTTTTCCAGATTCCCGCCGTAACCCCGGCCGCAAGCGCCGCGCCGAAGGAGCCGCCCTCCGCGCTGCCGTAAACGGTGCGCACCGGAAGATTGAACACGTCGGCAAAAATCTGGCGCCAGAGGGGACTGTTTGCTCCGCCCCCCGCCAGCACGATTTCATCCGATACAATATCCATATTTCCACCCATAATGAGGTCGTAAACCTGTTTCAGAGAGAAGGCTACGCCCTCCAGAACAGCGCGGGCAAAATGCCCCTTGCTGTGCCTTGAAGTTAAACCGAGGAACGCGCCCTTGGCGTTCGGGTCGTTGATCGGCGCGCGTTCGCCGGTCAGATACGGCAGAAAAATCAGGCCGTCCGCACCGGGGGGAACCGCCGCCGCCTTTTCGTCCAGCAGGCGGAACGCGCTTTTGCCCGTCTGCTTTGCTTTCTCCAGTTCATACTCCCCGAGCGCGCCGCGGAACCATTGGTAAGCGCCCGCGGCAGAAAGGGTAACACCCATCGCGTTATAGGAACCCGGCGCGTTGCCGCAGAAAACCTGAAGCATGCCGTCCGGATTCGGAAGGAAAGCCGGAAGCCCCATGGCCGCCACGCCCGAGGTGCCCAGCGTAATGCCGATGCGGCCGGGCTTGATCAGCCCCAACCCGGTTGTGGAAATAACGGCGTCCCCGCCGCCCCCCGCGACAACCGTCCCCTCCGGGATTCCGGTCAGCCCCGCGGCTTCCCTAGAAACATGCCCTACCGCGTCCGTGGATTCCACAACCTTCGGGAAAATATCCGGATCCAATCCGATTTTGCGGATAAGATCCGTCGCCCATCTGCGTTCTTTCACGTTAAACAGACCGGTGCCGGAAGCATCGGAAACATCCGTTGCGATTTCGCCGGAAAGCTTGAAGCGTATGTAATCCTTCGGGTTCAGAATAAACCGCGTTTTGTTGTAGTTTTCCGGCTCGTTTTCCTTCATCCAAAGGATTTTTCCGCCCGTATAGCCCGTAAGCATCCGGTTGTTGGTGATATCCAGCAGGCGTTCAAGCCCGCCCGCCGCTTCGGTGATTTCGTCGCACTGCTTTCCGGTACGCTGGTCATTCCATAAAATAGCCCGGCGGACGACCTGCAAGTTCTCGTCCAGCGTGACCATGCCGTGCATTTGCCCGGAAAAGCCGACCGCGCAGATTTCCTTGCCGCCAAGCAGGGGGAGGATTCGCTTCAGTCCGTTCCGGACCCCTTTCCACCAGTCCTCCGGGTCCTGTTCGGACCATCCTTCCCGCAGTGTGTAGCAGGGGTATTCCTCCACAACGGATTGCAGGATTTCTCCCGTGTCGCTCAGCGCGAGAATTTTGCACCCGGAGGTGCCGACGTCCAGACCAAGTACGCATTGATTTCCCATAACAAAGCCTCCGTTTCGAATCAACTTACTGTAATATTCCATCCTTTCAGGCCCACATATGCGCCTTCTTTTTCCAGACCGGATTCCGGGTGCGCCACCAGCCATTTGTTTTTTGCAAAGAGGAGCTGGTCTTCAAATTCTCTTGCGGTGCGGGTTTCAAGCGGCAGATTGGTCCCCTTTGGAAGAACAACCACATTGCGGAACCCGCCTTCCTCGGCGTTGCACGGTGCGTAATGCAGGGTGCCCGCGTAAATTTCAAATACGCAGCCGGCAGGAACCCGAAACGCTTCGATCAGCGAGGTATCGTACGTGTATGTTTTGGAATCGAGGTCGTTGCGGGAACCGGCCAGCAGAATTAGGTCCGAAACGGCGATATTGATTTCCGAGGTGCGGTGGTATTCCACCGCGTTCAGCTTCACGTTGCTGCCGTTGCAGTAGCCCATCTGGAGCGGAAGCCCGCCGAAGCCGCGGTTTTCAAAATCCCGGAAGATTTTCAGCTTTTCCAGCTCCGGGTCGGAGGGAACGTAAATCGTATGGTTTTCCGGCAGCGGGGTGTCCGCCATCTTTTGCAGAAGCTCGCTGCAGTCATAGCCCTTTAAAATCTGGCCGTACTGAAAAAAACGTTCACTCTGAACAGGATAAATCGTCATAATGAAATTCCTTTCCAATGCGTTATTGAAAATTCCCCCGTCGAGGGGGATGCGGTTCAATATTTTCTCTGATTTTAATAACGGTGTCCGTAAAGTAATGGGCCTTTTTGGGTTTTGTTCCGTTCACAAAATAGTCGTATAGGATTTTAACGGATTCATACCCCTGCTTGAAGGGCTCCTGACAGATTGTTGCCGCGATCACGTTTTCAAGCACCAGTTCCCGCGTGGCGGGCACGTCGTCGAACGTAAGGACGGTGGGTTTGTTTTCCTGCCCTAGTTCCTTCACCGCGCAGCAGGCCCCGGCAACACCGGCGGCTGTTATATAAACGCAGTTCACCTGTTTGTGCTTTTCCAGCGCGTCGCGTGTGCGGGTATAGGCGGTGCCGTCGTCATCCATGGATTCGACCACATCGGCAACGTGGAACCGGATATTCCGGTCCTTCAGCGCCTGGATGAATCCGTCAATCCGCTGGTTGTGTCCCTGCATTTTCAGCGACCCTGTGATAATTAGGGCTTCCAGCGGCTCGTTTTGGATTAGGGCCAGAAGGCCCGCGGCGGCTCTCCCGCTTTCCGTATAGTTGCACCCCACATAGCAAAGGCGGTTTGTGTTGCTCACATCGGAGTTGACAGATACTACGGGAATCCCCTTTTCAATAAAATTGTTCAGCGTTTCCTGAACCTCGGGGACATCTACTGTTGACACGCAGAGGGCAGATACGTTTTTCTCCGCCAGTTCCTTTATGGCGCGGATGTGCTCGGCTGGATCAAATCCCTTAACCTGCGCGAATTCCAGCGATACGCCGAAATCGTGTAGCTCCCGTTCCGCCTGCTTGAAACCGCAAATGACGTCGGAATAAAAGGGGTTGTCAATTGCGGGTAGCATGCAGCCGATTTTCATTGGCTTTTTCAGTCCCGCCAAAACCTTACCCGCCCGGTTGGGCTTGTAATCCATCTCGACGATGAGCTGTTTGATTCTCTGTTCCACTTCTGGCTTTACACCGCCCCGTCCGTTGATCACCCGGTCAACCGTTCCCCGGGAAACCCCCGCTGCGCGGGCAATGTCTTTTATGGTAGCCGACATGTTTTTCCACCCTTTCGTGCACGAGCACATAATGCCGCAAATAAAAATTACTAAATATAATTCTTTTGTGCACGAGCACAACAAACTTTACATATAGTATAGCCCAACGGATTTGAATTGTCAATATTTATAAATTTGTTTTTAAGTATGCTGTTTTTATGTATAAAAAGCGGAGGCGCATAGCGACGTTCCCACCCGCGGCAGGTTGAGCCTTGTCTTTTTTGGGAATCACCGGAAAGGGTTCCCGGCGCAGGAACAATCCGGGACTCTCCCTGCGCTTTGGGGTGGCTAAGTATGCGGAATGTTACCCCAGACTCTGCAAACTTTCAAGTTTTCCATTGATTTGAAGCCTTCCGCTGGAGGAGTACCGCAAACGGCGCAGGAAAACGGCGTACTGTCGTCCCTTATCCTCGTACTGCCGGCGAAGCGGGGGAAAGGAAGCCGCCCGAAAGCGGATTTCCCCCTGTCGGTTCGGAATCCTTTTCGTGGAAATTTTTTTGCCTGTATTCGAAGGGTGTCATCCCCGTGCTCTTTTTAAACAGGACGCTGAAATATTGGGAATTGGTGTACCCCACGTATTCCGCAACCATATACACCTTTAAGTCGGTGGATTTCAAAAGCTCCTTTGCTTTTGCGATCCGGATTTTCGTAATATAGTCGATAATATTGATCTGACAGTACTTTTTGAACAAGGAGCTGAGGTAATTGGGAGTCAGGTGCACCTCTTTGGCAATCACGTTCAGCGAAAGCTGCTGGTTCCCGAAATTCTCCTCCACATACTGCTTGATGGTTTTTAAAACCATATACTGCGAGTTCCAGGTATCGGGATGCTCGGAATAATACGAAAGCTTCCGATGGCTGCTGTCCGGATATTCGATATTCTGAAGCAGCGCCTGCGCCGCCTCCTGATACGATTGCGCGATTTTCTCCAGCCCGGTGTAAAAATTCCCGACGCCCGCGCAGATGGAGACGTTCAGCACCTTCTCGATTCCCTGGATCACGGAGAGAATATCTTCTTCCGCGGGCACCGTATCGGCATTTAGAAGCACGTTGAGCTGCTCTTTCAGAATAAACCCGTAACCCTTGCGGTTTTCATTTTTAATGCAGTCGACAAACAGGCTGCCGTACTGCTCGCACAGCTCTTCGTTTTTCCAGAAAACAGCGCCTGTTTCATTTTGCCCGGCGGTAATCTGGAAGCAGATAATCTGGAAACCGGGACTAGTAAAGTCCAGCTTGGCTTGGCGCATCAGCTGCCGGATTTTCCACTCGTCATACGGCTGCTGCACCAGCACTTGAAAAAAGTGGTTTTTTAGAAGCTGGGAGCTTCTTTGAAGAATATCCCGGTTGTATTTTACTTTATCGTATTCCGAAGCCGCCTTTTTCACCGCTGCCAGGATCATATCGTTGTTCTCGTACTTCATGACATAATCGCACACTTTAAAGCTCAGCGCTTTTTTGGCGTATTCAAAATCGTTGTATGCGGTGAGCAATACGATTTTTATATTGGGGTAAAGATGGTAAATCGCTTCCGAAAGCTGAATTCCGTCCATAAACGGCATTTTGATGTCTGTCAGTACGATCTGCGGAAGCGCGGTTTCCAGCATTGCCATGCATTCCCTTCCGTTGGAAGCCGTCCCGACCACCTCGATCCCGTTGCCGCGCCAATCAATATTTTTTTCAATACCAGTTCTAAGGATTTCGTCATCGTCCACAATCAATAGCCTGTGCATTATCTTCCACCTCCGATATCCATGGTATTTTAATCGTTACCTGCGTGTAAACGTCAACCGCGCTTTCAATTTCCAGCGACGCGCTGCTTCCGAAGTACAGCTTCAGGCGCTGGCTTACATTCCGGATTCCGAAGTTTTTAAAGCTTTCCTTCCCGTCCCCGGCCAGAGACCGCCTCAGCGAGGAAAGCTGCTCCGGGGTCATGCCAACCCCGTCGTCGTAAATTTGAAAGACGGCGGTTTCCCCTTCCTTCCTTCCAGTCAAGATGATGGTGCCCTTTCCTTCCTTTGCTTTGATTCCATGGTAAACGGCGTTTTCGATAATGGGCTGGAGCGTAAGCTTGAGGATTTTCGCGGATAAAAGGTCCTCGTCGATTTCAATATTGTAGTCAAAATCCTTGTTGTACCGCATTTGCAGGATGCTCAGGTAGTGTTCCACATGCTCGGCTTCTTCCCAGACGGTTATGATTTCGCGTCCGTCGCTAATGCCGATGCGGTAGAAGTTTTCCAGCGCCGCGCACATTTTCCCCGCCTGCTCCATATCCCCCAATGCCACTAGATGCCGGATGGAAGCCAGCGTGTTGTAGAGGAAATGCGGTTTTATCTGGGCTTGCAGCGCCAAAAGCTCGACTTTTGATTTTTGAATCTGTTCCTGCTTTACCTGTTCCAGCAAATTGTTCACCGACTGCCTTAAGCTGGACAGCCCCGCCGCAAGCGTCCCGATTTCATTTTCGGACGGGAAACCGTCAAACAGGTCGACTTGGTCGTCCCCGTTTTCAAAACGCTTCACCCGGCTGGACAATGCGGTGATCGGCTTGGCAATGCTTTCCGCAAACAAATTGCACAATACGGTATAAATACAGATGATAAACAGGATGATCAGCATCAGCACATAACGGAATTTGCTGAAAATGGCCACGTAGTCCCTTTCGGGCGCCACCGCTGCGATCATCCAGCCGTTTGTTTCCAGCTTACGGTAGGATACGGACAGCAAATGGTTTTTTGTGCCTACACATTCAAACGAGCCGCTGCGCGATTTTTTTGCCTGGAGGGCACGCAGATCCTGTGCCTTCAGCCGATATTCAGCACCGCTGTTTTGGGGCATCATAAAGCCGTCGTTGCTGACTAGCATGAGATAGCCGTGCTCGCTGATTTTTGCGTTTTCAATCGCGCGAAGGAAATAGGACGGCTTTAAATTGAACACGACAACGGCTTTCTTTTCCGTATGCTCGTTCCCGATATTCCGTATGACGGACAGGACGTTTTCCCCGTCCGGCGTTTTGAATACCTCGTCCTTATGCAGGTTCCGCCAGTAATAGCCGTAAGGGGAGCCTTTGTAGGTTTCAAACCATTTTTTCATGTCCAGCGAATTGTCGGCCGGGGACAGATCCTTGTACACCTGTACGAGCGTGCCGCCATTCGTGCGGAAATACAAGGAATGGATTACTTCGTTATACGTGTAATAAATGTTGTCCATATAGCGGTAGCAGGCAATAATATCGTTGAATTTATTGCTTTTTGAAGCCTCATCGTAATTGTCGATAATCAGGTTGCCCGCGGGTGTGCTGTCGCAGAATTTGGATAGCTGGCTGAATATGGTAAAAAGCTTGTCGTCCAGAATGCTGGCCGTATGAAAAAGCGTGCTTTCAATCTGGTAGGCCGCGTTGCTTTTCACCTGAACCAGTTCAAATATGTAGGAGCAGATTCCGATCGTAATTAAAATGACGACGGTAACGGGTAAAAACAGGACGATCATTTGGCGCTTCAACGGTTTCCGCGACACGAATTCCGATATTTTTTTCAGAAACAAATTCGTCCCTCTTTTCCAAAAAAATTCCGGTCGATAACGTTGGACGAACCCTCCGCGCAGACACCTTTTCCGGCTTGGCGGAGGAAAAATTTACACATTCTGTTTATAAAATAGTATAACATATTTTTGCATTTCAAAAAACGAATTGGGAAAAGCGGACCGTCCTTTTTCATGCCCTGCATGCAAATCCCCGGAAGTAGAAAGGAAGGCTGTATATGGTGAAAAAGGGACGGGCTGCCGCCCCTCCCTTTTTCATATGGTTTGTTATGAAATAAATTATCCGTTCAGCGGCGCCAGATAATTCGAGCGTGCTTTTTCCAAAAGCTGTGCCCACTGGTCAAGCATGTCTTTTGCAGACATCTGCTTGGTCATAACCTTCTGAATGGAAGATTCCATCTGGCTCTGAACATTGGCGTATGCAGGCATGTAGTATGGAGTGTCGTTGAATTTAACGTCGTTGGAGTTCAAAAGATCAACGCCGACCTTCATATACTGGGTATCCTTAAAGAAGCTGTTTTGGGCGGCTTTCTTGTTGGCCGGAATTTCGCCGTAAAGCTTGCAATATTCCGTATTTACTTCTTCGCTCAAATACAGCGTGATAACCTTCCACACGGCGTCCTTGTTCTTTGAAGAGGAGGACATAGACAAGCCCAGCGGCATAAGTCCCGGATGGAGCACATAGCCCTTTTCGCTCTTCGGGAAACGGGCTGCCTGGAATTTGGACGTATCGTTGTTGAACGCTTTCGCCATGGATGCGCCGGAACCCAGATTGTGAACCACGATACCGGCTTTGTCCGACTGGAACGCGTTGGCAAGCTCTGTCCAGCCCTTTGTAAGGTCGTCCTGCGCGGTATCGACGTTATAGCAGCCGAGGTACTTGTTCAAAAATTCGACATGCTTCGGGTCATTGATCGTCGCCTTACCGTCCGGTGTGAAATAGTGGTCAATACCGGAGTAGGAGTACATCAGCATCTCCAGGGTGTTGGCGCTGCCGCCGCCGCCGCGGATAGCAAGCCCGTAACGGGATTTGCTCTTGTCGGTCATTTTATGTACAGCCGAGAAAAAGTCGGGCCAGGTTTCCGGCGTTTTCATGCCGGCTTCCTTCAGCCAGTCCGGACGGACCCACATGTTCCAAGTCTGCGAGCTGTAAGGCAGAGCGTAAAGGCCCTTGCCGCGGGGATCATACGTTTTGTTCGCTTTGATCAGCTCTTCGTTGATTTCGCCCTTGTCCTTCCATTTTTCAAAGTAGGGAGTAAGGTCCTGATAATAGCCGTTTGTCACAAGCGCGGGGCGGAAATCGTTCGTAATGTCCGGCGCGGTTCCCGCCTGGATGGCTACGTCCAGCTTCTGGCGGTAATCCTGCAGGTTGCCCGGAACGCCGAGGAATTCCAGCTGGATGTCCGGATAGGTTTCGGACACTTTTTTGGTGAAATAGTCGAAGAACTTTTGCCTGTCCGCAGAAACGGAAGCGCCCCAGAAGGTAACGACCGTCTTGCCGGATGTTTTCTGCTGGCCTTCCGCGCCGCTCGACGTGGAAGCCTGCTGACCGTTGCCACAGCCGGTAACTACCGTGCTAAATAGCATGGTAGCTGCCAGAATGGCAGAAATTGCCTTTTTCATAAAATACTCCTCCAATTAAAAATTATATTTTTGATTCAGCACTAGCCCTTTACGGCGCCAGAGCTCAATCCGGAGATCAAGTGTTTCTGAATGAACGCGAAGAGGATTACCGGCGGGATCAGCGCAATGATGCTTCCCGCGGCCAGCGCCGGGTAATTGACGCTGTACTGCCCGATCATAAATTTAAGGCCGACCGGGATGGTGTACTTGGCATTAGTTTGAATCATTGTAAAACCGACGACAAATTCGTTCCAGCAGCCGATAAACGCAAACGCGCTGACCGCCACAATGCCGGGAAGGAGCATCGGAATCAGGATTTTAAACATGATTGTGGCGCGGCCCGCCCCGTCAATGCTTGCCGCCTCGTCGATTTCCTTTGGAATCCCGTTGACAAAGCTGCGCATTAAAAGGGTGTTGAACGGCGTTTGCAGTACGATATTGAAAACGATCAACGCCCATGGGGTGTCGATCAGGTGCATGTTTTTAAAAACGGAAAACAGCGGGATGATGAATAGAATAACCGGCATCATCTGTGTGCCCAGCAAAAACATGGTAAAAAACTTCTTTCCCTTAAAGCGGTACCGGCTTAGCGAGTAAGCGTTGCAAATGCAGAAAATGATAATGAAAACAACCGATATGCCGGAAACCATCAGGCTGTTCAGGAAATAGGTTCCGAAATGGCTTTCCTGCCACACATAGCTGTAATTTTCAAAATTCAGCGCGTTCGGCAGATACCGTACCGTTGGGGACAAAAATTCCTGCTGCGTCTTAAAGGAAGTCGACAGCGCCCACAGGAACGGGATCAGGACGCAGGTTAAAATAATCGCAATGGGGATGTAAAGCAGGAAAGTCCGGGCCAGAATGTTTTTTATGCGGATTTTCTTCTTCATGCGTCCTCACCTCCGTAACCGCTGATTTTTATGTATAGTGCGGCAAACAGCATCAGGAAAAGGAAGGAGACGACGCCGATTGCCGAGCCGTAGCCGTAATTGCCCTGTATAATCGCCGTCTTCATCATGTAAATCGGCAGCGTCGTGGTTTGATCCATCGGTCCGCCGTTCGTCATGGTGAAGATCATATCAATCGAGTTGAATTCCCAGATCGCGCGGAGCAGGGTGGCAAAGATGATGCTTTCCTTTAAGAATGGCAAAGTAATATAAATCAAATTCCTTACCGCGCCGCAGCCGTCAATCGCGCTGGATTCATAAATATCTTCGGGAATGCTTTGCAGAGAAGCAAGGAGCGTGATGGCAAAGAACGGAATGCCCCTCCACAGTTCCGCTACGATAATTGCCGCGAAAAACGTGCGGTTATCCGCCAGCCAGGCGATGTGCCCCTTCAGAATGCCCATCCGGATAAGAAGGTCGTTAAACAAACCGCTGTTCTGGTCATACATCAGCGACCACAGCATGGTGATTAAAACACCCGAAACGGCCCACGGAACCAGCGATATGGCTCTTACGACCCCGCGGCCGCGGAATTTCGCGTTGAGGATTAGTGCGACAATCAGACCCAGCAGAAGCTGAAACACCACCTGCAGCAGAACCCATTTGAAAGTGATTCCAATGGATGAAAAAAAGAGGGGATCGTCTGTGAACAGTTTGACAAAATTGGAAATTCCGGCAAACCCGTCCATAAACGGATTGGTAAGGTCATAATTCTGGAAGCTGAGATAGAAAACGCGGAAAATCGGATAAACCATAACAAGCAGAATGAGTATTGCCGTCGGCGCGATAAGCAGATAAGGGAAAACTTTATCGCTTATCCTTCGCCCGCGTTTTTCTACAGGCGGTTTGGTGGCCAGCACCCCTGGGCTACTTTTCATAGAAGTTCCTCCTAAACAAAGTTGATAGATTCTTTTGGTTTATGTCTTTGTTTTTATCATTATAGTAAAATTTGTAAGCCCTTCCAATAAGGATTTTTCTATTGTTTTGTTTGTTTTTTTACGATCACGATTTTTAAATTCCTGCGGATTTTTTTCTGAACGCTTAAAAAGCTCTCTTAGCTCTGGCTTTTGCCTTTGCCGCCAAAACTTCTATTTGCATAAAGTTGCCGTTTTCCAGCAGCTTGCCGGGGACAATCCAGCTTCCGCCGCAGCAAAGGACATTCGGAAGCGCAAGGTAGCTTTGCAGATTCTCCTCGCTGATTCCGCCGGTCGGCATAAACCACATTTCCGGGTAGGGGCCGGACAGCGCTTTCAGCATTCTTACGCCGCCGATCACTTCCGCCGGAAACAGCTTGACGGCTTTCAGCCCTTTGCGGATGCAGAACTCAATTTCGGAGGGGGTAGCGCAGCCCGGGATGACCTCAACCGCATGCGCAAGGCACCAGTCGATGACGCCGGGATTGCTTCCCGGGCTAATGATTGCCTTCGCCCCGGCCGCGACGGCCTGCTTCGCCTGCGCTTCGGTAAGGATCGTTCCGGCGCACACGCAGATATCCGGCACTTCTTCTGCTATCCGGCGGATGGCGTCCGCAGCCTGTTCGGTGCGGAATGTGATTTCCGCCGCGGGGATACCGCCCTTTTGTAGTGCCCTTGCCATATCGGCGGCTTTTGCCGCGTCCTGGATTTTCACAACTGGGACAATTCCAATTTCGTAAAGCTTGTCAAATAGGGTTTTCATTTTCCGCCTCCTGTCTTTTTCAACGCGTGGGTTCGCATGAACGCGTTCAGCTTCACGCGGGTGGGGAGCCCCTCGTTGTCCCCCTCGCTCTGAAGCTGCATGGTTCCGATCGCGTTCCCGCGAAGGACGGCATCTATGAGCGAAAGGCCTTCGTTGACCGCGCTCAGAATCCCCGCAGCGAATCCGTCCCCTGCGCCGACCGTATCGACAATCCGCTCTTCCTGGTAAGTGGGGCATGTAAAGCTCTCCTTCCCGTTTGCCGCATACGCGCCGTCCTTCCCGATTTTCACAATGACGTTTTTTACCCCTCTGGAAAGGTAATACTCTGCAATCGCCTCGGGGCTGCTGCTTTGCATCATGATTTCGGCTTCTTTTACGCCGGGGAGAAAATAATCCGACTGTTCAGCAATGCGGTTCATAATGGAAACCATTGTTTCGCGGTTCGGCCAAAGCTGCGGGCGGATATTCGGGTCAAAGGAAATCATCGTCCGGTTTTCCTTCGCCTTTTGGATCAGGTAAAAAGAAGCGTCGCGCGCCGTTTCCGAAAGCGCAGGGAGAATGCCCGTTATATGTAAAATCCCATACTTTGAAAAATCGATTTTATCAATGTCCTCCCGGCTGATGGTAGAGGCTGCCGAGTTTTTCCGGAAGTAAAAAATATCCGGGTCGCCTTTTTTCGCCTTGCCTTTCAGCATAAATCCGGTTGGCCTGTCGTCCGTCCAGGAAAGAAGGTCCGTTGCAATCGCATTTTCTTCCATGAGGCGCACAATCCGTTTTCCAAGGGGGTCGTTGCCGAGCTTTGTCAGGTATCCGACTTCATGCCCCAGCCTGGAAAGCCCCACCGCAACATTGAATTCCGCCCCGGCAACCGCGGCGGAAAAAGTAGAAACTGCTTCCAAGGGCCCTTCTTCCTTTGCAATAAACAAGCCCATCGGTTCCCCTGCCAGCATGATTTTCTTCATTCCATAACCTCCACATTCCGCTTTTTAAAAGCGTTATTTCACAGCGTAACGCCGTCTTTGAAAATGGCCAGCTCCCGCTTGTCAAGAGCTTCGGATTTGGTCCGAACCGTCCCTGCGGCTATGGATAGGACGAGCTCGAAAAGCTCCTGCGACAGCGCGGGAAGGGATTCCCCCGAAAGCAGCCTGCCCGCGTCGAAGTCAATCCAATGGCTCTTGTGGGCGGCCAGCGCGGAATTGCTCGCTATTTTCACCGTCGGGACCGGGCAGCCGAAGGGTGTGCCGCGTCCGGTTGTAAACAGAATCAAATTTGCGCCGCTGGCGGCTAGCGCACAGGCGGCGACAAGGTCGTTGCCCGGACCCTGCAGCAGATTCAGCCCGTGCCGTTCCACGCGCTCCCCGTAGTCCAGAACATCCTCCACCGGCGCGGAACCCGCTTTCTGCACACAGCCGAGCGATTTGTCCTCTAGCGTGGTGATGCCGCCCGCTTTATTTCCGGGCGACGGGTTTTCGTCCACCTTTTGGCCGTAACGCTTAAAATAGCTTTTAAAACCGTTAATTAAAGAAACGGTCTTTTCAAAGACTTCCTCATTGCGGCAGCGCTGCATCAGAATCTGCTCCGCGCCGAACATTTCCGGCACCTCGGTGAGAAGCGTCGTTCCTCCCTGCGAAACGAGAAGGTCGGAAAAAGCCCCGGTCACGGCATTGGCGGTAATGCCGGAGAATCCGTCCGAACCGCCGCATTTTAACCCTACTACCAACTCGTTCGCGCCGAAAGGCTCCCGCCGGAATTCCCGCGCGTAGCGGCAAAGCTCCCCGACCAGCTTCGTACCGGCCTCCACCTCGTCCACGCAGTCTTGGCAGATTAGAAATTTTACGCGGTCCGCGTTGTAATTGCCGAGAACCTTTTTCATTTTGGCAATGCTGTTATTTTCACAGCCCAAGCCCAGCACCAGCACGCCGGCGGCGTTCGGATGGTTGATCAGGCCGCATAGGATTTTCTGCGTATTGCGCTGGTCGTCCCCGAGCTGCGAGCATCCGTAGGGATGGCTGTAGCTGAAGATTCCGTCGATTTCGGGGGAAAGGAATTTTTGCGCGTGATCCTCAATTTGCTTTGCCACGGCGTTCACGCAGCCGACCGTCGGGATAATCCATACCTCGTTGCGGATGCCAACCCGCCCGTTCTCCCGACGGTAGCCCAAAAAGGGAGCGGCGGGCATTTTCGCCAGCTCTTTAAAATCAGGCTGATATCGGTATTCGAGCAGATTTCCCAGCCGGGATTTCACATTATGGGTATGAACCCATGCCCCTTGCGCAATGGGTACCGAAGCCGAGCCGATCGGGAACCTGTATTTGATAACGGGGGCCCCCTGCGGAATTTCCGCCAGCGCGATCTTATGCCCCGCAGGGATGGTTTCCGACGCGGCAATTTTGAAACCGCTGGCGAAGACGCAGTCCCCTTTTTTCAATTCATGCAGAGCCACCGCGACGTTGTCGTCCTTGTGGATACGGATACTGTCTTCCATCGTTACCCCTCACTCGAAAGAACGTGTTCCATGGCCTTTGCCATGCCTTTTTCCAGTATGTCGGAAAGATAGCCGCAGACCATTTCCTCAAACCGGTTGTACTCTGTAAGGTTTTCCCCCCAGAAGGATGTTTCGGACGCGAACGCCCGCACAAATTCATTTACCGGTTTCCTGCTATTGCACCGGAAGAAATTTAATACGCTTTCGTCGTCGTGGATTTCATAGCTTTCCCCGTTTCGGCGGCCGATCAGCGCGTGCTCTTTCCACTCGTCCGATTGGTAGAATGCCATTAGGGCGGCGAACGAAAAGGTCAGGAGCTTCGGCGGTTTCCCCGCTGCCCGGTATTGATCTTTAAAGGTCGGCAGGATGCGGGCTTTCCACTTGGAAACGGAGTTGAGGGAAATAGAAAGGAGCGCGTGGTCCACAAACGGATTGTCGAACCGCTCAAATACGGACTGGGCGAAAGCGACTGCTTCCTCGTGGGGGAGCTTTACCGTCGGTACAATTTCCTCAAGCACAACCTGTTCCATAAATTTGCGGATCAGCGGGTCGTGCATGCACTCGCGGACAATGTTCCTGCCCATTAAATAACCGGCCAGAACCGTTGCGGTGTGGGCGCCGTTTAATATCCGCACCTTCCGCTCGCGGTAGGGTTTTTGGTTTTCTGTAAAGACAACCGGCAGCCCGGCCTTCGGAAAGGGTAGGCGTTCTGAAATGTCCTTCGGGCCTTCAATCACCCACAGTCCGAAGGGCTCCGCCGTATCCAGCAGCTCGTCTTGGTAGCCGAGCTTTTCACAGATTTGTTCCGCTTCACCCTTCGGATAGCCGGTAACAATGCGATCCACCAGCGTGGAACAGAACACGCAGGAGTTTTGAAGCCAGTCTTTAAATTCCGGCTTCAGTTCCCACTGCGCCGCATATTGTAAAACGCATTCCTTCAGTTTCCTGCCGTTGTTTTCAATCAGCTCCACCGGCAGGATAACCAGCCCTTTTTCCGCGGAGCCCGAAAAAGTATGGAAACGCTCGTACAGGAACCGGGTCAGCTTTCCGGGATAGGAAGACTGCGGCGCCATGTCGAACCGATCCGACGGGTCATAGGCGATGCCGGCTTCCGTTGTGTTGGACACGACGAATTCCAGGGAATCCAGGCGCGCCAGTTCCAGAAAGGACGCGAAATCCTCATAGCAGTCCACGCAGCGTGAAATACTGGTGATCACGCGGTTTTCAACATAGGCTTCCCCGTTCTTCCTGCCGCGCAGCGACACGGTGTAAAGATTTTTCTGCTTTTGAAACCGCTCCAGGCTGCCGAACGGAATCGGCTTTACAACTGCGATATTCCCGTTGAAAACACCCAACGCATTGGCAACGTCCGTCATATAGTCAACAAACGCCCTTAAAAAATTTCCTTCTCCGAATTGAACGATTTTGATCGGGCGCTCGACCGGTTGATACAGTTCTTCTATTCTTTTCAAAAGATTTCCCCCTTTAATAGTTTCTCGCGAGGATGAAATGGGCTTTCGGCTAATTGTAAGTGCTTACAATTTTTCATTGTATCATTCGTTTTGAAAAAGTCAACAACTTTCTAAATTTTTATTTTTTTTGCGTAATTTTTCCGAAAACAATTGTATATTTCAAAAAATCCATTATAATATATTTGAAAGTGCTTACAACGGAGAGATGAATATGAATATTTATGATATCGCAAAGCGCAGCGGCGTTTCCATTGCGACGGTGTCGCGCGTGTTGAACGGCGGGAAAAATGTCAGCGCCAAAACCAAGGAAAAGGTTCTGGCGGTTATGAAGGAAGAAGGCTATACGCCGAATATTTTCGCGCGCGGCCTTGGGCTAAATTCCATAAAAATGGTTGGTATCCTGTGTACGGACGTTTCCGACATCTATTATGCAAAGGCGGTGTCCCTTGTGGAAAGCTGCCTGCGCGCGCACGGGCTGGACGTTTTGCTTTGCTGCACCGGGAACCAGCTTGAAAATAAGAAGAAATACCTGAAGCTCCTTCTTCAGAAAAGGGTGGACGCCGTGGTCCTCATCGGCTCTGCATTTAAGGAAGATACAGACAACTCCCATATTGAGGAGGCCGCAAAGCAGGTTCCCGTCGTGATTATCAACGGGCTTGTGGATTTGCCCGGGGTGATCTGCGTGCTGTGCGATGATAAAAATGCCATGATGAAAAATACCAGCCTGCTCCACAGCTGCGGCTGCGAACGAATTCTGTACCTGTACGACATCCTTACCTACAGCGGAAGGCAGAAATTAAACGGCTTCCGCGAGGGGTGCCTGGCTTTTGGCTGCGAACATCCGGAAAATTTAACCATAAAGGTTCCTAAAAACATTGAGGGAACCCGGGAGAAGGTACGAAGCCTGCTCCAAGACGGCGTACGCTTTGACGCAGTTATCGCTTCGGAAGATATCATTGCCATTGGGGCCCAAAAAGCGCTGGCGGAACAAAATCTTTCCCTGCCGATCATTGGCTTTAACAACTCCGTTTTTGCGCAGAGCGCCACACCCGCGCTCACCAGCGTGGACAGCATGCTCGACACGCTGTGCCCAACCGCAGTTAATCTTTTGATGGATTTTATACAGGGAAAACCGATTTCCAATCGCGTAATGATTTCTTCCAGACTAGTTGAAAGAGATACTTTTTCAACCGAAACGAGAGGAAATGTTGAAAAATGAAAGCTTTTATGGATAAAGATTTTTTATTATCGAACGAAACAGCAAAAACCTTGTTTCACGAATATGCGGAACAAATGCCGATCATCGATTACCATTGCCATATACCCCCGCAGGAGATTGCGCAGGACCGTAAATTTCACAATATTACCGAGGTCTGGCTTGGGGGCGACCATTATAAATGGCGGATGATCCGCTCGAACGGCATCGACGAGGAGAAAATAACCGGTTCCGCTTCGGATCGGGAAAAATTCCAAATGTTTGCCGAGGCTTTGCCCAAGGCGATCGGCAACCCGCTTTATCACTGGACGCACCTTGAGCTGCAGCGCTATTTCGGCTACCATGGCGAGCTCAACGGCGAGACTGCCGAAACCGTATGGAATTTATGCAACGAAAAGCTGAAAAGCCTCAGCGTGCGGAAAATTATTGAATCCTCCCGCGTGGAGACCATCGTTACAACGGACGATCCGGCGGACGACCTGCGCTGGCACAAGGCCATCCGCGAAGACGCTTCCTGCAAAGTGAAGGTCCTTCCGGCGTGGCGGCCGGACAAAATTATGAACATTGGAAAACCGGATTTTGCGGAATATGTAAAAGTGCTGTCTGAAGCTTCGAATACGGAAATCCGCAGCATGGACGACGTTTATTCCGCTCTTTCCGGCCGGCTTGCCTTTTTCCACAGCATGGGCTGCCGCGCGAGCGACCATGGGCTGGATGCCATTCTATACCGCCCGGCCGAAGGGGAAAGGGTGCAGGAGATTTTTGAAAGGGGTTTAGCCGGGGAACCGCTTTCACAGGAGGAAATCGATTCGTATAAATATGCCGTCCTGTCTTTTCTTGCCCGCGAATACGCAAAGCGCGGCTGGGTGATGCAACTGCATTACGGCGCGCTGCGTGACGCGAACACCCCGATGTATAAAAAGATGGGGCCGGATACCGGTTTTGACTGTATCGGAGCTTCCGGAGACGCGAAACAGATTGCCGCCTTCCTGAACGATTTGAACTCCTCTAATACGCTTCCGAAAACGGTTCTGTATTCCCTGAATCCAAACGACAACGCCATGCTGGACACTATCATCGGATGTTTTCAGGGAACCGAGGCCGCCGGAAAAATCCAGCACGGCGCGGCGTGGTGGTTCAACGATACCAAGCATGGAATGGAAGCGCAGATGATAAGCCTTGCCAGCCTTTCCCTTCTGGGGAATTTTATCGGAATGCTTACCGATTCGCGCAGTTTCCTTTCCTATACCCGCCACGAGTACTTCCGCCGCATCCTCTGCAATTTAATCGGCGGCTGGGTGGAAAACGGGGAAGTGCCCTGCAATCTTCCTGCCCTTGGGAAGCTGGTGCAGGA
The DNA here is from genome assembly GCF_004768785.1 of Caproiciproducens galactitolivorans. Classification (GTDB taxonomy): domain Bacteria; phylum Bacillota; class Clostridia; order Oscillospirales; family Acutalibacteraceae; genus Caproiciproducens; species Caproiciproducens galactitolivorans. The sequence continues at coordinate 152,551 of NZ_SRMQ01000003.1, forward strand.
TATCTCCTACAATAACGTAAAAAAGTACTTCGGCTTTTAAATTTAAAAATACCACGGGGGTTGCTGGTTGCGGCAAAACCCCCTGTTCATAAGGAGCAATCGGCGTGAAAAAGATTAAAAACCCCATCCTGCGCGGATTTTATCCAGACCCTTCCATTCTGCGGGTGGGAAGCGACTACTACCTTGCCACTTCCACTTTTGAATGGTTCCCGGGCGTCACACTACTGCATTCCCGCGACCTTGAAAACTGGGAGACCATCGAGCCGCCCCTTTCGGACGATTCCGTTCTGGATTTGAGAGGAATCGATACCTCCTGCGGCATATGGGCGCCCAACCTGTCTTACAGCAACGGCATTTATTACCTTCTTTACACAATCGTCTATACCGACCGGTCCCGCTTTAAGGACACGCACAATTTCCTCATTACCGCGTCCGATATCCACGGCCCGTGGTCAAAGCCGGTCTATTTAAACTGTTCCGGGTTTGACCCGTCCCTGTTTCACGACGATGACGGGAAAATGTGGCTGGTCAATATGACGATTGACCAGCGCGCCTACCGGAAGCGTTTCGGCGGCGTCGTGCTGCAGGAATACAGCCACGAAAAAAGGGGGTTGACCGGGCCGGTTTATAAAGTGTTCGAAGGAACGCAGCTCGGAAAAACGGAAGGCCCCAACCTATATAAGCATAACGGCTTTTATTATTTGCTCTGCGCGGAGGGCGGCACGGAATTCGGGCACTGCTGTACGGTTGCGCGCAGCAAAACCATCTTCGGGCCTTATGAAGTGCACCCGCAGAACCCGATTTTGTCCTCCAAGGGAGCGGAAAATTACCCCATCCAGCGCGCCGGGCACGGTTCGTTGGTGGAAACAGAGGACCACCGGTGGCTTATGTTCCATCTGTGTTCGCGCCCGCTGGACGGTTACAGCATACTGGGGCGTGAAACGGCGGTTCAAAATATCGAATGGACAAACGACGGCTGGTTCTATATTCCCGGAGCGGAAAACAAGCTCCCGCTTACGGAATTTAAGGTTCCCGACCTGCCCGTCTTTTCGGTGCAGGATCCGCCCGTGCGGGAGGACTTCGACGGCCCTAAACTGCCGCGCGCGTTTTTAACGCTCCGCGAGTCTGCCCAAAGCTGCGGCATCAGCCTTACGGAGCGGAAGGGCTATGTGCGGATCCGCGGTGGGAATTCCCTTTGCTCAAAGTATCGGCAGGGGCTGCTTGCCCGCCGGTTGCAAAGCCTGCATTGCACAATCGGCACCAGCGTGGAATTTACGCCGCGCAGTTTTCACCATATGGCCGGTTTGGTATGCTATTATAATTACGACAACTATCATTACGCCAAAATCAGCTATGACGAAACCGCGGGCAAAAGCGTTTCCATAACGTCGGTGGATAACCGGACGGTAACGGAAACCGAGCCGGTTCCCGTTCCGGAGGACGGCCCCGTCTATCTCCGGGCAGCGATCGACGGTGCGGCCCTCCAGTTTTCTTACTCCGTTGACGGCGAACAGTATCAAAAGCTGGGGCCTGTCCTCAACATGCGGGTCCTTTCGGATGAACATGTAGACGGAAACGGCTTCACCGGAGCTATGGTCGGAATCTGCTGCCAGGATTTACGCGGCGACGGCGTTTTTTCCGATTTTGACTGGTTCGATTACCAGCAGGCGGATTCATGATTCGTATAGAAGTTAGCCAAAGCAAAAGGGCCGGAAGCCGATATCTCGGCTTTCCGGTCCTTTTGCTGTAATTTGCCCCGGCTTTTGCGGGGGAGGGGCAAAAACATCTATTTTATCTAAGAAGAACGCAGGATAAAATTTGGAAACCTTTCCAAAAAGGTTATGCAATATTCACGATACATTGGAGCGCCGCCCTTTGGGACGGGAGCGTACAATAAACGCCGCTACTTGTTTTTGTGGTTCCAATTGCTTTTACCGTAACAAAATAATTGTTTCCTCTTTTTACAATACTGGAGATGCTCAGGACATTTCCGTTCCCAACCGTAAAGACCGGGTTCAGATCCGGATTTTCCGCCGTGAATTTCATAACGTAGGATTTGCCGCTGTTCAGGGCAAACGGAGCGTTTGTGTCGGAGTAAATCCCGTTCAGGCGGCCTGTTGCGGTAAAGGAAGTGGTTTCACCGTTGGCGGCTGTGGTTGTAATAACAGCCGTACCGGGCCCCACATTCGTAATTTTGTAAAGGTAACCGCCGTCAACTTTTTTTTCAAAGATAACCGAAACGGCGGACGGATTGGAGGAAACCGCGGTTGGCACCTGCGAGTTGTCTGTTTTCACAAGATAGAAATAGGTTTTATTCGCCTTGAACGAATACGGCTTGGTTGTATCGCTTTTCAGTACGCGGGGCGCCTTGGTTTCTTTTGGAGTCCCGGAAGCCGGGCCGGTTTCCCGGTAAGACGTGCCGCCGTGCTTTTTTGAATGATTACGTTTTGCTTTTTTATTGCTGTCTTTGTTCTTGTCCTTATCGTCCGGAGTTCTTTCTTCGTTTTCGTTGGTAATGAGAATGTTATTGCAATGGGTAAGGTTTTCCGCCGCCCATGGATCCTTGACGCCTTCAAAAATTACATTCTCAAAGCTGCTGTCTTCCAGATAGTCGATTTCTGGCGCTCTGGTATTTTTAAACCGGATGTTTTTAAAGTGAAGGTTGTAACAGGCCTTAAACTCGATTCCGGCGGCCTTAACATCCTCTTCGTCGTGGCTTCCATCAACGATAATCCCGTGGGTGGTTGTGCCGTTTACCGAACAGTTGTAAATATCGAAATTGCGGAATACGGGCCAGCCGATCTTTTGGATTTCGCCCGGATAATTGGTCGTGAAAATGAATGGGCAGCCGTCCATCTGATAGCCGATGGTATTTCCGTCCACCTTGCCATGCACCAGATTGGTCAGGTTCCGCATAGCAGTATCGCGGAAAACCACATGGTTTACGCCGCCGCCGGAGCCCGGCTTCGACTTGCAGCGCAGGCCGTCGCTGGTTCCCACCAGGATATTGTCTTCTGCCATAACATTGTCGATATCACGGGTTGTCCCGCTGCCGAACGCCACGCCGCCGTGGCCGCGCGCAATGTAGTTATTGAATATCCATGCGCTTCCGGAAAGCGGGTCGTTTCCGCTTCCCGCGTTCATGACGATATTATCGTCGCCCGAATTTACCACGTTATTCAGCGCGGTGAAGCCCTGGAAGCGCGCAACATTGATGCAGTCGCCGTTATTGATGTTGAAGGACTGCGTAATCAGGCCGTTTACAACGTAATTGTCTACATAGGACATGCCCAGAACGGAGTTGCTGGGGTTTTTCAGCGTAAGGCCGTTGCCGACGTAAATATTGCTGACCTGGCGGCCCTCCACCAGCTGGGACCTTGTTCCGTAAGCGGTTTTTGGGTCCATTCCAAGATCAATTGCCATTTTATACTGGTTCGCGGCTAAAATGCCGTTTTCCAGAATGGTATCGGGATTGCTGGTTTTGGACTGGATCATATCGCCTTTGCTGTACTCCACGTCGGGCGACGAGTCCTCCAGCTTCCAGCCCTGCCCGTCGATTACGCCTTTGCCGACAAGCCGGACATTCGCAACGCGCTTTTTGGTGCTGCTGCCGAAGCTGATGAACGGGTCGAATTTCTTCGGGAATTTTGCTTTTTTATCGCCTTTATCCATTTTCTCCTTTGCGTCCAGATAGTTCTGTCCGCCGCAGTCCATGGGATCGGTGGAAGAAATCAGCGTTCCGTCCACGCGGAAGGTCATATCTTCGTGAAGCTTCAGGGAACCGGAAAGGAATTTCCCCCCTTCGGGTAGCAATACCGTCCCGCCCTTGGGGCAGTCGTCAATCGCTTTCTGAATCGCGGCGGTGCAGACTGTTTCCCCGGTCTTGTCCGCGTTGTAGCCCGCGGAAGTTACGTCGATTACAGTTGGCTTTTCCAAGGTGGTCGCGTCCGTTGTGTACTTTCCGCCCAGATCCTTTTCCTTTCCGTCCTTCATGACCGCTTTGACCGTAAACGTATAATCCGTTTTCGGGCTTAACCCGGTCACCATGTAATTGTGGAAGTTGATTCGGGTCGCGTCGGTGTTCTCTTTATCCTGATAGAACCGGTCGAAGAAAACCTGCGCGGGTGAATTTTTGTTTTTGCTCGCTCTTCCAATTTTTTTGCCGTTCGCATATACGGAATAATCCTGGATATCCGCGTAATTTTCCGGCTTGCTCCACACCAAAGTCAAGCTTTGATCGTCAACGGACAGCGGGATCACGCTGAGGCCGTCGCTTACACGCGATTCCATGATCGGGCCGGAATCCTCCCGCCTGCCGGAGTCCTTCGAGTCCTTTACTTCCGCGAAGGCGTCCGTTTGAACGGCGGGAGCCGCACTCAATGCCATGGCTGCTGCTAAAATGAGTGCCAAAACCTTTTTTCCCATTCATATCCTCCTCAATTTATTCAGTTTATACAAAAGTATAATTTGAAAGCACGCGTCAGTAAATTTGTTTTTTTATCATAATTGTTTGTTTTTCTTGTTTTTTGTCTTGATTTTTATTCCAAATAGACAATTTTAAATGTGGGCGCCGCGGAATGAAGCGCTTTCTCCTTAGGCAAGGCAAAAAACAAAGCCGTCTAAAGGGATCATAATAAAACAAACTGGAATCGTAAATTTGCTTATTTAAATTAAAATTTTAAACTTTATACTGGATTTTAGAGTATTTTTCCATTTGTTTACCAAATATTAGGAAGAAAATGGTAAAAAACCCCACGACGACCGGCGGCTTTTTTGCCGTCTCCCTTAGGAGGTGAGAGGGAGGCTTCTTTATTTGAAGAGGAAAAGCCCTTGGGGCGATGCGAAAATGAAAAAACAGGCAACTTCATTTTGAGAGGAGAGTATTGTATTGATCTGGCAAAAATATGCGCCCAAAAAGCTGCTTTCTTTTCTACTGGCTTTAACAATCCTGTTTGGCATGATTGTTACCGGTGTTCCGTCGGAGGCTTCCGCAAAAGCGGCTACGGCGGAAAAAGGAATCCAGTTTCCGACGGTAACCCCGAAGGGGCTTGCGGTTTTACCATTGTCTTTGGAAGACAAAAAGCTTACGCTTGTGTGGAGCAAACCTGAAAATGATACGAATATCCAATACTATAATATCTATGAAAATAATCGGTTGATCGGGCAGTCCGACCAAAACAAGGAAGCCCTGTCACAGAAATTTTTCGATAAATTTTACAGTACTCCCGCAAATTCCGATATGGTGAGAGTCTCCATGCACAACTATATTGTTACGGGGCTCCGCGCGGAAACGCAGTACCGTTTTGCGGTAAAAGCGGTGGATAAAAGCGGAAAGGAAATCCAGTTGGATTCCAAATATGAAACGGAAGTAAAGACAAAGAAAACGCCGAAAATCATCAACATCAAGGACAGCGGTTATGGCGCGGTCGGCGATGGAACCAAGGTGAATACGAAGGCGATTCAAAAAGCGATCGACGACTGCCCCGAAGGGGGAGTCGTGCGGATTCCGGAAGGAATCTTTAAAAGCGGTTCTCTTTACCTGAAAAGCGATATGACGCTGGAAGTGGAGGGCACCCTTCTGGGTTCCGAAAATGCGGACGATTACCCTTACAGCAACCCGAAGGCTGTAAGCAAAGCCGCAGCGCTTATCAACAGTAAGGGCAAAACCGGCGAAAACATCCGCATTGTCGGCAAGGGAGTCATCGACGGAAACGGATGGAAGGAGGATTCCTCGGCAAACGACCCGGACCATTTCTTCGTGTCGAAGGAAAGCAGCCAGAAAACAGTAGAGAAAAACGGCGTGCTTGCGGCCTCCCAATACCAAAAAGCCCTGCGCAACTACGGCTTTTCAGAAAGTGACGCCTACAGCACGCGCTCTAATCTGATCGAAATGAGGGGGATTAACCATCTTTACATCGGCGACGGGCTTACGCTGAAAAACCCTGCCCAGCATACGGAAATAAACGGCGGTTGTAACGACGTTGTTTTAAACAGCGTGAAGCTGGAAACTTTCAACTGCAATAACGGCGACGGTACCGGCCTTTCCGGCGGTAAGGGGCTGGTTGTTTTAAACAGCGTGCTAGACACCGGCGACGACAATATTGCGTTTAACGCGGGCCGCGGCAAGGCAGACACCCAAAAAGCGCCCACCTCGGATATTTGGATCTTTAACAACTATTTCAAGCGCGGCCACGGCGCGGTGGTCTGCGGAAGCCATACTGCCGCATGGATAGAAAAAATCCTTGCCGAGGACAATGTCCTGAACGGAACGGGAACTGGGCTTCGCTGCAAAACCAGCAAGGGAACGGGCGGCGGCGCACGAAACATCGTGTTCCGGGACACCGCAATGAGGAACCTTACCGACAACGGCGGGCAGCCGTTCATCTTCACAAGCAACTATAACGGCGGTACCATCAGCGACCCGGCGGAAGAAGCACCAGCGTTCCAGAATATCCTGGTGCAGAACTGCTCCGTTGACAGCGCAAAGAGCAGTGCAATTTACGTGGAAGGCCTGCCGGAAAAAAGCCATAATCAAATTCAATTTAGAAATGTTATCTTTAAAAATACAAAACCGGCAAGCATCCGCTATTTTGAAAACGGCTTGTTTGAAAACGTTGTGTTCGATTCCCATATTAAGGATCCATGGGATATTCAGAATGCAAACGGTTTGAAATTTACCGGAAAAACAACGATGACCGATGTTTCGAAAAACGCGGCACAGCCGCCTGTTTGGAAATCCGGCGCCGCCTTAAAGACAACCAACGTAAGCAATGACACCGTAAGCCTGTATTGGCAGGAAAGCGACGCTTCCGACAACACCGGCGTCGTTCAGTACATTGTTTACCAGAACGGCGCACCCGTGGCTGTGCTTCCCGCAGGGCAGAACAACTACACCGCCGTGCGGCTGAAGCCTTCCACCAAATACAGATTTAAGGTAGAAGCGGCGGACGCGACCGGAGCGGCCTCTTCAAACGGTCCTTCGGCGGAGGTAACCACAACCGAACTGCCGGCCGAACGGTTTTACGCACCGCAGAACCTGCGCACAGCGCCCGCTTCCACCGGGAGTAATTCGACCGTACTGGTTTGGGAAAAGCCGAAAAATTATTCCAAGGTTACGGATTACGCAGTTTATTGCAACGGGCAGCTGATCGGCACGACCCGTTATACATACTTTAAAGCAAGCGGGCTCAAACCGGATACCAAGTATACGTTTACCGTAAAGGCCCGCAAAAAAGAGGGCTTTGAATCCCCTTCCAGCAACGCCGCCACTATCCATATGCTGCCGGAAGGCAAGGTATATAATGTTAAGGATTACGGCGCAAAAGGCGACGGAAAGGCAAAAGACACCCAAGCGATCCAAAAGGCAATCGACACCTGCCCGGCCGACGGAACCGTATACCTTCCGGCCGGCGTTTACTTGAGTGGCGCGCTGAACCTTCACAGCAACATGACATTTTATGTGGACGCGGGTGCGCAGCTAAAGCCCAGCACGGACCTAAAGGACTATCCCTTCACCAGCGCAAGGCACGATATAGAGGATATTTACCGCCCGAACGACCCGTTCAAGGGTAACCCGGCGTTTGCAAGCCTGCTCAACGCGGGCACCATGGACAATAAGAAGGGTGCGACGACGCACAATATCCGGATCCTCGGCCCCGGCACCATCGGGGACGAAGACAACGGCCTGAAGCTGCGCGAGGAATACGAAAAGTACTGTGCGGAGCGGTACAAGAAGATTGCCGAGACCGGCGTCAGCCAGGAAGACATTCAAAAGAAATACCATATCGGCGGCGGCAGCCTGATCAGCCTGAAAAACTGCGGCAACGTCTATATGGACGGGCTCCATATCCGCAACGGCATGATGTGGACGATTGTGCCGGTTTACTGCGATGACATTACCGCTTACGGGCTGGATATCAACACAACGGTGCACAACGGCGACGGGTTTGACCCGAATTCCGCAACAAACACCTACATTCTTGGCACGCAGTTTTCAACCGGCGACGACTGCAGCGCCATTAAATCCGGAAAGGACAAGGAAGGGCGCGATATCGGCCGCCCGTCCCATCACATTTACTACCGCGGTTGTGTGTTCCATGCCGGCCACGGCGGCCTTACCATCGGCAGCGAAATGTCGGGCGGCATCAGCGACATTTTTGCAGAGGACTGCACGCTTGTCCCGGTCGACGTGCAAAACGGAGCGGTCAACCCCGGTGTCCGCGTGAAAGTCAGCCCTTCGCGCGGCGGGTATATCCGCAACCTTCAGCTGAGGGATTCCGTCTGCAACAAAATATCGGTTATCACCAATTACGACAAGCAGAAGGGCGCTGCCCCGGGCGTACCGCTTCCGGATATTTCGAATTTCCAGTTTACTAACGCCAAAGCACCCAACAGCACCACAAACGGAAACAATATATTGGATTTAAACGGTTCCGATTTCGGAAAATCGTCCTCTTACCTGCGGAACCTGCAGTTTACCAACTGCGATTTCCACCACGCAAGCTTGAATACCTGCCAGAATATCTTCTTCAACAACTGCCGGTTTGCACAGCCTTCCACAAAAGCAAACTGCGTGAACGTGCAGGAAGGGGTCCAGAATACGGAGGATGACATAAAACCGAGGGATATCAGCGAAGACTTTGAGGGCTGTGAAGCGGGTGCGGCTCTACCCGAAAACTGGACCTTAAACAGCAATCCCGCCGGAAAAGCGGAAATCAAGACCGAAAATGGGAACCATTATCTTTCTGCAACCGATACCGGTCCGGGCTATGTGACGGTAACCAACCGCTTCGCCCCCCAGTCCGGCGATGTAACGGTGAAATTCCGTTTCCGTTTCCCGTCCCTGTCGTCCGCCGCGGGCAACAGCATATTCGCGTTAAAGGACGCGGGCAACAAGGTGATCGCGCAATTCCCGTTGCAGGTTTCGGGAAATACCGCCAGCCTTGCAAAGGAAAAGCGAAATACCGACCGCGAAAAAGCCCCGGTCGTTCCGGAGGTGAAGGGCGACGAATGGTATACGCTTAAAATCGTCCTCCACACGGACACCAAGAAGACGGAGGTATACAATGGGGAGGAAAGGGTCGCCTTTTCGGATTCCGCCTATGAAGGGTATTACGACCCGGCGGCGGGGTTCCCCTCCGTTTTTGAATTCCACTCGCCGAACAACAACAAAGACACGGTTGTGATGGATGTGGACGATTTTTCACTCTCCTACGTGAAAACACTGCAAAAAATACCCGGGCTGCAAATTAAGGCCACGAGGAATTTTATTGCCGACAAAAACGGCAGACTCCCGCTTCAGGCGGAAGTTTCTCCGGACGACGCGGCGGATAAGTCCGTAAGCTGGTCGGTAAAAAATCCGGATTTCTCCGATACCAATATCGCTAAAATCGATCATAACGGCGTGGTGACTGCGGTTCAAAACGGTTCCTGCATCGCGGTGGCGACCTTGAATTGCGACAAGGCCATCCTCGGCGTTCTGCCGTTGACCATCACCGGGCAGGACAGCGAACAGGGGGTTGCAAAGGCCAATGTTTCAACCGCTGTTGGAAAGGCCCCGGTCCTGCCGGAGTATGTGTACCTGAATTACAGCGACGGGTCCGTCGTGCCTTACCGCGTGGCGTGGGATGCCGTTAGCCCTGCGCAGTACAACCGGGCCGGAACCTTCCAGGTTTCGGGTACGGTCAAGGATACGGGGAGAAGGGTGCAGGCCGCCGTTACGGTGGAAACCCGCAAAATCCACCATGTGCCGCTCGTTTCCGTAAAAGCGGCGGTTGGAAAGCTGCCCCTGCCGGCCTCTGTTCCGATCGTGTACAACGACGGCACAAAAGCGAACCTTCCGGTTACATGGGATGCGGTCAACAGCCAACTGTACAGCCGCATCAACATTCCCGGCTTCTCCGTAACGGGGAAAATCAAGGGCACAAGTTGCACGGCAACCGCGCACGTGTCGGTTCTGCCCACGATTGTGCCGAACGTTTCCCCCATCGTCGTGGCACAAGACGGAACCGGGGATTTCCGGACAATCGGGGAAGCCATCCGCTCTATTCCGGCAAAGAACCCGAAACGACGCGTTGTGTTTATTAAAAACGGAATCTACGACGAAAAGCTCGTTGTGGACCGCCCCTACATCACTCTTGCGGGGGAAAGCGCGGACGGAACCCGCGTCACGTACGACGACAGTCCCATGAAGGAGGACGAAAACGGCAAGCCCCTTGGTACGTTTAATGATTTTACCTTACAAGTTACGGGGAGCGATTTTACTGCGCAGGATTTAACGGTGGAAAACGCTGCCGGATCCACGGTGGGGCAGTGCGTCGCGGTTGATTTAAACGCCGACCGAGCCCGCTTCACAAACTGCCGCCTGCTCGGCTATCAAGACACTCTGCTGACGCGCAACGGCACCAGTTCCTCAAGCGGCAACGTACCCGATCAGCAGACCTCGCACGTTTACCGCTCCTACTTTAACAAGTGCTTTATTTCCGGATCGGTGGACTTTATCTTCGGCCCTGGAAAGGCCGTATTCGATGACTGCGAAATTCATTCGCGCTTAGGCGGCTATATCACCGCAGCTTCCACCCCGGCGGAACAGGATTACGGTTATGTTTTCCTGAACTGTAAGCTGACCGGGGAAGCCTTGCTGAAAAAGAACCCGTCCGTAAAGCTTGGCCGTCCGTGGCGGCCTTACTCCGCCGTGTCTTACATCAACTGCGCCATGGACCTCCACATCAGCTCGTTCGGCTGGGACAACTGGGGCAAAAACGAAAACGAAGCGACCGCCCGCTACTCCGAATACAATTCGGTGGATTTAAACGGCAAACCGCTGGATCTGAGCAAGCGTGCGCCCTGGGCGAAGCTGCTTACACAGCAGGAAGCCCAGACTTACACAATCGCAGGAATTCTTTCCGGAGACGACCGTTGGGATCCGACAAAGATTTCGGTTCCCAGCAGCACCTCCGGTAGCGGTGATTTCAGCAAGCTGCAAAGATTGGTCGGCGAATGTGAAAAGATTCAAAAGGGAAATTACACCGAGTCGAGCTGGAACAGCTTCCTCAGCGCACTAGATTTCGCAAAATCCGTTCTGAATAATAAAGAAGAGGAGCAAAGCGAGATCGACGCGGCGGCGGAAGCCCTGCTCTCCACGAAAAACGGATTAACCGCACAGGGCGGCGGCTCGCACCGCTCCGGCCACAAGCCGGGCAATACCGCAAACAAGCCGGATCCTTCCTCGCCCGCCCCGGCAAAAAAATTAAAAAGCGACACGACCGCTCCGTACCGGTTCCGCGGAAACAGCACGTATTTCTATAAAATTACAACGTCGGACAGCGTTCCCCCGAAAGGCGTTTCCACCAATCCGTCGGCGGTAACCGTCGAGTTTGTGAAGAAGCTTCCCGATGGGTATCTGTACCGGATTGTCCAGGTCGGCGACGGCAGCGCAACCATTGTTACGACGGCCGCGAACGGGGATACCACCTCTTTTACCGTGCATTCGGACGACTGCGGCGGGCTGATTTCCGACACGCCTTACCGGTACCGGATAAAGGAGGACGCTTCCTATCAGTTTAAATTCACGTTGACTGCGGTGGACAAAGTCCCGGTATTCACCACCGGCGACAGCAAAGTCGTGCAAACAGTTTCCGTATTCAAACAGGGAAACGCCTATTACGTCAAGGTAAAGGCGGCCGGTAAGGGAAGCACCGGGATTTACGTAACGGTACCGGGACAAACGCCGCTGTGCAAGTGTGTCCTTACCGTTCCTTAACCAGATTGCATCGTCGTTCCAAATAAAACGAGCCCCCTCCTGTGAAAGCAAAATGCCGCCCGGGGTTTTCCGGACGGCATTTTTGCGCCGCAAACGGCGCTTTTAGAAAAGCGGATATGATTTCGTATTTTATTCTTCGTTTTTTATTCGCGAGGCGCGGATGGCGTTCAGCACCGCGAGAATCGCGACGCCGACGTCCCCGAAAACAGCCGCCCACATGGTGGCGATTCCAAAAGCTGCCAGGATCAGAATCAAGAGCTTTACGCCAAGGGCGAAAACGATGTTCTGCCATACGATCCGCCGCGTCTTTTTCGCAATTCGGATGGCGGTGACCAGCTTGGATGGTTCATCCGTCATCAGCACCACGTCGGCGGCTTCGATTGCCGCGTCGGAGCCCAGGCCGCCCATGGCCACGCCGACATCCGCACGGGCCAGAACCGGGGCGTCGTTGATCCCGTCGCCCACGAACACCAGCTTGCCGCCCTTTGCGGCCTGGCTGCACAGCTTTTCCATCTGCTTGACCTTCTGCTGGGGAAGAAGCTCTGTGTAAACCTCGTCAAGTCCAAGCCCGCGAGCCGCTTCTTCGCCGGACTTTTTGCTGTCGCCGGTCAGCATGACCGTCCGGCGGACACCCGCGGCTTTCAGTTCCCGGATGGCCCGCGCGCTGTCCGGCTTCACCTCGTCGTTAATCATGATCAGCCCGGCAAACGCGCCGTCAACGGCAAGATATACGGCGGTTCCCGCTGCGCCGGATGCCGGATGCCGGATGTTTTCCGCGTCCATCAGCCTGCTGTTCCCGGCAAGCACGGTTTTTCCGTTTACCTTTACCCGTATGCCTTTTCCCGGGAGTTCCTCGTAATCCGCAAGCTGCAAAGCATCCGGCTCCTTTTGATAGGCTTCCCGGATGGAAACGGCAATCGGGTGGCTGGAATGGAGCTCCGCATGTGCGGCGTAATACAGGATATCACCTTCGCTCCAGCCCTCTTCCGGCTGAATCTGTGTTACCTTGAAGTTCCCTTTTGTGAGTGTGCCAGTCTTATCAAATACAACGGTATCCACATGGTTGAGAGCTTCCAGATAGTTGCTCCCTTTAATCAGCACGCCGTTTTTGGACGCGCCGCCGATTCCGCCAAAAAAGCTGAGCGGAATGGAAATGACCAGCGCGCAGGGGCAGGAAACAACTAAGAAGGTCAGCGCGCGGTTTATCCACTGAGAAAGGGGCGCACCCGGGAGGAAGAGCGGAGGAAGAACCGCCAGCGCAACGGCGGCGAACACCACAGCGGGTGTATAGTACCGCGCAAATTTCGTAATAAAGTTTTCTGCGGGCGCTTTCTGGCTGCTTGCGTTCTGCACCAGGTCGAGTATTTTCGTAACCGTGGATTCCCCGAATTCCTTCGTTACTTCCACCGTCAGTAGGCCGCTTTTGTTTACGGAGCCGGAGAGAATCTCGCTTCCCGGTTCCACATCGCGCGGAAAGGATTCGCCGGTTAACGCAGCGGTATCTACGGAGGAAACGCCTTCCACGACCTTTCCGTCCAGCGGAACCTTTTCGCCGGGGCGGACCAGAATCCGATCACCGATTGCGACTTCCTCGGGGGAAACCCTCCGCACTTCCCCGCCGGTTTTCAGATTGGCGTAGTCCGGGCGGATATCCATCAGGGCGGAGATGGATTTGCGGGAGCGGTCAACCGCCATATCCTGAAAGAATTCGCCGACCTGATAGAACAGCATAACGGCTACGGCCTCCGCATATTCGCCGATTGCAAACGCACCGACAGCCGCAACTGCCATTAGGAAGTTTTCGTCGAAAACCTGCCCTCTCGCAATGTTTCTTAATGCCTTCAGCACCACCTCGCCGCCGATCAGCACAAAGCTGAGGAGGAACACCGAAAACTCCGCCGTATGCGGGAGCGGGACAGCCATGCCGACGGCGAACAGGACCGCGCCGATCAGCATGCTAATCCTGTGAAGGGTGCGTTTCCCAGCGCCCGTTTCCACGGTTTTGCCGGTGTAGGAAATTTCCACGTCCGGCTCTATTTCCCGAATGATTTGGGAAGCCTGCCGGACAAGGAGCGGGAGTTTCGCCTTTTCCGCCGCTTCTATCGTAAGCTTTTGGGTAGCAAAGTCAAGGCGGGCCGATTCCACGCCGTCCATTCCCTGGATGGCGGTTTCAATTTTTTTGGCGCAGTCGGCGCAGTTCAGCCCGAGCAAATACAGGGCTCGCTTCCCGGGTTCGGGAATGTCGCGCTCCTTCAGCTCGATATCCGAATCATGCCGCTTAGCAATGCTTTCCGCCTGTTCGGCGACCGTTTCCGGCGCGGCATGGTTTGTAAGTTCAATTGTCAATAATTTTGATGCAAAATCAACGTTCGCCTTTGCCACTCCGTCCAGACAGCAAATTTCCTTTTCGATTTTCGCCGCACAATGTCCGCAGCAAAGCCCTTCGAGCTCGTATTGTTTCTTCATAAGCGCCCCCGTCTCCAGTCTTTTTTTACTCTTATAATATGATTAATTGAGCAATTGATCAACTGTTTAAGAAAAATTTTATTCCGTCACATGGGCCAAACCTTGGTCAAAAATGGTTTTTACATGCTCGTCGTCAAGGGAATAGTAAACCACTTTGCCGTCCCTGCGGTTTTTGATCAGCTTGGACTGCTTTAAAACGCGAAGCTGATGGGAAATCGCGGATTTCGTCATGCCGAGAAGCGCGGCGATGTCGCAGACGCACATCTCGGAATGGAATAGTGCACAGAGTATTTTTACCCGGGTTGAATCCCCGAACACCTTGAACAGATCCGCAAGGTCCAGAAGGTTTTCTTCGTCCGGCATATGTCGGCGGACTTCGGCGACAACATCCTCGTGGATAACGGAACAGTCGCATTTATCAATTTCCGGAATATACGAATTCATTGCAGCCTGCCTTCTTTCAATTGCATAGTTGATTATCTGTTCAACTGTATTATACCTCTTTTTTCGAGAATGTCAATCCGTTTTACCGGTATTTCTCAAAATTTTTGCCGGCAAGGGTTGTTTGGGCGTTTTCCCGCTTAATGGAATTTGCGTTTCCGGAAAACGGGAAAGCCGGTGTTCGGCAGTCCCGCTGAACCGGCGGGCGCGCATTTTTAGGCGCAGGGTGTTCCTTTTCCGGATATTTCCGTGTATAATGATACATGTTTTGCGGCTGATCAACCGTTCAGCCCTTTTACCTTATTATAGTTGGAGGAAGTACAGCGATTGGAAGAGAAGAAGCGTTTATCACCATCATCTTATATTTTTATCGGCTCTATGCTTTTCGGATTGTTTTTCGGTGCCGGGAATCTGATTTTCCCCGTACACATGGGGCAGGAAGCGGGAAGCTCCGTTTTTGCGGCGGCGGCAGGATTTTTAACAACCGCCATCGGTCTGCCGTTTTTGGGAATTGTGGCGATCGGCGTATCCGGCAGCAACGGCCTGTTTGACCTTGCGAGCCGCGTACATCCGGCATTCGGCTACGCGATGACCGTTTTGCTCTACCTGACCATCGGCCCGTTCTTCGCCCTGCCGAGAACCGCTACTGTATCCTATGAAATCGGGTTTACCCCGTTCATTCCGGAAAACCGGCAGGCGTTGGGACTTGCCTGCTTTACGGTTCTTTTTTTCGTCGCCGCCCTGTTTTTCGCCCTGCGGCCGAATAAAATCCTGACTTGGGTCGGCAAAATTCTGAACCCGCTGTTCCTTGCCTTTCTTGCGGTTTTAATTGTCGTCAGCTTTGTAAAGCCCATGGGCGACCCCGCGTCGGCGCAGGTGCAGAATGCCTACGCGTCGGCGCCCTTCTTTAAGGGATTTACTGAGGGCTATAACACCATGGACGCGTTGGCTTCCCTTGCGTTCGGCATTATCGTTGTGCAGGCGCTGCGCGGACTTGGCGTAAACAGCCCGAAAAGCATTGCTGTGGGCACCCTTAAATCCGGCTTCGTCAGCGTGCTTTTGATGGGCGTGATCTATGGCTGCCTGGCTTATATCGGCGCGTCCAGCATGGGAAAGCTGGCGCTTTCGGAAAACGGTGGCATTGCCCTAGCGCAGATCGCCCGCTATTATTTCGGAAGCTGGGGCACAGTCCTTCTGGCGGTAATAGTGACGCTCGCCTGCCTGAAAACCGCGGTGGGGCTGATTACTGCCTGCTCGAAAACATTTTTTGAGCTTTTCCCGGGATTTTTGGGGTATAACGCGTATGCCGTTGTATTCACAGTAGTGTCCTGCTTGATCGCCAATATTGGGCTGACGCAGATTATTTCGTACTCTATCCCGGTTCTGATGTTCCTTTATCCTTTGGCAATCGCGCTGATTCTTCTGGCGCTCCTTTCGCCGCTGATCAAGGGCCGCCGGTGCGTCTATCTTCTGACAGTAGCCTTTACGCTGGTTGATGCGGTCGCGGACTTTCTGAACGCATTTCCAAAAGAGGCAGCGTCCCTGCCTGCCGTACAGGGTTTCCTGCGGCTTTTCAAAGATTTCATACCCTTTTTCAATATCGGTATGGGATGGATTTTCCCCATGCTGGCTGGGCTGGCGCTCGGCTTCCTTTTCAGCTTTGCCAGATCGCACAGCAAGGCGGCTTAAACCGCAGCATATAAACCGAAAAAAGGAACCGCGCCGAATTTTCGGCGTGGTTCCTTTTATAGAGGTACTTTTGAATTTCGCATTGTGCAGTAGCATTATATATGGACGAAGAATCCGTGTACAACGTTTTTTGCCTTACAATCGGGCAGCGGCACCGTATCCAATTCGGATCCTTTTGCCCTAGGCTCAATTTTTCCCCGCCCGACTGAAAGCACCTTGTTCACACTCTTGGTGTGTATGAAACAATATCTCCAGCGTTCGCCCGATTTCTTTATTCCCGGAGAATCGCGGCTTTCCTTTTTATCAGTCTTGCGGCGTGCTTCATCACCGGAGTAGCTATATAGAAGGATTTTTATTTTAAATAGAATATTTTTATCGGACTTCCTGTATTACTTTTTCGGCAAACTGGGTGTTTACGATTTTGTCATACGGTACGTTTTGTTTCAGCTCGCCCGCCTGCGACATCACCGTTTGCAGAAGGGCGAATTCCTCTTTCCGCAGAACGGGGTCGGGGCTCCACACGCCGATGTTCTTATAGCGCTTTGCAACCGTTGTCAGCAAGTTCACATCCGCCGCCGGGAAGGATGGCGCAATCGTTTTTGCGATTTCCTCCGGGCTGTGTGAAGCAACCCACAATTGCCCGCGGTACACCGCGCGCGTAAATTTTTCGATTAATACGGGATTTCTTTCGATAAAGCTCTTTTTAGCAAAATAGCCGGTGTAGGAAATTTTTCCGCTTTCCTTGCCGATGGAAGCGACAATGCTGCCCTTGCCCTGCGCTTCCAGCATGGAAGCCGTCGGTTCGAACAGGGTAACGTAGTCCCCTGTGCCGTTCGCGAACGCGGTTGCCATCAGGGCGAATTGGATGCTGTCGTCCAGCTTCACGTCCTTTGCCGGGTCCAGCCCGTTTTTGCGGATGACGTACTGCAGGGTCATGTACGGCACGCCGCCCTTGCGTCCCGGAAGGACGCTTTTGCCGCGGATTTTTTTCCATGTAAAATTCGGATCGGGCTTGCGTGCGACCAGGAACGAACCGTCGCGCTGGGTCAGCAGTGCGAAAATCTGCGTGCTGTCCGCCTTGCCCTCATTGTAAACATAGATGGATGCCTCCGGCCCGGCAAAGCCGATTTCGGCGTTGTTCGAAAGCACCGTAGACATCACCTTGTCGGTTCCCTCCGCGGTGGTAAGCGTCAGGTCGATGCCTTCATCGGCAAAATAGCCCAGATTGATCGCCGCGTACTGCGGCGCGTAAAAGACCGAGTGCGTCACTTCACAGACGCGGACCGTATCCGCCTCTTTCTTACCGTTTTTTTTGCACCCGGCGGTCACCGCCAGCAGCAGGGCGAGGCTCAGCGCGGCGGCGGTAATGGAGAGCAGTTTCTTCATGTTTTTACCCCTTTCTGAAAGGAAGTTTCCCGTTTTAGTGTCCGTACCATTTTAAAACCAGCTTTTGCAGGAGCGCCACTGCCTCGTACATCAGCGCGGCAACGATGGAAAGAATGATGACGCTGGCCATGACGAGATCCAGCTTGAAAACCTGCCCGCCGTACACAATCAGATACCCCAGCCCCGCCTTGGAAACAAGGAATTCCCCCGCGATCACGCCGACCAGCGACAGCCCGATATTGATCTTCAGGGAATTGAACAGGGTGGAAATATTGTAGGGGAAGACGATTTTTGTAAAGATCTGCCGTTTGTTCGCGCCGAACGTGGCGGCCATGCGGATATATTCCCGGTTGGTGCCGCGGAAGCCGTTGAGCATTTCCAGTACGGTGACGATCAGCGAAATGGCGAGCGCCATAAACACAATGGCCCGGGTGCCGGCGCCCACAAGAACGATGATTACAGGGCCGAGCGCGATTTTCGGCAGGCTGTTCAGCACCACCAGATACGGTTCGCTTACCTTGGAGATAAAGCTGCTCCACCACAGGATGACCGCCAGCAGGGTTCCGAACACAACGCCCAGCAGGAATCCCGCCAGCGTTTCGTAAACCGTAATGCCGACATGCATGAACAGGTCGTTCTGCGCCATGGCGAGGAAGGTGTTCCAGATGCGGGAGGGCTGGCTTAAAATAAAGCTGTCGATCAGCCCGAACCGGGCGGAAAGCTCCCAGATGACGTTAAATACGACCAAAATTCCGATCCTGCACAAGTGGATCTGCCATTTCCTGCGTGTCTTCTTTTTCAGGTATTGAATTCGTTCCGGAGAGGCCGGTATTGGTTTCATTGGATGACAGCTCTTTCCATATATGATCGAAGTATGTTCTGAATTTTGGATTGTTTCTGCAATTCAGCGGCGTACGGTTCGGGTCTTCAAAATCAATATCCAGTATTTCTTGAACAACGGCGGGGCGGGCGCTCAGAATCACTATCCGGTCGCCCATGCTGATGCTTTCGGGGATGTCATGGGTTACCATCACCGTTGTGATCTTTTCCTTTTTCAAAATTCGGTAAACGTCTTCGGTAACGGTCAGGCGCGTCTGGTAATCCAGCGCGGAAAAGGCTTCGTCCAGCAGCAGAATGTCGGGGCTAATCGCCAGCGTGCGGATCAGCGCCGCCCTTTGCCGCATTCCGCCCGAAAGCTGGGCGGGGGATTTGTCGCGGAACTCATACAGGCCGTAATTTTTCAAAAGGTTTACCGCCCGCTCTTTGGTTTCCGGCGTAAGCATTTTCCGCACCTCCAGGCCGAACAGCACGTTTTTGTAAATCGTGCGCCAGTCTAGAAGGTTGTCGCGCTGGAGCATGTAACCGATATGCGGCGAAGTTCCCGAGATTTTCTCCCCGTTTACGAACACTTCCCCTGCCGTTGGCTTCATCAGCCCGGCGATAATGGAAAGCAGGGTGGATTTCCCGCAGCCGCTCGGCCCCACGATGCTGACGAATTGCCCCTTTTGAACGGAAAAGCTGATATTTTTCAGCGCGATGGTTTCCCCGTTGTCCGATTGATACGTTTCCATAATATCCCGCACTTCCAGCACGTCCATCGCAGCACCCCCTCGCTTTTTTCGGTTCCATTGTCCGGCGGCAGGCTTTCAGAGAATTCCCTGCAATTATAAAATATGTTCAAAACTGCGTTTTGTGAGGAGATAAAATTTTAAAGCCGCAGATTCGGGCGGCAATCCCCCGTGCCCGGAAATCCCCGAATACCCTTTCGATACACGCTTGCCATGTGGTTTCATCAGTGCTCCCCGCCGGAAACAAAGGGCTAAAGGAAACCCGCGCGCAGGTTCAGCCTGCCGCAGGGAAAATGGAATTGAAACCGGCAATTTAAAAATAGAAAAGTTTTTGTTGCAAATTCTTTTCTTTATTGTCTTTTTATATTGTCGAATAACAGAAAAAGGCTATACTTATCCGTACGTTTCGCCGCTACGGGCTGCAGCGCATACAGTAGGGAAAAGGCCGGGGGTGCGGATGATTCCGTAGCGCCTGTTTCCGGGCCGGTTATTAATGTTGATGGGAAAGAGGAGTATGCGCAGCTTACGAAAGCAAAGAGCGAGTTTCAGAAGGGCGACGGGGCTGGCGCCCTATGCGATCCAAATTATAGACGGCGGGTTGAACCAGAATAAGCTTCCCATTATCGTAGTAAGGATGGCGGGCGGCTGACCAGAATGGAGTTCCGGCCCTCGGACAAGGCTTTAGGAATACAGGAAACGGGGTGGGAGTATAAACAATTGTTATTCGGAAATATTTATTACCAGAGTTTTTTTGTTAAGGCAGAAAAGGACAAAAAAGAAAAGAGGGAGTGTTCATATGAAATCAGGTACGATTGCGTTAATCCGGGCAAGGGAGATTTTGGATTCCCGGGCCAACCCCACGGTGGAAGCGGAGGTCATACTGGAAAACGGTACGGTCGGTACCGCCGCGGTTCCCTCCGGTGCTTCGACCGGCGCCTTTGAAGCGGTTGAGCTGCGCGACAACGACAAAAACCGCTATATGGGAAAAGGTGTGCAGAATGCCGTAGAAAATATCAATACGGAAATCCATCAGTGCCTCAAGGGCATAGATGTTTCCAGACAGGCGGAAATTGACCATCTAATGCAAGAACTGGACGGTACGCCAAACAAGGCAAGGCTGGGCGCAAACGCACTTCTGGCGGTCTCGCTGGCCTGCGCGAAAGCCGCCGCCCGGAACTACGGCCTTCCGCTCTATAAATACGTGGGCGGGTGCGACGCGCGCATCCTTCCCGTTCCGATGATGAATATTCTGAACGGCGGCGTTCATGCCTCCAATAACGTTGATATTCAGGAATTTATGATTATGCCGGTGGGCGCGCCCACCTTTGCGGAGGCGCTGCGCTGGTGCGCTGAGGTATTCCACAGCCTGAAAAATGTCCTCGGCAGACGTGGCTTTTCCACGGCGGTTGGCGACGAGGGCGGTTTTGCCCCGAATCTGAACGATGACGAAGAAGCGCTGAAAGCGATTATGGAAGCGGTTGAAAAGGCCGGATACCGCCCCGGCGAGCAGTTTAAAATCGCGATGGACCCCGCTTCCAGCGAGTGGTACCAGAAGGACGGAACGTATTTGCTGCCGAAGAAAAACAAAAAGATGACTTCGGAGGAACTGATCGCGTATTGGGAGGGGCTGGCTACCCGGTATCCGATTATTTCTTTGGAGGACAGCCTTGCCGAAGAGGACTGGGACGGCTGGAAAACCCTGACCGGGCGGCTGGGCAGCAAAATCCAGTTGGTGGGCGACGACCTGTTTGTTACGAATACCCAGCGGCTGAAAAAGGGAATTATCACCGGGACGGGGAACTCCATCTTGATTAAGCTGAACCAGATCGGCACCCTGACAGAAACGCTGGAAGCCATCCGCACGGCACAGCGGGCTGGCTATACGGCGGTGGTTTCGCACCGTTCCGGCGAAACGGAGGATACCACCATTGCGGACCTGTCTGTCGCCATGAACGCGGGACAGATCAAAACGGGCGCGCCCTCCCGCAGCGAACGGGTGGCCAAATACAACCGTCTGCTCCGGATTGAAAGGGATCTCGGCCGCACAGCGGTCTATCCGCGAATGAAAGCGTTCTATAATCTTAAATAATCATAAAAATATTAAAAGAGAAAACCTGCGAACCGGATACAACCGGCATCTGCGGTTTTTTTCGGGTGAAATCGGTTTTGGGGCCGCGCAAATCCGGTTCCTGCCTTTTGTCTTTTATCCTGCCAAACGCCGCCCGGTTCAGCGGCCCCATTGGTATGCAAAGTGATTTTTGCCCTGCCAGCCAGCGCGAAGCGCGGAATGAAAGAAGAATTTCTTTTCGGAAAAATAGCCGGATCTTTTTTCATTAAAAGCAGAAAACAAATACCTGATTTAACCAATTTTCGGTTTTATTTTGCTTCTTTTTCAAAATTTTGACCTTCAAACTTATTATAATGTGACTGGATATTGTAATAGGCTAAACTTGCAGCAAACATTTTAGAAAGGAAGGAAAAATGCATCGATGTTAAAGAACATGAAACTGAGAAGGAAATTGTTGATTGCTTTTCTTACCGTGACGATAATTTCCAGCATTGGAAGCGTATACAGTATCTTCCAGACGAAGAGGCTCGGCCAGTCGGCACAGATGATGGATCCGTCAAATTTGAAACTAGCGATTATTATCCAGGGTGCTACGTTGTTTGTTTCCTTTATTGTATCCGTGCTGCTTGCCTTGTATTTGTCTAAGGAAATGGGCAAACGGATTAATGAGGTAACGAACGCGGCGAAGAGAATGGCGGATGGGGATTTAAGCGTAACGATTTCCGACCACTCTGAGGATGAAATCGGCCAGCTTGGCACCGCTTTGCAAGAAACCAACGCATATCTGAAGGCGTACATAACGGACTTAAGCGGGAATCTTGAGAAACTAGCGCAGGGGGATCTTCGCATGAAGCGCACCGTTGAATTTAAGGGCGATTTTCTTCCGCTTCAAGATGCGATGGTTCGGATTGTCTATTCGCTAAACGATATGCTTACCCGGCTTCGGGAGGTTGCGGAACAGGTTTCCGGGGGTTCCGACCAGGTGTCCACAAGCGCACAGGCATTGGCGCAGGGGGCTACCGAGCAGGCTAGCTCCATTGAGGAGCTTTCCTCAACAATTACGGAAATATCGGAAAACGTAAAGTTGAATGCGGACCATGCCGTAACCGCGAGCCAAAATGTAGGCAATGTGACGGCGGAACTGGAAAACAGCAACCGGCATATGCAGGAAATGCTGGGGGCCATGAGTAAGATCAGCAGTTCTTCCAACGAAATCAGCAAGATTATCAAAACCATTGAGGACATTGCTTTCCAAACCAATATTCTGGCGTTAAACGCTGCCGTGGAAGCCGCAAGAGCGGGCACGGCCGGGAAAGGCTTCTCTGTTGTGGCGGATGAAGTCAGAAACCTGGCGAGCAAAAGTGCGGACGCGGCAAAGGAGACAACCAGACTTATCCAGCACTCCATTGAAGAGGTGCAAAGCGGGATGAAGATTGCCGACAACACCGCGGAAGCGCTGCAAAAAGTTGTGAAGGAAACGGAGGAAGCGGCGGATAAGGTCGAGAAGATCGCACAGATTTCCGAGCAGCAGGCAAGCTCGATTAACCAGATCACCATGAGCATCGACCAGATTTCCAGTGTGATTCAGACCAATTCGGCAACCTCGGAAGAATGTGCAGCGGCGAGCGAAGAACTTTCCGGTCAGGCAGAAACCATGAAAGAACTGGCCCAAAGGTTCAAATTGAGGAATGAAATAGTATAAAAGAAAACAAGAAGCAGGCCGGATTTTCCGGGCTGCTTCTATTGCATGGTGCAGAGCAAAGCAGATTAAAACCCCGCACGCCTGCCGCCGAACTTGCGCAACTATGGTGTCCAAATCAGGCGCGCAAGAGGAAGATTTCATTGCAATTATGGGCATACGGATTTTAAAGTCGATATCGACAGCTATATTTTCCAGCGTTTTTGATAAGCATTTAGAAATAAAGCAAAAACCGCATTAGGAAGCCAGAAATGGCTATCTAATGCGGTTTTTCAAATTTTTTCTGGCGCGCTCGGAGGGACTCGAACCCGCGACCTCTTGATTCGTAGTCAAGCACTCTATCCAGCTGAGCTACGAGCGCAATTTTCGCTGTCACAATTGACAGCTTAACTATTATATTCGATATGTTCGAAAAAGTCAAGCTTTTTTCTTGGGATCGCGGCTGTTTTACAGAATTTTCTGCATTTTTTGCCTTGGCGTCTGAAAAGTACAAATAAAAACGCGGTTGGCACATCCCGGCTGGAAATCGGGAATATATTTATTTTATTGCATAAAAGGAATTTGTCAACAGCAGGTTGTAAATACAATCATCTCGTTTCCGGCTAAAAGGTTTGGCAGGAAAGATTTTATAATTCCTTTGGAAGTATTTTACGAATGCTTTCCCGGCCAGATTCAGATTTTTCTAAATAAATAATATTATTTTGTATATTTATCCAATAAGAAATTAAAAAATTATTTGGAAAAAATCTTTCTAAAATATGGTAAAATTATATAGAAATTACTGGAAATAGTACAGTATATTATTGACACAACACAAAAATATTATATAATGAGCACAGCACAAAGTGGAATAATTTGTTGGATTTTTTTAATAAAATTTGCAGAAAGAGGTATCGTTATACATTTATGCCAAAAGGGAACATACGGTCCCGTAAAAATGCATTATAGGATTTTTATATCGGTTATGCTCAATGGCAGGATACCGGCGCTGCAGCTTTTTGTCCGGTTGAGATTTATTTCGTAAGCAGGGTCAAACCGCCGCGGTGTACAGGGCGCGGTATGGATTTTGGGTGTGCGTCTTGTTCTAGCTATTCGAATCTGTGCAAGCTTTGTTAACGCCTATGGCGAGTATGTATGTTTTCATTCTCATAGCACATGCAAATACGTACAACTAACCATTTAAGGGACAAAAAGGTTTAAAATCCGCAGAAAAGTTATTTCACGGTGCTTATTTTAATTAAGGAGGACAAACAGGATGAAAAAAATCACAGGAAAAGTTGTTTCGCTTGTGCTTGCGTTAGCGCTTGTCGTTTCCAGCTTTTCAGTCAGCTTCGCTCAAGCGTCCACCAAGACGATGTCCGGAGTGATCACCGACACGAACGAAGATGCGATTTATCTCGTTAACGGCGGTGCGGTAACCACAGCGAACCTCACAGATTTTCTGCTTAGCAGAGGCAGCAATTTTAAATTTGAGACAGTCGATCACCATACTGTTACAGACGAGAAAATCAACGCAATTTCTCATATATCGGGTGATAAGCTTGTTTCATTAAGTGTGAACAGTTCTACGGATGTAGCTACGCTCAAACTGAAGAGTAGCTCCGCTTCCGGTAAGGAAGTTATTTCTGTTCTTTACGAAGGCAGCTATACCGACGAAGACGGCAATGACTATACGGTTAAGGCGAGACGCGACCTGACGGTATATGTTTATGACAAGGATCAGATCGTATACGGCGAGTATGATCCCAATTATGCCACAAAGGATTCCGGTACAGGCTTCGATGATTTCGAAACATTTGCGCAGACCGCCAACAGCACGAAGACCCTTGGTATCTACAGGGTAGTGCCGGCCGCCACTTCTGCTTTAGCTACATACCTTCCGGCAGACTTAACGACGGCAACCTCCGGAATCACGGACAAGAATGCTTACAGCTTCAGCATTACCGGCACGGATGTTCATGTTTCGGTAGTCAACGCAACTTCTACATTCACACAGTTCCCGGTAGCTACGATCGGTAAAAGTTTTGAGATTGACAAGTATACAAAGGACGCTTCCACCGGCAATGTAACTGTTACCGTTAAGAAGCTTGTTGCAAGTGGTTCAACCTACAAAGCTTCTACTGATTCTGACGATAAGTATACTCTGAAAACAAAGATTGAAAAGAAATGCGACGTTGCAACCGTTTTACCGGGCAGTACTACATTCTCCATCTCCAAGACAGACGGCAAGAGTGTTCTGACAGGCGACGCAACTTCTGCTTCTGCAGTTGTAACAGATTGCGAAGTCGTATTCCCGGCCGGCACCACCAGCGTTTCCGTCAATGAAAACACCAATGTAAAGAAGATTTCCGGCACAGTCGGCACTCTTACAATTGGCGATGCGAACGTTGGCTCCATTGATATTGACAATGGTACCGTAAACGTAACAGACGGTAAAGTCGGCAACATTACAACCGACGGTGCACCCGTTGCCGCAGGCGACGATTCTGTTCTGGTCAGTGGCGGTAAGGTTGGCAACATCGATGTAACGGATGTGGATAATGACACAGACAGCAACGTAACGGTTAACGCCGGTACAGTCGGAACCATCGATGCGGACGGCACCGTAACGGTTGCTGCAACAGATGCGGACACTCCTGTTGTTACAGGCAAGATTACTGCCCCGACGATTTCCCTGTTCTCCGATGAAGCGAAAGTTACGGTTGCTGGCGTTAAGGCAAGTGCCGACGGTACCATCACCTTCCTGGGCAATGATACGAATGTCAGCGCAATTGACTTTGATTACCGCGAAACTACATTGAACCTCGGCGACGAAGACAATGCCTTCACAGGCAAAATCCCGGCTCCGACCAATGCGGAAAACGGCAAAATTGATACAACAAACGAAGACACCAATGCAACCGTCAGCGGCACGGTAAAGATCGATACCATTTCTTTGGATTCCGATACCAATCTTGCTTTTGACGGCGCTGTAACAGCTGAGACAATTGAAGGCGACGGTGCAATGAAGATTGCTGCCGGCAAGCTGTATGTTTCCAGCAGCGCTTCCGGCGTTACCCTGAAGCTTTCCGACAAAACGCTCGTTCCCGGCACAGTAGTATTCAAGGCGGATGCCGACGCGGTTGACGTTGACAGCTTCGATACCTACGGCTTTACTCTTACAAAGAGCGCAGGCTCTGCGGTTGATACCTTTAAGATTGATGCCCTTTCCTTCGCGGGTATCGCAATCAACAAGGATGCCTCCAGCATTGCGAAGGGCTATTCCGAAACATTCACAGCTTCCGCTTATCCGGGCGGCACATCCCTCCCGAGCGGCTGCACAATCCAGTGGACGCTTGACGGCGGCAGCAGCGATGTCTTTACATTAACTTCTTCCGGCAATACCGCAACGGTTAAGGTAAACAGCATTGATTCTACCTTTGCATCCGAGAACAAAACCACATTGACTGCAACCCTTTATGATGAAGATGGGTATGAGCTCGACGATTACGCGCCGGCGAAGTGCGAAATCACAGCGATTGAGGTTCCGGAGGCTGTTTCCGACACAAATGCGGACATGTCCATTTCTAAGGGCGCAAGCTATCAGATGAAAGTCACTTCCGCAACGGTTCCGGTTGTTACAGCCGGCACAGGCGGCGTCGTTTCCATCGCGCTTGTTTCCAAAAATGGCAATGACTACTTCTACAAGTTTACTGCAAATGGCTCCGTAGGTGCTGCTACCGGCATTTACCTCAACGGAAAGAAGATCTTTGTTGCTACTGTAAAAGCGCCTGCTTTCACAAGTGATACAACAATGAACCTGACCGTTAAGGGCGCTTATCAGTTCCAAATTACGTCTGCGGAAGCTCCGACTGTCTGTGTTGGATCCGCTGCCTTTAAGCTGAATCTCGTTTCCAAAAACGGCAACAATTATTTCTACAAGATTACATCCGATAGCGCAAAAGGCACACAGGCTGGAATTTATGTAAACGGCACCAGGATTTTCGTTGCTACTGTTGGTTAAGATGCGTAACCAATAAGCACAGCGGAATGTAAATTACGTTCTTTCCTACTTCTATAAAATAGTTCGTTGTATTTGCGTGGCGGCGACCCGGGCAAAAGCCCGGGTCGTTGTTTTTTTTCATAGGGCATGCCCGCTCCGACCCTGTCCCTTCTATGGAAGGCTGTAGCCCTTTAAAACATAGCAGGCGAAGAGCGGTCACGATAGCTGGTCTTGTTGGCACGCAGAAAAAGGGGAACGGCTGCACGCGAATCCGTATCCATGGGCAGGTTTCTTGTTCTTCCTGTGGATGAGCGGGTTTGCAGGACGGTTTTGAGGGAGCCTGCAAGCTTCACGTGACAGCCGTTCCATCGTTATATACGCAGGGAAGATCGGTTTCTTTGCGATTTTCTGCCGGGATAGAAGAAGTACGCAGCGGAAATTCCCGCTGCGTACTTCCATAAAGGATGGGGATTTGCTGCCTTATAAGGAACGCCCCTTCGCCCTTGGGAGGGTTTGAATTTGCGAAGAAAAGGGGGTCAACCGGCAGCCAAAAAGTTATGAGAAGGTCTTGTAGGCAATAGGATCAGTATTTCTCCGCGATGTCGTTTACCGGCAGCGGATTGCCTGCCGCGGGAGTATCGCCGGCGGCGGGTTTCAGCTTGAACTTCGAAACAAGGGATTTCAGCGACTGCGCTTGTCCGTTCAGTTCTTCGCTGGAAGCCGCGCTCTCTTCCGAAGTAGCGGAATTGGTCTGAACAACCGCAGAAATCTGATCGATTCCCGTAGTTACTTCGCCGATGGAAACAGATTGGTCTCTCGATGCTTTCGAGATTTCGTCAACCAGTTGAACGGACTTGGACGCGCTTTCATAAATTGCGGTCAGAGCCTGTGCGGTTTCATCCGCAATTTTTGTGCCCTTTTGTACGGAATTTACGGTATTCTCAATTAAAACGGTTGTATTTTCTGCGGCCTCTGCACTCTTGCTGGCAAGATTTCTTACCTCGTCTGCGACGACGGCGAAGCCCTTCCCCGCAGAGCCTGCGCGCGCCGCTTCTACCGCAGCGTTCAGCGCGAGAATATTTGTCTGGAAGGCGATATCCTGAATTGTTTTAATAATTTTGCTGATTTCATTGGAAGATCTGCTCATTTCCGCCATGGCTTCCATAAGGCTCTGCATATGCTCGTTTCCGCGCTGCAATTCGGCGGCGGCTTCGCTGGAAATACGGCTTGCGTTGGCTGCGTTGTCCGCAGTTTGCCGAACCTGATTCGAAATTTCGGTGATCGAAGCGGACAGTTGCTGAATGGAGCTGGCCTGCTCCGTCGCGCCCTGTGCAAGAGCCTGCGCGGCGCTTGCTACCTGGTCGGAGCCGCTTGCCACCTGCTCTGCGGAGCTGGTGATGCTTTCAAAGGTTTTTACAAGGGTGAATTTGATGTTTTCTAGCGAGGTCTTGATTTTGGAAAATTCGCCAACGTAATCACAGCGAAGTTCGAAAACTAGGTTTCCAACGGCAATTTGATCCAAAACCGCGGATACCTCGTCAATATATTGAATGTATTGCTTCAGCCGGTCGACGGTTCTGGAAATCGCGTCTGCCACCATGCTGGTTTCGTCGGAAGATTGAATATTGACTTCTACGTCCAGATTGCCGTCCGCGATTTCGCTCGCTGCGACGGTAAGCTTTTTAAGCGGCGTAACAATGCTTTTCGAAACCAGCGCGAGAATCGCAACCAACAAAAGAAGGGCGGCGATAAAGATGATGAATACGGAAGTCTGCGCCGCGTCGTAGGAGGATTGGAACTCTTTTTCGGGCAGTCCGGTCGCGATAGTCCAGCCTGTGTCGCCTACGGGCGATACGTACCCGTAATTCGTGCTGTTCATAGCCGTGTATGTAATCGCGCCCGCTGTTTTGTTCTGAATCGCGGTAATGATGTTTTTGGACATTCCGGATTCCGAAACATTCTTATTCATAAGATTCTTGTCCGGATGGTAAATCAATTGGCCTGCACCTGTGGTCAGAATATAGAACCCGGTGTTTCCGAGCTTGTAGCCCTGCACCATGGAATACAAATGGTCGAGGCTGATATTTAGGGCGGCGACTCCGATTAGGTTTTTCGTTCCCTGCTGATACACCGGCGCGACGACGCTCACAATCAAAGTGTTCCCTGCAGCTTCCTGGTAGGGTTCGGTAAGGATTACAGTCGACTTTTTAAGCATTTCCTTGTACCACGACCGCTCCGTAATCTTCCAGTCGGCGGCGGAAACGGCCCCGTCGGAGCGGATAAACTGGCTGGAATCAAGGTCTGCAATCCAGGAAACGACAATATTGTCCGGGTCGGACTTCTGCACATTGTCCAAGCTGCGCTTGATCACGGGAAAGTTTTCCACCGAAGAAAGAGGGTTGCCCGGAGCTGTCTTGAGAAAAGCGTCCTCTAACTGGGCGTTTGCGGCCATCTGTCGGGCAACTTCAATGTATTTTGAGAAATAATTGTTTACCTGGTATGAAGCCGCTTGGGATTGCGCGGTGAGCTGTTTGTTTGTCAGGTCGGTGACCGACTGCTTTACACTATTTAAAACGATGGCATCCGTTATACAAAAAATAATGGCTGCCGGAATAGCGATGAATACCAGCATCTTTCGCAGTAAGCTTTTTTTCTTCATCTTCCAACGTTCCTCTCTTTTTTCGATCCGATCCGATTTGAATCTAGCAATTTCTTGGAATTTCTTGCTTTTTACAGTTATCGTCTGATTTTATAAAAACATTAGTATAGAAAACAGGAAGATGAATTATTTTTAATAAAAAAACAAGAATTGCTTTATGAAATTTGACAAAGCCTTTTTAATTGGGTAGCGAAAAAAAGAAAATATTTTTTTGGAATATTTATGTCCGCAAAGTATGGAAATTTTCCCAAAATGTGTTAAAATAATGTCAAAGTAGATCGGAGAAACTGATCTTGGAACAGGAGGATTTCATTATGACTGCAATTGCGCAAAAACGTTTTTCAACAAAAACGCTTACGGTTACCGCCGTAATGGTCGCGCTGACCTTGATTTTGGCGTTCACTCCTATCGGAATGATCCGCCTGCCGCTGGTCAGCATCACCATAGCGCACGTTCCAGCTATTATTGCCGCGCTGGTGCTGGGGCTTTCCGAAGGCTTCGTCGTGGCGCTGACATTCGGCTTTTCCAGCCTTTTTCTGGCAATTAGTGCGCCGGGCTCCATACTGGATCCGTTTTTTGTGAACCCCCTAATATCGGTGCTGCCCAGAGCGCTGATTCCGGTAACAGCGTACTTTACGTATAAGGGGCTGCACAAGGCGTTGAAAAACCTGCGTCAAGGGGAAAACATCGCCATCATCGTCGCGGCGGCGGTCGGGAACCTTACCAACACGTTCGGCGTTTATTTCATGCTGTACATAATTTATGCCCAGCAGATTTTCGAAAAATCAGGACAACCCGCGCTGAGCCTGATTATTACGGCGATTTCAACGACGACGCTTTACAAAACGATCGGCATAATTCTGATTACATTACCGGTTGTGAAGGCTCTTCAGCGCTTTCAGCGTTCTGGTCGGTGACCGGTTTTTCTTTCAGACGCAGGAGGGTGCAGCTTTCCGGTTCCAGAAAAAGCGCGTTGTTTGTGTCGGGCGCCGGGCCGATTAACGGCTCCGCGTACCGCCATTCGTATGGTACGGAGATACTGCGGCCTTCCGTGCCCGCGTTTAGTGCGCAGAGGAGGCTGTCGTTTTCGTCCTTCCGGATATACGCAAGGCAGTGGTCAATGGAAACGAGCGGATGGAAGGAGCCTTCCTTTAAGCAGGAGCAGGCACCGCGGATTGCGCCGAGTTTCCGGTACCATTCGATCAGCTCCGTTTCCTCGTTGCCCCACGGGTAGCACGCGCGGTTGAACGGGTCGCGGTAGCCCTCCATCCCGGCTTCATCGCCGTAATAAATGCAGGGTACGCCGGGCAGGGTGAACTGCATCAAAGAAGCAAGGCGCATCATCCGGAGCCCGCGCTTGCGGCGCTCCTTGGAAAGGTGGGTGGCGCTCTGCCAGCGGCGCCCGTGCCCGCCCAGCGGTTCGCCCGCAAGAACGGTTAGCGCGCGTTCGGTGTCATGGGTGCCGATATGGTTCATCAAAAGCCGGATTACCTGCGGTGGGTAGTTTTCCAGCACCGTCAGAATAATTTCCATCATATCGGCGGGGTTTGCGCCCGTAAGGAAACCGAGAATCGCGTTTCGGAATGGGTAATTCATGACGCTGTCAAGCTGATTGCCCCAGAAATACCGGCGCCTTTTCCCGTACGCCATTTTATTGGAGGCGTCTTCCCAGACTTCGCCCAGAATCAACGCGTTGTTGTCGCGGGTTTTTACCGCGATGCGCAGCCGCTCAATAAACGCGTCGGGAAGCTCATCGGCAACGTCCAGCCGCCAGCCGGTCGCGCCCAAATTAAGCCATTTTTTAACAATGCCGTCGCGACCGTTGATGTACTCATTGTACTGCGGGTTCAGTTCGTTCACGCTCGGCAACGTGACGAAATTCCACCAGCATTCGTACTGGTCGGGCCAACTGTGGAAGGTGTACCACGGAAAATAGGGCGAATTTTTGGAATTGTACGCGCCTTTTTCCGCGTAGCGGTTATGCCGGTTAAAATAAACGCTGTCGCTTCCGGTGTGATTGAAAACGCCGTCCAGAATCACGCGGATTCCCATTCGGCGCGCAGCGGTGCAAAGGCGCGAAAAATCTTTCTCGTCCCCCAAAAGCGGGTCGATTTTGGAGTAGTCTGCGGTATCGTAACGGTGGTTGGAATGCGATTCAAAAATCGGATTCAGGTAGATGCAGGTTACACCGAGGGATTTCAGGTAGCCGAGCTTTTCCTCGATCCCGCAAAGGTCGCCGCCGAAATAATCGCTGTTTGTGATTTTTCCGTCTTCGTCCGGCTCCCAGTCGGGCGTTTCGTTCCAGTTTTCGTGCAGTTTGCGGTCGGCGGGCACGCCGGTTTTCGGTTTGTCCGAACGGGCGAAGCGGTCAGGGAAAATCTGGTACATAATGCCGCCGGCAAGCCAGTCGGGGGTCTTGAAGTTCCGGTCGTAAACGGAAAGCTGCCACACGCGGGCGGACTCTTGAAGAATCCCTTCGCCGCCGAAGCCGCGCGTCATTTTCAGCGTTCCGCGCCAGGTGTCCACGCTGAACCAATAGAAATACAGCCCAGGCTCACTAGGGCAGAAATGGCATTCCCACCATTCGTAATTGTCGCCGTTCATTCCGCACCAGAACATGCCGAGGACCTGTTCCCCGCCGGTCTGGTCGTTCCGCACAATCAGGCGCGCAGCGCTGCAATGCAGGTCGCGGGGCATAGTGATTTTAAAATGAACAGGAATCCCGTTTTGAACCGCCCCGGTGGGGCAGCGGTATACCGGATTACGGGAATTAAACATGAAAATTCCTCCAAGCGAATCAAAAGGGCGGGCCAAAACCCGCCCTTTTTAGAATACCCATTTTTTGAGAATGTCATACCGGCCGTCTGCGGAACAGGTTTACTTCCGAGCAGAGGAGTGTTTTGCGGCCCCTTTCTCCGGTACGGGCTCGGCGTTCCAGATTTGGCTGGCGTATTCCCGTATTGCGCGGTCGGCGGCGAAGCGCCCCGCGTTTGCAGTATTGATCAGGCACATGCGGCTCCAGGTGCACCGGTCACCGTAAAGGGTTTCCGCTTTTTTCTGCGCCCGCGCGTAGGAATCAAAGTCGGCGAGTACCATGTAGGGGTCGATGTTCAGAAGCGAATCGGCGATATCGCTGAAGGATACGCCCGAAAAGCCCCCGTTGAGCGCGTCTACCGCTTTCCGGATAACCGGATTGCTGTTAAAGAACGTGCGGGGATTGTAATTGCGCTTTAATGCCTCTACCTCCGGAGTAGTCATGCCGAACAGGATGATGTTGTCGTCCCCGACGGAGTCATGGATTTCCACATTCGCGCCGTCGAGCGTGCCGATGGTTACCGCACCGTTAATCATGAATTTCATATTGCTTGTTCCGGAGGCCTCGGTTCCCGCAAGGGAAATCTGCTCGCTCAGGTCGGCGGCGGGAATCATCAACTCGGCGAGGGATACGCGGTAATCCTCTAGAAAGATTACCTTCATTTTCTTGTTGACCAGCGGGTCGTTGTTAATGGTATTGCCAAGGTTGACAATGAAGCGGATCATCTGCTTTGCGAAGTAGTAGCCCGGTGCTGCCTTTGCGCCGAAAATATAGGTGTGCGGGGTGAAATCCTCGCCCGGGTTCTCCCGCAGGCGCTGGTAAACGGAAAGGATGTGCAGTGCGTTAAGGTGCTGGCGCTTGTATTCGTGCATGCGCTTGACCTGCATATCGAAAATCGAATCCGGGTCCAGCGAAAGATTCAGTTCCTTTTTTACATAATTGGAAAGGCGGACCTTGTTTCCGCGCTTGATCTCCGCCATCTTTTTCAAAACAGCGGCGTCGTCCTGGAATTTTTTCAGCTTTTCAAGCTCCTGCGCGTTGTGGATATAGCCGTCCCCGATCAGGTCGGTAATCAGCGCCGCGAGCGACGGGTTCGCCTGATTCAGCCAGCGGCGGTGCGCAATGCCGTTTGTCACATTGGTGAACTTTTCCGGAAGCTCGGTGTAAAAATCGTGGAAAACCCGGTCTTTTAAGATGTCGCTGTGAAGCTGGGAAACGCCGTTCACGCTGTGACAGCTTGCCACGGCGAGGTTCGCCATTTTCACATAGCCGTCGTTCAGCGGCGCCATGCGGCCCACCTTGTAGCCGTCCACGCCGCGCTCGTGCATTTGGGCGCAGAAGCGGCGGTTGATTTCCTCAATGATCTGGTAAATACGGGGCAGGCGCGATTTGAACAGCTCGACGTTCCAGCATTCGAGCGCTTCGTTCATCACCGTATGGTTGGTGTAGGCGATTGTCCGGGTTACAATATCCCAGGCCGCGTCCCAGCCGTAGCCGCATTCGTCCAGCATAATGCGCATCATTTCTGGAATGGCCAGTACGGGGTGCGTGTCATTCAGATGGATGGCGACTAAATCCGGCAGGTTGTCAAGCGTGCTGTACCGGAACAGGTGGCGGCGGATGATGTCCTGTATGGTTGCGGAAACCAGGAAATACTGCTGGGAAAGCCGCAGGCTCTTGCCTTCCAAATGGTTATCCTCAGGGTAGAGAACCTTCGTGATGACTTCCGCCATGGCGTTCTGTTCCATGGCGCGCAGATAATTGCCGGAGTTGAACAGCTTCATGTCAAATTCGGGGGAGCATGCCGCCCAGACGCGCAGGCGGCTGATGCCGCGCCCGTCCATGCCAGACACATACATGTCGTACGGCACGGCGAGAACCTTTGTGTAATCCTTGTGGTTAACCACATGGTACTGGTTGTACCAGTATTCCTCAATATGTCCGTTGAAGTGGACTTCCACGCTCTTTTCCGGAACGGCCTGCATCCAGATTTTCCCGCCGGGTAGCCAGAAATCCGGCAGCTCGGTCTGCCACCCGTCCACCAGCTTTTGGCGGAAGATGCCGTATTCATAGCGGAGCGAATAGCCTGTCGCGGGGTAGCCCTGCGTGGCAAGGCCGTCCAGGAAGCAGGCGGCAAGCCTGCCAAGGCCACCGTTGCCAAGGCCCGCGTCCGGCTCCTGGTCGTAAAGCGCGTCAAGCTTCAGTCCCATTTCACTCAGAGCGGTGCGGTAGTCTTCCTCAATGCCGAGGTTGTAAAGATTGTTCCGCAGGGAACGGCCAAGGAGAAATTCCATGCAGAGGTAATAGATCTGTTTGGCGTGGCTTTTTTCGGCTTGTGCCATAAACTCGCTGCGTCCCCTTGCCATCAGGTCACGGACGGTCAGCGCAACGGCTTTGTAGCATTGTTCGTCTGTCGCATTTTCAAGGCTTACGCCGAAAACACGGTCCAATGTGGTTTCGATTGTTTCTTTAATCTTGCCGATCGGCTGCTTGTAGTTCATAAACCGTCCTCCAAAGGCGGGATAGCACCGTGTATTACGATGCCCCGAATATCAATATATTATCTTGAATATTATCTTGACCTGTTTTCATTCGGAAAATGCAATTCATCAAGTTGTGTATATTATATACCAATAATCCTTTATTTTCAAGAATAATAGGCGGTTGTCACCCTTTTCTTTAAAAACGGCCGTTTTTAAAGGCTGAGCGCAGTTTTCGGGATTTTAAGATAAAAAAGGATTCCACTTTTTATTACCATGTATTTTTTTCAATAATTTGTGCACTATACACAAAACTGAACTTTTTTATAAATAGCAGAAGGAGTTTTGCCGTCAAAACAAACAGTTTACAGAATTCGCCAAAAAACGCTCTTAAAAACAGAGTGTAAAAAATCCGTAAAGACCTTTCATCTTATTATAAAATAGATTATAATGAAAAGAAACAGTTTGATACAACCGAAGACGATCAGGCTACTCCGGCCGGCAGGCGGGGAAGGTCAAAAATATTTTGAATTTAATGAAAGGGGAATGGCCTCATGAGTAGAAATAGAGTTCGGCTCAATATCTGTGGATGCGAATGCGTAATCGGGTCGGATGACAGCGAAAGTTACGTCCGTTCACTCGGCGAACAGGTGGAAAAAGCCATAGAGGATATCACCGGAAAAAACGAACGAGTTTCCATTACGATGGCCGCCATTATTACGGCGCTGCGTTTCTGTGACGAAGCGCAGAAGGCTGCCGGCGGAGCCGACAACCTCCGCTCGCAGATCAAGGATTATCTGGAAGATGCCTCCCACGCCAGAATGGAAGCCGAGGAGGCAAAGCGAGAGGTGGAGCGCCTGAAACAAGAAATCCAGACCCTTCGCGGGCGGTTGGCGGAAAACAAAGGGCATGAAAAGGACAAGCCCCATGAGGAGCCGCGCGTACAAAAGCCAATTGCTGTGGGTGCGCCGGTGCAAAAGCCGCAGGCCGGGAGCTATTCCCGCGTTCAGGAAGGGACAACCGCTGAGCAGGAAGATTTTATAAACTTCTTTGAAAAGAAAAATGATGAATTGTAATGCGATAGAGGTGCTGGCCCCCGCCGGCTCGCCGGAAAGCCTTCTTGCCGCGGTGCGCGCGGGGGCGGACGCGGTGTATCTGGGCGGCAGCGCATTCAGCGCGCGGGCTAACGCCAAAAATTTTAACGATGACCAGCTGAAGGAAGCTGTTTCTTACTGCCATGTCCGCGGGGTGAAGGTTTACCTAGCGGTAAATACGGTGCTTTTGCAGGAGGAACTGAAAAAGGCGCTGGAATTGGTTTCCTATGCCTGTACTTTGCCGGTTGATGCCGTGCTTGTGCAGGACACGGGCCTTCTTTTGCTGCTCCAAACCTGCGTGCCGCAGCTTCGCCTGCATGCTTCCACGCAGATGAGCGTCCATACGCCGCTGGGCGCGCGGGCGCTGTACAATGCGGGAATTCGGCGGGTTGTGCTCGCGCGCGAGCTTTCTCTTGCGGAAATCGCCGAAATCCATGCGGCGGTTCCGGTGGAGCTGGAAACCTTTGTCCACGGCGCTTTGTGCATGTCGGTCAGCGGGCAGTGCTATTTCAGCTCCGTGCTGGGTTCCCGCAGCGGCAACCGCGGCCTTTGCGCCCAGCCCTGCCGCCTGCCGTTTTCCGTTGAAGGCGGGACGGGGCATGATTTGAGTTTAAAGGACTTATCTATGATATGCCGGATCGGCGAACTCGCTGACGCGGGGATTGTCAGCGCGAAGATCGAAGGGCGGATGAAGCGCCCAGAATACGTTGCCGCAGCAACGCGCGCCTGCCGCCTTGCGGCGGACGGACAGCCGGTCCCGGAAGAGCTTTTGAAGAATCTGGGAGCAGTTTTTTCGCGCTCCGGCTTTACCACCGGCT
The DNA here is from genome assembly GCF_004768785.1 of Caproiciproducens galactitolivorans. Taxonomy (GTDB): domain Bacteria; phylum Bacillota; class Clostridia; order Oscillospirales; family Acutalibacteraceae; genus Caproiciproducens; species Caproiciproducens galactitolivorans. The sequence continues at coordinate 189,477 of NZ_SRMQ01000003.1, forward strand.
ACATCGACGCGCATCGGGGCCGGGATATGTTCGGCATCCGTTCGCGGGAGGATGTGACCGGCGCGACGAATGCCGTTTTTTCGGAACTGCGCAGCCTTTATAAAGACGAATATCAGCGGATACCCGTTGTGTTTTCGCTCACGGTTCAACAGGGCGAACCCGTTTCCCTTACCGCTTCGGACAGGGAAAACCATACGGTTTCCGTTTCGCTGGAGGAAACGCCCCAGCCGGCGATCCACCGCGCAATTGACGCGGAGCGCTGTGCGGAACAGCTGAAAAAGACGGGCGGTACGCCGTTTTACGCCGAGCGGATTGATTGTACGGTTGGGGAGGGGCTTTCCGTCCCAGTTTCCGCGCTGAACCGCCTTCGCCGGGAAGCGCTGGCAAAGCTGGAACAGGCGCGCGCCGCGCGGGAAGCGGTTCCGTTTCAGATGTGCGAAATCCCGAAGCCGGGTACGTATTCGGCGGGCGAAAGGAAGCTCCGTGCGCGTTTTGCAAATGCGCAGCTTCCGGCACTTGCAAAAAATTGTGAAATAGTATATATTCCCTATGATACGGATTTAAAAAAGATAAAAGAGTGCAGGGAAAACGGGTTCCCCATTGCCCTTGAAATCCCGCGTGGCATGTTCGGAATGGAAAGCGCCCTGCGCGCTCGGCTTGCCGCCGCGAAAGAAGCCGGAATCACCGACGTCTGGGCCGGGAACCTCGGTGCGGCGGAGCTCGGGAAGGAACTTGGGCTTACGGTGCACGGCGGGTTTTCCCTCAACATTACGAATACGGCCGCCATCGAATGGTACCGCCAATACGGCCTGTCCGACGCGGAGCTTTCGTTTGAGCTGACGCTTGGGCAGGCTGCGGAAATCGGCGGGGAATTGCCGCGCGGGCTCATTCTTTACGGAAGGCTGCCGCTGATGCTTACGCGGAACTGTCCCGCGGCGAACGCGGGCGGATGCCAAAGTTGCAAAACCGCGCCGTTTTTAACTGACCGGAAGGGAATCCGCTTCCCTGTCCAGTGCGGCGGGGCGTGCAGCGAGGTTCTGAATTCGGTGCCGCTCGACATGGCGGACCGCCTCCACGAGATTTGCAATCAGGATTTCGGCGTACTGCGCTTCACGATGGAAACCAAGGAGGAAGCGGAAGAAATTATCGGCCGGTACCTGACAGGCGAGCCGACGCAAGGCGAGTACACGCGCGGGCTGTATTACCGGGGGATTGAGTAGGGCGCACCCTTTGCGTTTCTCGGCTTGACTTTTACGGAAAGAGGCAGTTCTTTCCTGATACATAAACTGGGGTGGCTTATGGAAACATTAAAAGTAAAAAAAATGCGTGAAAACGCCGTGTTGCCGACGCGGGCAAGCGAAGGGGCGGCCGGGTTGGATCTGTACGCCTGTCTGGACGAACCCGTTACGATTGAACCGCGCGGGCTTTACAAAATCCCGACCGGGATCGCGATAGAACTGCCGGGCAAAAATACCGTTGGGCTGATTTTTGCCCGCAGCGGGCTAGGCGTAAAGCACGGCATTACGCTCCCAAACGCGGTCGGAGTAATCGACAGCGATTACCGCGGCGAGCTTCAAGTGGGGATCACCAATTGCAGCGACAAGCCCTATACGATTCAGCCGGGCGAACGCTGCGCGCAGCTTGTCGTTATGCCGGTGCTCCTTCCGGTTTTGGAGGAAACCGACGAACTGGGTGAAACGGCGCGCGGAGCCGGCGGTTTTGGGTCGACCGGAAAACGGGAGATTCAAAAATGAAAAAGGATGGAATCCGAACGCTTTTGTTGATTATTCTGCTTGTATTGGCCGTGGTTTTGGGGCAGATTATTGGTACGTCCTGCGCCGGGATAAAAAACGTTTCCTGGCTGGGCGCTACCGCAAAATTCGGGCTTTCGCCCGTTGAACTGGATTTATCCGTCGTAAAATTTACGCTTGGAATGCTTGTCAGTATCAATGTTGCGCAGGCAATTCTTTTGCTTGCCGCAATACTGGCTATATAAAAATTAAAGTGAAGGAGTAGGAAGAATACATGTTGCTGTTAGCGTCTTCATCGCCGCGCCGCAGCGAGCTTTTGAAAATGGCAGGATATGATTTTAATGTCGTCCCCGCGGATGTGAATGAGGGGTATCTCCGGGGGACGCCTCCGATACAGATCGTTGAGCTTCTTGCTGCCCGCAAAGCGGAGGCAGTAGCAAAACGCTATCCGCAGGACATTGTCCTTGGCGCCGACACGATTGTCGTTCTGAAGGGGCGAGTGCTTGGCAAACCGAAGAACGAGGAAGAAGCGAAAGCAATGCTCAAGCTGCTTGCCGGCAATGTGCATCAGGTTTACACCGGGTACTGCATTATCAACAACAAGAAATATTTGCGCGGCCACGAAAGCACGTCCGTTGAATTTTATCCGTTAAAGGAAAGCGAAATCGATTCCTATGTTGCGTCGGGTGAAGCAATGGACAAAGCCGGTGCATACGCGATTCAAGGCCGGGGCGCGCTGTTTATCAAGCGCATCGACGGGGACTATTACAATGTAATGGGGCTTCCGATTGGCAAAATTAATCGGATTCTGGCTGGTATAAAATCATCCGGGGACGGAAAATAAAGAAATATTGCCTATTCACAAATTTAACAGTTGAGAAATGTATTTATAAAGGTTATAATAAGAACGATTGAATTTTGCCAAGGTCTTGAAAGGGGAATATAAACGTATGTTTTCAAAGGATATAGGGATCGATTTAGGTACCGCGAACACGCTGGTTTTTATGAAAGGGAAGGGCATCGTCATGCGCGAGCCTTCCGTTGTCGCCGTTGACGTTCGCACCGATACCGTACTGGCTGTCGGTACGCAGGCGAAGGAAATGATTGGCCGTACCCCCGGCTCCATTGTCGCGGTCCGTCCCATGAAGGATGGCGTAATCGCCGACTTCGACATTACTGCCACTATGCTCAAGCATTTTATTCGCAAAGCGGTGAAATCCAACGCGTTTTCCCGCCCGCATATTATTATCTGCATCCCGTCCGGTGTAACCGAGGTGGAACGCCGTGCGGTGGAGGACGCCGCCCGTCAGGCCGGGGCCAGCAATGTGGAGCTGATTGAGGAACCCATGGCCGCGGCCATCGGCGCGGGCCTGCCCGTTAGTGAGCCGACCGGAAGCATGGTCGTCGATATCGGCGGCGGAACTGCGGAAGTTGCTGTGATTTCGCTGGGCGACATTGTTACCTCCGTTTCCGTGCGTGTTGCGGGTGATAAATTTGACGAATCCATTATTTCCTATGTGAAAAAGAAATATAACCTTCTGATCGGTGAACGTACCGCAGAGGAAATCAAGATTAAAATCGGTTCCGCTTTCCCCACCGCAGACAATGAAAACGCGTCCGTTGAAATTAAGGGCCGCAACCTGGTAGACGGGCTGCCGAAGAATGTGACCATCTCCGCCGGAGAAGTGCGCGAAGCACTAGGCGACGCGCTCGCGCTGATTATTGACGCGATTAAATCCACGCTGGAAAAGACGCCTCCGGAGCTTTCCGCGGATATCATCGACCATGGCATCATGCTTACCGGCGGCGGTGCGCTGCTCCGCGGCTTGGATAAACTTGTGGAACAGGAAACCGGAATGCCCGTCCATATTGCCGAAAGCCCGCTGGATTGTGTTGTGGACGGAACAGGCAAGCTCCTTGAAGTGAATATGCCGGCCTCCTATTACAAAAACAACAAAAAATAAATTCGGAAAGAATACAGCGGAGGGTTACCACTCTCCGCTTTTTGCACTTCATAAACGGGCGCTCTTCCGTTTTCCCCGCTTCGGCGGGCTGTGCCGCTTAGAAAGGAGGCGCTGCTTTGAAAGATTATTTCCATACTAAAAGCTTTAAAATTTTGATAGCCGTTATCTTTTTTCTGTTCGGCCTGATGCTTTTTACGGCGAGCAACGACAGCTCCTTCACGGCGAACCTGATCAGCCTTGTGTCGACGCCGATGCAGAAGGTCAGCACCGTTATAACAAACAACGCGGCGGTTGCCGCGCAGTCCGTCACCCGTTCCAACGACGAGCTGATGGCGGAAAACGCTGCGCTGAAAAAGCAGGTCGCCGAGCTGAATCAGAAACTTATTAAGTATTATACGTATCAGCAGGAAAACGCGCAGCTCCGGAAATTTTTGGAGCTGAAAAATGAGAATCAGGACTTCAAGCCGGTTTCCGCTGCGGTCATCGGCCGCGACCCGAATGATCTGTTTTATAATTTCCAGATCGACAAGGGCACCTCTTCTGGCATATCCGTAAACGACCCGGTTATTACTGAAAGCGGCGTGGTGGGCTGGATTTCTAGTGCGAACGCCAGTTACAGCCGCGTGACCACGATCCTTTCCGCCGACACAAAGATCAGCGCTATCGACAAGGTGAACCGCGATTCCGGCGTGATCAGCAGCAACATTAAGCTAGCGGACAGCGGCCTATTAAAGCTGAGCTATCTTGCCGCCGGAACGACCGTGAAGGCGGGGGATATTGTTGTTACCAGCGGGCTGGGCGGCGTTTACCCGCGCAACCTTGCCATCGGAACGGTTACGGCAGTAAAAAACGATCCGTATGACGTGTCGCTTTACGCGGAGGTAAAGCCCTTTGTCGACGTGAAAAGCGTGCGTGACGTAATGGTCATCACTTCTTTTGAAGGACAGGGGCAGGCGCTTCCCGCATCCGCTTCTTCTTCCGTCTCCTCTACTGCCTCCGGAGGAAAGTAAATGCAGAAAATGAAGGTTATCCGCTACTTTGCCTATACAATTGAATTGCTGGTGCTGTTTATCGTACAGGAAACGCCCGGCTTGCTCCCGAACCTGTTCGGTGCAAGGCCCGTTCTGCTGATCCCTGCGGTCCTTTCCATCAGCTTGTTTGAAAATGAGGCCGCGGGCATGAGCTTCGGCCTGCTGGCCGGTCTGCTGATCGATTTCGGCGGGGGTGGCGTGCTGGGTTTCCATGCGCTTTTGCTTTGTGCAGCCTGCTATGCGATCGGGCTTTTCGCGGCCGATCTGATCCAGACCAATTTCCTGACCGCGATGCTTACCGCGGTTATTGTAACAGGGGCGCTGGTTGTTTTGCATTGGGTGTTTTTCTACCTGCTGTTTAATTATGAGTATGCCGGGTATGCGTTTACGGCCCATTACATCCCGCGTTTTTGCTACACCATTGCTATTATGCCGGTTACTTATTTCTTCAACCGGGCGCTTGCCATACAGATTCGCGAGAAGGAAGAATGATTCGTACACAGAAAAGGGGGGTTCTCCATGGGAAAATTGAAGGAAAGCTCGCGCGCCATTTTCTGTGGGGCTCTGTTTCTCGCCGTGATGGCTGTTTATACGTTCCGCCTTGTTGACTGGCAGCTTATTAAAGGCGCTTCTTTTTTGGAAACGGCAAACCGTTCCAGTTCTTCTACTGTTGTTATGGACGCGGCCCGCGGCGAAATTGTTGATGTAAACGGCGTTGGCCTCGCTGTAAACAAGACGGGGTATGCCATTGTTTTTGATCGGGCGTACATGCCCGCCGATACACAGAACAAGACCATTTACCAGCTTATTCATCTTTTATCCAAGCGCGGGGAGAAATGGACGGATATTCTGCCCATCCGGCTCAACGCGAAGGGAAAGTATGAATTTATTGAGGGCGAGGAAAAAGAAATCGCCACTATGAAATCCAAGGATTTCCTAAATATGAACCCGTACGCCACCGCTGACGAATGCATGGCGGAAATGATAAAAAAGTATGAGGTTTCCGGGTATTCCGCGCAGGACACGCGAAACATTGTTTCGGTCCGCTACAATATGACGAAGTGCGGCTTCAGCCTTTCCGCCCCCTATACCTTCGCGCCCGACGTCAGCCGCGATACGGTTGGGATTATCAGCGAGAATTCCGCCATGCTTCCCGGCGTGACGGCAAAGGTCACGACGGTGCGGCAGTACCCGGACGGAACCATTGCACCGCATATTATCGGAACCATCGGCGCGATTTCGCAGGAGGAATACGATAAGCTCAAGAGCAAAGGCTATGCGTTCAACGACCGGCTCGGAAAGAGCGGCATTGAACAGGCGTATGAAGACATGCTTCGCGGAAAATCCGGGGAGAAGCTGGTGGAAACCACCGGCTCCGGTTCGCTGGCTTCGGAAACCGTAAAAACCGCGCCGGTTTCGGGCAATTCCGTATTTTTAACCATTGACAGCCGGATTCAAAAGGTGCTGAACGCCTCGCTGGCAAAAAATGTGGAGGCTGCGCGCGCGAACGGCTTGCGGCTTTGCGCACAGCGTTACAAGGGATCGTCCAAGGGGCACGGCGAGGACTGTGTCGCGGGCGGCGCGGTGGTGCTGCGGGTAAAGGACTTTTCTGTGCTTGCCGCTTCCACCTACCCTTCCTATGATTTAACAGAATACTTAAATGATACGAATTATTATACATCCCTGATTCAAAACAAAGCAAAGCCGCTGATTAACCGCGCCTTTAACGGCGTGTTTACCCCGGGTTCCGTAGTAAAGCCCTATGTTGCGATGGCGGCTTTGCAGGAAGGTGCGATTACCACGTCCACCCGGCTGGAAGGAAACAGCGTTTACAGACGCTTTGCAGACACCGGGCTGATTCTGAAAAGTATCGGCAACTACGGGATGATCACCGTGGATTACGCGATTGAAAAGTCCAGCAACTCCTTCTTTTACGAGACAGGGTACCGGCTGGGAATTACGAATATGAACATGTATGCGAAGCATTTCGGTCTGGGCGTGAAAACCGGAATTGAGTTGAGCGAAAACGCCGGTATCTTGGCCGGTCGCGAGGAACGTGCCGCTTCCGGCGGTTCCTGGTGGGATGCCGATACCGTTGAAGCCGCAGTGGGACAGAGCGACAACCAGTTTACCCCGCTTCAGCTCGCAACCTATACCGCGACCATCGCGAATAACGGGACCAGGCTGAGATCCCATATTGTCAGCAAAGTAACCGATTATACGAGGAAAAACGTCATTTCGCAGACCCAGCCGCAGGAAGTGGACAACGTGGGCGTTTCCCAGACATACATTTCTTACGTACAGCGTGCCATGCGGAAGGTTGCGACTTCCGGTACGGCCAGCAGCATGTTTAAGAATTACGGCATCCCGATCGCCGCGAAAACCGGTACGGCGGTGCAGACCCCCCACTCGGACAATGTTGTGCTTGTGGCTTATGCGCCGTTTGACAATCCGGAAATCGCCGTAGCGGTTGTTTTGGAGCACGGCGCGACCAGCCTGTACTCGAATTCCGTTGCGAAGGATGTTTTGGACGCTTATTTCTACGGAAAGACGGTGGACGAGAAAGGAAATATCGTAATGCCTTCCGCCTCTTCGGCGGCGTCGGGCGCATCTTCCGGTTCCACCTCTTCCCATTAATATTGGTAAAAAATGAATTTGTTGAAATATTACAAGAAAAACGTTTTGACTACCAAGAAAATTTGTGGTAGTATGAGAATGAGGTCATGAAATGGGAGCTATTACCGTAATTACATCAGGAAAAGGCGGCGTGGGAAAATCCACGATCACATCCGGCCTGGGTCTTGCCCTGTCGCAAAGGGGCAAGCGCGTCCTGCTGATCGACGGGGACGCGGGCCTTGGCTGCCTTGACCATATGCTTGGAATTGAAGAGAATAAAGTTTTCGATATTGCGGATGTGGTTTCCGGCCGTGTGGAGCCGATGAAGGCAATTTACCCCTGCCCTTTTGCCGAAGGGCTGTTTGTAATACCTGCTCCCACAACGGAGGAGGATTTGATCAGCCCCGACATTATGAAACAGCTGGTTTCCGTGCTTAGCCGGTATTACGACCATGTGCTGATCGACTGCCCCGCGGGGATTGGTGGGGGGTTCCAAAGCGCGGTCGCGGCGGCGCCGCGCGCGCTGGTTGTTTCCACCCCCGACCCGGTTTGCCTGAACGGCGCAAGAAAAACCCGTATGCTTCTGGAGCAGGGCGGGGTACGGCAGCAACGGCTGATTATCAACCGGTTCAGCACCCGCAATTTCCGCACGCAGAATTTTTATCCCGATTTGGATTCTGTTATTGACGCCGCCGGAATCCGGCTGATTGCCGTTGTTCCGGAGGATCCGCTTTTGGCGGCGGCTGCCGCGAACAGCGCGCCGGTCTCGCCGAAATCGATCGGCGCGATGGCATTGGGCCGGCTTGCCGCAAGGCTGGAGGGCGAACATGTTCCCCTTGCCTCGCTGCAAAAATTTTAAAGCTTATTCCTTATAATAGGGGGAAGAATGGTATGAATATCGCATTAATTGCCCATGACGCTAAAAAGGAACTGATGGTTCAGTTCTGTATCGCATATTGCGGCGTTTTAAGCCGGCATTACCTGTGCGCCACAGGAACCACGGGGAAGATGGTGTCGGAAGCAACCGGGCTGGAAATCCAGCGCTTTTTAGGCGGTTCCCAGGGCGGCGACCAACAGATTGCCGCGCGGATTGCCTGTAACGAGGTGGACCTGCTTCTGTTTTTCCGTGATCCGCTGAACCCCAAGCCGCATGAACCGAACGATATGAACCTTTTGCGGCTGTGTGATATGCACAATATTCCGGTCGCCACGAATATCGCAACCGCTGAGGTGCTGATTCACGGCCTGGAGCGCGGCGATTTGGATTGGCGCAATATTTTGAACCCCAAAGCATAAAGAATAAGGGCGATGAACGGAAGGAGTACCTGAAAGCCCAGCCCAGGGAGGGCGCGTCGTGACTGTAAGCGCGCCTGCATCGGCGCTTTCAGCGAAGACATCCGGGAGCCGACGTTCCCCGCGTTATCGGGGATTTTTGAGGAGGGCTTCGGCCCTTGAAGAAGGGTGGCACCGCGAGGATTTCCCTCGTCCCTTTGGGGACGGGGGTTTTTATATTCTATTTTCTTTCAAGGAGAAACGCTATGGAACTGATTAAAGCACAAAAGGGAACACAGGATCTGCTGCCGATTCAGACCGGCAAGTGGCAGGTTGTTGAGGACGTGATGCGCAGCGAGGCGAAAATCCATGGCTTCGGGGAAATCCGCACCCCGGTTTTCGAGGATACGCGCCTCTTTCAGCGTTCGGTAGGCGAAACGACCGATGTGGTCCAAAAGGAAATGTACACCTTTAACGACAAAGGCGGCCGCTCCATTACCCTTCGTCCGGAAGGGACCGCCGGTGTGGTGCGCGCGCTTTTGGAGCACGGCCTTTACAACGAGGGTCTTCCGCAGAAGCTGTATTATTTCACTTCCTGCTACCGCTATGAAAACACACAGGCGGGGCGCCTGCGTGAGTTCCACCAGTTTGGAATGGAAATGCTGGGTGCTCCCTCGCCGATGGCGGACGCGGAGCTGATCAGTATTGCAAAAAGCATATTTGACCGCCTTGGCGTGCGCAGTTTAAGGCTGGAGATCAATTCCATCGGCTGCCCGGACTGCCGCGCCAAATATTACGAGGCGCTGAAAGCGTATTTCAGCGGGTATAAGGATCAGCTTTGCGAAACCTGCCTCGGCAGGCTGGAGCGCAACCCCATGCGTATTCTGGACTGCAAAAGCCCGATCTGCTCGAAAATCGCCGCGGGCGCGCCCCGCATGCTTGATTACCTCTGTGACGAGTGCAAAGAACACTTCGAAAGCGTGAAGAGCTATCTGGACGCAGTCAAGATCGAATACAATGTGAATCCGGCTATTGTGCGCGGGCTGGATTACTACACCAAAACGGTGTTTGAGTTTGTTTCCGGGGACCTTGGCGCACAGAGCACGGTCTGCGGCGGAGGACGCTACGATGGACTGGTGGAGGAAATGGGCGGCCAGCATCTGCCGGCGCTGGGCTTCGGCCTCGGCATGGAACGTCTTATCATGATTATGGAGAAGCAGAACATTGAAATGCCCGAGCCGGAAACCTGTGATATCTTTATCGCGGCGCTGGGAGAGGCGGCAAAGGTGGAAGCGTTCCGGCTGGCGCACAGCCTGCAGGAGTATTCCATTATCGCAGCCTGCGACCTGAACGACCGCGGACTGAAGGCACAGATGAAATACGCGGATAAGATTGGCGCGAAATATACGCTGGTGCTTGGCGACAATGAGCTGGAAAGCAAAAAAGCAATGGTAAAGAACATGAAAACCGGTGAAAAAGAAGAAGTCGACCTGAGCAAGGACTTTGTCGAGCAGTTTATTGTTTTGCAGGCAAAGGGCGAGGACGATATCGCGTTTTAAGCCGAGCGCCCTTTCGGCTGTTTTTCCGGCAGGCGGAGCCTGCGCGCACGTTTAAAAGCCAAGATTTTCCGTTGCTCCTGCTTTACAAACCGAAAGCAGATACAATTTCGCTATGCAGGAAGAATGGGTCGGATTGGTTGATGCGAAAACATAAAACCGGGTGCAGTTCCTACCTTTCGGAAAGGCGCTTGCGGGGATTCCCCGGAAACGTCCGCCGGGCTGTTTTTGCTTGCTGCGCTTTTTGAAAGGCTGGGAACGTGGGGCGCCGCCCCAGGCCCCCGCAAGGGCTTCATAATAAAATACAGAATTCTATTAACTTTGGAGGCTAATTTATGGCAGAATTCATGACGGGAATGAAACGGACAAACTACTGCGGCGAGCTGCGCGCAAGCGATATCGGCAAGACCGTAACCGTGTGCGGCTGGGTGCAGCGCCAGCGCGATTTGGGACAGTTGATTTTTATTGACCTGCGCGACCGCACCGGCATTTTACAGCTTGCTTTCAACGACGCGACCGACCGCGCAATATTTGATAAGGCGTTTTCCATGCGCTCCGAGTATGTTGTAGCGGCAACCGGCGTCGTGCGCGAGCGTTCCTCAAAAAACCCGGAGCTTCCGACGGGGGACATTGAGCTGGAGGTCACCGACCTGCGTGTGCTGGCGAAGAGCGAAACCCCTCCGTTTGAAATTGTGGAGAAGTCAAATGTAAAAGAGGATTTGCGTTTGAAGTACCGCTACCTTGACCTGCGCCGCCCCGATGTACAGGATAAGATCATCGGCAGGCATAAAATCGTGAAGGTAGCGCGCGATTATTTTGACGACAACGGTTTTTTTGAAATCGAAACCCCGATTCTGATTAAATCCACCCCGGAAGGCGCGCGCGATTACCTTGTTCCTTCCCGGATGTTCCCCGGGAGTTTCTTTGCCCTTCCCCAGTCCCCACAGCTTTACAAGCAGCTTTTGATGCTTTCCGGTTTTGACCGCTATATGCAGGTTGCGCGCTGCTTCCGCGACGAGGATCTGCGCGCCGACCGTCAGCCGGAGTTTACGCAGATTGACTTTGAAATGTCGTTTGTAAGCGCCGACGACGTTATGGAAATCGCCGAAGGCTTTATGAAGCTTGTCTATAAAAAAGTACTGGGCATCGATTTGGAAACGCCGTTCCGTCGCATGACCTGGGATGAGGCCATGACCCGCTTCGGTTCCGATAAGCCGGACCTTCGCTTTGGGCTGGAGCTGGCGGACCTGACAGCCGACCTGAAGTCAACGGAGTTCCGTGTGTTCAAGGGCGCGATTGATGGCGGCGGCGGCGTGCGCGGCATCAATCTGAAAGGGCTTGCGGAAAAGCTGAGCCGCAAGGAAATCGACAAGCTGACCGAGTGGATAAAATCCTACGGAGCAAAAGGTCTTGCATGGACAAGGTTGACGGCGGGAGGGGAAACATCTTCCTATGAAAAATTCCTTGCCCCCGAAGAAGCGGCCGCAGTACGTAAAACACTGGGAGCGGAAACCGGCGACGTCCTGCTGATTGTCGCCAGCGATGAAAACAAGGTTGTGTTTGATTCCCTCGGCGCCCTCCGCTGCGAGCTGGCAAGGCGCTTTGATTTAATTGACAAGAGCAAGCCGTGCCTCCTGTGGGTGACGGATTTCCCGCTGTTCGAGTACAGCAAGGAAGAGAACCGGTTTGTGGCAATGCACCATCCGTTTACCTGCCCGCGCCTTGAGGATCTTGACAAGCTGGAAAGCGACCCGGGAAGCGTAAAAGCAATTGCCTACGATATGGTGCTGAACGGCAACGAGCTCGGCGGCGGTTCCATCCGTATCAACGACCCCGAGCTACAGCAGCGCATGTTTAAAGCGCTGGGCTTAACGCCGGAGGAAGCGCAGAAACGCTTCGGATTCTTGATTGATGCGTTCCGCTACGGCGCGCCGCCGCACGGCGGCATGGCGTTTGGTCTCGACCGTCTGGTTATGCTGATGCTGGATTGCGACAGCATCCGCGACGTAATTGCCTTCCCGAAGGTGGCTTCTTCTTCGGAGCTGATGTCGGGTGCCCCGACGGACGTTGACGAAGTGCAGCTTGCGGAACTGGGCATTGCGATTCTTCCGAAGGATGACAATCGTACCAAGGAAAAACAATAACAGCAGATAACGGATCGGCATTCTGTGCAGAAAAACCGCATATAGCCAGCGGATGCGCGGACTGCCGTTCTTTTCAAAAGGAGGGCCCGCATTTGAAGAGGAATTATCAGAAGGAGCTGGACAGCCTGCTTCGCGGGCTGGACGGCAAAGCGCCGTTGCTTTTGCTGCATGCCTGTTGCGCGCCGTGCAGCAGTTATGTGCTGGAGTATCTCTCCGAATATTTTCAGATCACCCTGTTTTACTATAATCCGAATATTTCCCCGCTTACGGAATATAAGAAGCGCATGGAAGAGGTTAAGCGGCTGATTTCCGAACTGCCGGTGAAATATCCGGTCCGCTTTCAGGAAGGAACGTATGACGCCGAGCGCTTTTTTGCCCTTGCAAAGGGGCATGAGCAGGAACCGGAGGGCGGTGAACGGTGCTTTGCCTGCTATGCCCTGCGCCTTGAGGAAGCTGCGCAGGCGGCAAATGCCGGCGGTTTTGATTATTTTACAACCACGCTTTCCATCAGCCCGTATAAAAACGCCGAGAAGCTGAATGAAATCGGCTCGGCGCTCGAAAAGAAATACGGCGTGCGGTATCTGCCTTCCGATTTTAAGAAGCGCAACGGCTACAAGCGGTCTATCGAGCTGTCTGCGCAGTATAATCTCTACCGTCAGGATTACTGTGGCTGTGTGTTTTCCAAAGCAGAGCGTGACCGCCGTTTAAAAGTGAAAAACTTTTCCACATAGGAACGGCAGATGGTTGAAAACTTTCCGGATTAAAGAAGGAGCGGAACCGTTCCCGGCGACTTCGAAATGCCAAATTTGCCGACGGAAAAAATAGAAGGTTCTCTTTTTGAAAACCTTCTGGCGGCATTGGACGGGTCCGCTCAAAAATACGGATTTCTCGTTTGATTTCAGCCGTTTTTCACTTTTTTCTTGCAGGAAGGATTCCTTTTACGCTTGTCTTACATGGATTGTCCGTTTTTTCCACGAAGCTTTCAACAGCGGTGGAAAACTCCGTGGAAAACTTGGAAAACTTTCCGGAAAAGGCAAAGAAATTTCTAAATAGGATTTAAGATGAGTAAAAAAGACACTTTTTTGTTCCATTATGGGGAAAACGGCCGCCGAAGTTTCTATTTACTTTACTGCATGGCGGTGTTATGATAGGCTTAATTTCACGATTTGTTAATGATGGAGCCGTACCAACGCAGCCGTGGAATCGGGCATGGCAGGGGTATGGGAGGAAACATTATGAAAAAGGACAAGGAGAAAAAGAAAAAACGGGAAAAAAAGGTGCAGCAGGTTGCGGCGCAGGCAGAAAGGGCCTTGTTTCCGAAAGACGCCTCGTCGGAACCGCTGGAATACGCGCTGTCCATTGTGGGGGGAAAGTGGAAAATCCGTATTTTGTGGGCATTGCGCGGCGGGGAGGATCTGCGCTACGGCGCAATCAAACAACAGATTCCTTCCATTACGGACATGATGCTCAGCCAGAGCCTTCGGGAGTTGACGGCTTCCGGAATGATTGTCCGCAGGCAGTTCCAACAGATTCCGCCGAAAGTGGAATACCGCATAACACAGAACGGGCTGGATTTGATTCCGTCGCTGGAGCAGATGTACGAATGGGGGCTACGGCAAATGAAGGAGGAATAAGCGGGCTATCGAATGCGGCCCGCGACCCTTTTTCTGTGCTTTCCGTCTGCTTTTCTAAAGATTGTTAAATAATAGATATAGGGATTATTATCTCGTATATAGAAATTAAATACTATATATTGTGTATTTTGCTCTTGACAAGCACAAGTAAATCTTGTAAAATTCATAGTACTCGATAAAAGTTTACAGTAAGATTTTGGAGATTGAGAGGGTGCATAAAATTGGCATTGGAAATAAAAAAACGCAATGGTGTCGTTGTTCCGTTCGACAAACAAAAGATACGCAATGCGATTTATAAGGCGAATCAGGCGGTGAAAGAAGAACCTATGAGCGATGAGCTTCTGAATGAGCTTACCGACAAGGTTTCCGCCGTTTTCCCAGACGGCACAGTTCCCACCGTGGAACAGGTTCAGGATGCCGTCGAAGAAGCACTAATCGCCGTCGATTACGCGAAAACAGCCAAGGCGTATATCCTTTACCGTGCCGAGCATGCAAAAATCCGCCAAGCGCAGAGCGACCTGATGGATATTTACAAGGAATTGACATTCCGTGACGCGAAGGACGTGGACATTAAGCGTGAAAACGCAAATATCGACGCCGATACCTCCATGGGTACCATGCTGAAATACGGCTCGGAGGGTTCGAAGTATTTTATCAATAATTATGTCCTCCCGAAGGACATCGCGGCGGCCCATATCGGCGGCGATATCCATATTCACGACGAGGACTTCTATATGCTGACCGAAACCTGCTGCCAGATCGACCTGATCAAACTGTTCCACAAAGGCTTTTGCACCGGCCACGGCGCGCTGCGCGAGCCGAACGATATTCGTTCCTACGCTGCGCTGGCCTGCATTGCGATTCAGGCAAACCAGAACGAAATGCACGGCGGCCAGTCCATACCGAATTTCGACTACTCCATGGCGCCGGGCGTTACCAAAACGTTCCGCAAAGCCTACTATAAAGCCCTGTCCCAGTATTTCCAGGTTGCCAACGGCATGAAAAAAGCCGATGCCGACGCGCTGTGCGCGGCAGTCCGGTCCGCTATAAAAGAGCAAATTACGCTTTCCAATGCCGACTGGTACGGTGAAGAGCTGAAAAATTACCTTCCGAAGCACCAGCGGGAAAACGGATTTGAGGAGATTAACGCCGATCAGGCGCTCAAAGCACACCGCTACGCGGTGGAAACTGGAACCAGCAATACCGACCGGGCAACCTACCAGGCGATGGAAGCCCTGATTCACAACCTCAACACCATGAACTCCCGCGCGGGTGCGCAGGTGCCGTTCTCATCCATTAACTACGGAACGGATACCACCCCGGAAGCGCGCATGGTGATACGCAACCTGCTGGAAGCCACCTCAGCCGGTTTGGGAGACGGCGAAACCCCGATTTTTCCTGTGCAGATTTTCAAGGTGAAGGAAGGCGTGAACTATAACGAAGGTGACCCAAACTACGACCTTTTCAAGCTTGCCTGCAAAGTCAGCGCGAAACGCCTGTTCCCGAACTTCAGCTTTATCGACGCTCCCTTCAATCTGCAGTACTATAAGAAGGGCGACTATAACTCGGAAGTTGCCTACATGGGCTGCCGTACCCGCGTAATGGGCAACAATTACGATAAGACAAAAGAGGTTACCTGCGGGCGCGGGAATTTGAGCTTTACCTCCGTCAACCTGCCTCGTATCGGCATTGAAGCGAAGGGCGATCTCAAGAAATTCTATGAGCTTTTGGACGAGAGGATGGATATGGTCATCCGGCAGCTTTTGCACCGCTTCGAAATCCAATGCTCCAAGAAAGTGTATAATTACCCCTTCCTGATGGGGCAGGGCGTATGGATTGATTCCGAGAAGCTCGGCCCGAAAGACAGCGTAAGGGAGGTTCTCAAACACGGAACCCTCAGCATGGGCTTTATCGGCCTTGCGGAAACCCTGAAAGTCCTGACCGGAAAGCATCACGGCGAAAGCGCAGAAAGCCAGAAGCTCGGCTTGGAAATCGTCGGCTATATGCGTAAGCGCATGGACGAAGAATCCGCAAAAACCGGGCTGAACTTTACATTGCTTGCAACGCCGGCGGAAGGCCTTGCCGGCCGGTTTGTTCGGATTGACCAGAAACGATACGGAAAAATCCCGGGTGTTACCGACCGGGAGTATTATACGAATTCCTTCCATATCCCGGTTTATTATCCTATTAAAGCGTTTGATAAAATCAAGCTGGAAGCACCGTACCATGCGCTTACCAACGCGGGGCACATCAGTTATGTTGAGCTGGACGGCGATACCAGCAAAAACCTGGAAGCCTTCGAGGCGGTTATCCGCTGCATGAAGGAAAGCGGCATCGGCTACGGTTCGGTAAACCATCCGGTTGACCGCGACCCGGTCTGCGGCTACAACGGAATCATCGACAACGAATGCCCGAAATGCCACCGCCGCGAAAACGACGGCGGCCCGAAATTCGAGCGGATTCGCAGAATCACCGGCTATTTGGTCGGCACAACCGACCGCTGGAACAACGCGAAGCGCGCCGAGGAAAGGGACAGGGTTAAACATGGCCTCTAAACTGAAAATCAGCGGCGTGGAGCCGGAGTCCATTGTAGACGGCAAGGGCTTCCGCTACGTTGTTTTTACACAGGGCTGCCCCCATCATTGCCCGGGCTGCCACAACCCCCAGACGCATGATTTTAATGGCGGGAAATGGGTGGATATTGAGGACTTGTTTTCGGAAATCTGTGAAAACCCCCTTTTAAACGGTGTAACCTTCAGCGGCGGCGAGCCTTTTTGTCAGCCGCGGCCGCTTGCGGAGCTTGCAAAGCGGGTTCATGAAAAAAAGCTGAGTGTAACCGTTTTTACGGGTTACCTCTATGAGGATTTGGTGAACCACCATGACCCGGATGTGGACGCGCTCCTTGCCCAGACCGACGTGCTGATCGACGGCCCCTTTATTTTAGCGGAAAGGGATTTGACCCTTGCCTTCCGGGGGAGCCGCAACCAGCGTATGATTAATATGAGCCGTACGCGCGAAACCGGGCAGCTTGTTCTGGAGGAGGAATAACCGGCTGCCGTTTGAAACAAAAGAAAAAATTTAGAAATCAGAAGCGGGCGTTTGCCCGCTTTTTTTTGTTTGGAATGCGGTTCATGGAGAAGCCGCATTTTTTATACAGGCTTTTTGCAGATATCCTTTGCAATTTTCGCAGCCGTTTTTCCGTTCATAACCCGCCCTTTTCGGGAGACAATACTTTTAAAATTCAAATTGGGTTAAGAAAGGATTGTATTTATGAAAAAATGGGTTTCTTCCACAACGGAGAGAGTGCCGCAGCATACCTGCGAAAAGATAAATAAAAGAATACGGGCGTGCACCGTTTGCCGG
Organism: Caproiciproducens galactitolivorans; assembly: GCF_004768785.1. GTDB lineage: Bacteria > Bacillota > Clostridia > Oscillospirales > Acutalibacteraceae > Caproiciproducens > Caproiciproducens galactitolivorans. Next base: position 206,808 of record NZ_SRMQ01000003.1, read on the forward strand.
ATTCATCTCCTTCAAGACGGCAGCAAAGAGGAGCTGACCAACCGGATTCAAGAGCTGGATGAGGAATGGGACACGGAAAGGGTTCTGGAAGCGAACGCCGGGATGCTGATAACAACCGCTTCGCTGGCCGGATATATGAAGAGAAAATGTCCCTGCTTCCTGTTTACCGGAGTGGTGGGGTATTGCCTTTTGCAGCATGCCGTTCAGGGCTGGTGCCCGTCCATTCCGTTTCTCCGCCGCGCGGGTATCCGCACCGCGAAGGAAATTCAGGATGAAAAGACCGTCATGAAGCTGATGAGGGGCGATTTTATGCAGGGGATCGGGGATCCGGACGAAATGCTGCGCATGGCGGAAATGTAAAGTAACGGATTTCCTCGGAAAAGGGGCCTTTCCGAAATATTTCACAGCGGATTCCCTGCTTGCTTTTAAAGCGGCGGAATCCTTGCCATTTAACTGTCTTTTTTTAGCCAGTAAAAATGGTTTCCATTATAATCCAGAAGCCCGTCGGATTTCATATGCGAAAGCTCGCGGCACATGGCGCTCCGGTTCATGCAGAGATAGTCGGCAAGCTCGTTCCGGTTCAGCGGGATAATGAATTCATTGGAACCGCATTGCTCCATCCGGTCGTAAAAATAGGCTTCCAGGCGGCTCCGGATGGTTTTGTAAGCGATAAATTCCATTTTCCGGCTCAGCATTGCGGTTTTCTCCGCCATAATCCGCAGCAGGTTGGTGATGAGCTGCTGGTGAAATGGGCAGGCGCTCTGGCACGTGTGGACAATCCGTTCCACGTGCAGGAGCAGCACGTCGCATTTCCCCAGCGCGACAACGGAAACCGGCAGCACGCTTTTCCCCATGCAGGCGTAAACCTCCCCGAACAGGTCGCCGGTTCGGATTGTGCCGACGATCATCGCGTCCCCCAGCCGGTTTTCCTTTGTGATCTGCGCTTCGCCGGAAAGCAGAATGCCTACGGCAGGTTCCGTCCGGCCTGCCATACAGATATATTCTCCTTTATGGAAATTTTGCCGCCGTGTCCCAAGGCATTTCAGCATAGCGGGGATATCCGCTTCCTTTATGTTCTCAAACAATTTATTCCTTTTTAAAATCGTTATTTCGTTCATAAAAATTACTTCTTTTCTTTTTCTGTTGCACCTGCAACAGAAATATTTTTTTAAGTATAGTACACTAGGGCCAGAAAGTAAAGGAAATCAAAATTGAAACAGAGGTGTTTTTATGATACGTAAGATTATCCATATTGATGAAGATAAATGCAACGGCTGCGGTCTTTGCGCCAATGCCTGTAAAGAGTCGGCCATTGCGATGGTCAACGGGAAAGCGAAGCTGATCCGCGACGATTACTGCGACGGATTGGGAAACTGCCTGCCGGTCTGCCCGACCGGTGCGATCTCCTTTATTGAACGGGAAGCGGCGGCTTATGACGAGGAATCCGTGAAAAAGCACCAGAAGGCTATGAAGCAGAATAGCCCCTGCCATTCGGGCGGCTGCCCTGGTTCCCGCGCAAAAGCCATTGTGCGCGAGGCGGCGCCTGCGGTGGCAAGCGCCCCGGCGCAGGCAAAAAGCCAGCTGATGCAGTGGCCGGTACAGATGAAGCTGCTCCCGGTGAAAGCGCCGTTTTACGAGAACGCGAACCTGCTGGTTGCGGCGGATTGCACAGCATACGCTTACGGCGATTTCCATAACCGTTTTATCAGAAACCGGATTGCCTTAATCGGCTGCCCGAAGCTGGACGAGGGAAACTACGCCGAAAAGCTTACGGAAATTTTAAAGAACAATGAAATCAAGAGCATTACGGTGGTGCGGATGGAAGTTCCCTGCTGCGGCGGTATCGTCAACGCGGTAAAAAGCGCGCTGATGAACTGCGGCAAGCTGATTCCTTGGCAGGTTGTCACCATATCCACCGATGGAGAAATTTTAGAAGAAGCATAAGGAGGAAGAAAAATGGCAGACAAGTATATTAAGAACATCGATTTCGCACAGGTGCTCCCGTTGGCGGAACAGGTGAGCTATCAGCCGGGGCAGATCGTCAGCAAGACGCTGGCGCAGAACGGTGCGCTCAGCCTGACCCTGTTTGCGTTCGACAAGGGAGAGGAAATCAGCACCCACGAGTCCGAAGGGGACGCGATGGTGGTTGCGCTGGACGGTGAAGGCGAAATTACCGTAGGCGGCGAAAAGTTTACGGTTCACGCGGGGGAAACGATTATTATGCCCAGCAAGACGCCGCATGCCGTTTGCGCGGCGGAGCGCTTTAAAATGTTTTTAATTGTAGTATTTCCGAATAAATAAATCCGATTTTCCGCCCCTCCCATTCAACCATGCGAGGGGCGGGCGGAATGCTAGAAAATCCATTACATAATCAGGAGGAATAAAGAATGTCGAATATGTTTTGCTTCCAGTGCGAACAGACGGCCGGGTGCACCGGCTGTACCGGAAAAGCCGGCGTCTGCGGCAAGCAGGCGGACACCGCCAATTTGCAGGATGAACTGACCGGGGCGCTGATCGGCCTTGCGCGTGCGGCGTCCGGAAAGGAACCCGGCGCTTCCGCCGACCGCGCGATGCTGGAGGGGCTGTTCACCACCATAACCAACGTAAACTTTGACAGCGAAACCGTACGCCGGCAGATTCAGGCCGTCCACAGGGAGAAAAACGCGCTGGCTCCCGGTTGCGGATGCTGCTCTTCGCCCTGTTCCCGCACCGACGATTACAACATGAAGCAATTATGGGAGGAGAACGAAGATATCCGTTCCCTGAAATCCCTCATTCTGTTCGGCCTGCGCGGAATGGCGGCCTATGCCTACCACGCATTGATGCTGGGCTATACCGATAAGGAAGTGAACCGCTTCTTTTACAAGGGCCTGTTTGCGATTGGCGAGGACTGGGGCATGGACGAGCTTCTGCCCATTGTGATGGAAACCGGAACCGTCAACCTCAAATGCATGGAGCTGCTGGACAGGGCGAACACGGAAACCTACGGCACACCGGTGCCCACCACCGTGCCGCTTACCATCGAGAAAGGGCCGTTCATTGTGGTCAGCGGCCACGACCTGCACGATTTGTACCTGCTTTTGGAACAGACCAAGGGCAAGGGAATCCATATTTACACCCACGGCGAAATGCTTCCGGCACACGCCTATCCGAAGCTGAAAGCCTATCCGCACTTAAAGGGGAATTTTGGAACCGCATGGCAGAATCAGCAGAAGGAGTTTGCGGATATTCCGGGCGCGGTGCTCTTTACCACCAACTGCCTGATGCCGGTAAAAGACAGCTACCGCGACCGCGTCTTTACCACCGAAGTGGTGCAGTATCCGGGAATCGTACATATTGATGACAAGAAGGATTTCACTCCGGTTATCAACAAGGCGCTGGAGCTGGGCGGCTATGAAAGCGACCATCCGATGACGGGCATCAACGGCGGGACACAGGTAACAACCGGCTTTGGCCACGGGACGGTGCTGTCCGTAGCCGATAAGGTTGTGGAAGCGGTGAAGAGCGGGGCGATTAAGCACATCTTCCTTGTCGGCGGCTGCGACGGCGCGAAGCCCGGCCGCAATTACTACACGGAATTTGTGCGCAAAGCGCCGAAGGACAGCGTAATCCTTACCCTTGCCTGCGGGAAATACCGCTTCAATGATTTGGACCTTGGCGAAATCGGCGGGCTGCCGCGCCTGATGGATATGGGGCAGTGCAACGATGCATACAGCGCCATCCGCGTTGCGCTTGCCCTTGCGGACGCCTTCCAATGCGGCGTAAACGAACTGCCGCTGACGCTGGTGCTTTCCTGGTACGAGCAGAAAGCGGTCTGCATTTTGCTGACGCTCCTGTCGCTTGGGATAAAGAATATCTATCTTGGACCAACCTTGCCAGCGTTCGTTTCGCCAAACGTACTGAACTATCTTGTGGAGAATTTTCAGATATCCCCGATTTCCACACCGGACGAAGATCTCAAGAAAATCCTTTCCAAGTAAACCCTTCCAAACGAAAAGCACCGTTCCCTTTGGGGCGGTGCTTTTCGTGTTCAATTTCGGTTGTGTCAAACTCCTGAAAACTCATGGCCGTTTCCCCCTTTATGATTTTGTCTGCCAGATCAATTAATTGGTTCAGACGGTCGCGTTTTTTCGTAAGGAGGGTCTTTGTGGCTTTTTAACGCGAACGAAGGGCTGCGGTTTTTCTGCGAAGTCAATTTGCCTTTTTGTTTCCGTTTGAGTATACCATACACTATGACGTAACGTGAGAGTCAACAGGGATTTTCAAAAATTAAAAAAGTACCGCCCGGCGGGCGGTACGGAACAAAATTCAACGGTTTGTCTCTTTTTTATCGGTTCTTCCAAGAAGATAATCGACACTGACATTATAAAAATCTGCAAGAGCGCATAAAACATTAGGGGGGATCATCCTCTGGCCGGATTCATAGTAGGAGTAGGCCCTTTGCGTCACGTTTACAGCGGCGCCGACTTTCACCTGTGTCAGATCATGGTCCTCTCTAAGATTGCGAATACGTGTATACACTTGCATTTTTATCACCGAGAAAATTATAGCTTAGAACAAATTATTCTATAATATGATTTTTTTATGATAATGTTCTAAAATAGCATTGGGGGTGATAAAATGGTAGATTATAAAGAAATGTATACGATTCTGTTTAATAAAGTCACCGATATTATCGAAGAACTTAAACAGGTTCAATGCAAAACAGAAGAAATGTACATACAAAGCCGCGAAGCGGAAATTTTACAGATGAAGCAGGAATTGGAAATCATCAAAAAACGCAATTTTTAAAATGAAATCTGGGTGTTTCCATTAAAGAGCATCAATGTACTCTTGCAGGCGCTCCAGATATTTTCCGGCATGGTATCCGTCCATCAGGCAATGGTTGGCTTGTAGGGAATAGGGGAGCAGCACCTTTCCGTTTTCCCGCTGGTACTTTCCCCAGGAAAGGCGGGGGATGGAATCCTGCCACCCGAGCATGATGGGATGCGTAACCTGTGTGAAGGAAAACCATGGGGTGCAGGTGCAGTAAAGCTGGTCATCGCGCCCTTCTTCTTCCGGATCCATAAAGACCGGCTGGCGGCGCTCCTTTTCCTGTACGGTTCTGGTGTAGCTGTGGATATCGTCGGTCATGTCGGCGGCAACCATTTTGTAAAGCTCCTTCCCCTTCGGAAGGATGGTAAAGGACGGGTGCACCTTTTCGTGCAGGACAACCTGTTCCCCGCGGATGCGGTACCGGAAGTTTTCGATTTCATTGGCGGCCGCGGCGGACGCGTAGCCCATGGTGAAGTAAAAGGAAAGCCCGTTTTCTTTTACAAATTGCAGAAAATGCGTCACATCCAGTTTTACGCAGATATTGAACTGCGGGTATTCCATACGCCGGAAAAAAGCAAAATGTTCCTTGCGGGGCCATGTGTTTAAATCAATGATTTCCATATTTTACGGATTCTCCTTTCCGCTTTGCAAAATCGCTTTGTAAATGGCACCCTTTTTCAATCCGGTTTCTGCAGCGGCCCTTTTGGCGGCCTCCGAGGGCGAAAGCCCATCAGCAATCATGTCCCGCGCCATGTCGGCACCGTCTTCCAGCGTGAAATCTGTTTTTTCCGGGGCCTGGGCGCCCTCGATCACCAGTACGAATTCGCCTTTTGCGCCGCCGTCGGCGTAGCGCCGGGCCGCTTCGGAAAGCGTGGTGCGGATGACTTCCTCGTGGATTTTTGTAAGTTCCCGCACAAGGGCGACGCGGCGATCACCCCACGCGGCGAGCATGTCGCTTAGGGTAGAGGGGAGCTTGTGCGGCGCTTCGTAAAAAATCATGGTGCGGCGCTCATTTTTCAGTTCCTCCAAGTGTTCGCGGCGGCTCTTTTTGTTCATGCTTAAAAAGCCTTCGAACGTAAAACGGCCCGTCGGCAGCCCGGAAACCGCCAGCGCGGAAACAAGCGCGCTGGGACCGGGGACGACGTAAACCGGAATCCCGCGCTCCGCACACTGGGAGACGAGCAGTTCGCCGGGGTCGGAAATTGCGGGCATGCCTGCATCGGATACAAGGGCGCAGGTTTCGCCCTGCTCGATCCGGTCGCAGATGATCTGCCCGCGCTCGCGCTTGTTGTGCTCGAAATAGCTGATCATCGGCTTTTTAATATCGAAATGGTTGAGAAGCTTCAGCGTGACGCGCGTATCCTCTGCGGCGATAAAATCCGCCTGCCGTAAAGTTTCCACCGCGCGGGGGGAAAAGTCCGAAAGGTTTCCGATCGGGGTGCCCACCACCATTAATTTTCCGTTCATTTGCCCGAAGCTCCTTTATTCAGCGTGTATTCGCCGTATATTTGCTGCATTTCTTCGGAAAAACCGTTGCTGCCTTCAATAAACAGGACGGGGTCGACCGTCATGCCCGCTTTCCCCCCCCGGTTCGCCTGCAAAAGAAAGAGAAAAGGGGGACGGTTGGGCCGCTGCTGCACAAAGCGCAGGCGTTTCGGCTCCAGCCCGGCGTTCCGCAGGTCGAGCATCGCACCGCAAAGGCGCTCCGGGCGCATACAGCAGAAGAAACGGCCGCCGAACCGCAGAAGGTGCGCGGCGGCTTTTGCAATGTCCTCAAACCGGCACGCGGTTTCGTGCCGCGCAACGCGTAGTGCCTCCGAGGGATTGTGTATGCCCGTGCCGTCGATTTTGTACGGCGGGTTGCAGGCAACGGTGCCGAATTCGCCGGCGGGCAGGCCGTATTTTTTAATTTCGCAGATATCCCCGTGCACGACCTTAACCGTTTCGGAAAGCCGGTTGTATTCGACCGAACGGCGCGCCATGGCGCAGGCTTCCTCCTGGATTTCAAGGGCGTATATTTTGCGCGGCTTTGCCCGCGCGCACCAGATCAGCGGGATGGCGCCGCAGCCCGTGCCCAGATCGGCGCAGAGCTCCCCCGCCCGCGGCGTGGAAAACGCGGCAAGCAGGATGGTGTCAGTATTAAAACGGTGGCTTTGCGAAACAATTACGGAGTAATCGCGCGAAAGCGGTTCAAGGCGTTCGGCCTTCAAGACAAATTTCCCCCTCGTTTTTATAATCTTATGGAAGAAAGGCAAATTGATTTCTTGTAATATTTTACTATAAATAAATCAAAAAGTCAGTATGCAATAATTTTCAGTTTCCGCTTTTGCGGCGCCTTCACGCCCGCCCGGTTTCTCGTATGCTTAGCGCCATATTCCAAAATGATAGAGAGAAATACACGATGAGCCGAATAAAAAGTCCAGCTTGTGCTGGGCTTTTTATTTATGCTGTTTTCGTCTTTTCTGAAGACGTATAAAAAGAAAAAGGCGGGCGCCGAAAACGCTCCGCCTTTATCCGGTTGCAATATTATTCCTGTGCAGGAGCACCTACGGGGCATGCATCGGCGCAGGCGCCGCACTCTGTGCAAAGATCTGCATCGATGACAAATTTACCGTCGCCCTGAGAAATCGCGTTTACCGGGCAACCCGCTTCGCAAGCGCCGCAGGAAATGCACTCATCACTAATAACATATGCCATTGGGAAAAACACCTCCATATTTAATTACTACATAATTCTATCATAAATGACAGAAAATGCAACAGAATAGGAGGAAATAATTTAATCCTTTTCGAGCTCCTTGAGCTGTTCCAATTCGTTTCGGTCAATGCTTACGTGGCCGCCCTTAATCAGCTTTACCTGTGAGGCTTTAAAAAGCTTGGGCGCGGCTTCCGGGGCGGTATCCATGCGCACCTGCAAAACGCCGGTCAGCATATTCAAGTCGACTACGGTGCCCTTTCCGTCCGGAGTCATTACTACGGAATTGACGGTCGGTATAGAGCGCAGCAGATCCTGATACGTTTCCTGCTCGTATTTCAGGCAGCACATCAGCCGCCCGCAGGTGCCGGATATTTTCACCGGATTCAGCGAAAGCCCCTGTTCCTTTGCCATCTTGATGGAAACCGGCTGAAATCCGCCCAGAAACGTTGAGCAGCAGAACGGCCGGCCGCAGATGCCGAGCCCGCCGAGCATTTTCGCTTCGTCGCGCACGCCGATCTGCCGCAGTTCGATGCGGGTGCGGAAGACGGAAGCCAGGTCTTTTACCAGCTCGCGGAAATCGACCCGCCCGTCGGCGGTAAAGTAAAACAGGATTTTGGAGTTGTCGAAGGTATACTCCACGTCGACCAGCTTCATTTCCAGTTTGTGGGCTGCAATTTTTTTCAGGCAGATATTGAAGGCAGTTTTTTCCTTGGCGTTGTTTTCCGCCATCTTTTTCAAATCTTCCTTTGTGGCGACGCGGATCAGCTTTTTCAGCGGCTGGACGATGCTTTCGTCGCTGATCTGCCGGTTTTCCATTGCGATTTCGCCGCACTCTATGCCGCGCGCGGTTTCAACAATGACCATATCCCCCTGCTTAAGTGTATTCCCGTCGGGGTCAAAATAATATACTTTTCCTACATTTTTAAAACGAACGCCAATAACCTCGGCCATGTGAACCTCCCATGAATAAATTGGCATTATCTGCCGGCGGCCGCGCGCAAATTTGCGCAAAGAGCCGTTACAAGCAGCGCCGCGTTCGCGTTTCGGTCAAGCGCGCGCTGCGCTTTCCGGACCTCGTCCAGAAGGGTAAGAAGCTTTCCGCGGGTAAACCCCGCACCAAGTGACGCGACCGCTTCCGGCTGACCGGAGAGGCAGGTACTGCCCCCTGCGCGCAAAACCGCCGCGTCGCGGAAAAGAAGCAAAAGTTCCGAAAGGACGGCGCGCAGCCGATCCTTATTTTTTATCAGATCCGCTGTTAAGAACAGCAGGTCCGTTTCGTTCGCCGCGGTAACCGCCGCGGCCAGTTTTTTTATATATTCCGGTTCAACGCCGCTTTGTTCCCGAACGGCTTCCAGCGAAAAAATCTGCGCCCGCGAGCGGATGGTGGGAAGAAGTGCCGCTGCGCTGGAGGCGGTGAGCAGGAACCGGACGCTTTCGGGCGGTTCCTCAAAGACCTTCAGCAGGGCATTCTGCGAAACCTCACTCATATTCTGCGCACCGTACAGCAGATATACTTTGCAATTTGCCTCGTTCGGCCGGATATAGGCGTCGGACCGTATGGAGCGGATTGCATCAATTGGGAAAGCGCGCGGGTCCGCGTCGCCGTCCAGCGTAAAAAGATCCGGGTGGGAGCCGGCTGCCGCCTTGATGCACCCCGGGCATTTTCCGCAGGGGCTTTCCACAGGGTCGGTGCAGACACAGGCCTTTGCCAATGCGGCGGCAAGCTCGTTGCGCTCCTTCTGGGGACCTTCCAAAATCAACGCATGGGGAAGCCTGCCCTCCTCAAACAAAAGCGCAAGCGAATGCTTTACCTCTTCGCCGGCGGGAACCGCGTGCAGGTTTAACTGGCTCATACCTTTTCAAAGCGGTCCACATTCAGAACGAAAATCGTGGAACCGCCCACGGTGACCTCAACCGGAAATGAGGAATACATGCCGACATCCATGGTGGTTGCGCTCGGTACAAGCTGGGTGCGGCGGCTGCTTTGCTTGGAAATAATGGAGATAACCTGGTCAACCTTGTCGTCTTCGGTACCGACGATGAAGGTAGTGTTGCCCGCCATCAGAAACCCGCCGGTGGTTGCAAGCTTGGTAACGGCGAATCCTTCTTTCGTCAGCGCGGCGGAAACCATGCCGCTGTCGTCGTTGCTTACAATCGCAAGAACCAGTTTCATAATGAATCCCTCCAGAAAATGCAAAATCAGGAACCCTTTTTTATGAATATTATTTTAACACTTTTATTGCGAAAAAGCCATACCCGCGCAAAAACCGGAGGATTTCTTTTGTGATTTCCTCCCCGGGCATCACGACCGGAACGCCCGGCGGGCAGGGGCAGGCGGCCTGCGCGGCAATCCGCCCCGCCGCCTGTTCAAGCGGCACGCTTTCCGACGGGGCAAAAACCGCTTCGCGCAGGCTTGTCTTTACAGGGGGAAGCTCCGGCAGCTCCGGCGCCTGCGGAAGGGGGATGCGCACCGGTAAGCGTTCAATTGCGTCCTTCAGCCGGAGAAAATCGCGGTCCGTATTAAACGGGGTTGCGATGAAAACCACATGTGCGCCGTCGGCAAACTCCGGCTCCACGCCCGCCTGGCGGAAAAGGTCGGCGGCTTCGATCCCGGGGATTCCGGCGGAGGCTGTGTTCAGCGTGATGCGCGTCGGGTCCGTTAAGCCCCCCGGCAGGGAAATGCCGCGGTTTTGCGCTACGGCTTTGATTTCCGAAACCTTTTCCTGCAAAGGGCCGAATTCCCTGCGGTGCAGCCGGAGCCACTCGCGCGCAAGGTCAAGCGAAGCCATTACCGGGTAGCCGGGGCTGGTGGAAGCGAACAGCGCCATGGCTTCCTTTGCGTCCGCAGTATAACGGCTGTCCGCAATATGGAGCCACGCGCCGCCCGTCAGCACATTCAGGGTTTTGTGCGCGGAACAGGCGGTCATGCTCGCGCCGAGGGCAAGCGGGTGGAGCTTTGGCTCGGTGAACATCAGATGCGCGCCGTGGGCATTGTCCACAAGAAGGGGGATATCCCGCGCCCGGCACGCTTCGGCAATGGCGGGGATATCGAGAAGCTGCCCGTAATAGTTCGGGCTGGTTACGTAAACCGCTTTTGCGTCGGGTGTTTTTGCAAGTACGGAAAGCACATCTTCCGGCATTGCCCAGACGGGGGTTAAATCCAGCAGCGCCATGGTGTTTACCGCGCTGCGGTGCAAAACGCGGGAGCAGACGATTTTGCCACCGCCCGGCGCAGCAAGCCGGAACATCGCCTGAATGCAGAGGGTGCATCCGCCCGCGGAAATACAGGTCCGTTTTGCCCCGAACAGCTCCGCCGCAAGATTTTCCGCCCGGGCGATGGGGCCGTCCGCTTCGAACAGGCTGTCCGTGTCTGGAAGCTCGGTGAAATCGAGCGAAAGCAGATCGGGCGGAAGGGCGCCGGGGTTGTTTTTATGCCCCGGCGTGTGAAAAGAGGCGCGTCCGCGTTCCTTATGTTCTACTAAAGCGGTGTAAAGCGGGGTGGGCATTCTGATTAACTCCTTTGAAAAAGGCCGTACGGCTTCCACCGTACGGCCTTGATGAAGAATTTTTTACGGCATTTCTTAATCGCCGTCATACGTTTTGCTTGGCAGGTTGCTTTCATAAATGAATTCCGCCAGGCTCTTGCTGCATTTATCCAGATCGGGAACGAGTACGTCCGCCGGGGTTCCGTTGAAGCTGACCCGTTCGGAGGTGTATTCATTGTTGCCCGGCGTACGGTTCTGGCTGATCGGGTAATTCAGGTAGGTCAGCGAATTTGCCGCCATGTTCAGCACTTCGTTCTTGGTCATGTTGGTTGTAATAAGAGGAAGAACATCGTAGAGCGCCTGGTTGATCGTTCCGATGTCCGCAGTTTTGAATTTTTCAACAAGGCTGGAAAAGACCTTGCGCTGGCGCTGGGTGCGCTCGAAGTCGTCGCCGATCGCACGGATACGGGAATAGTAAAGCGCCTGTTTCCCGCTCAAAACGAAGGTTCCGGCGGTCAAGTTGCGGCGCGAGTCCCCGGAGTTCTGGTTAATAAGCTGCGCTTCGCCCTTTGTAATCGTCATGGTTACGCCGCCGAGCCTGTCGATAATTTTCGAGAAAGAAGCATAATCGATCAGTACAAAGCGGTCGATATCGGTTCCGAAATTTGCTTCGATGGTGGCAACGGAGAGCTGCGGGCCGCCGAGCGTATAGGCGACGTTCAGCCGCTGACTCCCATGCCCGGGAATCGCGACATACATATCGCGCATGAAGGAATTCAGCTTCAGCTTTTTGTGGCGCGTGTCAACGGAGACCAGCATCATGCTGTCGCTTCGCCCGGGGTCGTTCGGCTGGTAATCGTCCACGCCCATTACAAGGATGTTCGTAATGGCGTCATCATGGTAGAGCCCGCCCAAAATCCCCGCTTTTGCGCTGGTGCTGCTGGCGCCCGCTTGGAAAAGTTCGCCGGTATTTACCTGTGAATTTTCCTCCATCGGGACAAAATTAATTCGGCTTAGCATTTGGTCAGCGTAAACACAACCCATGCCGGTTATCAGCATGACCACGCTTAAAACAAGAATCACTATATTTCGAATCAAGGTTTTTGGACTTTTTGCATTTTTTCGCATTTTTCCTGCCTTTTTCACAACATCAGTCCTTAATCGGCAATTTTTGTTACGATAACCGATTCATTATACTCTGTTGCATCGATAAAATAATTATTTAAAAGAATTTATTTGTAAACAGATTCCCAATTCAATCCTGCTCGTCCAGCGTGAGTTGATAGGAGGGCAGGAATTCCTCTACAAAACAGTCCGCTTCGGGAAGGTGCATATCGGCAACGGCCTGGCGGAGCGCAACTTCCGCCTTGGCGAATTCGCTGTTGCCCGCCCCTTTTTCCTCCATGCATTTGATAACAGCGGAAAGCTTGTCCGCCGCTTTTACAAGAGGGAGAAGCTTGCGGTCGCTCTCGCCGTTCGCGGCAAGGATGGCTTCGTAACCTGGCTTTAAATCAGCCGGCAGAAGGCTCAGCAACTTTTTCCGGGCGGTTTTTTCCACCTCGGCGTAGGCGGAGCGGATTTCCGGGTTATAGTATTTTACCGGGGTGGGAAGGTCGCCGGTCAGGATCTCGGTCGCGTCGTGGTAAAGCGCGAGGAGCGCGGCACGCTCCGGATTTACATTTCCGCCGAAGCGGGTGTTGCGAAGTACTGCCAGCGCGTGGGCGATAACAGCGGTTTCAAAGCTGTGTTCGCAAAGGTTTTCCTCGCGCGTGTTGCGCATCAGGCCCCAGCGGTTAATATATTTCATGCGAGAAAGCACCGCATAAAAATGGAACATCCGAAATCCCCCTGTAATCCTTAAATATACTTCCCGATTTTGCAGCAAAACTACCCCGAAACAAGTGGGGAAGACAGGAAATCCGCCGAAATGGGCGGCGATAATAAATAGTAAACGAATTATTTATAATATACTAATAAAACGTAAATTTTGCAAGAAGCGTGGTCGGTTTTATTAAATTCGCTTTGTTCCAACAAAAGCGTGTGTTATAATATGGATTGATTACTTCATAAGCAGCACAGGCGGTTTTCTCATGTGCGCTGCTGTTAAACGGAGGCGACAGTTTGACCAGCATACTGACCCGCGAAGGAAAACAGAATTACTATCTGAAGGCTTTTTTATACGGCCTTGCAGTGTCCTTTCTCTTTTTCATCCCGTTTATACTTTATGACAACGGCTATTTTTTATTCTACGGCGATTTTAATGTGCAGCAGGTGCCCTTCTACCGAATGTGCCACGACGCGATCCGCAGCGGGAACATCGGCTGGAACTGGACAACGGACCTGGGCGCGAATTTCATCGGATCGTACTCGTTTTACCTTTTGGGAAGCCCGTTTTTCTGGCTGACCATCCCGTTCCCGAGCGCGGCGGTGCCGTACCTGATGGGCCCGCTGCTAATCTTGAAATTCGGCTGCGCTTCGCTGACAGGATACCTTTATTTGCAGCGGTATGTGGAGGACAAGGATTATGCGGTCATCGGCGGCATGCTGTACGCGTTTTCCGGATTTTCGATTTACAATATCTTTTTTAACCATTTTCATGAAGCCATCGTATTTTTCCCGCTCATGCTGTGGGCGCTGGACGAATACATGTATAAAAGGCGCAGGGGGCTTTTCGCGGTCACCGTGTTTGCCTGCTGCTTTGTGAATTATTACTTTTTTGTGGGACAGGTTGTTTTTACGCTGCTTTACGGCTTTACCCGGCTGTTCAGCGGGAACTGGAAAATTACGCTGCGCGATTTTCTGCTGCTGGTATGCGAAGCGGTCATCGGGGTGCTGTGCGCCTGTGTGCTGCTAGTGCCGACCGTGCTCGCCGTAATCCAGAACCCGCGCGTGAACGACCCGCCGGAGGGCTGGAACGCGCTGCTTTACGACTGGAACCAGCGGTACGTCCATATTCTAGAATGTTTCTTCTTCCCGCCGGATATCCCTGCGCGGCCGAACTTTACCCCGAAGTCAGAGGCAAAATGGGCCTCGCTTGGCGCGTGGCTGCCGCTGTTCAGCATGACCGGCGTAATCGGCTTTTTAAAAATGCGGAGAAAGCATTGGTTGAAAACCCTGTTGGGAATCCTGTACCTGATGGCCTTTGTCCCGGTGCTGAATTCCGCGTTCCAGCTTTTTAACGCTTCCTATTATGCGCGCTGGTTCTATATGCTGACTTTGATGATGAGCCTCGCGACGATTCTTGCGTTGCAGCGGGCGTGCATTGACTGGAAAAGCTCAATTAAATGGACGATGGGCATTACCCTCGGCATCGCGTTGCCGATCGGGCTGATGGTGAAATCCACCGATCAGGACGGCAAAAAAACCTATACGTTCGGGCTGGAGGATTACCCGACGCGCTTCTGGTCCTATGTTGCCATCGCCATGGTAAGCCTGCTCCTCCTGACGATTATCTTCAAATATTATCAACGCGACAAAAAAGGGTTTATCCGCCGCTGCATGGGCGGCGTGGCGGCAATCTCCTTTGTTTACGCGCTGTTCTTCATCGCGTTGGGCAAAACCCAGAGCGACGACGCCCACAAGGAAATCATCCCCTATTCGCTCAACGGCGGCGCGGATATCCACCTGCCCGATACCAGGAACTGCCGCGTTGACGTTTACGATGGGATGGACAATCAGGCCATGTTCTGGCAGATCCCGACCATTCAGGCGTTCCACAGTATTGTTCCCGGTTCCATCATGGAATTCTACCCCTCTGTTGGCGTACAGCGCGATGTGGGTTCCCGCCCGGAAACGAAGTATTACGGCCTGCGCGGGCTGACAAGCTGCCGCTGGCTTTTCGATCCGGCTTTGAGCGGCAAGGACTTTGCCGTAGGCGAAACGGATACGAACGCACCGGCCATGCCGGGCTGGCGTTATTACGCTTCGCAGAACGGGTTTAAGATTTACCAGAATCAGTATTATATTCCCATGGGGTTCAGTTACGATTCCTACATCACCCGCTCGGAATACGAGCAGGTCGAAAAGGAAAACCGGCATCTGCTTCTGCTAAAAACGCTGGTGGTGGAAAACGAGGATGTGAGGGAAGTAACCGGCATTCTAAAGCATGATGACAATTTTTTGGAATCCGATTTTTCACAGGAGGCCTATTTCGAGGACTGCCTGAACCGAAAAGCCGAGTCATGCTCTTCCTTTGAACGAGACAACGGCGGATTCACCGCGAAAATCAACGCCGACAAAGAGCGGCTGGTCTTTTTCAGCGTGCCGTGGGAAGGCGGCTGGAGCGCCAAGGTGAACGGCAGGGAGGCGGAGATTCTGAAGGTCAACGTTGGGTTTATGGCGGTGAAGGTGCCGGCGGGCGAGTCCACGATCCGCTTTGATTATACGACGCCCGGCTTAAAGCAAGGGGCGCTGATAACCCTTGGCGGCGCGGCGCTGCTTGCCTTCTACTGGATTATGACCAAACGCTGCGATAAAAAGCATCCGCACAGGCGGAAAACATACCGAATTAAACGCCCCTTGCCGAGAACGATAGGATCCGCCGCACAAGCGGAAAATCTGAAAACGAAATGATCGGAGGTTGCTATGCCCACAGTCTATTTTGTAATACCGTGCTATAACGAAGAAGAGGTTCTGCCGGAAACCGTCCGGCGGCTAACGGAAAAAATCAACGGCATGATCGCGTCCGGGCGCGCCGACCGGAAAAGCCGTATGTTATTGGTGGACGACGGCAGCCGCGACAAAACATGGGAGCTGATCAGCAGATTCAGCGAAGAAAACGAACTGGTGAGCGGGATTAAGCTTGCGCACAACCGCGGGCACCAGAACGCGCTGCTGGCCGGGCTGATGACCGCAAAGGAATCCTGCGACTGCGCCATTAGCTTAGACGCGGATCTGCAGGACGACATTGAGGTGCTCGACCAGTTTGTGGACAAGTTCATGGAAGGCTGCGACGTGGTCTACGGCGTCCGCAACAAGCGCGAGACCGATACGTTTTTCAAGCGTACCACCGCGCTGGGATTTTATAAGTTCATGGCGGCGCTGGGAGTGGATGTGGTGTACAATCACGCGGACTACCGCCTGATGAGCCGCCGCGCGCTGGAAGCGCTGAGCGAATATAAAGAAACCAACCTGTTCCTGCGCGGGATTGTGCCGCTGATCGGCTACCGCAGCGACTATGTGTATTACGACCGGCATGAGCGTTTTGCCGGGGAGTCGAAATACCCGCTGAAAAAGATGATCGCTTTTGCATGGGACGGAATAACCTCCTTCAGCGTAAAGCCCCTGCGGATGATTGCGGGGTTGGGGGCGGTTCTTTGCCTTGTCAGCCTGATCGGCGTGATCCGGGCGCTGGTAGTCCGTTCCTTTATAACGGCAGGGTTCTGCGGCGTCTGGTTTTTGGGCGGCGTCCAGCTTTTGTGCCTTGGCGTTGTGGGCGGGTATATCGGCAAGATTTACGGCGAAGTAAAGGCGCGGCCGCGTTTTAAGATTGAAGAATATAAAAAATAGCTGGCCGACGCAGAAGAATGGTTCTTCTGCGCACAGCCGGTCGAATCGGTGTATTTCCCGGGAAAAGCGGGCGCATAGTGCCGTTTTGCCGCTTCCCGCGCGGCTATTTCCTTTTCTGCAGAAGGATGCGTGTTTCGCCCGGATTCAGGCAGATGAGCTTCGCGGCAATGCGAGGATGCTTCAGCCGCAGGCGCACCATGTCGCGCAATGCCTGCCCGCTGTTGTACCCGTGAATGACCCGTATTTCTGTGACCTTTGCGTCGGCCCGGTTCAGAAGCTGTTCCAAGCTGCGCTTTGCTTCTTCCACGGTCATACCGTGGATATTCACTTCCAGAAGATTCCCGTGTCTTTCCTGTAACAATGTTATCGCCAGCTTATGAAAAATTTCCGTTTTTGCAGACCGGATGGGCAACGAATTGTATCAATCATCATTATATCATCAATCCGACAAAATGAAAGCAACCGATCCGTTTTTTATGCTATAATTAAGGACAAAACAGGAGGGATCAATTTGAAGGTTGTGGACCTGCGCAATGTCTTTGCAAACTGTAATGACATGCTGATTGAAATCAGCGACAATTATATTTATTATGCGGAAGAAAAAAAGGAAGAGGGTCATAACAGCCTCTTCATTTTAGAATATAACCGGGTTACGCGGCGGGAAAGAATCGTAACCAACTACATACTCAGCAATCCGTCCTTTGTCCAGCATTTTTTCTGTTTCCCCGACCATATCATCATTGTGATGGAAAGCGGAGAAAGCGAAGCCTGGATTCTGCGCATCGACAAGCACACCGGCGAGGAAAAAACCATGGCGAAGCTGAATTTTCTCGGGAGCTTTTTGGACTGTACAGCGCTGGATGAGGACCACCTCATCCTTTATACCGTAGAAAACGAAAAGCACCAGAATATGTTCCGGGCTTACAAAAAGCTGACGGGTTTCTCGAAGATTTCGTATTTATACGATCTGGACGAAGAAAAGTACTACTATGTGCGCGACCCGCGCATTTGCAATGCGGACAGCATGGGCCTGATCCCTTTCACACGGGACGGGGAGGTTCAGCTTTTAGTGCTTCTGCCCCATGGGGACGAAGCGGAAAAGGAAAAATGCTATAAGAACAGGCGCTGGTTGGGCGACAACGTGAACGACAACGTTTGGCTCTGTCCGCTTTTCGATTTTATAATCGCTGTGAAAAACGGAGAGGAACGTGCGCCGCTGGAGCTGATTTTAAGCGCGGGAACCTGCGGGTTGGTGCGTTACGCTGGAATGGATCCGGAAAACCTGTATTTCCGCGCGAAATATTTCCCCACCGGTGATCAACGGCTCTGCGCTTACAACAAGATGACCGGGAAAAAGACGGTGGCGGCGGAGTTGAACCTGAAAGGGGACGAAAAGCCTGCTTCCTTCTATATTGACGTGAACGGCGCACGGGTTTACCGCATCACCGAGGACGAGGATAATTACGAGGTGGACGGTGTCCTGAATTCGGAAATCCACGCGAAATACAGCAAGGAGCTGGGCGAGTTCCTCGCCTGTGTGGACGACCGGTTCATCCTTGCGCGCTATATCCTTTCGGACGAAAAGGATTCGTTTGAGTTCAATTCTATTTATGATGTGCAGACAGGTGAGCAGAAAAGCTACGAATGCCGCTGCGCCTTCCAGGGCAGCACGGTGGTGCTATATTAAAAAGTCAATTTTTCCTTTTGTCCTGTAAAATATACATTTCTTTGGTTTCCTGATGCACTACCTTTAATTCGTTTATAACATCCGTTATTTGATTGGAATATTCGGATTACGAACTGGGAAAATTAAACATTCCGATTCCGGTGTTGGTAAAATTAGCGGACTTTTATAATACCAGTATCGACTACCTTGTGGGGTTGACAGATGTAAAGGAACCTTATCCGAGAAGAAAAAAGAAATAAGCGCCGGGGTTTCGCCCCGGCGCTTTGCGGTTATTCTTTACTTAGAAGCTGTGGAAGCCGTACCGGCAGCGGAAGAAGCTGCGGACGCTGTGGAAGCCGCAGGAGCGGCGGAAGACGTTTCGGTTACGAACATGGATGGCTTGTAGGAATCGATCGCCGCCTGGTTCAAGGTGACGTTGCTGTAGGACTGCGCCGCCTTATCCAGATCCTTGGAGAATTCCTCTGCCTTCATTTCCGCCAGAAGGTTATTGCGGGAGCTTTCCATGCTGAGTTCGTCCTTGGTCTTTTTTGTAATATCATTCTTCATGACAACGAGGAAAGCGCCGGAAATTTCAGCGGATTTTACTTCGCCCGGCTTCATGGAATCCAGCAAGGTTTTCAGATCCGCCGGGTAACTGGTGCTTGTGTTCAGGTTTTCGGTTGCCTCCTGAAGCTGCTCGGTGGTCTGTTTGGAAGCGGCCTTGTATTCGTCGGCAATCTGTTTCATCGTTTTCTTTTTGGAAGAAACCTCTGCGGCGTAAGCGTCAAACTGCTTTTTCACGGCGGCCTTTTCCTGATCCGTAAACGGGGTTACACTACCGTCGGATTTTGTATTATAGAGAGATTTTGCAATAAAAGAGAAGTCCGTGTAATTCTTTTCAAAATACGATTTGAGTTCAGAATCGGGAACTTCTTTCTTGCCGCCCTTGCCGTAAAGCGCGGTAAAGACCTTCTGGTATTTGGTGTAAAAATCCGCATAGGCAAGGTTAAATGACTGTTTTGAAACACCGTATTTTTCGAGAGTGGAACTTGCCTGTTCCCACTGGGCATCGGTGACGCTACTGATCGTCTTGGTTTCCTCCGCCGTAAGGGACAGATTCAGTTCTTTCATTTTATCGTTCAGAACCAAAAGCATTTTGGTGTAGGTAAGCGCCTTGTCCTTGATATATTCTTCGGCGCTTTTGTTTTCGATTTTCTGGTCCAGAACCGGTTTGGTTGGGTCTTTTTTCAAGGTATTCGCGCTCTGGTATGCAGAATACAGATTGTAGATGTACACGCCGATCGGAACGGTTAAGCTGTTGTTTTTCATTGCCCAGCTTTTGTCGGTGCTGGCACACGCTGCGGTGCTTGCCGCCATAATAAACGCGAGAAGGACGGCAACGCCCTTTTTCAAAATTTTTATCATAGTTACCTCCATACGCTTGCGCGCGAAATTCCTAGATGGTAAACACGCGAACTTTTTTAGCATAACCAATTTTATTATTATACATGAATAAAATAGACTTGTCCAGCGAAAAACTGTCGCATTTTGCATACAGGATAAAAAATACCAAGCCCGCTAGCTGCCATTTTGAATTACGTCGAGAATTTCAGTAAGCGTGTCCAAAGGCGTGGCGTCTGGTTCGATTTTTACGCTGATATACGGCTTGGCGCCCGCGTTGAGCATCACGCGGGAATGGAGGGCGGAAATCAGCGCGCTGACCTGCTTCATGTCGATCTGCTTCTTGTAAAGCAGAAGCACGTCGTTCTGCTGCTTGATTTCATAGATGCCAAGTTGGGAAGCAAGGTTCCGGAGCAGAGCAATTTCAATCAGGCCGTTTACGCTCTCCGGCGGGTCGCCGAAGCGGTCGATTAGCTCGTCGGTTACGTCGAGCGCGTCTTCGCGCGTGCGGATATCGGCGATGCGGCGGTAAATTTCCAGCCGCTGGCTGAGGTTCGAAATATAGCTTTCGGGAATATGCGCCTGTACCTGCATGTCTACAAGGCATTCCTGATCGTATTCCTGCGGCGTTTCGCCCTTTTCGCGGCTGATCGCTTCGGCGAGCAGGTGCAGGTACATATCGTAGCCGACGGCTTCCATATGCCCGTGCTGTTCGCCGCCCAGAATATTGCCCGCGCCGCGGATTTCCAGGTCGCGCATGGCGATCTTGAAGCCGGAGCCGAATTCCGTAAATTCACGGATCGCGGAAAGGCGCTTCTGCGCAATTTCGGTCAGCACCTTGTTGGGTGTGAAGGTTAGGTATGCATAGGCGCGGCGGCTGGAACGCCCCACGCGCCCGCGGAGCTGGTGAAGCTGGGAAAGCCCCATGCGATCCGCGTTTTCGATAATTAATGTATTGGCGTTCGGCACGTCCACGCCGGTTTCAATAATGGTGGTGCAGACAAGAACGTCGATTTCGTGTTCAATCAGGCGGCGCCAGACCTCAGAAAGCTCCTGTTCGTTCATCTTGCCGTGGCCGAAGCCGATACGCGCTTCGGGAATCTGTTTCTGCAAACGGGCGGCGGTGCGCTCGATAGTCGCAACGTCGTTGTGCAGGTAGTAAACCTGCCCGCCCCGGCGAAGTTCGCGCCGGATGGCTTCGGCGATCAGGCCGTTGTCGTGCTCTAGGACATAGGTCTGTACCGGGTGGCGGTCGTGTGGCGCTTCCTCAATCAGGCTCATGTCGCGGATGCCGGACAGCGCCATGTTCAGCGTGCGCGGAATCGGCGTGGCTGAAAGGGTAAGGATATCCACATTTTTACACAGAGCCTTCAGCTTCTCTTTTTGCGCAACGCCGAAACGCTGCTCCTCGTCGATAATGACGAGGCCGAGGTCGTGGAATTGTACGTCCTTGGAAACCAGCCGGTGCGTGCCGATAATCATATCGATTTCCCCGCGGCTTAACCGGCGGAGGATTTCCTCCTGCTGCTTTGGGGTGCGGAAACGCGAAAGGAGCTCGATTTTAACGGGGAAGCCCTCCATACGCTTGGTGATCGTCTGGTAGTGTTGCCACGCAAGGATGGTGGTCGGGACGAGCATGGCGCACTGTCTGGAGTCGGTGATACATTTGAACGCCGCACGCAGGGCGACTTCCGTCTTTCCGAAGCCGACGTCGCCGCAGAGCAGGCGGTCCATGGGCGCTTCCCGCTCCATGTCGCTTTTGATTTCTTCGATACAGCGGAGCTGCGCTTCGGTTTCCTCAAACTCAAAATGCGCCTCGAAATCGCGCTGCCATTCGTTGTCAGGAGGAAATGCATGTCCCTTTGTCTGCATCCGTTCGGCGTAAAGCTTCATCAGCTCTTTTGCCATGTCTTTAACCGCCGCGCGGACGCGCGCTTTGGCCTTTTGCCACTCCGCGCCGCCCAGGCGGTGCAGCTTTATGTTCGCGTCCTCGCGTGGGCCGATGTATTTGGAGACCATGTCCAGTTGGGTAACCGGGACATAGAGGGTATCTTTTTTGGCGTAGCGTAATTTAATATAATCCTTTACGACGCCGTGCATATCGATTTTGTGGATTCCTTCGAATACGCCGATGCCGTGCGCCGCATGAACGACATAATCGCCGGGTACCAGCTCGGCAAGGCTGTAAATTTCCTGGCTGTTCTTGCTGCGCTTTGCTTTTTTCTTCGGGGAGGAAATCAGGCGGCCATGGGTAATCAGCCCGAAAAACGCGCCCGGATACTCCAGCCCGGCGGAAAGCGCGCCGGAGGTAACCACTACGGTTCCGCGCTCGACCTTTTCAGGATGCTCCACATAGGCGGCGGGAATGCCCTGCGCCTGTAAATCCGCGACGGCGGTCTGCGCCGCGCGTTCATTGCCGACAAGGACGACGCATGCCCATTTGCTTGCCAGCATATTCTGCACATCCTCACCCAGAAGCTGGGTGCTGCCGCCCCAGACGGAAAGCTGGCGTGCGGTCATGTTCAGAAGGGTGCGCACAGGCGTGTCGTAGCTGCCGCGCACGAAGGTGTCCAGATAAACGGCGCCGCGCGCAAAGCGTTCCAGCGCGTAATCCCAGTCGCCGCCGAAGGTGTCCAGCCCGCGGCAGAGCGTGCCGTCCGCGAGAAGGGCTTTCACGTCTTCGCCCCACTGCCAGAGTGTGCTGCGCATGCGCTCCTTTGCCTTCGCGGGTTCGCTGACAAACAGCAGGGTGTCGGGCGTCATGTAATCGAACAGTGTGGCGGTCGAAGGGTATAACAGGGAAATATATTTATCGGCGCAGCCGAGGTGCAGGCCGTTTTCCAGCTTTTGCGCCTGCTCCGCCAAGACAGCTTTTGCGGCCGGTGCGGCCTTGCCGCGCAGGGAAGAAGCGAGTTCCCCGATTTTTTGCGCCAACAGCCCCGGGTCATCGATCAGCGCTTCTACGGCGGGCGTGACCGTGACTTGCGAAATGGTTTCGGTGCGGCGCTGCGTTTCCAGATCAAACAGGGAAATGGTGTCGATTTCGTCGCCCCAGAATTCCACCCTTGCCGGGTTCGGCGCGTCGGGCGTGAAAATATCCAGAATACCGCCGCGCTGCGAATACTGCCCGGTTCCGTCCACCTGATCGGCGCGCTCATAGCCGCAGCGGTTCAGGGCGTCCAAGACCTGCTCCATGGGAATGGATTGACCGGTTTTCAGCGAAACCGTCCGCTTTTTCAGTTCGTCTGGCGGTATGGTGTACTGTAACGCCGCGTCCAGGCAGCAGACAACTGCGTCGCATTCGCCGCTGAGCGTACGTTCCAGCAGCTGCAGGCGCTGGTGCTCGTACTCGTGGCTGCTTCCCGCTGTGTCGCGGAAGGAAAAATCGCGCACGGGGTAGAACAGCGGCTTCATGCCCATGGCGCTCAGATCGTCGCAAAGGCGCTGCGCTTCGCTTTCATCGCCGGCAACAACAAAAGCCCTGCGCTGTAATTTTGCGCAGAGCGAATAGATGATATTGGCTTTGTGAATACCGGAAATCCCGGTTACCGCAGCGGGAAGCGCGCCGGTTTTTACTGCGGCTTCAAGACTTTGGAATTCTTTCAGCCCGCTGATTGCATTCGTGAGAAATTTCATGGAATCCCCTTTGTACGGCTGTGATTTTTGTAGGTACAAATTCCGTTTTCTACAGGATTTTATTATATAGTATATGCTTCGCCAGTATCTTATAACACTATTCTTTAGGAAGCGGTGTTACAGGATACTAGGAATTGTATTTGTTCATGGCTTCGGAGGCTCTCTCCTGCACTATCAGCTCCACCGAGGAGCATGCATGGTCGATTGCCTCATACACCGCCTTGCGGTCCGCTTCATTGAACTTGGACAACACCCAGTCCGCCAGATCCCATTCAGGGCTCGGCTTTGCGCCGGTGCCGATTTTAATGCGCGGGAAACGGTCGCTCCCGCTCAGGTAAATGATGTTTTTCATGCCGTTCTGACCGCCGTCGCTGCCTTTCATGCGGATGCGCATGCGTCCGGGATCAAGCGAGATGTCGTCGTATAGGATGATTGTTTTTTCGGGCGGAAGCTTGTAAAAGCGCATGGCTTCCGTTACGCTCTGCCCGCTCAGGTTCATATAGGTCGAAGGCTTTAGCAAAAGGACCTTTTTACCGCCGATCAGCCCCGTTCCGCAAAGCCCCTTGAATTTTACGCGGTCGACGCGCACGCCGAACTTTTCCGCAATATAATCCAGCGCCATGAACCCTGCGTTATGGCGCGTATTTTCGTATTTCGAACCCGGGTTGCCAAGGCCTACAATAAGGTATTCGATCTGGCCGGCGGGTTCGGATTTTGCTGCAAACAGATTCGGAAACATTGCTATCACCTCATTTTGCCCTCGAGCCGGGCGCACAGTATACGCAGTAGCGTGCGTTCCGCCGCTTTCCTAGACGGGTTGAAAAGGAAGCTCCTTTCTACTTTTCGCTTTGCGACGAGGGAACCGCCGGCGGAAAGGAGATTCCCGACGGCCGGGATGCGCCTTCGGCGGTGCGCGATGGAACGCGCAGGGATAAGAATAGGGCGGGATGGAAAATCCACCCCACCATTCAATTTTTAAAATTATATTTTTTTATTTATCAGACAAACATGGGGGAAACCGGTTTGTCCTCGTAGATGCGCTCGATCGCTTCTGCGAACAGCGGGGCGACGGGCAGGATCGTGAAGTTGTCGAGCTGCTTTTCGGGTGGCAGCGGAATCGTATCGAGCAGGATAAACTCCTTGATCACGCTTTCTTTGATGCGATCGATGGCTGGACCGGAAAGAACGGCGTGGGTCGCGCAGGCGATGACTTCTTTCGCACCTTTTTCCATGATCGCGCAGGCGGCGTTGCAGAGCGTTCCCGCGGTATCGATCATGTCGTCGACAAGGATAACCCTTTTATCCTTTACGTCCCCGATAATGTTCATGACTTCGCATACATTGGCCTTTTGGCGGCGCTTGTCCACGATGGCAAGCGGGCAGCCGATGCGCGCTGCAAAATTGCGGGCGCGGGTAACGGAGCCGAGGTCGGGGGAAACAATGACGTATTCGTCGGTTTTGTCGCCGATGCGTTCCTTCAGGAAAGAAGAAAGGATGGGCGCGCCGAGAAGGTGGTCAACAGGTATGTTGAAGAAGCCCTGTATCTGGGGTGCGTGCAAATCCATGGTCAGCACACGGTCTGCACCCGCAGTCGTGATCAGATCGGCGCAGAGCTTTGCTGAAATCGGGTCGCGGGCCTTGGCTTTGCGGTCTTGGCGCGCATAGCCGAAATACGGCATAACGGCCGTGATACGGGCGGCAGAAGCACGTTTCATCGCGTCAATCATGATGAGAAGCTCCATCAGGTTGTTGTTGACCGGGGCGCATGTGGACTGAACGATAAAGCAGTCTGAGCCTCGAACCGATTCAAATAGGGAAAGAGAAATTTCGCCGTCGCTGAAGGTGCTAACGTCGCTTTTTCCCATCGGAAGCCCCAAACACTCCGAAATCTGTTTTGCCACGCGCTGGCTCGCATTTGCAGCAAAAATTTTAATATCCTTGCCGTGAAAATTCATTTGCATATCCCCCTAAATATTCTCTCAGTGGTTTATAACCGAAAAAGGCGCTACCGCCTGATTTGGCTCAATTACGCTGTTTTCACACTGCACATAACGCAGGCATACGCCGTCGCCCACAGTACAGTCTGAGACAAAAGAATTCGGCCCCACCGTGCAGCCGCAACCGATAACGGTTTTGCCGCGCAGAATGGTGCCGGGTAAAATGCAGGTATCGCTGCCGATTTTTACGTCCGGGCCGATCATGACGCCGTCGCGGCAGGGAATTTCGATTCCGTTTTTCATGTGCCGGGAAAGAATTTCTTCGCGCGCGATGGAATTCAAGGCGTTTAATTGAAGGCAGTCATTTGCGCCCAGTACGGCGTTGGCTTCGCTGGTGGTGTGCGCCGCGACCCTTTTGCCGCTTTCGATCAATAGCTTGACCGCGTCGGGAAGGTAGTATTCCCCCTGGGCGTTGTTATTTTGAATTTTATTTAAGATACTTAGAAGGTCGTCTACCTGAAACCAGTAGGCGCCCGAATTGATTTCACAGATGGACAGGGTTTCGCGGTCCGCGTCCTTTTGTTCCACAATGGCGCGGAGCAGGTGGGTTTGGGGATCGCGTACAATGCGGCCGTAGCCGGTCGGGTCGTCCAACACGGCGGAAATCACGGTAACCGCGTTGCTGTTCTCCGTATGGGCCCGGCGCGCTTCCTCAATAACCTTTGCGTTTACAAACGGCGCGTCGCCGTTTAAAATCAATACGCTTTTCCCGTGGTGTGCGCGCAGGAACTCTTCCGCCATCATGACGGCGTGGCCGGTGCCCTTGCGCTCAGCCTGAAAAGCATGGCTGATTTTTACGCCGGTATTGTCAAGACTGGAAAGGTATTGTTCCACCTTTTCGTGCATATAGCCGGTGATGACGCAGATGCTGGAAACACCGGCTTCTTCGGCGGAATCGATAACCCATTGCAGCATGGGTTTGAAAAGTACCGGCGAAAGCACCTTGGGACGGCTGGATTTCATCCGTTTCCCCTCGCCGGCGGCAAGAATGACAGCGCAGCATTGTTCTGGCATGTTCTTTCCTCCGTGAATATATTGCGATGCATCAGAGCATAATAATAACATTTTAACTTAATCTATCTATTATCTCTATTATCTCATAAGAAATAGAATTTTCAAGGAAAAATTTAAGTTTTGTCCAGGATTTGTGAAAGTTACTGGGATTTTGTTTAATTTTATTTAAAATATCAGTTGGTTTTCTAAGAAAACATATGGTAATTTTCAAATGTTTTTGCTATAATACACTTTGAGCGATTGTTAAAGAATTATTATATTAAAATAGCTCGATATTACAACTGATTATAGGAGGTACTTTTCATGAGCCACAAGTATGTCTACCTTTTCTCCGAAGGCAACGGCAAAATGAGAGAGCTTTTAGGCGGAAAAGGTGCAAACTTAGCTGAGATGACCGTTCTCGGCATGCCTGTCCCCCAGGGATTTACAATTACCACAGAGGCCTGTACCCAGTATTACAAAGATGGCCGCGAAATCAACGCGGAAATCCAGGCTCAAATTTATGAATACCTTGAAAAAATGGAAGCGATCTGCGGCAAGAAATTTGCCGATCCGAAGAACCCGCTTCTTGTTTCCGTCCGTTCCGGCGCGCGTGCGTCCATGCCGGGCATGATGGACACTATTTTGAACCTCGGCTTGAACGATACCGTTGTCGAGGGTCTTGCGAAAATTACAAACAGCCCGCGTTTCGCATACGACTCCTACCGCCGTTTCATCCAGATGTTCTCTGACGTTGTTATGGAACTGCCGAAGTCGGAGTTTGAAAAAATCATCGACGAGCAGAAGGCAAAGAAGGGCGTAAAACAGGATATTGAATTGGACGAGAACGACATGAAGGAACTCGTTCAGAAGTTTAAGGCGTTCTATAAGGAGAAGAAGGGCGAGGAGTTCCCGAGCGATCCGAAGGTTCAGCTTATGGAAGCTGTAAAAGCTGTTTTCCGTTCATGGGACAACCCCCGTGCAAACGTATACCGCCGCATGAACGAAATCCCCTACGATTGGGGCACCGCCGTTAACGTACAGGCGATGGTTTTCGGCAACTCCGGCGAGAAGTCCGGCACAGGCGTTGCGTTTACCCGCAACCCGGCCACCGGTGAAAAAGCTCTGTTCGGCGAGTACCTCATTAACGCGCAGGGTGAAGACGTTGTTGCGGGTATCCGCACACCTTTCCCGATCAGCCACCTCAAGCAGGATATGCCGGAAGTCTATAATCAGTTTGCTGAAATTGCAGATAAACTTGAAAAGCACTATAAAGACATGCAGGATATGGAGTTCACCATTGAAAACGGCAAGCTCTATATGCTTCAGACCAGAAACGGCAAGAGAACAGCTGCCGCTGCTCTGAAAATCGCCGTTGACCTTGTTGACGAAGGCATGATTGACGAGGAAGAGGCTGTTTTGAGAGTTGAGCCGAAGCAGCTCGACGCTCTGCTCCATCCGCAGTTTGATGCCGAGGCTCTGAAGAAGGCCAAGGCAATCGGCAAGGGCCTTGCTGCTTCCCCGGGAGCTGCCTGCGGAAAGGTTGTCTTCTCTGCGGAAGACGCAAAAGAATGGCATGAAAGAGGCGAGAAGGTTGTTCTCGTCCGTTTGGAAACTTCTCCGGAAGACATTGAAGGTATGGCAGTTGCAGAGGGTATCCTGACCGTTCGCGGCGGCATGACCTCCCACGCGGCTGTTGTTGCGCGCGGCATGGGCACCTGCTGTGTATCCGGCTGCGGCGAAATCGTTGTTGATTACGACGCAAAGAAATTCACCCTCGCAGGCCAGACCATTAAAGAGGGCGACTATATTTCCATTGACGGTTCCACCGGCAATATTTACGCGGAAGCAATCCCGACGGTTGCAGCTTCCATTTCCGGCGATTTCGGCCGCTTTATGAAGTGGGCCGACTCTGTCCGCAGGCTTGAAGTTTACACCAATGCGGACACCCCGAGAGACGCAAAGCAGGGCAAGGAATTCGGCGCGCAGGGCATAGGCCTTTGCCGTACCGAGCATATGTTCTTTGAGGGCCAGCGCATTAAGGCAATGCGCGAGATGATCGTTGCGAAGACGACGGAAGAGCGCGAAAAGGCGCTTGCACGCATCCTGCCGTATCAGCAGGGCGACTTTGAGGGCATCTACGAAGTCATGGAGGGCCGTCCGGTTATTATCCGCTTCCTCGATCCGCCGCTTCACGAGTTCCTCCCGACCAAGGAAGAGGACATTAAGGAGATCGCCGGCGAGCTGAATATCACCGTCGCAGACCTTAAGAATGTTATCGCAAGCCTGCATGAGTTTAACCCGATGATGGGTCATCGCGGCTGCCGTCTTGCCGTTTCCTATCCGGAAATTGCAAGGATGCAGACAGCGGCGGTTATTAACGCAGCAATTGCTGTGAATAAGAAGCATCCGGAATTCAAGACTGAGCCACGCATTATGATTCCGCTCGTAGGCGAGGAAAAGGAACTGAAGTTTGTTAAGGATGTTGTTACCGAGACAGCGGACAAGATCATTAAGGAGGCCGGCGTTGATCTGAAATATCAGGTCGGTACCATGATCGAAATTCCGCGCGCCGCTCTGACCGCTGACGAAATTGCCAAGGAAGCCGAATTCTTCAGCTTCGGCACCAACGACCTGACCCAGATGACCTTTGGCTTCAGCCGTGACGATGCCGGCAAGTTCCTCGACTACTACTATGAGAACAAGATTTACGAGTCCGATCCGTTTGCACACCTTGACCAGAATGGCGTTGGCAAGCTTGTTAAGATGGCTGTTGAACTCGGCCGCAAGACAAGACCCGAAATCCACCTGGGCATCTGCGGCGAACACGGCGGCGACCCGACTTCCGTCGAGTTCTGCCATCAGGCCGGCCTCGATTATGTTTCCTGCTCACCGTTCCGCGTGCCGATCGCACGTTTGGCCGCTGCACAGGCTGCTGTTAAAGAAAAGAGAGCAAAATAAGTTTCTCGTTTCTTAAATTGAAATACGCCCTGCCTGCTCAGCGGGCAGGAATGAAGAACCCCCAACCGCGGGATTTCCTGTGGCTGGGGGTTCTGTATTGATAACGAGGACTTCCTCTTTAACATGCTCAAACGCCCCCCTTTACTCCTTTACCTGCCGGCGCTTTGTTTTAGGCTTACTGCACGCTTCGACGGAGCGTATGCGGGAAAATCCGCTGCTTGACAAATAGAAGAACATGGAATATGCTAATGAATACAAATAAGCTTATAAAAAGGATCCAAAAAAGTGCTGCGAAGCACGGAATGGGGCCTCTGTCTTTGCTTGGTTCCTTATTTAAAAGGAATGTTAGAATGATTAAAATTTTGATTTTCGGAATTTTTATGGGATGGTGTACGCTATGAGTAAGAAACAGGTCAAGGGAATTGTTATCCTGCTGCAATTGTTTTTAATCGGGGCGCTGTTCCTTCCGGCGGGTACCATCATTGGGAGCGCGAAGAACCAGGACGACGCAACGCTGAGCGTGTTCCGCATGATGGATCGCTACGCGGGGATGGGATTTGCCGACGACGCGCGGTTTTATATGATTTTTGCCGGCCTTTTCCCGGCGGCGGTTATCGTTTTGCTTCTGGTGCTGAAGGAGCGGAAAAACTTTGAGGCCGGGATTATCTTAAGTGCGTTTTATGCGACGGCTTCCGCGTGTTTTTACTCTGCGGCGAAAACAAAGATGGTCGATTATGCGACCATGACGATTCTTCCGAATCTGATCATTCTGGTGTCCCTCCTTTCCTTAGTCATGCTGATCCGGGGCTTTTTTATGGATACCCCAGAGGGTGCCGCGAAAAGGAAGAATTGACAAACCCGCTGCGATATTTTATAATAAATAAGTTATTTGCTTGTCCCCCTTTCCAAAAGCGCCGCTTTTACAAGGGGAGCCGGCGCGTTGCCCCACCCGAAATTCTGATATGTCTCCGTAGCTCAGCAGGATAGAGCGTTCGCCTCCTAAGCGAAAGGCCGCGCGTTCGAATCGCGCCGGGGACGCCAAAACGCGGGTAGTCCGAAAAAAGGGGGCACCCGCTGGGTATGAGTCCGCGCCCGGAGTTTTCCGAGCGCGGTCTGCTTTATAGCGGCAAATGTGTGGAAACAGGGATAACATAGGGATAACATAAAGGAGTATTTTATGATTGGTTCACCTTACGGTCCGTACAATCCATATTTCGACCCTTCGCTGTATATGATGGCGCAGGATGAAAAGCGTCAGTTAAAACGAACATCGAACGCCCTGTGCTGGATGCTGATCGCATCGACAGTTTTTCTCTATGCGATTTCCATCGTCGGCAGGGTGTATTTAAATGCGGTCGGCTATACGGCCGATTACACCAACCCGGATTTCCACGGCTTTACGCCGGTATTGTATTATCTGTTGAACGGCGTAACGTATTCAGCCGGGCTGGCGATCCCCGCATTCTTGTATTTATCCATTTTCCGCATTCCGCCTGCGGAGGTGCTCCCGTTTCAAAAAAACGGCTTTCTGAAAACCGGCGCGTGTGTCCTTTTCGGCGTGGCAGTATGCATGCTTGCGAACATACCCGCCAGTATTATTTCTAATATTGAAAATATGTTTGGATTTGACACCGATCTCTCCATGCCGTTGACGGACGACCCGGCGGTACTGGTTCTGTTCTTCATTACCATAGCGGTCGCCCCTCCGATTGTTGAGGAGCTGATCTTCCGGGGAATTGTCCTGCAAAGCCTGCGGAAATTCGGCGACGGTTTCGCCATTGTGGGTTCCGCTCTGCTGTTCGGCCTGTTCCACGGGAATTTGGTGCAGATTGTGTTTGCGTTTATCGCCGGACTGGTGATGGCTTTGGTGGATGTGCGCACGGATTCCCTTCTGCCGTCCATACTGATTCATTTCTGCAACAATGCGATTTCCTTTGTGCTCACCGTTGTCCAACGGCTTTACGGGGAAACTACGATGGGCTATGTAAATAATGTGGTGTTCGGCGCGGCCGTGCTTTTGGGAATCGGTTCGCTGGTCTATCTTTGGGCGAAGGATCGCAACTTCTTTCAGGGCGGCGCGGTGAACCCGGTGTTCCGCACGCCGGAAAAGATAAAGACGCTGTTCTTGAATTTCGGAGGAATCGTCCTGCTGATTTACGCTTTTCTGTCCTCCGTATATACGCTGACACAATGACGGGCAGGGACGAAGCCTTTATGCGGGAGGCTTTAAAATACGCATACGCGGCGGCAGAGGAAGGCGAGGTCCCGGTCGGCGCGGTGATTGTGAAGGATGACCAGATTATCGCCGCGGGGCGCAACCGCCGCGAAAACGGGAAAAACGCGCTGTGTCATGCCGAGCTGGAGGCAATTCACAGGGCGTGCACCCTTCTGGGCGGATGGCGGCTTTGGCAGTGCGAGTTGTTTGTAACGCTGGAGCCGTGCCCCATGTGCGCCGGGGCGATTATCAACGCGCGGATTCCGCGTGTCGTTTACGGGGCAAAGGATGGAAAAGCCGGTTCCTGCGGCTCCATTGTGAACCTGTTTGAACTGCCGTACAACCATAGGCCCGAGCTGGTAGGCGGTGTGTTGGAACAGGAATGTGCGCAGGTACTGCGGGATTTTTTTAAAAAGTTAAGAGATAAAAAAGAAACCTCCGGGTAGCCGGAGGTTTTCTTTCTATAAAGGGGAAAGCGGAAACTTCCCTTCTTTTTTATCAACGAAAATGCTGACGATTACGGTTAAACCTGCCGAAGGAATGCAATAAAATCAAAAGCCCCACTATAATGCAAAGAGAACCCACGCCGCCCATTCTGGTTTCCCCTTTCCGCGCTTTCTCCATATCGTCCGTTTTTCCCCAATATTCTACCATTTTTATTCTTAAGAAACAAGACCGCAAAAGCAAAAATATAGGAAAAACAGAAACCGGTGTGACAATTTTGTCACACCGACCCGGGAAAAATGAATCCCCACAAGAAAATGCATTGCAATTATGATTCTCCTTGGATAATATGAAAATTAGAGAACACTGGTTGACAACTAGGTCACACCGGGGAAACTGAAAGGAGTATTATGAATTATAAGGAGTGGGGAATGAATTATTTGGAAGAAGCAGAAAAGCTGAAGGCGCGGCTGGTTCCTTTGCGAAAGATGGCCCGAACCGCGGACCATGAAACAGCCGCTCAGCTATACCGCAGGGCCGCGCTGCTGAACGATATGTACTTGGACTGTCTGCATACCGGCCGGTATTTAACGCAAAGCGGGGCGAGACGATGAGAAGGAAAAACAATTTAAGCCTTGACCTTTTTGGGGACAGGCTGAATGTTCCGATCCAGACGGACGACGACGGGGCGGAACGCAAAAAAATGCTGCGGGTTCTTCGCAGCGCGATGGAGGGGGAATTGACGGAAAGGCAGAAGGCTTGTGTACGGCTCCGGTATTTTGAAGAGAAGAGCGTTAGCGAAGTTGCCGAAATATTGGGTGTTACGCCCTCAACCGCTTCAAAGCATCTGAAAAAAGCCCGCGCGAGGCTGGGAAAGATCATGGGGTATTCTTTCCCTAGGCTGAGCTAAGCCGCCGTACTTTGCTTCCTTTCGGGTGACCGGAAGGCAAGAAAGCTTAGGTTTAACCTGTTCGAAACACAAGGTGCAGTTTCCGCCCCTCCGGGGTTCCCGGAGGTTGGGACTGCACCTTGTTTTCTGTTTCGGATCGTACAGAAATGCGCACCGCCCGCTGTGCGCGGGAAACAGCCAAAGGGCGCTATTCGTCCGCTTGAATCGTGCCGCCGCCGACGACAAGATCCCCGTCGTAAAACACAACGGCCTGTCCCGGTGTGACCGCGCGCTGCGCTTCTTTGAAATCCACGCGGATCCGGCCGCCCTCCAGCGGGATAAGGCGGGCCTTCGCGGGCGCGGCCTGATACCGTACCTTCGCGGTAACGTCCATCTCGGTTTCCAGCGTGTCGAACGGGATAAAATTCAAATCTGCGGCGACAAGCGAAGACCGGTATTGGCTTCCTTCCTCGCCGAGCGTCACTTCGTTATGTACCGTGTCGATTTTCGTAACGTACATCGGCTTTCCGAAGGAAACGCCCAGCCCTTTGCGCTGGCCGATCGTGTAATGCGTGATACCACGGTGGCGGCCCAGGATATTACCGTCCGCGTCGACAAAGTTGCCCTGCGGCGCGGTTTTTCCCGTATAGCGCTCAATAAATCCAGCGTAATCGTTGTTTTCCACAAAGCAGATTTCCTGGCTGTCCGGCTTGTGGGCAACGGGCAGCCTGGCCTCCTCCGCTAGTGCGCGCGCCTGCGGCTTGGTGTAGCGGCCCAGAGGCATCAGCGTGTGGCTGAGCTGGTCCTGCGTAAAGGAATACAGGACATAGCTTTGATCCTTGCTGGCGGGAGCCTTGCGTAAAATCCAGCGCCCTGCGGCATTTTGCTCGATTACGGCGTAATGCCCGGTGGCGATATAATCAAAATCCAGCTCTCGCGCGCGGCGGAGCATGGCGTCAAATTTAATATGGCGGTTACAGGCGATGCAGGGATTGGGCGTTAGCCCGGCCTCGTACTGAGCGGCGAAATAATCAATGACATTTTTTTCGAAGAGTTCGGTAAAATTCAGAACCAGATGGTCAATCCCCAGCTTGTAGGCGACCCTGCGCGCGTCGTCGATATCGTCGAGCGAACAGCAGCCGCCCGCAGCGCTTTGCTGCATGTATTTGTCCGGACGCAGGCGCAAGGTGACGCCGGTTACGTCGTATCCGGCCTTTAAAAGCAGAAGGGCGGCTACGGAACTGTCCACGCCGCCGCTCATGCCAAGCATTACTCTTTTTTTCATGGTTCATCCGGGAACGAAGGATTTTCTGGGCAGTCCTCCGCCGCTTCCTCCGCCGCCTCGTCGCTTGCATAGCCTCGTTCGTTTGCTTTGTCAACGATGGGGAAATGCATGGGGTAGTTTGTGAACTCTTCTTCTTCGTCTTTTTCCTGCACTGGGATATCGTCTTCTCCGTCGTCTACGCCGCAGGGGCAGCAGCAGTCGTCGCCGCAGTCCGTACATTCGTCTTCGGCTTCTTCCCCAGAGGAAGTGATTTCATCCAGCTTTTCAAACGCTTTCTTCATGCGGCGCTCGGACTCTTCCACGGCGCGGCACAGGTGCTCCGTTTCCTCGTTGTTCTCATCGCGCAAATTGTGGAAATAATATTTACCGAGCGCGATATATGCGCGCGCTTCATTTTCCCTTTCATTCTTAATGACAATTCGAATCCGGTTTATCAACGCGGCTTTACGGTTTTTTTCAACGACATAGTCGACAGCTTTCGCAAGTTTTTCTGATACGTTGTTAAAAATACTCATAAGCTTACCTCCTGCCGAAAATACGGCTTAATTTAGGGCATTTTCTCTTTGCAGTTATTATATCGCAAATTCCCGTAAAATAACAGTATTATTTAATCCTGTTCCTTTTTTTATCAGATTGTGATATAATGTGCAAATACGCAAAGGCTAAGGAGGATGTAAAAAAATGGCGATCCAAGACAACCGGGATGTGAGCTGTCCGCACTGCGGCGCAGTAGTAAATACACAGATAAATCCGGAGATGGAAGCGGAGGAGGACCCGGAACTCCGGCTGCGCGTGCTGGACGAAACGCTTTTCGATTGGAAATGTCCCGAATGCGGCTACGAGGCGCAACTTGTTTATCCTTGCCTTTACCACGATAAGATCAGAAACTTTATGGTGTATGTTGTGCCGAACGGCGGCTGCCGCTGCCTTGAGCCGGTAAAAGTGAGCGAGGCGTTTCCGCAGCTTTCCGGCGTAACAAAACGGGTTGTTGTGTCCCCTGCGGAGCTGAAGGAAAAAATTTTAATTTTTGAAGCCGGGATGAATGATTTTGCGGTTGAGCTGGTAAAACTAGCGCTTACCGATGTGGCCGCAAAAAAGCACGGCAATATAGTAACCGAAGGGTATTTCTGTTATGCGGACGAGGCGGAAAACCGGATCGGTTTTTCTTTCCGTTTACAGGGAGCGGAAGAACCGGTGCAGCAGGGCACGCGCCTGGATGTTTACCGGAAATCCTTGGAGATTATACAGAGCGTCGGCGTTTGTGAGCAGGATGAATTTATGGTGGTGAATTCTGCCGTCGCCGAAAAGATTTTGCGGGTGTACCGCGGCGAGGAGGAATAATTCAATATGTGCGGATTGTGCGGATTTACCGGAAATATTATCAACCGCGACGATATTATTAAAACCATGACGGATAAAATAACCCACAGGGGCCCGGATTCCAGCGGCTTTTTTACAAACCGCGATATTTCCATGGGCTTCCGGCGGTTAAGTATTATCGACGTGGCTTCCTCTGGAGATCAGCCGATTTACAATGAAAACAAGACGTTGGTTCTTACGTTTAACGGAGAAATTTACAATTACCGCGACCTTCGCAACGAGCTTATTGCAAAGGGACACCGGTTTTATACAAATACGGATTCCGAAGTGCTGATTCACGGCTTCGAGGAGTGGCACGAAGACCTTTTGACAAAGCTGCGCGGCATGTTTGCGTTCGCTATTTTTGATACCATTGAGAAAAGCCTGTTTCTGGCGCGCGATTATTTCGGAATCAAGCCGATGCATTACACCATGGTCGGCGATCATTTCGTTTACGGCTCCGAAATCAAGAGCATCCTCAATTTCCCGGGCTTTCAGAAGAAATTCAATAAGCGCGCGCTTGACAATTACATTTCCTTTGAATATTCCGTGCCGCCCGAAACCTTTTTCGAAGGGGTTTACTGCCTGATGCCTGCCCATTACCTTTGGTACAAGGACGGCAAGGTGGAAACGTGCCGCTACTGGGAGCCGAAGTTCAACGCGGACGAAAGAATGACGGAGGAACAGGCGGTTAACGAAATTGAAAAGGTCTTTGAGAATTCCGTAAACGCCCATAAAATAAGCGATGTGGAAGTCGGCTGCTTCCTTTCTAGTGGGGTGGATTCCAGTTATGTTTCCACGTATTTCGCGGGGCAGAAAACCTTTACGGTCGGCTTTGACTACGGCGAACAGTACAATGAAATTGACTGGGCGAAGGGCCTTTCCGAAAAAGTCGGGGTGGATCATCATTACAAGGTGATTTCCCCGGAGGAATACTGGGGCAATATCCGCAAGGTGCAGTACCATATGGACCAGCCCCTTGCCGACGCTTCCTGCATTGCGCTGTACTTCGTTTCCAAAATGGCGAGCGAATACGTGAAGGTGGTGCTTTCCGGCGAGGGAGCGGACGAGCTGTTCGGCGGATACAATATTTATCATGAGCCGGACGACTTTGCGGCCTACAAAAAGCTGCCGCTCGGCCTGCGCCGTGCGCTGGCTTCGGTTGCAAAAGCGTTTCCGTTCTCCTTTAAGGGCAAGAATTTCCTCATCCGCGGCGCGCTGCCGATAGAGGAAAGCTTTATCGGGAATTGCAGTATGTTTACGATGGAGGAAAAACGCAGGCTGCTGAAAAAGGATGTCCCGGCAACCCACCCGCAGGAGATTACCAAAAAGTATTACGACCGCGTCCGCGGCAAAGACGACGTTACGAAAATGCAGTACCTCGATATTAACGTTTGGCTGGTTGGCGATATCCTGTTGAAAGCCGACCGTATGAGCATGGCCAATTCGCTGGAGCTCCGCGTGCCGTTCCTTGACAAGGAAGTGTTCAAGGTGGCTTCACGCCTGCCGAGGAAGCTGCGGGTAAATAAGAAAAATACAAAATACGCGATGCGCCAGGCCGCGATGCGCCATCTTCCGGACACAACGGCGCAGAAGAAGAAGCTCGGCTTCCCGGTGCCGATTCGAGTCTGGCTTAGGGAAGAAAAATATTACAAAATCGTCAAGGAAGCGTTTACCGGAAAGATTGCCCGGCAGTTCTTTAATACCGACGTGCTGGTGAAGCTGTTGGACGAGCATTATGCCGGGAAGCGGGACAACAACCGCAAAATCTGGACGGTTTTTGTCTTTCTCGTATGGTATGATATTTACTTTAACAACGCTTCGCACGAACCGGGCGACATGCCGATTGTGCATTAAAACCGCTGAGCACCGATATAAACCCTAAAAAAAGGAACCGCGCCGAATTTTTCGGTGAGGTTCCTTTTTGATGATTTTCTTCTTTTGATAATTCAACGATAATAGAACATCTGAAAGGCCGCTTTGCAGGGCAGGGGTCACTTTAAAAACCGAAGGGAGTTTGTTGCGGCGGAACAGTTCTTCGCATTTTTTTACTTTTTCGGTGACATTACCGCCCGTATCGTACAGCGGGCAGACGCAGTTCGCCCGGTAGGTGTAATTCCGGTTCAGCCGGATGACCCATCCGCCCAGCAATACCGTTTGCAGCGCGGGAATGGAATTGAACAAAGCTTCTTCTATCGTCTTTATATCGTTGTCCATTTTGCTTTCCGATTCTTTCAAATATCTGCTTATTTCTGAAAATCCTTAAACAGCAAGCTGGGCTGAATGCCCGTGTTGTTCTGATATTTTCCGCTCGAATACCGCTCATAATCGCCTTGGATCAAATGGTAGTAAATCTGGCAGATTTCAACCCCCGCATAGACGCGGACGGGCTGGATACAGTGGATCTCCAATGTCCAGTAACCGCTGAAGCCAACGTCGCCGAAGCCCGCGGTTACGTGGATAAACAAGCCCAGTCTTCCGACCGACGACCGGCCCTCGATCATGGGGACGAATTTGTCGGTTTTGGTATATTCCTGCGTTCGGCCAAGATAAAGCTTATTGGGTTCCAGCACAAGGCCTTCCTCTGGGATGAGAATTTTTCGGAATTTGTTTTCTTTTTTCATATCCAGAACAGGTTCGTCGTACACAAGTAGCTCATTATGTAGTTTCAGGTTGTAGCTGTTCGGGTTTAACTGGCTTTCGCAAAAGGGTTCGATAATGATTTCCTTCCCTAATTTTTCGCGAATCTGTTTCCCAGATAAGATCATTGGGATGGCCCTCCTTCAAGGAAAAACATCTTGCTTTCATTCACAATTTTGTTTCTTAATATGTATATTGTTTCCAAATCCGGCGAAACTAGAAACGAGGTGAAAATCGTGGAGTATCTATGGGCGTTTTTAGTCGGAGGCGCACTTTGCGCGGTGGGCCAGCTTTTAATCGACTTTACAAAACTGACCCCTGCCAGAATCCTCGTTACTTTTGTTACGCTGGGTGTTGTGCTGACGGGATTGGGGCTGTATGAGCCTCTTGTGCAGTTTGCCGGCGCGGGTGCCACCGTTCCGCTGACGGGATTCGGCTACACCATGGCGAAAGGAACGCTGGAGGCGATCAGGGAAAAGGGCCTGATCGGCGTATTCTCGGGCGGCGTTGCGGCTAGTGCCGCGGGAATTGCGGCGGCCGTATTCTTCGGCTATGTCGCTGCCTTGTTTTCAAAGCCGGGAGATAAGAACTAGGGTAAGCGAAAGCAAGGTTTTTTACTGGCTGAAGATTGTTTACCGCATTTTCCGGATCATAAACGGGCAAATACTGGGGATTCTGCTATGGGAGCTTTGGAAACTGTATTACCGTATCTATCTGAAGAAATATATGAAAAATATTTTGAAAACCAGCACATGAAAAACGGGCAGGGTTCCAATCCTGCCCGTATCCTGTTATGCGCCGGAGGAAGTTCCTATTGAATGGAACAATCCAGGTAGTGCTCAAGCTCTTCTTCATCCTTCTTTTTCTTTTCGAAAAAGAGGACAACCGCAACAACAGCGGCACAAACCGCGATTACAGACGAAACGACCGTAATTAATATCGTAATCGTATTACATTTTTTCAAAACGAGCACCTCCGTATTCATCTTATTTCTATCATACCCATTTCTTAGCAAAAAGTCAATCCAGCGGAAAAAACTGTTTGCTTTCGGATAAGTAAAAAAGCAGGGCACAGGGCTCTGCTTTTGCATTTAAACCGTGTTATTCAGGGTTATGCATTTGCCGCGTTCAGCTTGCGCACAAGACTGGATTTCTTTCTGGCGGCCGTATTCTTGTGCAGGATTCCTTTTGCGACGGCCTGATCCAGCCTCTTAATGGCAACCTTCACGGCATCCGCGCTGGCCTCGCCGGACTCGATTGCAAGGTTCGCTTTCTTTATATCTGTTTTCAGTCGGGAAAGACGGGACTTGTTGATATTCGTTTTCGTAGCAATAACCTTCACACGTTTTTTCGCAGATTTAATGTTCGGCATCGTTCCACCTCCTTTGGTGTTGTCACATACAAATAATAATACCATCAAAAAGCAAGAAATGCAAGTATTTAAAAAAATAAAACAAGGGGTTGATTCTTATGATCTTCCGCACGGATCTGGCGCTGGAAAATACCGATCCCGAAAGGCATATCGTCAGGGAGGAAAAAGGTTGCAAAATCACAAACATTGAAGAAGGGGAGAATACCTATGTTACGCTGGAGGTAAAATCGATTTCCGACCGGATCGACAGCGACAACAGCCTTTTAACGCTGACTGCGCAGGAGCTTTCAAAGCTGGTTCCCGAAAAGGGGAGCGCGCTGGTGGCGGGGCTGGGCAACCGCGACATTACACCGGACGCGCTGGGCCCGCTTGTCGCGGAGCGCGTCATGGCCACGCGGCACATCCGCGGCGAGCTGGCAAGGGTAACGGGGCTGGGGGATCTGCGCCCCGTTTCGGTGGTAAGCCCCGGCGTTTTAGGTTCCACGGGCATTGAGGCCTTTGAGCTTTTAAAGGCGCTGGTAAAGGAACTGAAACCGGATTTTGTCATTGCGATTGACGCGCTGGCGGCGCGCAGCCCTTCGCGGCTGGGCTGCACCATTCAGCTTTGCTCGGCGGGGATTTCCCCGGGCGCGGGGGTGGGGAATTCCCGCCCACGCATCGACCAAAGCACGCTGGGCGTGCCGGTCATCAGCATGGGGATACCGACTGTGGTCGACGCGGCCACGCTGGCGTATGACCTGCTGGATGGCGATATGGACGGGAAAGAGGAGAAAATTGCGCCGCGCGGCGCGCAGATGATGGTTACGCCGCGGGAAATCGACCTGATTATTTCAAGGGGCGCAAGGGTGCTGGGAATGGGCATTAACGTGGCTTTGAACCCTTCCATGACGATTGCCGATTTTGAAGATTTAACCTGAGTCATCATGAAATTTGTCCAGCCCGCATAAGAATGAATATATTTTAATGGGGGCAGGATATGAAAAAATGGGGACAAAAGGCGGCGGGGTTATGCTCCGCTGCACTGACGTTCGCGGCGGTTGTGTGCGTTCTGGGGCGCCTGTCGGTGCTGCCCCCGTGGGACGCGGCGTTTACCGCTGCAGGGTTTATAATGCCGGGCGGCGCGGCCGAAGCGCTGAGGACCGATATTCTGGAAGAGGACGAGGAGGATGACGGAGCGTCCCATATCGAACCGCCGTCCGGCGCGGACAGCCGGCCGGTTTCGTCCGTGCCGGAAAACTCTTCGCAGAAAAGCCAAAACAGTTCCGCGGCGAACGCGCAGCAGGGGACGGTTTCCACAACGCAGAAGGCGGATGTGAAGGAAATGAGCATTGTGAACGCCGGCGTACAATATAAAAATATCTGGGTGAAAAATTCCAACAAAAACCATGGAATCGACATTCCGGGCGAGCTGAAAAAGCAGCCGGCGGTAAAAATCGCAAAGAATGCCGGGCCACAGGTTTTAATTTACCATACGCATACCACCGAAGCTTTCGCAGGCGATACGCGCAGCCGGGACGCCTCCAAAAACGTTGTCGCGGTCGGCGAACGCATCGCGGCGCAACTCCGGGCAGCGGGCATCAACACCATTCACGACGCCACTCTGCATGATTATCCGAGTTACAACGGTTCCTACGAACGCTCCAAGGTGACGGTGCTGAACAACCTGAAAAAATACCCCTCGATCCAGGTGGCGCTGGACATTCACCGCGACGCGATGGGGACTTCCGGGGGTACGCGGATTAAGCCGACGGCAGTTGTGAACGGGAAAAAGGCCGCGCAGGTGATGATTATTGCCGGATGCGACGACGACGGCACGTTGAACCACCCGAACTGGGAATACAATCTGCGACTTGCGGTGCGGATTCAGCAATCCATGGCCGACCAGTACCCCGGCCTTGGGCGCCCGCTGAACTTCTGCAACCGGAAGTACAACCAGAATTTAACGAAGGGTTCCCTGCTGGTGGAATTCGGAACAGAAGTCAATACGCTTGACGAGGCGACGTATTCCGGGGAACTGTTCGGAAAGGCACTTGCCGCCGTTTTGAATAAGCTGACATAGATAAGCAGATTTCTTAGGATGTGTAAAATAAATGGAAAGAAGAAACAGAAGAATTTTTTGGGGATCGTTTTTCAGCACCCTCTACGTGCTGATACTGTTAATCGGCCTTGCCGTTGTGGACTACAATTCGCGCCGTATCGGCTTTGGCGACGACAAAACCCTCCTTTACCAAATTACTGGTAAAACGTGGCAGGAGACTTGCAATGTAGCAAAAGTATGGTATAATAATTTCAAATTCTCATTTCAAGAACATGCTGCGGAGGAATCGGATCATGAAAAAACATAAAAAGTCGTGGCTGATGCTATTGCTTGTGACATTTATGTTTTCATGTTATCCTATTACCGCAATGGCAACCGAAATTACGCCCGAACAGGTAGAAAAGGCGATTCAGCAGCAACAGCAGCAGGTTGCAAGCAATTTGGTTTCGCAAAGCCCCTCCGGCAATAAATCCTCTAGCCTGCCGTCCGCGTCGTCAAAACCGAAAACCCAGAGGAAGAAGAAATATGTTTCGTCCGCCCCTTCTTCCCTCCCTTCCGGTATGTCTTCAA
This sequence comes from Caproiciproducens galactitolivorans, assembly GCF_004768785.1. Lineage (GTDB taxonomy): Bacteria > Bacillota > Clostridia > Oscillospirales > Acutalibacteraceae > Caproiciproducens > Caproiciproducens galactitolivorans. Next base: position 248,778 of record NZ_SRMQ01000003.1, read on the forward strand.
GCGATATTTCCAGCGAGCTTGAAAGCAGTGAAGCGTCGAGCGAAATTGTCCTGCCAAGCGTGGACAGCATTGTAGAAAATGATCCGCTGAGTTCCCCAGCCGTTGACGTTGCCGCAAACAGGAAGATGAACTGGCTCGGGATTCTTTCCTGGGCGTGTATTGCGCTGGGTATCGCCGTTGTTCTGATCGTTGTGTTAAGCAACCGCCGTCCGCCACGCGGAGGCCCGGGCCGCAAACGCTACCGCCGGCCCTCCAAACCGCGCAAGAAGCGCTTGCTGAACGATAAGTATTATCGGGATTTGAAATATTGAAAACGCAGAGGGATGTGCTTTCGCACATCCTTTTTTTGTTTTGTTCCGGTGGGAAATGCGATTTTCATTTTTTGTTTTCTATGCTATAATAACTTATTATCCATAGAAAAAATCCATTGAATTAGGTGATAAATTTGTCGGTACCACGCGAGAGAATTCGGAATTTCAGCATTATCGCGCATATTGACCACGGCAAAAGCACGCTTGCCGACCGCATTTTGGAGCAGACGAAATCGGTCGCGCTGCGCGACATGGAAAATCAGCTGCTCGACAGCATGGATCTGGAGCGCGAAAGGGGCATTACGATTAAGGCGCACGCGGTCACGTTGGTTTACAGCGCGGCGGACGGGCAGGATTACGTATTCAACCTGATCGACACCCCCGGCCACGTTGACTTCAACTACGAGGTTTCCCGCTCGCTCGCTGCGTGCGAGGGTGCGGTGCTGGTTGTGGATGCGTCGCAGGGCATTGAGGCCCAGACCCTTGCCAACACCTATCTGGCGGTGGATGCGGGGCTGGAAATCGTGCCGGTTATCAACAAAATCGACCTGCCGAGCGCCCAGCCGGATCGGGTGCGCACGGAAATCGAAGACGTGATCGGTATTCCTGCCGACGAAGCGCCCTGCATTTCCGCGAAGCTGGGCACCAACATCGATCAGGTAATGGAACAGATTGTGAAAAACGTGCCGCCGCCGCAGGGCGACGAGAACGCGCCGCTCAAGGCGCTGATCTTCGATTCCTATTACGACGCGTATAAGGGTGTTATTATCCATGTCCGCCTGATGGACGGGCAGGTGCATCCGGGCGACACCATCCTTATGATGTCGACGGGCGCGCGGTTCACCGTTGTGGAATGCGGTTACGGGCGCGCTACCGGCTTTGAACCGAGCGACGGGTTAAGCGCGGGCGAGGTCGGCTATATTGCCGCTTCCATTAAGGCCGTAAAGGATGCGCGCGTGGGCGACACCGTTACGCTTGCGGACAACCCAGCGAAGCAGGCGCTGCCCGGCTACCGCGCGGTGCAACCGATGGTTTTCTGCGGCATCTATCCCGCGGACGGCGCGCATTATTCTGACCTGCGCGACGCGTTAGAAAAGCTTCAGCTGAACGACGCTGCGCTTTCGTTTGAGCCGGAAACCTCCGTGGCGCTCGGCTTTGGTTTCCGCTGCGGCTTTCTGGGCCTTCTGCATATGGAAATCATCCAGGAGCGGCTGGAGCGGGAATACAACCTCGACCTGGTTACTACCGCGCCGAGCGTTGTGTACCGCATTACGAAAACAAACGGAGAGGTTGTTTTTATTGACAACCCGACCAATTACCCCGACCCTTCGCTGATTTCGATGGCAGAGGAGCCGATTGCCGACGCGCATATTTACACGCCGAGCGAATACGTGGGCAATATTATGGAGCTTTGCCAGGAGCGGCGCGGTACCTTTAAAAATATGAACTATATCGACACCGACCGCGTGGATATCCACTATGAGCTGCCGCTGAATGAAATCATTTACGATTTCTTCGACGCGCTCAAATCCCGCACGCGTGGCTACGCCTCGTTTGACTACGAGCTGAGCGGCTATAAAAAGAGCAGCCTTGTGAAGCTGGACATTATGCTCAACGGCGAAGTGGTGGACGCGCTGTCCTTCATTATCCATTCGGACAAGGCCTACCCGCGGGCGCGGAAAATGGCGGAGAAGCTTGCGGAAAAAATTCCACGCCAGCTCTTCGAAATTCCGATTCAAGCTTGTGTGGGTGGTCGGATTATTGCGCGCGAAACCGTCCGGGCGATGCGCAAGGATGTTTTGGCGAAGTGCTACGGCGGCGATATCACGCGGAAAAAGAAGCTGCTGGAAAAGCAGAAGGAAGGCAAGAAGCGCATGCGCCAGCTCGGCACCGTAGAAGTGCCGCAGGAGGCGTTTATGAGCGTGTTGAAGCTGGATGAATAACGCGGAGCCGATCGGCCTTTATATTCATGTACCGTTCTGCGACGGGAAATGCCCGTACTGTGATTTTTATTCCCTGCCTGCCGATGAGGAAACTATGGACCGCTACGCCGAGCGCGTGGCGGAGGAGATGGGAGCCTTTGCGCGGAAGGAAAGCCATCGGGTGGACACGCTGTATTTCGGCGGGGGAACCCCCAGCCTGCTCGGCGGGAAACGGCTTGCCTATTTAATCGGAAAAGCGCGGGAATGCTTTGGCCTGCAAAACGCGGAAATTACGGCGGAGGCAAACCCCGCGAAGGATTTAAGCGGTTTTTTTGAGGAATTGCGCGCGGCGGGTGCAAACCGGATTTCCATCGGCCTGCAGTCCGCGGATGAGGGCGAGCTGCGGCTTCTGGGACGACGGCACACCGCGATGGAAGCGATAAAGGCTGTGTGCGACGCGCAGAAAGCAGGCTTTGAAAATATCTCCCTCGACCTGATGCTTGCTATCCAGAAGCAGACTCCGGAAAGCCTGAAACGCTCCATCGCGTTTTGTGTGGATGCGGGAATTCAACATGTTTCGGCGTATCTGTTGAAAGTTGAACCGTATACGGCCTACGGCCGTAAAAAGGGCGAGCTTGCCCTGCCAGACGAGGGGGAGGCGGCGGATTTCTATCTTCTTGCCTGTGCCGAACTGGAAAAGCATGGGTTCCATCAGTATGAAATCTCCAACTTTGCGAAGCCGGGTTTTGAAAGCAGGCATAACCTGAAATACTGGCGCTGCCGCGAATACCTTGGGATCGGCCCGGCGGCCCATTCCTTTTTGAATGGGAAACGGTTCTATTATAACCGAAGTCTAAAGGGCTTTCTTTCGGGCGAACCACCGGTGCAGGACGGTGAGGGCGGCGGCTTTGAAGAATACGCCATGCTTGCCCTGCGTCTTACCGAAGGGCTGACCCACGAAGGGTGCCGCGCGCGTTTCGGGTTCGGCATACCGGAACGTATCGTCCGCGCCGCAAAGCTGTATGAAAAGGGCGGGCTGACCGTCTGCAACGAAAACGGCTTTCACTTTACCCCAAAGGGATTTTTGGTTTCCAATATGCTGACTTCGGAAATTTTGTTTGCGAAATAAGCTGCCCGGTGAAAACTCGCTGGACAGCTTTTCTACATTTTAACTTAGGCTAGACGGCAAAGTGTTGAAGCATCCCAATCAAGCAGAGAGTGTTTTGCCAGGGCAACAACTTTAATTTCCCAAATATAATGGTTCTCCAGTTCCCACCCATGGTTAAGTCGCTGGGAAACAGTTTGATCATTTATCATGCAGAAATTTGAAAATTGAATTAATTTTTTGATGATATTGTTTGACATGTAAATATTTACCGGCTAGAATTACTATAAAGAAATAAAAAAGAAAGAGATTCCATTGCAGATTTAAATTGGTTTGATATATAACTGTTAAATATAAAGGAGAATTATAAAGAGACAGTCTATCCTGATTAAGTTAATGTCATTTGCATTAGTTATTGCAATAATCCTTTCTTGTAATATTGAAGCTTTCGCAGCTCAAAAAAATAATGTTAACCCGCTTACCAGCAAATCCGAAGTAAAAGCTAGTGGTAAAAAATATGGACCATGGTTCGGAGGGCATAGCGACACCTATAGTACAAGAGATGAATATAATATTACAATAACATTGGTAAGGGCAATTGCTGACGCTATAGTTACGTTTGTGGATGAACCTAAAGCGAGAGCTCTTGCCGCCGCCGTATCCGGTTCGTTAGCTAATGTTAATTTATCAACGGCTGATTACACTTATGGTACCGTCTATAAACGTTATAGAGAAGTTTACGTAGGGGGAGAATTTGCATACTATCAAAATGAAGTTACCGTTGACGCATATTATTGTCATAACGGCAAAAAATCACATGTCGGAAAAACCACAGAGATCTTTGAAGGTAGTGTTTTAATGATTGCTAAACAATAAATGTAGAGGTTTACTTTGAAAGGGGATCCACTTTGCAAAATTCTAGAGCGTTAGAAAATACCATTTATATTGCTGGAAGTCTTTTTCTCGTACTTTTTATGCCTTTTATTAGGTCACATTCACAGTTAATTTATATTTTACCTTTAATCACAGTTATAATTTTCCACAATGCGACTATTATATCGATTATTAAAGAGTGCAAGGAGAAGAAAAAATTTTCTTAAAAGTGATAATCTTCTAAAAAAATGTTTGTTTCTGCTTTTAATGCTTATATTTTATTCTTTGTTGTTTTTTAGTACGAAACACTATTGGGAAGAAGTGTAGATATGAAAGGCTACTTGAAACTAGTACAGGGCATCATTTCAGTGGCAGGAGCAATCGTGTACGGAGTGGGATTATCTCTTTTTTTCCCTTATACATGGATTCCCTTTTTGATGACATTTGCAGCCGTTCCGTTGGTAGAGAACTATTTTGTGGCGGATATCATACAGGAGTGCCGGGAGCAAAATAGATTTGCTTGGAACAATCGAAATGTCCGAACAGACTTATATTGCATGCTTGGTACTCTGATTTTCCTATGGATTGTTCAATTTTTCGTACTTCGCGCCAAATACGGAAGTTACCCATTTCTTTAACGAGATTTTTTTAGCAAGCTACCGAAATCCAAACCCGGGTTTCGGTAGCTTGTTCTATAATGTATTCGATTCTGACATAAAATTTCATAATATCTGTTGAATTATTCGAATAAAAGGGCTATAATTTGCTTAAAAGGCATAAAGAATAAAAAGTGCAATGCAGGAACAGGCGCGCTAACACCTGCCCCCTGCATACGGAGAACGGAACTCTCCATACGCAACTGATAAAATCAGCACATTGCGTTTTCTATTATACCGCCTGTTTCGACTTTTGTACAGGGATATTTTCGAAATTCGCATTGTGCGGGTAATGTTGTATATGGATAAAAATCCGTGTACAGCGTTTTTTTTGTGCCTTTTTCGGGCGGCGGGGCGTTCACCACTTTAACGAGACGGTTTTTTGGGTGCTTCGTTACCCATCGCCTGATCATAAGCGTTCCCCCTTCTTTCCCCCGGAGAGAAGATTTAATCTGTCGGCATCCCGGCGTTTCCATTCGCCGGGAGTAAGCCCGACCTTTTTTTATTCAGGAAGCCATCTTGCGTTTTGCCAAAATATCCCTTGCTATGGAAACGTGGTTTTTTAAAATATTTGGTGATTTCACAATTAGTTTACAAATACTATATTGACAATGGGGTAAAGTAATGGTAAATTATAAAATAGATTTAGCACTCAAGACATAAGAGTGCTAAAATCAGGATAGAGGTGCAAAGGTTGGAGTTAAGCGAACGAAAAAGAAAAATATTAGCGGCCGTAGTGGAACTATACATTGAAACCGGGGAACCGGTTGGATCCAAGGCGCTTTGCGACAACCTTGATTTCACCGTTTCCTCCGCAACGGTTCGCAACGAAATGAGTGAGCTTGCCGAAATGGGGCTGCTGGAGCAGCCGCACACATCGGCCGGAAGGGTGCCTTGCCAGAAAGGCTACCGCGTTTACATTGACACGTTGATGAAAAAGCGTCCGGTTACAAAAGAGGAACAGCGCTACATTGACAGTCTGCTGCTCCCCAGCGCATACGACCCGGAAAAGCTGCTCGACGGCGTGGCCCGCGCGCTGGCGGGGATGACCAAATACGCGGCGGTTTCCACAAAGCCGGGCGGCAGCGGCGCCGATATTCGCGCGATTCAGTTCGTGCAGACCAGCCGGCGCACCGCGATGGCAATCATCATGACTTCGACGGGCACCATGAAAAGCCGTGTTTTCCACTGCGATTTTGACCTTACACCCGATATCCTGCGCGTGTTCTTCCGGGTGCTGAACGAAAAGCTTGCCGGCCTTCCGGTGGCAACGGTCACGCCCGCGTATATCCAGTCGCTTGCGGCGTCCCTCGGCGAAATGACTATGCTGATGAGCGACGCGCTGATGGCGGTGCTGGACGTGGCGCAGGATTTAATGCAGACCGAGGTTTGCCTTGACGGGGAAATGAATCTGCTGTACCACAACGACCTTGGGCAGTCGGAAATCCGGCGCATTATGGATTTTCTCTCCCGGCCGCAGGAGCTTTCCCGCCTTTTATTGCAACAGACAAACGGGTTAAAGGTTTTAATCGGCAAAGAAACGCACCGCCCGGAGCTGAGCGAATCCAGCGTAATCGTTTCACGGTATAACGTGGCAGGCCGGGAAGCGGGCGCGATTGCAATTATCGGGCCGACGCGCATGAACTACGGAAAAATCATGTCCAATATAGAGTATCTCTCCGGCTCTGTCGGAAGAATGCTGACGGAGTTGTTGGATATGGAATAGAAAGGGGCTACGGTTTTGGATAAAGAGCGTATAGACCAAAAGGATAAGCGAGAAGAAGCGGCGCAGCCGCAGAATCATGAAGCAGAGGTACAGGAAGGAAAAGATACTTCGCAGGAAAAGACGGTTGAAACGCAGGGCGGACAGCCGCAAGAGGCTTCAGAAAAAAAGGCTTCGAAAGAAAAAACGTCTGAAAAGCAAGGCAGTAAGCCGGAAGAAAAGGCACCGGCGGACGAAACAAAGGAACAGCTTGAAAAAGCGCAGGAAGAATTGAAAAAGCAGAAAGAAATCCTGCTGCGTACAGCCGCGGAATACGACAATTACCGCAAACGCACGGAGCGCGAGAAAGCGGCGGTTTACACCGACGCGACAGCAGCGGCGGTTACGGAATTCCTTGGGGTTGCCGACAACCTTGAGCGGGCGCTGGAACAAAAGGAGTGCAGCGTTGAGGATTTGCGCAAGGGCGTTGAAATGGTCCAGACACAGTTGATAAAAGCGCTTTCCAAGCTGGGTGTAGAGCCGATGGGCAAGGCTGGGGAAACATTCGACCCCGATTTGCACAACGCGGTTTCGCATATTGAGGATGAAAACGCCGGGGAAAACACAATTACCCAGGTGTTCCTGAAAGGCTATAAAATCGGCGATAAGGTAATTCGCCACGCGATGGTTCAGGTTGCAAACTAACCTTTTTATATAGAAGTTTCCATGAATTTTTTATTGAACTGAACTGAATTGAAACATTGGAGGTATGATTATGTCAAAAACAATCGGCATTGACTTAGGCACTACAAATTCCTGTGTTGCGGTTATTGAAGGCGGTGAGCCGGTCGTTATTGCAAACGCGGAAGGAGCAAGAACTACCCCGTCCGTCGTCGCATTTTCAAAAACAGGCGAGCGCATGGTCGGTCAGGTGGCAAAGCGTCAGGCAATTACCAACCCGGACCGCACGATTTCTTCTATTAAAAGAGAAATGGGTTCAAACTACAAGGTGAATATTGACGGAAAGAGTTTTACCCCGCAGGAAATCTCCGCGATGATCCTGCAAAAGCTGAAGAGTGACGCGGAAGCCTACCTAGGCGAAAAGGTCACCTCGGCGGTAATTACTGTTCCGGCTTACTTTACCGACGCGCAGCGCCAGGCAACCAAGGACGCGGGCAAGATTGCGGGCCTTGATGTAAAGCGTATCATTAATGAGCCTACGGCTGCTGCGCTTTCCTATGGTGTTGACAAGGAAGAAGACCAGAAGATCATGGTTTACGACCTTGGCGGCGGTACGTTCGATGTTTCCATTATCGAAATGGGCGACGGCGTACAAGAAGTTTTGGCAACAGCCGGCAACAACCGGCTGGGCGGCGATGACTTCGACAAGCGCATTATGGATTGGATGATTTCCTCCTTTAAGGCGGAAACAGGGATCGACCTCAGCGGCGATAAAATGGCGATGCAGAGGTTGAAGGAGGCCGCCGAAAAGGCGAAGATCGAGCTTTCCAGCATGACCACCAGCGCGATCAACCTGCCGTTTATTACAGCGGACGCAAGCGGCCCGAAGCACCTTGACCTTACCCTTACCAGAGCGAAGTTTAACGAGCTGACCGCCGACCTTGTGGAAAAGACCATGGGCCCGGTTCGCCAAGCGCTTTCCGACTCCGGCTTGAAGATCGAACAAATCAACAAGGTTCTGCTTGTCGGCGGTTCGTCCAGAATCCCGGCGGTTCAGGAAGCTGTTAAAAACTTTACCGGCAAAGAGCCGTTCAAGGGCATTAACCCGGATGAGTGCGTAGCCATCGGTGCAGCGATTCAGGCTGGCGTGCTCGGTGGCGAAGTCGAAGGCCTCTTGCTTCTCGACGTTACCCCGCTTTCGCTGGGCGTTGAAACCATGGGCGGCGTTATGACAAAGATTATTGAGCGCAACACCACCATCCCCACTAAGAAGAGCCAGATCTTCTCCACCGCGGCGGACGGACAGACACAGGTTGAAGTCAACGTTTTGCAGGGTGAACGTGAATTTGCCCGCGACAACAAGCAGCTCGGTCTGTTCAAGCTGGACGGCATAGCCCCGGCGCCGCGCGGAGTGCCGCAGATCGAAGTTACTTTCGATATCGACGCGAATGGTATCGTAAACGTATCCGCCAAGGATTTAGGTACGGGCAAGGAGCAGAAAATTACCATTACTTCCAGCACTAATATGAGCAAAGAGGATATCGATAAAGCTGTTAAGGAAGCGGAAAAATATGCGGCGGAGGATAAGAAGCGCCGTGAAGAGGTTGAGCAGAAGAACGAAGCGGAAAACCTCTGCTACTCGGTTGAGAAGCTTATAAAGGACAGCGGCGACAAGATTGACGAAGCCGACAAGACCGACCTGAACGCAAAGGTCGCTTCCCTGAGGGAATCCATCAGCTCGAACAATATGTCGGAGATTAAGTCGAAGAGCGAAGAGCTTCAAAAGGCCATGTATGCGGTGAGCGAAAAGCTGTACAAAACGGCCGCGCCGCAGCAGCCGGTTCAGGGTCAGCCGACACAGGATGCAGCCGGAAACAATGTTTACGACGCAGAATACAAGGATGTAAATGACGACAATAAAAAGTAATCGTCTTTTTAGCAATGAAGAATGATTCTTGATTGATGAATCTGTGGCAGCCAGCTTCCCGAAAGGGGAGCTGGCAATCATGGATTGAAAGGCAGTTTTCGCCGCAGAGTCATCCTTCATTTGTCATTTTTCATTTTTTTAGGAGTGATTAGGATTGGCTGATAAAAGGGATTATTATGAGGTGATGGGTGTACCCAAAAATGCCACGGATGCGGAAATTAAGAAAGCGTACCGCAAACTGGCGAAAAAATATCACCCCGACCTGAACCCGGGGGATAAAGCGGCGGAAGCAAAATTTAAGGAATTAAATGAAGCATATGAAGTGCTTTCCGATAAGGATAAAAGAGCCCGGTACGACCAATTCGGTCACGCGGGTGTGGACCCCAATTTTGGCGGCGGCACGGGCGGAGGAAGCCCGTTCACCGGCGATATTGACCTGGGCGACATATTCGACAGCTTTTTCGGCGGCGGATTCGGCGGATTCGGCAGGCGTACCGTAAACCCCAACGCGCCGCGCCGCGGCAGCGACACCGAAACCACCGTGAACATAAGCTTTGAAGAAGCGGCGAAGGGCTGTAAGAAAACGATTACTTTCCAGAAGATTGACACCTGCGACATTTGCGGCGGTAGCGGAGCGGAAAAGGGTACTTCCGCTAGAACCTGCCCGAATTGTAACGGAACCGGGCAGGTGCGGATCAGCCAACGCACGCCGTTCGGTGTGGTGCAGACCAGCCGGAGCTGCGACCGGTGCGGTGGTACGGGCCGGGTTATCGATACCCCCTGCTCGGCCTGCGGCGGCAAAGGCAGAGTGCGCAAATCCAAAACCATTGAAATCAATATTCCGGCGGGAATTGACAACGAACAGATTCTGAATGTGGGCGGACAGGGAAACGCAGGAAGCAACGGCGGCCCTGCCGGCGACCTGCATGTATATGTGAATGTCCGCCCCCACCCGATTTTTGAGCGCCGGGGCAACGACGTTTGGTGCGAGGTTCCGATTACCTTTACACAGGCCGCGCTCGGCGCGGAGGTCGTCGTACCAACCATCGACGGACGCGTTAGTTATCAGGTACGGGAAGGAACCCAGCCGGGCGATGTATTTAAGCTGAAAGGCAAAGGAATCCCGCGCATCGGCGGCCACGGGCGCGGCGACCAGTATGTCCGTATGACGATTGAAGTTCCAAAGAACCTTTCTCCAAGGCAGAAATCCCTGTTACAGGATTTTGACAATGTGGCTGAGGATAAGAATTACCAAAAGCGCAAGAGCTTTTTTGATAAGATTAAAGATATGTTTGGAGAATAATCCGAAAAAGGGAAAGCCCGCATTTGCGGGCTTTCTTTTTTGTTATTTTCTCTTTCGAGGGAAATTTACGGGATGGAACACCGGTGTATTGAGAGGAAGTTTCCTCGCATAAAATGAATTAACATCGGGGGAGAAAAATGCAAAGGACGAAAGGAATTGACGTTTCCCATCATCAGGGGGTCATTGATTTTCGGAAAGTAAAGGCTTCCGGAATCGGGTTTGTCATGCTGCGCGCTGGGTACGGTTGGGAGAAGTGGCCGAAGCAGACCGACAGGATGTTTTACAGGAATTACAAAAATGCCGTGGCGGCGGGGCTGCCCTGTGGGGCGTATCATTACAGCTATGCAAAAACCATCAGCGACGCGCAGAAGGAGGCGGATTTTTTCCTGAATATCATCAAGGGCTGCCGGCTGGAATACCCCGCTGCGTTCGATTTGGAGGATCCGACGCAAGCGGGGCTGGGGCGTACGGCGCTGACCGGTATTGCGGACGCGTTTTGCAGGAAAATGGAGCAGGCGGGCTATTATGTATGCCTTTATACCAATCCGGATTGGATGAAGAACCGGCTTGACATGAAGTACCTTTCACGGTATGACCTGTGGATTGCGCGTTACGGAAGGGAACCGGCTGCCGGTACGGCGGGAATGTGGCAGTACACCAACGCCGGAAAGGTGGACGGAGTGAAAACATGGGTAGACATGGATATCGCCTACCGGAATTACCCGCAGCTGATGCGAAAAGTTGGGTTGAACGGCTTTTCAAAGGGGTAGGCCATGGAAATGCTGAATGAACAAATCTGTTTACAGCGGCAGAAAATGATTGACGAGCGCTGCCGCCGCGGGCGAAAAGATATTGAAAAGCTGGAAACAAAGCAGGAAGAAGGTGAAAGACGGAGCCAGAAGCTGGAGGAACTCAATATTAAAATGGGGGAAATCCTGAAAAATCATGATGAAAAAATTTTAAATCATGACAAAAGAATCGGGAAGCTGGAAACCGTTTCGGGGGACCGCTGGAATTCCGTGGTGAATTTCACGCTTGCGGGCGTGGTAGGGGCGCTGGTGGCCGCCGCCATGCACATGCTTTTAGGAGGCTGAAAAATGGAATACTTCGGTTTGTTTTTATTGGCAGTTGTTGTGGAAGGTGTTATTACCTATGTAAAGGAGTTTTTTGTAAATGGGAATTTCAAATGGGAAATGCTGATTTCGATTCTGCTCGGCGTGTTTGTGGCTGTGGCGTATGGGGTCGATATGCTGGCCATGCTGGGTATGAAAACAGGCATCCCGTATATCGGCAGCATCCTGACCGGAATTTTAATCAGCCGCGGAAGCAACTATGTCTGCGATCTGGTGAAAACCCTGACCGCCGCGCGGAGTACGGGAAAATAAGCAAAACAGCGGATCACCCAAAACGGGCGATCCGCTGTTATTTTATCCCTTTATTCGTCCTTGCCGCAGCATTTCTTGTATTTCTTGCCGCTGCCGCAGGGGCAGGGGTCGTTGCGGCCGGGCTTTTTGCCCTTGCGGATGGTGCGGTTCACTTCGGAGCCGTCCGAAGCGCTGGTGGAGGTCGGCGTGGCGACCTGTTCGCGCTTGGGTTCTTCCTGCGTACGGAGCTGTACGGTAAGCATCATGCGTGCGGTGTTTTCGCGGATGGTGGCGATCATCTGGTCGAACATATCGAAGCCTTCCAGACGGTACTCGACAACCGGGTCATGCTGGCCGTAGGCGCGCAGGCGGATACCCTTTTGTAGCTCTTCCATTGCGTCGATGTGGTCCATCCACTCGGAGTCGACGTTTTTCAGAAGGACAACACGCTCCAGCTCACGGGTGATTTCCTCGCCGAACGTGGCCTCCCGCTTTTCATAAAGTTCTTTCGCCTTATTAAAGATTTGTTCCTTTACATAATCCGGTTCCAGATCTTCAATTTCGCTTTTTGTATAAGCCAGATCCTCCGGGGTGAGCAACCAGCCCATGTAATGGTCGCGCAGTCCCTGCAGGTTCCATTCCTCACGGGGTACGGATTCCGGCAGGTACTGGTGCACCTGTGTCTCAATTGCCTGCTCGATCATCTTCATGATCTGATCCTTAAGATTCTCACCGTTCAGAACCTGGTCGCGCTGGCTGTAAATGATTTCACGCTGGCGGTTCATAACGTCGTCGAACTGGAGAACGTTTTTGCGGATAGCAAAGTTGCGCCCTTCAATCTTGCGCTGTGCGCTTTCAATGGTATTGCTGAGCATCTTGTTTTCAATGGGCGTGTCCTCGTCCACTTTCAGGCGTTCCATCAGGTTATTGATGCGTTCGCCGCCGAACAGGCGCATTAAATCGTCTTCAAGTGAGATGTAGAAGCGGCTCATACCGGGGTCGCCCTGACGACCGGAACGGCCGCGCAGCTGATTGTCGATACGGCGGGATTCGTGGCGCTCCGTACCGATAATGTAAAGGCCGCCCGCGGCTTTGACCTCTTCGGCTTCCGCCTTTGTTTGTTCCTTGTATTTTTCATTAAGTTCCGCAAAGATTTTGCGGGCGTTCAGAATTTCTTCATCGTTTGTTTCCGAGTATGCGGAGGCTTCGCTGATCAGATCTTCGGAGAACTGCATCCGCCGCATTTCGGCTTTCGCCATATATTCGCTGTTGCCGCCGAGCACAATATCGGTCCCACGCCCGGCCATGTTGGTCGCGATGGTTACCGCGTTTTTGCGGCCGGCCTGCGCGACGATTTCCGCTTCCTTGTCGTGGTACTTCGCATTCAGCACCTCGTGCTTGATGCCGCGGCGGCGCAGAAGGGCGCTTAACTCTTCAGATTTTTCAATGGAGATAGTGCCGACCAGAACAGGCTGTCCCTTTTTATTGTGCTCGATAATATCTTCAATTACGGCGTTGAACTTTGCCTTTTCCGTTTTATAAACCACGTCGGGGAGATCCTTCCGGATCATCGGCTTATTGGTTGGAATTTCAATAACGTCGAGCTTGTAGATTTCACGGAATTCGTCCTCTTCCGTCATCGCGGTACCGGTCATACCGGAAAGCTTGTTGTAAAGGCGGAAGAAGTTCTGGAAAGTAATGGTGGCGAGGGTTTTGCTTTCGTGCGCGACCTTAACGCCTTCCTTTGCCTCAATTGCCTGATGCAGGCCCTCGTTATAGCGGCGGCCGTACATAAGGCGACCGGTGAATTCGTCAACGATAATGACTTCGCCGTCCTTGACCACGTAGTCAATATCCTTCCGCATCACGCCGCGCGCCTTGATGGCTTGGTTGATGTGATGCTGGAGGGTGATGTTTTCGGCGTCGGTCAGGTTTGCAATCTTGAAATACGCTTCGGCTTTCTTTACGCCGGATTGGGTGAGGGTAGCGGTCTTCGCCTTTTCATCGACGATGTAATCCGCGTCTTTATAGAGCTCGTCATTGTCCTCCTTGTCGTTCAGCTCCGCAACCTTGACCATGCGCAGGGTCTGGGCGAAGCGGTCGGCGACATTGTACAGTTCCGTGGACTTATCGCCCTGTCCAGAAATGATCAGCGGGGTACGGGCTTCGTCAATGAGGATGGAGTCCACTTCGTCGACGATGGCGTAGTTGTGGCCGCGCTGTACCTTGTTTTCCTTATAAATGACCATGTTATCGCGCAGATAGTCAAATCCGAATTCATTGTTCGTGCCGTACGTAATATCGGCGTTGTATGCGATCTTGCGCTCCTCGTTGTCTAGATCGTGGACGATCAGGCCGACGGTCAGCCCAAGGAAGCGGTAAATCTTGCCCATCCATTCGGAGTCGCGGCGGGCAAGGTAATCGTTGACGGTTACAATGTGGACGCCCTTTCCGGAAAGCGCGTTCAGGTACGCGGGCAAAGTCGCGACCAGCGTTTTGCCTTCACCGGTTTTCATTTCGCTGATGCGGCCCTGATGAAGCACGATGCCGCCGATGATCTGTACTGGGAAATGGCGCATGCCAAGGACGCGGTCGGAAGCCTCGCGGCAAACCGCGAACGCGTCGGGCAGGATGTCGTCGAGGGTTTCGCCGTTGGCAAGCCGCTCCTTTAGGGCGGGCGTCTGCGCCTTCAGTTCTTCATTGGACATTGCTTTATACTTATCCTCCAGCTTGAGTACAGCGTCGCACAGAGGTTGAATGCGCTTGATCTCGCGCTTGCTGTAATTGCCAAAGAACGCGGTGAGAATATTATTCATGGAATCCACCTCAATATTTATAAGAATAATGTTTCTGATTTAAAACCATAGACAAAAGCATTATAGCATAGAGAAGTATAAAAAGAAAGAATATTTCGTGAACAATGAACGCCGCAGAACGCGTTCCGGTTAAATCCGGCGGGACATTTTGGTGCATGTTAAATTTTTAATTATTAAAGGGTTTCCTATTGCTAATAGCGGGAAAATATTCTATAATAAACCTTGATACGTTGGTTTAACCAAAGGATACTGAAACCGAAAGGAGTACCGATATGAATTATTCCCCAGAAGTGGAAAGAATGTGTACTGTTACTAAAGGCCCGAAACACGGTCCGGCACCGATCCCGGAAGAAGGGAAATGGGTAAAAGCCTATGAAATTAAAGACATATCCGGTCTGAGCCACGGCGTTGGCTGGTGCGCTCCGCAGCAGGGCGCCTGCAAGCTTACATTAAATGTAAAAGAAGGTATTGTACAGGAGGCTCTGGTTGAGACGATCGGCTGCTCCGGCATGACCCACTCCGCCGCTATGGCCGCCGAAATCCTGCCGGGCAAAACACTACTTGAGTGCCTGAATACCGACCTTGTCTGCGACGCGATCAACGTTGCCATGCGTGAAGTTTTCAAGCAGATCGTTTACGGACGCAGCCAGACTGCTTTCTCTGAGGACGGGCTTCCGATCGGTGCAGGTCTTGAAGATCTGGGCAAGGGCCTTCGTTCCCAGGTCGGCACCATGTACAGCACCGGCAAGAAGGGCGTCCGCTATATGGAAATGGCGGAGGGCTACGTTTTAAAAATCGCTCTGGATGAAAATAACGAAGTTATCGGCTATCAGTTTGTCAAACTTGGTAAGATGATGGAAGATATTCGTCACGGCATGAGCCCCGACGAGGCATACAAGAAAAACATCGGTCAGTACGGCCGCTTCGACAACGCGGCAAAGTACATTGATCCGCGTGAAGAATAAAAAGACCATAAAGGAGGACGAAACTAGATGGCGAACGATGTCAAGTTTGAAGGTAAAGAAAGAAGAATGGCCAAAATAGAAAAGTGCCTTGCCGAGTATGGCCTTGCCAGCCTCGAAGAAGCACGCGATCTTTGCCTTTCGAAAAATATAGATGTAGAGAAAATCGTAAAGGGCGTTCAGCCGATCGCGTTTGAGAACGCGACATGGGCTTATACCCTTGGCTGTGCCGTCGCACTAAAATCGGATGTGAAGTCCGCCGCAGAGGCTTCCGAGAAAATCGGAATCGGCCTGGAGGCTTTCTGTGTTCCCGGCTCCGTTGCCGAACAGAGAAAGGTCGGCCTTGGCCACGGCAATCTTGGCGCAATGCTTCTTCGCGATGAAACAAGGTGCTTTGCTTTCCTCGCGGGCCACGAATCTTTCGCGGCTGCGGAAGGCGCAATCGGCATTGCCCGTACCGCGAACCGTGCCCGTAAAGAGCCGCTCCGCATTATCCTGAACGGCCTTGGCAAGGATGCGGCGTATATCATTTCCAGAATTAACGGCTTTACTTATGTTAAAACGGATTTTGATTTCTTCAACGACAAGCTGAATATCCTTGAGGAGAAAGCCTTCTCCGATGGCGAGCGCGCGGCTGTAAAATGCTATGGCGCAAACGACGTCCGCGAGGGCGTGGCCATCATGCAGCACGAGGGGGTTGACGTTTCCATTACCGGTAACTCCACCAACCCGGTCCGTTTCCAGCACCTTGTTGCAGGCACCTACAAGAAGTGGGCGCAGGAAAACGGCAAGAAGTATTTCTCCGTTGCAAGTGGCGGCGGAACAGGCCGTACCCTGCATCCGGACAACATGGGCGCCGGTCCTGCTTCCTATGGCTTGACCGACTCTCTGGGCCGCGTACACGGCGACGCGCAGTTCGCGGGTTCCTCTTCCGTTCCTGCGCATGTTGAAATGATGGGCCTGATTGGCATGGGCAACAACCCGATGGTTGGCGCTACAGTTGCCTGTGCGGTTGCGGTTTACGAAGCATCAAAATAATTCTTATAAGCAAAAAGACTGTGAAATTTTATTTATCCGGCGGTGCCGGATGAAACAAATTTGTAATTAGTCTGAAAAGGGTATGACAGTTTTGTCATACCCTTATTTTTGTCTTTTAAACGAGTGCAATTGGGGTTATAATAGACAGGTATCTGTAATATATTTATTATAGAAAGCAATTTTATAAACGGCTTGTTGTATTTACATAAATGGGGACATAACACGGGGTGCTCTTTTGATGCAGGTATACAGGAGGAAAAGGCGGGTAAGACTGTTTATCCGCAGGACGATTGTCTGCGTCGTTCTAGCGGGTATTCTTTATATCGTGGGGCTGGGAGCGGCAGCTTCCATTAGAAAAATCAACAGTTTGCTTCAGCAAAGCGGACAAACCGGTTCTTCCGAAACGGAAGGCGTTTCCAGACCGGTTTCCAGCAAAAAGCCGGAAAGCGGCGGGAAGGCAAGCTCTGGGGCGGAATCCGCCGAAAGCAGCAGGGCGGCGGATTCCAGGCAGCAATCGTTCGCTGCCGGCGAAAGCGCGCCCGGCGCACCGACCGGGTATTTCCGTGACGCCGTGCTGATCGGCGACAGCCGCACGGAAGGCCTGCGCAACTATGACGTGCTTGACGGCGCGACCTATTATGCGGCAAAAGGGCTGATGGTAAATACAGCGTTTACAAAACCGGCAATTGATGTGGGCGGAAAGAAGCTGACGGTTGTGCAGGCGCTCCAGAAAAAGAAGTTCGGGAAAGTGTACATCATGTTTGGCATAAACGAGCTTGGCTGGAGCAGTTCGGCAGCCTTTATCAGCGATTATGGAAAACTGATCGACGCCATAAAAAAATCCCAGCCAAAGGCGGAGATATTCGTTCAGTCCATCCTGCCGGTTTCCGAGAAAAAATCCAGTTCGGACAAGGTCTATAATAACCAGAAAATTGCTTCCTTTAATAAACAGATTCAAGAAATGGCAAAGAAAAAGGGTGTACAGTATCTTGCGGTGGATACGGCGGTCAGCGACCCAAACGGAAATCTGCCTGCGGACGCTTCCACCGACGGGGTACACCTAAACAAGGAATATTGCAAGAAGTGGTGCGGGTATTTAATCGCCAGCGCCGGGGAAAGGAATTGGAAAACAACATGAAAAGAATTTTACTGTTTGCATTGTCGGCGGCGATTTTACTGTGCGCGGGCTGCGCTTCCAAAGCGGTGAAAACACTGGATACCCAGGAGGTAGCCAACAAGCTGCTTTCGGCCGTTCCATTTGCCGACCAGATGTCGCAGATCGAATCGGAAACCGCGCTTCAGCTTTACGGGCTGGACGAAAGCACGGTGGCGAAATCAGCCGTATATGAAAGCACAGGGGCAACCGCCGAGGAGGTTGCGGTGTTTGAAGCAAAAGACGAAAAAACCGCGAAAAAGGTAAAGGAAGCCGCCCAAAAGCGGATTGAGAACCAGCGGGAAGGGTTTAAGGACTATCAGCCGAAGGAAATGGAGAAGTTGAAATCCCCTGTTCTGGTAACCAGCGGGAAATATGTGATTCTCTGCGTATCTGATCAAAACAGCACCGCACAGAAAATCATTGACAGCTATATAAAATAAAAAAACGGAAGAGTTTAAATCCCATATTGCACGGGAATGAACTCTTCCTTTTGTTTTGATGGGTTAAAGCGGATACAGGGCTGTTTGCGGGCTGCAAAACACCCTTTTCGTTAGACAGTAACCGAACCGAAATAACGAAAAGGGTGCAGTTAACGAAGGGGCTTGCTTTCCATATAGGGTTTATGCCAGAATCGGAAGGATCAGTCGTCGCACAGCCCTTGCGCAAGGGCGCTTAAATCGGGCTTAACGACTCTTAATGAATCAAAATCGCCTTCAAATTCTCTGCCGCTTACGACCATTTTATATTCACAGCAACCCGGACAAACCTTGTCACAGAATGTTACCGTAAAGGGTTCGCTGAATTCCACTTCCAGCCGGTCGTCCCCTTCAATTTCAAATCTCTTTAAATATCTCCAGCTCTGGACACATTCCTTCTGGCCGTCGCAAATCCTTATCAACTCAAACAATAAGTCGGCTTCAAGCTCTTTTTGGCCGAATGGCCTTGCATCAATATTGTCCCCACAATGTTTTTCCGTTTCCGCATCCAGATAGATAATGCTGGAAAATTCAATTTTCACAATGGGTCGGAATAAGCAGGTGGTATCCACCAGAACGGAATCCAAAACAAAAAACTGATGTTCTTCTACGCGCCCGCCGTCAATTTCAAATATCGCGTCTTCCGGGTGGTTTCCGCATTCAAGTAATATTTTTTTAGGCGCAGGGTGTTTTGGGGCAGAACAGAAGTTTTCTCCCTTCTCTTTGTATTTCACCCGCTCCTTTTCCCTGTCTTTACTTTCGTCGCAGTAATAAATGCCGTTATTTGTATAACCCACGTAATACACTCCTATTTATAAAATTATAGAGCTTTTACCTGGTTTATATTATTCATATCAACGGTAACAGGTTCCATAGACTCTTACCGAATCCGTCTCGCAAAATGTTGTTAATCGCCGTCAGGAAATATTCGATAGGGGGAAGTGTTTTTTCAGTTTTTCGCTAAAATATTTAATAAAAGGCCCGAGGCAGAATGCGGTAATAACCGTACCCAATCCGACTGTGCTGCCGCAGAGCCATCCGATCAGCACGGAAAGGGTATCGCAGGCAATGCGGCACCAGCGGAATTCCTTTTTCGAATACTTTGTAACCATCAGGGTAACGCTGTCATAGGGCGACGCGCCAAGCTGTGGATACATATACAGGGCGGCCGTAAAGGAGAGGATCAGAACCCCCAATGCCATGCATAGGAGCCGAAGCCAAAGCTCCGGCTCCTGCGGAAGAAAGGAAGACAGAATTCTATTGAAGTGGTCAACCAGCAATCCGATGACGCTCATATTGATGACAGTACCGAAGCCGATGAGGTTCCTTGCAAAAAAAAACGTGAGAACAAGGAAAATTCCGTTAACAATAAGCAGCATGAAACCGAAGTCCCGGCAAAGCTTTCGGGATATGCCCAAGACCAGGCAGGTGCACGGGTCGGTGCCTAAGCCGGCGTAGATGGAGAGCGAGATGGAAATGGTCATGATAACCGTGCCAATCAGAACCATCGCCATCCGTTTGATTAAGGTTTTATCCATTCGAATTTCTCTTTCTATTATGTAGTCAGGGCTTGCGAAGCTTAGGAACAAACAAGATTGCCGCAGCCCAGAACAGCTCATAGATGAGAAGCGCTGCAACGGAAAGCTGCCCTAGGCCGGAATAACAGGTTAAGAAGGAAACGAGCAGGAACCCAAGGATGACCGCAACGGTCTGCATGGCGACGGCCATGGAAATATTGCTGCGCTGGCGCACACACGCGCTCAGCATCCGCATCATGGCCGCCGGACGACCCTTTGTTGCCAGCATGGCGGGCGAACGGTCCTGCGGTTCGGCCGTCAGATCGGTATATACGCTTCCGAGCCGTTCCGGAAGGACGCGGATGGAGTGCTCGTCTAGCCCGAAGCATTCGGCCAGCATGCGCGGCGTGATATTCGGGTCGCAGGTGCGCACGATCAGGCTGATGCCGTTGTCCTCCAGTCGGCGAAGCTCCATGGCGCGCCGCCGGTCGGAAATATAGGATACGACGAACATGGCGACGAGTTCCCCGCCGGAAGCGAGATAAATGATTTTTCTTCCTGTGTGGATATATTTTTCCTCGTAATCGCGCGAGGGTGGCTGAATACTGTGTGCTTCCATAAGCTTGCGGCTTCCGACCAGAATCCGGCGGCCGGATACCCAGCCGGTAACGCCCCTGTCGTCCTCGAAAACCGGATTGTCAATCTTGGGAAGCAGGCCGCTGCTCTTGATGATTTGCTCAAAAACGTCGCTCAGGGGACCTCCTACGCAGCACATTAGCGCCGTCGCGTCCACAATGGCGTCGTCGATGCGTTGCCCGCCGAAGGTTTTAATCGCGTTCAGAACGACCGTACCCTTCGGGAAAAGGTCTTTTGCGTCCACCATAACGGCGTTGACATTGCTGAAATAATCGATTGCGGAATAGCCGACCAACATAGCGCCGCAACGCGAGGCCACGCGGCACACCCGGTTGACCGGCAGGTTCACACTAAGCATATTGACGAACGGGACACAGATGCAGGCCGCCGCCGCAAAAGCGGTCAGGGCGCTGAAGACATCCTTATAAAGGATCACGGACGCGATACACAGAATGAGCGACAAAACAAAGCCGATCGGCGCCATTGTCTGCGAAGCCTGCTCGCTCGGATCCGGTTCGTAGGATAGACGAAGGAAATTTTTCAAGAATTTTGTCTTTGTCTGATAGGCAATTACGGGCGCGTCGATGACGCAGCCGTCTGCCATTTGCAGGGCGGTATTGTAGTCGTCGAAAAGCAGGACGGCCTGCTTTTGGTCCGGCGCGGAAACGAAACGAAAATTCCGGAGAATCCGTTGTGTCATAACCGTTTTGCCGAAGGTGTTAAAAAACAGCGCCAGCACGACAAGGACGGAGTACACATGATAATTCCCCGCCTGTACGTCGTGCGCGGAAAACAGCAGCGCAATATTCTGCGCGGCGGCTGCAACCGTGGCAACAGCTACGGCGCTGTCGGCATTTGCCTGAAACGTTAAGAGCGCTTTCAGGCCGTTCGATATGGGAACGGCACAGAATGCCCCGGCGATCAGAAGGAATACCAGATTCACGATCAGATACGCCTGCGGGGTGAGCCAGAGCAACAACTCCGGCGGCAGGAAACCGGACATCTCCCGCAGCAGGCCGAAGCCCAGAAGCAGAAGGAGGCTGATTCCCGTAACGGCGAACCGAAGGAGCAGGCGGTGCATGGTGCCCTTGAGTTCGTTCAGAACGGAGGCTGCGTCGTCCGGACTTATGTAATCGTCCAGTTCTTCCTGCTCTTCGGGCAGGTCATCGCTGGAATCATTGTCTTCTTCTTCGTTTCCGAAAAGATGAAACCGCCTTTTCTTAACCGGTTTCTGCGTTTCTTCTTCCTCCGGCTCCGGTTCCATGGCGGCGGGTTCCGGGAAGGGGATTGGCGGTTCCGGGCTCTGTTCTTCGTTCCGTTCTTCCGGTGCCAAAGTGATGCCGTTCGGTTCGGATTTGGGGCTGCCCTCCGGTCCGGCTGTATCTGCTGCCGGTTCCCCGGTATCCACAACCGGAAGAGGAATCGGCGGGGGAGCGGGCTTCGGATTCACAGGCGGCAGCCTTTTTGCCGCATGGGACAGGATTTCCTCCATGTTGTCGAGGGCAAGAATATGGACAGGAGGCCCAAACGCCCGATAAGTCGGGCGTTTTACCGACTGCGGCACCGGACGCACGGGCTCCTCCACAGCGGGTGCGTTCGGAAGCTCCTCTTTTACCTTCGGTTCATGAACGGGTTCCTTTACTGGATCCTCGGACATCCTTCCCCGGATGGGAGGGACAATTTCCGGCTGAAGCGGTGTGGACGGCGTCATCGGCGCCGGATACGGTTCCGTTATTTCCGGTATGACCGTCGGGACCGGATTGATTTCAGGGCCGGGTTCCGGTGTGCGGATCGGATCCTGTTTCGGTTCGGGGATGGGTTCGGGCGGAACCTGCTGCGGGGCCGGGGGGGTTGCAGCGGAAGCTTCCACTTTCTCCGGCTCTTTTGCTTCCGGTACGGCAAAATCAGACGAAGAATACAGCTCCTCCTGTTCCAGGCCGGCTTTTTTCATGATACCCTGCACACGCTTTTTCCGATCGTCATGCAGCTTTTCAAAATGCTCGGCAATCTCATCGTCGACCACATTGTCCGGGGTTTCCTCAAACAGGTAGGAAAAAACCGAACTTCCCGGCCCGCTTTTCGGCCGGGCGGCCGTTACCTGCATTGCTTTTTCATAATCTTCACGGTATTCCTCAATGGATTTCAACTGAAGCCCATAATAAATGTCGTTTTCATTGTCAAGGTCGGGGATTTCCCTTTTTCGGCGGCCGAAAAGCCCCCGGAGCCCCTTTTTCTTTTCGGACGGCCCGGGGGGATCCTCTGCCTGGGAAGGCGGGGACGGCTGCGATTCGAGCTGCGCGTCAAGGGCGCTTTTTGCCTTAGCTGCAATTTCCTCCGGGGTAACGGGAACTTTTTGCTGAACCGTTTTCTCTTTTGCCTTTGCGGGCGCCGGCTCCTTTTCCGCTTGATCCAAGGTGCGCGCTTCCGCCAGAATTTCATCTAAGGAAAAGCGGTCACGCGGAGCTTTTTGTTTGTCGCCCATATCTATCCGCTCCTGTATTATTTTGTCTTAATACCGCTGCGTTGCCGTGCGATTTCATAGCAGATGATACCGCAGGCAACCGAAGCATTAAGCGAATTTATTTTACCCTTCATCGGCAGGGATATAACAAAGTCGCATTTTTCTTTTATCAGGCGGCTTACGCCGAAGCCTTCGGAACCGATGACAACAGCCGCAGGGCCGGAATAATCCACGTTGCACCAATTTTCTCCGTCCATATCGGCCGCGTAAACCCATACGCCGCGTTTTTTCAGCTCGTCCACCGTGGCGGCGATGTTCGTCACCCGCGCGACGGGAACATATTCTACTGCGCCGGCGCTCACCTTACCGACCGCGTAGGTAAGCCCCGCGGCGCGCCGTTTGGGGATGATGACCCCGTGCGCGCCCGCACATTCGGCCACACGCAGGATGGCGCCGAGGTTGTGGGGATCCTCCAGCCCGTCTGCAATGATAATGAACGGCGGCTCGCTGCGCTCTTCTGCAAGGCGGAAAATATCGTCTACGGCAGCGTATTCCTTTACTGCTGCGACCGCGACAACGCCTTGGTGATTCGCGTTGCCGCAGAGGAAATCCAGCTTCCTGCCATCGGCCTCCTTGATGGAAATTCCCATCTTTTTCGCCTTGGCAATCAGCGCGCTCAGGCTTCCCGTATGCTCGCCGCGCGCCACATAAAGGCTGTCGATTGCGCGGCCGCTGCGCAAAGCCTCGTTTACCGCATTTCTTCCGGCAATAACGCCTTCTCCGCGCTGTTTTTTTTCCCCGTTCATCAATTTTCCGTCTCCTTATTTTTCTCTATATAAATTTTGAAACCGTCCAAAGGCTTTACGGACGGCTTTAACACTTTGAATTTCAAATTATGTATTCATTTTTCATTTTAGCAGATATGGGAATGTCCGTCAATACACCGCTACGGTTTAAAATTGCATGGTCCGTTCATATTTTGCCGCGCGGGCGAATAGGTAAGAACGGGGGGTGTGCCGAATGCTTCGAATTCGTTCCCGGCTTGGGTATAGGCGGTGGAAAAGAGGTTTCGATGGCAGAATTCTTCTGATATTTTTTAGCATGGTTCTGCTTTTTCTATTGTTAAAAAATTGCAACGCCCGGCGCGAAAACCGATTTGATTACGCGCTGAATACGGTTTCGCGCGATTTTTCGCCGCTGGTAACCTCGGTGCTCCAAAGGCAGAAAACCGAGAATTCCATCAACACGCAGCTCCTCTATGCCGCGTACATGACCTTATTTGACAACCGTGCTTACGACGATAAGGCGGAGGTGCGCCGGCGGTTGCTCCGCAGCTTTTATACGGAGGGCAAGGACGGACCCGTTCCGGTTTCCGACACCGACCAAATTTTCAACAACATACAGGCGGAGTTTTCGGTTACCGTTGACAGCGGGCTGAGGCGGGAAATTGTGAATCTTTCCAAAGAAATTGCGCCGGGGTATTTAAACGCTGCCGATCTACTGCGGAAAAACCTGAAAAGCGGGGACGGGGCGAAAAACAATATCGGCCTTGTGAACTTCGCGTGGAACGCGCTTTCCTGCAAAAGCGGATATATTTTCGGCGCGGCGGGCCAGACCGTTGACGGGAGCTTCCTTGAGCAGCAGAAGGCCCGCTTTGCGGGGGTGGAACGGGCGGGGCTTTCAAAAGAGCAGTGCGATTCCATCCTGCTTCGCTTCGGCGGGCGCCCCTCGTTCGACTGCGGCGGGCTGATCAAGGCGTATTCCTGGCTGGATGAATCCACGGGGGAGATTGTCCGGGGCCGCCCGGATGCCATCCCGGACTGTACCGCAAACGACCTGTACGCCCTTGCCCAGGTAAAGGGGAATATTTCGGAAATGCCCGAAACGCCAGGGCTGGGGGTTCACAAGGACGGGCATGTGGGCATATACATTGGCGGGGATGAGGTAATTGAGGCGGAAGGAAGCGCGTACGGCGTGGTGAAAACCCGGCTTTGGGGGCGCGGATGGGAGCATTATTTCCGTGTTCCGAAAATTACCTATGTCCAAAACGGGACGTACTTAATCCACAACCGTAAGATTACGCTGTACGATGGAAAGATTGCCGGTTGAATCTTGTGGAAAGGTATTTTATACAGATTGTGGAAAACTTTTTGAAATTATAGAATTATACAGCCAAAAAACGCTTTTCTTAGAGCGATTTATACGGTTAGTATTTGCAAAAGTTTACATAACACCGTGGAATACTCTGTTTTAACTGTTGAAAACTCTGTGGAAAATGTTAATAAGTGTGCAAAACTACCGGGCTTTTCCACTTTTGCATGTGAAATGTATATTTTTGTTTATGTAAACCGAAGGTAAAAACTTTTTAAAACACTCAGTATTCCAACCTTTACGATTCATGTTATAATAATGATAATGAAAAGCGGGCGAATGTGCGGAAAGCAGAGGGCAAAGGATGCAGAAAATTTTAGATTTTGATTTGGAACAGACGCTGGAATGCGGGCAGTGCTTCCGTTGGGAAAGACAGCCCGACGGTTCGTATACGGGCGTGGCTTCCGGACATATTTTAAACATTTCGGAAGAAAATATACCACAGATCGCTCAGGATGAATTCTGGGGGAATTATTTTGACCTGAAGCGGGATTACGCAAAAATCCGCGCGGATTTGTCGGCCGCGGATAGGACGCTCGCGCGGGCGGCGCAGTTCGCGCCTGGAATGCGCATCCTGAATCAGGAGCCGTGGGAGGCGCTTTGCTCTTTCATCCTGTCTCAGAACAACAATATCCCGCGCATCCGGGGAATTGTGAAACGGCTTTGCGAACAGTTCGGTGAACCGATCGGGGACGGCTTTTTCGCGTTTCCCACTCCCGAGCGGATTGCCGCGCTGGAACCGGAGGCCCTTTGCGAGATCCGCTGTGGCTTCCGGGCCAAATATGTCGTGGACGCGGCGCGGAAGGTTGCCTCCGGGGTGATTGATTTGGAAAGGCTGAAAACCGCGGAGCTTTCCGACGCACGCGAACAGCTCATGCAAATTCACGGCGTTGGTCCGAAGGTGGCGGACTGTACCCTGCTTTACGGCCTGCACCGGTTGGAAGCGTTTCCGATGGATGTGTGGATGAAACGCGCGATGCAGACCCTTTTCCCCGGAAGAAGCCCCGAAGCGTTCGGCTGCTACGCTGGGATCGCACAGCAGTATATTTTCCACTACAGCCGCTGCAACCCGGAGCTGTTTGCGCAGGAAAGGCAGCACGCAGGATGACGGGCTACCCGCTTGATGGCTTGAGGAAGAAATACGATTATGGAGTTTTCTGCAATTTTCGTAAAAATCTGTTGTATTTTGCGACCGCTTCCGCAGGATGCCATCCGGTTCGGATTCCCGGTTCGGAGAGAGCGCCGGCTTTTAAGCCGCGCGCCTATTTTCGTTTTGAGTGCGGCAATCGCAGATTCTTTTTTCAGTAGTGTGGAGAAGGGGAACATTTTCAAAAAAGGAAACATTATGCAGGATTCATAAAAAAGGTGCAACCGTGGGAAATATATATTTAACTATTTATCTTTATCTTTTCAAATAATTGCGATATAATATACGCAGAAAATTATAATTGGGGGTTAAAAAATGCCACTGGTCAATACTAGGGAGATGTTCAAAAAGGCATATGAAGGCGGATACGCGATCGGCGCGTTCAACGTCAACAACATGGAGATTGTGCAGGGAATTACCGAAGCCTGCCAGGAACTGAAGGCTCCGCTCATTCTTCAGGTTTCCGCCGGTGCGCGCAAATACGCAAATCATACTTATCT